>NZ_JACVPJ010000009.1 GCF_018881975.1 Polynucleobacter sp. JS-Safj-400b-B2 | reverse complement strand
CCTAGGCGATAGCAAAGTATTTGGTACTGCAGAGCAAATGCCAGCCCCTAAAGATGTGCCGCTCTGGCGTCATATTTGGGATACGCAAGGCTACGGCAAGCTTCATACCAGCGGTCCAGTAGTAGAGACTGTACAAGCAAGACTGAGTGCACGTGCCGATGCAATGAATGCCGATGCAGGTCAAGTAAAAGCAGGATCTTTAATCGCTGCTTAATTGCTGCTGAAGTAAGTTTGAGCAGTACCAGTGTTCAAGTGAGGTAAAGCAGGGGGGTCTTCGGGCCCCTTTTGCTTTATTTGTGCTTGATTGATGGTAATCGGCGCGCATATTTCTAAAAAATTGCCATACTTATTAAGATATGCGAAGCAATTTTATAAAGAAATAGGTAGCCTGATTTTTTCTGAGAGGCCTACTCAACAGTTTCATTAACAATGTACTTGGGCACTAGATCTGCCCAGCAACGCATCATCACTATGTTAATAATCCACAGCATTTTAATTGTGAGGATGGGCTCAAAGATTCCAAAGTTGGACATTCATTTTGTCCCTCAGTTATTGGTCTAACGCGGTTAAAATTAGATTTTTTACGATATTATTGACCTCAATAATCTAACTTCCTTATCTCATCTTATCTCACCAATATTAGGGTATTGAGCAAAAGCCATGGCGACCAAAAAAAATCCACCAAAAACTGGCACTAAAGCACCTCAAGCTGCAAGTCGCGCGGGAGTGAGCAATAAAAATCGTGCCGTAGTGCAAAAAGCCGCTATTGGGCCTTCTGTGGCGCGCCAAGTTGATGCTGCGCCTGACAATAAAACTACTGATTCTACTGAAAATGCTGCTGCTAAAGCTCCATCAAAAGTTCCTACTGCGAAGTCTCCGGAATTAAAAAAAGGACCTAAAGAGAGCAATAAAGCCAATGAGGCGATCAACGTTAAAGCCAATGACAAAATGAATGGTAAGGTGAATGGCAAAACTAACGGCAAGTCAAACGGTAAGAGCAATGATAAGGATGATGATCACTCATTGCTTGAGAGTTCTGCTGGCCCTATTCCTAAAGCAGAAACTGGCCTTGAAAAAGATCTCGTTAAAAAACCAGCGGGCTCTTTAAAGTCGCCTTTGCGAATTTTCCAAATCTATAACGAGCCGTGGCAACGTGACTTACTCGATGCTAATTTTTCACCTCTCGATAATAGTAAAAATACCTCTGAGCTGATGGACTTTGCAGTCTTTGAACAACTCATGAATACGGAGTATGTTAAAGATGCGCAATTGTGGGGTACATTGTCCTGGCGCTTTGCTGAGCTTACTGGTATGGGTGGTGCTGATTGGGTGAAAAGTATTCAAGCGCACCCTGGCAATGATGTGTATTTCTGTAATCCTTATCCACAGATTGAAGCCCTGTATCACAATAGTTGGCTTCAAGGTGAGACTGCTCACCCACAGTTTTTTGCGCTCTCACAAGCGGTATTTCAGGTAACGGGTTTGCCGGTTGATGAGCTGACGAGCTTAAGTTCTTCTGAGCAATTTTCTGCCACGAACTTCTTAGTTGCAACCCCTAAATTCTGGGCAGCGTATTTGCCATGGGTACGTGATATTTTGTCGCTAGCGAATAAAAAATTACCGCCTAAGGTACGTGACTTGATGCACTCCCCAATGGCAGATAAGCAGGGCATTCATAATGGGGCTACTTACGTGCCTTTCATCGTTGAACGCCTTTTTCCAGTCTTTATGAAAACGGCCGGTAAATCAATGAAGTCTTACAAGATAGCCTTGCCTGAGCGTGAGCGTGAGCTCAATGTGCATTTGAAGCTATTGCGCGAGATGAAGGATGTTGCCCATCGAACCAAGTCGGCTTGGCTTGGCGTATGTTGGGTCAATTACCGTAATCTTTACCTGACGCAGATCAATGGCAAGGAGTGGGCTAAAACCTATTTACGCACCATTACACCAACCGATATTAAGTTTTCTTAATCTGAATTCCGGTGGCTAAGCTAGGGGACATTAGTAATGTATTAGCTCACGCCGATCATGCGCGTGATACTAAGCAGTGGGCTTTAGCGATTCACTTGTACTCGGAGTTACTCCAAAGCCATCCCCAATCTGCCGAGCTTGCTCATAACTTGGGTCTGTGCCATTTTGGGATGGGCAATACCGCTTTAGCGGTAGTAGCCTGTCAGAAGGCAATCCATCTCAAGCCACGCCTATGGCAAAGCCTGATGATTCTGGCCAAGAGCTATCAAGCTCTAGGTCAAATAGTGCAAGCGCAACATGCTTTTCAGAAAGTATTAAAAATTGATGCGAGTAACGCTCAGGCGCGCTTAGGTCTGGCCAATATCACTTTAAATGAGTATGGCGACCCCTTAGCAGCCATTGCGCTGGTTGAGCCTCTTAAAGGTGATGCTGAATACAGTATGGACGCACAACTCACTTCACTCATGGCGCGTCTTTACGAGCGGCCCCACTGGAATACACTTCAATCAGCACAGCAGTTAAGTGACGAGATACAAACTTTTTCTGCTCAGCACCTGCGATTACCCAGTTTGCAATTACCAGCTTTAGTGGATCGCACACCAGCCTACGCTAAAGCGTCTTATCGTCCCAGAGTAGGATTGCTATCGCCCCAGTTTGGGATTTCTCCAGTCTATTTTTTAACGATCGCAGGTTGGCACAAAATAGCACCGCAGTGCGATATTGTGATCTTTAATCGCGGCCATCAAAATGATGTAGCAACAGCTGAATTTAAATCTCTTGCAAGTGAGTGGGTTGATGTTGCGCATTGGGGCGCAAGCGATTTAGCGAAGAGAATTCATGAAGCCGATTTAGACGTTCTTTATGATCTAGGCGGCTGGATGGACCCGATTGCACTGCAAGCTTTATCAGTTAAGCCGGCCCGCCAACAATTTAAGTGGGTAGGAGGTCAGAGTGCCACTACCGGTTTAGAGAGTTTTGATGGCTGGATTGGGGATCAGTGGCAGTCTCCAGCAAAGCTGCAAAGTCTGTACAGAGAACCATTGATACAGATTCCTGAGGGTTATGCTACATATACGCCGCCTTCATACTTACCCAAGCCTGCCAGCAAAAAATCCAAAACACCTTGCGTTTTTTCTAACCCAGCTAAGGTATCAAAACCTTTTCTACAAGAGTTGGCCAAGATGCCCGGCAAAAAAGTATTTATCCATCGTCAGTATCGCTACCCTCAGGTACAAGAGCGTATTAATGCGGTACTGGGGGAGCAAGTCGAGTTTGTGATTCCCAAGACGCACGAGGAGGCTTTACAAGAGCTCAATCGCCATGCGACGATGATTGATACCTTTCCGTATAGCAGTGGCTTAACAGCCCGTGAAGCGCTGTTCATGGGTACCAAGATACAAGTTCTACACTCTGGTCATTTATTTTGCGAAAGACACACGGTTTCTATTGCTGCATTAAATACAAAAATAAGTAAATGAGTGATTGAGGAAATGATTTAACTATGCAAATCAAATATATCTCTTCATCTGAACTGCAAGACTTTGAGAATCACCCATTGGTAGTTGAGGGCGCCTTAGTGGTGATGCCCTTTATCAATGCCAGCCAAGCCCAACAAGCCTGCGAATTGATGTCCAGTAGGGCAGCCGCAAAGGGCTTCATATTGGCCGTTCATGACGATGGCAAACTGGGATTTATCGCGATTGTGAATACGGTATTTAAGCAAAGCAAAAGCCCTTATTTTGGTTATGTAGCTCAAGATGCTTTCGCAGGTCGTCAGTGGCTCAAACTAGCTATTGAAGCACTAGGTGAAACTAAATCTTTTTTAGGATTTAACGACGGCAAGTGGGCGGGCGCATTAGCAGGTTTTGGTTTGGCTAAACGAGTTTGGGCACAAAACAATTATGCAGGAAATTTTTTCCACCCAGGCTATCAACGTCACTTCGCTGATGCAGAGCTTACGCTATTAGCATTGCAAGCTGGCCTCTATGCGTATGATGCCAACAGTGTTTTGGTTGAAGTCGATTGGGATAAAGATAGCACTAGCGTTCATCCCACGGATCGCGCTCTATTTGCGCAACGTAAGTCAGCCCGATTTGATGGCAGGATTAGCTCGCAGCCGCTATTAGATTTATTTTCTTAAGTTAAGGCGGAGGAATTATTTCCGCACTTCTTTGTTATCGCTTCCTACAAAAACCTGGTAGATATTTTTAAAGCCACCCACACCAAAACGAACTTTACCTAGACTGGACTGGAGGTTGATGGTGCTTTCTTCCGGTGCTTGCGCTAGGGCTTTGAGCGCTTCGTCTGCAATCAAAAAACCTGCTTGATAGCCGTTGGCTTTCTTTTGCCAGTCTTCTGCTTGTTTGAGTGTGAAGGTTTGTTGATCAATGGTGAGCTGATGATCAATCTTTTGTTTAAAAGTGGCTTCATCCTCACTTTTATAAAAGATTAAAAAGACAATCTTCTTGCTCTTGTCTGTATTGCTTACTTGCAAGAGCCCTAAGATGCTAGAGGGATTGCCGCTGAGGGTGGGGGGATTATTGACTGCCACTAACTGGCTGTTGGCGGTAGCTTCTAGTCGCCAACGTGGGTAAGGGGATTGTCCTGTGTTATCTACCTTGAGTAACTTTGCTTGGGCAAGGGATAAGACACTCATCTTTTCACTGGTAGTCACCTGAGCGTAATCCAGTAGATGGCGATCTACCCCCATGACATCCAGATATGCAGCTAGCGTAGCGCTAATTTTTTGCGCTTCATCCTCACTGAGCGCTTTATCTTTACCTCTAAATTGGTGGATGCCGTATTTACTACCTTCAGGGAGGCTTCGTGATACACCACCTACAAACGCATATGCGCAAGAGGATAGGCAATTGGGTGGACTGTAATCAGTTGAGCCTATCGTCGTATTCAATCCCGCTTCACGAATGTGCTGACCCATTCGCATGGCGCTGACTACGTTACCGCCAGGACTTGAAAGTACTACCCAAGAGCCCTGAGGAAAGTCCTTGGCAATTGCTTTAAATTGTTCAGGCGTTTGTTGATCGATTTGTCCAACAGCTAAGATCACCGTTTGACATTTTGGTTTAGCTGGAATAACGCAACGCTCTTGTTTTTCAAAAGTCATTGCAACAGAAATGTTAGTGAATGCCAGAAAGAAGATGCCGCATTGCAAAGCAATTAGCAAAATCGATTTGCCAAATTGCTCAAACTGAGCAATCATCTTTTGAGAAGGGTATCGCTGAGTTTGTTTGTGCATCAATTTAAGAAGAAGCTAAATTGAAGAGTCCGCACAAAGAGTTAGGCAATGGCGGGTGATGCATTGCTTAGATATCAGAAGCGCGGCGTCTTGGGTGAGCTTCAGGGTTCTCGGTTTTTTGATGTTTGCCACAGAACACGTAAAGCTCTAAGCGGTTGCGCAGATCAAGCTTGCTGTAGATTGAGGCTAAGTGATTGCGTAAGGTGTGCTCACTGATATTGAGTGTACTTGCAATCTCTTTAAGTGTTTTTTCAGCATACATTTGAATAGCGCGCGTCACTTTTTCTTCTTTAGTAGAAAGGCTGGCTAATTTCTTTTGCTCATTACTTAATGCTTTTGGCGCATTCGCTTGTGCAATTTGCATCAGGATGCGAGAAGTGGCATTGCGGTTAATCCACAATTCACCTAAATGGATTTTCTCAATCGCTTTTAATAGAGTGTCAGTGGATTCAGTTTTGGTAATGACGCCACGCGCACCTTTTACTACCGCTTGATCATGAATGCTGGTGTTCTTGGTGCCAGTGTAGATAATGATTTTGGATTTTGTTTTTTCTAGCAAGATGGAGATTAAGCCAAGACCATCTTCGCCATCTAATTCAGGCTCTAAAACAATGATATCTGGGTTGTGGGCAATTGCATGTTCTACTGCTTCTTTGCCATTGGTAACGGTGGCGCAGACATGAAATGACTTTACAGTTGAGATGAGGTGTTTCATACCCCATAAGGCGATCTGTTGAGGATCAACAATCTGTATTTTGATTTTGGTTTCTTTTTTATCGTTGTTCATAATCAGTGCGTAGTGTATATGTTTTTTATTACCTATTAATAAGGTTTGCACCATTTTTATGCACCAAACTTAATCAATATAGTAGATAAATACTAGTAAATTGAGGGTGGCAAATCAGGTATTACCCTAGCTAAATAATGGGATGATTTATGACCCCTGTTTTTGACGAGATAATGCTGTGTTGACGAACACTTTTTCTAAAAACTACAGTACTTTTAGCTGATAATATGAAATCACAACAGTATTTATCTACCAATATAAAGTCAGAAGCTGTAAAGTAAACTCGCTTTGCTTATATTCAGACCGGATTGTTGCTATCAATTGTTTAACTTGCTAAGACCCCAATACCCCAATACCCCAATACCCCAATACCCCAATACCCCCTTTTTTTCTGCTAATCCGTATTCTAAAAAGCTTTCTTTTGCTCTTGGCTGGCATATTCATTTTTGCCCAGCCCGCATTCGCCTTGGAAAAAGTGGTGTTGCAGCTCAAGTGGAATCACGGCTATCAGTTTGTAGGTTATTACGCCGCCAAAGAAATGGGCTATTACAAAGCAGCCGGATTGGATGTGGATATTCGAGCGCTTCAACCCGGGCAAGATGTGGTTGCAGAGGTCTTATCGGGTAAGGCCAACTATGGCTCTGGTACCAGTGGTTTATTGCTGGCAAGACAAGATGGCGCTCCAGTAGTGGTACTGGCCACCATTTTTCAGCATTCACCCTATGTGATTATTGCCAAACGATTTAAAGAGAACCAAAGTATTCACGATTTAAGTCAAAAGCCTATCTTATTAAGAAGACTCTCTGATGAGTTGCAGGTGTATTTGAGGAGTGAAAGAGTGGATTTAAAAAACATGACGGCCTTTTCTCCAGGCATGGATACGGTAGAAAGCTCATCAATGGCTCAGTACTCGCTATATCAGGATACGTGAGCAATGAGCCTTACCAATTGTCTAAGGCAGGGTTTGTTTACGATATCTACAGTCCTCGCTCTGCTGGCATTGATATGTATGGTGATAATTTATTTACTACCAGCACAAAGATAGAAAAAAATGCGCAAAGAACAGAGCGTTTTCGAGTGGCTACTCTGCAAGGCTGGGAGTTCGCGTTAAAGCATCCAGAGGAGGCTGCAGCCATTGTTCAAAAATACGCCCCTGCAGCAACAGATCAGAAAATTGCATTCGAGCGTTCTAAATTAGATCCTTTAATCAGGGCAGATCTTGTTCCAGTAGGTTTTATGAACTTATCCCGTTGGCAACATACTGCAGAAATCTATAAAGAGTCGGGCGCTTTAAACCCAGATTTTTCTTTAGAAGGTTTTATCTACGACGTTAATCCTAAGAAAAATCTCACTTGGCTGTACAGCGCTTTAACCTTTTCGATCATTGCTGTAGTGTGTATTTTAGGGATAGCTTACTATATTTGGAGGCTGAATCGCCGCCTCCATCATTCACTATCTCAAGTGCAGCATTTGGCAAGCCATGATCCCTTAACTGGATTGCCAAATAGATCATTGCTTACTGATCGATTGCAACGCGCCATTGTGAAGGCCCGTCGCAATAAATCCCTCTTTGCTATTCTCTATATTGATATTGATCATTTCAAGAGTATTAATGATCAATATGGCCATAGCGCAGGTGATGAAGTGCTCAAGGCTGCATCGAATCGGATGATGGTTTGTATACGTGATTCCGATTCTCTAGGTCGCCTTGGCGGTGACGAGTTCGTGGTTCTGTTGGAAGATTTGCAGACACCAGAGGATGCCTTAAGAATTGCCAAAAAAATGCAGTCAGCAATTGCACTTGGTATATCTAGTAATAGTCAATTGATCGCGACAACGATTAGTATCGGCATCTCTATTTTTCCAAATGATGCGGATTCTGAAGAGGATTTATTTAGGCATGCTGATACGGCTATGTATCGATCTAAGACGAGCGGCAAAAACACAATTCATTTTTATAGCGATATTTCCAATTAAGTTAGTAGAAGAGGCTGGGTCTCGAAATCGGTTTTGAAAACATCAGCGCCGAGCATCCCTGACCCTCTTTCATGATATTTACTGAACTCAGGGTATAGTTTGCTTGCTCATGAGTCTTCCTGCCAACCCTAGCTCTTCCGATATTGAAATTACCCCTGATTATCAGGCCGTGATTGAGGCAATTGAGCGCCATGACCCCTATATTTTTGTTAGCGGTAAAGCGGGGACTGGCAAAACCACTCTCATCGGTTATTTACGGGAAACCATCCCCGGCAATGTAGTGGTGGTTGCGCCAACGGGCGTCGCTGCACTTCAGGTGAGAGGAGTCACAATTCACTCCTTCTTTCGATTACCGCCAAGGCTGATATTTCCAGAAGAGGATATTAAGCCACTACGAGATAAGCGGCTCTATAAAGATATACGTCTACTCATCATTGATGAGATCTCGATGGTACGAGCAGATGTAGTGGATGCCATAGATTTGTTCTTACGTGAGAATGGTCCACAAAAAGGTAAAGCTTTTGGCGGTATTCAAGTGATGTTTGTGGGGGACTTATTTCAGCTACCGCCGGTAGTCTCAAACACCGATATGCAAGTTCTATCCGAGCGTGGCTATGAGGGGCCTTACTTCTTTTGCGCCATGGCGCTGCATCGCAAAGATGTCACGATGGTGGAGCTCTCTAAAATATTTCGCCAAAAGGATGAGCATTTTGCTGGTTTACTCAATCAGATTCGTATCAATCAAGATATTGAAGAAGCGCTCGATACCTTAAATGCCGTTTGTTATGAAACCAAAAAAGGAGTTGATGAGCAAACCATCACTCTAACCACAACTAACGCCCGTGCAGACCAAATTAATGGCGCAGGATTAAGAGGGCTTACAACTGACGCCAAGATTTACATGGGCAATAGCACTGGTAAGTTCAATATGGATGAGCGCAATCTGCCGTCACCTAATCACCTGACTCTGAAGGTTGGTGCAAAGGTCATGTTTACAGCAACCGATAGTAATTTTCCTAAGCGCTGGGTGAATGGCACGATCGGGGTAGTGCGTGAGTTGCTACCCAATACTGTCAAAGTCATGGTGCAGAACGGGCCTTACTCAAATACAGTAGAGGTTAAAGGGCATCAGTGGGAATCTTATCGCTATGACCATGACATGATGTCTGGCAAGATCTCGCCAAACATTATTGGCACCTTTGAACAGATCCCATTAATGTTAGCTTGGGCTGTCACCATTCATAAGAGTCAGGGCAAGACTCTCGATAAGATCAAAGTGGATTTATCTTCAGGGGCTTTTGCCTCGGGACAAGTGTATGTGGCCCTCAGCCGCTGCACCTCAATTGAAGGTATCACTCTAGAGCGCCCCATACAGCCTAAGGATGTGAGTTGTGACCAAGAGGTGAAGCGTTTTTATCTGAATTGCTTGCCTTCAAAATAGGACCTTAAGCCGCCTTCTTGATTCTTTTGATTGTATTTAGTTTTGGTTTGGCTGCTTTTTGTTTTTCAAGTGCCTCACTGGCAATCAGCTTAAATTCACCCTCAACAAACCTTTTTAAGGCTTCGCGCATAAGAGGCTGGTAACCCATGTCATATTTTGCGCCTAAAAGCTTATAGGATTCAATCAAGTCTTTTTCTAGACGAATGGAGATCATCTGCAGACCTAGAACATCATCAATTTGAGATCCTAGTTTTTTGTCTACCGCTCTAGCGTGCTTAATATCTCTACCCAAATCACCGCTCTCCCAGGCATCGGCGGTGTTGTGATTTTTTACCTTCTTCATTTTTGCGATCATTACTTTCCTTCCTTGCAAGCTTTACGTTTCGTCAATTCTATGGAAGTGACACTTTTAGTAAGGTATTGATATTGTATTGTATATACGAATTTCTGTTGAATTTGGTGGAAATGCACTTTTTAGATAAATCATTCCGTTATCAAATATAAAAACCACTTTAATTAATATCCCACGATCATTTTCTGAGATAAACCATTCAGTTGGCGGTTCTGTTAGGTGATCTAGCCTATTATCAACAAGGTAGGAGCGTTGCCTATTGATAAAGCATTGCTCAACATCACTGCGGCTTATGCCGTGCTTTAGTTCCAGCTTCCCATGGATCGCTGGGCTAATGACTAGATTTTGCATGCTCTTACCTTAAATATGTATATACATATTTTATCAAACAGGTAAACTTATAAAAAGTGGGAGTATTAATCTCCTCACTAGAAACGCAGGAATTTATTCTAGAAATTCTGCGTAGACTTTTAATAAAATTGAAATGCCATCCAACCATTCCTATTCTCATCAAAAATGAGTTCAATGATAAAGACGAGCAAGTTCACTAAGCAAGCCGACTAAGCAAGCTGACTAAGCAAGTTTATATGCTGAGCATCTAAAACCATTCAATAAGAAGATGAGAGTTGGTTAGCGCAAAACTGCTAAGGCTATCTCTATGGATGGCGTTGATTTACTTCTTCGTGAATTTTTAAATCGAGATGAGGAAGATCTGTATTGGTAAGTTAGTTGCCGAAGAATTCAATTCTCAGCCTTAAAACCCAGCTGCCAAGCCATCTCGACGATGATCGCTTCCAGCAATATAAGCATTCTGAGTTTCTTCGCCTAATAACGCAATCGCTTGTGCACTACCAAAATCCAGGCTGTTGGCAGGCTGCACAGCCACTTCGTGACCAAGAGCCTTTAACCCCTCTACAACACTAGTGGGCATTGACGCTTCTACAGTCAACTTGCCTAAATCATCAATACGCCAGCGTGGTGCATCTGAGCAAGCCTGCGGATTGAGATATTCATCTACAAAGCGCATCACAAACTGAATATGACCTTGGGGTTGCATATTGCCACCCATGACACCAAATGCCATCGTGGGTTTACTATCCTTGGTAAGGAAAGCAGGAAGAATTGTATGGAAAGGGCGCTTACCTGGAGCAACTTGATTAGGGTGCCCATCTTCCAGTCTAAAACTCATGCCACGATTATGAAAAGCGATGCCACCAGGCGCTACTACGCCAGAACCAAAGCCCTTAAAGTTTGATTGAATATACGAGATCATCATGCCGTTCGTATCCGCGGCGCACAGGTAAACAGTGCCACCAGCATGTGGATCCCCGGCGCCATAGCTGCCCGCTTGATTGTGGTTAATGAGTGCAGCACGGCTAGCTAAATAATCTCTATCTAATAATGTGCTTGTGGACACTTTCATGGTGCCGGCATCCGAGATATGAGCATAAGCATCAGCAAAGGCCATCCGCATCGCTTCGATCTGTAGATGAATCCGCTGCGCAGAATTTGCGGGGTATTGTTTGACATTGGCTGCCTGCAAAATGCCTAATGCAATTTGGGCTGCAATACCTGAGCCATTTGGTGGAATTTCAAGCAGGGTGTGGTCACCATAGTCAAAAGCAAGAGGCTCAACCCATTCCGATTGGTTATCAGCAAAGTCTTGCATGGTGAAGCAACCACCAGTCGCTTGTGCAAAATCCACCATACTCTGAGCAAGTGGACCCTTGTAAAAAGATTCTCCTTCAGTAGCAGCGATTTCTCTCAGAGTTTTAGCTTGGGCTGGGTATTTCCAGATTTGACCTGCCTGAGGCGATTTGCCATCAATCAAAAATGATTCTGCAAACCCCGGTTGATTTTTCAGAATCGGAATAGCTTCACGCCATTGACGAGCGATAACAGGAGAAACTGGAAAGCCATTTTCAGCATAGTCAATTGCACGTGTAAATAATTGAGCGAAAGGTAGCTTGCCAAACTTTCTGGAAAGTTCAATCCAGCCAGCAACCATACCAGGGACAGTGACGGTATTCCAGCCAATAAGATCCATCGCTGATTTACCAGCAAAGTATTCTGGCGTCCAAGCAGCGGGAGCACGACCAGAGGCATTTAGACCATGTATCTTTTTCCCATCCCACAGAATTGCAAAACCATCTCCACCGATGCCATTCATGGTTGGTTCAACTACTGTGAGTGTGATTGCGGTTGCAAGTGCAGCATCTACTGCATTGCCACCATTTTGTAGGGCTTCAATACCAGCTTGAGTGGCAAGCGGTTGAGAGCTTGCCACGGTGTTTCTGGCTAAAACGGGCGCGCGGCCGCCACCAAAAGGAGGGGAAATCAACATAGTATTTTTCTGTTTATTCAATGCTGCTAATGATTGGTATCAGTCAATCTTAATATTCGCTGACTTTACTGCCTTTTCCCATTTGCTGGCTTCACTTGCGGTAATTTCAGACAATTTTTCAGAGTTTGCAAACAGGGGGTGAATACCTTGGGCTGCCATACGGGCTTTGAAATCCGGATTTGTGAGAATTTTACGGATTTCTCTTTCTAATTTTGCAATGATCACTGGTGATGTTCCTTTGGGAACATAAACCGCATAGAAGTTTTCCACATCAAACTGTTTCATACCATCCTGTCCGAGAGTCGGAACATTGGGCATTAAAGGAGAGCGCTCCGCAGCAGCGATAGCAATGGGGCGTAGCTTCCCACTTTGGATATGGGGGAGTGATGCAGTCACGCTATCAAACATCATGAGGGTGTTGCCTGCAATCAAGTCCGGTAAAGCAAAGCTGCTGCCTTTATAAGGGATGTGCGTACCGGTTGCGCCAATGCGCTGCATAAATAAAGTGGACTCTAAGTGCGAGAGACTGCCATTACCCTGTGAAGCGTAATTAAAGTCACCCTTTTTAGATTTGATGAAGGCAATAAGTTCGGGAAGATTTTTTGCTGGAACACTTGGGTTCACGACAATTAAGTGAGGAATTGTTCCAATTAATGCCACAGGAACAAAATCTTTCTGCAAGTCAGCCGGTGGATTTTTAAATAAAGCTGAAGAGATCGACTGATTGGTCAATGCGCTAATGTTGATGGTGTAGCCATCGGGAGCCGCTTTAGCAGCAGCTTGTAAGCCAATCATGCCACCAGCACCAGGTTTGTTTTCAACAACAATAGATTGACCTAAGGCTTCAGCTAAAGGGGCAGTGACGCTGCGCGCGAAGATATCGGTAGAACCGCCAGCTGGAAATGAGACGATCGCAACAATCGGTTTTTTAGGCCAATCTGTTTCAGGAGCCGCCAGAGCTGAGTTGCCAAGGGCGGCTGCGCTAAGGAGCAAAGATTTAAGGAGGTTCATTTAAGGATCCGAATGTGAGATGAGTACTATAGTATTAGAAATTCAGAATCTAGTTTGCAAAGGTCAATCAAAGAGATACATGACAACAATGAATAAAACACCAGGCGGAATTGATATGTCGGCCTATTGGCTGCCGTTTACACCTAACCGCTACTTTCAGCACCATCCAAAGATCATGCAGTCAGCTAAAGGAGCTTACTACTTTGATGACCAGGGGCGTAAGTTATTTGATGGCCTATCAGGGCTTTGGTGCTCACCATTGGGGCATGCTGATCCACGTATTGGTGCAGCGATTCAGAAGCAGTTTGAAACCATGGACTATTGCCCAGCGTTTCAGATGGCCAGTGAAACTACTTTTAGCTTAGCCAATCGAATTGCCAAAATGGCGCCAAAGGGTTTAGATAAAGTATTTTTTACAAACTCTGGATCAGAGGCGGTCGATACTGCCTTAAAGATAGCAATCGGTTACCACCGTGTCATGGGTAACGCATCTCGCATCCGGTTAATTGGGCGAGATCGCGCTTATCACGGTGTTGGTATTGCTGGTATCTCGGTGGGCGGCATGGTTGCTAATCGAAAAATGTTTGCTAGCATGATGATTCCTGGGGTGGATCATTTGCCGCACACTCTCAATCTTTCTCAAATGGCTTTTTCAAAAGGGCAGCCAAAGTGGGGCGCGCACTTAGCGGAAGAGTTAGAAAAGATCGTTGCACTTCATGATGCCAATACGATTGCTGCCGTCATCATGGAGCCTGTGCAAGGATCTACCGGAGTGATCGTGCCGCCAGATGGCTATTTACAAAAGATTCGCGAGATTTGTACTAAGCACGGTATCTTGCTGATCTTTGATGAAGTGATTACCGGGTTTGGTCGCTTAGGTGCAAACTTTGGCGCCGATCGTTTTGGAGTTACTCCCGACATGATTACCTTTGCCAAAGGCATAACCAACGGCGTTATTCCAATGGGTGGCGTAATAGTGCGTGGCGATATTTATGACAACATCATTGCTAACGGTGGACAAGAGCAAGCGATTGAATTTTTCCATGGGTACACCTACTCAGGCCATCCGATTCCAGCAGCTGCAGGTCATGCGGTACTGGATATTTTTCAGTCTGATGATTTAGTCAATCGGGCGAAGGCACTTGAGCCGGTTCTGGAGAATGGACTGCATGCCTTAAAAGGTAAGTCAGGCATTTTGGATATACGCAACTTTGGCTTATCAGGCGCTGTAGAGCTTGATCCTGTTCCTGGAAAGCCTGGTCTTCGTGCGATGAAGGTATTGGAAGCCTGTATCGAAAGAGGTGCGTTGGTGAGAGTAGCGGGTGATGCGATCGCCGTGGGCCCACCGTTTATTTCTAAACCTGAAGAAGTGGAATTCCTGTGTAGCGTTTTAGGTGAAGCTATTGATGAGGCGATGAAGATTAATTAGCCGCGCAAATATTAGGTTTTTAATTGGCTTTAATTATTGTATAGCTATGCTATACAATATGGTATGATTAAATCGTTCCGCCATAAAGGATTGCAGCTATTTTTTGAAACTGGAAGCCGTGCAGGTATCCAAAGCTCTCATGCTCCTCGTCTTTCACGACAATTATCCAGATTGAATGAGGCTCGCAATTGGGAGGATGTCAATATTCCTGGCTGGCGATTGCATTCCTTAAGCGGAAAATTGATTGGCCACTTTTCAATTTCTGTTAGTGGAAACTGGAGAATTACTTTTAGGTTTGAAGGCGAAGACGTAGTGTTGGTAAATTATCAGGATTACCATTGATGATAAAAATGAGAAAAATGCACAACCCCCCGCATCCAGGACTCACTTTGCGTGATGACATTCTCCCTGCCTTAGGGATTACTGTTACTGCCGCAGCTGATCAGCTCGGTGTGACTAGAGTCGCTTTATCTCGAGTATTAAATGCTAAAGCAGCAATTTCGCCCGAGATGGCATTGAGAATTGAGGCATGGTTAGGCGTTGAAAATGGTGGCAGTGCAAGTATTTGGCTGGCCCAACAGTCTGCTTATGATTTGTGGAAAGCTAGAAAGACTATTAAACCTAAAGTGAAGCACATACAAATACCGGATTTACTGGCTGCCTAAATATTGGCGACTCACTTAGCGATTAAATAAGTGATAAATCACTGGGATAGCAACGGCGCTCACCACGCCGTTCATCCCCATCGCTAGGCTGGCATAGGTGCCCGCTTCTGGGTGAATGCTAAAAGCACGTGATGTACCAATACCGTGCGCACCGATGCCAATGGCAAAACCTCTTTGCCACCAAGCCTTCATACCTAATGCATTGAGAACAAAAGGCGCCAAAATCGCCCCAAGTATTCCGGTGCTTACCGCAAAGATCGCAGTCAGAGTAGGTGAGACTCCAATGCGTTCAGCGATACCCATGGCGATTGGTGCTGTAACCGATTTGGGATACATGGCACCAGTAATGCTGGAGTCTGCCCCGAGCATGGTGGCAATACCCACGGCGCTCATGATCGAGACTAGGCCGCCGGAACAGAGCGAGGCAATTAAGGGCAAGGAGCGTCCCTTAAGACTGCTTAATCCTCGATAGATGGGGATAGCAAGTGAGACTGTTGCTGAGCCTAGTAAGAAATGAATAAACTGAGCGCCCTCAAAATAGGTTGAGTAGGGCATTTCTATAAATTGAATCGTACATGCCACAATCAGAATAGCTATTGCCACAGGGTTGGCGAGCGGGTTCTGATGACTGGCCTTATAAATACTCAATCCAATTTGATAGGCGGCAAGCGTGATGAACAGAGCAAACAGCGGGCTGCCCGATAAATAGACCCAAATCTCGACGATGGAGTGCTTTTCACCCATGAGATTCTCTCTTGCTTAAAAAGCGTGCAACCAGAGCGCTGGTTGCAATAGTGAGGATGACGCTACCAATTAAAGCGCTAATAATGGCTAGGGCATTGGCCTTGAGTTGAGGCAAGAAAAGCACCACGCCAACTGCCGCTGGCACAAAGAGTAGACCCAGGTATTGACTAAAACCGTCTGCCACCATGGCTAGCTCAGAATTAATCCCTTTGCGCAGGACAAGCCACAGCACCAAGAGAACTAGCCCAATGACTGGACCCGGTAGCGTTGGCAGAAGAAATTTAGAAACAAGTTCGCCAAGACTTTGAAAGATAAGAATTTGTACTAGACCGAAAATCATGCCTTGATCTTACAGCCCGGGATTTATGTTGCATCGCAATATATCAATTCTTGGTTAAGATAAACACACCGAAACCAGGGGTATATCTATATCCCTGAAACAATAAAAGAAGTAATTAAGAAAATACAGGAGAGAATGCATGGCTGAATTGAATGTCAACGGCAAAAAGTACAAGGTAGATGTAGATCCCGAGACCCCATTGCTTTGGGTAATCCGCGAGCAAGTTGGCTTAACTGGCACTAAATACGGTTGTGGTGTTGGTCAATGTGGCGCCTGTACAGTTTTGTTCGAAGGCCAAGCCATTCGTAGCTGTTCAATTCCAGTTGCTGCAGCAGAGGGCAAAAAGATTGAAACGATTGAAAGCCTGGAGAAGAGCGGTCAACTTTCTAAAGTGCAAAAAGCTTGGGTTGACAATCAAGTGCCTCAGTGCGGCTACTGTCAATCAGGCATTGTGATGGCAACCACTGCTTTGCTCAGAAACAATCCAAAGCCCACCGATGCTCAAATCGATGAATCCATTACTAATATCTGCCGCTGTGGCACATTCCAGCAAGTCCGTGCAGCAATTCATGCGGCTAGCAAGGCTTAAGGGGAAAGACATGACTACAAATACAAATACTTCCCGCCGCCACTTTATTATTGGTTCCAGTGCAATTGCAGCTGGCCTAGCGATTGGCTTTGATCTTTCATTTATGTCTGCTGCACATGCAGCTATGGGTACTGGCACAACTGCCATGACTCCATTGGCCACTCCAGAGATTGGTGTGTGGGTTGTGGTTAAGCCAAATGATGATGTTGTTGTACGTATCGTTCGCTCAGAAATGGGCCAAGGAACTATCACTGGTTTGGCTCAGATGGTTGCTGAAGAACTCCAATGCGACTGGAAAAAAGTAAGCTATGAATATCCATCTCCTGCTGAAAGCTTGGCGCGTAAGGCGGCTTGGGGTAGCTATTCCACTGGCGGAAGTCGTGGTATTCGAACTTCTGAGCAATATGTTCGTAAAGGTGGTGCCGCTGCCCGCATGATGCTTGTTCAGGCTGCCGCTAATCAATGGAATGTACCGGCCTCAGAGTGTGTTGCCATGAACAGCGTGATTACACACACACCATCTGGCAAGAAAACGACTTTCGGTAAAGTTTCTGTTGCTGCATCACAGTTAGAAGTGCCAAAAGAAGTTCCACTAAAAGATCCTAAAGAATGGACTCTGATTGGCAAGTCGGTTAATCGTATTGATGGTGTTGCTGATAAGGTAACGGGCCGTCAGGTTTACGCAATTGATTTGAAGATGCCTGGCATGTTAGTTGCAACAATCAAACAGTGCCCGGTATTTGGCGGCAAGGTTAAGACTTACGATTCTGCAAAAGCAATGAATGTTAAGGGCGTTAAGAAGGTAGTGCAAGTAGGTGATAACGCTGTTGCCGTTATTGCTGATACTTTCTGGCATGCTAAAACTGGTCTTGAACAGGTAAACATTACTTGGGATGAGGGAGTAAATGCTACCGTTTCGAGCGCATCTATTAAGAAAAATCTAGAAGAAGGTTTGACAGCAAATGACGCTTTTGTTGGAAGCGCTAATGGTGATGTAAAAGCTGCTTTTGCTAGCGCCTCTAAAACAATGGAGGCAACGTATTTCTATCCATTTTTGAGTCACGCAACCTTGGAGCCACAAACTGCAACTGCAAAGTGGACTCCAGAGATGTGTGAAGCATGGGTTCCAACCCAGGATGGCGAAGCATCATTGGCGGCCTTGATAGCGGCAGCTGGTTTGCCTGCTGAAAAATGTAATGTCTACAAAGTCAACCTTGGTGGAGGCTTTGGTCGTCGTGGCGCCTTTCAGGACTTCACAACTCAGGCGGTAAATATTGCAAAGCAAATGCCGGGTACACCTATCAAGTTGATTTGGACTCGTGAAGAGGATATGACGCATGATCACTATCACCCGGTGATGATGTGCAAGATGTCTGCATCCATTGACGATAAGAAAAATGTGACCGGTTTAAATATGCGTTTATCTGGGCAATCCATTCTGGCTGCAGTTCGTCCAGCAGTGGTGGCTTCGAATAAGGGCAAAGATCCTGCAGCGTTTCAAGGTGTAGACGAGACTGGTGAACACGGCATTACTTATAAATTCCCGAATTTAAATATTGACCATGCTATGCGTAATACTCATGTCCCTCCAGGCTTCTGGCGTGGTGTGAACGTCAATCAAAATGCTATCTTCTTAGAAACATTTATGGATGAGTTAGCAGAAGCTACCGGTAAGGATGCTGTAGAGTTCCGTAGGCAGCATATGCAGGATTACCCACGTGCTGTAGCCGTTCTTAATGCTGTGGCAGATGGCATTGGCTGGACTAAGCCAGCAGCGCCTGGAGTTTTTCGTGGTGTCGCACAGATGCATTCCTATGGAAGCTATGTAGCTGCCGCTTGCGAACTTTCAGTTACAAATGGTACTGACGTGAAAATTCATCGCATCGTAGCAGCAACCGATCCAGGTTATGCGGTGAATCCAGCGCAAATCGAGCGTCAAGTTGCTGGTTCTTTTGTTTATGGCTTATCCGCTTTATTCGAAGAGGAGATCACGATCGAAAAAGGCGCTGTTGTTCAGAAGAACTTTGACACCTTTAACTCGATTCGCCTTTCTCAAATGCCAAAAGTGGAAACTATCATTATTCAAGGTGGCGGCAAAGAGTGGGGCGGTGTTGGTGAGCCAACGATTGCGGTGGCTGCGCCAGCAGTACTGAATGCATTCTATCGGGCAACAGGTAAACGCTTGCGCACTGTGCCATTGAAAAACAGCGGCATCAAGTTGGTTTAATAGTTAGCTCATAGTGAAACTGTATCGATGAAAAAGGGGATTGCACTAGCGTCTTTATTGCTAGTCTTCCTCAATTTCAACGCCGCAAATGCACAAGTAATCAAGGGGGATTCGATATTCGAATCCCTTTCTGCGCAGCCAGGCAATCCAGTGCGAGGCAGGGCAATTGTGGTGAGTCGTCAGACGGGACTATGCTTGTTGTGTCATAACGGACCATTTCCAGAGGAGCGTTTTCAGGGGAATCTGGCGCCTGAGCTTAAAGCGAGTGTTGCACGTTTAAATGCACCTCAATTAAGGGCTCGAATCGTCAATGCAGCATATTTCAATCCGCAGACCATCATGCCTGCTTATTATCAAATGAGTCACCTCAATCGAGTGGCTCCAAAATTTGTGGGCCAAACGATTTTGAACGGCCAAGAGATAGAGGATGTTGTGGCCTTCTTAATGACTTTAAATAATTCAAATTAACCGAAATCCAGATGAAGAAAATTATCCATAACCATCGTCGACATTGGCTCAAGCAAATGCAAGGTCTCGGATTAATAGCCTTGGGGTTTTGCTTAAATCCGATAACAGCCTTTGCTAAAAAAGAAGAGGCTGATGAGGCGATTAAAAAGATTACTGGTGGCGCTTCTATCCGTGAAGGTAAAGTGACCCTAACCATACCGCCGCTGGTAGAGAATGGAAACTTAGTCGTTCTCAAGGTTCGTGTAGATAGCCCAATGACAGCCAATGATTATGTAAAGACTATTCACGTGATTGCCGAGGGAAATCCTTTGCCTAATATTTTTACCGTCTACCTCAGCCCAAGATCTGGCACTGCCAACATCACAACTCGCGTTCGCTTGGCTGATAGTCAGAAAGTCTGGGCTATTGCGCAGATGAGTAATGGAAGTTTTTGGCAGGGCTCTGCAGAAACTTTGGTAACCCTTTCAGCATGTACGGAGATGGTATGAGTAAAACATCACGTACATCGATCACCATGCCTGCGACAGCAAAAAAAGATTCTATTATTGAGATCCGTGCAATTGCGCAACATGATATGGAATCTGGTTTTCGTTATACCGAAGGTGGCAAACTCATTCCGCGCGATATTATTCGCACTTTTACTTGTACCTATAACAATATTGAAGTGTTTAAAGCAGACTTCTACTCAGGTATAGGCGCAAATCCCTTAATCATCTTTACCACTATTGCTGTGGAGAATGGAACCCTAGAGTTTAAATGGGCAGGGGATGACGGATATGAGGCAGTGAATCAGGCCCGCATTACTGTTACGTGAACAAGCAAACCTTATTATTCCTGAGCAGTATTTATCTAATACTGATTAGCCTCTTTAGTGTTGGGGTAGCAAGTGCGGCTTCCCCACGTCAACAATCGAGTTATGAGTTGATGTCTGCAGAGAATAAGGTAATGCAGGATGACCCATCATTAAACCCCGCTATGTTTTGGGTGGGTGATGGTGAAACATTGTGGCAACAGAAAATGGGTCCTCAAAATAAAGCCTGTAGCAGCTGCCATGGTGATCCTAAAAATTCAATGCGTGGTGTAGCAACTCAGTTTCCTAAGGTAATTAAAGGTAAGCTCCAGACCTTAGAGGGACAGATCAATCAATGCCGAGTGGGTAATCAATCTTCTCCGCCGTTGGCGTATGAGAGTAAAGACCTGCTTGCATTAACAGCATTGATCGCTTTTCAATCAAAAGGAATGCCAATTTCTGTAAGTGAAACCCCGGCCAATACTGCTTTTTTAAAAAAAGGTCGTGAGTCGTTTAATGAACGTATGGGGCAGCTCAATTTATCTTGTGCACAATGCCATGAGGACCGGGCAGGGCTGAAGTTAGGCGGTAGCCCAATACCGCAAGGACATCCCAATGCCTATCCTATTTATCGACTGGAGTGGCAAACCTTAGGTTCATTGCAACGTCGTCTGCGCAATTGCATGAGTGGTGTGAGAGCTCAACAATTTGAATATGGCTCACCAGAAATGGCTCAACTAGAGTTGTTTCTAATGTGGCGTGCCAGAGGTATGCCCCTGGAGTCTCCAGGGGTCAGGCCTTAATCAATAGTAATACGCTAATTAGTCAGAGAAAACTACAGAAGTTGCGCTATTGATGAGAACGCGATCGTGCAGGTAGTAGCGTAAGGCTCTTGAAAGAACCGTGCGCTCTAAATCACGACCCTTACGCACCAAATCATCTGGGGTATCGCCATGGGTAACGCGAGTAACGTCTTGCTCAATGATCGGACCTTCATCCAAATCACTGGTAACAAAATGGGCGGTAGCGCCAATCAATTTAATCCCGCGAGCATGTGCTTGGTGATAAGGTTTAGCGCCTTTAAAGCTTGGCAAGAATGAATGGTGCACGTTGATGCAGCGTCCAGAAAGCTTGGTTGATAAATCATCGGACAAGATTTGCATGTAGCGCGCCAGAATCACCATGTCTACCTTAGACTCTGCAACGATTTCCAGAAGTCTAGCTTCTTGTGCTGGCTTAGTATCCGGTGTAACTGGCAGGTGATAGAACGGAATATCTGCAAAATCAATGCTGGCATAAACTTCACGCGGATGATTAGAAACGATACCGCAAATAATCATAGGCAATTCACCGATGCGCCAACGGTAAAGTAAATCAACTAAGCAATGATCTAGCTTAGAAGCCATAATCAGGACTCGCTTGAGATCTTTTACTGCACGCAATTCCCACGTAAGCTCAAAGCGCTTCGCAATTTCCAGAAAGCCAGTCCTTAAAGAGTCTACGTTTGCAGGGCAACTAAAGCTGACGCGCATAAAAAAGCGTTTAGATGCTTTGTCATCAAACTGCTGCGCCTCTTCGATATCACCACCAAGTTCAAATATATAGGTAGAAACCGCAGCCACAATGCCGGGTTTATTGGGACAGGTAAGCGTGAGGTAGTAGTTTTCTGTGGACATATGAAAGCGTTCAATGATTGCGTGTAAAAGGTCGATTTTAGACTGTTATCGCCCTTATTTACGAGTAAGGCAATAAGTCTATTGCTGAGCAGACTTTCTTGGAGCTTCTGTAGACCCTAGTAGTGGTTCGCTCCTGTCGGTGACAGGTGGAAGCACTATCTCGATACAAATTGGTTTGGAGTCAATGAAATTAAAGAAGCTGCACTCCTTTTTGGTAGCAGCTGAAGCCGCGTGTTCTAGAGGAGATTTGCCTGTGGCAGCTGAAGAAGCCAAGCTTGCTGCAGTGCCCGGGTTGGCGACTGCGACTGTTCCAATACTACTCGCCGCTGCAGTGCTCGAAGTAGTGAGCGCAGCAAGTGGCGCTGCGCAACCATTAACTATGCAAAGAGTTAAAGCAAGCGCTGAGAACCTAAAGGTATTCAGCGTCAAAAGGTTCGCTTTACTTGCCGCTGCAGGCAACGTTATAGACACCGGCTGGCCAAGAGCCATTTTCAATCGTTTCAAAAGAGCTATTTGGCGTTTTCTGTTGTTCAACAACTTTGCCTTTACCCATATTTCCGGAAAAAACTTTAAATTCAATCGGTCGATATTTCACAGTGCCGCATTCATATTCATTGAGGCCAATAATAGAGCTTGCATTTTCTTTGGTTGTTGGATTTTGAGCGGGTTTTTTAAAGTCCAGCATCGACATGATCTGAGACAGGTTGCCCTGAGTTTGAATAGTTGCAGGATCTACGTAAAGTGTAAATAGATCAGTCTTACCAACTTCCTGCCATTCTGCCAGGGCATTACCAGAGCATAGTAATGCAGCGCTCAACAAAAGAATAGAAGTTTTTTTCATTTAAATAGTCCTTAAATTTTCTGGTAACAATATTGCTTCATTTTACCCATCACAGACCGATGGGATGATATTTTTGCCATCTTTAGCAATATTTACTAAGGTTTACTTATTGCTCAGCTCAAGCTGACGATTCACGTTCTCAGATTTCATGCGCAAGGGTAGATATTCATTGTTAGCCCATAAAGAGTTCATGTTGCGATATAGCTTGCTTTGTACCCATCCAGATTGACCTGTCTGATAAATAAAGAGGGATTTTTCGAGGTCAGATAAGTCATAAACTGTGCGCAAACTAGGGGCCTGAAGTGTCTGATAAGGGTTTTTGGATTGCGCAAGTTCAAGCCTACCAACATTGATTGAAAAGCTGTCGCCAGGGAAGGGGGTGCGGATATTAAATACACTTCCGAGCAATGGCACTTTACTGAATGGGCGATGTTCGGAAATGGCGATATGTGCCTTGCCCCAAGCCCAAGATTTAGGATCGTTGCCATATTCCTTGCTTAAATATTCCAGCGCCTTATCAAGTGCTTTATTTGATGAATCTTGACATGATTCAACTTGTTCTGTTTTAGGATCGTCGCACCATGGGCTATTGGGATTTTGAACCTGAATAATTAGTGGCATGCGGTAATTACGAGAGCCATAATTGTCAGAAAAAAGGTAGCTTAATCTTGAGAACAGAATGCGGGTGAGTTGATCAGCCCAGGCATTAAAAATCAGTGCGCCTGCGCTGTCTAATTTCATATCGCCATCAAAACCTCTGCCAATTTCCATTGCTTTTGCACTTAAAGGATGGGACGATTGGCTGGACTTAAAGAGCTCTAGTAGTGGTGTAGCGGCAAGCGATAGGGTATCTCCCTGCATGGTTTTCATATCATCTACAGAGTGGATGTTTTTAGATTTAATGAGATCAACGATGCGGTCATAGCGCGTTGGTAGTTCCCAATCACCCGTTAGCGGATTGGGATCATTCGCTGCAATGATTCTTTGATTGGCAGTTGCAATCCAGCCTTGCTCGGGATTATTGCTGGCAGGGAGCTGTTCAAAAGGGACGTAACCATTCCAATCGTATTGACGTTCCCAACCTGGTGCCGGTGCTACGCCATATAAGCCTTGATGCAAAATTCTTTTGGGCGCAACTCCAGCTGCTTGATACGCAATATTGCCTTCGCTATCTGCCATCACGACGTTTTGCATCGGCGCATAATTTTTATGTAGGCCCTGCTTAAATTGCTCAAGATCGGTGGCGCGATTCATATCTAGCAATCCAGCAATAGATTGATTTTCAATATCTAGTGCCGTCCAGCGTAGTGCTAGTGCAAAACGATCGGTATCAATCGTACGCCTGGCTTTTGCATAAGAGTCCGAGATAACAGGACCATGTCGAGTTTCTTTAACAAGAAAAGTGAAGGGCGGAGATCCTTTGATGTCAATGATCTCTTGATGAACTTTGAATGGAAGTGGGCCATCTGGTCCGCGATACATTCCTGGATTTTTTGGATCAATTTGCTCGATGTATAAATCCTGGACATCGGGCCCTGTATTAGTGAAGCTCCAAGCAAACTTATCAGTTCTTCCCAAAATAATAGCCGGTATTCCGGGCAATGTTCCGCCGATAATATTTAAACCAGGCGCCTCAAGATGGGCGAAATACCAAATAGCAGGGGCCGATAGTCCCAGGTGAGGATCATTGGCCAGCAATGGCTTGCCTGTGGCGCTTAGCTTGCCACTGAGGGCCCAATTGTTTGAGCCAATGCCATCCTTGCCGCCCATCTGCTCCCATTGGCTCAGCTCGGTAGAGGGAAGATTTTGTGGCTTACCTTCAGTTGGACCTGCAGAGGGGCGAAAGACCTTGAGATCACGATAAAGCTTGGAAAAATCCATATTACTGACCGGCTCACCAGGTTCAAAGGTTGGTACAACTTCCCAAATTTCTTGGGTTGTCAGATATTGAGAAAGCTCAAGTCTTTGCAATTCTTTTTGCCAACTTCCCCCAAGGTCATAAGCCATCATCAACATCCAGGCAACACTGTCTGTTGGAGACCAGTGGCCAGGTTTTGATCCTGTTAAAAAATATTCAATTGGCAACGCCCATCCCAATTGCGCGTTACCTGCATTAACGCCATCGGCGTAGGCTTGCAGCAGACGCTTGGCGGCAACGGGGTAGCGATCAAACTGACGCTCAGCTGCACGCTTGATGCCGAGGGTGCGTATAAAGCGATCAATCTTGACGGTGTCGTTACCGAGAATCTCTGAAAGACGGCCACTAGCAAGACGGCGATTCATTTCCATTTGCCAGGAACGCTCAGTAGCATGAAGATAACCTAGGGCAAAGTAGGCGTCTGCCTGACTTTTTGCTTTGATATGTGGGATATCCACTTCATCAAAAGTAATGGCAACAGAGTCACCAATGCTCTTAATGGTTCTCTTGCCAGAGATGTTGGATTGTGCAGAATATAAATAGGCAACAGTAAGGGCTAAACCAGCCACAAGGCATAGCCCTATTAGCAATAGACCAGCCCGCGTAAGCTTGCTGATGCCCGAAGATTTTGCCGGTAAATTCATGGACCTATTTTAGTTGTTTTATCAAGTCTGGTTCTAGGCATAGGTTTGAAAGGGTCTGCAGCGGGCTTGCGTGCTAAAATTATGCTTGTCTTGATTTATTTGGCACTTCTTTACTTTTAGTGCGGGCCCGAGTGGTGAAATTGGTAGACACAGCAGATTTAAAATCTGCCGACTCAAAAAAGTCGTGCCGGTTCGATTCCGGCCTCGGGCACCAAAGACACTCATACCAATGAATTTATCTAAACTTTTACTTTACTCTGGCCTGGCCTTTTCTTGCTTTCCTGCGTGGGGTATTGACGTTTTAGAATTCAATTGCAAGCGTTCTGAAAGAGGCTTTACCGAAGAGTATGAGATGAAAATGATCCTTGCTTCGGGCACCCAAAAGGCAAAGGTATTTTTAGATGGTCGTGACTTGGATCATTCAGATGTATTTGGGACGCAGGTTGTTAAGAGCATTATTATTGCGCGCCCCAATATCTTGATTGCAATTGAGGCAAAGTTTGAACCTGAAGAAATCATGGGCGTTTCTTATCCCGCAGGTAATGTGCTAACCAACATTACTCTGGATCCTGTCACTGGAAAATACATTAAGGTCGAGAAGATACAGGGTGGGATCCTAGGTGCAACTATAGGAAACGGCACTCACACTAGCGAAGAGACGTGCTTGCCTTCTAAAATGCCGTATAAAAGCAAATAAAAGATTGAATCAAAAGCCTTGCTTAAACCTAGTTAGGTTCAGTTACAAACCCCAGCTTAGTTAAGCCAGCGCGGCGTGAGGCTGCAAGCACCTGCGCAACATATTCATATTTCACGGATTTATCAGCACGCAGATTAATTTCTGGCTGTGGATCTTTCTGAGCAGCCTTCTCAGCATAGCCATCAAAGGTTTTTAAATCAATGGGAGTGCTATTCCAAAAGATTTGACCATTGGCATCAATCGATAGCTGAACTGATTCAGGCTTCACTTCGTTGCGTACGCTATTGGCCTTAGGTAGCTCTACCTTCACTGCTTGTTGAATGACGGGTAGGGTGATGATGAAAATAATCAATAGCACCAACATAACATCCACCATGGGTGTCATGTTGATTTCCGACATGATGCTATCGTCGTTTGGTTCGTCTTGAATATGAAAAGACATAATTATTCCCCAGCGTTAATGCGGGCACCGGTCACAAAATAAGCCAATAGATCATTACCAAAGCGATTGAGGTCAGCAACAAATAATTTATTAGCGCGGTTAATGGCATTAAAGGCAAGAACGGCCGGGATCGCTACAGCCAATCCAAGTGCAGTCATGATCAACGCTTCACCAATTGGCCCAGCTACTTGATCAATTTGAGCGCTGCCAGAGCTGCTGATAGAGATTAAGGCATGGTAGATGCCCCATACGGTACCAAATAAGCCAATAAACGGGGCGATCGCGCCAGTAGACCCTAAGAAGGTCAAGCCTTTTTGCAAGCTCGCAGCAATAGCATCAACACTATTTTTTACGCTTCTAGCCATCCACTCGGAATAGTTCAGTGTTTGTAGTAATTCACGGTGATTGGTGGATTGGCTTTGATGATGCGCCGATGCCTTAGTTGCCGACTTGGCAATTTGATAATAAGGATTGACGGCATGATTGCTAAAAGCCTGTAAGCCTTGATCAAATGAAGTGGCGCGCCAGAATTGCTCTAGCTCTGGTTTGAGTTTGCGCAGATTGCGCAAATCCCATAGACGGGTCAACAGGATTACCCAAGTCACGATAGAGCAGGTGAGAAGCGCAAGTGCAACAAAGCGGGTAATTGCATCGCCTTCAAGCCAGAGATTTGCAATGCCAAATGGTGTATTCATATTGATTAATTCTTGAGATTAAATTTAATTAAAAGATTGGTGGAAATTCTTTGGGGTGAACCATTTACTAAATAGGGTTTAAAGCGATAACGTTTACCGATATCTGTGGCAGCACGATCAAGCCTGGGAAAAGTGCTTGACTGCAGCAATGCCACATCTTCTACGCTACCGGTTTCATCAATGATTAAGCGCACTACAACTGCACCTTGTTCACCAGAGCGTTTTGAGAACGAGGGGTAGTAAGCATCAGCATCAGGTTGATAAACCACAATCAGTTTACCAATGTCAGTCTGAATCGGTGTGCCACTAGCACCCCCACTGGTTGCAGGGGCTACAGATGCATTTTGCGCTTGAGATTGTGATTGTGACTGTGACTGGGATTCGGATTTGCTTTGCGCTTGGTTTTGTTGTGTTTGCTGCTGCTGCGGCTGAGTAGGGCTAGGCTTTTCTGCAGGTTTTTCTTTTGGCTTCTCCTGAACCTTTTTCTCTTCCTTGGGTTTTGGCGGAGTGGCAGCAGGGGGAGCAGGGGGTTGCTGTGTCTTAGAAGCTTCTGGGCTCACTAGATTAGCCATGACACGCTCATCATCCATTTGCGGTGGACGTTTGCTAAATTGTAAAAACTCTAAGGCAGGGAGGGCATGTAAAAGCACCACGATACAAATAATGATGCGTTCAGTTTTACTGAACGGAATATAAGCATCCAATTTTTTCAGGAAAGCGCTCATCTCATTTCACCTAAGAAACGAGCTTCAACAGCATGTAAGCTTAAATCCGCAGACAATAAATTTTGTGCCATCAACAGCAATGACTCTTCATTCTTGCTGCTCAGAAATAGCACTGATCCAAAATTTTTCTCGCTACGGTCTTTCTTTAAGGTCTCAACTTGTCTCTTGAGTTGCCTGACTACTGCATCACTAGTATCAATTAGCGTAATGGACTCACCAAGAAGTTTGCGGATTGATTTTCTTAAGAAAGGGTAGTGGGTACAGCCCAGAACTAGGGTGTCAGCTCCTCCATCCTGAATAGGCTCAAGATGTTTTGCTAATAACTCTAGGGTTTCTTCACCATCTGCTTCGCCTGACTCTATAAGCGGAACTAACCCTGCGCCTGCTTGTATGATGAATTGACAATCATTTGGCAGGGTATTTAGTAAGGCATTGAACTTGTCGCTCTTAAGGGTTGCCTCAGTAGCAAGGACGCCCACAATATTATTTTGCGATTGCATTGCTGCTGGCTTAATGCCAGGCTCAACTCCAATGATCGGAATCGGAAGCGCTTCCCGAATTTGCTGAATCGCTTCAGCAGTTGCCGTATTACAAGCAACTACTATCGCATCGCATCCCTTGATGTCTAAATATTTGCAAATGGCGAGGCTGCGCGCTGTAATCCACTCGCTAGACTTTTCACCATAAGGGGCATTAGCTGAATCGGCAAGATAGATGTAGTCATACTGTGGTAGCTGACGCAGAGCTTCATCCAATACGGATAAACCTCCAACGCCAGAATCGAAAACCCCGATGAGTGCCAATATATGCTCAGTAGTCGCTGATGAAGTGCTTAAACAATTCAGTAATTAAGCAATCTTGACTGGAATACCAGCAATCTTGGCTTGCCATTCACGCGGGCCTTCATTGTGCATGGAGATGCCTTCTGAATTTACCGCAACAGTTACTGGCATATCTTTCACGTCAAACTCATAAATAGCTTCCATGCCCAAATCAGCAAAGCCCACTACTTTTGACGTTTGAATTGCTTTCGATACCAAGTAAGCAGCGCCACCAACAGCCATTAAGTAAGCTGATTTATGTTTCTTGATAGCTTCAATTGCTTCAGGCCCACGCTCTGCTTTACCAATCATGGAAATCAAGCCAGTTTTGGCGAGCATCATCTCAGTGAACTTATCCATACGGGTAGCGGTAGTAGGGCCTGCTGGACCAACTGCCTCATCGCGTACTGGATCAACTGGGCCAACGTAATAAATCACACGGTTCTTAAAGCTCACAGGGAGTTCTTCGCCCTTGGCGAGCATGTCGGCAATGCGCTTATGAGCGGCATCACGACCAGTCAAGATTTTGCCGTTGAGCAATAAAGTTTCACCTGGCTTCCAGCTGGCAACTTCTTCAGCGGTAAGGGTATCCACATTCACGCGCTTGGATTTTTGAACATCTGGTGTCCAGGTGACATCTGGCCAATCGGAGAGGGAAGGGGCTTCTAGCTTAGCTGGGCCATCCCCATGTAAATGGAAATGTATATGACGTGTAGCTGCACAGTTAGGAATCATGGCAACAGGCAATGAAGCTGCGTGAGTTGGGTATTCCATGATCTTGACATCCAGCACTGTAGCAAGTCCACCGAGGCCTTGAGCGCCAATACCCAGTTTGTTTACTTTTTCATAGAGCTCTAAACGCAGTTCTTCAGCACGCGTTTTAGGACCGCGCTCAATGAGTTCTTGAATATCTACTGGACCCATCAAAGATTCTTTAGCCATCAGCATCGCTTTTTCTGGTGTGCCACCAATACCAATGCCGAGGATGCCGGGAGGGCACCAGCCTGCACCCATCGTAGGAACAGTCTTGAGAACCCAATCCACAATGGAATCGGAAGGGTTGAGCATGACCATCTTCGCTTTGTTTTCTGAGCCGCCTCCTTTAGCTGCGCAAATCACTTCAACATCATCACCGGGAACAATTTCATAGTGGATTACTGCAGGGGTGTTATCGCCTGTATTTTTACGTTTACCTGCTGGATCAGCCAATACTGAAGCACGCAACATATTGTCTGGATTGAGGTAAGCGCGACGTACGCCTTCATTCACCATATCGCTGACGCTCATCGTTGCATCAGGCCATTGCACATTCATGCCAATCTTCAAAAATACCACTGCAATACCAGTGTCTTGGCACATTGGGCGATGGCCTTCGGCACACATCCGACTATTGGTCAAAATTTGGGCAATAGCATCTTTGGTGCCGTGACCTTGCTCAAGCTCATAGGCCTTACCCATGGCAGTAATAAAGTCCTTTGGGTGGTAGTAGGAGATGAACTGAAACGCGTCTGCAACGCTTTGAATAAGGTCGTTTTGTTTAATATTGGTCATGGTTTTAGGCTTATTTCCACATTATTAGTAAGGTTTGCCCTATTTTAAGGGTTTGCCATAGAGCAAATCCCCAGTGTTTTCACTTATCTTCTAAGGTCTTGAGGGTGTAAACATGTCATTTTGCGACATTTTCTCGCATTTGTTGTGGATTTTAGAATATTGATTATTAGATAGAGGGCTGTGAAGCATGGAACCATTAAAGCAAGAAAACCGCGTTTTTAACCCACCTGCAGACTTTGTAAAGGGTGCGGCAATTCCAGGTATGGATGCCTATAACAAGCTTTGCGCTGAAGCGAATTCTGATTACGACGGATTTTGGGGCCGTCTTGCTAAAGAGAACCTCTATTGGAAAAAGCCATTTACCAAGGTTTTGGATGAATCCAAGGCCCCTTTCTACAAATGGTTTGAAGATGGCACAACCAATGCTTCCTATAACTGTTTAGATCGCCAGGTTGAAGCTGGCTTGGGTGACAAGACTGTCATCATTTTTGAAGCTGATGACGGCACCGTTACTAAAGTGACTTACAAAGAGATGCTGGAGCGCGTTTGCAAAATGGCAAACGCACTGCGCAAGATGGGTGTTAAGTCTGGTGACAGCGTCATTATTTATATGGCCATGACGATTGAAGGCATTGTTGCTATGCAGGCTTGCGCGCGTATCGGCGCAATTCACTCGGTAGTGTTCGGTGGATTTTCTGCTCAAGCTTTGCGTGACCGCATCATGGACGTGGGTGCAGTTGCAGTGATTACTGCTGATGGACAGTTCCGCGGTGGTAAAGCATTGCCATTAAAAGCGATTTGTGACGAAGCCCTTTCTACAGGCGAGTGCCCTAAAGTTAAGCATGTGATCGTGAGCAAGCGTACTGGCACTGATGTCACCATGCAGGCTGGTCGCGACGTTTGGATGCAAGAAATCGTAGCGAATGAAGCAACGACCTGCGAGCCAGAGTGGGTCAGTGCTGAGCATCCATTATTTATTCTTTACACATCCGGTTCAACCGGTAAACCAAAGGGTGTGCAGCACTCCACGGGCGGCTATCTCTTGTGGGCTATTCTCACAATGAAGTGGACCTTTGATATTAAGCCTAATGATGTGTTTTGGTGTACTGCCGACATTGGTTGGGTAACGGGTCACTCCTACATTACGTATGGCCCACTCGCAGTCGGCGCTACAGAGATCGTATTTGAAGGTGTGCCAACTTATCCAAATGCAGGTCGTTTCTGGGACATGATCCAAAAACACAAAGCATCTATTTTCTATACAGCACCAACTGCAATTCGTTCGTTGATTAAAGCATCCAGCAACGATGCAACAGTCCATCCAAAGAGCTATGATTTGTCATCATTGCGTCTCTTAGGTTCTGTTGGTGAGCCAATTAATCCAGAAGCATGGATGTGGTACTACGAGCATGTTGGTAATTCCAACTGCCCAATTGCAGATACTTTCTGGCAAACCGAAACTGGTGGTCACATGATTTCACCATTGCCGGGCGCAACCCCAATGATTCCAGGTTCCTGCACCTTGCCATTGCCAGGTATTCAGGCGGCGATTGTGGACGAGGCTGGTGTAGACGTTCCAAATGGTCAGGGCGGTATCTTGGTTGTGAAGCGTCCATGGCCTTCCATGATTCGCACGATTTGGAACGATGCAGATCGTTTCGTGAAATCGTATTTCCCAGAAGAATTGGGCGGTACCTTGTATTTGGCAGGTGACGGCGCAATCCGTAACAAAGAGACTGGCTACTTCACTATTACTGGTCGTATCGATGACGTCTTGAATGTCTCTGGTCACCGTATGGGCACCATGGAAATTGAATCGTGCTTAGTGGCTAACCCATTGGTTGCTGAAGCGGCAGTGGTTGGTCGTCCTGATGAGCTAACTGGCGAGGCTATTTGCGTGTTCGTGGTTCTCAAAGGCGGTCGACCAACGGGCGAAGATGCCAAGAAGATTGCTACTGAACTGCGTAACTGGGTAGGCAAGGAGATCGGCCCGATCGCTAAACCTAAGGATGTTCGTTTTGGCGATAACTTGCCTAAGACCCGTTCTGGCAAGATCATGCGCCGTCTCTTGCGTGTGATTGCTAAGGGCGAGGAAGTGACTCAAGACACCTCAACTCTGGAAAATCCACACATCTTGGAGCAGCTTAAAGAGTCTGTATAAGCAGCATGCATCAGCTTTTGGCAGAAACCCTTTCGGCAATCGTATAATTGAAGGCTGTACGGAAGGGTGGATGAGCGGTTTAAGTCACACGCCTGGAAAGCGTGCGTAGGTTAATAGCCTACCGCGGGTTCGAATCCCGCCTCTTCCGCCATTTAGTCTGTAAGTTGTTGATTTATATGGGTATTTTTCTAGAAGCCCCGCACACCGCGGGGCTTTTTAGTTTTTAGTTTCTCTACAGTTGTCTTATTTGCACTTTGGCAGGGCATTATGGCGCCTCTCTCAGTGCGCTACTAAAACGGTTGGCTTAGGTCGATTTAATGCCCAATAATTTGCGCTGATTCTCCCAATCGAGAGGAAGTGGCAAGGCTTTTTTGAGAGAGTCAGAGGTCAGGCTTGCTGGTTGTGTGCCATTCAATATCATCCGCACAATATCGGGTGCTAAAAAAGCGCGATGGATGATGTTAGTCACATGGGTTGTGGTGACACCTTCCGCTTTTGCAATGGCTCCAAGAGAGGTGGTTTTCCCTGAAGTTAGCTGCCCTAACCAATCATGCGCCTTGCCAAGAGAAGCAATTAATCGTTGATCGGGCACTTGACTGGCAGTGCGTTTGCCATCAATCACCAGACGCATTGCAAACCCGCAGCGGGTAACTTGCATCGGGATGGTGATGTGGATGAGTTGGCGGGATGGTGGGTAAGATTGTGAGCCAGAGCAAGAATCCGATTGAGGGAGGGCATTAGGATTAGGCGCACAATCATCCCCATGCAAGAGGGCGGGATTGATTTCCAATTGAATGGAAGAAGCGCTCACAATTACTTCGTTCACCAGCTGATGTACTAGGCTATAGCGCTCAGTATGAGGTTCTTGCAATTGGCTTGCGATTTGCAAAGCCAACTCCTGAACGTTTTGTATATGCTCTGCGCCGATTGTTAGGGCATCTAATAAGGCATTGGTGTCACTTAGCCATTGGATCAGAGCATTGATGACCACCATCTCTAAATCACTAGCGGGGATGCGCAGACCTTTGGGTGCATCAGCTCGGCTTTGAGTGAGTAAGGGTTTGGATAGATAGTAGCGATAGCGCTTTGAGCGCTTTTGACTGTGAGAGGCAATCAAGCGATGACCCTCATCATCAAAGACAATGCCACTGAGAAGACTATCGGATGGAGCGGTTTGCCGCGCTCGAAGCCCTTGTCGATTTTCAATGATGCGCTTTTGTATTTGAGTCCAAAGGTCTTGATTAATAATCGGTGGGTGCCTACCCTCATAGACTTGATGGCGATGGGCAATTTGGCCGATATAGACTGGATTGGTCAAAACTCGATAGACATGGCCTCGTGAAAAGGGTTTTCCGCCATGCGTTTGCCCTGATAAAGAAATCCGCACGGGTGTTTTTACCGATTGGCTTGCTAGCTCCTCTGTCAGTAGGCGTACGCTGCCTAGCGCAAGATAGCGCTCATAAATACGATGTACTAATTGAGCCCCGAGGGGCTCAATTTCTAATGCGCGCTCTTTGGCCACATAACCCATTGGCGGTGTACCGCCCATCCACATGCCTTTGGCTTTGGAGGCGGCAATCTTGTCCCGAATGCGCTCACCAGTGACCTCCCTTTCAAACTGAGCAAAAGACAGTAGGACATTTAAAGTGAGTCTACCCATGGAGCTGGTGGTATTGAACTGCTGGGTCACCGACACGAAGGAAATCCCCTTAGCATCAAATTGCTCCACAATCTTGGCAAAGTCTGCCAAAGACCGGGTTAAGCGATCTACCTTGTAAACTACAACGACATTGATCCTCTGTTGATCAATATCCAAAAGCAGCTGCTTTAAGGCGGGGCGCTCCAGATTGCCACCAGAATATCCGCCATCATCGTAGTGCGCGGGAATGAGCTTCCAACCTTCATGTTGTTGAGACAGTACAAAAGCTTCGCACGCCTCTCTTTGCGCATCTAAGGAATTAAAGCCTTGCTCTAAACCTTCTTCAGAGGATTTTCGGGTATAGATGGCGCAGCGCAAAGTGGGCTTACTCATGGATTTTGATTCTCCATGCTGTCTTTGGTGTTTATCACACCCATGGGTTTGGCATTGGCTTTCTTCAGACCAAAGAAGACCGGTCCTGACCAAGGGGTGCCGGTAACATGGCGCGCAATCGCAGACAGACTTTTCCAGGTCTTGCCTTCATAGAGGTAGCCACACTCCAAAACAGTCACCTGATGGGTTTTGCCTTGCCATACCCGAACCAGGCGAGAACCTGTGCTCGCTTGCATGCTCGGTTTAGGTGATCCTGATTGGATTTGACGCCGCTCCAGCGCAGTGAGGCCACCATTTACTGTAGACTGCATCTGCCAGGCAATGACTTGGCGCAATAGTGCAGAGCGACAAAGGTGGGGTGCACTCACGCCAAAGCATGCTTGCCAACGCACAGCCAACGCAGACCTACTTAATGTTTCTAGCTCTAATAATTGCTCCTTAATGTCCGCACTCATTTTTGCTTGGCAATGCGATAAGTGTGAATACCATTTTGCTTTTGGCTAGTTAAGGCAAGCTGTAGTTTTTTCTTGATGGTGCCGCTGATAAAACCTCGGACAGAATGGGCTTGCCAGCCAGTAGCCTTCACCAGATCGGCAATGGATGCACCTTGATTTTCCAGTAGAGTAACTATGAGTTCGTGCTTGGTAGTGGGTTTGCGTTTTGATGAATCCTTGCCGACCACGGCAGGTGAGGGGATTTTTGTAGAGGGTATGGTTGATGTGGTTGATGTTGGGGGTGTTGAGGAAGGCGGCGTTTTTGATGTTGATGGCCGGGGAAGTTGCCTAGGTGTTGCGGCTCTCTTGAGGGGTTTTGATGTGTTTAGGGTTGCAGCAGGCACCTCTTTTTTAAGCTTAGATGTGCTTTTGGATTTGACTTGTACTATTTTGGCTTTAATAGATTTAATAGATTTAATCGATTTGGCTGATTGTGTGGTGCTCATGAACTCTCCTGGTGTTATTGCCCCACCATTGGGGTAACAACACCAGTAACGCTCTGAACGAGTAATGAATCAAGTCAAATGTGGGGTATTGGCAAGAATAAATATTGTGCGCAATACCTGTCAGATAGTAGCGACATTACGTAAATGGGGGTGGAATAGGCGGGCGGAGCATTCTCGTTGATAGGCAATGAAGCTGATCCCTTCACAAAGCTGCCATTGATCATTTGGGGGTGCTATTAATCCAATCTTTCATCTTTCCCGTTACCTGAGACTCCACCCCCAAGAACCCATGATGGGTAAATGCTTGGCAGGGGTCACCGCTGCCGGCATCGCCGCCTGAAATGGCAATCAGCTCAATCTTATTTTTCTTGGCAATGGTTTCTAATGGGCCAAATTGAGTCCACTTGCATCCATCGTCGGCATGGTGAATAAATACCTGCCTTGATTTAACTTGATCATAAGGTAGATTCCACAGCGGCGCACCGGCTCGAATACTCATGGCGCTAAACGTTGCGGTATGGATCACCCCTGCTATCTGATTACCTAGCTTTAAGGCCAACACCCCCGATGAAACCGTTCCTTGACTGGTGGCTACTAAATAGATGTTTGCGCTTGGATATTGCTCATGAATATACCCAATGAGTTTTTGAATATCGCCCAAATGGCGGTCTGAATTACGAAACTCATCGCTATAACCTGTGCCCGTTAAATCACTGGGCACATCGGGGGAAATCGTGACAAACTCTTGATCGGCAAGTAGTGGCCTTGCCCTCATTAGGAAATTGCCATTAGCATAGCGATAACCATTTTCAGTCTTTACTAGATTGATGTTGCCAGCACCGCCAACCATGAGAATTAATACATGTTTGGGTTTGTTGGTACTGGCATTGACTATAAAAGATAGCGTTGCATCTGGCGTGACAGAAATGGTTTGGATGGATTCACTGGCCTGACAGGGCATTGGGATGGTCGCCACAAGGATCGCCCAGAGTCCGAGAATCGATCTTAAATGACCCATGAAATTACTCAGCTTGCCCTGTGGCATCGGATAGCTTGCCAGCAGAACATAAAAATTCTATGTGTTTTCGAAGGTAATTAGCGGTGGTCTTTAGGTCAATGAGTCCATCGGGCATTGTTTGACGATAGTCTTGTTGATCTACGCAAAAGGTCATTGTTCTGCCCCTACCAAAACGAGCTGGTTTGATAAGGTTTAAGTTGCCGCTTTTTGCCCGATCTAAAAACAAGCTATGCCAATAGTTGCATAGTGAGGCTTGTATTGCGCTATCTGGCGAATCAACTTCAATTTTGTAACAAAGCTTGCTTTGCTCGAGCTGAAGATAGGGTTTGGAATTGCCATCACCCAGACCCTCGAAACAGAACCAAGCCCCCATAAATCCATCATTTTGATTGGGCACATAACTCCAGCCTGTCATCACCCCTAGCTCATCTTGAAGGTATTGATAAAACCCCTTCCAGGCATTAAAGGTCCATTTATCAAGAGGGGTGTTGCGGAAACTATCGACATCATTTTGAATGTGGATCAAATGACTATAAAAATCCTTGAATATGGCATTTTCTATTCTGTCTTGATGGTTTGAAAAAACGCTTAATAAATGCTTCCTAGTGAACACGGAATAACCTGCTTTCTGAACAGGTTTGTAATCGCTTTGCTCATAAGTTTTTAAATAAATTGGGAAGATGCAATTGGCATCGATTCCGCGCTCTTCTAATTTACTCAGATATCTAGTCAATTGATTGTCATGTTCAGAGGTATTGGTTTTATCCTCAATCAAAATGGCGTACTTGTCATTGATTGTGCACCATACATCAATATTGTCATCTTGTTTATATACCTCAATTGATTCTATTTGATGAGGAAATTGTTTGTCAGGGTGTTGCTTAAAAAATGCCTTGAGTAATTCTTGAGCGCATTGATGCAGAGTTAGATCCTGATTTTGATATTGAGGTGATGCCCATGACAATAGCCAGCATAGAAAGGCGTCTTGAGAGAGTTCGCTTGTTGCAAATCTGAATAAATTGGGTTGACTCATGTGGTGCGTCATCCTTTCTAAGGGGCTAATTGATTTTAGAGTTAAGCCTTAGTCAAATAATTTTTTGGCAGTAACACCTTGACTTGCTTACCAAACCCTCTGAGCCACCATTGCAGCCGTGGTGAATCTTGCACTGTAGCACTCACCACAAAGTGAGCCTTACCATCAGGAGTAATGACTTGATCTTCTGAGAGTGGGGTTTCAAATAAATGCGCTGCGGCTGCATCACCCATCCTAAATTGAAGCTTGATGAGTTTTCCTTGCCCAAACTGCAAAGCACCAGATTTAACGTACTCTTGCAGATCAAATCCCTTAGGGGTGACGCTTTTGGCCTCCAAAATCTGAATTTGACTTAGGCGGTGCAGCGCAAGCAATCTAGGATCAGTAAAGCCATCAAAGATCGCCACGAGATAGGTAATTAGTTCGGTGCGTATCAAACCTAAGGGATGAATATGGATCGCCTTGGATTGCTCTTGATGTTTGCTGCGATAGTGCGCCTGGATTTGTTTTCCTAAAAATAGCGCTTCTTGAACCCCATCCATAACCCCCTTAGGAATCTTGGCGGCAAGCAGAGGTGAGCCGCTTGGCGCTATGAGAATCTTTTCTTCATACTTTGCTGTCTGTGTGTGGCCAGCACTCTTAAGTCGTTTTTTAGCTGCCCCAAACCACGGCTTGAGTACCTCTTGGGCAGAAGCCGGAATAAGATCGGCACACTCCCGCTCTAATAGCTTTAGGGATAAGGCTTGCGTTAAACCTAGATCATGAATCACAGGTATATCAGCTCTAGCTCCCCATGACCAGCCATAGGGCTTGGAGCGTTTATCACAAACAATGCCGTAATGAGTGGCCAAAGCCTCTAGATCACGCTCAATGGTGCGACGGGTCGTTTGATAACCCAAACTTTCAAGATGCTGATGAATTTGAGTGGTGGTAACTTTATGCCCTACGGGAATGAGCCGCAAGGTATCTAAGAGGCGTGGAAAGTTTTGATCCATGGCTTAGTGTAATTGGGCGGCTTTACTTGAACGCCTTAGCAGATGGTATCGCCAGATCAATTGAAAGACATTCTTGTGCATAAAAAAGATGAAGTTGTGTTGCATACCTTGCTACAAACCCTAATTCAGGAACAAAGCAGATAAATTCCTTTAGCAAGGAATTGGTAACCATTGCCAACTCTGGGCGATCTTGCGAAACCAGTTCGCCCCACCTGCCAAGCTGGTAGCAATCCGATCCTAATGCATCGACATCATTTAAAGCATTACTCGGGCAAAAAACATAGGGAAATTGCCAGCCTAGATGCAAGTGATGGTTTTGCGAAAGCTCAGGATCAAATTGAGGATGAATATCAAAGCGCGCATAAAGACTCAAACCATACTGAATGGCATCTTCTAAATTATCGGCAACGCCCTGGGTAATAAGCCATTTGGTAATTTTCTGATCGGCATCCAATAGAGATTGATTTAACGCCTGTAGATCCTTAACTAAGTCGTCAGACAAGTTTGGCAGTTGTTTGGTTTGCTCTTGACGTATTTGAAAACATTGATTCTTCAGGTTGCTGATGGTTTGATGGTGGGAAATGGATTGTTGATGCAGATAATTCCAAGGGGGTGGGGAGTAAATTGAGTCTTCGCATAAGGATAGGATTCCTAGCGCATTATTGGCAAGCAATAATTGCTGGCAAAGGCTATCTGCCGCCATACGGTTTTGCAACATTTGTCTTGTGAGTTGTGTTTGCCCCATATATTCCATTCCCCAATGCTATGAAACATCATAAGATGGTCATTCGACAGAATTTGTCGCATAGAAATGATCAATTGATTTTCATTGATGAATTGGATGTGTTTTATTACAGCTGCACCACTACTGTGATTGTTTTCCCGCCTCTGTTTATCACCGCATCCACTTTGCCGCCACGTGGCACTTTCTCTAGAGCCGATCCCATGTCGGCTGGCACATAAATCGATGTGCCAGCAAATTGCGTGAGTACATCGCCAACGGCAAGCCCTGCTATTGCCGCTGGGCTTGCTGGCTCTATGTAGATGAGCAGCAAGCCGTTACTAGGAAGTTTGGCGCGCGCCGCCTCGGGCATCTTTGCAGCCATGGCCTCATCTAAATATCGGATGCCTAAGCGTAATTTTTGCGGGGCCGATGTTGGTGGGATGGGTTTAGATGCGGCCGATGGGTTGTTAGCCGATCCATTATGAGTGCCAAGAGGGGGTATTGCCAGGGCGGGTGTTGCAGGAGAGGAAATTACTCGATCCCCCAAGCGATCGAGCATCGCCTGTACATAGGATGCTGGTAGTTGCACTACCAGACTGCCGCCCTTGCCATCAAAGCGAATATCAAGCCCTGCATCACGATGACTTTGGAGGTAGGGCACTGACAGTTTAGCCATAAATTGCTCAACGACTGCGCCCCCGTACTGAACATTACGAGCGAGCACATCAACTGCCAACGCCTTGCCATCTCGATCGATGGCGCGATCATAAAAGCGCCAACCATGGGATCTGTAAAAATAGACCTGAAGCGCCGCTGAGGGTGCAAATCCGGGATCCAATATTACCGATAACCAGGCTTTAGCAAACATCGGATCGACAAAGGATCCAAGGTCGGGTATGGTAAATTTCTCGGTTGCTAGGGTGGTGACCTTGGCATATTGATCTTCCGATTCGGTGACCTCAATCGCCTGCGCTGCGTGTGCCGGGGTGATGGTCAGTGATCCGACTACTAGGGTTGTTGTGGCTGCAGCTACTGTGGCAACTGCCGTGATTACGCCACCTACGCTTGTCCATCCCACCAATCCCAAGGTAACAGAGTTCAATAGGATATATTTTATTGCCAATGCGGCACGCCGACGAAGGTGTTTAGCGGACGGCCGTGTCATAGGTAGGCCTCCCAAGCGATATGCTCTTTCACTAGCTCGCTCATCACCTCTTTAATAAAGGTGGGGAATACTCGCTTAAAGCTAAGCAGCTGCGCTACTGCCCATTGCTCTATTTCTTGCAACTGCTCGCTAGGCATATCGATGCTACCCTCGCGATAGAGGGCTACCCGACTAGCGCGCTTGGTTTCTAGTTCCTCCCACTGTAGGCAGGATCCAAGCGCTCCGAAGGCCGCCTCAATGTGAGATGCCCTCTCACGCAGCGCTGCAAGCAGTGCCTTATTGAGATCACGTTCTGGCGAGTCAATATACACCTCGACACGAATGCGCGATTTGGCGGCAAAACTCACGCTGTAGCGATAGAGTTTGGAGTTGCTAGAGCTAAAGCTGTACCAGCCTTGGGGTTGGCCAACTCTGGCATTGGTAAATTGATGCTGCGTACGCAGCACATCGATCAGCCTTTGAAAAAACGCTTGATAGCGCATCTGCGTTTGGCTGATCTCATCACCCGCAGGTTTAACAAAGCGCTCATTTGGAGCGCAGACCACATTAAAACTTAAGGCTGGACGTGAGTCGTCAATGCATATAGCACTCATTTCTAATGCATAGAGCGCCAAGCCTGAGCGCAGGTGCTGATTTAAAAAGTTGACTGTGGCTTGATGCTCAATCCGAATGGTTTCAGCAATCCAGATGACGGTCTGAGCGTCAAGCATGGAGGCATAGGTCAGAATCTGCCCTAGATGGCGGTGATCGGTACTGCCATATTGATTTTCAATCACAACCAATTTATTGGTGGAAACATCGCGCGCCAATATGTCGGCCGAAAAGTCTCCTGCATCGACCTCAGTGCCTTCCACTAGCAAATTCATATCCAGCCGAGCAGAGAGCAAGTCGATGTTTTGGGATAGCCAGGGGGTGAAGGTGGTCGCTTCACCTGGCATGAGTTGATTCATCGTTAGCGTTTCAAGCCGCCCAAGATTGATGGGTTTGGTCATGATGGTAGTTGGGGTGTCCAATTTTTGCTTAATAAGTGCGTTTAGGTTCATTAAATGATTTAAATGATACTTATAGTGTGCCATACGTCATTTATAAAGTGTTGAGAGTTTTGCCTGTGGGCATGAACCTTGGCAAATGAAAAAGACACCAAGCGCCAAAAGGGCGCAAACAGCCCATTTGCAAGTACCTAGCACCCCTAAGGCGGCTTTAAAACCAGGTAACAGAGCTCAAAAGACTGTAAAAATCCCTCCTGTGCGCCCGGTTGCTCGAAGTGTTGAGGAAAAGGTGTCTACACAGCGTAAAAAAGGTCAGCGCGGCGGGTCAGGGCGGCCCAAGCGCAGTCCTGGGGATGGGCAAGCTGTACCCAGTGCTGAGCGCTTGATGTTTGCGCGCAATCTGCGTCGCAGTCGTCGTTGGCTTGAGATTTCCCAAGAAGAAATGGCTTTGCGCTCTGGAATGAGTCGTAGTTACGTGAGCGGCGTGGAATTGGGTGAGCGCAATATTTCAGTAGACAACATGGCTCGCTTGGCGGCGGTCTTAGGGTTGCCGCTGCACCAATTGCTCGATCCAGGTTATGTGCCAGATTCCGCTTTGAGGTCCAAAGTTTATCGGTGATTATTGTCGGGGGCGCCAGCCGTGGCGCATCGCTTCTTCACGCATATAGGTAAGTAAGCCTGGCTCTATGCCGTGCATTGCAAGATATTGCAATGCATTGGTTGTGGAATCTACCTGGTCATCATGCTTGGATCCTGGAAAAGTTAGTAATTCATGTCGATATGCATCTAGCCATGGCGCTTGTGTCGGCAACCAGACTTGGCCGGCTTCAAATATCGAGGTTTGGGCATTCAGGCGCATGATTTTGCTTCCATTGGTCTTGATGCCTATGATTTTGTGTTGTCCTTGTGCGCGGAGTTCTTGAATTAACTGCGTTCCCGACGCTTGATCCTCAATAAGTACTTTATGGGGCTCAAAGCGTTGCAATTGTTTAAGTACCGCTTGCTTGAGTCTGGGGTACTCCATTTTTTCACGTAGAACATCGATAAGGTAAAGTCTGCCTTCGACAATTCCCCACGTTGTGCAGACTGAAAAATCAGAAAGCTCTGATTCCTTATTGGCTGTATCCCAGCTTTGTAAAACCAGATCAAAGCATTTGGGTAATTCATTCTCATCGTAATAACGCAACCAGTCATTGCGCACCATCGCACCACCTAATGGCGCGGGCCTTTGCTGGTATTGCCCGGCAAAGTTATATTCCCCGATTTGCGTTTTGATAGTTTGAAGGGTGCCCATGGGTTCGCGTTCGGGATGCAGCACATCCCCGGGCTCGCGTGTATGCCGCTGAGAGCCATAGAGAGTTTCATATTCGAACACCTCGGCTTCTTCGGCTATGGCAGGCAAAGAGAGAACCTCCCAACCGCCTTGGGCCATCAAATAACCGGCAAGATCATCTTCGTGCAAACGTTGCATAACCACGATGACAGCACCTTCGCGTTTGTCGTTCAATCGACTGAGCGCTGTGTGCCCCACCCATTCGTTGACACTCTTGCGACGCAAATCAGAGAGCGCTTCCTCCGGTTTCATGACATCGTCAAAAATCATGATGTCTGCCCCGCGTCCGGTCATAACCCCACCCACGGAGGTTGAAAATCTTCCGCCTTCTTCAAACGTGATCAAATCTGCAACTGCTGGCCTACTTCCTTTAAGGCGCGTGGGGAACAAATCGCGGTACCACTGACTTTGCATGACCGCACGAAAATCCTGTGCTAGCTTGTCGGCCAAATCTTGACCATAGCTGGCGCAGATAAATCGTTTTCTAGGATCATGTCCTAGTGCCCAAGCCACCAAAGCAACCGATACCAGCATTGATTTCATGGATCGCGGTGGCACATTGATGATCAGACGCTTGATGCGTCCTGATAGCACGAGTTCAAGTTTGTAGGCAATTAGATCGATGTGCCAGTTGGGTAAATATTGCGCGCCTGGATCGAGTTGCCGAAAAACGCGCTCAAGAAATATGGAGAGGTAGCCTCTCATGAGTGTTTTGAGATTATCTTCGGACAACATCATGACCTCTCTCCCGTTTGATTTTGATGGGTAATATCGGATTGTTGAAATGCGCAGTTCTGTGCAAGGTCTAGCACCATACGTGCCCCCAGCGCACGCGCCATCTCTTTGGTTATTTGTTGATCCGCATTAAGGCGGAGCTCCAATTCAGAACGCGTTATGTCCTCGGAGAATTGTGCCAGGCGGGTGATCATGGCAATAGCTTTGAGATCTCCAGTTGCCGCCTTATTAGCTACTTGGGTCAACGCGATTTCGAGTTTGGATTTGGTGACGCGTTTACCGCGTTCGTTGATCTGCACAGTTGCATGCAGCACGCTGTTGAGCAGCGTTCCTAAATTGGCTCGACCTTTGCGACGACCTGCAGGGTTGCCTGATTGACCTTTTTTAAATCGGGTGTGCTGAGGGGGTTTGCCATAGCCGACGTCATACTCGACTTCATCGCAGAGCTTATCCTTCGGATTTTGGCTGGGTATTTTTTCTGTGCGTTGATGATCTGTGGTCATGATTGTCCCTCCTGTTGTTGAGTTGCCACCTGTTCGATGCGTTGCTGTCGCTGCGTGAAGGTTTGACCTGTTTGGGCGTGAATGGCATCAATACCTGCGTCCTTCTGCCAGCGACGAATCGCGGTATCCACATAAAGCGGATCGAGTTCAATGGCGTAACAAATTCTTCCTGTGCGCTGTGCAGCCATCAGTGTGGTTCCACTGCCTAAAAAACCATCGAGCACAATGTCACCACGATTGGAAACATCCAATATGGCATCAGCGACCATGCGAATCGGTTTGACGGTAGGGTGCAGTTTTAGAAGATCACCCTCATCACTATCATGGCGCATGGCTCCGATTCCTGGATATGACCAGACGTTGGTGCGGTAGCGTCCATGACGTCCAAGCTCAACGTTATTGATGTGTGGCGCAGTGCCGTTTTTGAATACAAAAACCAATTCATGTTGAGATCGATAAAGCGAGCCCATGCCACCAGCATGCTTAGACCACACGCAGAGGTTTTTGAGTTCGGTATAGACTGCGCGCCCAGCAGCCATCATCTCGTCAATATGCCGCCAGTCCATACACTGAAAATGGATTGATCCGTCTTTACTGAATTGGGCTGCGTATCCCAAAACCGTTCGCAGAAATTGTTGAAACTCAGTTGAAGTCATCTCGCCGCTGGCCATCTCGAACTCGCGGTGCTTGATGCTTCCTTTACCCCCAACATGACCATTCACTTTGACGTTAAACGGAGCATCTTCAAACACCACGGTTGCCCGTTGATTATTCATTAAGATTTCGTAAGTGTTTGCCAATAGGCTGTCTGCGCACAGGACGCGGTGCTTATCTAACAACCACAAATCCCCAAGCTGGCTAACTGGAGTGCCTGACACCATGTGAATTTCATCCGCAGGATCTGCGTCGTTCTCATCAACCACATCCAGGCTCTGGATACGTACATCGATTTCGCCCATATCAAAGCCAATCACGTCCAGCGAAAAGGACAGATCCAAATCACTTAGTAGCTTGAGTTCTTGTGCGAGCAGTTCATCATTCCAACTGGAGATTTCAGTCAAGCGGTTATCTGCAATCAAATATGCTTGTGCCTGCTCTGTGGTCAAGTGCTCAAGTCGAATCACAGGCACCTCACGCCATCCCAACAGTTGACAGGCTTGCAACCGACCATGTCCAGCAATCAGCATTTCTGATTGATCAACGAGCAGCGGCACATTGAAGCCGAATGTCTCGATAGATTTTGCGAGCTGCTGTACCTGACGCTTGGAATGGTTGCGTGGATTACGCGGATTGGGTGATATTGCTGTGATGGGGAGATACTCGATATGCAAGGATTTGGGAAATTGCGTGCCAAGTGTCTGTCTTGTCGAGTCATTGGTTTGCGTACTGGTTACGTCATTCATTTTGTGTTCCTTTTAAATAATGCTTGCTGCATGGTTGACATATCATTCAAACGTAAAATTACGTTTGATTTAGCATAGGAAAGTCTCCTTTGCATTTTTTTGGTTAGTTTCATTTGCATGCTCTACGTCCAGGGCGGATTGGTGGAGCTTGCAAAGCCCACGCGAGCCACTGAATAGCCATCGTGGTCAAAGGCATCAAGAGCTTGGGTGAACCCAAGCCTGTTATTTCAACGGTGTTAACGAATTGATCAAACGAGCTGTTTTGCAAGTCCTTCTGAAAAACAACTTCAAATTTACCAAGAGGCTTGTCATACATATCATGTAGGCGTAAGAGGATGTCATTTTCCCTGACTGCCCCTGATTTGCCACGGCTACGTACCCAGGGCGCATCCAATGCTGTTGGATGCAGTTCAAGGAGGGCTTGAACATAGAGATCGCGCAAGCTTGTGCGCTGGCCAATCAAAAATTTGGTGATAACGCTGGGCTTGACGCCATGCATAAGCCCCCATAGTCCAACCCCCATCTCCACCATCTCTGCATATGAATAGCTTACCCTGTTGCCACTACCCAGCTGTCGCTGGCCCTGTTCAAATGGAATACCCAGCTGGCGCAGGTAGTTTAGTTTGTCGAGCATATGGCGCTTGGGCTCTTGTCCGAGCGCAAGAATCCAAGCAACTTGGCCGAGGGTGAGTGTTAGCGGGGGGATGTTCATGGTTGCCTTTGTGTATTTAAAGTAATTTTACGTTTATTAATTTCAAAATGCAAGATAATAATTTGCATCTCTTTACCTCATCATTTTAATGATATGATTAGATCATTATTTATCAATTGACTAGATATGGGCATCCAGCGCCTTAAAAGTTTGAGTCAACCTCTGCGTGAGCGGATGGCCTACATCGACTTCAGGCTTTACTTTTTTGGTGAAGTTGGTCGCCCAGATCTATGTAGTCGTTTTGGAGTTGCACCTGCAGGAGCAACACGCGATTTGGCTATGTATAGGGAAATCGCACCTCAAAATATTACCTTTGACAGCAGCAGCAAGATCTACCGGATCGGCAAAGAATTCTCGCCCTTGTTCGATCATGCATTGCAGCGCGTGTTGTCAGCGCTTTCGCTAGGGTTTGGTGATGGCGTGAATGGCGAGCCGCAGCCCATGCTCCCCTGCGAGTCGCCGGCTGTGTTGAGCAGCCCTCGAATGGACGTACTGGCCCCGATCTGCCGCGCCATCCACGCCAAGCGCCCGGTGGCGATTCGTTATCACTCAATGAGCAATGGCGAGTCCGAGCGGGTGATCATCCCCTTCGCGCTAGTGGATACCGGCCTGCGCTGGCATGTCCGGGCCTTTGATCGCAAGAGCGGTGAGTTCCGCGACTTTGTTGTCACCCGCATCGAAGCGCCAACGCTGCTCGACGAGGAACCACAGGCCAAGGAACAGCCAGACAACGACATCCAGTGGACGCGGATCGTGGAGTTGGACTTGGTGCCGCATCCACGTCTCGCCCGTCCCGAGATCATCAAGATGGACTACGGGATGACCGACGGCTCGATACGCATGCGCGTTCGCGCCGCCGTCGCAGGCTACATGCTGTTGCGCTGGAGCGTCGATGCGTCGCCCGATCACAGTCTTAAAGAAGAACAGTACCGCCTCTGGCTCAGCGATCCGCTGTCCTTGTATGGCGTCGAGAACGCAAAGCTCGCGCCGGGATATAGACCACCGGCCAGCGCACTCAAGAAATAGCAGTCAACAAACTCAACAGCATTCAGGAATCGCCAATGCAAAACGCACAACACCAAAACCTAGTCGGCTTCATCTGGAACATCGCCAACAAGCTTCGCGGCCCATACCGTCCGCCGCAGTACCGCCGCGTCATGCTGCCGCTGATTGTTTTGCGCCGCTTCGATCTGGTGCTGGCAGAGAACAAGCAGAAGGTACTAGACGAAAAAAAGCATTTGGAAGACAAAGGAATCACTGGCCCTGCGCTGGAAAAGGCGCTGTCCCGCATTGCTGCCGAAGGCCGCAAGCAGGAGCTGTTCAACACCAGCGGTTTCACATTTGAGAAGCTTCTAGGTGATGCACCTAACATCGCGGGCAACTTGATCGCCTACATCCAGGGCTTCTCGCCACGCGCCCGCGACATCTTCGACAAGTTCGAATTTGAAACTGAGATCGCCAAGTTGGATGAAGCGAACCGCCTGTACTTGATCATCAAGGAGTTCTGCTCGGCAGACATCAACTTGTCGCCAAAGGCCATCACCAATTTGCAGATGGGCTACCTGTTCGAAGAGCTGGTGCGAAAGTTCAACGAGCAAGCCAACGAAGAGGCTGGGGATCACTTCACCCCACGTGAAGTCATTCGCCTGATGGTTGAGCTGGTCTTCACGGGAGAAGACGGCATCTTCGAGCCGGGCATCTACCGAAGTGTCTACGACCCAACTGCGGGCACGGGCGGCATGCTGTCTGAATCTGAAAAAGCCGCGATGGCTAAGAACCCCCAGGCCAACATCGAGCTATTCGGTCAGGAATACAATCCAGAGTCCTACGCCATCTGCTGCTCTGACCTTCTGATCAAGGATGAGCCGATCAACAACCTGATCTACGGCGACACTCTGGGCATCAAGGACGCCAAGAACAAGACCAACGGCTTTGTGCCGCACGACGGCCATCCGGACAAGAAATTCCACTATATGCTGGCCAACCCGCCCTTTGGAGTGGAGTGGAAGCCGGAAGAAGACTTCGTGCGCGAAGAATACGAAGACCAGGGCTTTTCCGGCCGCTTCGGCGCTGGCCTGCCGCGCATCAACGATGGCTCGCTACTCTTCTTGCAGCACATGATCTCGAAGATGCACCAGCCGCCCAAGCTGGTCGACGGAAAAAAAGTTGGTGGTGACGGCTCCAAGATCGCCATCGTGTTCAATGGCTCACCGCTGTTTACCGGCGATGCTGGATCGGGCGAGTCCAACATCCGCCGTTGGATCATCGAGCGCGACATGCTCGACGCAGTCGTTGCACTGCCAGACCAAATGTTCTACAACACCGGCATCTACACCTACGTCTGGATCGTCACCAATAAGAAGCCCGCTCATCATCAAGGCCAGGTGCAGTTGATCGACGGCACCCGCCACCTCAAGAAGATGGACAAGAGCCTGGGCAACAAGCGCAACGAGCTCTCGGACGACCACATCAGGGAACTGGTGCGCCTGTACGCTGAGCACGACCACGACGCGGAAAGTGAAGTGCTGGTGGACGGGAAGCCCGAACGCCGGGTTTGCAGCAAGCTCTTCGAGAACCGCGAATTTGGTTTCTTGAAGATTACCGTTGAGCGCCCGCTGCGGCTGAACTTCCAAGCCAGCGCAGAGCGCATTGCCAAGCTCGATGAGCAGAGTGCCTTTGTCAATTTGGCAAGCAGCAAGAAGCGTAAAGATGATGCAGCCTATCGCGCGGAAGTCGCGGCAGGCCAAGAAACACAGGCAGCCATCAAGGCTGCCCTGCAGGGCATGGACAGTAAAAGTACAGATGATGAAAAACGGCTGTACCGCAATCGCCCTGCATTCGAGGCTGTGCTTGATGCAGCTCTGAAAAAGTTACCCAACAAGCTTCCTGCGCCAGTGAAGAAAGCGATTTTGGCAGCGCTGTCTGAGCGCGACCCCAAGGCAGACATCTGTCTGGATGCAAAGGGCAACCCGGAACCCGATGCCGATTTGCGCGATACCGAAATCGTGGCCCTGCCGGTTGATATTGAATTGCCGCTGCCACTGGGCTACGACAACGAGACCGGCCACGACAAGCTGTTGGCGCTGGTGAAAGACCACTGTGAGGACTACCTCAAGGCTGAAGTCCTACCGCACGTGCCCGATGCTTGGATTGACCACAGCAAAACCAAGGTGGGCTACGAAATTCCGATAACCCGACACTTTTACGTTTATCAGCCGCCCCGCCCATTGGAAGATATCGCAGGCGAAATCAGCCAACTCGAAAAAGACATCATGGCCATGCTGAGTGAGGTGGTGTGATGGGGTACGCGCAATACAAGGAGTTGGACAGCTCGGGGGTCTCATGGTTGCAGAAAAAGCCTAGCCATTGGCGAATCAAGAGGCTGAAATTCTCAACTGATCTCATCAACAACAAAGTAAGCGTCGAAGATTCGCCATTGCCTTATCTTGGCCTGGAACATATCGAATCATGGACTGGAAGAAAGATCGAGGGTGAAATTAGCAATAGCGAAGGCCTGGCATCGTCGTTCGTAGTGGGGGATGTCCTCTTCGGGAAGTTGCGCCCATATCTCGCCAAAGTTTACTTGGCTCAGCAGGATGGACTGATTTCGAGCGAAGCATTGGTTATAAGAAGCAAGGATGAGCTTGATGCCGAGTTTCTGAAGTACTACATGCTGTCTCGTGACTTCATCAATATTGTGGATTCTTCAACCTATGGCAGCAAGATGCCGCGAGCAAGTTGGGATTCCATTGGAAACCTTCCGGTCCTGTTGCCAGATGTAGAAGAACAAAAGGTCATCGCGTGCTTCCTCGATTTCAAGACCGCACAAATCGATGCACTGATCACTAAACAACAGACTCTGCTCGATAAGTTGGCCGAAATGCGCACAGCGTTAATCAGCCATGCCGTCGTCAAGGGGCTAGATCCATCCGTGTCGATGAAGGATTCGGGAGTAGCGTGGTTGGGGAAGATTCCAGAGAACTGGGATGTTTGGAAAGTGACACATGGTTTTGGAAAAATCGGCAGCGGTACAACACCAAAAAGTGATAACCCCATTTTTTATGACGGAACCATCCCTTGGGTGACAACCTCGGAGCTTAGAGAGTCTGTGATTTTTGATACGATGCAAAAAGTTACTGTCGAGGCCGTTGCTTCTCACTCTGCTCTGAAAATTTATCCGGCGGGCAGTTTGGCGATTGCGATGTACGGCGCAACGATTGGGCGACTAGGCATACTTGGCGTAGAGGCCACCTTCAATCAAGCATGCTGCGTCTTTTCTGATCCAATGGTTTTCGACAATCGCTTTGTTTACTACTGGCTTTGGATGCGTCGCCCAATACTTATTTCTCTTTCTAATGGCGGCGGACAACCCAATTTAAGTCAGGATGATTTGAAGAAAATCTGGATACCAATCCCAGGGTTAGACGAACAGAGGACGATTGTTCGATTCCTAGATGCGAAAACTGCCAAAGTTGATGAGCAGGTAAAAAAGGTGGAAAGCGTAATTGCAAAGCTCTTGGAATATCGCTCATCGCTAATTACAAATGCAGTCACTGGAAAAATCGATGTGCGTGATTTTCAGATACCACAGTCCGCCGAAGGATTAGCCTCATGAATGGAGACTATCCAAAATGGCATTGAATGCGCAAGGTTACTTCAACTGTCTGAAATCATATCTCCATCATGATGACTATGGAGTCCAGCAGCCAACTGCGGGAGCTGTTGTTCTGAAGGAGAAAATTCATAAAGCACAGGGGGAGCGACCAAAGGAGTTCAAGGTAACCCTATCGACCGAGGGGAACGTAATCGTCATCAAGCTGGACGGGAAAAAGGACAGACTTTTCCATTTTTTGGATGACACCGCAAAACCGTGGTCAAAGAGATGCGATTTTGTGATTTTTAATCTGCGGAAGTCAAAACTGTTTCCCTATTGCATGGAATTCAAATCAGCGACGATCCCTCCCGATGTGCCTGATCAATTGACGGCCAGCCTGGCATGGTGCAAAGCCCTTCAAGCAACAATCAATGCTTATACGGGGAAAAAGATGCAGTTGAGTGTTACGAAGTACGTTTTTAGTGAGCACGAGCTCGCTGATAGTCCTTATTTGGATGTGGAAGGTAAATATTTGAAGCGCGATCACACGATACGCCACTATCGCTATGCCGATCTCAATGGAATGGCGCTGGCGGATTTGGAAAACAGCAATATTGAGGTGATTCGCTAACGGGCCGAATCCGACTTATTTAAAGGGTGAGAGTTATGCACAAAGAAATCGACTTTGAAAATGACATTGAGCACGCACTGATCAGCGGCGGTGGCTACGAAAAAGGTGATCCCAACACCTACGACCCGGAAGCGGCCCTGTTTCCGGCGGATGTCGTTGCCTTTGTGCAGAAGACGCAGCCCAAGATCTGGACGCGCCTGACCCAGCTAGACGCCGCCAAAGCGCCCGCGATGCTGCTGGACAGCTTGGTGAAGGAGCTTGCAGCCAAAGGTGCCCTGGCGATCTTGCGCGAGGGTTTTAAGTGCGTGGGCAAGACGGTGCGGCTGGCCTACTTTGCGCCCAACACCGGGCTAGACCCCGCGAGTACTGAACGTTACTACGACAACCGCTTGACCATCGTGCGGCAGGTCAACACCAAGAGCGGGGCCATTCCCGATGTGGTGTTGGCGGTAAACGGCTTGCCCGTGGCCACGCTGGAGCTGAAGAACCCGATGTCGGCCACGCGCTGGAACGTGGAGAACGCCAAGTACCAATATCGCTTTGAGCGCGACTCCAAAGAATTGTTGTTTACCTTCAAGCAGCGTTGCCTGGTGCATTTCGCCGTGGATACTGAGCTAGTTTTCATGACCACAAAGCTGGAAGGCAAAGACACGCTCTTTCTGCCTTTCAACTTGGGGCATGATCACGGCGCGGGCAACCCGCCAGCAGCGGGCGATGTGCGTACCAGCTACCTTTGGAATAAGGCGTTGACTCGTGACAGCTTGATGGACATTCTTGCTCGGTTCATTCATTTGGATGTTGAGGAAAAGACCGTTGTCACCGAGAAGGGCATCAAGCGCCACCGCAAAGAGACGATGATCTTCCCGCGCTACCACCAGCTAGATGCGGTGCGCGCACTGACCGACCACGCGCAGGCGCATGGTTCGGGGCACAACTACTTGATCCAGCATTCCGCTGGCTCAGGCAAATCGAACTCGATTGCATGGCTGGCGCATCGCCTCTCCAGCTTGCACGATGCCAACAACGAGAAGATCTTTCACTCAGTGGTGGTGATCACCGATCGGCGCGTGCTGGATCAACAGCTGCAAGACACAATCTTTCAATTTGAGCACAAGCTGGGCGTTGTGCAGAAGATCGACGAAAACACACAACAGTTGGCCAAGGCGCTGGCCGATGGCGTGCCGATCATCATTTCCACCATCCAGAAGTTCCCCTTTATCACTCAAGCCATCCGCACGATGGAGGCCAACGGCAAAGGGGTGGCTATCTCAACAGCGGGTAAGCGCTTTGCGGTGATCGTGGATGAGGCGCACAGCTCGCAAAGCGGTGAAACCGCGATGGAACTGCGCAAGATCTTGAATAAAGACGGTATTGAATCCGCCATTGCCGAGCAGTTGCTGGACATGGACGACGATGCCTTGAGCGAGGAAGCAAAGAAGGAGCTGCTGCGCGAACAACTCAAGCGCGCAAAACAACCCAACTTGAGTTTCTTTGCCTTCACCGCAACGCCCAAGTTCAAGACACTGGCCGTTTTCAACGAGCCCGGCCCTGATGGCAAAGCGCCATTCCACCACTACAGCATGCGCCAAGCCATTGAGGAAGGCTTCATTCACGACGTGCTGGCGCACTACACCTGCTACAAGCGTTACTACAAGCTGATCCAGAAGGTGGAGGCTGATCCCGAGGTGCCGCGCCGCAAGGCCGCCCGCGCACTCGCGCGATTCGTTGAATTCCACGACTACGAAATCGCGCAGAAGGTCGAAGTGATTGTTGAGCACTTTCGCACCCATACCCGCCACAAGATTGGCGGCCGGGCTAAAGCGATGGTGGTCACCGGCTCGCGTGAGCATGCCGTGCGCTACAAGCTGGGGTTCGACAAGTACATCAAGGACAAAGGCTACACTGACGTGAAATCGCTGGTGGCTTTCTCGGGCGAGATCACGCTAAAGGAGTTCGTCGACAAGAAATTCACTGAAGTGAACATGAACAACGGCATCAAGGAGTCCGAGCTGCCGGAGAAGTTCAACACCGAGGAATACCAAGTCTTGCTGGTGGCCGAGAAGTATCAGACGGGTTTTGATCAGCCGCTGTTACACAGCATGTATGTCGACAAGCGCCTGTCAGGCATCCATGCAGTGCAGACCTTGTCGCGCCTAAATCGAACGACACGAGGCAAGACGGACACTTTCGTGCTAGATTTTGTCAACGAGCCTGCGGACATCTACACGGCCTTCAAGCCCTATTATGAGACAACGGACAAAGGCGACGACACTGATCCGCAACAACTCAACACGTTGGCGCATACGCTGGCTGGCTGGAAGATTTACACCGAGGAAGAGGTTAGCGCTTGGTGCGAGATCTGGTTCCGCAATCGGCTGAACCCCACTGGCGGCGAGCACAAGAAATTGAACGGCCTGCTTGATCTGGCGATTGAGCGATTCAAGAAACTCGGAGAAGAAGATCAGAATCTGTTTAAGGGGCAGCTGGTCAGCTTCCGCAATCTTTATAGTTTTGTTTCTCAGATTGTGCCTTACCAGGATTCCGATCACGAGAAGCTGTACACCTATGCCCGTTTCCTGCTGACCAAGTTGCCACGCACGACGGACAACCGGGCGGTTCAGATCGACGACGAGGTCGAGCTCAAGTACTACCGCCTGCAAAAAATCAGCGAAGGGGCAATTGATCTGAAGGTGGGCGAGGCAGATGCGCTTGAGGGCCCAACCGACGTAGGCACAGGTCAAGCAGACGAGGATGTTCAGCTTTCGACCTTGGTTGGCAAGCTCAATGAGCGCTTCGGCACAGAATTCACACCTGCTGACCAGCTTTTCTTCGATCAAGTTCGCGAAACTGCCGTGGCCAATGAGCAGTTGCGACAAGCGGTTATGGCCAACAGCATCGAAAACTTCGAGCCGGTGTTCAACAAGCAGCTTGAGAACCTCTTCATTGAGCGCATGGACGGCAACGAAGAAATCTTTGTACGCCTGATGAACGATGAGGCGTTTAGGAATGTTGCTGCAAGCCACCTGATGCGTGCTGTATACCAACAGGTTAAGGCTGCGGAGAATTGAAATGAATTTTCAATCTCAAAAAAACTGTAACTGTAAAATATTTAAGAAGGCCGTCCGATGACAAAACAAAATGAACAATCAACACCTGTCATGACATCCCCCATCATTCGGCAGGTCATACTGTTGCAGGAGTCGCTTCAGCTCGGCAGAATTCGACTGGTATGAACGACAAATCTATTCAATCTCCAGCACGTGTGTACATCAGAAGTTTTTCGGAATTATTCGAGAAGTCGAAACATCCGTTTGCAGTGGATACATATCAGCGAGGGTTCGTCTGGAATGATGACAAGATTCAGCAACTTGCCGAAAATTTAACCGACTACTAGTTCTATCATCGGAGTAATCAAAATGACAAATAAAATTTCTGACCCTGGACCAGTTCTTGCTAATAAAGTTGCATCTGAAGGTAAGAAACCTGAATGCCAAAATATTCTTAAGGTTCGCGATGATGCTAGCCCGGTATGGTTCTCTGAAAGCGACGGGAAGTATAAGCTGGAGGGAAATAATAAACCATCTTGGCTAGGCGCAGATGAGTTAAGTTATAAAAATCTCCGTCAGCGTATTGAGCCTTGGCTTACGTCGTTGTTTCAATCTGAGCATCTGTCACTGCTTGCCGGATCGGGGCTGACCCATGCGGTGCATTGCTTAGCTGCGCAAAAAAGCGCTGCCGGCATGGGGGCCTTAACGTTAAGTAACAATCAAACCCAAATCAATCATGCTGCCGAAATGGCGTCTGAAGCGGCTGGGCGTAAGAAGGGCAACTTAGAAGATCAACTTCGGGTTGCCAACGAACTGCTCCGTGGTTTTGAGATTCTGCAAAATAAAATTGAGGCGGATGCCTTGCGCTCGGAACTTAATAATGGCATGCAAACCTTTGCTCAATCAATTTTAAAGAGCGAAACAGGAATTGCCACCGCACACCATGACCAGCGCGAGCAGGCCTTCAATATTCTCGTCACATTCCTGATGAGTTTTGCCAGTCGTACTGGCGTGCGCGATCGGCTTAACATTTTTACCACTAACTACGACCGACTGATCGAGGCAGGGGCCGAGTTGGCAGGACTGCATTTGCTGGATCGTTTCATTGGCAAGCTGATGCCGATTTTTCGATCTTCACGCCTAGATTTAGACATGCACTACAACCCACCCGGCATCCGTGGCGAACCGCGCTATCTAGAAGGTGTAGCCCGTTACACCAAGCTGCATGGCTCAGTGGACTGGGTGCAGACAGGTAAAGACATTCGCCGGATCGGATTGCCGTTTGGGGCCGTCAGCGTTGAACCATATTTGCAAGCACCAGGCCTTAGTGGATTGTCTGCCCACGAGCTGATGATCTATCCTAATTCCGCCAAAGATAGGGAAACTGCTGACTACCCCTACGTCGAGCTGTTCCGCGACTTTGCTGCTGCAGTTTGCCGTCCGAATAGCACCTTGGTTACCTACGGTTACAGCTTTGGCGATGAGCACATTAATCGGGTTATTCGCGACATGCTCACCATCCCCTCAACCCACTTGGTCGTTATCTCCTATGACGACCCACTGGGCCGCATCATGCAGAATTATCAAGAGCTTGGGAGGCCCTCCCAGATTAGCCTGCTGATAGGCCCTGCGCTAGCAGATCTGACTACCTTGACCGAACATTATCTGCCCAAACCAGCCATAGACAAAACAACCTTCCGTATGAGTGAACTGCTTAAGCAGCGAATGGGGGTAGAGCCTCAAACTATCAACAGATCAGATACGGACACAAAGGCTTTAGATGGGAGTGACCTCATATGAGCTTCTCACCTCTGGCCTATGCCGACTCACTTCGCATTGGTGCCATTGACTTTGTCTCACCTGATGAAATCAAGGTCCTGCTCGACATTGAGGCTCCCGATGGTGTGGCGCTCAATACCGGCACACCGCGCCCTTTCCCTCGTATCAATGGTTATGTGCTGATTCCCAGTGACGAAGGACATCTGGTCGCTCAGGTTGAGTGGATCACCATTGAGCGCTCGCAATATCCCAAGCGCAAGGGCATGCAAGACTTCGGCTTGGTTGATTTACCTTATCCCCTGCGCAAGATGAGTCTGAACCCGCTAGGGGTACTTGCATATGAAAGCAAAGATGTCTATCGCTTCCGGCGAGGCGTCGAAAGTTACCCGACTGTTGGCGATTCGGTACTTCTACCCACACAAAACCAATTGCATGCCATCGTCGAGTCTGGCGAAAACCGCCATGTACTTATCGGTACGAGCCCGCTGGCTGCCAATGCCGAAGTAAAGATCGATCCAGATCGCCTGTTTGGCCGCCATCTTGCTATTCTAGGGAACACTGGCAGTGGAAAATCCTGCTCGGTCGCTGGCCTGATCCGTTGGTCGATGGATGAGGCTCGTAAGGCTCGTGGTGGTGCAGATCCCAATGCTCGATTCATCGTGCTTGACCCCAATGGTGAATATGCTAACACTTTTAGCGACATGAGCAAGGTGCGGGTATTCGCCGTCGAGCCCAGTGAAGGCGTGGAACAACTGCAAATCCCGCTGTGGTTCTGGAACAGCGCCGAATGGAGTGCCTTTACTCAGGCCAGTGCAAAGACCCAGCGACCAACCTTGGTACAGGCGCTGCGATCAGTCCGTGACGGCGTATTCGGCGCCACAGTCACGCCCAGCCATGAAATGCGGCGCTATCTACGCACCTTGGTCAGCATATTGCAACTAGAGCGTAATGCCGGTAGTCCTTGGGGTAGGTTTCCCCAGCCCAAAGGCTTCTTTGAAAAGTTGAAGAAGTGGCGGGAGGGTTTAGCTGTTCAGGACTCATTTTCAGGCGCCGAGAAAGCATCGCTCAGCGCTGTACGAGACGAACTCACCAGTTTGGTCAATGCTCGCTCCAGCCAATATCCGACCTACGAGTTTACGCTTGGCGAAGTTGACAATCTTTTGTCGTTGATCCAGTCCGCACACTCCATTTTCGGCGGCAGTGACACCGACATCCTGCCCATTGACGCCGATGTGCCACGTTCGTTTACCGGCGACCAGCTTCTCCGCAGCGTCGAAGCCACTGCGGAGTTGCTCGGAGTCTCCGAGTACGTTGAAACCATGCAGATGCGCATTCGCACACTACTGTCCGACAGCCGCATGAAGATCGTATCGGGTACCACCCAGAATCTCACACTGGACGACTGGCTGTGCAACTACATTGGTAATAACAATGCATCGAACGGTTCGGTCACCGTCATCGACCTCTCGCTGGTGCCCGCCGAGGTGGTGCACATTATCACGGCAGTGATCGCCCGCATGACGCTAGAGGCACTGCAGCGTTATCGCAAGCTACAGCATGGCAAGACCTTGCCTACCGTGCTGGTGATGGAAGAGGCGCACACCTTCATCAAGCGTTACCACGACGATGCGGAGAACCAGAACTCGGCTGCCATCTGTTGCCAGGTGTTCGAAAAAATTGCCCGCGAGGGTCGCAAGTTTGGACTGGGCCTCGTGCTGTCCTCGCAGCGCCCAAGCGAGTTATCGCCTACCGTTCTTTCGCAATGCAACAGCTATCTACTGCATCGCATCAGCAATGACCGAGACCAAGAACTTGTTCACAAGCTTGTGCCAGACAACTTACGTGGTTTGTTGCGCGATTTGCCCTCGCTGCCTTCCCGACACGCCATCCTCCTTGGCTGGGCATCGGAGCTGCCGGTACTTGTTCAAATGAACGCGCTACCTGAGCATCATCGACCAAAGTCTAATGACCCTGATTTCTGGGATGTATGGTCGGGTAAAAATAGCCAAGGCGAGCAGGTCGAGCGCAACGTTGATTGGAAGGTTGTTACTGACGATTGGCAGCAAATCTCGGCGATAGAACCAAAAAATGCAACTGATCAAAGTGAGGAGTAAGGTTATGAATGAAATCATCTGCCCCCATTGCCATAAGGCCTTCAAGATCGACGAGGCTGGCTATGCCGAAATCTTGAAGCAAGTACGCGACAGCGCGTTTGAGGAGCAACTACATGAAAGGCTGGAGTTGGCCGAAAAGGACAAGCAAAGTGCTGTCGAGTTGACCAAGGCGCAATTGACTACCGAATTACAAAAAGCGGCAGCAACTAAGGATGCAGAAATTCAAACCTTGCAAGCCAAGGTGGCCTCATCAAACCAGGAACAACAATTCGCAGTGGCTCAGGCACTGAGTGGCGTCGAAAAAGAGCGCGATGCTCTGGCCCATCAATTGGAGCAGGTCAAGCGCGACAACCAAGCTGCTGCAGCGCTTGCGCAGGCACAACGCGTGGCCGATTTGCAGCAAGCGGCAGCCGCCAGCGCGGCCGAAATACAAGCATTGCGGGCACGATTGGAAGTCGCCACAAAGGATCAGCAACTGGCGATCACTCAGGCATTGAGTACCGTAGAAAAGCAGCGAGATGAGTTCAAAAATCGCTTTGAGCAAGCCCAGCTGGAAAAGTGTCTGGCTGAGCAATCACTCAAAGAAAAGTATGAACTCCAGATCAAAGAGCGTGAAGACGCTATCGAACGCCTGAAAGACCTCAAGGCAAAGCTCTCCACCAAGATGGTGGGCGAAACCTTGGAGCAACACTGCGAGACTGAGTTCAATCGCATTCGCGCCACGGCCTTTCCGTGCGCTTACTTTGAAAAGGATAACGACATCAGCAGTGGCAGCAAGGGCGACTACATCTTCAAGGACTCGGACGACGCCGGCACCGAAATCGTCTCGATCATGTTCGAGATGAAGAATGAAAGTGACGCGACAGCCACCAAGAAAAAGAACGAAGACTTTTTCAAGGAGCTTGACAAGGACCGCTCCGAGAAAGGATGCGAATACGCTGTACTGATCTCGCTGTTAGAACCCGAGAGTGAGTTGTACAACACTGGCATCATTGATGTATCTCACCGTTACCCAAAAATGTATGTGGTACGCCCACAATTCTTTATTCCCATTATCACATTGCTACGCAATGCAGCCTTGAACTCACTCAAGTACAAAACAGAGTTGGCCTTGGTAAAGTCGCAGAACATCGATATCACTAACTTTGAAAATCAGTTGGAGAGCTTCAAAGAGTCATTTGGCAAGAATTACGATTTGGCTTCGCGCCGCTTTCAAACAGCCATCGATGAAATCGACAAGTCTATAGACCACTTGCAAAAAACCAAAGATGCTTTGCTGGGTACTGATCGCAATTTACGGTTAGCCAATGACAAGGCTCAGGATGTGACCATTAAAAAACTCACTCGGGACAACCCAACCATGACCGCCAAGTTTACTGAGCTGAAAAATGTCTCCAAAGACACGGATTAACTCGAAGAAAAAGATGGTTAATTCACTGAAAAGATAAATTAGTTTGCTTTCTCAAACAGTTTTTCTTAGTCTTAAATTTTGAATTGATAAACGATAACTAGGAATTAAAGATAACCAATCCGATGACAACAGAAGCGAATCAACAAGCTATTCGAGCGTGCGACTTTTGGACTGGCCTCGAATACATGAATTTAGTGGCTGCGCCCGATACCGATGAGCGCCAAAATGTATTTGATATCGAATCAGATGTGGATTTGCCATGGTTAAATCGGAGCCGTGCAAGTGCTTTAAGTAGCTCTGGTAATCGATATAAAGCACAAATTGCCTACTGTGGTTTATTTTCAAAAGCAGCTTATGCATTTTCCCTGCGTTCAAGCCTTGGGGCGACAACTATTGCAAAGAAGCATCTTGGGCGTGGAGATGCTGCCATATTGCTTATTCCTCTCGATGATACGGGCCGAGTTTGCGGGGATGTATTTGTTTCATCGCTGGCTTGGATGATGGGACGGCTTCATGATCATCTAGCCCAAGGAAAGCCATCCAATTCATTAATCCTAGAAGGCTTTGACGGATTTTTGGACGATTTGATGCGCAAACTTCGCATAAAGCTCGTGCAGTTGCAGTTAATTCGCGAAGAGGATGTATGTGCACAAGAAAATTCACAACATCAAGACGGATCAGCGCTGAAATCACGCGAAGGCAAAATTTGTGGTCACCCTGAAATGCGTCCGCTTTTAGTATCGGATGTGCGTGATCTGCTATCTATTATCTGGGGGCATTGTGGTTGGAGGCCACCAGATTGGGAAGACGCTGACACACGTGAAGAGTCGCATCTTGTTCGCATCAAGATTGTGACGATGACGCGTCATGTAGAAAGATCAGTTGATCTTGGCGCATTAAATTCGATGATTGCTTCCGATGTAGTCAGCGTCCGCCATAATCTAACAAACGAAAAAGCACATGGTGTTGGGAAAGCTTTAAGTCAGTATTTAAAGTTGCAAACACCTATGTCGCGCATTGAATTGCGCGATGGTTCTGTAAACGGCGGACACGGAATTTTTATTGATGCCTTATCGCCAAATAAACTGCCACTAGGTGCTTGGCCAGACTACCCCTTGGTGGCGGCACAACAATTTGCAGTCAATATGTCGCGGAGTCATCTCGTTGATGGCGGGCTGTATGGTGTCAACGGCCCTCCGGGTACTGGCAAGAGTACTTTATTAAGAGACATTATGGCCGATCTTATTGTTAGTCGGGCAGAGGTTATGGCGAATTATGGCGATCCATTGGATGCGTTTATTCGTCGTGGCGAAATTGAGGGGCATAAATTTGGCTTTTGGGAGCTTGACAGTGTATTGCATGGACACGGCATAGCAGTAGTTTCATCGAACAATGGCGCTATAGAAAATGTGGTCAAGGATCTCCCCAAGCTCACAGATCCTATGCGTAATGCCGGTTTACGGTATTTTTCAGAAGTATCTGACTCCATCGCTGCTGGACCAAAGGAAAAGCGTCGGAGCAGCGGTGCAACTTGGGGCCTTGTTGCGGCGCTACTTGGGAGTTCAGACAAGCGGCGCGCATTTATGAGTCGTTTTTGGTTTGAAACTTCTCCAGTCGACGGTGAAAAAACCGACCCAGAACGACTGCGCAGTCTTAAAGGACTTATCGAAAGAAAGGATCATGCAGCAGTACCCTGGGCGCAGGCAGTCAAGGAATTCAAGGAAGCTCGTCGCAAAATGCTAGAGCGAGCAAACGCAATCCAATCGCGCATTCTAATAGTTAGCGAAACAGAAATATTAAAAGATCAAATTCGGCTTCTGCCCATTCAAATTCAAGCTTTGCGTGCAGACGTAAGCTCGCTGGATGATGATATGCGCGCAACTGCAGAAGAAATGCGTGTGGCCAAGCAGCGATTGTCGGTCTGCCGCGTTGCAATAGAAGCCCATTCGGCTTTAAACGAGGCTAGATCACAACTTCAACAAGCTACTGTTGAAGAGGCTCAATATCCATCTGCCTCAATAGTAAATGCATCTGAGCGGTCAGCAGAAGAAGCGTTTTCTTCTGCTCAGCGCCACACAACGCTGGTGTTAGCGGCAAAACCTGGATTCATCGAAGCTCTATTTCAGTGGGGTGTTAAGCGACGCTGGCGCGTGCAGCTTCTCGCGGCAAGTGAGAATGAGCGTGCAGCCAGCGAAAGTCTACGCAATGCACGCCAGATTGTGGCGTTCGCAACCGCGGCTGCCATCCGTTTAAAGGAAATTGAGTTGGAATGTTCGACTTCTGAAGTTTCAGAAAATCAGGCGATTGATGAGGCATCTCGACTCGGTATTCAGATGCCATGCAATCAGCTTATCGAGCATCAACTTGATGAGTCCTTTGATATCGCCCGCAAAAGACATATTGATGCAACAGAGATGGCTAAGTCTAAACAAGACGAACTGCAATTTTTAGAAAATTCCTACAAAAATCAGCAAGCTCGCCTGCAAGAACTAAATTCGCAACTTGTTAAGATTGATGAACTACTTGGCCCCTTAGATGCAAGCTTTCACAACAACTCAGATTTGCATCACAAAACAGATCACGAATTGCAACTTGGCATCCCTTACGATGATGCAACATTAAGAAAACTCAGGGTTGAAGTTTTCCGTCTGGCAATGCAGCTTAACGAGTCCTTTGTCGTGGCTTCATGGAAGAGACTGAGCAACACACTTTCAGCATTTGTGGACTATCAAGGGGGGAAATTTTCAACGGCTCAGGCTGGGAAGGCTACGGCGCACCTTTGGAATGCTTTTTTTCTTGTCGTGCCGGTTGTGTCAAGTACATTTGCTTCATTCGGACGACTGTTCGCGGGGCTTGATCAAGAGCAACTCGGAATGTTGCTGATTGATGAGGCTGGACAATCCACACCACAAAATGCGGTGGGGGCAATTTGGCGATCACGACGAGTAATCGCAGTTGGCGATCCGCTGCAGTTGGAACCTGTAGTACCTCAGCCCAAAGAAGCTATCGCTGCGTGGAGAAATTGGGTTGGAGCCAACTCACAATGGACTCCTCCCGACTGTTCCGTCCAGGTGCTTGCTGATGATGTAACCCCATACGGGACTGAGTTGGATGTTGGTGGTGTTGAAGATAGAAAAGTTTGGGTTGGTAGCCCACTCCGAGTGCATAGAAGATGCCTTAATCCCATGTTTGACGCAGCTAACGAGATTGCTTACGCTAATCTGATGGTGCATGGAGTTCATGATGACACTAAGATATCTGATTGGATTGGATCAAGCCAATGGTTCGATATTCGTGGCGAGGGTGTGGGTCACTGGGTGAAAACGCAAGGGGATTTTACTCTTAACTTGATAAATCAATTGCTGCAAACACCAGAACTAAATGGCCAGTTGAAAAACGATAAGGGCGACTGGCATATTAATGTTATTACCCCGTATAAAGACGTGGGAGCGGATGCCGTTTCTTTTTTCGCAGGCAATGAGCAAACTCCGAACCTGCTCAATGTCGCATTAACACGTGCAAAAAAACGTATCTACGTGGTTGGTGATAAGCCACTTTGGATAAGTAACAGTAGTACATTTCAACGATTAAACGAACTGCTGGATGAGCATTTATCTAAGCCTGCGTTAATGCGGTGAAGATAGCATGACTACGATAATGACGATAGAAAATCTAGATCCGCATCGTTTAGAGAATGCTCGCCTCATTGCACCGCCAGCCTCTCTAAGAGGGCAGTTTATAGGCCTTGAAATACTAAAAATTATCCCCAAATAATGGGAATTCTTCTTTTCTATAGGAAATCAAAATGACCGTTGCTACTAAACAAACTCTTGGATTTCAGGCGGAAGTAAAGCAGCTTTTGCAGTTGATGATCCACTCCTTGTATTCTAATAAGGAAATTTTCCTGCGTGAGCTCATCTCAAACGCTTCTGATGCTGCTGATAAATTGCGTTTTGAAGGCCTTGCCCACCCAGATTGGTATGGCGATGACTCTGAGCTCAAGATCAAAGTCGAATTTGATAAAGCTGCCAGAACTCTAACCATTTCGGATAATGGAATTGGTATGAGCCGAGAAGAGGCGATTAACAACTTGGGAACGATTGCCCGTTCCGGCACTAAAGAGTTCTTTACCAAACTATCTGGAGACCAGCAAAAAGATGCAGCCCTCATTGGCCAGTTTGGCGTAGGATTTTACTCTGGCTTTATTGTTGCTGACCGCATTACCGTTGAGACTCGTCGTGCAGGCTTGCCTGCTTCTGATGGCGTGCGTTGGGAGTCGGATGGTTCAGGCGAATTTACGATCGAAACGATCGACCGCCCACAGCGTGGCACCTCAATAACATTGCATTTGCGCGAAGGCGAGGATGATTTCCTCAATAGCTACAAATTGACATCGATTATTCGCAAGTACTCAGACCATGTCTCTTTGCCTATCCAGATGCAAAAAGAAGATTGGGATGAGAATAAAAATGAAATTGTGAAAATAGATGAGTTTGAGAGCATTAATCAATCCTCGGCTTTATGGACTCGTACTAAATCAGATGTTACCGAAGAGCAATACAACGAGTTTTATAAGCACCTATCGCATGATTATGAAAACCCGCTTTGCTATTCATTAAATCGAGTAGAGGGTAGAAGTGAATTTACCCAGTTACTCTTTGTGCCGAGCAAAGCCCCGTTTGATTTGTGGGATCGCAATAAGCGTGGCGGCATCAAGCTGTATGTTAAACGCATTTTTATTATGGATGACGCTGAAAAGCTCATGCCGATGTATTTACGCTTTGTCACTGGTGTAATTGACTCGGTCGACTTGCCGCTAAATGTTTCCCGTGAAATCTTGCAAGAGTCTCGTGATATTAAGGTTATTCGTGAAAGCTCTACCAAGCGAGTGCTGAGCATGCTGGAAGAACTTGCCAATAATGAAGATGAGGCTAAGAAAGAAAAATATCGCACGTTCTGGACGCAATTTGGTCAAGTGCTCAAAGAGGGCGTTGGCGAAGATCAGGCAAATCAAGAACGTATTCTCAAGCTCCTTCGTTTTGCCAGCACCCATACTGATTCGGCTGAGCAGACAGTATCTTTGGCTGAATATGTCTCGCGTATGAAAGAAGGCCAAGATAGAATTTACTATGTCACGGGTGAAACTTTCAACGCAGCTAAAAACAGTCCGCATTTAGAGATTTTCCGCAAGAAAGGCGTTGAAGTCCTCTTGTTATCTGACCGTGTTGATGAGTGGATGCTTTCCTTCATGATTGAGTTTGATGGCAAGCAATTAGCCTCAGTTGCTAAGGGTGGCTTGGATTTGGGAAGCCTGAGCGATGAAAAAGAAAAGAAAGAGCACGAGGAAACTGAAAAGCAATTCAAAGACTTAGTTGAGCGCATGAAAAAAGTCTTGGAAGATAAGGCTAAAGATGTGCGGGTGACATTCCGTCTAACCGATTCCCCAGCCTGTTTGATTGCGGATGAAAATGAACTGTCTGGAAACTTGCTACGTATGCTCAAAGCCGCCGGTCAAAATGCTCCTGATATGAAGCCTATCCTGGAGATTAATCCTGAGCATCCTTTACTATCCAAGCTCAAAAGTGATGATAAGCAATTTGATGATTGGACGAATCTCTTATTTGATCAAGCCTTACTAGCGGAAGGTGGCCAGTTAAATGATCCAGCTAGCTTTGTGAAGCGCATGAATCAGCTACTCTTAAATTAATTGGGATGGCTAAAATTAATCATGTAATTGACCGTCAAGAGCCCATTGCTTTTTTAATTGCGCATTAGCTGTACATTGGCTGAGCATTGGATTAGTACCTCTAATGCTCAGCCGGTATCTATATTGATGAAGTCAAGCACCTTAACAAACCCATGCCTCGAATGCGCTCAATGCTGTCAGCATTTTCGGGTCACGTTTTATCATGGGCAGGTGAGCGGCAATGGCTACGGCACGGTGCCGCCAGAGCTAGTAACGTCAATTAGCCCACACCTGGTTTGCATGAAAGGCACAGAGCAGGGTAGGCATCCTTGTATTGCATTGAAATATTGGCCCCAAATGGGTTATCGCTGCTCCATTTACGAAAACCGGCCCAGCCCTTGCCGAGAATTTAATTGCCACGATGGGCATGGGATTGTCAATCCCAAATGCAATGCGCTACGCATGGCTGTGGATTTAAAACCATTATCTGACCTTGCACCCCAATCTATCGGGGTGTAAAAAAATCGGTTAAGATCTTTTGCGTAGCATCGGGAGAGATTGATTGGTAGTAATTGCATTTCTACCGACAACGCCGAAGGAGCAACAGCCCCGGAAACTCTCAGGCAAATGAACCGATGTTGCGTATTATCACTCTGAAGAGTTATTGGCCTTTTTCGTCAGCCAAATATACCGAAGGAGCAAGCGGATTGCCATCATTGGCGTGCGTGAATCTCTCAGGTCCAAGACAGAGGGGGCTTATCTCGCTTGTTAGCTAGATAGCCTAACCCTTTTGACGTCTTTAGGATCTTGTATGAAAACCATTGCAGTTATCGGTGGCGGCATCACCGGCATTACGACGGCCTACGCTTTAGCTAAACAAGGATTTAATGTAACGGTGATTGAGCGTCATCGTTACGCTGGCATGGAGACTTCATTTGCCAATGGCGGACAGCTTTCCGCATCGAACGCCGAGGTGTGGACGCATTGGTCTACTCTAATCAAAGGAATGAAGTGGATGCTCAAAAATGATGCGCCACTACTCATTAATCCAACGCCCACTTGGCACAAGCTGTCTTGGTTTGGAGAGTTTATTGCGAGCATCCCTCATTACGAAAAAAATACCATTGAAACGGCCAAGATGGCTATTGCTGCCAGGGAGTACTTATTTTCCTGGGCACAAGATGAGGGCATTGATTTTGATTTAAAACAAAAGGGCATTTTGCACATCTACCGTGATAAAGCGAGCTTTACCCATGCGGGCAAAGTCTCCAAATTATTGGCCAAAGGTGGTCTTGAGCGTAGAGCCATCTCGCCAGATGAGATGCGTGCCATAGAACCCACCTTAGCTGGTACTTATTACGGCGGCTACTTTACCGAAAGCGACTCGACAGGCGATATACATAAATTTACCCATGGTCTATCGCTTGCCATTGAAAAGCTTGGCGTTAAAACACTTTATGAGCAATCGGTAGAAAAAATCACTTCAGACGGCAAACTAGTTCACATTACTTTAGATCAGGCGGGGCGCTCTCATGTGGCCAGTTTTGACAAGGTGGTGATTTGTGCTGGCGTCGCTAGTAGGCAGCTGGCCGACCAACTTGGCGATTCTGTCAATATATACCCGGTCAAAGGATATTCAATTACAGTCAATCTCATCGATGTGCAAAGCCAGGCTGGAGCACCAACAGTGAGTCTTTTGGATGATGAGACTAAGCTCGTTACTAGTCGTCTGGGGATTGATCGCTTTCGAGTGGCAGGTACCGCAGAATTTAATGGTTTTAACAAAGATATTAGGGCTGACCGCATTAAACCCCTAATTGACTGGGTTGAGCGATGCTTTCCGAATGTTGGCACTAGATCTGTGGTGCCTTGGGCAGGATTGCGGCCCATGATGCCCAATCTCATGCCTAAAGTAGGCTCAGGATCAAAGCCCAATGTGTTTTACAACACAGGTCACGGCCATTTAGGCTGGACTTTATCGGCGGTCACTGCACAGATGGTGGCGCAAATGATGATGCCCACCGAATGGGAAATGTAGCGACTTTAATTAATTGCCGAGCCCTAGATTTATAACTATAAAATCTGGGCCAATATCAGAACATACGGGGGAATACATTGAATCGAATCATGCTTTTAGCAAAACTACATCGTGTCACAGTGACCGAGGCAGACCTGCATTACGAGGGCTCCTGCGGTATTGACGAAGATTTACTTGATGCTGCTGGTATGTGCGAGTTTGAGAAAATTGAGCTTTACAACATTAACAATGGCGAACGCTTTTCTACCTACATTATTAAGGCGCCAAAGGGCTCAGGAATTATTTCGTTAAATGGCGCAGCGGCGAGAAGGGCGCATGTTGGCGACCATCTCATTATTTGTACTTATGGTCAGATTGATCAGGCCGATCTTGAAAACCATCGCCCAACGATAGTTTTGGTCGGCGAGAAGAATCAAATTAGCCAAATCAAGCCATAGCAAGGGTAATGGCATTAGTGTAGTGGTGCGAACGGTTATTTTTCTACTCTCGGGGTTGCTATTAAATATAGATATTGGAATTGCGGCTCTAGCTTTACTGGGGTTTATGGCAAGCGGAATGATGCTGGGCATGAAATCAGAGCAGGTGCGCAATGTAGTTCATCTGCTGCTGGTGGTTGGTGGAGCCATTGCCATTATCTTTATAGCTGTTGAGGGTGGTTTCTCAAGATTTGTCGCCCCGTTATATTGCGCTTAGACTCAAGCCTCCTTATGCAAATGACCAAGATGCAACAGATAGCGCTCGTTAATTATTGAGATCTATAATTCGAGCAAGGAAACGTGGCCGAGCGGCTGAAGGCACCGGTCTACTAAACCGGCATATTTGTAAAAGTATCGAGGGTTCGAATCCCTCCGTTTCCGCCAAGGCGGGTGTAGTTCAATGGTAGAACTTTAGCTTCCCAAGCTAATGACGTGGGTTCGATTCCCATCGCCCGCTCCAGTTGCATAAACGCCGTTGTAGCTCAGTTGGTAGAGCAACGCACTCGTAACGCGTAGGTCGGAAGTTCGATTCTTCTGGGCGGCACCACTTAATATTAACCATTATCCGTAGAGCATATGACAGCAGATTCCATAGATTTAGATGATCTTGAACAAACTATTGATGCTAAGAAGGTGGGCGAAATTGTCATTGATGCCTTGCAGGAAATATTGCCCCATGTCAGGGGTTCTAGTACTGCAGAAGTGATGATGGCATACGCAGTGATGATTAAATCGACCTTAATAGGTATGGAACTCTCCGAGAGTGAAAAGAGTCAAGCTAAAGCGCTGCTCGATCGCCTGTGGGATCAAGTGTTAGTTGACAGAATGATCTCCACAACACAGGGAAGTTCGGCCATTCATTAATTCTTGGGTTGCTATTGCTATTGCTTATGCAATAAGTATTTGCCAAAGCTAAATACGGAGTTTGGTCCTGTAGGTTTCCGAGTCATATTGGACTGCTTTTCTACCGATGCTTTGGCCACCTTGGATTTTGGTGTTTTTTCTAGTCTGAGATGAAGATGCGCAAGGCTGGGCTCAATCTGAACAGCCGTCTTGAACAAGAGGTGGCTCAGTGTAATTTGCGTCATATGATTTTGCATATGCGCGTCTAAATTGACCCATAATTGCGCGCTCGGGCCGCCCTCCAAAGGTTGGGAATCACCAGTGGCATCAACGATATCTTTGATGGAAATCGCCTCAGGCTTTTTGGCCAACGAATAACCGCCACCGGGGCCTTTATGACTGTGAATCAGTCCGGTAGCCTTTAGGCTGGCGAAAATGAGTTCAAGATACGAGTGAGAGACGGCTAGTCTTTTGCTGACTATGGGCAGTGAGATGGCATACCCTTTTAGCGTATGGGCGGCGATTTCAAGCAGGGCATCTGTTGCAATCTTGCATTTGGTGGTAATTCTCATGGGGTAAATATACCGCATGCCCTCAATAATGCAATACCTGTCAATTTGGGTGGGGCAAGCTTCCCGTCAGGTGCCTGTGAGCCCAAAAACATATTTTTTACCGATAAATGATATGAAATAATGTAATGACTCCATCCCATCGTTCTAGTGCGCTCACACAGAAACCCTTTTTACCACCGGGAAAACTAAGCAATTTAGTGCGATTAAGTCGGCAGCAGAGCGTAAGTTGCAGCAACTTGGGTAGTGCTGCGACCTTGGAGTTTTTAAGATCACCCCCAGGCAATTGTCTGGAGAGTTTAAGGGGTAGTAGAGCCAGCCAATACAGTATTCGCATTAATGTGCAATGGCAGATTTGTTTTGCCTGGACCAACTTAGGCCCAGACAATGTAGAGATAGTGGATTACCACTAAGGGGAGTGGAATGAAAAATGCAATGAGAGCAATTCACCCGGGAGAGATCTTGCGAGAAGACTATCTCATGCCTTTAGGCATGAGTGCTAACGCATTGGCTAGGGCCTTACACGTCACACCAGCGCGAATTAATGATGTGGCCAGAGAGGTTAGGGGCGTTACGCCGGATACGGCTTTGCGCTTAGCGCGGTACTTTGGCGAAGATCCACAATCATGGCTAAATCTACAACAAGCCTATGACTTGAAAGTGGCCCAAAAGGCGGTGGCCAAGAAGATCGAAAGGGAAGTGCGGCCGTTGCACTTGTAAGAGATTTGTGGATGTATCCAATAACCATCTTATAGAACGCAAATCAATTTCATCTGGCACCACCGTGTTTTCCTATGTGATTAATCCCCAGCGCTTTGGGCGATACTAATAAATTGTGTTTTGAAGTAATGATATGGTTAGATAGGTTCAAGCAGGGCGATTCTAAAGTTATCAAATTTTTCAAGAAAATCTGCTAGAGTAATTTCATCATTTATTTAATAAAGTTCCTTCATAAATAAATCATTATGTTTTGACAATAAGTAAGCGCTCAATTTTTTGGGCTTACCACATCAAGATTACTGATCTAAACCGGTAGCCTCTGTAATGCTGGAAAACTCTCTTAAGAAGTCCGGATGGTTCGCAGACAAATAACGTATCACCGTTTCGTTTTCAAGTAGCTTTGCCAGGTAGCCTTTAGCCAATACAAGATTCAAAACATCTTGACCATAAGACTGTTCAATAATTTTATATTGCCCCTCCAGATTGGCCATTTCGTGCTCCATCTTAATCATTTGCTCTGCGCTAACGCCTTTGATCTTCTTGGCAATGGTTTCACGAATCAACATATTGGTAGGCGTGGCTGCTAAAAGTGCCTGAGCATAGGGCACGGTCAGATTATTGCTTGCTATCATCAACTCCACGCATTCAATTTGCCTAGTGGGTTTGAGTTTTCGTAATATGGGGCTCAAGCTAGCTGAAAAGGTTCTATCTTTTAGCAGGCCAATAGCTTCGGCGCAGATTCCATCTAGTAGCTTTATTTTCTTGGCAACGTGCTCAATATCAATATTTAGGGATTTGGCAAGCCGTTCCGCAGTTACACCGCGCTCGACGGCTCGCCGGATCATGTAATGCTCTTGAATGGTAGAGAGTCTATTTATCCGATTGTTATAGGTGTAGCGTTCATCATCCTTGGCGACCAAACAGGGCGCATCAGTAAACCCGAGATCTTGAAGAGCGAGCATTCGTAGATGGCCATCGAGCAATAAATGCACGCCGCTAGCTTTATTGAGCTTTGTGATCGTTAGTGGCTCAATTAAACCAACCGCATTAATGGAAGAAAGGATTTGTTTGAACTTTTTGGAGTGCGCAAGGCGCTCGGGAACTTGGTGTGAGGGGAGTAATTTATCAAGCGGTACAGTAATCGGCTCTGGAATAAACCCCAAATGAGAGTCAGTCATAACGTGTGGGGCCCTTCCCAGACGCGCTCGGCAAGATATTGCGGCAAGGTATCTAAGCTCTCCGCCCTTAATAAGTTAGTGAAATTTTCATTGCCAAGAAGTTGGCGCAATGCCTGGGTAACAAATAAAAGCCGTTGATGCACGAGCTCCGCTTTTTTTACCATTAGCTTTTGACGTCCCACCTCATTTTGATAAGCCCTCACCAAACTAGAGGAGGTGAGCCCGGGCGCTTTGCGGGGTCCGGTTTTAGTCATGCCTCGCCCTAAAGAGCGTCGTTTCTCAATGAGTCTGCGTGCATAAATCAGATGGTTGCCCCGTAACTTACCGTTTTCATAAGCTTCTTGAAGCGCTGATTGAACATCTTTGTCACTACCACCCGCCCCACAAATTGTCAGTGCTGCATTTAATGGAATGCGGCCACTTTCCACCGCAATGAGTAAGCGCTCTTCCCCATTTTTTAATAATTGCAAAATCCCTTGAATGTATTCCCGGCTCAGGCCCGTCTTTTGAGCAATCTCTATCTTGTCGTAACCTTGATCACGCAATTGCTCGATACCAGCCAAAAGCTCTATGGTGCGCGCCTGCCGGCGGGCGATGTTCTCAGCCAAACTCATGATGAAAGCATCCTCATCACTCACATCGACTACGACCGCTGGAATGGTCTTCTCACCCAAAGACTTAAATGCTTTGAGTCTACCTTCACCGCAGATGAGCAAGAACTTACCGCTGCCATCAGCATTTTTGCGCGGGGTTACGGTAATTGGCTTTTTAAGGCCAATATTTTTGATGTTCTCAACGATGTCATCAAAAGTGCGGGCATTGCGATCCCGTGGGTTAAGTACCTCAATCTGATCAATCGCAATGATTTGGAGATTACTCGTTGGGTAGGTTTTACTCATATAGGGTCTCTTCTGGTTTTATGCGGCTCGTTTAATGCGAGCACGTTCAGCCATGCCATATAAATAGTGAAGGTCATCAAAGCGATAACTCTCAAACTCAACCCCATTGTGCTCAGCCAAGCTCACGCGCGAAGATCCAAAATCAAGGTAGGGAAGAAGGTAATAATCGAGCGGTCTTTGATTGGTACGATCCAAGCGAACAGCAATCGTAATATCGGGAGCCAAACTCGTATCAAATCGGATTTTCCAGCGGTGGCGACCGCTCTCGGGGGTTTGGCACCTAGCAATCACAATTGAAATCGTAAATTCACGATTGACATTGATGAGGTCAGTTGCAGGATCTCGTTCGACCGTTCCGCCTAAATCGAGAATGGCAGCCTCAGTACTGCCTACGATTTCAGGGTGAAGTTTGCGCAAGAACTTGTTTACCTCCAAAAACCGATAATCTCGGTCTGGCGTAAATCCTACTGTTTCATACGCCCGAATGAGGCTGCCAAAACGCTGAATATAGGCAGCGGCTGAGGGCATTCCTTCGGCCTCATCGATGATCATTCCTGATAAGAAGCCTTTGTGCTGATAAAGATTACGCAGTTTCTCAATTAACTCTTCATTACTAAACCGATGAGCTCTTGCCCTGATAATTCCTTGGGCCACATAGAAGGTTTCGGGCGGAACAATAGCTTCAAACGCACCTTCCTTCTTAATCCACATATCAGCCTGATTGGTAATCCGATACTTTTTTAGCTTGAATGAAATACGGTTGTACACATTGTTGCCAATATACTTTTCGTTGGTCAGAATTTCGCGTACTGTAGAGCGCGTCCAGTTGCGGTCCAGATCTGTGCGAACACCACTTTGATTCAGACGATCAGCAATTTCAGTCTCTGAGAGGCCCATCTCAATGAACCAGCTATAAATTTGATTTACTGTATCTACTTCACCCTCTGGTCCAGGCACCAAGATCACTCGATCAGTTTGCAGGCTTTTGTGTTCCCCGCGAGCTAACTCACTCTTGATCGAACCATTCTGGTCAATTAAAACCCGACGCAATCCAAACCCGGCCGGGCCGCCCTGGCGGTAACCCAATTCAATGAGGCGGCATTGCCCGGCAAAGACTTTGGCGGAAAGCTCGCGGCTATATTCCCCCGCCATAGCCCGCTTGACCCCTTTGACGATCGTGGAGACGGGCGATCCATCGTTTTCAAACTGCTCAGCAACATAGGTCACCTGGATTCCAGCACGGCGGCAGATGTATTCGTAATAAGCACTTTCATCTGCGTCCTGGAAGCGCCCCCAACGACTCACGTCATATACCAACACCAATTGAAAGTTAGCGGCGCCAGTCTCCACATCTTTAATCAGTTGCTGCAGAGCTAAACGCCCGCCAATGTTTAATCCGCTCTTACCCTCATCGGCATAGGTATGCACAATTTCAATACCGCGCTGCGCTGCGTATTCCCGAATCTTATCTGCCTGATTCTGGCTTGAATACTGCTGATGCTCGGTGGACATCCGAACATATTCGGCTGCCCTAAAAAGCGCTGGCTGATATAAATCTTCTTCTTTTGAATGGTCGGTTTGCATAAAACATCATCGTGAAATGTTGGTCGTTAGATGGCACGCTAAGGGAAAAGCGGGGGAAGCGCTATTAAGTGATCTCTTTGCAGGCGTTGCATTTGCAAATTCAAACGTCATTGATAGGGGTGATTTCAACGATCCATGCGTCACTCTTAGCAACCTCTTTCTTGGAGATAAATCGCATTTGATAAAAACCTGAGAGGGGTTGCTTGGCACCTATTTGCCCTCCAAAGGATTTTGTATCCCCCTTTATTTCCCTATTTTTTCGATACTTACGCCAATAATCGGGGTTTCGATCTAGCCAAGCGCGCTGCGCCCTTGATTGATTAAGGCGGTAGTCTGGATCGGCTGCGATTTTCTTTTGGCGCCAGCTTTTGCGCCGTATTTTTTGGCAGGTTGATTCCGGGCAAAATTGCTGATTGGGACTTTGAGGGCGAGGAATAAAGGTGCTGGAACAGTTGGCGCAGAGTTTGGTGATTATCATTTTCTTGGTGTAAAGCCACTATGAAAACCCACCTGCGACTAAGGCATAAAAATAATTGACCAAACTAAGATCATCAAACCATCATGCCCAATCAGACTAACAACCCCACCGAGCTCATCGAGAGCATTCAATCACTTAGGGTTGAAAATGCCCGTTTGATTGCTTTGCTGCAATCCCATGGAATCGATGGGCAATTAGCAAATAATTTCGATGGGTCGGTTACTCTAAATGCTTCGGATGAAGTGGGGGATTCCGGCATCCCGGGGCATTTAGCAGCCAAGCCTGCGGCAGGTATTTCCAACGCCGATAAGATCGCTTTGTTCCGCCGACTATTTCGCGGGCGCACCGATGTCTATTCCTTAAGGTGGGAAAGTAAAAAATCGGGTAATTCGGGTTATGCACCAACATGCGCCAACGAATGGCGTGCCGGGGTTTGCAATAAGCCGCGCATTAAGTGTGGTGACTGTAACCGGCGCGAATTAATTACGCTATCAGATACCGTCATCCATGAGCACCTCACCAGTAAGAAAACCATCGGTATTTATCCTCTTTTGGAAGATGACACCTGCTATTTTCTAGCGGTCGATTTTGATGAGGAGCAGTGGCGTGATGATGTGTAGGCATTTATGCGGTCCTGTGATGAGCTTGGCATATCGCATTACAAAAGATCCCTGCATCAAATAAATGCAATCCCTGATATCACGAAAAATATTCCCTGCTCTTTTAAGCTGAGATAGTGAGTAAATTGCTTGGTGTCCATATGCAATAAAGGTCTAGGCAGATTTTTTGGGGAAATATGAGGAGCAGAATTACAAAATACCCTGTAAATTTCCCTGATAACAGGGTAGGATGCAAAGACAATGTGGGTGGTGACTTGGTGCACCGCCATGTTGTAACAAAGCCACCTTCGGGTGGTTTTTTCTTTTCAACTTCCCGTAATATCTTGGTAGTTGAGATACAAGAAATAAAACCAATCAAGAGATGGAGAAAAAATGATCTACGCAATTATGTTGATGGATAAGCCTGGTACAGCGGAATTACGGATTCAGATTCGCCCAGAGCACCGCGCTTATTTAGCGCAACTTTCAGATCGGATGGCTTTTGCAGGGCCCCTCACTTCGGAAGATGGCAAGACGACGCTTGGTAGTTTGATTGCAATTGACTTTCCTAGCAGGGCAGATGTGGATGCTTGGTTAAAAGATGAGCCGTATACCAAGGCTGGTGTTTATGAAATGCCTATCGTTCACGTTTTCAATAATATGTGGGAACAAAAAGCAGGCTTTCCACCGGCAAAATAATGCCATTACTTAAGCAGGGCTGTCACTTTTGATATATCATCTGATGATATATCATGGGTGATGGGAAAACGTGGACTTGCTACCCTTTTGGATTTGCACCAAGAGATCATTGATCAAGATGATGGTTACTGGGTAAAGATAGAGGCCTGGTAAGTCGAGGTTAGTGTTGCAGTGCCTCATGGAATACGCTATTCATTAACCTTGCATAACCCAAAAGGGGTAAGAATTTTAGGTTTCGACAATGCTCATTCAGTAAGGCCTAAATCGGGGTATTCAGGCAGAAAATTAGCTTACGATCACAAGCATCGCAACTCTAGGGATCCTGGTATCTGCTATGACTTTAAAGATGCACATGGACTGTTAAGTGATTTTTTATAGATGTTGATAAGGTCTTAAAACTGGATAAAGAGAAATGAAAGTTATCAAAATTGGGATTGCGACACAAAAAGATATTCGAGCACGCGTACTCGCTATCGCTAAAGGCGAGTTAAAACCTAAATCAGCCGATCCTAAGATATGGTTTACCTCGATGCGCTCCTTGGCGCAAGTATTGAGCGATGAAAACAGAGCTCTTTTACATGTCATTAGGGCGTCCAAGCCTGTATCGATTTCTGAGTTGGCAGAGCTTACCGGAAGAAGGCAAGGCAACTTATCTCGCACACTAAAAACAATGTCCCATTACGGCTTAGTTGAGATGTTACAAGAGGCCAGGGCCCTCAGGCCGGTGGCATGCGGTGATCGCTACGAGATAAGCCTTCAATAAATTAAAGCGGCTTGATTTGTAGTTTTCTAAACTTAATCACGCCACCTGCCGATTGCAGGGCAATAGGACCTTCTGTAAATTTACTATCTTGACCATTGGCTACTGTGACAACGTCATTCATCATGACTTTAAAATTGGGTCCGTTAGCAACAATCTCCATAGTATTCCAGCGCCCGCCTGCCTTAGGAACTGGATCTACCTTGGCAATATCCACAATCGCCCCAGTTGCGTAAGCTTGCTCAGGACGAGTATCCCAAATATTGATTTCATAACAAGTGGATTGACTCACTTTATTAGGGTCTTGGCAGCGGATGAAAATACCGCTATTCGTATTGGACTCAGCATAAAACTCTGCCTTGATTACAAAGTTCTTGTAAGTCTTGGTGCTAACTAAAAAACCATTGGGCTTATTGCCCTCGACAATGCCATTGCCAATGACCCAGTTGGCGCTACCAATAATGCTCCATCCACTCAGGCTCACGCCATCAATGAGGTCAGTAAAGCCATCTGAATTTTGGGCATGTGCAACACCCCCAATGGATAGGGTGGTAAGACATAAAATTGCCGCACCTAGTTTTTTGAGGAATGCTTTCATGGGGTCTCCCGGGGTTTTATTTATTGTTGTTAATAAATTTCATTGTTACTGATATTGGCCCTTAAAGACAAGTCAACAGGGTGATCTTAAGACTTCAGAGGTCGGAAAAGAGGGTATTCCTCTCGATGTTGAGGTCAGAATCAAGTAGACTTGAGGGCATGAATTCAACAAAAATGCGCATTCTCCCTATTGCCACCGTGTTGGCTGTTCTCAGTCTTGCGGGCTGTGGCTCTATTGAATCTGCCGCACAAGATGACTGCACGTCAATTGGCTGGCAAATTGGCAGTAAAGGCTACCAGGATTGCTATAAAGCTAGGCTTTATGAGCGCAAGCTAGATTACTCCCTTCCTCCCGGGGATCAGCCTTCTCCTTCACTTCTATAGCAGGGTAAACCCTTAGTTAAAGTCCTTGAGCGCCGTCAAGGACATGGGGTCCTAAATAACCCAAAATAAAGCGTTACTTTGCGTATTAGTGGCAAGCTAAGTATTTGGCTTAGCTGGTTTTTTAGTGCGCAAACCAGGATATGGCTCTGCATTGGTGCTGAGCAAAAATAGCAATAAATAGAAAAATTAGAGACTACGAACTATGAATCATCCAAAGCCTTCTGGAGAAGTCAAAGCGGTTGCAGTTGCAACAGCAGATGATTTGAGGGAAACCATTCGCCGTAAAAGTAAATTGAAGGGTCGTCAAGCAGATGATGCTTCCATTGCCCAAGTGCGTGAGCTCATTGGAGATGCTCCGCATCGTCGCGATTTATTAATTGAAAATCTACATAAGCTCAATGATGAATACCGTGCTTTGCATGATCGTCATTTAGTTGCTCTAGCAAAAGAAATGAATCTGCCCATGGCAGAGGTGTATGAAGTTGCCACTTTCTATCATCACTTTGAAGTAGTGCGTGGTAATGATCCGGTAGCAGATATTCTGATTCGCGTGTGTGACGGCATTGCCTGTGAGTTAGCTGGTGCGCAAAATCTATTGGCTAAATTACCTGCTATCTTGGGTAATCCAAACATCAAAGTAGCTGCAGCGCCTTGCGTAGGTCGTTGCGAACAGGCTCCAGTAGCGGTAGTTCATCAGTACCCGGTGTTGTTTGCCACCTTGGATAAGGTATCGGCCGCTGTAAACAATAAGTTAACCACTCAGCCAATGGCTAAAGATGATGCTATCTTTGATCCTGCTGCCTTAGCAGAGCAGGGTGTTTCACCACAAGGTGAGATGCAAGCGCTTTCTCCCGACTACGTTGGTTATGAGTCTTATCGTGCTCAAGGTGGTTATGCTTTTGCTAAAGCGATTTTCGAAGGCAAGAAAGATGCCGAAAGCATCATCAAGGCAATGGAAAGCTCAGGCTTGCGCGGCTTAGGTGGTGCAGGCTTCCCGGCGGGACGCAAATGGCGTATTGTGAAAGATCAAGTGGCGCCTAAGTTGATGGCAGTGAACATCGATGAAGGTGAGCCAGGCACATTTAAAGACCGTACTTACTTAGAGCGCGATCCACATCGCTTCTTGGAGGGCCTGTTAATTGCAGCAAGCGTGGTTGGAATTGATGTTTGTTATATCTATTTGCGTGATGAGTATCACGGCTGTCGTGAATTACTTGAGCTTGAGTTAGCAAAGCTCAAGGCTAATCCGCCATTCAAATTACCAGATATCGAATTGCGTCGTGGTGCGGGCGCTTATATCTGCGGTGAAGAGTCCGCAATGATTGAAAGTATTGAAGGCAAGCGCGGAGAGCCACGCATGCGTCCTCCGTATATTGCGCAAGTCGGCTTATTTGGACGTCCAACCTTAGAGCACAACTTTGAGACCCTGTACTGGGTGCGCGATATTGTTCAGCGTGGACCTGAGTGGTTTAGTTCTTTCGGTCGCCATGATCGCAAGGGCTTACGTAGCTTTAGCGTCAGTGGACGCGTGAATAAACCGGGTGTCAAGTTAGCGCCAGCAGGCATCACTATTCAAGAATTGATTGATGAATACTGCGGCGGCATGCAAGATGGTCACAAATTCTATGGTTACTTACCTGGTGGCGCATCAGGCGGTATCTTGCCAGCGACCATGAATGACATTCCACTCGACTTTGATACTTTGCAACCATACGGATGCTTTATTGGTTCAGCTGCAGTGATGGTGTTCAGTGATAAAGATAAAGCACGCGACATGGCATTGAACGTGATGCATTTCTTTGAGCATGAGAGCTGTGGTCAATGCACTCCATGTCGTGTTGGAACTGGCAAAGCTGCTAAGTTGATGCAAGCCAAATCTTGGGATCAAGACACTTTAGAAGACTTAGCTACTGTGATGGTTGATGCTTCTATTTGCGGTCTTGGTCAAGCCGCACCAAACCCTATTCGCTGTATTCATAAATATTTCCCTAATGAAGTTGCATAAGGAAGTCGCTTAAACACCATTCAGGGAATAACGAGACAAACATGAACGCACCCACAAATCCTAAAGAACTCGAACTGCAAACGGTTGAGTTCAAGCTAGACGGCCAAACAATCATTTCCTACGAAGGTGAAACGATTCTCAAGGCTGCCAAACGCCACGGTATTGATATTCCGCATCTGTGTTTTAAAGATGGCTATCGCCCAGATGGTAACTGCCGCGCATGCGTAGTGGAAATTAATGGCGAGCGTACTTTGGCACCAAGTTGCTGCAGAAGCGCTACTCCAGGTATGGAAGTAAAAGCCAATAGCGAGCGTGCTGTAAAGAGTCAAAAGTTAGTTCTCGAGATGTTGCTCTCCGATATGCCAGACGAAGGATTTAAGTGGGTTGGAGACAGCAAGGAAGAAGAGCAAAAAAATCAACATGGCGAACTCAGCACCTGGGCAGCACGCATGGATGTCACGGTTCGACCCGAGCTCAAAGCATTACGACGTGAGAAGGTAAGTAGTGATATTTCACATCCAGCGATGGCTGTGAACTTAGATGCCTGTATTCAATGTAATCGTTGTGTACGTGCATGCCGTGAAGAGCAGGTTAATGATGTGATCGGTTACGCTATGCGTGGTGGTCACAGCGAGATCGTATTTGATCTAAATGACCCGATGGGTGAAAGTACTTGCGTGGCTTGCGGCGAGTGTGTGCAGGCTTGCCCAACTGGCGCATTGATGCCTAAGGGTTTAATTGGCTCACAAACAGTCGATCGCAAAGTAGACTCCGTTTGTCCATTCTGTGGCGTTGGTTGCCAAATTACTTACAACGTCAAAGACGAAAAGATTGTCAGTGTTGAAGGTCGTGATGGACCGGCTAATCACAATCGCCTCTGCGTTAAAGGCCGTTTTGGTATGGACTATATCCATAATCCACAACGCCTCACTAAGCCATTAATTCGTAAAGCAGGTGTTCCTAAGGATGAGTCCATCCTGGAAGGCAAACAAGACTGGTCCGATATTTTCCGTGAAGCCACTTGGGAAGAAGCTTTGGAATTTGCTGCTGGTGGACTGAAGAAGTTAAAAGATCAACACGGCTTAAAAGTATTGGCTGGTTTTGGTTCTGCAAAAGGTAGCAATGAAGAAGCTTATCTATTCCAGAAGTTGGTTCGCACAGGTTTTGGTAGCAATAACGTAGACCATTGCACACGTCTTTGCCATGCATCATCTGTTGCTGCGCTTCTCGAGGGCGTTGGCTCTGGCGCGGTAAGTAATCAAGTGAATGACGTTGAGCACTCCAGTATGATTTTCTTGATTGGATCTAATCCAACTGCAAACCACCCGGTTGCCGCTACTTGGTTCAAGAATGCTGCTAAGCGTGGCGCCAAAATTGTCTTATGCGACCCACGTGCAACCGAAATCAGCAAGCATGCATGGCGCACAATGCAATTTAAGCCAGACACTGATGTGGCGATGCTCAATGCCATGATCTACACGATTATTGAAGAAGGCTTGGTTGATAAAGACTTTATTCAAAATCGCTCGAATAACTTTGAAGCCTTAAAAGAAAACATTAAGGGCTACAGCCCTGAAGCAATGGCGCCAATCTGCGGTATCCCGGCAGAAATCTTGCGCGAAGTGGCGAGAGAGTTTGCTACCACCAAGTCAGCCATGATTTTATGGGGCATGGGTGTAAGTCAACACGTGCACGGTACCGATAATGCACGCTGCTTAATCGCTTTGGTTAGTATCACCGGTCAAATTGGTAAGCCTGGATCAGGTTTGCATCCATTGCGTGGTCAAAACAACGTGCAAGGTGCTAGTGATGCCGGTTTGATTCCGATGATGTTCCCGAACTATCAGCGCGTTGATAATCCAGAGGCGCATGCTTGGTTTGAGAAGTTCTGGGGTACGCCATTAGATAAAAAACCTGGCTATACCGTGGTGGAGATCATGCATAAGATCACTGCTCCTGATTCTGATCCAGACAAGATTCGCGGCATGTTTGTCGAAGGTGAAAACCCTGCAATGAGTGACCCTGATTTGAATCATGCGCGTCATGCATTGGCAGCCTTAGAGCATTTGGTTGTACAAGATATCTTCATGACTGAAACAGCATTACTTGCTGACGTCGTCTTGCCTGCAAGCGCTTGGCCCGAAAAGGTTGGCACTGCTAGCAATACAGACCGTATGGTGCAGATGGGTAAGAAAGCGATTAATCCTCCTGGCGATGCAAAGCCTGACTTGTGGATTATTCAGCAAATCGCTAAAGGCATGGGCTTGAACTGGAATTACCAAGGTCCTGATGCCGGTGTTGCTGAGGTTTATGACGAAATGCGTCAAGCCATGCATGGTGCTATCAATGGTATTACTTGGGAGCGCTTAGAAAAAGAATCTAGCGTTACCTACCCTTGCTTGTCTGCTGAAGACCCGGGTCGTCCAATTGTGTTTAATGACAAGTTTGATACCAAAGATGGCAGGGTGAAGTTAGTCCCAGCCGATATCATTCCTGCTAATGAGCGCCCAGATACTGAATACCCCTTTGTATTGATCACTGGTCGTCAGTTAGAACATTGGCATACAGGCAGTATGACGCGTCGTGCCACCGTGCTTGATGCGATTGAGCCTATGGCTACTGTTTCGATGAATGGTGAAGATATGACTCAGCTAGGCGTTTCTGCTGGCGATGTGATTACTGTTCAGTCTCGTCGTGGTGAAGTCGGTATCCACGTGAGAAGGGATGATGGCACACCGAGAGGCGTAATCTTTATTCCGTTTGCCTACTATGAGGCTGCCGCCAACTTGATTACCAATTCAGCGCTAGATCCATTTGGCAAGATTCCAGAGTTTAAGTATTGTGCTGTGAAGCTCTCTAAAGGCGGTGAAGTGGCCAAGATCATGGGGTACGGTACGAATTCCCCGGGTGGATCTAAGGAAATGTCTAACGTTTAAGCACCGTTGCAGCAAATCACAAAAGGGCTCCCACAAGGAGCCTTTTTGTATTTAAACCGGTGAAGTTAATTGCCCTTTAGAATGAACCCTCTATGGCCAGTTCCAAACACTCCGTAAATACTCCCTCAAAAGCCGAGCTTCCTGTTCTCATCATTGGGGCTGGATTAGCTGGATTGACTGTTGCCCTCCACATGGCCGAGTCTCAGCCAGTGATTTTGATGGCTAAGCGCGGCCTAGGTGAGGCAGCAACCGCTTGGGCACAAGGCGGCATTGTTGGGGTTGTAGATAAAGAGCATGACAGTATTGATTCGCATGTAGCCGACACCTTAGATGCCGGCGCAGGGCTTGTGGTCGAATCCACAGCACGCTATATCGCCGAAGAGAGTGCTGATGCGATTCGTTGGTTGGTAGAGCAGGGTGTTCCATTCACAGAAGATAAATCCGGTCCAATGGGTTTGCACTTAACACGTGAAGGTGGACACAGTCATCGCCGCATTGCTCATGCTGCAGATGCCACTGGTAAAGCCATTCATGAAGTACTGCTGGATAAAGCCAAGGCCCATAAAAATATTCAGATCCTGGAGCATTGGATTGCACTCGATCTCATTACCAATCGCCAGCTAGATGCAAAGACACAGCGCACAAAGCCTAATCGTTGTTACGGTGTGTATGCACTTGACATAAAAAATAATCGCGTAGAAACGATTGAAGCAAAGTCAGTGGTATTGGCCACTGGTGGCGTAGGCAAAGTCTATCGCTACACTAGTAACCCCGATACCGCCACTGGCGATGGCATCGCCATGGCCTGGCGAGCAGGTTGCCGCGTAGGTAATATGGAATTTATTCAGTTTCATCCAACTTGCTTGTATCACCCCAGCGATCGTACCTTCCTAATTACTGAAGCCATGCGTGGTGAGGGCGGCTTACTGAAATTGCCTGATGGCACCCGCTTTATGCCAGAGCATGATGACCGTAATGAATTAGCCCCGCGTGACATTGTTGCAAGAGCAATCGACTTCGAAATGAAGAAGCACGGCTTAGATTATGTTCATCTAGATGCCACTCATTTAGGCGAAGCATTTATTAAAGAGCATTTCCCAATGATCTATGCACGCTGCATGAGTCTTGGCTTAGACATTACCAAAGAACCTATTCCGGTTGTTCCTGCTGCACACTACACCTGTGGTGGCGTGGTGACCGATCTCAAAGGGCGCACCGATTTACCAGGACTCTATGCGGTAGGTGAAGCGACGTATACCGGCCTGCATGGTGCTAATCGTTTGGCTAGCAACTCATTATTAGAATGTGTAGTCATCGGTAAGGCAGCAGCAGAAGACATATCCAATCTCAAGACCCCAGTAATGCCAGATCTTCCCTTATGGGATGAGAGTCAGGTTGAGGATGCGGATGAGCAGGTAGTCATCGCCCATAACTGGGATGAGTTACGCTCATTGATGTGGAACTACGTCGGCATCGTTAGAACTAACCGCCGGTTGGAGCGAGCGCTTCATCGCATCAAATTGCTGCGTTACGAAGTTCAAGAGTATTACGCTAACTTTAAGGTCACCCGTGACCTGATTGAGCTCAGAAACCTATTGGAATGTGCCGAGCTCATCGTACGCTCAGCCTTAATGCGCAGAGAAAGCCGTGGACTTCATTACAGCCGCGATTACCCAGGTACTTGGGCAGTTTCTTATCCAACTATCCTGACTCCTCAGGCAGAGGGCTCTGAGAGCGATTCTGTCTCTTAAGTCTTTTAAGTTTAAGACCACCTTTACTACAAAATGCGCATCGAGAAATCAACTGCATGCACATCCTTAGTGAGCTTGCCAAGGGAGATGCGATCAACTCCAGTAGCAGCAATAGCGCGCATTTGATCTAAATTAATACCGCCAGAAGCTTCCAGTAAAGCGCGTCCAGCATTGATGGCAACCGCTTGCTTCATCTGATCAGTATTGAAGTTGTCGATTAAGATACTCTTGGCTCCTGCAGCCAAAGCTTCTTCAAGTTCAGCAAAGTTTTCTACTTCAATCTGAATATCCACACCAGCATTTAAAGCCTGAGCATTTTTCAGGGCGGCAGTCACGCTGCCGGCAGCGGCAATATGGTTTTCTTTAATGAGGATGCCATGCCATAGGGCTAGGCGTTGATTCTTGCCGCCGCCCACTAGCACTGCGTACTTCTGAGCCTGTCGTAATCCCGGAACAGTCTTGCGAGTATCCAGTACAGCACAACCTTTAGGGTTGGGGCTGACACCTGCAATTGCATCCACGTGCTGTCGCGTAATGCTGGCCGTCCACGAAAGTGTTTGCAGGAAATTAATGCAAGTACGCTCAGCAGAGAGTAGTGCCTGAGAGTCGGCTTCGATATCACAAACTTTGGTATCAGGCCTCATGAGATCGCCTTCAAGATAATGCCAGGTGACCTTCGCATTGGGGTCTAGCTTCTTTAGTGTGCCCTCAAACCAATCCACACCGCAAAGAACAGCTTCTTGACGAACAATGAGTTGTGCCTTTACTGGCTTGCTAGGAACGAGTTTAGCCGTCCAATCGCCAGTACCGATATCTTCCATCAGCGCGTCATGAATATTGCGTTGGCGAGCTTGCTCTAAAGTTTCGTTGTAATCAAACATGACAAACAATATCTATCTAAAAGAAAAAGTAAAAAACTTAAATTAAGCAGCACCAATATTCTTTACAAAGCCATGCTGTGCTTTAGCTAAGAGGTCGGGATGATTCTTGGTGAAATCGAGCATACGCTCTATGCAGCCTAATGCCTCAACACGAATAGGCTCTTCGATGAAGATTTCACCAGAAGCATTTTCTAGGCAATCCAAAATACCTTGTAAGCCATTCATGGCCATCCATGGGCAGTGGGCGCAGCTCTTACACGTTGCACTATTACCAGCAGTTGGAGCTTCGATCAATTTCTTATTCGGCGCCAATTGGCGCATGCGATGCAAGATGCCGTTATCGGTTGCAACAATATATTCAGTAGCTGTACCTTCAACAACGGCTTTAATCATGGCAGAAGTAGAGCCCACAACGTCTGCCAGGTCAACAACAGCTTGCGGAGATTCAGGGTGAACCAAGACCATGGCATTGGGGTGAGCCGCTTTTAGCATCTCTAATTCAACGGCTTTAAATTCATCATGAACAATGCAAGCACCGTTCCACAACAACATATCTGCACCAGTTTGTTCTTGAATGTAGCGACCTAAATGACGATCTGGTGCCCACAAAATCTTTTTGCCCTCAACTTTTAGTTGATGCACGATGGCTAACGCGCATGAACTCGTTACCATCCAATCTGCTTGCGCTTTAACTGCGGCGCTAGTATTGGCATACACCACAACAACACGATCAGGATGTACTGCTCTAAACGTAGCAAAGTCTGCAGCATCGCAACCTAAGTCTAAAGAGCAGGTTGCATCAAGATCGGGCATGAAGACGCGTTTTTCTGGACTGAGGATCTTGGCAGATTCACCCATAAAGCGCACACCGGCAACAATGAGATTCTTCGCAGAGTGGTTTTTACCAAAGCGTGCCATCTCTAAGGAGTCGGCAACATAACCACCTGTCTCCAAGGCTAAGTCTTGAATATCGCCATCTACATAGTAATGAGCAACTAAAGCGGCATCTTTTTCAACTAGCAATTGCTTGATACGAGCAATGACGACTGCTTTTTCAGCGCCATGAAGCTGGGGAGGGGTCTTAGCCCAAGCTTTGGCGGTACAAGTCACTCCAGTAGAATCTTGCTGGGGGTAATCAAAGGAAATAGGGGTGCTAACAATTGAATTCATACGAAATCTTACTTGACCCTAATAATCTTTATTGAATTACTAGAATGGAAGCTGAGCTTCTGGCTTGGCGGCAAGCAAAGCATCTTTAAACTCTGCCTGAATACGTTTGATAGCCTCTTCACTATCTGCTTCAAAGCGCATCACTACAACAGGCGTTGTATTCGAAGGGCGGGCAAGACCAAAGCCATCGGCATATTCCACACGCACACCATCAATTGTGTTGATCGATTCAGAAGTTGGAAACTTGGCATTCGCCTTAATGGTTTCCAGTAAAGCAAATGGCTCGCCTTCTGCACAAGCTAATTGCAGTTCAGGCGTGCAAATGGCATTTGGCAAGTCATTGAGCGTTGCATTTGGATCTTTCTCCTTAGAAAGAATCTCCAGTAAGCGTGCGCCGGTGTAAAGACCATCATCAAATCCAAACCAACGGTCTTTAAAGAAGATGTGACCAGACATTTCACCTGCAAGTGGTGCGCCAGTTTCTTTGAGTTTGGCTTTTACTAAAGAGTGGCCTGTTTTCCACATCAAAGGCTCGCCACCATGTTGCTTCACGTAGGTTGCTAGGTTGCGAGTGCACTTCACGTCATAAATAATTTGACCACCAGGATTGCGTGAGAGTACATCTTTAGCAAAGAGCATCATTTGACGGTCTGGGAAAATCACTTGACCATCTTTAGTCACAACGCCCAAACGATCGGCATCGCCATCAAAAGCGAGGCCTAATTCATTATCGGTAGTTTGTAAGTTCTTGATGAGATCTTGTAAGTTCTCAATATGCGCAGGATCTGGATGGTGATTCGGAAAATGGCCATCGACTTCACAGAAGATTTCTTCTACTTCACATCCTAAAGCTCTAAAAAGTTTTCCCGCAAATGCGCCACCAACACCATTACCGCAATCAACAGCAATCTTCATGGGACGAGCTAACTTAACATCACTCACAATGCGCTCTAAGTACATGGGGAAAATATCAAAGCTGCTTCTGGTTCCTTGGCCCGTAGCAAATTGCTTGGCTTCAATTCGCTTACGCAGATTCTGTACTTGATCGCCATAGATTGCAGCACCACCAAGAACCATCTTGAAGCCGTTGTAATTGGGTGGGTTATGGCTACCAGTGATCATAATGCCGGACTTCGGCTTTTTGCCATCGATCTCTTGGTTTGCACCAAAGTACACCATGGGTGTTGCAACCATACCCAGATCAATCACATTGATACCGGTAGAAAGTAGGCCTTCGGTTAATGCCTCAATCAAACTAGGGCCTGATAAGCGGCCATCGCGTCCGATTACGATTTCGGTTTCACCGAGTTCACGCATCTCCGTACCAAATGCTTGACCAATAAGTTTGGCAATTGATGGATCTACAGTCTCATCAATGATGCCGCGAATGTCATAAGCTTTGAAAATAGAAGGAGAGAGTTGCACGGTAGGTCCTAAATAGAGTTGGTGTTAATGGGTAATTTCAATGATGGAATTTAATCCTTCGCATGCCTCTTGAAAAAGAGCAGGCGAGAGACTTTTCCAAGGATGTGGTCTGGCATTTCGAAGGCGCCAATCAAAAGACTTTGGTTGATGGGTCAAGATATATGCGGGATCACCTTTTCCTATTGAAAACTTAATGGCAAAGGGATTGGTTTCGTTAAATTGCGCGTGTGTCATTGGTAGACCAATCACAATGCCGGTTTTTTCATTAAAAGGTTTTGGTGAAATAACGAGCATTGGATGCTCATCCTTCATTTCTTTTCCTGATTGCGGATTGAAATTAATCCAGATCATATCCCTGCGCTCTGGAACCCAGAGTTTCAATTTTTCAACCATTAAATAATTTCTTTACCAATGGGGGAGCAATTCATGATTTCACCACCATGTAGCTCTGGATCATAGGCCTTTAGTTTTTGATTGAGGCTTAGTTTAGGTTTACCTACGACTCTGAGAAGTACTCCATTTTTGACGACTTCAACTGAGATTGGAACGCCTTGCGAAAGATGTGCTGCTTTAGCAACGGGTGATGTAATCCTGACACCAAGACCATTTCCCCATTCTTGGATCGTTTGCTCTACTTTAAGTGCTGGAGCCATGATTTACTCCTAAGGAAATTGTTTATACAAGTTTATACATCTATAGATGGCTTGTCAAATTCAAACAGAAATAGCCTAGGAATTAAATAAATTAATGCGGGCGGCAGTCACTTCATCGATGCTGGCATCAGCTTCTACCGCGCCACTATTCTTTAAGGCTGCTTCAATCGGTTTGGCCAATACTTTGCCAAGCTCAACACCGGGTTGATCAAAGCTATTGATATTCCATAGAGCGCCTAGCGCTGCGGTGCGATTTTCATACAGCGCCAGGAGCGCGCCTAAATAGAAGGCATCCAGCTTAGGCAAAATTAGTAGGTTGCTAGGGCGCTTACCAGGGTAGGTATTGTTCGGGTTATCAGTCTTCTTGCCATTAGCAAGTGCTTGGGCTTGCGCCAAGCAGTTGGATAACAGAATGCGGTGATGCGCCTTTGCCTCAGGCAATTTACTCATCGGCTCACGTACTGCGATGAAATCAATGGGAATGATTTCGGTGCCTTGATGCAATAACTGAAAGTAAGAATGCTGCGCATTACTGCCTGAGCTACCAAATACAACTGGGCAAGAAAACTTTACTGGCTTGCCATCGCGATCGACGCTCTTGCCATTACTTTCCATATCAAGTTGCTGCAACCACTTCGGAAACCAATCTAAAGCATCTGCATACGGAATAACAGCATATGATTTGATATTGTGTTTTTCTTGCTGATAGAGTAGGCTCAGAGCCATGATTACTGGCAGATTTTCTTCAAGAGGCGCAGACTTAAAGTGCAGATCCATTGCCTGGGCACCAGCTAAGAACTGCTTAAAGGTATCAAAGCCATATTGCAGAGCAATTGGTAATCCTACGGCAGACCATACGGAGTAACGGCCGCCAACCCAGTTCCAGAATGGATAGATGCGGTCTTGATCAATACCAAATTCTTTGGCTGCAGAAATATTGGCTGTGACAGCAAAGAGGGATTTGCTCACTTGGCTATCGGTAAGGCCGTTATTTTTAAGCCACTTCACCACAGCCTGTGCATTCATGGTGGTTTCCAGTGTTGTGAAGGACTTGGAAACGATGATGACCCTGGTGCTGTGGGGTAAAGCGCGTTGCAAAATACGATTGAGTTCAGCAGTATCGATATTGGCCAAGAAATGCATGCGCATGCCGCGGCTTTCAATATCGGGAACATGGGCTAAAGCTTCAATGGCTAAACGGGGGCCAAAGTCAGATCCGCCAATACCAATATGAATAACATCGGTAACGCCAACCCATTTATTGCACAGCGCCTCAATGCGATGCCAAACTTGAGCAACCTCAGGCATGACATCTTTACCGTCGATTAATACTGGAGTTTTATCCAGATTACGCAGAGCAGAATGAAGGGCGGGGCGATTCTCAGAGTTATTGACTGGCTTACCAGCAAATAGGTCGGTAATAAACTGCTCTAAATGAGCCTCTTTAGCTTGTTTGAAGAGGGATTTCCAACTGGCAGCATCAATGCCTTGATAAGCGCTATCTAAAACGATATCTTGGGTACTAAATAGGGTTTTCAGATTAACTGCAGCTGGTTTTGTAGACATAGAAAGATTCTATCAAGAAGTGCCCAAAAACCCACTAAAACACTGAAAATGTTACGATTTAAGTATGTTAATACCTAAAAAAACAAAGCGAGCGTAGTAGATGGAGCGACTTGATTGTGTCGTCATTGGTGCCGGGGTGGTTGGTCTGGCTGTTGCTAGGGAAATGGCTTTGCAAGGCAGGGAAACGATTCTGTTAGAACGTGAGGCTTCTTTTGGCACGATTAGTAGCGCGCGCAACAGTGAGGTGATTCATGCCGGAATCTATTACCCCAAGGATTCACTTAAAGCGAAGCTCTGCGTAGAAGGCAATCGCTTGCTTTATGAATACTGCCGCAGCCATCAAGTAGCAACTCAACCCTACGGCAAACTTATTGTTGCTGCTGATGCATCCCAAATAGATGACTTGCAGGCCATTTTGTATAAAGCTCAGAACAATGGCGTACCAGAGATCAAGATGATTTCTGGTGATGAAGCAAAATCATTAGAACCACAGTTGCAGTGCGTAGCAGCTATCTTGTCATCTAGTACTGGCATTGTTGATAGCCATGGCTACATGCTTTCCCTCTTGGGTGGCTTTGAAGATGCAGGTGGCATGGTGGCATACCAATCACCACTGATCAGTGCAAAGCCCATTGGCGAAAATGCCAAGGATGGATTTGAATTAGAAATCGGTGGCGCCGATGGCATGAAAATTCAAACAAAGCTTCTGATTAATTGTGCGGGTATGAGCGCACCAGCAGTGGCGCAAAAAATTGAATCTTTATCTAAAGATCAAATCCCGAAAGCGTATTTTGCTAAAGGCAATTACTTTTCTCTTTCCGGAAAATCACCATTTAATCATTTGATTTATCCCATCCCAGAACCTGGTGGACTCGGCGTACATCTCACTTTAGATATGGGTGGACAAGCCAAATTTGGTCCTGATGTGGAGTGGCTCGATATTGACCAGGAAGAGCAGATTGATTACACAGTCAATCCCAAAAGAGGCGAGGGCTTCTATGAGGCCGTCAGGCGCTACTGGCCAGGCCTTAAGGACAATGCTTTGCAGCCAGACTACTCTGGAGTGAGGGCTAAAATTGTCCCGCCCAATACTCCTGCAGGTGACTTCTGCTTCAATACCCCTAAAGACCATGGCTTGGAAGGTCTCTTTAATCTATATGGCTTTGAGTCCCCTGGATTGACCTCCAGCCTAGCTATTGCCATGCATTTAGAAGGGCAAATCAAAAGTTCTCTATAATCTAGGGCTTGAATCAAACAGATTCAAGTAAATGGAAGAGTGGCAGAGCGGTTGAATGCACCAGTCTTGAAAACTGGCGAGGATGAAAGTCCTCCGTGAGTTCGAATCTCACCTCTTCCGCCAAATTGAATGTAAAAAGCCCAGCAACTACTTGCTGGGCTTTTATCTTTCTAGCTCCTAGAAAAGAGCTATGAAGGAACTTTCGTAAAACTACAGTATTGCTTGATCACTTCTTAGCAGCTGGTGCGCTTACTACTGCAGCAATTGCTTCTGTGTAAACCACTTTTACTTGATCATTTACGGCAATATCTTTCATCAAGTCAGGGTTCTGAACCTTAACCTTGAAGATGTTTCCTTGTGGGCCTTTTAATGAAACAACATTTTTAACTGTATCAATAGCTTCAACATTGGCAGTTGCAGTAACAGTGTTGGTAGTGATCATACCTGGCTTGTCACCTTGTGGGGCAGTTGCGGTGCTAGTAGTAACTTGCTCGCTAGTTACGCCTGGATTTTTAACCTTAACTAATTCAATCGCTACAGCCATTTCATAAACAACATCAAAATGGTCACCCACGTTAATTTCAGCAAAGTTTTTCACTTCAGGACCGGCAACGATAGAAGTTTCGCCATCTTTATTTTTTAGAGTAACTGTGCGTGTTGCAGCATCAATTTTAATTACTTCACCATCGTAGATGAGTGCGGCTTCTTGAGCGGCTACACCAGCAATAGGTGCTTTTGGTTTAGTGAGGTAAAAGTAACCGCCAACTGCGATTGCAGCAATGACGACAGCAATGATAATTTTTTTCATAATCGTTTGATCCTTAAGATATTTAAAGTACATCGCCATTAGATGGCGATGCGGGAATGTCTAAATACTAGCAATTTAGTACTTATGTCTATTGTATTGCTAGAAGCTTGCCGCTAATCCGATAGAGGTTCCATGGACATTTTGGCCAAATTGGTAGCGAAATACGACCCTAACCCTTGTAAATATGGGGTCAGAGGCGCTTCGATCCAATTCAATGCCAGTGCCGACGGAGGAAAGGGAATTAAACCCCAGCGCCCCCCGTAGGTCACCCAAAAATTCTGTATGGGCTAGCTCAAACACGGCTCTTAATGGCCTATCCAATAGCATGATCGGTGTTGGTATGCGACTACGGGCCCAAAGTGCCAGACTTTGCGAGTCTGCTGATCCCTGGACCGCGGTAGAAGTCGCAAATGTTTGGACCGGAATATTGGTGTAACGCAATTCCACATCAATTTCTTGATCAGGTTTGTAATTTTCATAATCGAGCATGACTGAGCCGCCTAAGCCATAAGAGTTCATGCGACCACCATTGAGGAATTGCAAGTCAACGCCTTTTTGATTTTGAATGACTCGAGAGGCAATCGAAAGATCGCTCTCTAGGTGACCTAGCATGACATTGGCAATAGGGCGAAAGCGCAGCTCATTCGTAATCGGAAAATCCCATCCAATACCCCCTGTACCAGTTACGCTATTCCAGTGGACCGGTACGGTAACAGAGCTGTTCCCAATTCCGTCGGTAAAAGTGGGGTTGTAGCGATTCACCGCAATAGTACCTTCTAAGTAGAGTGGAAAATTTGCACTAATACGATCACCACCACCTAAAGAGATCATCTGTAAGTCAGCGTTATCGCCACCATTGTTGCGAATCGATAAGGGGCCCGTAGTGACATCTGGTGTGAGAGAGTAGCCAGTAATCGTCATAAAGGCATCAGCGCGCTTTTTAAGGTAATTATTTGCGGCGTTATAGAGGGCGGATTGGGCATGTGCAAGGTCAATCCCAGCGGCAAATAGGGTGACAAAGAAAAGGAGCTGGGTTCTACTAAAAGGCAGCATTATTCGATTTTAGCGATTCAATTTAGTAGATGTACTATAGCGAACATGAAGGCTCTAATTTCTATCTACTTCTTTATTCTCGCCATCATTCAGATGGGCTTGTTTTTGGGTATTTATCACTATTACCGCTCCCAAAGCCTTCTTAAACCTAGTTTGTATTGGATGTTCTCAATAATAGTTAGCGTGGCGGGCTTATTAACTTTTGGCGCTGGAGCCATCACTCTACAAAATATGGTGAACCCTGAATTTAATTTCACGGTAGCTAATAGCCTTTTTTATGTCGCTGCGTTATTGCAAGTCTTATTTTGTCAGTCGCTTAATCGAGGGGTCTCCAAGCAAACAAAGATCTATGCCTTAGCTTCAGTCCTCATTTTCATTCTTACATTCGAATACATGCGCCTACACGGTACTTTTGAGATTCGAACTGCTGTAATGGCTACCATTGCCAGTATTTTTTATTGCTGGCAAATTTATGAGTTGGCCATCAAAAGAAAAACTTCACCCTCAAAACAGTTGCTTTATATGCAATGTGCAAGCTTTGCAGAAATGTTTTTTGCGATAGGCCGTTTTTTAATATTAGTTACATCTGCTGTTGCGATTACGCGTGTTGAGCAAATTCCGCAAATACTGATCTTATTCACCATCTCTCAGTTAGTAATGAATACGCTTTCGTACATTGCTATTGGTAGTTATTGGGCTGAGCAAGTCGTTGTCGCCAATATCAATGTGATAGCCGAAAATGAGACAACTAAAAAACTATTGCAAGAGCGAGACCTTTTGATTGCCTCATTATTAAAGGCTAACAAGACCGCTAGCACTGGGGCCTTATCAGCTTCCATTGCTCATGAGCTGAATCAACCTTTAGGTGCATCAAACCTAAATATACAATTCCTGCAAAAAAAATTAACTGAAGGAAGTGTAGATCCTGAGTTGCAAAAAGAAATCCTAGATTCATTACTATCGGATAACCAGCGAGCAGCAAACATCATTCGCTCTCTCAGATCTGTTTTTTCTGATGAAAAAATTCTGACATCCAAAGTAGATGTCGCTGATTTAATAGACTTAGTGCTTACTATCGCTAGCCCTGAGATTGCTAAGCAAAATATTCAAATGGTATTGAAGTTAGAAAAAGATTTATTTATAACGGCAAATAAGAGCGAGCTACAACAGGTTCTTTTGAATCTATTGATTAACGCCATTGATGCGTTGAAGTCCTCAGATAAAGCAGATAAAACAATCACCATTTTGGGTAAGAACATTGGATCTGAGATTCAAATATCGATCACAGATAGTGGTTTAGGGATTGACCAGGATGTCCAGACCCATATGTTTGAACTCCTCTCGACGACCAAAAGCTCGGGAATGGGTATTGGCCTTTGGTTATGCAAACATATTATCTCTAGGCATGGCGGCTCTATTTGGTTTGAGTCATTTGCTCGTAAGGGGGCTACCTTTTTTGTACGTTTACCTTTGGTTGCAGTTTATTCAACGTAATCCTTCTATATTGCTTATTAGCTGTAAGGCTAATTGCTATGGATTTACTCAAACATATCATTTAAGCAATAAAACATCTTTTCTTTAGGCTCTTATGAAAATCAAACTTAACAAAATTTCAATTGCAATCATGATGATGACTTCAGGATTCGCAATGGCAGCTGGTGGCGGAGGTGTTGTCGCTGATCCTGGCGCCATGCAGGGTAAACACTTCGATGAGAAAGGTAAGGCACCATCCAGTTACACGGTTGAATTACAAAATGTGCTTCGCAAGACGCTGCCATTTCAAGATAAGCGAGATTTTGAAGAGTCAAAGAGAGGTTTTATCGCTGCGCCTCCTTATAAAACCATCATGGCCGATGCGGGTAATGTTGCCTGGGACATGGGAAGCTACGACTTCTTATTACAAGGTAAAGACTTTGATAGCGTTCATCCTTCATTACAGCGTCAAGCCATCCTCAACATGGGTTATGGCTTGTATGAAGTGGTGCCAGGAAAAATCTATCAAGTTCGCGGCTTTGACTTAGCCAATATTAGCTTTGTGAAGACCAATAGCGGCTGGATTGTATTTGATCCATTGACTGCCAAAGAAACAGCGCGTGCTGCTCTGGAGTTGGTAAATGAAAAGCTTGGTAAACGTCCAGTTGTAGCTGTGGTGTATTCCCATTCGCATGGAGATCACTTTGGTGGTGTGAGAGGCGTAGTGGATGAGGCGGATGTTAAGAGTGGCAAGGTGAAGATCATTGCCCCGGCTGGCTTTATGGATCATGCGATTGCTGAGAACGTCTATGCCGGTAATGCCATGACCCGCAGAATGTATTTCCAATACGGAGTGTTATTGCCAAGAAGTCCTTTTGGACACGTGGATCAATCGATTGGTAAAAATACTGCAGCAGGCAATTTAGGCCTCATTGAGCCTAACGTCTATATCAATCAGCCATACGAAAAAATGACGGTTGATGGTGTAGAGATGGAGTTCCAAAATACTCCTGGTACTGAAGCTCCTGCCGAGATGAATACCTACTTTCCGCAATTTAAAGCTTTTTGAGCTGCGGAAAATATCACCGGCACAATTCACAATATTTACACCTTGCGCGGCGCTTTAGTTCGCGACTCCTTGGCATGGTCTAAGAATATCAATAACGCCTTATATCGCTCTGGCAATGAAAGTGAAGTCATGTTTGCATCGCATACTTGGCCACGTTGGGGTAATGAACGTATTCAGGAAGTGATGCGTACGCAGCGCGATAGTTATGCTCACTTGCATAATGAAGTCCTTCACCTAGCAAATAATGGTGTGACCATTAATGAAATTCAGAATGTCTACAAGCAGCCCGAAAGCTTAAAGAAGCAGTGGGCTGCCCATAGTTATCATGGATCTGAAGAGCACAATAGCCGCGCTGTGATTAATCGTTATCTGGGTTATTGGGATGCTAATCCAGCAACGCTGGCACCACTGTCGCCAAAAGACTCAGCGCCACTGTATGTCGAGATGATGGGTGGTTCAGCCAAGATCATGGCAAAGGGTAAAGAGCTCTATAAGCAGGGTAAGTACCGCGAGGCTATGGAGATTGTGAATAAGTTGGTCTACGCACAGCCGAACAATACTGCCGCAAAAGACTTGCTTGCTGACATCTTTGAGCAGATTGGTTACCAAAAAGAAAGCCCAAGTATGCGTAATAGCTTCTTGGGAGCTGCTTACGAACTTCGACATGGTATGCCATCAGGCGCCTCGCCAAAGTCTAATGGCCCAGACATGATCAAAGGCATGACAACCGAACTCTGGCTCAATGCCTTAGCTATCAGCATGGATAGTAAAAAAGCAGCAGGTATGAATTTTGTCATCAATCTTTCTACTCCAGACAATGGCGAAAAATTCGTGATTGAAATGAGTAACTCTGCATTGACCAACATTAAGGGTCAGCAGGCCAAGAACCCTAATCTGACTATTACGCTGAATCGAAGTGATCTTGAGCAAGTAATGGGCGGCCAAACGACTTTTGACAAACTCTTAGCTGAAGGCAAGGTAAAGTTTGATGGCGATCGCAAGCCATTTGATCAGCTCAGAAGCACCTTGACTGTCTTTGTGCCTGATTTTGAACTCATGCCAGGGACAAAAGGAAAGGTCGCCCCTAAACCAGCATCCCCAGCTAAAGATCCATTTGCCGCACAAGAGATGGCAATTACAGCTGGCGAGTAGTGAGTTACTCTTGCCAAGTAAAAAGGGCTCCGTTGGGCCCCTTTTTACTTATTCTCTTCGCTGATCAAGTTGCAATCTATGGTGCAAAAGCACCGCCAGCTTCTAAAGACTTCAGTTCATCGCCTTCAATACCCAGTTCTGCTAGAAGCTCGCTGGTGTGTTCCCCCAGTAAAGGAGGGTGACGATATACCTGCTGAGGCGTGCCATTCATTTTGACGGCAAAGCCAATGTTGGGAACTGTGCCTTCAATAGGGTGGTCAATCTCCATACGCATCTTGCGATGACGACCATGTTCACTATCAAATGCTTCTGGGTAGGTATTAATTGGACCTGCTGGAATACCTGCAGCCAGAAGTGCATCAACCCATTCATCAGCAGTTTTAGTTGCAAATGACTTCTCTAGTTCTGCGGCGAGCTCTAAACGATTTGCCAAGCGCAATGGATTCGTTTTGAAGCGTGCATCATCAAATAACTCTGGATGTTCAATCTTGTCACACAGTAATTTCCAGAGTTTTTGATTGGTAGCGCCCATGACAAAGTAACCATCCGAAGCTTTCATGGCTTGGTAGGGCGCACTCATATGATTTGCTGTCCCAAGCTTATAAGGCTCCACCCCAGTACCCCAATATTGAGCGGTATCCCAGATAGAAAATGCCAAAGCAGAATCAAAGAGTGAGGCATCAATAAATTGACCTTCGCCAGTTTTCGTCTTGCCGATATAGGCTGACAAAATTCCATAAACCGCAAAGAGTGCGCAACCAATATCAGCTACCGGCACGCCAGCTTTGACGGGAGGTCCATCTGGATAACCTGTGACGCTCATGACGCCAGACATTGCTTGCGCCATCAGATCAAACCCAGGGCGATCTGCCCAAGGGCCGGTTTGGCCAAAACCAGAGATGCTGGCATAAACCAAGCCCGGGTTGATGGCTTGCAAAGAAGGATAGTCAATCCCTAATTTCTTCATAACGCCTGGTCGATAGTTCTCAACCAAAATATCAGCAGTCTTGACCAATTCAAAAAATACTTTTTTACCCGCTTCAGTTTTGAGATTAAGAGTCAGACTGCGTTTATTGCGATTCATATTCAGAAAGCCCATGCTGTCTGAACCTTTCATTTTGAATCCCATTGCCCCACGTGTTTGATCACCAGTACCTGGAGGCTCAATCTTGATAACGTCTGCACCTAAGTCGGCCAAGAGCATGCAGCAGTAGGGGCCGGCCATTACTTGACTTACGTCAAGAACGCGCACTCCAGAGAGGGGTAATGGCTTTGATGATCGCTGATGAGTATCATCTAATGCGTCATTTATAGGTGTTTTCGTCATTGTCTCGATTGTTCTTATATGTTTAGAATTAACTACTAATAGTATCAAACACAATAAAAACAATTTTGGAGACTTTATGTTGCTTAAAACGCCTCAATGGGCTGTTCGTAGTTTGCTAGCAATTACGCTAGCCACGACCCCATTTTTTGCTTTGGGACAGCAAGCCTTCCCAACAAAACCGATTCGACTGATTGTTGGATTTGCACCTGGCGGTGGCACAGATATAGTTGCTCGTGCAATTGCGCCTAAGATGGGTGAGATTCTCGGTCAAAGTGTGATTGTTGAAAATAAATCTGGCGCAGCTGGCACCATTGCAGCCGATCAAATTGCTAAAGCAAATCCTGATGGATATACCTTGCTCGTAGGGCATTCCAATTCCAATGCAATCGCACCTTTTGTTCTCACTAATGTTCAATACAATCCAGCGACAGATTTCACGCCCATTACTTATTTGGGATATGTTCCTAACGTTCTAGTTGTGAAGGCTTCATTGCCCGTGAACTCAGTAGCGCAACTCATTTCACTTGCAAAAGCAAATCCAGGTCAGATGACTTATGGTTCCTCTGGCATTGGAAGTACTCAGCATTTAGCGGGCGCTTTATTTGCCAAGATTGCTGGTATTCAACTGAATCACGTTCCTTACAAGGGTAGCGGTCAAGCGATTATTGATTTGCTTGGTGGCCAGATCACGATGAACTTTGATACCTTGCCGCCTAACCTGCAACAAATTAAGGATGGTAGCTTGAAGGCGCTAGCGATTTCAACACCTAAACGCTTGCCAATTCTTCCAAACGTGCCAACATTTAATGAAGTTGGCATCACTGGATTTGATGTCACCAATTGGTACTCTGTCATGGGTCCGAAGGGGATGGATCCAGTTGTAGTCAACAAGATTGATCAGGCAGTGAAGGCTGCCATGGCCGATCCACAGATTAAAAAGACACTTAATTCGCAAGGCTTACAGCCAGAAGGCCCTACCACACCAGCAGCGTTCAGCTTATTCTTGGCTGGGGAGCTTGCAAAGTATCAGCGTCTAGTAAAGAGTTTGAACATCAAGGCTGAATAAGCGTTTTATGACACAACAAGAAAATGCGGGCAATATTGCGCAAGTTACACTAGAGATACGCGATAACATTGCCCACATTACCTTTGACCATGTAGCGGCGCGCAACGCGATGACCGTCAGCATGTATCAGAGCTTAAAGTCAATCTGTGAAGATATTGCCAAGAATCCAAAGGTACGTGTAGCCATCTTTCGTGGTGCTGGCGGAAAGTCCTTTGTCTCGGGTAGCGATATCGCCCAATTTGCTCATTTTCGAAATGGTAATGATGGGGTCCGATACGAAGAGGGCATCGATAGTTACCTAGCGCCATTAGCAACATTGCCTATTCCAACAATTGCTGTGATTGATGGCATGGCAATAGGCGGGGGCTTAGCAATTGCATCATGCTGTGATTTCCGTATCTCCACTCCTGGCGCTAAGTTTGGTGTGCCTATTGCTAAAACCCTGGGTAATTGTTTATCTGCCGGCAATGTGGCTTGGCTAGTCGCCCATTTGAATATCAATATTGTGAAGCGCATGTTACTTTTGGCGGAGATGATTTCTGCTGAAGAGTTAGCAAAACAAGGCCATGTTCTTGCTATCCATGAGCAGGATCAATTGAGTCATGAGGCTGACAAGCTTGCAGAGCGCCTGAGCAATCTAGCGCCTATTACACAAAAATCCAGCAAACTTGTATTGGCAAGATTAATTAAAAATAATTTGCCCGATTGCAGTGACTTAATTAGTGAAACTTACGGAAGCGATGATTTTAAGAATGGCGTGGCATCGTTCTTAAAAGGCCAGCCACCTAATTGGACTGGAAGCTAATCCAAAAACATCTCTTGAAGATTGTTCAGGTAACGCATTCCCAGTGGAGTGGCCTTGAGTTGACTGGGATTCTCATCGAGCAATTTCATATTACTAGCCTCGGAAAGACCCTTACTAATCACATTTAAAGGTAGGCCTGTACGTTCACTAAAGGTATTAGTAGCAACGCCATCAGTCAGTCTTAGGGTATTGAGCATAAATTCAAAAGGGAGATCCTTGGCTTCAATCGACTTGGATTCAATTAAGGCATTGCCCTTGGATTCCATTGCCTGCATATACGTTTCAGGGTGGCGCTCACGTACTTGGCGTGTAATCTTGTCGGGATAGGAAATCTTGCCGTGAGCACCTGCGCCAATGCCAATGTAATCACCAAAGCGCCAGTAGTTCAGATTATGTTTGCATTCTTGGTTCTTTTGGGCGTAAGCAGATACCTCATAGCGTTTGTAGCCCGCCCTAGTCAGTAAATCCAAATTCTGCTCAAAGATGGCATCGACTTCATCATCGTTTGGTAATTGCGGAGGAAAGTTTGCGAAGTAGGTGTTGGGCTCTAGCGTGAGGTTGTAGAAAGATAGGTGTGGCGTTTTGAAGGAAAGTGCTGTCTCCACATCTGCCTTGGCTAACTCTAAAGTCTGTTTTGGGAGGCCATACATGAGATCAAGATTTACTGATTTAAAGTGTTTCAGCGCAATTGCAATTGCGCGCCTAGCTTCTTCACCATTGTGAATACGCCCCAAGGCTTTGAGCTGCTCATCTTGAAAGCTCTGAACGCCTATCGAAACTCGATTAATACCTGCCTTTGCAAACCCTGCAAATTTATCGGCTTCGATAGATCCTGGGTTGGCTTCCATGGTGATTTCAGCATCAGGCTCTAAGTTAACGCGGGCACGTACAGCGCAGAGTAATCGATCCATGCCTTCTGCAGACAAAAGGCTAGGTGTACCGCCACCAATAAAGATGCTGTGAACCTGACGTCCCCAAGTATTAGCCAATTCGGTTTCTAAATCGGCGATGAGTGCATTGATATAGCGATCCTCATCGAAGCCTGCTTTAGATACACTATCTTTAATTTGATGGGAGTTGAAATCACAATAGGGACATTTCTTTTCGCACCAAGGAAAGTGAATATATAAAGCCAGTGGTGGCAACGCAGTAAGACTGACTTTATTGGGGGTGGAATTAAGCACGAGATTTGAGTTGGGCAATAAGTTCACGTAAGGCTTGGCCACGGTGACTGATTAAATTCTTTTGCGCAGGATCTAGTTGTGCTGCAGTGAGATTTTGCTCAGGTAAGAAGAAATGGGGGTCGTAACCAAAGCCATTAGCGCCCGTTGCTTGTTCAATAATCTGGCCATACCAACGGGTTTGCACAATGATGGGCTCGGGATCATTGACGCTGTTGACAAACACTAAAGCGCAAACATAATGAGCGCCTCGATCTACCTGATCCTTTAATTCTTGGATGAGTTTTTGATTATTGGCTGCATCATTGCCTTGATCTCCTGCATAGCGAGCCGACAATACCCCTGGCATGTCATTTAAAGCATGGGCGCAAATACCCGAGTCATCAGCCAGTGCAGGTAAGCCAGATGCAGCGCTAGCATGACGCGCTTTGGCTAAGGCATTTTCTACAAAGGTATGATGCGGCTCTTCGGCCGAAGGAATGCCCAATTCACCTTGCGGAATGACCTGAAAGTTCAGGGGCGCTAATAGCGCCTGAAATTCTTTTACCTTACCAGCATTATTAGATGCGAGAACGAGCTTTTGCATTGCTTAAGTAAATATCAGTTTATTTAAGTGAGTCAATTTGAAATTGCGTGAGCTCTTCAATGCCTTGCTCAGCTAGATCTAATAAAGCATTAAGTTCTGATCTTGAGAAGGAGACGCCTTCGGCAGTGCCTTGCACTTCAATCATTCCGCCTTTACCAGTCATAACGACATTCATATCGGTATCACAAGAAGAATCTTCCGGGTAATCCAAATCTAGCACTGGCACCCCTTGATAAATACCAACGGAAATTGCAGCAACGCTATCAATGATGGGATCCTTAGCGAGTGCGCCACTTTTCAAAAGTTGGTTTACTGCATCGCGAGCAGCAACATAGGCGCCAGTAATAGAAGCTGTGCGTGTGCCGCCATCTGCTTGCAGTACATCGCAATCGAGGTGAATCGTTCTTTCGCCGAGAACTTTTAAATCAAAGACGCTACGCATAGCGCGGCCAATCAGGCGCTGAATTTCTTGAGTACGACCGGACTGTTTGCCGCGGGCTGCTTCACGATCGCTGCGGGTATGGGTAGAGCGGGGCAGCATGCCGTACTCAGCGGTTACCCAGCCCTCGCCAGAGCCTTTCTTATGAGGAGGCACCTTTTCCAGGATGCTGGCAGTACACAGGACCTTGGTGTCCCCAAAGGCAATCAATACTGATCCTTCAGCATGCTTAGTAAAGGCCCTGGAGATGGTGACTGGGCGTAAATCGGTTGGCTTACGACCGCTTGGGCGGGCAATATTGGCTGAGTTAGCAGTGCTCATAAAGGGGGTCCTGTAAGGTTGGTGTCTAGATTAATAATGAATCTACAATGTCCATATGATATCGAGCATGACTGGTTATGGCAGCGCTTCTCGCCAAGTCTCCTTAGGAGCGGGTGTAGTTGCTGATCTGCAGGTGGAATGTCGGGCTGTTAATAGCCGCTTTCTGGATCTTGGATTTCGTCTTCCGGACGAATGTCGCGGGGCTGAGCCTGCCTTGCGAGAAATGGCTACCCAAAGCCTTTCTCGAGGCAAGGTGGAGTTTAGGGCGGCATGGCGAGTCAATAGCGCTGCTGCGGGCGCCGCCAAAAGTAATCCGCACGCCTTGGGAGCAATCAATCGAGATCGTCTCGATGCTTTGTATACCCTCCAAGAAAAAGCCCAAGAATCTTTCCCTAAAGCACAAGAGCTCAGTATTGCTGAAGTTCTGTGTTGGCCTGGCGTTGTTTCTGAACCGCGGGGTGAAGAAGATAGCTGGATTACTGCTGCAGTCGAAGCCGGGCGTGCAGCCTTAGCCGTTCTGATGGAAAGTCGTCATGCTGAAGGTAAAGCCTTGGTTGGCGTATTAACCAGCATTATCGGCAAGATGCGTGAGATCGTAAAGGTCATAGAGCCCAAGATTCCAGAATATGTAGCGCAGTATCAAGAAAAGCTCACCGAGCGTTTGGCGGAAGCGCTGGCAACACAAGAGCAAGCGAAAGCTGGCACTGAGTTGATGGAGCGCATTCGTCAAGAGGTTGTTCTATACGCGGTACGGATTGATGTGGCTGAAGAGTTCGCGCGCTTAAAGACCCATCTTCAGGCTGTTGATAATGCACTTGCAGGCAAAGGCCCAGTTGGCAAGCGCTTGGATTTTCTGATGCAAGAACTCAATCGCGAAGCCAATACCTTAAGTTCAAAGTCTGTATCCGAAGAGTGCACGCAAGCAGCCCTAGAACTCAAGTTGTTTATCGAGCAAATGCGTGAGCAAGTTCAAAATCTCGAGTAATCTATTGATTGATTTATGACTAACGCTAACCTGACCCCATCTTATCAAGGCAGTATGCTGATGATTGTTGCGCCTTCAGGCGCAGGAAAATCTTCATTAGTAAATGCTTTGCTAAAAGAGGATGCCGGACTTAAATTGTCTTTATCAACAACCACTCGCACGCCAAGACCTGGAGAAGTGGATGGCAAGGACTATCGCTTTCTGACTAAAGAAGATTTTCTGCAAGAGCGCGACCAAGGTCATTTTTTGGAATGGGCTGAAGTCCATGGCCATTTTTATGGCACTTCAAAACCTTGGATTGAATCCCAAATGCAGGCGGGTAGCGACGTCATGTTGGAGATTGATTGGCAGGGCGCTCAACAAATTCGGAAGTTAATTCCCTCGGTGCAGTGGATCTTCATCTTTCCACCCTCAATAGAGGCTTTAGAAGAGCGTCTTCGTAAGCGTGGTCAAGATGATGAAGCAACGATACAGCGCCGCTTGTCAGCTGCTCACGTAGAGCTTTTGCATGCTCCTGAGGCGGATTACATTGTGGTAAATGATTCTTTTGAGCAAGCATTGGTCGATTTAAAGCGCATTCTGGCTTCAAGTCGTCTACGTTCTGGGCCCAGTATGGCCAGAAATCCAGCTCTTTTAAAGCGGCTTGGGGTCTAATCAGTTATCCTATAGGTATTGAAGCTAAATTAAGTGAGTCCAGCATGGCACGTATTACTGTAGAAGATTGCCTTAAAACTATCCCTAATCGTTTTGAATTGGTTTTGGCCGCGACTTATCGCGCTCGCCAGTTGGTACAAGGTCACTCCCCACGTGTTGAGTCCAGAGATAAAGCTACCGTAGTTGCTTTGCGTGAAGTAGCTGCTGGTGTGACTGACCGTGACATGTTGACCAAAGTACCTCTGTAATTAAGGAGTTCCGGTGTGGAGCTTCCTTTAGGAATAGTTAAAACATCGGAAAAAGTAGGAGGCGTCTCGTCTAAGGATGCTTCGCTTGGCTCAGCTCAAGCACAGCTGTTGGATGAAGACTCCGACACACCCAATCAAAGTGGTAAAAAATCGATTATCGCCAGCTTATTGGCGCAATCGAGCCGTCATTTATTTGGCCCAACTTCTGCGCCCAGCCTTCCACTAAAACATCAGGTAGTTTCGATAGAGGGTTTGCTTGCAAAACTCTCTTACCTCAAACCTGAAGAGATTGTGCAAATCAAAAAGGCATTTCAGTTTTCTGATGCCGCCCATTTAGGGCAATACCGTCATAGCGGAGAACCATACATAACCCACCCAGTTGCTGTAGCAGAGCTTTGTGCGACTTGGCGCTTAGATGCGCCATCCATCATGGCCGCTTTAATGCATGATGTGATTGAAGATACTGGCTGTACAAAAGCAGACTTAGTTGAAAAGTTTGGCAATAAGGTAGCTGAGCTAGTTGAAGGATTAACGAAACTTGATAAATTAGAATTTCAAAGCCATGCAGAAGCTCAAGCAGAGAGCTTTCGCAAAATGTTCATGGCAATGGCACGTGATGTCCGCGTCATTCTAGTAAAGCTTGCTGACCGCACTCACAATATGCGTACCCTAGATGCTGTGCCGATGGAGAAGCGTCGTCGTGTAGCTGCTGAAACAATCGAAATCTATGCACCTATTGCGCATCGTCTCGGATTAAATGTGATTTACCGTGACCTTCAGGATTTGAGTTTCCGCTATTCCATGCCTATGCGCTTTAGGGTTATTGAGGGCGCAGTAAAGCGGGCGCGTGGCAATCGCAAGGAGATGGTTGAAAAGATTTTGCAATCCTCTCGTATGGCTTTTGCTAAGGCCAACTTAGAGGTTGATCTCCGCGGTCGTGAAAAGACCCTCTTTAGCATTTATCACAAGATGCGCTCAAAGCATTTAAGCTTTTCACAAGTATTAGATGTTTATGCATTCCGCGTAACGGTGAATTCGATTGACGAATGCTATCGCGCTCTTGGTATCTTGCATGCGCTATATAAGCCCATGCCGGGTAAGTTTAAGGATTACATTGCCATTCCTAAATTAAATGGCTATCAATCCTTGCATACGACCTTATTAGGTCCATCTGGGGTGCCGGTAGAGTTCCAGATTCGTACAACTGAAATGCATGCGGTAGCTGAAGCAGGTGTGGCAGCACATTGGGCCTACAAGGACGGCTCTCCTGATATGAGTGAAGTGCAAAACCGCGCTCATCAATGGCTACAGTCTTTAATTGATATACAGGACAGCAGTGGCGACTCTCAAGAATTCTTAGAGCACGTCAAAATTGATTTATTCCCCGATGCAGTTTATGTATTCACGCCAACTGGACAGATCAGAGCATTGCCAAGAGGGGCGACAGCCCTAGACTTTGCCTATTCAATTCATAGTGATTTGGGTAATACTTGCGTGGCTGTGAAGATTAATGGCCTGCAATTGCCTTTGCGCAGCGAGCTAAAAAATAGCGATATTGTGGAAGTGATTACCTCTTCAAACTCGCAGCCCAACCCAGGTTGGTTAGCCTTTGTGCGTACCGGCAAGGCACGTGCTTCAATTCGCCATTCTTTAAAAACAAAACACTATTCTGAATCGCTTCAGTTGGGCGAGCGTCTATTAGCCAATGCATTGCGCCAGCAGGGTGTAGATGCTGCATTGCTGAGCCCTGAGATTTGGGAAAAGCTAATGCACTGGACCGGTGATAAAACGCGTGAAGAAGCTTGTGTCAATATTGCTTTGGGTAGGCGCTCACCTCAAGAGCTAGCTATTCGCCTCAAAATTCTGATTGATGATGAGGGCGGTACTGAGCAGATGCGTTTAGGTGTTGCAGATTGGGTTGCACCAAATCAAGAAATAGGTCATCACCACCAACGTCAAGCCATATTGGTAGATGGACGTGAGGGCAACTCTATTCACTTTCAAACCTGCTGCCATCCTATTCCTGGCGACAACATCATTGGCTATCTCGGCAAAGGAGAGGGCCTGCAAGTCCATACCAATGATTGCCCGTTAGCGTTACGTATGTTGTCTAAGGACAGTGATAAATGGGTTGAAGTGGAGTGGGGCAAAGAACTCAATCGTGAGTTTGAATTGGATTTAGCTATTGATACACGACAAGGTAAGGGTGTGTTGGCTAGAGTAGCGAGTAGTGTTACTTCTGCAGATTCCAACATCATGAATGTATCGATGGAAGATCGCTTCAAAGAAGATTCCGTCACCATCCGTTTTACGATCCAGGTTTACGATCGCCTGCATCTCTCTAAAGTGATGCGCAGCCTACGCGCCAATCCTGATGTCATGCGGGTCACTCGAACTCGCGCAACATAGTCCTCTTAAGTTCTATAGATACTGAACGTCTAAGATTTCAATTTGAGCAGGGCCTGTTGGTGTTTGAATAAAGACACAATCTCCGATCCGAGATTTGATCAAGGCTTTTGCTATAGGTGATACCCAGCTCACGTGCCCCTTATCTAAATCCACCTCGTCCACACCAACAATGGTGATGGTGGTTTCTTTGCCGGCCTGATCTCCCTCTAGGGTTGAGTAAGTCACAGTAGCGCCAAAGAAAACCTGTTCAGCGTCATTTTCACCAGATTTTCGGGCGGCATTATCGACAACTACTGCAAATTCAAGACGTTTGTTGAGGAAGCGGATCCGCCTATCAATCTCCCTAAGGCGCTTTTTTCCGTAGATATAGTCCCCATTTTCGGATCGGTCACCATTGCTGGCGGCCCAGTGGACTACCTTTACAACCTCCGGTCTATCAAGGTTTAAGAGCTGTAAGAGCTCGGTCTTAATCCGTTCGTGACCAGCAGGGGTGATGTAGTTCTTCTCTTCCATGGCATAATTATGGCTGTTGCGGCTGTAGCTCAGCTGGATAGAGTACTTGGCTACGAACCAAGGGGTCGTGGGTTCAATTCCTGCCAGCCGCACCAACCTATATAGCTCAGCGGGCGATGCCCTTTTGAGTTTGTATCATAGAAGTACTTTTGTATCATAGAATCCCCCAAA
>NZ_JACVPJ010000008.1 GCF_018881975.1 Polynucleobacter sp. JS-Safj-400b-B2 | reverse complement strand
ACCCGCTTAAGACCACCTGACTTTAGAAACTCTTTAACTACCTTTAGCTTGAACTGCTTGCTGTACTTGCTCATAAAACAAAACCCCCTTGGTTGGACATAATGTCCAACTTTTGGGGGTCAGCTCACTGGGGTTGGCTTTTTGTTTGAAATAGTTCGTAGACGTTAACTTTAGCGGTTTATGAAAGTGCAACTACCCCTGATATCAAATTAATAGCCAAAGTCAGTAAGGTGGCATTAAAGATAAAAGCAGTCATGCCCTGAAGCATGACTAAGAACCGGATTCTGGAGCTGGCAATATTGACGTCAGCAGTCTGGCAAGTCATACCAATTACCATCGAGAAGTAAAGAAAGTCTACATAGGTTGGCTTTGGCTTGGAGGCAAATAGTAAAGGTACTTCATTGTTTTTTTCAAGCTCTTGATAGTAGACGTGTGCGTAATGCAGAGCAAATGCAGTGTGTACGTATAACCAGGAAATGATGTAAGTTGCTAAAACCAGTCCAACATGGCGAATGGCAAGGTTGATGGGAAGTGCTTTGATGCCTGAAAGAATAATCACGATCGTGACTAAGCTGGCTATTCCCGCAAGCACGATAATCATCAGAATCATCGCCGCGCCATCATCCTCTTTTTTCGAGAGGCCAAGAATATTTTCCTGAGTAGAAAAATACATCATGATGTAGGTCAGTATTAAGTAAAGCCCTCCTGCAGCAACCCAGGAAAGGGCCAAACGGATGACTGGGCTCTGATCGGCTGGAATGATGAAAAAAGATCCAAATCCAGTTAATGCAACAATGAGCAGTCTGTGAGTGGCGCCGATTTGATGCCAGTATTGTGTCCAACGAGATACTTTCATAATGGCTCTAGTATGCACTTAAAATAGTGGGAGTTAATCGTGGGCCACCAGCTCACTAAGCTTGGTGTGTAATGGGTAATACGTATAACGTCAATTTACTAGAGGATTTTAAAGTGCGGTCAAATATTAGAAATTGGAGCTTAGTAGCCGGAGCACTCATTATTTTGGCTGCTTGTGTTTTCTCTTATGTATCGACTAAGCCGGCAGAGGCTGATGCATCGATCTTATTTCCGCTTGTCACTATTCAAACCGTATAAATTAATTTAACCATGACTATTTCATTCAAATCTATTTCGAGGCATGCCGCTTTGACTTTACTCGCGGTCGCATTTCTAGCTGGCTGCCAATCCACTGGCCAAGATGGCAAGCCGCTGACCCCTGCAGAAATTATGCAAAAGCGCGACGCAACTTTGAAAATGGCTAAGACAGGTCTTGATGCCTTAATAAAACAAAAACCAGATGTTCAAAAAGAGATTGACCAGGCTGCTGGCTATGCGGTCTTTACCACCTCCAATGTCAATATTGTTTTGATAGTCTTAGCGCGTGGTGAAGGCGTTCTATTTGATAAGCGTCGTACAGATCCTATTTTTATGCAAGCGCTCAAAACCGGGGAAGGCCTAGGCGCTGGATATCAAGATCAATATCAAGTGGCGATCTTCAAGACCCCTGGCGCGATAGATCAGTTTTTACTAACTTCGGTTGATGGGCATCGCGGTGGTGTTGATGTAGATGCTAATTTCTCTGCTGGTTCAGGCGGTACCATTCGTTCATTTAATCCTGAAATTACCTTTTATACGGTAGGCCTCTCTGGGTATGATCTACAGGCTAATTACGGGGGTACTCTCTACCTAGTCGATCAGCAGCTAAATAGTGCTTCAACCCTGAATAACTTACCAAAGAAGAAGCAATAAACAAAGTAAAGAGTTTGAAGTCAGGGCCCCAACTAGCAGTAGTTGGGGCTTTTCTTTTTAGGTAGAAGGCTCATCTACTGGTATTTCTCTATAGCAACAAGGCTGAACGAGAGTAGATTGGTAAATGACTTTACCTATTTGAAAGGCTGATATGAGCAAGAAACCATTGGATATGAATGCAATGCCGGGGCAACAAAGGGCTATAGATGCGACTAAGGCTGCTGGGCGTGTGGCGATTGAAAGTGCACAGGCCATTGCACAAATTAATCAGCAGGCTTCACAGGAATTGGCCAGCATGATTCAAGCGCGGGTATCAGAGTTGATGAAAATTCAGGATCCTCGCTCTGTTTTTGAGAATGTGCACGCTGAGGTATTACAAGATGCTGCTAAAGAAATTTCTCAATATCACAACCAATTAGTTCAGGTTCTGAAAAGTGGTAACCAAGAGCTAGCTGATATTGCAGAAACCATGATCCAAGAATCCAAGGCGGATTTAATTCACTTTGTAAATGATGCGACAGATAATGCACCGCTTGGTAGCGAAGCTTATGTATCTGTGTTTAAAACCTCATTTAATAATGCGCTGCAAAATTTTGAATTGATCCGTGCTGCAATGGCTGACTCGTTTACCAATTTCGAGAAGAGTGTAGAGAATATGGGTAATCTTGCAAGCCCAAAAGGCGCGGCCAAAAAGAAGGGCTGAAGATTTAAGTTTGCTAATACTGCTTCTGAAATTGCAGGGCGGTTTTAATGGTCTGAAAATGAATCTCCACAGTGGATTCAATTTCTTTGCCGTAGCCGCCTGCCATTGAAAATGCCACTGGTAGCTGGCGATCTAACGCATACTGAAAAACCATTGCATCTCGTAAGCGCATTCCCTCAGTACTTACATTTAACCTTCCAAGGCGATCGCCCTCATGTGGGTCTGCTCCAGCTAAGAAAATAAGGCAATTCGCCTTGAAGCGCGTATCGAGTTGATCTAGGCATTCTCTCAGGGAGTGCAAGTAGGCTTCATCGCTGCAGCCATCAGCAAGACCCAAATCAAGATCACTTTGTTCTTTTTTAAACGGGAAATTATTTTCGCCATGGATTGACAGAGTAAAAATAGATTCATCATTTTGCAGAATGGATGCTGTGCCATTGCCTTGGTGAACATCCAAATCAATCACAGCAATTTTAAGAGATGAGCTCACTTCCTTTTGGAGTGTGCGTGCAGCAATGGCTGAATCATTAAAGACACAAAAGCCACTGCCGGTATCTCGATAGGCGTGATGAGTGCCGCCAGCTAGATTGGCAGCTATACCTTCTTGCAAAGCAGTTTTAGCTGCAGCTACTGTGGCCCCAGCTGAGCGGCGTGAACGCTCTACCATTTGCTCGCTCCAGGGAAATCCAATTTCTCTTTGCTCCAGTGGGGATAGCTTGCCTTCAATGACTTTAATCAGGTAGCTTGGATCATGGGCATATAGGATTTGGGTGTCTGTTGCAGGCGGCGCCTCCATGAGCTCTATATTTGCTTGTGTATTGACCAAATCTCGTAGGCGAGAGTATTTCTCCATTGGGAAGCGATGTCCCGCCGGAAGAGGTAAGACAAAATGATCTGTGTAAAAGGCCTTCATGCTTCTCTCACGCTTCTGTCACGCTTCTGTCAGACTTCTCTCGCATATTCCTTTAAGGTATCCAAGGAGACTGTTTCTAGTGCCTTAATATGGGTGCTTTCGAGCTTGATCAATGGGGCGCAATGGGCATTGAATGCCTCTACCCAGCGATTGATGCATAAGCACCACTGATCTCCCGCAACCAATCCTGGAAACTGATACTCTGGTCGTGGGGTAATTAAGTCATTGCCTTTTTGAAGGCTAAATTGTAAAAACTCATTTGTGACAATGGCGCACACTAAATGGCTACCAACATCCTCATCATTAGTTTTGCAACAACCATCCCTAAAAAACCCCGTTAAAGGATCAAAAGAACAGGGAATGAGTGGTTCCCCAAATACATTTAACGCGATCTCTTTTTGCATAGCAACCTTAAAATGAATGTGTCAGCCAGTTTATTGAATAAGCCGTAAACTTGCTGAACAATGACTCAGTTAGAAAAACTTACTTTGTTTTACGATGGCGCTTGTCCTTTATGCCAGGCGGAGATTCTGTTTCTATCTGGGCGAAATCAAGCCAATCTTTTGGACTTTGTCGATATTAATTCAGAGCAGTTTGACCCACAGAAAGTTGGTGTCTCCTGTGAGGCTGCATTGGCTGCAATGTATGGGCAGTTTGCTAGCGGTAAATTAATTCACGGCGTTTCAGTATTTCCCGAGGCTTATCGTAGGGCCAATTTGCCCCGCCTTGCCTGGCTTTTTTCCAGAAAAGCCCTGCAACCATTTTTGAAGTTGGGTTACCTATTTTTTGCTAAGAATAGACATGCTATTTCTAGTCTTTTGGGACCAGCAGCATTGCGTTTGGTGAAATCAAAATCAACATCGCTATGAAGATGATTCGATTGTTTTTAATCGTCGCTTTATTTAGCGCATTAGCGCCAGCTAGCTTTGCCCTTGATCCACAGGAACTGCCACCCTATTTAAGCTCCGCAAAACTTCAGGGTAGTGGACGACTGACTTGGTGGGGTCTGCATATATATGACGCCTCCTTTTATCGAGTGGGTTCACTAGCCTCCCCGGAATTTGCGCTAGACATGCGCTATCAAAAATCTTTTTCTGGAGTCTCGATTGCTAATCGCAGTGTGGAAGAGATGAAGCGCATTGGTATTACGGATGCTCAGGCAGCACAGTGGGGTAGAGAGTTAACCGCTTTCTTGCCGAATGTAGAGTCAGGACATACTTTGACTGCTGTCTATTCTCCTAAACAAGGAACAATCTTTTATCACGATGGTAAGCAAATTGCGCAAATACCAGGCACTGATTTTTCGAAAGCATTTTTTGGGATCTGGCTTGACCCCAAAACAAGTGCACCAAAGCTTCGCACCGATCTACTTGGACAATCTTGTCCGCCACCACTTTTTACTGAGGCTTGCTAATCTATGAAATCACTTTTTATCCGAATTATCTTGTTGGCCTTGTGCAGCCTATTTTTGGCCTCTTGCTCTACACCGCAAGTTTCTCAATATGCTTCCGAGAATCCTGCTCTAGACTTAAGTGAATATTTTTCAGGAACGATTGATGCCTATGGCATCTTTACAGATCGTAGTGGTGAGGTGAAGAAGCGTTTTACTGTATTAATTAAATCTAATTGGACTATGGTTGATGGCAAGAAGGTGGGTACCTTAGATGAAAGCTTTGAGTACTCGGATGGCACAAAGCAAAAACGCATTTGGACTTTGACTGAGCAGTCCCCGGGTAATTTCATTGGCAGGGCAGATGATGTAGTGGGAGATGCCCAGGGCCAATTGGCTGGAAATGCCCTGAATTGGACCTACACCCTTGCCTTGCCAGTAGATGGAACCATTTATAACGTGCAATTTAACGATTGGATGTACCTTATTACCCCTAAAGTAATGCTAAACAAGGCCAAGATGAGTAAGTTTGGCATTGAGCTTGGTGAGGTCACCCTGAGCTTCTATAAGCGTTAAGCAAAAGGGCTAGATTTGTGTCACACTTTCTTGGAAGGCGTCGCTGAGCGCCCAATCCAAGGAGATTTAAATGAATATGAAATTAAAGCAAGTTTCGATTGCTCTATCTGCGTTTGGAGTCTTATCTTTAGTAGCCTGTCAATCGATGGAACAGGGCACAGGGCAAAAAGCCAGCGCAAGCCTAGATTCAAGATCAGGATCGCAGGCCAAGGGTGAAGTGACTTTCACCTGGCAAGGCAATGATGTTCTTATCAATGGTAAGTTTTCTGGTTTGAAGCCAAATGCAGAGCAAGGATTTCATGTGCATGAGAAGGGCGATTGCTCTGCTCCAGATGCAATGAGTGCAGGTGGTCACTTTAATCCTGAGACAAAAGCACATGGCATGCCAGACAGTGGCATGAATCATGCAGGTGATATGCCAAACATTAAATCAGACGCGAGTGGTAACGCAACTTACACAGCTAAACTACATGGCTTTGCTGTAAATACTGGACCAACTGGTATTGTAGGCCGCTCAGTTGTAGTGCATCGCGATCCAGATGATTACAAGTCTCAACCTGCTGGAAATTCTGGACCACGCATTGCTTGTGGTTTGATTAAGTAGTCGAGTTTATTTAAATACATTAAAAGAGATACAGGGCATTTCATGAGAATCGAAGATACCGATCCAGCGCGTCACGCAGGGATTGAATATCCAATGGAAGTGGGTGCTCCTGTATTTGCGCCCATTAAGGTCACCGAAGAAAAAGATAAGGCTGTCAATGTAGCGCGCCAGAATGCGAAGCTGGAGTATGACCGCATTATGGAGCAGGCTGAAGTCTTGATGAAACAAGCCAAAGCCTTGCAAGCAAGGCTGGACGCCACTGAAATGGTACATAGCGCTAAATTTGGTTTTAATCCCATCCATGGAAAAATTTATCACCTGTACTACGACAGCAGAAATAGCGTCAACGTACTCATTCAGAATGGCCCAAGTGGGTGGAGTTGTGGGATTCCAGACGGGTGGACATATTCAATGGCGGTTAAGAAGTTAGGCGATAGTACTTGGGCGGTAATTGAAGAAGAGTCTTCTAACGCCCTTACTGTATGATGATTTTTTATAAAAAATATATAGGTGACATGTGACAAAAGCGCGAGTAGTTAGTCTTTCTGAATTAGGCAGTGCAGACGTAATCAAGGTAATTGATAAAGAGTTGCCCCCACCAGCAAAAGGTGAGGTGCAGATTCGTCAAACTGCTATCGGATTTAATTTCATTGACGTATATCAGCGCTCTGGCGTTTATCCATTAGAGATGCCTACTGGCCTAGGTCACGAAGCTGCTGGTGTTGTTGAGCATGTAGGAGAAGGCGTTACTGACTTTAAGGTTGGCGATCACGTTGTATATATGAATGCCGGTATTGGTGCATATGCAAGTGCGCGAAACGTAGCGGCTGACAAATTGGTTCAGATACCGAGCAATATTTCTGATGAAGTAGCTGCAGCTGTTTTCTTTAAGGCAATGACTGCGCAATATCTGGTGCAAAAGACTTATAAAGTAAAAGCAGGCGATATCGTTCTAGTGCACGCTGCTGCCGGTGGTGTTGGTCAAATTTTGGCTGGCTGGGCAAAAGCATTAGGTGCGTTTGTTGTTGGTACCGTGGGGGCACCTGCAAAATTCGCAGCGGCTAAAGAGGCGGGTTGTGATGCGGTAGTGGATTATTCCCAACCAACTTGGGTTGAGGATGTGCTTAAGGCCACTGGCGGTAAAAAAGCTAATGTAGTTTATGACTCAGTAGCTAAAACTACTTTCTTGGGATCGTTGGATTGCACTGCTCCATTCGGTACAGTTGCTTTGTTTGGAGCTGCTTCTGGACCGGCGCCTGAAATTCAGCCAGAAATTCTCAACAAGAAGGGCTGCCTGTTTTTGACAAGACCATCTGTCTTTCCGCATAACGCAACTCCAGCTTTATTAAAAGAAAATGCCAAGGCAGTATTTGATGCAATTGCTAAAGGTCAAGTCAAAGTACAAATCGGTGCTAAGTTTTCTTTGGAGCAGGCTGCGGATGCGCATCGTGCTGCCGAAGGAAGAAAAGTTTCCGGCGCTATTGTGATGACGCCCTAAGCTTAAGTGTTCTAGCGCACACAAGCCCTGTTGTTTTTTGCAACGGGGCTTTTTTTATATCTCAATCAGTCGTACTATGAAGATATGAAAACACTACTTAAAATAATTATCTCCACTCATCTAATTTTGATGAGCTCTTGGGCTTTGGCGCAAATTCCAGAGACGCAATATTCACAAGGGATTTCTTATGTCACTGGTGGCGTAGGTGAGGGTGAGACTGTTGCCATTCTTGCCCAAGCAAAGCAGTGGCCTTTGTTATTGGAAATGTCTCAAATTGAAAATGGCAGAGGCGTTTGGATATTTGGAGCATCCATCAAAATCACCAACTCAAAAAAGCAGGCTATTTTTGAGGCTCAAGCAGACGGTCCTTATATGCTAATTAACTTAGTGCCTGGTGATTATGCAATTGAGGCAACATACCAAGGGGTAGTCCAAAAGCGAGCACTTTCTATTAGTGCGGACTCTCCACAAAAGATTTCCCTATTTTGGAAGTAGTCGCTCACTAAATGACGCATTGCGTCATAAGCCTAAACAGCTAATTTGGTCTATAGTTTCTTGATTATTACGATAACGAGGAGACGTTCCAATGAAGGGCTTTTTAACTAAGGGTGGCTTGGGCCTATTGCTTGCAGCAGTTCTAGCCTCAGCATCGACAATCAGTAGTGCGCAAAATGCCGCACCTGCTGGAGCTCAAGGCAAAACAGAGGCGCTGTGGCTAGGGCAAGCAGGTTTTCGTATCAAAACTCCTCAGGGCAAAATGATTTTGATTGATCCCTGGATTACTGGTGGCCCTAAGACCCCACCGATGTATAAGACTGATTTAGCTGCGATTGGTCCGATTGATGTGCTGCTTGTGACTCATGCGCACGTTGATCACATTGGTGATGCTCCGGCTTTGGCTAAGATGAACAATATCAAGCTTTATGGTCCCGCAGATATGATCACACCCCTAACTACTTTAGGGGTGCTGCCAGCAGACTTAGGTCATCGCTTTAATAAGACAGGTCGTGTTACACCTGCTCCTGGGATTAAGGTAACTGCGGTACAAGCTGAGCATTCATCCCTATTAGTTTGGAAAAATCCTGCAACAGACAAGATGGAATCTCATCCTGCTGGAGAGCCAGTGGGCTACATCATCGAGTTGGAAAATGGATTCAAAATTTGGCATATGGGTGATACCGGCTTATTTAGCGATATGAAATTTATTAGCGAGCATTACAAGCCGGACTTAGTCATGATTCCAATCGGAGGAAATTTCACGATGGCACCAGACGATGCTGCATTTGCTTTGCGCACTTGGGTTAAGCCTAAGATGGTCATACCGATGCACTACAACTCCAATCCGATGACCAAGGGAACATTGGCTGAGTTTCAGGCGGCTATGAAGGGTAGCAATATCAAAATCATTCCAATGACTGAAGGCGAAACTGTTCAGTTCTAACTAGTTACCACCTTTTAAATTACGGAGATTCTTTTGAGTTCAATTTCTACCGAAGTGAGGGCGCAGCTTGCCCCTCACGGCGTTCTTTCTGCTGCGGTTTATCTAGGTAATTTTTTATTGGTTACTGGCCGCACCTCTGCAGGAGAGCCTACCGGTATAGCGCCAGACATTTGTCGTGCAGTAGCAAAGCGATTGGAAGTTCCGCTCGAACTGACGGGTTATGAATCCCAGGAAGAAGTAGTGGAGGCTGCTGCTAGTGGAAGATGCGGAATTGTTTTGGTAGGTTCTGATCCGGCGCGCGCTGAAAAAGTCACCTTTACCCCCGCTTATGTAGAGTTGGAGGCGACTTACTTAGTTTCCGATGATTCACCAATTCAAGATATTTTCCAAGTAGATCAACCGGGTGTTCGAATCGCATCTTTCTTTAAGAGTGCATACGATCACTGGTTACAGCGTAATCTAAAGCATGGCACTCTCGTTCATGCGGATAGTCTCCAGGCAAGCAATGAACTTTTTCTGAGTGAGCGTTTAGATGCGCTAGCTGGGCTTAAGACAGGCTTAGTTGCTTTTGCTAAAAAACATCCGGGCTTACGGATATTAGAAGGTCAGTTCACTGGTATTCAGCAGGCAATTGCTACCAAGAAATCTAATCTAGAGGCAATCACATTTTTAAGTACTTGTGTTGAAGAATTTATTCGCAGCGGTTTAGTGGCTGATTTGATTCGACAGTATCAATTACAAGGTTTAGCTGCTGCACCCATAAATCAAAATTCTTTATAAAAATAATATGAAAAAAATTGTTTTCACATTGAGTGTGCTGCTTGGGTTATTGGCTTGCCATATTGCAAATGCTCAAACTGGTACATACCCTAATCGACAAATCAAAATTATTTCTCCATTCGCTACTGGTGGTATTGCAGATGGATTTTCCAGAATCATTGCGCAGGGATTAAGCGAGGCTTTTGGCCAGCCAGTGATTGTGGAAAACAAAACTGGTGGTGGTGGAAACATTGGCGCAGACTTTGTTGCCAAATCCCCAGCAGACGGTTACACCTTAATTATGGGTAGTATTGGAACGCATGCGGTCAATCCCTATTTAGTGAAGAGCATGCCCTATGACCCACTAAAAGATTTTGTACCAGTGGTCTTTGTGCTGGATGCTGAAGGTTTGTTAGCAGTCAATCCAAATCTGCCGGTAAAAAATGTACCTGAGTTAATTGCCTATTTAAAGGCCAACCCTGGAAAGGTCTCCTATGGTTCCGGTGGTATTGGTACTGCTAGCCACTTAGCGGGCGAATTATTTGTAATGACTGCAAAAGTAGACATGACGCACATTCCATACAAAGGTAACGCCCTTGCCATTACGGATTTGATTGGCGGACAAACTCAAGTGATGTTTGCAACAATGCCCACCATTCTTCCTTATGTAAAAAGCGATAAGTTGCGAGGTCTAGCAGTAACTGGCGCAAGTAGGGATCCATCTATGCCAGATTTACCCAGTATTAGCGAAACCTTACCGGGATTTGATGTGAAGAATTGGATTGGCCTATTTGCGCCGGTAGGTACACCGCCAGCTATTGTTAAAAAGTTGCATGATGAGGTCGGCAAAATTATGCAGCAGCCAGCAGTACAAAAGAAGCTTGAGTCAGAGGGAGCAAAGTACTACGCAATGACTCCTGAGGCATTTGGGGCATTTCAAAAGAAGGAATCTGTACGCTGGGGTAAGATCATTAAAAGCGCTGGTATAAAGCCGGAATAACTGATTCTTTAAGGAAAACGAGATGACAAAAATCGCAGTAGTATTTCATAGTGGCTATGGTCACACAGTAAAACAAGCGGAAGCGGTTGCTAAGGGTGCTAACGCTACATTAGTTGCAATCGATGCTGAAGGAAATTTGACTGACGCGCAGTGGACAACTGTGAATGAGGCTGATGCAATCATTTTTGGTTCACCTACTTATATGGGAACCGTCAGCTGGCAATTTAAAAAGTTTGCTGATGCGAGTTCTAAGCAATGGTTTTCTCAGCAGTGGAAAGATAAAGTGTTCGGCGGGTTTACCAATTCAGCAACTATGAATGGTGACAAGCATTCCACATTGCATTATTTCTTTACCTTGGCTATGCAGCACTCTGGTTTATGGGTTGGCACTGGTTTGATGCCTTCTAACTCTAAAGCCGCTAAGCGTGACGACGTTAACTATGTTGGTTCGTTTGCTGGGGCGATGATGCAAACTCCTTCAGACGCTAGTGCGGATGAGGTGAATGTTGGGGACTTAGAGACTGCCAGACTCTATGGGCAACGTATTGCCGAAATTACTCAGCGACTTAAGTAAGTTTGGCAGGCTTGCTGTTCGCTAAGTACTTGATTTGATGAAGAAAACCACCTTCGGGTGGTTTTTTCTTTCTTGGCCGGCATTCCACCTACAGTCGGTTTATAATTTCATAAGTAATTGAATTGAAAGGGATTATTCCCTTAATTCCACTTTTGCTGGTTTGACAGCCCCTATGGGCTCTTGGACAATGCCTGGGGTGGTTTGATTCAAGCCATTGCCTACATGACAGCCGACACCTCCTTCTCCCCCAGCAAGCCACATCTAATGCTCCAAGCTCGCGCTCTTTGCTGTATTCGAGGCGAAAGAACGTTATTTCAGGATCTGAATTTAATGCTCTCAGGTGGTGAGTGTCTGCATGTTCGCGGTGAGAACGGTGTTGGAAAAACGAGTCTATTAAGGCTTTTGACGGGTTTATCTAAGCCAGAGGCTGGAGAAATTCTGTGGGGCGGTCAATCCATCTCTAAAGACATCGCTACCTATCATCGCGCGCTTTTATTTCTGGGGCATCGAGATGCTCTTAAAGAAGATCTCACGGCGCTAGAAAATTTACAACTATATGCAGCTCTTGATGGTGTTGATCTCTCCGATGAAAAAGCGTTATCTGCTCTCTGGCGTTTTGGTTTGCGCGGACGCGAACATTTACCAGTCAATTGTTTATCGGCAGGACAAAAGCGTCGCGTCTTAATGGCTCGCATGCTGACACGTCAGGCTAAGTTATGGATCTTAGATGAGCCATTTAATGCACTCGATATTCATGCGATGCAGGCATTGCAAGGACTAATTGGCGAGCATGTAGAGCAGGGTGGGTTGGTGGTATTCACTAGCCATCAAGAAGTGAGTCTTCCTCATGTGAGGGTGCTTGACCTATGAATGCCTTGTTAGCAATCATCCGCCGAGATTTACTCCTAGTAATGCGCCGTAAAAGTGAGGTGCTCACAGCCCTATTCTTTTTTGTGGTGGTGACTAGCTTATTTCCATTGGGCATTGGTGCAGACACAGCGTTGCTACGCAAAATTGCCCCTGGCGTTCTGTGGGTCGCGGCCCTGTTGTCGACCTTATTAGGCCTGCAACGTATGTTCGCGGCAGACTATCAAGATGGTGCTTTGGAGCAGCTCGCTTTATCACCCCAGCCTATGGTTGTGCTGGTAACTGGAAAAATTATTGCCCACTGGATTGTGTGTGGTTTGCCACTCGTGCTCTTGGCCCCGATTATTGGCATTCAGTTTGATCTAGATACCAGCTCCTTATATGTGCTGATGGGAACTCTATTGCTAGGTACCCCAGTGCTATCCTTGCTAGGCTCTATAGGCGCAGCATTGACCTTGGGGGTAAGGGGCGGCGGCATCTTATTAAGCTTATTAATTTTGCCTTTATATATTCCCGTACTCATTTTTGGTGCCGGCGCTGTTTATGCAAATAGTGTGGGCTTGGATACATCAGGCCATTTTTCATTGCTAGGCGCATTATTGATTTTGGCTTTAGCATTTGTTCCTTGGGTAAGTAGCGCCGCTGTCAAGATTGCGATTGAATGAATCAGGTAAATAATTTTTCTAATCACCGCTTGGTTAACTGGTTTAAGTTATCAAGCCCTAGTACCTTTTATCCGGTGGCGGGTAAGCTCATCCCATTCTTTTGGGTTTTGACTTTTTTATTTGGTGCTGCTGGTTTGTGGGTCAGTTTTTTTGTTGCCCCAGTAGATGCTGTTCAGGGCCAGGGTTATCGAATCATTTTTATCCACGTACCTGCCTCTTGGATGTCGATGTTTATCTATTTAGTGATGGCCGCATGGGCAGGTCTAGGCTTAGTTTTTAATACCCGCCTATCTGCCATGATGGCGCAGGCTCTTGCACCAATAGGTGCCTGGATGGCATTTCTGTCTTTATGGACAGGTGCTTTTTGGGGTAAGCCGATGTGGGGTGCTTGGTGGGTTTGGGATGCCCGCCTAACTTCAGAGTTGATTCTCTTATTTCTGTATTTGGGATTTATTGCCTTACGGGCATCTATCGATGATCCTCGTCGCGCTGATAAGTCTAGTGCTATTTTGGCTTTGGTGGGAGTGGTTAACGTGCCCATTATTTATTTTTCTGTGAAATGGTGGAATACCTTGCATCAGGGAGCATCTATTTCCCTAACAAAAGCTCCGGCTATGGCTCAAACCATGCTGTGGGGAATGCTTTTGATGGCTTTGTGTCTCTGGATGTACACCATTGCAGTCACCTTAATGCGAGTGAGGGCAATCATTTTGGAGCGTGAAGCCCACGCCGATTGGGTGAGACAATCAATTGAGGTGAAAAGCTGATGTGGAATAGTCCTTCTGAGTTTTTTGCCATGGGCGGCTACGCCTTGTACGTATGGAGCAGTTTTGGTGTTTGTGCGCTAGTGTTGATATTAGAGCCCCTATTTGTGCGTGCTCGTTTTAATGCAATCGTTCGCAGGTTAAAGCAAGAGCAATTAGCAGAGCAGTTTGATAAAGAGATTAGTAAGTGAAGCCTAGACATAAACGCGCATTGATTATTGTTGCTGCACTGGTTGCTATTGGAGTAGCTGCGCTTTTAATCCTGAATGCACTGAATAGTAATATCGCTTTATATGTCACTCCAAGTGAAGTAGCGGCTGGTAAAGCACCTCAAGGTCAAGCCTTCCGAATTGGCGGTATGGTGAAAGATGGCTCACTAAAACGCGATGGATTAACAGTGCACTTTGTGATCACTGACCTCGTGAAAGATATTCCGGTTGCATACACTGGCATCCTTCCTGATTTATTTAAAGAGGGTAAGGGCGCAGTTATTCAAGGCCGTATGAATGCTAATGGTGAATTTATTGCCAGTGAGGTGCTGGCTAAGCATGATGAGAATTACATGCCACCCGAAGCCAAACATGCTTTAGAGCAAGCTCAAAAAAATGGAAGTAATAAATGATTCCTGAGTTTGGGCATTACGCATTAGTCCTAGCGCTTTGTATTGCACTGATTCAAGGCGTTTTACCTTTGCTGGGCGCACACTTTGGCCGCCGTGATTGGTTGGTGTTAGCACGACCTGCCGCGCAAACTGTTTTCCTGTTGTTGGCGATTGCCTTTGGAATATTGGCTTGGAGTTTTTACGTCAACGATTTTTCTGTACTCTATGTTGCTGAGCACTCCAATTCGCAACTACCGATTATCTATCGATTGGGTGCGGTATGGGGTGGTCATGAAGGTTCGCTTCTCTTGTGGATCTTCTTACTAGCTACCTGGACTATTTTGGTGGCGCAGCTCTCCAAGGCGTTGGATGATTTCATGGTGGCACGAGTCATTGGTGTATTGGGTTTGGTTACTAGCGGTCTGTTGTTATTTGTTTTAACAACCTCAAACCCCTTCGAACGGTTATTGCCTGCAGCGCAAGATGGCCGCTCATTAAATCCACTCTTGCAAGATCCAGGCTTAGTATTTCATCCGCCAATGTTGTACATGGGTTACGTTGGTTTTTCAGTGGCATTTGCATTTGCGATAGCCTCTTTGTTATCAGGCAGATTGGATGCTGCATGGGCGCGTTGGTCACGACCTTGGACTACTGCCGCTTGGGTTTTTCTAACTCTCGGTATTGCGCTCGGTTCATGGTGGGCTTATTACGAATTGGGTTGGGGTGGTTGGTGGTTCTGGGACCCCGTTGAAAATGCCTCCTTTATCCCTTGGCTTGTAGGTACAGCCTTATTACATTCTTTGGCAGTGACAGAGAAGCGCGGTGGCTTTAAGAGCTGGACCGTCCTCTTGGCGATTACTGCATTCTCGCTATCACTGCTAGGTACCTTTTTAGTTCGCTCAGGTGTTTTAACCTCAGTGCATGCATTTGCAACTGATCCGAGACGCGGTATTTTTATCCTGATCTTTTTGTCTCTGGTGGTGGGCTCATCTTTATTGCTGTATGCATGGCGTGCACCGAAAAGCACAATGGGCGGTAAATTTAATTTGAGCTCTAGAGAAACATTTATCTTGCTTGGGAATGTATTTTTAGTGGTATCTGCTGGATCTGTACTGCTGGGTACGCTATATCCACTGCTGATTGATGCCCTGCATCTTGGCAAGATTTCTGTAGGCCCTCCTTATTTCAATAGCGTGTTTGTTCCCATCATGGTTCCTTTATTGGTATTGATGGGCATTGGCCCTTGGTCGAGTTGGAAGCAAAGTAACTTATTGGCCATCATTAAGCGCTTATGGTTGGCAGGTGTAGTTGCTTTAATCGCAGGCATAGCAATCCCATTCGTTATGGGGCAATTTACCTGGCTTGCAGGTATGGGCTTCATGCTTGCTTTTTGGGTGATTGCCTCTGGTTGCATGCAAATCGCGCGCCAAGCAAAAGCCGGCAAGCCCACACGTTCTTTTATTGGTATGCAAGTAGCGCATTTAGGTATTGCTATTTTTGTGATTGGTGTCACGATGGTTGGCGCTTATCAAGAAGAAAAAGATGTACGCATGTCAGCGGGCGATACAGTAACAGTTGGCGGTTATCAAATTCAGCTTCAAGGTGTCAATGCAGCTCGTGGCCCAAATTACCAAGCAATACGCGGTACATTCATAATGTCCAAAAATGGCAGTGGTCAGATCAGCCTCTATCCCGAGAAGCGCAGTTACTTCTCATCAACTATGCCAATGACAGAGGCGGCGATTGATGCAGGGCTCACTCGTGATATTTACGTGTCACTGGGTGAAGAGCTGGGAGATCAGTCTTGGGCTGTACGTGTTTATTACAAGCCTTTCGTTGATTGGATTTGGGGTGGTTGCCTGCTAATGGCTTTAGGTGGCGTATTGGCGATGTCAGATAAGCGTTATCGCTTGAAATTGAGGAGCAAATTCTCATGAAAGCGAAATTTTTAATCCCACTCGTTTTGTTTATTGGCTTGGTGGTCTTTTTGGCAATTGGATTAAATCGGGATCCACATGAAGTTCCATCACCCTTAATTAACAAGCCAGCTCCTGCATTTGAGGTTTCTCAATTGACCGAGGCGAATAAAATATTTTCTCCTGCAAGTATGAAGGGTCAGGTATGGATATTGAATGTTTGGGCATCCTGGTGCGTAGCTTGTCGTGAAGAGCATCCCGTCTTAGTGGAGTTAGCTAAATCTCAAGTAGCACCAGTCATTGGTTTGGACTACAAAGATAAGCGTGAAGATGCTTTAGCAATGTTGGCAAAGCAGGGCAATCCATATGTTCTCTCCGCCTTTGATGGTAATGGTCGCGTTGGTATCGACTACGGTGTTTATGGTGTACCTGAGACCTACATTATTGATAAAGCGGGTTTGATTCGCTTTAAGCATATCGGCCCACTAACAATGGATTTGCTGAACCAGAAAATTTATCCTTTGCTAAGTGAGCTTAAGAAATCATGAAAAAGATTTTTTTAATTGCTCTCTTCACTTTATTCGTATTGGGTCTGGGTGGCGCCATTGCTAATGAGGCGGCGCCATTGGCGGATGATCCTGTCACGGAGCAGCGATTAATTAGTATCTCCGAAGAAATGCGCTGCTTGGTATGTCAGAACGAATCTTTAGCTGGCTCTCGTTCGGATCTCGCAAATGATTTACGTCGTGAAATCCGTATATTGATCAAAGAGGGCAAGAGCGATGATCAAATTCGTTCGTTTATGGTTGAGCGCTATGGTGATTTCGTGCTCTATCGTCCACCAGTAAAGCCGGTGACATGGTTGCTTTGGATTGGCCCGTTTGTTATTTTGGGTCTTGGTATTGTTGGACTTTTAATGTATCTAAGGCGTAGAAACAGCAGTGTGCCGACTATTGCTCTGACCGATGCTGATAATCAGAAAATTGATGCCATGCTCAATGCGACTGATAAGAAATAGGAATGAATTTAGTGACTAGCTTCTTGATTCCCGCTTTTCTGCTTCTGGTATTAGTGCTGCTATTACTGCTGCGACCTTTTATATTTCCCGCGAAGAGTAAGGCAACATCGCGTCGTCAGATGAATGCCACTATTTACCGAGAGGAGCTCGATAAATTAGAAGTCGAACATCAATCGGGCGCCATCACTTCAACCGATTATGAAATTGCTCATGCAGAAATGCGTCAGCGACTTTTTCAAGACACTATTGAGGAAGATGATCGAGAGGTTGCCGGATCCACCAAGAAGACTGCAATTGGCTTGTGCCTCTTTATTGTCTTGCTATCGTCGGCGCTATATTTCTCTTTAGGGGATGTGGTTCGTGTAGCTCAAAAAAATTCTGAGAAACCGGTCACTCAAGAGGGTGTCGAGAAAATGGTGGCCGAGTTCGCCATCAAAATGGAAAAAGATCCAACAAACCTAAAAGGGTGGGCGATGTTGGCTCGCTCTTACCGAATCTTGGGTCGTAATGAAGATGCTGCTAAAGCTTATGCACGTGCCGGTAACTTTATAGATTCTGATCCGCAATTATTGGCCGACTATGCAGATGTATTGGCCAGTAATGCAAACGGCAGTTTTACTGGAAAGCCTATGCAGTTAATTAACCAGGCTCTTAAGCTCGATCCCAATAACTTGATGGCTCTTTGGCTTGCTGGAACTGCATCTTATAACTCTGGTAATTACAAGGTAGCAGTGCAGACTTGGGAAAAACTAGCAAAACAAATTCCGTCCGATACTGATGAAGCGCGAGCTATCCAGGGATCGATTGCCGAGGCGCGCTCTAAAGGTGGCTTAGCTACCACTGCTACTACACTAGCTGCCTCTTCTGGAAAAGAAATCAGTGGCAAGATTGAAATATCTGCCGAACTCAAATCCAAAATCAAGCCTGGCGATATTGTGATGGTGATAGCTCGTAAGCCAGGTGAGCGTATGCCAGTGGCAGTCTTAAAGATGCCTGCCAGCAATTTTCCAATGAGCTTTGCTTTGAATGATGCCCTAGCAATGAACCCTAGCGCACCTCTCTCGCAGTTGTCTGAAGCAAGTATTGAGGTGCGCATCTCAAAAACAGGAATGGCTAAGCCAGAGGCGGGGGATTTAATCTCTTTGGCGCAAACGATTAAAGTCGGTGCTAATAATGTGCGTCTGCTAGTCGATCAAGTTCGATAGTAAGACTTTAGCCCCTGCCTACAAAAGGCATGTTAGTAGCCATAATGGTCATGGAGAGAATATTGCTTTCTAGCGGAAGCTGAGCCATGTGAAGTACCGCCTCTCCAACATGATCCACATCCATTCGTGGCTCTACCTTAATAGATTGATCAGCCTGCATAATTCCAGCTGCCATGCGCTCGGTCATCTCTGTAGCAGCATTGCCGATATCGATTTGTCCGCAGGCAATATTAAATGCGCGTCCATCGAGTGCAATCGTTTTAGTCAGGCCACTAATAGCATGTTTTGTTGCGGTATAAGGTGCCGACATTGGGCGCGGTGCATGTGCAGAGATTGAACCGTTATTGATAATTCTGCCGCCTTGAGGAGACTGGGCTTTCATCATGCGAATCGCTTCTTGTGAGCATAAGAATGCTCCGCACAGATTGGCATTCACTACATTCATCCACTGTTCGTAACTCAGGTCTTCCATGGGAATGGCTGGTGCACCCATCCCGGCATTATTAAAGAGGACATCAATGCGGCCAAACTTATTACGAAGAGCAGCAAATAGATTTTTGACTTCATCGGGTTTGCCAACGTCGCAAGATACGGCAAGACAATTAATCTGATTGCCACCGATATCAGAGATAGCCTTTTCTAATTTATCTAGACTGCGCCCGGTTAGAACCACTTGATAGCCGCCCTTAAGAAGGGCTTTTGCTGCTGCCCTGCCAATACCAGTTCCTGCGCCAGTGACTAGGGCTACCTTGGTTTTTGCTGAATTCATAATGGTCTTGGGAGCATCTAAAAGTATCATCTTATCTCGATTTGGATGATCGGTTTTGAAACCTTTTCCTAATGCCATGGTCGGGGCATAATGCAAAAAACATAAGAGACTTTCATGAATTTTATTAAAAAACAAATGTACAACCCCTTAGCTATAACAGCTGCCTTTTTTGCGCTGTTAATTATTCTTTTTGGTGTGCTGTGGGTTCTGGTCCCACCACCACCCAAGTCAATCGAAATGGCAACCGGCTTTCCTACTGGGCTGTATTACCAATTTGGAGAGCGCCTCAAGGCAGAGGTATCCCAAGATGGTGTTGAACTGAAGGTGCGTTCTACGGGCGGTACGATAGATAACCTCAATCTCTTAAATGATCCCCAATCTGGGGTGGATTTTGCGATGGTTCAGGGCGGGGTTGCCAAGATTAGCGACTATCCCAATTTGGTGTCCATCGCAGGAATGTTTTATGAACCAATTTGGGTTTGGTATCGCGAAGGTGCCTTCAAGTCTGAAGGTGGCCAACTGAAGATATTGAGTCAGCTCAAGGGCAAGAACATCTCCATAGGCAATGAAGGAAGCGGCACTTTGGCGCTCACTCAGGATTTATTGCATGCTAGTGGCATGACTGAAAAAGAATTTGGCGCACAAAAACTAAAGCCTGATGAGGCTATAGCCAAGTTAAGCAATGGTGAGTTGGATGCAGTATTTATCGTGGCTGCAGCAGAGGCACCGGTTCTGAAAAAGTTTTACGCTATTCCCGGAATTCGTTTAATGAACTTTGATCAGGCAGATGCCTGCACTCGCAATCTTCCGTATTTATCAAAGGTCACTGTGCCTAGGGGGCTATTGAGCATTCAATACGATCAACCCCGTCAGGATATTCAGGTAATGGCGGCGACCGCCACTTTAGTGGCTCATGACAATGTGAGTCCAGCTTTGGTTTCGCTATTGCTCAGCGCTTCATACGACATCTTGAAATCTTACTCACGTTTACAAAAGGTGGGCGAGTTTCCCTCTGGTTCTGGATTGGATTTTCCATTACATGCTGATGTCGAGATCTATTTAAAAGATGGTCCTTCATTCTTGCATCGCCACTTACCGTTCTGGACTGCAGTATGGGCCGGACGTTTTGTAAAAATTGTTATTCCATTGCTGGTAATCTTAATCCCACTATTTACCTATATTCCAACAACTAAAAATTTCTTATTACGCCTCAAGCTAGCCCAAGTGTATGAAGAGCTCAAAGTCATTGAGCGGAATGCGCAAAATCCTGCGCTAAAAGAAAAGAACTTTAAAGATCTAGAGAATATTGAGAGGCGTGTTGGCAATATTAAGGTCTCGATGTTGGATGCGAAAGAGCTATATGACCTTAAGGGGCATGTGGGCGAAGTACGCATGCGCTTAAGCTTGGTTCACTAAGGAGGCTAGATGTATAAAACAATTCAAAATCTATTGTTAGCATTAGGTGTCGCCATTTGCTTTGGAGTTCAAGCACAGGGCTATCCCAATAAACCCATATCGATGGTTGTTCCTCAGACTGCTGGAGGCACCAACGATATTGTTGCGCGCTTGATTGCGCCCGCATTTGGTGAATCCATTGGCGCTTCCATTGTGGTTGAAAATAGGCCGGGTGCCGGAGGCAATATTGGTACTCAAAGTGTTGCCCGTTCGGCGAAGGATGGCTATAGCTTATTACTGACTATTAACAGCGCGCAAGCTATTAATCCATCCATTTATAAAAATCCTGGCTTTGATCCTATTAATGATTTTGTACCTTTGTATTACATTGGTGCTACTCCTTACGTCCTGGTATCACCACCAGGTTCACCCTACAAAACATTGGCTGATGTTGTGGCTGCGGCCAAGAAGAGGCCTGGTGAGCTGTCTTATGCTTCAGCCGGTAATGGCACGATTAGTCATTTGTTGGGCGCTATGCTCAATGCTAGCGCTGGAATTGATATGCAGCATATTCCATATAAAGGAGTGGCTCCAGCCATCAACGATGTATTGGGTGGGCAGGTACCTTTGGCATTTGCAAGCCTACCCTCTGCTTTAAATTACATTAAGGCCGGCAAGCTGCAGGCAATTGCCATTAGCTCGGCTAAACGATCCAGTGCAGCACCAGACATTCCGACAATTGCAGAAACCTATCCTGATTGCGTGGGTGAGGTTTGGGTGGCGATCTTTGCGCCTATCGGTGTCAGCGCAGATGTGGTGAAGAAGATTCAGGCGGCAATGGATAAGACGATGTCCAAATCAGATGTGCGTGAAAAGTTAACTGCACAGGGCTTGGATCTATCTCCTGTGCCCCCCACGAAGTTAAGTGCCTTATTAAAAGATGAGTTGGCAAAGTGGGCAAAAATTGTCAAAGTATCTGGCGCTCAGTTAGATTAACGAATTTTCCCCGCTTAACCTAAAATAGAGCTATGACGATTGCTGGCCTTGCGCCCCCACTGACCCCTCTCAAGCAGATTGATGAGGCTTTGCGTAATGACGGGTTTGCAGTTGTTTCAGCTCAGACTGTTGCTCAGTTTAGTCATATTGAATTGCCCAGCCTTCAAAGGCTCACGCAGTTTTGGGAAAATTTACCGCGTGACCCATACCTAAAAGATGGTGGCCGCTATCGCTTTCGCCGTCATGCTAGCTACCAAATTAAAGGCAACGACCTTGCCTTGGTTCCACATCGTGCGCATTGGCAGTCTCTTGATTACAACGCATTGCATGGTGGGATTGAACGTTGGTTTGAGCCTATTCAAGGTGAGTTGCTGAATGACTCTGCTTGGCAATCGGTATTGCTTGGGCTTGCTCAGATCCTCAATGGTTTAAAGCCAGTCAATACCTGGTTTGTTGAGGCGCATCAATTTCGAATTGATACCACTGATGGAATTGGGCGTCCGACGCCTGAAGGCGCTCATCGTGATGGCGTTGATTTCGTAGCAGTCTTCTTGTTAGATCGAGAGGGTATTAAGGGTGGTGAGACCAGAATATTTGATACTTCCGGATCTGCGGGATTGCGTTTTACTCTAACGCAACCCTGGTCTTTATTGCTGATGAATGATCAACGCATGATTCATGAATCTACACCCATTCAGCCGATAGCCAAATATGGCTATCGAGATACTTTGGTTCTCACTTATCGCTCTAACGGTTTCCAAGATTCACCTAATCGTAGCCAGCAATAAAAACTGCTGCTTTTATTCTGGCTCCATGCCAGCTTCTTTGATGGCTTTGGCCCACTTCACTGTTTCTAGCTTAATTTTTTGTCCCAGTGCTTCGGGCGTTCCGGGCTGAGTTTCAAAGCCCATGGCGGAGAAGCGCTCAATCAACTCTTTCGAATTTGCGGCATCGTTAATTGCTTTATTCAGTTTGGTAACAGTTTCTTTTGGCATCCCGGCAGGCCCAAAGGCAGCAAAGAAAGCAATGAGTTCGTAGCCTTTAGTGCCCAAGGCCTCGTTGACAGTAGGTAACCCAGGAATAGCTGGAGAGCGCTTAAGTGAGGTTACCGCAAGACCACGGATTTTCCCAGCTTGTACTTGAGGTAAAGAGACCCCAAAGTCAGAGGTGAACATATTGACCTGACCGCCGATTAAATCAGTCATCGCATTAGGCCCGCTTTTATATGACACGCCAGTCATTTTGATATCAGCAAAACTTCCCAACATTTCTGAAGAAACGCGCTGCGATGTACTCGCATAAGCAAAAGTGATTTTCCCTGGGTTTGCTTTAGCTAGTGACACAAATCCGTTGAGTGATTTAACGGGTACATCGTTATTGACGGCAATGATGAGTGGGGCCGAGCCAAAGTACCCAATGGGTGTAAAAGCAGTGTCTTGGTTGTAGGGCAGTTTCTTGACAAGACTTTTCAGGGCTGCATTAGTGCTATTTGTGCCAAACAAGATTGTGTATCCATCTGCGGGTGCTTTGGCCACAAAATCTGCACCAATTAGTCCATTTGCTCCAGGGCGATTTTCAATCACCACGGGCTGGCCTAAGGTCTCAGACATTTTTGCAGCAAAGGCACGTCCAATTTGATCTGTAGTGCTTCCAGGTGCAAATGGAACAATCGCCTTAATGGGCTTTGAGGGATAGTTATCTGCAATGGCTAAAGGGCTTAACAGGCCAATAAACAGGCTGATGCTAATTTGCATTAGGCTGCTGGTAAATAATTTACTGTTCATGCTGTCTCCATCTTGTTTTTAATAGTGTAACGGGTCTCTTTTGTTCTGGGCGAGTAGAATGAGTTCACGTTTCTACCAACTATTTATGCGCTTTCGTTCAGCTGGCTATACCCCTCTAATGCTCTTGGCACAAACCTGTGCTTTATTGGGCTTTGCTTGTTACGCTGTTGTACTGACTACTTTGCAAGAAGAGTGGCATTTAAGTAACTTGCAGTCGGGTTTAATTGCCAGCGCCTTCTTCTTCGGCTACATGCTGGCTGTGCCATTAGCTACCGCGTTAACTGATCGGGTTGATGCACGTAAGGTCTATCTGGTAGGTGGCCTGATCGCCACCGCTGGACTCTTAGGTATGAGTTTGCTCGCATATAACTTTTGGACGGCGCTATTGTTTATGGCTTTGAATGGCGCTGGTCTTGCAGGTACCTATATGCCCGGGCTCAAAATTTTGTCTGATCGCATTCAGTCAGGAGAGTTAACGCGCCACATTGCGTTCTACACAGCCTTCTTTGGCATTGGCACTGGCTTTTCTTATTTATGTTCGGGTTGGATGCTAAGTGCGCTGGGTTGGCACTATGTGTTCGGTTTGATTGCATTGGGTCCATTGAGTGCCTTTTTGATTGTCTTAATGCTGATTCCAGCACTAGATCATGAAAAATGGAAGGGTCCAATTCGCATCCGCTTGCATGACATTTTCCCTGTAGATAAATGGAAATTGGTTTTGCAGGACAAGAATGCATCAGGCTATATTTTCGGTTATACCGCGCATACCCTGGAGCTCTTTGCCTCTAGAAGTTGGATTGTTGCCTTCTTTGCTTTTTGCGCGGTTGCCTCTGGAGAGACATTCTTTTTGACTGCCACTACATTGGCAGGAGTAATTAATTTCTTTGGCGTACCTTCTTCCATACTGGGAAATGAAATTGCTTTGAAAATAGGGCGTCAAAAATGGATCTGTATTGTGATGTTGACTAGCGCCTTATTAGGTATCGCATTCGCTAGCTCTACAGGCCAATCATGGTGGTTGGTTGTTGCTCTTGCTATAGGGCATGCTATTTTTATCATGGCTGACTCCTCAACACTCACTGCGGGCTTGGTGATTAGCGCACAAGAAAATATCAAAGGTGCCGCTATGGGTCTGCACTCCTTAATGTGTTTTGGTGGCGGCTTATTAGGCCCAGCTATTTTTGGTTTCGTTTTGGATGTTTCTGGTTCTCGTGCTTCGCAAGTTTCTTGGGTATGGGCATATTTTGCTGTCGTCATCTGGGGAGTTTTATTTGTGATTTATGAGCGTCGTAGGGGTTGGGGTAGTTCAGTGCGTGGATGAATCATTAGATGAATCAGAAAAATTCTTTGATTTGCTATCACTGCTCAAGTCAGATTCTTCCTGGTGAATTAATCGAGGCAGAATTGAGTGGTGAGCCCCGAGCATTTTGCTGTCCGGGCTGTATGGCGATCGCACAAACGATTCATGGTGAAGGTCTTGCTGTTTTTTATGCCAGACGCTCTCAGTCTGGCGATAAGCCGGCAGCCTATCTTGCTAGTAATGAGATTCCAGAAAAGCTAAGGCCTTATGATGATCCCTCATTACTTGGTCGTTTCACTCGTCCATCTGGAAGTGATGGCAATCTTGAGACCACTTTACGTTTAGAAAAAATTCGATGCGCAGCTTGTGTTTGGCTGTGCGAACAACATTTGCGTCGTAATGCGGGTGTTCAAGATGTGCAAATTAATTACGTTACGCAAAAAGTGATGGTGCGTTTTTCACCGGATAAAACGAGTCTAGCAAGATTACTTTTTGAAATTGAGCGCATTGGTTATGAAGCTTGGCCTTTTGAGCCTTCTCAATCTTTGGATAGGGCAAAAAAGGAACGACGCAGCCTTCTTCTGCGGCTTGGTGTAGCGATGCTAGGCATGATGCAGGTCATGATGTACGCATGGCCGACTTATGTTGGTGCTGATATTACGCCTGAATTTGAGGTCCTTTTGGGTTGGACGAGTTGGGCCTTAACCGTGCCAGTGATGGTGTACTCGGCAGGACCAATATTTCAAGCGGCTTGGCGTAGCGTGCAATCATTCAAACAAACCCATATGTTAGGCATGGATGTGCCAATCGCATTGGCTCTTGCTCTGGCGTTTACTGCAGGCACAATTAATTTAGTTACTGGCGCGGGCCATAGCTATTTTGATTCCATCACGATGTTTGTTGCATTTATTTTGGCGGCGAGATATGTGGAGTTGTTGGCAAGGCAAGATGCGCAAGGTGGAGCTGAGGCTTTAGCAAAGCAATTGCCTGCAACATGCGAGCGCGCATTGAATTATCCGACCTCCCTAGAGATTGAAGTTGTCCCTGTTGTGAATTGCAATCCTGGTGAGGTGCTGCGTGTTTCTCCTGGTGAAGTATTGCCTGCGGATGGCATTTTGATTGAGAACCCTAGCGCCTTAGATGAATCTTTATTGACTGGTGAATCTAAGCCTGTTGAGAAAAAGATTGGGGATCGCGTATACGCTGGAACCCACAATATTCTCAATCCATTATTGATGAGAATCGAGGCGGTTGGGCAGTCTACGCGCATTGCGGGTATTGCTTCTTTGTTAGATCAAGCATTGCTTGCTAAGCCGGTAATGATCAGTCTTGCAGAAAAGTGGACTGCATACTTTGTTGCCTTCTTATTGTTCGGCGCATTTGCTTCCTCAGCTATTTGGTTGTACTTTGACCCCAGCCGTGCATGGACTGTTTTAGTCTCCGTTTTGGTTGCCAGCTGTCCTTGCGCTTTATCACTTGCAGTACCTACTGCGATGGCAGCAGCACAAGGTACGGTAACTAAATTAGGCTTACTCATCGTACGCGGACATGTGATGGAGGGCTTGGTAAAGGCAACCGATTTGGTGTTGGATAAAACAGGCACCTTAACGATGGGTCAACCAGAGTTACAAGAAATTATTCATTTACGCGCGGGCTATCGACGTGAAGATGCATTGGCTTTAGCTGCCGCATTGGAGGCTGGACAAAGACATCCCTTAGCGCTTTCTTTGATGCGTGCTGCCGTAACTGAAAAAATATCCTTACCCGTATTGACTGAGCCTGTGGTGAATCAGTTAGGGAAAGGTTTGAGTTCGGGGGCATATCGCTTAGGAAGTGCCTTGTGGCTAGGTGTGGAGCAGGGTGCTCAGCTTGGTCAATACGGACAAGTGCATTTAGCAGATACACAAGGCTTAATAGCCAGCTTTGTATTCTTAGACACACCTAGAGCGGGGTTAGAGCAATTCTTAACGGTAGTGAAATCCAGAAAGATTGTGGTGCATTTAGTTTCAGGTGATGATTGCGCTACTGTTGCTTGGTGGGCTAAGCATGTTGGCATCGATCATTATCAGGGTGGCTGCACACCTGAGGATAAATATGATTATATTGAGCGCTTGCAAAAAGAAAATCGTTTTGTGTGGGCAATTGGCGATGGTGTTAATGATGCGCCTTTACTGGCTCATGCTGATGTCTCCATTGCAGTTGGCGCAGGAGCGCCATTGGCGGCAGCGGGGGCTGATGCAATTCTGACTGCCATCTCCTTAGGGCCTCTAGCTAAAACTTTACAACTGGCTGACAAGACTCAAGCCATCATTAAAGAGAATTTATGGTGGGCCTTAGCGTATAACTTGTTGGCTATTCCTGCTGCAATGATGGGTTTAGTCAATCCCTGGGTTGCTGGTATCGGTATGTCACTTTCTTCTCTTGCGGTGACTTTAAATGCTTGGCGTTTACGAAAAGCTTAGACTATAAGGATGGAAAGTCTATTTCTACTCATCCCTTTATCGCTAGTTCTGGTTGGTCTATTGGTCTGGATTTTGCGTTGGTCTATCAAAAGCGGTCAATTCGATGATTTGGATGGTCCGGGGCACGCTATTTTGATGGATGATGACACTCCAGCACCCCAAGAAGTTAGTAAGCACTCTCAAAAATAGCTATATATCTTAATGCCCTAAGAAATTGAAGAATTTACTTTTGGGTAGGATCTGAATTTGCCCCATCCTTTTTGATGTAGATCAAACTGCCCCTACAGGCTTACTTTGATAATTAATTCAGTCTATTTGGATTATGTCGTTGTTTGGTCACAAAAAAGGAGAAACCATGGGACTTACCGTGGGGAGTAATCAAGACACCTTCAATTACAAGGTTGTCAGCCAATTTGCCATCGTTACTGTGCTTTGGGGAATTGTTGACATGCTTGTGGGAGTTATCCTCGCAGCCCAGTTGATCTGGCCTGAAATCACTTTTAATATTCCTTGGCTGAGCTATGGTCGCTTGCGTCCTTTGCACACTAATGCAGTGATTTTTGCTTTTGGTGGATCAGCTTTATTCGCAACATCCTATTACATCGTTCAGCGTACATGTCAGGCGCGTTTGTTTTGTGACAAGCTAGCAGCCTTTACCTTCTGGGGTTGGCAGGCAGTTATTGTGCTGGCTGCAGTGACATTGCCATTGGGCATATCAACCTCAAAAGAATACGCTGAGCTTGAGTGGCCGATTGATATTTTGATCACTGTAGTTTGGGTAGCTTACGCAGTTGTTTTCTTTGGCACCATCATGAAGCGCAAAACGAAACATATTTACGTTTCGAACTGGTTCTTCGGTGCATATATTCTGACTATTGCCATTCTGCATATCTTTAATAACTTAGAGATGCCTGCAACATTATGGAAGTCCTATTCCGCATATGCTGGGGTACAAGACGCGATGGTTCAGTGGTGGTATGGTCACAACGCAGTAGGCTTCTTCTTGACTACTAGCTTCTTGGGCATGATGTATTACTTCATTCCAAAGCAGGCTGAGCGTCCAATCTATTCATATCGTTTGTCGATTGTTCACTTCTGGGCTTTGAACTTTACGTATATGTGGGCAGGCCCTCACCACTTGCAACACACTTCTTTGCCCGACTGGACTCAGTCGCTCGGTACTGTGTTCTCTTTAATTTTACTAGCTCCTTCTTGGGGCGGAATGATCAACGGCATCATGACATTGTCTGGCGCTTGGTATAAATTACGTCGTGATCCGATCTTAAAATTCTTGGTAGTAGCATTGTCCTTCTACGGTATGTCTACTTTTGAAGGCTCCATGATGTCCATCAAGACAGTGAACAGTTTGTCTCACTACACAGACTGGACTATTGGACACGTGCACTCTGGAGCTTTAGGTTGGGTAGCCATGATTACTATTGGTTCTCTCTACTATCTAATTCCACGCTTGGTTGGGCAAAAAGAAATGTACAACACCAAGTGGATTGAGTTGCATTTCTGGATCGCCACTATTGGTGTTGTTCTTTATATCGCTGCAATGTGGATTGCCGGTGTTATGCAAGGTTTGATGTGGAGAGCATTTGAACCAGATGGCACATTGACATACAGCTTTGTCGAGTCTGTTAAAGCGACTTTCCCTTTCTATGTCATTCGTTTGATGGGCGGCTTGTGCTATCTAAGCGGCATGTTCTTAATGGCGTATAACGTCTTCAAAACAGTGCAGGGTAAAACTTTTGTAAATGCGCCTATTCCAATGGCCGTTGCTGAACACTAAAAGGAGAAGAAAATGTCTAGCGAAAATAAATTCTTTTCCCACGGAACACTTGAGAAAAACGTTGGTTGGTTAATTATTGCAACGATCGTGGTGGTATCGATTGCAGGGTTGGTGCAAATTGTTCCACTCTTTTTCCAGCACACTACGACTGAGCCTAGCCCTGGCGTTGTTCCATACACAGCTTTACGTTTAGCTGGCCGCGATATCTATCAACGTGAAGGTTGTGTTGGTTGCCATTCACAACAGATACGGACTTTGCGTTCTGAAGTCGAGCGCTACGGCCCTTACTCTTTGGCTGGCGAGTCTGTATATGACCATCCATTTCTATGGGGCAGTAAGCGTACAGGCCCAGATTTAGCTCGTGTAGGAGGACGCTATTCAGATGCTTGGCATCAGATCCACTTAAATAACCCACGCGATGTGGTGCCGGAGTCAAATATGCCTGCTTATCCATGGCTCGGGAAAAATGCAGCTGATGCAAGCTCTATTCAGTCACATATGGTTGCTATACGTCGTTTAGGCGTTCCATACACTGATGAAATGATTGCAAATGCACCTGCAGAGTTAGAGGGTAAGACGGAGTTAGATGCATTAGTTGCTTACCTGCAAGGCTTAGGTATTACGCGTCGCTATATTACTGTCGAAGAAGTTGTAGCGAAGTAATTAACAAGGTTATTAATTAAAACTACTTAAATCAAATGGAACAGATTACTCCCTACCTCTCGGCATTTTCTACAGTAATAGGCCTAGTTTTTTTTGTAGGAATTGTTTTGTGGGCTTGGTCTCCTGGTCGCAAGAAAGCAAATCAGGAATCAGCAGAGCTTCCATTTGATCTTCCGGATGAATTTAGTAAGGACAAATCATGAGTGACTTTTTTAGCAGTGGTTGGAGTGCTTACATCGCCTTAGTTGCATTAGTTGGAATTTTCTGGTGTATCTGGCTTTTGTTCTCCCAAAGGAAAGCTAAGGTTGTGCATACGGCCGATGGTGCGGTTGCTGATACGGGTCACGTATGGGATGGCGATCTGCGTGAGTTAAACAATCCATTGCCACGTTGGTGGATGTGGATGTTCTTGCTCTCTTGCATCTTTGCATTGGTCTACTTGGTGTTATTTCCAGGTTTGGGATCATTTCCGGGGATTATGGGCTACACCACTGATGGTGCTTTGATGAGCTCTATGACTGAAGCAAATGATGAGCTAAAGCCGGTTTATGCGAAATACGTCAAGATGGAAATTGAGCAAGTAGCGGCCGATCCTAAAGCCCGAGAAATGGGTCAACGCCTCTTCCTGAATTCTTGTGCACAGTGTCATGGCTCTGATGCTGGAGGCGCTAAAGGCTTCCCTAATTTAACTGATGGTGACTGGCTCTATGGAGGTTCACCAGAAAATATCAAGGCATCCATTACCTATGGTCGTGGCGGTGTGATGCCTCCATTCCCACAACTGGATAGCAATCAAATTTTGGATGTTGCTAACTATGTACGTAGTCTCTCCGGTTTGTCAGCAGATGATGCGAAAGCAGCTCGTGGCGCACAAGTATTCGCTGCAAACTGCGTAGCCTGCCATGGCCCTGATGGCAAAGGAAATATTGCTATTGGTGCACCAAACTTAACTGATAAAACTTGGTTATATGGCGGTTCAGAAGCGACGATTATTGAAACGGTAACTAAGGGTCGTATGGCAATGATGCCTGCTCAAGATAAAGTATTGAGTCCCGAGAAGATTCATTTGTTAGCAGCTTATGTCTGGGGTTTATCTAACAATAAACAACCAGCAACAGCTAAGTAAGAATAGCAATCAGTGCCATATATTTCGCCGGGTGGGAAACCTGTTCCGATAGAAGTTATTGAGGAGTCTCTTTACGAGGTTCGGCGAAAGATTTATCCGCGTTCAGTATCAGGGCTCTTTGCCCGCTGGCGCTTCATTCTGGTATTTGCTACTCAGCTGCTGTTTTACGGCTTGCCATGGGTTAGTTGGAATGGCCGTCAAGCAGTTCTTTTTGATTTAATTCAGCGTAAGTTTTATATCTTTGGCCTCGTATTATGGCCACAAGACGTGATTTATCTCACCCTCTTATTGATTCTTTCTGCGCTCGCTTTATTTCTATTTACTGCAGTTGCCGGGCGTTTATTTTGTGGGTATGCCTGTCCGCAAACCGTCTATACCGAAATCTTCATGTGGATCGAGCGCAAGGTCGAGGGTGACCGTTTTGCTCGTATTCGTTTGGATGGCGAAGAGTGGCCTTGGGGTTTCCGTAAATGGCGTTTAAAGATTACGAAGCATTTCCTCTGGTTATTAATCGCATTCTGGACAGGCTTTACTTTTATTGGGTATTTCACCCCAATTAGCACCTTAGGTTCCGCATTAATTCACCTGTCTTTGGGCCCATGGCAGACTTTCTGGTTGTGCTTCTATAGCTTTGCAACCTGGGGTAATGCAGGGTTTATGCGTGAGCAGGTTTGTAAATATATGTGCCCATATGCACGCTTCCAAAGTGTGATGGTGGATAAAGATACATTCTTGGTTACATACGACAAAGTGCGTGGTGAACCCAGGGGTAGCCGCAGTAAATCTGCAGATCAAGCTTCTCTAGGTTTAGGTGATTGTGTTGACTGCAGTATTTGTGTTCAAGTTTGCCCTACTGGCATTGATATTCGTGATGGCTTGCAATATATGTGTATTGGTTGCGGTGCCTGTATTGATGCATGCGATCAAGTGATGGAGAAGGTAGATTATCCAAAAGGACTCATTCGTTATACGACTGAGCGTGCCATTGAGGATAAAGAGTCCAATCAAAGTGCGATTCGTCATATTTTGCGCCCGCGCGTATTGATCTACACCGCTTTTATTACTGTGCTTACAGCCGCTTTTCTAGTTTCTCTCGCCACCCGAAACCCACTAAGGGTTGATGTGATGCGTGATCGTGGAGCATTGGCGCGCGAAGTCGAGGGTGTAAGGATTGAGAATATTTATCGCATTCAAATCATGAATGCATCTGAAAATAATATGAATGTGCAGGTGAAGGCGCTTGGTTTGGATGGATTAAAAGTGCTTAATTCACAAGGGCAGATTGTTACCGAGATTGAAGTTGGGCCAGCTAGCAATCTTCTGATGCCAATCAAGGTGAGCGCCAATGTTGGGGCGAATGAGGCTGGTAACTACCCAATTCATTTTGATGTGGTTGCCCATGAGATGTCAGGTGACGAGTTAATTACTAGAACCCGCGAAGAGAAATCAACTTTTATTATTCCCCGTTAAGCTAGAAGGCAATGGAGAGGATGGATATGACACAACAACAAACTACTAAACCCTGGTTCAAGCAACTATGGCCATGGCTTTTAATTAGCGGACCAGCTGTTGCCATGATTGGCTGCGCTATTACTATTTACTTAGCTGTAAATCTATATGCAGATAAGCCATTGCGTGATGGCGTTGTGAAACAGGGCTTAAAAGTTGAACAGATTAAAGATACGCAGGCAACAAAATGAAGTACCGCCTACTAATCTGGATTTTGTGGCCCTCATTTTTGGTGGCCGGTATGGCAGAGGGCTTGTTATTTACTGTGATCCACCCACAAGACCTTTTATTTTTTGGTTATCACCCAGATATTTCTGATGAGGGCATCTATACCATTGGATTTTTTGTGATCTGGACCTTCTGTGCGGCGTCCAGCGCGTTGACTGCTTATATTCTGCCTGGGATTGAGTCACCCGATAGCAAGGAAATCGACCGCGGCTTAATTTAAGCCTGTTTGATTGGAATTTCAGGGCTTGCGCAGCCGTGGCGATCTGGGTTTGGAATTCCTGCTAGTTCGTAAAGCCCATTCATATCGATGAGTTTGATGTGGCGTTGTTTAATTTGAATGAGGCCCGACTCTGCAAAGCGTGAAAGCATGCGACTAACGGTTTCAATCTGAATCCCAAGATAGCTGCCAATATCATTGCGGCTCATACGTAAGTCAAATTCATTATTTAAATAGCCGCGTGCAGCAAGACGTTGCGAGAGGCTCAATAAAAAGGCTGCCAATCTTTCTTCTGCACGCATCGTGCCAAGTGACAGTAGGTGACGCTGATCTTGAGTCAGCTCACGACTCATTATTTTGTGGAACTGATTTTGCAATACAGGGATCTGCCGAGCCAAATCTTCAAAAGCATCGTAACGAATAATGCAGACTTCACTTTCTTCAAGTGCAATCGCATCAGACTGATAATGTCCTTCACCAATGCCATCAAGACCTAGAATTCCACCGGGCAGATGAAAGCCAATCACTTGTTGTCGACCGTCTTGCAGGCAGAACTCTGTTTTAAGAGTGCCAAAGCGCACGCTATATACAGAACTGAGTGGGTCGCCGTGACAATAAAGGCTTTCACCTTTTTGAAGATGAACACGCTCTTTAACTAAGGTATCAATCTGGGAAACTTCGTTACTATTTAATCCAACCGGAAGGCAAAACTGACCCAGTACGCATACAGAGCATTTGCTGGTTGGGCTATCGGTAGGTTTGTAGTTCATATTTGATTGGGTCTATAAGAGCAGTTTATTCTATTAATATGAAAATCCTCGCTTTCACCTACTTTTTACTGATTTCATGCTGACAACCAGTCTGCTAATTGCTGTATTTCTGGGTGCTCTAGTTAGCGGCTGGCACTGCGCTTTGATGTGTGGTGGTATAGCTGCTGCCATTGAGCGGCCTACAGCCCTGGAGACCCCTTTAAGGGCTAAATCTGAGCTGTTTTACCTGCAGTTGATTATGCATATGGGGCGCGTAACGACTTACGTCTTATTGGGCGCTTTAGCTGCTGCTGTAGGGGTTGTGGTTTGGCAACAAAGCCTCATTCCTATCCAGCGACCCCTATTCGCTCTGACTTCTCTCATCTTGATTTTCATGGGCATCCGTTTATTGAGAATTGGCAAGTCAGAAGGGTTGCTTGGAGGTAAATGGTTAAGCACCAAAATTGCAGCTTATTGGGCTAAATACTTGGGTCGCATGGCTAGTGGCCCTTCACGTTGGTTTAGCGGTATGTTGTGGGGTTTAGTTCCCTGTGGATTGGTTTATAGCGTTTTACCACTCGCTTTTTTATCAGGTGATGTGCTTACTGGTGCTGCTCTGATGTTGGCATTTGGTTTGGGTACATTACCTAACTTATTGCTGATCTCTAAATTTTCCGCAGCACTTACTCAATTTGGGCAATATCTTTGGGTTCGGTATTTGGCAGCCCTATTGCTCTTGATTGCCGGCAGTTTTGGTTTGTATCGCGCTTGGGTTTTACCTGAAGCTTTATTAAAAGGTGGCTTTTGTATTTCTTAATCCGCTCTTAAGTTAGGGCCGCCTCTATTCCAGAGGCAAGATCTGGATAGAAGGAGTCTTGCGGAAGTGAAACAATAAAGGCGCTTCGCTCTGCCATCTCCAGAGGTTGATGCGCTAAGCCGCAAATGATTAATCGAATGTTCCGAATCTTGCACAGATGAGCTAGTTCCATGATCGTATCCATGCCAGAAGTATCGATGTAAATCACATTCTTTAAATCAAGTAAAAGCGTTTGGGTGGGTAGATTTGTCTCAATCTTTTCTAGAAGCTTAACTGCTCCAAAAAAGATGGCCCCATGAATACGGTAGGCATCAATTCTTCCTTGCTGATTGCTTAGTCCTGGAAAGTCGCTGACTAAAGCAGTCTCACAACGCGATAGACTGGAGATGCGATAAATGAAGGTGATGAAAGCTAGCAATAAGCCCACTTCAACTGCGATGGTCAGATCCAAGACCACAGTGAGAGTGAAAACGCTCAAGATAGTGATGCGATAAGGTAAGCGGAACTGTTTGAGCTCGATAAACTTCTGCCACTCACCCATATTCCAGGCTACATACATCAAGATGGCAGCAAGGCTGGCTAAGGGAATATTTTTAGCAAGTGGCGCCGCAAATAAAACAATGATCAGTAGAGTAGCTGAATGGACAAGACCAGCTATTGGCGTTGATGCGCCACTTTCTACATTAGTGACCGTACGAGCAATCGTTCCTGTAGCGGGCATGCCACCAAAAAATGGAATAGTGAAATTGGCGATACCCTGAGCGATGAGCTCTTGATTAGATTCATGACGATCATGAATGAGGCCGTCAGCAATACGCGCGCAGAGTAAAGATTCAATTGCACCTAATAGGGCAAGTGTGAGAGCTGGCGCCACCATGAACTGAGCACTATCCCAGCTTACCGGAATCCATTCAAAAGAGGGAAGTCCAGAGGGGATGCCGCCAAAGCGACTACCAATAGTGTCTACAGGCAAGTTAAGGGTGCTGGTAATGATGGTTGCTACCACCATAGTCACTACTGTGCCAGGCAGGTGCGATAGCCAACCTAGACGACTCTGAGACAATTTCCAGAGAATTAATAAAGTCAGACTTCCACAAGCTATGCCTAGTGCAATAGGATTAAAGGTATCTGCCGCCAAGTAGAGCGTATGAACGGATTGAAAAAACTGTGCAGGCATTTTGTCAATCTGAAGACCAAAAAAGTCTTTGATTTGAGATAGGCCAATCAAAAAAGCAATACCGTTAGTAAAGCCAATAATGACTGCGATCGGAATGAAGCGCACCAGTGTCCCGAGTCGAAACACTCCCATCAGGAATAAAAATACTCCCGACATAGCCGTAGCTAGTAATAAATTGGGAACACCATAGCGCTCGACTATGCCATAGACAATCACAATGAAGGCACCAGCTGGCCCGCCGATTTGCACGCGGCTTCCACCAAGTAGGGAAATAAGACCGCCAGCAATAATGGCCGTGAAAATACCAGATTCAGGCTTTAGCCCGCTAGCAATGGCAAAGGCCATCGCCAGGGGAAGGGCTACAACACCAACAGTTAGTCCGGCAAAAACATCCTTTGTAAAAAGGGTGCGGTTATAGCCTGCAAATGAATCTAGAAGCCGAGAGCGAAAAAACATTGTTGTGATGTTTTAATCATTCAAGAGATACGGTTACCAACCCAGTATGCAAATACAGAACAAAGGGCCGTGACAAAACTACCCCATGCAATATCAATGAAGGCCAATTGAGTTGGAAAGTTTCTGATAACTGCCAAATTAGTGAGGTCGTATGTCATATAACAAAATAGCCCGAATAAGGCGCCATATTGCAGTGCATATACCCATGACTGTTTTGACAGTGCGGGAACAATCACAAAAATACAGACACCCAGAGCGTAAATGAGGTAGAACGCGAGTCCAGCAAGAAGTTTGGGATCGGTGGCCATCAAATCACCCATCTCATTGCGATAGAGGTTTTTTGCGACACCTAAGAGCCATACCAAATCGATTGCGATGAGGGTAGCTAAAAATGAGAGGTAAATAGCAAAATTCTTGAGCAATTAAGTTACCTTTATGCTTTTATAGGCTAATAATTAGCATTATGATGGAAAGAGTAGATTAGTAGTTCAATTTAAGAGGGGTCAATATGTTTAAGCATTTATTAGTGCCGGTAGACGGTTCAGATGTCAGTAAAAAATCCTTGAAGAAAGTCGCGGCACTGGCAAAGGCTGATGGCGCTGCAGTGACATTGGTGTATGTTTCTGATCCAACGCCTCCAATGGTGTACTCAGATAGCACTATGGGCTATGGAATTTCTAAGAAACAGCACACAGAAGCTTGCCAAGCTTATGCACTAGATGTAATTAAGAGGTCGACAACTGCTCTGGGGCTTGGCGCCAAAGTGAAAAGTCTTCATATTGAAAATAGCAATCTATCTGAAGGCATTTTGGCTGGTGCCAAAAAAGCAAAGGCGGATGTGATTGTGATGGCATCTCATAAGCGTACCGGTATTAAAGGTATTTTGTTGGGTAGCGAGACTCATGAAGTAATCGTTCATTCCACACTACCAGTTTTAGTTCTTGGTTAACTTAATCAGCGCTAAACAAAAAGGGTCCGAGTGGACCCTTTTTTATTTCAACGAAATTAATATGATTTAAGTAACTGATTTCAGTAACTTGATTAGTTATATTTAATCGGACTACCTAGTAGGAGTATTTCTCTAGTGAGCTGTCCGCTTTCACTATCACGCATAGACCACAAATCAAGTTGTGTCTTAGAGCCATAAGGATCTACATAAATCCCATTTTTTCGTAATTCAAAATGAAGGTGTGGTCCAGTGGATCTACCCGTGGTTCCTACATAGCCAATTTCCAAGCCCCGTCGTACTTCATTTCCAAGCTCAAGTTCAACGTTGTAATTACTTAAGTGAGCATAGTAGGTATGGTAATTACCTGGGTGCTCTAAAATGATCAAGTTACCAAAGGCGCCGCTGTAACCAATGTGCGCCACTCTGCCATTGGCGACGCTAAATACTGGGGTACCAATAGGTGCGGAGTAATCAATACCCATATGGGCGCGATATTTTTGCTTGCTTGCAGGTGCTTGGGTTGGGGCTACTGGCACAGGACTCTTACTTCGCTTTTTGGAAGATGCTCTGACCATACCAACACCGCGTGAGATACGGCGATAGCTCAATGGGTTAGTCCAGAAGGAGCGCTCAAGAGACTCTCCAGTTCCCGTAAAGAATCCTCCCGGGATGTCAGAACGCTCCATCCAAAAGGCATTTGCATAAACCTCTTTAGTATTGGGATCAATAATTTCTACTGCCCAAATTTGCGCCCATTTTTCTCGATCACCGAAATCTACAATCAAGCGCACGACACTATTGGTGTTCTCTAGTGAATTATTTTCTTCTGGATAAATTTGCTTGATCAGAGAATTCAATTCCCAGACTAGTTCAACAGGCAATTGATCGCTGACTTTACGTGGGTCATACAAGACATCTCTTAGGGGGATGCGAATCTCGGTTAAGCGTTTGGACTCATCTTTGAGATAGTCTTGCTCAATTAAGAATCCGCCAACCGCTGAAGGTGTAAATGTCCACACCTCTGTTTTGCTATCTTGGATAGGGCCATTCATGATGCTCAATGAATCAAAGCGATTGCGGCTACCAAAAGCAACCGCGTAAGGAATGCAATCTCCACGCATGCGGTCAAAAAAAGTTTTAGTCTGATTTTTGAAGAATTCAGCAAACTGACGGTTATCAATACCAATGCTGGCAGGTAGCTTGTCTTCGTTATAGCTGCGACGTAAGCAACCTTGAGCAACCCGGTAGTCTAAATTGGCATCGCTATCGAGCATGATCTCATCAGGAGCTTTACGCTGAAATAGGGATGGGTTTAGGCTCATGCTGCTAGTTTTTGAGCCAGTCCCTCCCGATTTATCCTTGAAACCAACCTGCTTGGAAGATTGAACAATTACCTTTTGACGGTTTTGGTTGGCGCCTTGAGCTTGGGCTGCATATGCCAAGCCCGGTGTTGAGCTAAGAAAGGCGCAGCCAGCCAAAATGATTATTCCCCTAGTGAACAGGGAGCTAAGAGATACTTTTTTATTCACCCCTCAATTATCCAATAATGTGAGGGCGAACCCGAATAAATATGTTGTGCTGCAGCAAAATGAATTCAATCTTGATATGAATCTCACATAAGAAATTCAAAAGCTTCGCTGAGTTTTTTTTGCCATTCTGCTTCCTGGCGACTGTCTCATAAGCGGAACAGGTCGAAAATCCAGAATCTTTAGGAGTAACAGTTTTGCCACTTTTAACTAAATTTGTCTCGTAACTTAGACATATGCCGATCTTAGGTATAGAGAGGTAAATTATCGATACAATTATTTTTTGATTAAGGAGTATCGATGCCGATTATCGAATCTGTCCAAGTTGCATCTGTAGCAGTGCCTTTAGATAAAGTCACCTCATTTTCTACCCGCACTGTTTCTGAGCGTCATTACTGTCTCGTAAAAGTACGGGGCGAGGATGGCAATGAAGGTATCGGCTTTTGTTACGTCGGAAGTGCTGGTGGAGATATCGCCAAAATTGCTGTGGAGCAATTGCTGGCTCCAAAATTGATTGGTCAAAACAGTCACCGCAGTGAAGGTCTCTGGATGGACATGTACAACGAGTCTATTCTCCAGGGTCGTGCAGGTGCGGTAATGCGTGGCATCTCTATTTTGGACACGGCCATATGGGATTTAAATGCACGCTCAGTCGGCCTGCCTTTGCACCAATACTTGGGTTCGGTTGTAGATGATCGTGTGCCAGCCTACGCAAGTGGTGGCTACTACTTAGAAGGCAAAACGCCTGCTAAGCTGGGTAAGGAAATGGAGTCTTACGTAAAGCAGGGTTTTAAGGCTGTCAAGATGAAAGTAGGGCGTCTTTCTCCATCTGAAGAAGAGGCGCGCGTGAAGGCGGCTCGCAACGCAGTAGGTGACGATGTATTGCTGACTTTGGATGCCAACAATGCTTGGCGTGATTTGCCGACGGCTCTTGAGTATGTGCGTCGCTTTGAGGCTTACAACCCTTATTGGATTGAGGAGCCATTCTCTCCAGATGCCATAGATCTGCATGCAGCATTAGCGCGTCAAACCAAAATCAATGTAGCTACCGGTGAAATGGAAGCGGGGCGCTGGCGCTTTAGGGAATTAATTGATGCTGGTGGCGCTGCCATCTTGCAATCAGATGCTGCAGTCTGTGGCGGCATAACCGAGTGGAGAAGAATTTCCGCATATGCAGACTTGAAGGGTGTAATCGTCTGCCCGCATTGGATGCATGATTTACATGCACCCCTAGTTGCAGCCACACCTAATGCGCGCTTTGTTGAATTCTTCTTGGATGATCAAGTGCTCAACTTCCGTAGATTAATCAACAAACAACTCACCTTTAAAAATGGGGATTTGATTTTGCATAAAACCCCTGGGTTGGGATTTGAGTTTGATGAGGTTGCTGTGAAGAAGTACGCAGGCAAAGCCGCTTGGACCAAGATAGCCTAATCATGAGTCGAGCTGGGTGTCGCATGCCAAGTTAAAAATAAAGCCCGCTATTGCGGGCTTTATTGCTCTTAAGCAGTACTTCTACTTAAGAAGATCGTGGATTTAGCTTGAAGTGCGTAAGAGTTTGCGTCACTAGAACTAGTCCAAAACCAACAAAGCCAATCAAGTCTGCTTCTGTAGAGGGATAGGCCAGCGCAACGCCAGAGACTACCATAATGATGCGCTCAAAGATCTTGGTTTTTTCAATGAACCAACCTTGTAGTCCACCGGCCAAGCAGATGATGCCAACAACAGCCGTAAAGGAAACCCAAGCGATTTGCATCCAGTCAGCTTGCTCTAATGCGCTGGTAGAGCCCATTAAAAGCAAACTTACGCCCGACTTATCTAGTACAAACATGAACGGAACTAGGATGGCAGGGGCCACATACTTCCATGTTTGCAAGGTGGTCTTATAGGGATTGCCTTTGCAAATTGCAGCCGCCGCAAATGGAGAAAGTGCAGTTGGTGGCGATACTTCAGAAAGTACTGCGTAATAGAAGATGAACATGTGCGCGGCAAATGCAGGTACGCCCAAATTAATCAGTGCAGGCGCCGCAATCACTGCGCAAATAATATAAGAAGCGGTAACCGGAACAGCTAAGCCAACCACCCACACTACTAAAGCTGTAAAAATAGTAGTAAGTAAGAGCGAGCCACCAGCGTATTGAATCACAATCGAGCTAAATTTCAGGCCAAGACCTGTGAGGGTAACGGTACCAACAATCAAGCCTGCACCAGCACAGGTAGCTGCAATTGCTAAGACGCCGGTAGAGCCAGAGGCAAGCGCCTTAGTGAGGTTGGAGTTGTATAGCCCAGAAAGAATGGGTTCTTTACCCTTAAACCATGCCCAAGGAATGATGGCGGTATCTTTGCGCAGCATGCTTGAGAGGGCTGAGACCACTGTCGCCCAGAATACGGACATAACAGGTGAGAAGCCCATCAACATAAACACCACAATTGAAATGAGGGAGAAAAAATGGAACCAATATTTTTTGGTGAGCTGCCACGCAGTTTCAGCAGATTCAAAATGAATATTCTTCATGCCATATTTGCGTACATCGATTTCGACCATCACAAATAAGCCAAGATAAAAAAGGATGGTTGGGATAGTTGCCATTAGCAGCACATCTAAATAGGAGATCTTGAGAAAATCTGCAATCAAGAAGGCGGCTGCACCCAGTACTGGAGGCGAGATGATGGCACCAAGACCACCCGCTGCCAAAAGTCCACCCGCTGCATTTTTTTCGTAACCCACCTTATCTAACATGGGGGCTGCAACTGAGCCAACCGTAACGGTGGTAGCAACACCTGATCCAGAAGGGCCGCCGAGCAAGAAGGAGGACATTACGATAGTTCTACCAACCCCAGAAGATTTACCGCCCATCGCCGCAAAGGAGAAGTCAATAAAGAATTTGCCGGCACCAGTGAACTGCAAGAAGGCGCCAAAAATAGTGAAGAGAATAATGAGGGTTGCTGATACATCCACAGCAGTACCGTAGATGCCCTCTAGCGTCATATACATATAGCCCACTAAACGATCAAGGCCATAACCCTTGTGAGTCCAAGGTGCTGGTAAGTAGTTGCCAAACAAGGCATAGAGCAGAAACAGGACGGTTACCGAAACCAAGATCAAACCATTGGTTCTTCGAACACTTTCGAGAATCAGCAGAATTAATACAATACCCACCATGACATCGGTAGAGTTGGGCGCGGTATTGCGATCCATAAAGTCATCGCCACCACTCAGAATGTAATAAGCAATTCCAACTGATACAACTGCAAAAATGATATCCCAGGGCATTAGGCGATTTTTGAAACGATCGGCAATCGGGAAGCTCAGAAACACTAAAAATAAAACTAGAGCAACGTGAATGACTCGTAACTCCTGTGTTGGAACAATGGAATAGGCGGCATATAAGTGAAAGAGTGACATGCCTACAGCCACTAGTGTGATGAATTTGGCTAGTAGACCCTTGTAGTCATTAGAGTCACCTTCCTCTTGCTTGATAAAGGCGTCTAGTTTTTCTTGGGTTTCGTTGTCAATAACGTTTTGATTCATGTCTCAACCTCTGTAATTATTTTTATGTACTATTTTATTTATTCACTGCCGTAAAACGAAAGGGGTGAGATTCACTCACCCCCTGATCCAAACATAAGCTTAATTTAGTTTGACGTTCTTTTCTTTGAAGTACCTTAGGGCGCCTGGATGAAAGTCAACTGGAGTTGATTTCGTTTTTTGGTTTTCTAAGCTGACGTTCATATATTCCTGATGCGTGCGGACTAGGTCAAGCTTGTTGTCAAACATGGTTTTGACAATCTTATAAGCTTGATCATCAGGCATGTTGGCATTGACCACTAAGATATTGGCAACGGCTGCAACCTTATTGTCTTTAGCCATACCGCTATACATGGCCTTAGGGATAACGGCCGTGAAATACAGATTGCCATATTTCTTATTCATGATAGGTACCTCATCGGAGGTATCCACCATAACAATTTTCATGCCTGGGCTATTGGCTAAATCAGTAACGGCGGCAGTCGGTAAGCCACCAACCCAGAAGAAGGCATCGATCTTGCGGTCTTTTACAGCATTAACGGATTCAGCTACGCTTAAGCGCTCACGTTTGACGTCTTTGTCTTTATCAATGCCTGCAGCTTCTAGCAAGCGAAAGGCCATCACTTCTGTTGCGCTACCTGGGGCACCAGTACTAATGCGTTTGCCTTTTAAATCCTTCATGGATTTAATGCCAGTGGATTCAACTGTTACTACGTGCATTAGGTTTGGATACAGAACCACCAAAGTACGCAGGTCTACTTTTTTCCCGGCAAACTTGCCTTCGCCAATCTGAGCGTCTTTTGCAGCATCAGCCATTGAAAAGCCAACATAAGGTTTTCCTGTGCCAATGAGGTTTAAGTTATCTACTGAGCCACCAGTAACTTCTGCTGTAGCAGACATTCCTGGAACCTTGCTAGAGAGTACGGAAGCTAAGCCACCACCCATAGGGTAGTAAACCCCGCCTGTACCACCCGTTGCAATAGAAATATTTTGAGCGCTCACACTTGCACAAAGGAAGCTTAGCGATAAAGCAATTACCTTAAGTAGATTCATAGTTGTCTCCTAATTATCTTTATAGTTTTTAAATTACAAACCTGGCATGCTGAAGTTAATCGCTTGCAACTCACTAAGAAGTTGGGCTTGTTGCTCAGCACTTAACTGCATTAGTGGTGGGCGTACTCTGAGCCACTCAGGATCTTTGCTGTAATGCGCAACGGCAGTCTTCATTCCCGCAATCATTTGGTACTTGGCGAAAATTCCTCGTACTTGATCTAAGCCTGCTTGACGTTCATCGGCATTAGATTCCGTCCAGTGCCCCGCTAAATCGGCGATAGCCTTAGGGTTCACGTTGGCGGTAGCGGAGATGCAGCCAACGCCACCAGCACGTAGGGCGCGCATCAGAAATACTTCGCTACCCGCATACACACGGAAGCCTGATGGGGCTAAAAGCTTAATCACAGACTCTGTATAAGCCCAATCACCTGAACTATCTTTCATGCCTACAACTGTCTTTGGATATTCTTTTGCTAAGCGCTCAAGCAAAGAGAGACTTAAGGTTACTTTGGTGACGGGCGGAATGTTGTAGATATAAATTTGTAATGCTGCGCTACCGACTTTTTGAATCACTTCAGAAAAATAAGCAAATAGGCCGTCATCAGTTACGTCTTTGTAATAGAAAGGTGGCAGCATCAATACGCCTGCACACTGGTGGTTCACTGCGTGACGGGTCATGTTCACAGTAGCATCGATAGATGTTGCGCCAGTACCTGGCATCAAGTGCTCAGGCTTTAATCCACCTTCAATTAATGCAGTTAATGTGCTCATCTTCTGTGGAGCGGACATTGAGTTTGCTTCTGAGTTGGTTCCAAAGATAGCTTGGCCAACGCCATTGGCTTCTAGCCATTTGCATTGCTTTAGTAATTTAGGAGCATCGGGGCTACCGTCCGCCTTAAAAGGTGTAAGTACAGGGGACAACACCGCAGGTAAGGTGGAAGGGTGCAGGGAAATTGTCATACTAGCTCCGTTGTTTTAATTATTTACTTCCGATGGAAGTGCTTGTTGGTTAAAAAAGGCTTCTAAATTATCTACAGCTAAGTTGGTCATGGCTATCCGCGTTTCCGAGGTGGCGCTCCCAATATGTGGTGTTAACAATACATTATCAAGTGCTAAAAAAGCATGACTTGGGTTAGGTTCATTCTCAAAAACATCTAAAGCCGCACCAGCAATCTTTTTATGTTGCAGTGCATATAAAAGGGCATCCTCATCAACTACACTTCCGCGGGCAATATTGATTAAATATCCGGACGGTCCCAAAGCCTCGAGCACCTTGGCGTTAATCATTTTGTCGGTATCAGGTGTTGCGGGGCAGGCTAAAAATAAGATGTCACAGCCCTTGGCCAAGGCTTGAACATCTGGATAGTAGGCATAAGGTAAAGATTTTTGATTGGGTCCTGAATACGCTATCTCAACCTTGAAGGGCTCTAAACGTTTAGCAAGATCCTGCCCAATACGACCCATCCCAGCAATGCCCACACGCTTGCCAGCTAGAGTCGTAGTGAGTCTAAAAGGGGCCTTTGACCAGGCAGTACTTTTAACGTATTCCTGAGCCTCGGGTAGCTTGCGAAGTAGTGCCAGCACCATGCCAATGGCAAGTTCGCACACCGCATCGTTTAAGACTCCCGGAGTATTGCTTGCTTTGATACCTTGTTCCCTTAAATAGCCCAAGGGAAGGTTGTCGTAACCAACCCCGCAAGTAGCTACCATGCGAATACTAGGGATTTGCTGAACGAGCTCTAGGGGAAGTTTGGTGTTGGAGCGAATCAAGATAGCTTGAAAATTGCCGGCTGGGGCGGGTGCTTTAGGATCGAGATGGTGAAAAGGGGTAAAGCGCCGATCTATCTCTGCCTGCATAATTTCAGGGAAATGGCCGACCTGGAGTACCGAATTGACGGGGATCATGTCTCACTAACTTTTTTATTGAAATAATGACCTCATTGTAAGAGGATTTTTTAGAAAAAGTCCGCCCCCATTTAGGAGAGTATTCATGTTATTTACCCCAGCAGAAACCAAGGTAGTCATAGTCGGTGGTGGCACGATGGGCGCTGACGTAGCGGCTGTTTGTGCTCGCGGCGGTTGCGCTGTCCAGGTAGTCGAGCCGACGACCGAGCGGCGAGCACTTTTGCCTGATTATTTTGCAAACACGATGACTGAGATCGGATATGAGAATCGTATTCATTTGCTTTCAGTTGCTGGTACGCTTGAAGAAGTCGATTGGTCTGATATTGATCTGGTGATTGAGTGTGTGCCAGAGCGTTTGGATATTAAGCGCGAGTTATTTACCAAGCTTGAGAAATATGCAAAGCCTGAAGCAGTGCTAGCGAGCAACAGCACGAGTTTCCCTATTAGTGAAATTGCTAGCGGCCTAAAAACTTCCGCACGAATGATTGGCTTGCATTTCTTTATGCCCGCACATTTAGTACCTTGCGTAGAGGTAGTTTATGGTGCGAAGACGTCTCCAATGGTTGGCGAGAGCCTCTCACGTTTGATGACTGCGTGTGGAATGGTGCCCGTTACTGTTAAAAAAGATCTTCCAGGATTTTTAGCTAATCGCCTACAGCACGCCTTATCGCGCGAAGCCTTTTCCATGGTTGATGAAGGCATCTGCACGCCGGAAGATATTGATAAAGCCGTTCGTTTTGGTTTTGGCTTTCGCTACATCGCAGCAGGCCCAGCAATGCAACGTGATCATGCAGGCTTAGAGGTCCATGGGGCGGGGGGAACAACTATTTATCCAACACTAAACAACTCACCAACAATAGCCAAGTGCTTAAGTGATCGTATTGCTAGCGGTAAGTTTGGTATGAAAACTGGTGAAGGCTTTTATACATGGACTGCTGAAACTATTAAGGCAGAGCGTGAGCGTTACCAAGAGGCTTTACGTGCTGGCTTAAAGATTATTCAGAAAGATCTTCCGGAAATTAAGTAGCGGATAGGCAATAAGACAGTAAGGCAATAAGGCAACCAGCTTTAAGAGATATCTTTCAGATGAAGTTTGGCAAGGTGTGGGGCGAGTCGATAAGTGATCAGGACGATAGCAATCGTCGCAGCCCCACCAAATACGATGGAGGGTACTAGGCCCATCATGCTCGCGGCAATGCCGGACTCAAGTGCACCTAATTCATTAGATGAGCCAATGAAGATTCCATTGATGGCGCTTATTCTGCCGCGCATGTGATCTGGAGTTGTGAGTTGCATGATGCTGCCTCGAATCACTACGGATATGGAATCAAAGCATCCAGAGATAAATAAGAAAAAGGCACATATCCATAAATTGCTGGAGATACCAAAAGCAATAATCGCTGCGCCAAATCCCGCAACCGAGATCAGGAGATGTTTACCGGAGTCGGTCAGAATGGGGCACCTGGCTAAGTAGATGCCTGTAATGACAGCCCCAGCAGCAGGTGCAGCACGCAAAATACCAAGAGTCTCTGGGCCTGCATTGAGCACCTCTTTAACAAAGGCGGGAAGTATGGAGACTGCACCACCGAAAAGCACGGCAAACATGTCAAGCGCCATGATTCCCAAAATAAGCTCATGCTTTCTGACGTAATGAAAGCCTTCTAAAAAACTCTTCAGGAAGTGTCGAGATAAGTTGCTCGACTTTTCTTGAACAGCAGTAATAAAGGTAATGCCATACAAGCCGATCGCTCCAAAGAATGCGGCCAGCAAGTAGGTCCATTCAAGACCAGCAAAGCCAATCATGAGTCCGCCCAAGCCTGGGCCGGCTACTACACAAATCTGAAAGGCAGAGGAGGCGTAGGCTGTGTAACGTGGCAGTTGATCTCTTGGGATCACTTGTCCAAAAAGTGCTTGGTAAGAAGGTCTCAGTAGGGCGCGACCAACACCAATGAAAGCTACAGCGGTATATATCAGCGGCACGGGCGGAGAAAGCCAGCCCAGTGCAATGACTGTCAAAAATAAACCTACCGCAATATGAATCATGCATGCTATTGCTGCAATCCATTTGCGGGAGTGGTGATCAACTGCATGTCCTGAGTAAAGTGCGAGCGCAAAGTAGGGGATGAGCTCTGCCAGACCAATCAATCCGAGAGAAACCACGCTATTGGTGATTTCGTAGAGATGCCAGCCTACCGCTACCATCGTAATTTGATAGCTGAGTGTTGCGCCGATGCGATACAGGAGCAGGGTTCTAAAGGCTTTGCCAGGATTCATGAATTCTCTCCATTTTAGAGGAGAAGAGGATTATCCTTAAGGTATGAACAAAATTATTCGCGTATGGGACTTGCCAATCCGTTTATTTCATTGGCTACTGGTGGTTTGTATCACCGGCAGCTTTGTGACCATCAATTTGGGTGATGAATTCATTCAATGGCATGCCTATTTTGGCTACAGCATTTTGACTCTATTGATTTTCAGAATCATCTGGGGGTTCGTTGGCTCAACCCATGCGCGCTTCTTAACGTTTATTCCAAGTAAACAAGCAATTTTCGATTACTCGAGGGGACGCTCACCGCATGTTCTTGGTCACAATCCAATAGGCGCACTTTCCGTATTCGCTCTACTGTTTGTCTTAAGCATTCAGGTATTTACAGGATTATTTGTTGATGATGAGGTCTCTTTTCAGGGGCCCTTGGCAAAATATGTATCCGGTTCGATATCTTCATTTTTATCGCAGATTCACGAAGGTAATCAAGTGGTAATACTGACGCTGATTGCCATTCACATTGCCGCCATTCTTTTCTATAAGAAATTCAAAGGTGAAGATCTGATTAAGCCAATGATTAGTGGCGATAAAGAAATTGACCCAAGCGAGGAGGCAAAATATTTGCCAGCTGACTTGGGTCGGGCCTCCAAGGATGGAGTGCTGCAGCGCGGTTTTGCTTTGGTCTTACTAAGTGTGATCGCGGTAGCAGTGGGTTACTTGATTACGAAGTAACTCTCAATAACAGCAGTTATAAAGGTGGTCACTAAAGCTGGTTATAAGATAGTTATTTCTTTTTGAAATCGTCATGACAACCTTTGCAGGTTGAGCCTACTGCGCCAAAAGATTTCTTGATGCTATCTAGATCGCCTGACTGAGCTGCTTTATTGAGGTCAATCACCGCTAACTGCATTTTGTCTGCAGCAGCTTTGAACTTTGCGTTGTCTGACCACACTTCAGGTTTTGCTTTACCGCCTTCAGTACCAGGACCAAAAGCTTGCCAAGGTAAGGTAGACATCATAGTTATGATCTCAGCATTTTTACTCACATCGTCTTTGTTATACGGTGCAGTACCTTTAACTACAGCTCCAATTCGTCCGAAATGAGTGTTAATGATCGTCATGACACTTTGACGATATTCAATAGCTTTTTCTGCATTTTGAAATTGAGCAAATGCTGAACCTGTGCCAATCGCTAAAACAATTGCAGTACCTGCTAAAAAAAATTTCTGTAATTTCATGATGGTTCTCCGTTAATCAGGTGCGCTGCGTGGTTTCAGCATATCCCAAACTAGTATTTCTCGCTTAAAAAATCATCCTTAAGGGAGTCATTAGTAGATTAATGATCCCTAAAAAGAGGTTGCTTAGGGGCTCCATCCATAAGGAGCCAATAATTCCTGTAAAGACGAGGCCAAGTACGATGAAGAATCCCCATGGCTCGAGCCGTCCAAGTGCTATCGATTGACGGGCCGGTAGTAGGCCGGCCAAAATTCTGCCGCCATCGAGCGGAGGTAGTGGGAAGAGGTTAAAAACCAATAAGCCAATATTCCACATCACACCTGCTTTTGCCATAGAGGTCAGAAAAGGCTCATCTATGCCAATCCCTTGAATTAGTACCCAAAAAATTGCCCAAATAATCGCCTGAATAAAATTAGATCCCGGTCCAGCCAGGGCGACCCAAATGGAGTCAATTTTTGGGTTTCTGAGGCGTCCAAAATTAACCGGTACCGGCTTGGCATACCCTACTAAAAAGGGAGATCCTGTCAGGATTAAAACCAGCGGGATCAAGATTGTGCCAACTGGGTCTATATGTTTAGCTGGGTTTAGGCTTACCCGACCAAGCATATAAGCAGTGTTATCACCAAATTTACGGGCCGCATAACCATGGGCTGCCTCATGGATAGTGATGGCAAAAATCAAGGGAATCGCATTAATGGCGACAGCTTGGATAGAATAGTCAGTAATCATGGCAATATGATATCCATAGGAGCTCAAAGTGACTGAAGAAAAGAAACCCGATTCAAAAACCCCAGCAAAAGCGGTTGTAGCTAAGCCACCAGCACGTCCACCTGTTCCAAAAGGACCCTCGGGGCCGGCTGGAAGGCCTCAGGCAGGCTTTGGCGGGGGAAAAGGCATGATGCGCAAGGCCGGACGCGGTCGATAGTGGATAATTACCCTATTCTTTAATGTGTTTACAGAGGATTTAGCAATGAACGAGTGGCATAACGAATCTAAAGAAGAAATCAACAAAAAGATCATTACATTGGTTGTAATGTTGGCAGGCGCTACCAGCTTAGCTATTTTGTTTGCCTTAGTTGCGGCTCACATAGGTTACGTATTCGGTTAATCTGTATTAATGACTAGCCATCGCCAACCTGCAATATTTGCTGGCCATGGCAGTCCAATGTATGCCATAGAGCCCAACCGCTACACAGCGGCTTGGTCTGCTCTTGGAAAATCTTTAAAGCGTCCTGACGCGATATTGGTGATCTCGGCGCATTGGGTAACTCGAGGTACTTGGGTTACTGCAATGCCAAAACCAAAAACGATTCACGACTTTGGCGGCTTTCCACAAGTACTATTTGATGTTCAGTACCCAGCACCAGGTAGTCCTGCCTTAGCGGATCGCGTACAAGAATTATTAAATGTCCCTGTAGTGCTCGAAGAAAATGAGTGGGGCATCGATCATGGCGCTTGGTCAGTTCTCAAATACATGTATCCCGAAGCCGATGTACCCGTGGTGCAATTAAGTCTTGACGGGTCTATGACAGCGCGTGAGCACTATGAGCTTGCCAAGCAGCTAAGGCCTTTGCGTGACGAAAATATCTTGATTCTATCGAGCGGAAATGTCGTGCATAACTTGCGCACTATTCATTGGCAGGCAGGTTCTGAGCCTTATCCTTGGGCAACAGAATTCAACAATTTTTTTGCTTCAGAAATGCGTGCCAATCATCACGATCCTTTGATTGATTGGGAGGGTTATGGTGATGCAGCGCATCTTTCTATTCCGACTTCTGAACACTACTGGCCTGCTTTGTATACCCTAGCTTTACAAGAAGAGGGCGAGCAAGTAAAAGTCTATACAGATGGAATAGAGATGAGTTCCATTAGCATGCTGGGTTTTTCAATTCAATAAAGAGTAGATTATGTGGCTACCTATCTTTGCAATCTTCTTCGGCGCGGGCTTCGGCGCTTTGTTAAGAGCAGGCTTTAATTTCGCCTCTGTAGGTATTGCCTCATCGCTACCCTTGGGTACTTTTATATCGAATATGGTTGGTGGATATTTGATCGGTATTGCAGTGGCATTCTTCGGCAATAATCCACACCTTTCTCCTGAGTGGAAGCTCTTAGTGGTTACCGGCTTTTTAGGAGGCCTCACTACTTTCTCAAGCTTTTCAGCAGAGGTAGTTGGCTTTATGCAGCGCGGTGAATTTACTTGGGCTTTAGGTACAGCACTACTGAATCTAGTAGGATCTCTCGTCTTGACCTTCTTGGGTATCTTGACTTACCAAGCATTCAAATAAAATCAGGGGCGATAATGCGATAAGCCCCTGATTAGTCCTGCTGATACCTATGTTTTATTCGGGCTTGATATTTGCGCTCTTCACTACTGCGCTCCATTTAGAGGCCTCGGCTTTAATCAGAGTAGCAAATTCTGCAGGACTTCCGCCGCCAATTTCATTACCTTGAGATAGCATTAGTTCACGCAACTGAGGATCTTTGAGCGCCTCATTTGCAGCTGCATTTAATTTATCAATAATGGCTTTGGGTGTGCCTTTGGGGGCGATTAATCCCTGCCAATTGAGAACCTCAACTTTTGGATAGCCTAACTCTGCAAAGCTAGGAACATTCGGAAGTAGAGGGGCGCGTTTCTTGCTGGTAATGGCAAGAGGACGAATCTTACCCGCTTGGATGCTAGGTACAGCCGAATACATTTGGTCGAACATGAGATCAACATTGCCGCCCATGAGGTCGGTTAGCGCTGCAGAACCACTCTTATAAGGTACATGAATCATCTGAATGCCAGCATTGAGCTCAAATAGTTCGGCTGAGAGTTGATGGCTGCCTCCAATGCCACCTGAAGAAAAGGTCAGAACACCAGGCTTTGCCTTAGCTGCCGCAACGATGTCTTGCACAGTTTTGTATGGAGAGTTGGGATTAACTACCAATACGAGAGGGCCTTTTTCAACCAAGATGATCGGCGTTAAATCAGTCTCCGGGTCGTAACGTAAATTGCCAAAAAGTGTTTTATTGACTGCCATCGGCGCAAAATTCCCCATGCCAATCGTATAGCCATCAGGTGCAGCACGAACAATCGCTTCAGTGCCAATATTGCCACCTGCACCCGGTTTGTTATCCACGACGATTGGTTGCTTAAGAAGGACGCTCATCTTTTGCGCAATTTGGCGACTTCTAGAATCAGCACTGCCTCCGGCACCGTAGGGCACGATAAAGTTGATTGCTTTATTGGGGTAGTTACTTTGAGCGAAAACTGTAGATGAAAAAATAGCGATCAGGCAAAGTAGGGATGCTGAAAGTTTTTGAATAAGTTTCATATCTTTTCCGAAAAAAATTTAAATAAATCCTAGGACACCCAACGCTCCACCAATTGCAATCAGATAGAGTGGGTGCCAGCGTGTAAATATTGTAAAGCCGATAGTAGCAAGGGTCAAGGCATATGCTGCAGCGCTGTGATTAATTTGAGTGGCAATTTGCCATGCAGAAGAGAGAACAAGTCCAATAGCTAGGGCTGCTGCTGCATATTGGATAGATTTTCTTTTAATGGGATCTCTAATGCCCAAAATAATGCGTTGTAAAAAATAAATCAAGATGGATGAGGGTAGCGAAATTGCCAGTGTTGCAAGTAATGCGCCCAAGACACCATAAATATGCCAGCCCAATAGCGTGACTGTCATAAAGTTAGGGCCGGGCGCTGCTTGCGCTATTGCAAAGTAATCCGAAAAAGTTTGAAGATCAATCCAATGCTCTTGGTAGACGGCTAAATTTAAAAGCTCGGGCAGTAATGCATTAACGCCACCGAACGCAACTAAAGAGAAGGCTGATAGTTTTAAGAAGACGCTTAAAAGCATGCTCATAATCTCCTCGCCTTCTTGTTGGCTAAGAAGAGTGCTAACGGTAAAACTGTGAGCACAACCCACCCTAGTCCGAGATGGAAATAGGTGACGGCACTAATAGTGATAGCAACCACTAGCAGCATGATGGGAAAGCGAAACTCGTCGCGCAGCATCTTAAAGCCAGTTGAAGCAATGAGGCCTACACCCACTGCAGATATACCCCGTAAAAGCCCTTTGATCGCATCCAGATAGCCGTAATGCTGATAAAGCATGGCCAGTAAAAGCACTATCGCAATTGGACCGAGCGTAAGACCAAGAACGGCTGCAACAGCACCTCTAGCTCCCGCAAAGCGAGAGCCAACACAAACGGCGAGGTTCACAATATTGGGGCCTGGAACGATTTGGCAAATGCCGAGGATGGCGCTAAATTCTTCCGAAGTGAGCCATTTCTCTCGCTCAACAATCGTGCGTCGTGCCCATGGTAGTACGCCACCAAATCCAGACATCCCAATTTTGCTAAACCCAATAAAGAGCTGCTTGGGTGTAAGTACCTTGGGTTGCATAGGTATCTAAAAAGGTATTTGAAATATTACTGCGGCTTAAAGGGATGTGGCACAGGTTTATTTTCTAGCCAAGCTTCGAGTGTTTCGGTAATACCTTTTGAGAAGGTTGCAAAAATAGGCTCTGCAATAAATCCTAGGTGCGGCGTTACGAGAAGATTTGGCGTGTTTCGAAGTGCATCTTTTTCTGGAAGAGGCTCTACATCAAAAACATCGACTGCTGCTTGCCCCGGTCTACCGGCGGCTAAGGCCTTTTGCAGATCAGGCATATTGATGAGGGCAGCTCTCGAGGTGTTGATAAGAATAGAGTCAGGGCGCATAAGGGCTAATTGATCGGCGCTCAGTAAATCTTCAGTTCCGGGGCCGGCCACTAGGTGCATGGAGACAACTTTAGAGGTTTTAAGGAGTTCATCAAGGCTGACTGCCTTTGCATTTTCAGCGGCAGCACGTTCAGGAGTCATGCGAGGGCTCCAGGCCACCACCTCCATACCAAAAGCTGCACCAACACGCGCTACGCGACTACCAATGGCGCCTAATCCCATGATGCCCAAGCGTTCACCAGAGAGCATTGGTAGCAAAGACATGGCATCACGCCAGCCACCAGAGGCAATGAGTTTGTTTTCTTCGATGAGGCGCTTGGAGGCACCCAGAATTAAGGCCCAAGTAAGCTCTGCAGTGGTTTCTTTGGAGGGTCCACCAGGAGTGCAACCCATGGGGATATTTCTAGAAACTAAGGCTGATGCTTCAAGGGTGCCATTACGCTCACCAGTAAACATTAAGAACTTGAGCTTGGGTAATCGTGCAATCATCGCCTCATTAAAAGGCGAGCGATCCCTCACAATAGCAATTGCGTCAGCATCTTTGACGGCTTCATATAAAGCCTCATCTCGTAGTGGCTCATGATGAATTGTGAGCTTAGCTTGTTGATCTAATTTTTCCCAATTAGAAAAACGGCGCAGCGCACGCTCATAGTCTCCGAGGACAACGATATTAGGTAATGAGGCCATGGATGGAAATCTTTCAGTCAATAATTAATCTGGTGTACAAAGGCTCAGGATTTGTTTGAGATCATGCGCCTGTCCCAATTTCCAGAGTGCAGAAATCAACTGAATCGTTTTCTCTTTGCCAATTACTGGCTCTGCCAGGCTTGTGAACTTTTGTTCCAAGTTAGCATCACTCATTGGATTCTCTACTGAGCCAATCGCATTCTTTACGAAGATGTGTACTTCTTTGCCATTCTTGAGGAATGCTTTTACATCAACTGATGCTTCGCTAATGGAAGTGTCGGTAGTAGCATTTACTTTGGCGCGCAAGGCTACAACGTCTGGGCGGTTCACGATGTCATCGGCATACTCACCTTCGCCAGCTTGACCAAACATCAAACCAACAGCACATCCGTGAAATACGCTGAACTTACCTTCTAAACCATCTTTAGGGGTTTTCTTGCCGGTAAGCTCCAGCACTAGTGGGTGAACGCGCAGTTCAATACGTTCTACATCTTCTGCATTAACACCTTGGGCGCGTAATTGAGCGCAGGCATCAATGGCTGGGTGAATCACAATCCCGCAAGCAAAGGGCTTGTATGTATTTAAAGAAATCTCAAAAGACTTTCCTAGGGCGCGATCGATTTCTGACCAGTCACATTTAGTAGAAACAGTTTGCATATAACCACGACCAGCTTCAAGCGCTTTGGGGCTTGCAGTAAAGCCATGTTTTGCCAGAAGTGCAGAGAGTTGGCCTGCACGTGCAGCGCCACCCGGATGAAAGGGTTTAGTCATCGTGCCAAATTGCTCACGCATACCAACTGGTTGTGAAGCAGCAATACCCAGAGCCATAATTGTTTTTTGTAGATCGAGCCCCATCAAGCGTGAACATGCTGCTGCAGAACCGAGCATGCCAGTGGAGCCAGTAATATGCCAGCCGCGATGGTAGTGGTCTGGATACATTGCATTACCAACACGGCAGGCAACATCAATTCCGAGAACGAGAGAGTCAATCATTTGACGACCATTGGCACCAATGTGCTCACCTAGCGCTAGGATTGCAGAAGCTACTGGACCCGCAGGGTGGATCACGGTCTTTAAGTGGGTGTCATCAAAGTCAAATGTATGTGAGCTGATGCCGTTAATCAGTGCAGCTCCGCCCATATCGACCCTGTCCTTGCGGCCAAGGATGCTAGCTTGTGGCGCTGGCTGAAATTCGCGGATAGCAGCCAAAGAGGATTCCACACTTTCGTGGTTAGCTGCGCCAATGGCGCAACCAAGCCAATTTAAAAATGTGCGGTGCGCCTCATGCTCAACTTCTGGAGTCCAGCCTTGGCTAGGGTGAGTATTGACAAACTCGGCCAATATTTTGGTAACTGGTGGTGCGTTAAGGTCGGCTGCTGCGGCAATAGCGTGAGACATATAAAGGTTCCTGTAAAAGAGTGGAGTGCTTAATAGTTAAAATTCAAATGTATAAATTCAGAAAAGTTAGTCAATTTCAATATTGCGATCTTTGGCAACCTTAGCCCAGCGTGCAATATCTTCCTTGATGTAATTGGTAAATTGAGGAGGCGTCATTGGCATTAAGGTCATCGCTTCACTAGTCATTTTTTCTGAGAAGTCCGGCAAAGCAAGTACTTTATTTAACTCTGCATTCAGTTTAGTGACGATGGCAGGGGGTAGATTGGCTGGACCAACTAGGCCATACCATTGCTGACCATCAAAGCCGTTATAGCCTAACTCCTTAAAGGTGGGGATATTAGGGGCAGCTGAGCTACGCTTAGAGCCAGTGACTGCTAGGCCGCGAACACGATTGGTATTGAGGTAAGGTAATGCTGCAAATAGGGTGGGGAACATCGCTTGAGTTTGGCCTGCCAATAAGTCCGTATATGCTGGACCTACGCCACGATAAGGTACGTGCACCATAAATATTCCTGCAGCCAGCTTTAGTTGCTCCATACCAAGATGGGTTAGTGTGCCTGGACCAGCAGAGCCGTAACTTAATTTAGCGGGATTCTTTTTTGCATAGTCGACAAACTCTTTAAAACTCTTGATTGGCAGATCAGGATTAATGATGAGTACATTTGGCGTTGCGCCAATCATGCCAATCGGCGTGAAATCTTTGAGGGCATCATAGGGAAGTTTGCGGACCGCAGGATTAGTGCCATGTGTCCCAACATAAGCAATCATCAAGGTATAGCCATCAGCTGGTGCCTTAGCAGTTGCTTGCGATGCGATGGAACCACCGCCACCACCCATATTCTCAACAACAACTGTTTGACCAATTGAACGAGAGAGTTTTTCCGCAACAGCACGCGCAATATTATCGAGTCCGCCACCAGCAGCTACTGGTGCAATCAGTTTGATAGGTTTGGTTGGGTAAGCAGGCGCTGCACTTTGAGCTTGCGTATTGAAGTTGATTGCCATTCCCAAAAATACAATGAGAAGGGAGGATAAAAAAATCGGCTTCTGCCGATTAGTTATTGTAGACATGTCTCGAATCCAGATTATTGTTTTATTAAGTTTTGCAGCTTGGTAATTCTACTATTGATGATCCCAGCCCTATTTAAGCTGAGCTGGCTTTGAGCTTTTCCGAATTGAGTGTTCTAAGGGGATGGAATCCAGATTGGGCTCCAGCGCCTCGCGCTCATCAAAGACAAAACAACTGCCTTGGTAATGCGCAGAACCGACCTCTTCAAAGTATTTCAAAATACCGCCTTCTAGCTGATAGCTATGATGCATACCAATCTCACGCATGTACAAACCAGATTTTTCACAGCGAATGCCACCGGTACAAAAGCTAACCAGCGTTTTATCTGCCAACTGATCCTTGTGCGCAGATATTGCCTCTGGAAACTCAGTGAACTTGTCGATATTGAAATGCAAAGCATTTTCAAAGGTGCCGTAATCAACCTCAAAGGCATTGCGTGTATCCACCATCACCACGGGGCGACCCAAATCATCCGTACCTCGATCTAACCACTCCTGTAATTTTTTCGGGCTAATGAACTTGGCGCGACCCTCCTCTGGACGAATCGCTGGATGATTCATGCGGATAATTTCATTTTTCAGCTTGATCAGCATTTTTTTAAAAGGCTGATCCTCAGACCAGCTTTCTTTTGCTTGAAGCGGTGCAAAACGGGAATCGGTACGTAGCCAATCTAGAAACCCACGAAGCTCCTCAGATTTGCCGGCAAGAAACATATTGATGCCTTCACCAGTCAACAGAATGGTGCCCTTCAGGTGACGAGCATTGCATTCTTCAAGCATTTTGGCGCGCAACTCTGGCAAGCCATCTAGGCTGACAAATAAATAGGCGGCAATATTTAGAATCGACTTCATTTTTCTCTCACTGGGCTACAAGCCCATTATCGAGCAAATGGGCCTTGGGAGTGTTAATCTTGAGTTCTTATTTATAGGAGACAAATCCATGCAGGATTTAGCAAAAATGGCTAAAAAAGCCTTTAAAAACAGCCTATTAGCTGCTTTAATGGCCTTGGGTGTAAGCAGTTTTGCTTTGGCGCAAAACGCGGGTGTAGGCGCATGGCCCACTCAAAAGCCGATTCGTTTAATTGCGGTCTTTCCGCCAGGTGGCTCAGTTGACCAGGTTGCCCGTGTGTTGGCACCAGCCTTGCAGTCAGAGCTCAAGCAAAACGTGATTGTTGAGAACGTAGGCGGCGCCTCCGGTGTGATCGGCACCTCTGCGATGACGCGCTCAGATCCCGATGGTTACACCTTTGCAGTGGTATTTGATACTCATGGCGTTAATCCGAGTCTGAAAGATAAGCTCCCCTACGACACTATTAAAGATATTGCGCCTGTAATTTTGGTGGGTACATCACCGATGGTTTTAGTTGCGAGTAAGAAGTCAGGCATCACTAGCTTCAAGCAGTTAGTGGATCTTTCCAAAACAGGCAAGCAATTTAGTTACGGCTCTATTGGTATTGGAAGTCTTGGGCACTTGGCAATGGCTCGCCTTGCTAAACAAGCTGGCTTTGATTGGAATCACATTCCGTATCGTGGCGGCGGCCCTTTGATGCAAGACGCCTTGGGTGGTCAGGTTGAATTGGCTGTGGGTTCTGAGTTTTTAGTGAAGCCCCATATTGATAGCGGCGGCGTAATTCCATTGGTCATTACTACAGCTAAGAGATCACCATCGCTACCGAATGTACCGACGATTTCTGAAAGTGGCTTCCCAGGCTTTAGTGCGCCAGCATGGTGGGCAGTATTGGCTCCAGGCAAAACTTCTCCAGCAGTTGTAGATGCGATGAACAAGGCCTTGAATAAAGCATTGAAAACACCAGCAGTTGCTGAAAAGTTCAAGGCACAAGGCATCCAAATTGTTGGCGGTACTCCTGCAGCCGCCCAAGAGTTTATTGGCAAGCAGATTGGCATTTGGGGCAAGTTTGTTATTGAAAACAATATTAAAGAAACTGCTCAGTAATCAGGATTCATTAGAGATATTAATAAGAAGTATTAATAAGAAGCATTAATAAAAGGTATTTATGTCAGAACGTTTAATTCCGTATCAATCCATGGATTTGGCTGAGCCAGCCGAGTTGGTTGCAGCTATTCGCCAGAGACGTGGGGGGCAGTTTATTAATTTGGACCGCATGCTCTTGCATAGCGTTCCTATCGCAGAGGGCTGGAATCACTTCATTGGTGAGATTCGCAATAACCTTTCTTTAGATCCTAAGTTGCGTGAGCTGGCGATGTGTGGGGTAGCAGTCCTTAATGGTGCTGAGTATGAATTCTTTCACCATGCACCCCCATTTAAGAAGGCGGGTGGTACTGAGGAGCAAGTTCAAGGCTTGCGTCTTATCGGTCAGCCGAATTTTCCAAAAGACTTGTACTCTCCAGCAGAGAATGATGCTGCTGAACTGACTTTTCAGATGACGCGCAACATCAAGGTGGATCCTGAGTTGATGGAGCGTTTACAAAAAGAGTTAGGTAGTACAGATACCGTTGAGTTAGTAACAGTGATTGCTGCTTACAACATGGTTTCTCGCTTCTTAATTGCGCTTGATGTTAATCCTGAAGATCATCCTCCGGCTTAAAGACAAAACTCAGTCAAAGCCAAGTTAAAACACTCATCAATATGATACGCAATATCCAAACCATCATTCCGGGCATAGCCACTTCTGATGGTGCGGGTGTCAAATTGCGCCGTAGTATTGGCGGTCAAAATCAAGTCAGGCTTGACCCCTTTTTGATGCTCGACGAATTTTCCTCTAATGACCCGAATGATTACGTGGCAGGCTTCCCTGCGCACCCTCATCGGGGTTTTGAGACTGTGACCTATATGCTTGAGGGTCATATGTTGCATGAAGATCATTTAGGTAATCAAGGTCATCTGAAAACAGGTGGCGTGCAGTGGATGACAGCGGGGCGCGGCATTATTCATTCTGAGATGCCTCAGCAAGTAAGCGGTGCTATGCGTGGTTTTCAGTTATGGATTAACTTACCCGCTAAAGAAAAGATGAAGGCGGCTGGATATAAAGATATTCAAGTTGAAGATATCCCCAAGATCACATTAGCCAACGGCGGCTCAGTAAAAGTCATTGCGGGTACATGTAGTCAAGACGGCAAAGAGGTACAAGGTCCGATTCAGGGGATTACCACCACACCTTTATTTTTGGATGTGCACTTGCCAGCCAATACTCAATTTGAACACCTTGTTCCTAAAGAACTCAATGCCTTTGTTTATTTATACGCAGGGGATCTTGAGGTAGGGGGCCCAATGCGAGAGATACCAAAACAAGCTGCAGTCGTACTTGGAGATGGTGATCGCCTCAAAGCTAAATCAGGACCTGCGGGCGCACAATTTATTGTCCTTGCAGCCTTGCCACTGCATGAGCCCATCGTGCAGTATGGACCTTTTGTCATGAATACCCGTGCGGAGATTGAGCAAGCTATAGATGATTATCAAAACAATCGGTTTGTGGTTTCTTAGGTGACTCAACCAGTAATCCTTCAATGGGAAGATGATGGGCAAACCCATAGCGCCAAGTGGCACTCAGAAAATGGTATCGCGCCCCATAAAAAGATTCAGATCGTGGATGACACTCTGACCGCTGACGTTGCTTATCGCCTAGCTTGTGAAGGTACGGCGATGCTTTACAAAGGCGACTTTCAGAATGCGCGCCAACTATTGCAGGCTTTAGTTCGAAGGGTAGATAAGCCTTCTAAGAAATCCGCTAGGGCCGATAGAGTTGCCAAAGATAAAGTTAAAAGTCCTCTAGATACATTTAACCTTCATCGCCTTGCTCAATCACAGCGTGCCCGTATTTTAGGGATGATTCTGATGCAGGTAAATGCTGATCACAGCATCTCCTTAAGGCGTGCTCCAGATGTTGCCAGAGCTTGCTCTGAAGCTTATGGAGAGCAGGCTGCACCTTACGTCATCTCGCTGCGTGAGCTACTCGGTGTTATTAGTGCGCATGAGTGGCGCAAGACAGGCGTTCAAGTTCTCACCAGAGATGATGAAGAGGTCCGTATTCATCCTCACTATGGCGTTTTCTCTCCAGTACGTAGTGAGTATATTGATTTGGTGCTAAAGGCTCCATTACCGGCGGCAATGAAACAAAGCTCTATAGCTTTCGATATTGGAACGGGCACTGGGGTTTTGGCTGTCGTTTTAGCTTTGCGAGGCATTCAGAAAATTGTCGCTACCGATCTTAATGATCGAGCGATTACTTGCGCAAAAGAAAATATTGATCGTTTGGAACTGCATTCCCAGATTGAAATTTGCAAGGTCAATCTATTTCCTGAAGGCAAAGCCGCGCTCATTGTCTGCAACCCGCCTTGGCTTCCGGCTAGACCAAGCTCCTTGCTAGAGCATGCTGTATATGATCCTGAGAGTCAGATGTTAAAAGGCTTTTTGAGTAATCTCAAACATCATTTGCTTGAGAGTGGCGAAGGCTGGCTCATTCTTTCGGATTTAGCTGAACATCTAGGTTTGCGAACCAGGGCTGAGCTTCTTCATTGGATTGAGGAAGCTGGATTAAAAGTTATCGCACGTTTGGATACGAAGCCAACACATCAAAAAGCATTTGATAAAGAAGATGCCTTGCATGTAGCGCGATCTAAAGAAGTGACATCACTTTGGCGTTTAGCTTCAAAGTAGTTTGATTTTGCGATGAAAGAAAAACGCCACCCTAGTAGGTGGCGTTTGACTTTTACAGACTTTAAAATGGTGGGTCGGCGGAGATCGAACTAAACGCCATTTTGTAGCTCAAAATCATATGGTTACGTGCCACCAAAAAGGTACGAATTTCAAAGAGTGCCCCCAAAAATACCCCCAGATTCAAGATGTAGGGGTAAGTCCGCTGCTGTATTCGGCCTAATTTCTAAAAAGGTTGCTATAGTTTTTTTAGATTCGTATTGGAGGTCAAATGGCTGATTATATTGATAGGCAAATTCTTTGCCAGGCATATGTGCACGTTGAACCCTCTCACTTTAGCGCAAAAGATGCTGAGACTCTTAGGGAAACGATAAAAGAATTTATTCAAAAACGTGGTGAATTTTTTATCGGCAGTGGTATCGAGACAGAAATTGTTTTTGAGGATGGTTCTTTAAAGATAAAGGCCAGCATCTATGCAAAGGTAACTATTGCGATTACAAATGCAATAGTTCTTTATGGTGGATTTCGAGCGGGAATTGATTACTTGGCGGCGGATGGTAAAGGTTTGTCAGAGGCGACGGTGCTGGAGTGCTTGTTTCAGACGCAATGTCATCATAATGAGACCATCCATACCGAAGCTCGGATTGGGGTTATTGGGCAAATAAAAAGAGTAAATAATTCTATAGATAGAATTGGGCATGATTTACCATCCGTGGATACCGAGCTTAGTGCTAAAAGAATAGATAGGCTTGCCGAAGAAATTCGTCGATTAAGGGCAAATATCAAGGACCAACAAGATATTGACTTTGTTTCTGAAAAAATAATGGCGGAGGTTGACGCGCTACTTCCAAAAAAAGCGCCAAAAAATTTCCTATCAAAAGAATCAATTCGAAGGTATGAGTTGAGTAGGCAAAACATTGCAGATTCATTGCAGGGACTGTAAGAGGCCATACAAGTAGCTTGAGATGAATAAATTTTTTAGAGCAAAAGTGCTGGCAAATATCTATCTACTGCTAATTATTTCCCTGGGCGTAGTTGTTAGTTCCATATTAACTGGTCTTAATAAGGGGGATTGGAGTTGGTTTGGGCGCTCAGGATCTATAGTTACAGTAATTGGTGTGCTATTAACCGCTCGACCCCTGATTAGATTGGGCTTTGATGAGTGGTTTAGGTCGGAAAGCGTGATCAGCGGAGGTAGTTTTGACCCGAGCGCTAGTGAAATTGAGGAGGGAAGGCAGAATGTATTAGATGCGCGCGCATCTTCTATAGGAATCTATATGGCAATAATTGGTGCAATTATCTGGGGTTATGGAGATTTAATTAAATTTTAAATTAGTTATTTAACTACCAGCCCTTGATGCTGGGTACTTGATTCACCTGTGGGGGCGTTCCAATTGTTGTATTTGGTGGGGTGGTAATCGGCGCTTGGATATTTCCTTGATATTGACCCTGAGGCCCATAGAAATTTGTTTGATTACCTTGTACTTGAGCTGATCCCTGGAATGCCCCAGTAGCACTGTAAGAGTTAGACACTCCATTGGGAGAGGTTTGTATATAACCTTTGTATTCACCGTTAGGGCCATAAATGGCCTGACTATGGGCAAAACCCGAAATGAGCAGTGCGACCAAACAAAATTGATATTTCATTAACTTTCCCCTGTTGCGTCAACTTAAGTGTATGCCTATAAAGGCTCAGATAGTGAGCCTGGGATACAAACCCTAAAAATGCCAGTAAATGACTGATTTCCTTATATTATTAAGGGGTATATATAACTTTTGGCATTATTGAATGAGCAAGAAATCCCTTAGCGAACGTGATATTTGTACGAAATTCATTACGCCAGCCATTCTTGGCGCAGGCTGGGATTTGCATACTCAAATTCGCGAGGAATTAAGTTTTACTAAAGGCCGCATCATTGTTCGCGGCAAGTTACATACCCGCGGACAGCAAAAGCGCGCAGATTACGTTCTGTATTACAAATCTAATATTCCCATCGCCGTAATCGAGGCTAAAGAAAACAACCTCAGTGTTGGCGCGGGAATGCAGCAAGCACTTGATTATGCGGAAACGCTGGATGTTCCTTTTGTCTTTAGCTCAAATGGCGATGCATTCTTAATGCATGATCGAACTGGCCAGGCGGATAAGGTAGAGCAAGAGCTTTCTTTGGACGCATTCCCGTCGCCAGAAGAGCTATGGGCGCGTTATTGCAGATGGAGGGGTGTTGATACCCCTGAGGCAAAAAATACTGTAGAAATGCCTTATTACGACGATGGCGCTGGGCGCGCACCTAGGTATTACCAAGTCAATGCAGTCAACAGAACAATCGAGGCGGTAGCTAATGGCGCCAACCGTATTCTGCTGGTAATGGCTACCGGTACCGGGAAGACGTACACAGCTTTTCAGATCATCTGGCGCTTATGGAAGTCTGGCACAAAGAAACGCATTCTATTTTTAGCTGACCGCAACATCCTTGTAGATCAAACCAAGAATAATGACTTCAAGCCATTTGGCGCTGCAATGACTAAGATCAGCAAGCGTCAGATTGATAAGAGCTACGAAATTTACTTATCCCTTTACCAAGCCGTTACTGGTAACGATGAAGAAAAGAATATTTACAAGCAGTTCTCTCCAGACTTCTTTGATTTGATCGTGATTGATGAGTGTCATCGCGGCAGCGCCTCTGAAGATTCAGCTTGGCGTGAGATTTTGGATTACTTTTCTTCTGCCACGCATATTGGCTTAACAGCTACGCCAAAAGAAACCAAAGAAATATCAAGCATTACTTACTTTGGTGACCCTGTTTATAGCTACTCACTAAAACAGGGTATTGAAGATGGTTTCCTTGCCCCTTATAAAGTAATCCGGATTGATATAGATAGGGATCTCCAAGGCTGGAGACCCAGCGCTGGACAAGTGGATAAACGTGGTCAATTAATCGAGGATCGCATCTACAACCAGAATGACATGGATCGAACCCTGGTCTTAGAAAAGCGTACAGAGCTGGTGGCAAAGAAAATCACTGAGTTCTTAACGGCTACCGATCCATTTGCTAAGACTATCGTATTTTGTGATGACATTGATCATGCGGAGCGCATGCGCCAAGCCTTGGTTAATCTAAATCCAGAGCGAGTCAAAGAAAATCGTAAATACGTAATGCGTATTACCGGTGATGAGCAAGAAGGTAAAGCTGAGCTTGATAACTTCATTAACCCAGAAGAGCGTTATCCAGTAATTGCTACAACCTCTAAGCTAATGACTACTGGTGTAGATGCTCAGACCTGTAAATTAGTAGTGCTTGATCAACATATCAAGTCTATGACCGAATTCAAGCAGATGATTGGGCGCGGCACCCGCATTAACGAAGATTACGACAAGTACTGGTTCACCATCATGGACTTTAAAAAGGCTACTGAGCTTTTTGCTGATGAAGCATTTGATGGTCCGCCAATTGTTATCTATGAGCCTGGGGTTGATGATCCCCCGGTTCCTCCAGTAGAGCCGCCAACGCCTCCCGGAGTTGAGCCACCCGTTCCTCCAGAACCCCCTGGCTTTCCTCCTGGGCCGGAGGGTGTGAGAGCTAAATACTTTGTGGGTGACGTAGAGGTTCAGGTTATTGCCGAGCGGGTTCAGCATTACGGACCCGAAGGTAAGTTGATTACAGAGTCCTTAAAGGACTACACCCGTAAAGCAGTACGAAAAGACTATTCAACGCTGGATCAATTTCTAAAGAGATGGACTTCCGCTGAGCGTAAGGCTGCTGTAATTAAGGAGCTAGAAGAGCATGGTCTTTTACTGGAGGCGTTGGCAATCGAAGTTAATAAAGACTGCGATGCTTTTGATTTAATTTGCCATGTTGCATTTGATCAGCCTGCACTCACTCGTAGGGAGCGTGCAGATCAAGTCAAAAAGCGTAACTACTTCACCAAGTATGGCGAACAGGCTCGCAAGGTTCTCGAGGCCTTACTTGAAAAATACGCAGATACTGGTATCGAGAATATCGATGATATTAAGATTCTGACCCTAGACCCGTTTAGTAAAATGGGCACAGCCAGCGAACTTGTATCAGTCTTTGGCGGTAAGCCAGGCTATATAGCTGCATTACATGAGCTAGAAAACCAGCTCTACGCCTAAAATTCATAGCAACACCCCAATAGATAGGCATTACCACTTATGAGTATTAGTTCAACTATTAAATCAATCCAAGATATCATGCGCAAAGACGTGGGTGTTGATGGTGATGCCCAGCGTTTGAGTCAATTGGTGTGGATGCTCTTCCTGAAGATCTTTGATGATCGTGAGAGCGAGTGGGAATTGCTGCAGGATAAATACAAGTCTCCGCTCCCTGAAAAGTATCGCTGGAGAAATTGGGCGGCTAATGCTGAGGGCATGACTGGCGATGAGCTAAAGCAATTTCTGGACAATGATCTATTCCCAGCACTTCAAAACCTAGAGGCTAAAGGCGGCGATCAACGCGCTTATGTTATTCGTTCCGTATTCGAGGATGCCTATAACTATATGAAATCTGGTCAGCTGATTCGTCAGGTGATTAATAAGATTCAAGAGGGCGTGGATTTCAACAAAGCCCAAGAGCGCCATCTGTTTGGCGACATGTATGAGCAGCTTCTGAGAGATCTTCAAGCAGCCGGTAATGCAGGCGAGTTCTATACCCCAAGAGCTGTAACTGAATTCATGGTCCAGATGGTTAATCCGCGCCTGGGTGAAAAGGTAATGGACCCAGCATGCGGCACAGGTGGATTCTTATCATGCTCAATTGAACATATCAGAAAACAAGATGTCAAAACATTAGAAGACGAAGCACAACTTCAAGGCAGCATCTTCGGCATTGAGAAAAAACCAATGCCGCACTTGCTGTGCACCACAAACATGATTCTTCATGGTATCGATGTGCCAAGCAATATTCGTCATGACAATACCTTAGCAAGACCCTTAATTAGCTGGGGCCCATCAGAGCGGGTAGATGTAGTTGTTACTAACCCACCATTTGGCGGAATGGAGGAGGATGGAATTGAAACCAACTTTCCAGCCGCATTTAGAACAAGGGAAACGGCTGATCTCTTCCTGGTCTTAATTATGCAAATGCTTAAAACAGGTGGTCGTGCAGCTTTGGTTTTGCCGGATAGTCTTTTATTTGGGGATGGTATCAAGACCCGCATTAAAGAGAAGCTTTTAGAGGAATGCAATCTTCATACTATTGTGCGTTTACCTAAGGGCGTTTTTGCACCCTATACCGCAATAAATACCAACCTACTTTTCTTCACCAAGGGAAGTCCCACAAAAGATATTTGGTTTTATGAGCATCCTTATCCCGACGGGGTGAAAAGTTATAACAAGACCAAGCCCATGAAGCTCGAAGAATTTAATATTGAAAAAACTTGGTGGGGAAGCGAGGAGGACGGCTTTAAGAGTCGCGGAGTAGGTAATTTCGCCTGGAAAATAAGTATTGAAGAAATTAAGTTCAGAAATTACAACCTTGATATTAAAAATCCGTTTGTGAGTGAGCTGAAGTCACATGATCCTGATGAGCTACTTGCAGAGTACGGTGCTTTACAAAAAGATATAAAAATATTAAGAAATGAGTTGAAAGTTGTCCTCGGGGATGCCCTGCTAGGCGGTGATAAATAATGAATCATTTTCAGAGGCTGCTTGTAGAAAATATTGATTTATGGAGTGCGGCAGACGCTGAAAAGCTCTCTAAAAGAGGGCGCTCATCCACTGAGGCAATTCATCTCTATGGAATTAGTAAATTAAGGGCAGTTATTTTAGGGTTGGCAGCAAACGGAAGTTTAGTGCGCGGTGGTAATGGCGATGATGCCTTGAAATTATTGAAGAAAATACAGGATGCAAGGGAAAAATTATTTTCGGTTGCATTAACAAAGAAATTTAAACCTACCAAGGCTATCTCGGATACAGACACTCCCTTCCCTTTGCCTAAAAATTGGATCTGGGTGAGGCTTGGTGAAATTTCAAATTTTGGTTCAACTGAAAAAAGAAACTCTATCGATGATGACACGTGGGTTCTTGATCTTGAGGATATCGAAAAAGATACATCAAAATTACTTCGTAAAGTTCGATATGCCGAAAGAAGGTCATTGAGCGATAAGAATGCTTTCCAGGCCGGGGATGTTCTTTATGGAAAGTTAAGGCCATATTTGAATAAAGTTCTTGTAGCCGATGAGGGCGGTGTTTGCACTACTGAAATTTTACCCATTCGATGTTACGGGCCATTTGTACCAGAATATTTTAAATATGTTCTGATGAGCCCATATTTTTTAAGGTATACAACCAAAATTAGCTACGGAATGAAGATGCCGCGACTTGGGACAGAGGATGGACGAGACGCCCTGTTTCCATTGCCTCCTCTGGATGAGCAGCGTCAAATCGCAGATAAAGTTGGAGAATTACTTTTGCTGTGCGATGGACTTGAGAATAAAAGTATTTCGGTTTCGCTTGCCCACGAAGCCTTGGTGAAAAATTTTTTAGAGATTTTGCTCGATTCTAGAGGGTCTAAGGAATTTGAGGGTAATTGGAATAATATTTCGAATATTTTTGATGTCTTATTCACATCCGAGAGTAGTATTAATTTGCTAAAGTCATCGATACTTCAACTTGGTATGCAGGGGAGGTTAACTCAACAGAACCCATCAGATGGGTCTGCTCAAGACCTGCTTAAATTAATAGATTACGAGCGCACCAACTCCTCGTTCTCTGGAGGTCAAGCGAAAAGAAGAAAAATTTCGCCTTTGGTAATAGATCATCTTCCTCAAATTCCAGAAAATTGGGTATGGACTCAAAATGAACGCATAAGTCATGAGTGGGGTCAAAAAACTCCTCTTGAATCCTTTTTATATATCGATGTTTCTTCAATAGATAGCGAGCATGGAGTTGTTTCTTCCCCTGAGATTGTATCGCCTAAGAATGCACCCTCAAGGGCAAGGAAAATCGTGAGGCCTGGATCAGTTATATATTCCACCATTAGGCCCTATCTGTTAAATGTAGCGGTCATTGACGAACAATTTGATATTGAGCCTATTGCAAGTACAGCTTTTGTTGTAATTCATCCGTGGGCCTCGATATCCTCCAGGTTTATTTACTATTATTTACGGAGTCCTACATTCATAGACTATGTTGAGTCAGTGCAAGCTGGTATTGCATATCCCGCGATTAATGACGCTCAATTTTATTCGGCCCCTTTTCCATTGCCTCCTTTGTCTGAGCAGCATCGCATAGTTACAGTTCTAGAAAAGCTTTTGCGTCTTTGTGATGAAATGAAGGTCCGCATAAATCACGCTAGTGCCTTGCAACGTAAAGTGGCAGATGCCCTGGTAGACAAAGCATTAACATAGCCCCCGAAATCTATCAGGGGTCGGTCCTTTCTTAGATGTTGTCAGTCCTCTCTCGAATAAATGACTGAACCTGTTCAATCGTCCAAAACGAAGACCTGCCAATTTTGATCGGCTTTGGAAATTCACCTTTCTGCACCATGAGCCAAAACTTGGATTTAGAAATCGGCATCATTTTCAAAATTTGAGGAATTCGCATTAAGGTCACGTTCATATCTCTAGATGTGATGTCATTCATGATCATTTCCTTACCGGGCGCGTTTTACATTTTTACGATAAACCTGCAACGCCATCTTTGCAGAACTCATTTTGGTGTATCCGTAAGATCGATACAGGCTGTATAAGCGAATTGCCATCATTAAACTTAATCTCCATTTATGTTTTGTTAAGAATCGTTTTGTGTGCTACTGAAGTGCAATGTAGTCAATGAAATTTTGGTGGTCAATCAAATGTCAATACCCACTTTGAAGACGCATATTAATTTTTGACTACAAAAAAATATTTATTCATAGAAGTGACACAAGCCATATAAATAAATGGCTATAGCCTTGTCAGTAAATTCTGATAGCGCAAAGAGAGTGGTGGACACATATAGATCAACAAACACTTCAGATAAAGAAAATTATTCTCACGAATTTCTCAAACATGGATTACAGAGAAATGATGAATAAATAAATTAAAGAAAAATTCAGAAAAAACGCATTTGACGATACGCTTTCCGATTGTTAGATTCATCTCTTGAAAAAAATATTGCACGCAAGAAAAAGAACTACACGGAGACAGATTGAGATGAATTACTACGAGCACCACATCGGAGATTATGCAGAGGCGACTGCGCATCTTACATTCATAGAGGATGCAACTTATAGCCGCCTCATCAGAAAGTACTACGCCACAGAAAAGCCATTACCTATAGATGTTAAGTTGGTTCAAAGATTGATCAACGCGCGATCAAAAGAAGAAAAAAATGCAGTTGTCTCCGTCCTCAACGAATTTTTTACCCTCACCGATCAAGGCTGGAGACAAGAGCGCTGTGACCATGAAATAGCCCGCTTCAAAGATAAGCAACTCAAAGCCAGGCGGAGCGCAGAAGGTAGGTGGCAATCATTTCCTTCGGACGAATCTCAACCCGAAATCACCCCCAATAAAGGATGCGAACGCAATGCGACCGCAATGCGAACGCATTGCTCACCAGACACCAAACACCAGTCACCAGTAACCAATCTCCATACACCAGACAAACAAAACAATGGGGGTGAAAAGGAAAAAATTCCCCAAGGACCACCCACGCTTGCCGATGATGAAAAGATTTTTCAGGGGCGCATCGAAAAATATAAAAGCTTTGCAGCCATGATCAGCAAGGAGGGCAGAGCTACAGCCGTAGATGACTACCGCATACGGGACATCGTCAATCTCGGGGTAACGGATGCTGAGGTGGCAGAGGCTATCGCCACAGCAAAGGAAACGCGCATGAAAGTCTCAAACCTAACCCCGATCAATGCAGGCTATGTCTTGGCAATACTCAAAGGAGCGCGCAAGAAGGCAGAAGCCGCTAGCGCAGACGAAGATGCCTGGTGGAAAACCAATGAAGGCATAGACGCCAAAGGCAGGGAGCTAGGCATGAGGGCCGAGGGGGCAGAAAGTTACGAGACCTTCAAAACAAGGATCTTTGCAGAACTACACAAGCGAAAAGAGCGCGCAGAAACCACGGAGAAACCCAATGCAAACTAATCCAACCATTGCAGGCGTCATTGATCGTCTAGACATGGAAGACTTTCCTATTGGATCAAAAGTGAAGACCCCGAGTGGGCGCGTAGGTACCGTGGTCAAACATCGTGGAGCCCAAAGCCGTCATGACTTATTCCAACGAATCATTATTGAGTTTGATGAGCCCATTGGTGATTCAGTCGCATTGCAACCCCATCTTTTAAAGCTCATCAAAGTAACAACTGTCACCTCATGATTGAAAACAATCAAAAGAAATCAAAGGGTGGAAAAAGACAGGGGGCTGGTCGCAAGACTGGCAGCCTAACTAAGCGTACCCGCCAGATTGCTGAGGCTGTTGCTACCCACGGGATCACGCCTCTAGAAGTCATGATGAAGGTAATGCACCAGCTATACGAAGAAGCCAGCAATATTCAAGATGAAGAGCTTGGAGGCAAGGCTTTGGCAAATGAAGCTCGTATTAAGCTTCTAAACATGGCTGCCACCGTTGGAAGACATGCTGCACCTTACGTACATCCACGCTTATCAGCCATTGAGCACACTGGCAAAGACGGCGCACCCCTACAGAGTGGAGTTCTTGTCGTGCCAAGCGCTATGAGCATAGATGAGTGGGAGCAAGCTGCCCAAGCAAAACACTAGTGAATTAAACAAAACCAATGAAAACCATCTGGGCACCATTGCCTGGTAGTCAGACTTTGTTTCTGACATGCCCTGTTTATGAAGTATTGCTCGAAGGTACTAGAGGAGGGGGTAAGACTGATACCTTGCTCATGAGCTATGCCCAACATGTAGGAAGAGGCTTTGGGGATCACTGGCGCGGTACCTTATTCCGTCTAACCTATCCACAATTGGCTGATGTAGTGGCTAAGAGCAAGCGCTGGTTCTATCAAATCTTCCCAGGCGCCAAGTTTAATGAATCGGATTACGTCTGGAAGTGGCCAACTGGCGAGATGCTGTACTTTCGGTATGGGGCTAATGAGGACGACTACTGGAATTACCATGGCCATGAATATCCCTGGCTAGGATTTGAGGAGCTCACTAACTGGCGCAACCTCTCTTTTTACGAAGCCATGCATTCGACTTGCAGGTCTTCTCACCCCGGAATGCCGAGGATGGTAAGGGCTACTTGCAATCCTTTCGGAGTTGGGCATGCATCGGTAAAAGAGCGATTTCAGATTGGGACAATACCGGCGGGACAAATCATCAGACAGGAGGGCGCGTTACCCAGAGTCAGAATTCATTCGACGATTTATGAGAACACCATTCTTCTGAAAAACGACCCCAACTACCTCATGAGCCTTGAGTCGCTAAGCGATCCAAACAGGCGCAGAGCCTGGTTAGAGGGTGATTGGGATATCCACGTGGGAAGTTTCCTTGAAGGGGTATGGCAGGCCTCTAAACACGTTGTAGAGCCATTCGCAATTCCACCAGCATGGAAAGTATGGCGCTCAATGGATTGGGGTTATGCTAGGCCATACGCCGTGTATTGGTTCGCGCTATCGAATGATGGGATCTATTACCTGTGGAGAGAGCTCTATGGATATGGCGATAAAGAAAACACGGGCACAAGAGAAGATGCAACCGTAGTCGCAGACAAGATCAAGAAAATCGAAACACACGACCAACGCCTTGGTTATGAATACCGCATGAACCTAGCTGATCCATCCATCTTTTCGAAGATTGGAGCGGAGCGATCCATCGGACAAATCTTCAGGGATAAAGGCGTGAAATGGACGGAGGCCTATAACGCTCCCAGAAGCAGTGTGAATGGCGCTCAAGAAATCATCCGGCTTCTGGCTGAAAACAGACTCAAAGTCTTCTCAACATGTAAACATTGGTTAAGAACTATCCCTCAACTACCTCCAGATTCATTAAACCCTGAAGATGTAGATACCGATGCAGAAGATCATGCTTGGGATGCAACTAGGTATGGGGTAATGAGAGCCAGACGAATGCCTGAAAATGATTCACTCTATGCATCGAGGGGCTAACAGGATTTCCAAGGCTCAGAAAGGCTAAGGTGACGATATTTATATTGGTTCGATCGGGCGGGATTCGAACGCGCGACCAATGGATTAAAAAAAGTCACGGCAATTTAAAAGCCTATATAAATCAATGGTCTAGAGGATAAAAAAATGAGTGTGCGATTGAATGAATATTAATGGCCATTTACTTAGAGCATTAACTAAGGCCTAAGAATTGCTGGCGTAAGCGTCCTCCTATAGTTACGATGGAAGATAGAAAATTTAAGTGGGTATTTCATTGAAAAAAGTAACTGTAAAAATTGAGAACTGCTACGGAATAGGTAGTCTTAATCATGTCTTTAGATTTGACGACTCGAAGGTGTATTCAGTTTACGCACCCAACGGATTCATGAAGACATCCTTGGCTAAGTCTTTTATTGACCTTATAAATGGATCTGCTTCAGGCGATCAAATCAACAAAGATAGGGTGTCAGTAAGGGATATTAAGGATCAAGATGGAGCTGATTTAAGTGGTGAATCTGTCTTTGTCATTCAACCTTACGAGCAAAACTTTGTGTCTAGTAAGGCATCCCTTCTTCTGGTGAATGCAGAAATAAAAAAAGGTTACGACCAAGCGCTGGATAGTATTGAGTCTAAAAAGATTGAATTATTAAAGATTTTGAAGGAGGCATCCGGTTTAACGGGTCGAAATATAACATCAGAAGGTGAGTTAGTAAGATGCTTTGGTGCCCATTCACTTTTTGATTGTCTCGAATCTCTTGAGGAGCGGTTGGATGATGTAGCGAATGAGAGATTTGCGGCACTCAAGTATGCCAATCTCTTTAATGATAAAACAATGGGATTTTTAGATTCAGGCGCTATTAAAAGACAGCTAAACGAATACATTGAAAAATATAATGAATTAGTTGCAGAGTCTCCGATTCTTTCAAAAACTTTTAATTACTACCATGCAACTACTGTGCAAAAAAATCTACTGGAAAACGGATTTTTTAGCGCCAGCCATTCAATTAATCTTAATAATGCAGGCGTTAAGCAAGAGGTTAAGACTGCCGATGAATTAGCGGAAAAGATTGATGAAGAAAAAAAGAAAATCTTCTCAAATGATGATCTAAATAAGAAATTCAATGAAATAGATAAAAAACTCACAACAAAGGAATTGCGCGAATTTCGAGATTACCTATTGGAAAATAAGGATATTGTTTCGGAGTTGGCTGATTATTCCGAGTTTCAGAGAAAGATTTGGCTCGAGTACTTGCGCGAGCATAAAGTAATTGCTAAAGAATTTATTGACCAGTACAAGCAGGCAAAAGAAGTAATTCGAAAATCCATTGAGGCTGCCAAATCTGAGCGGACTTTGTGGGAGGCTGTGGTGGAGCAATTCAATAGTAGATTTACCGTCCCATTTGAATTGGCGGTTGTTAACCAAGAGGATGTAATTTTAAAAGGAACATCCCCACAAGTTGCCTTCAAATTTAAAGACAGTGAAGATGTAACTGAAATTGATCAAAGCTTACTTATACAGGTTCTTAGTCAAGGAGAGAAGCGAGCCTTATATATCCTTAATATTCTTTTCGAATTAAATGCGAGAAAAAATATAGGCCTAAAAACTTTAGTGGTAGCTGATGATATTGCAGATTCGTTTGATTACAAAAATAAATACGCGATCATTGAATATCTTCGCGAATTAAGTCGCCAAGGCGATTTCAATTGCATATTTCTTACGCATAACTTTGACTTTCATAGAACAATTAGCAGTAGGCTTGGAATACCTAGGCACAAAAAGCTATTTGCAGTTAAAAGCAATCGCAATCTTGCCTTACGCGAGGAGCTCTATCAGAAAGATCCATTTGCTTACTGGAAGGAGCACTTTGATAATGCCAAGTTTTTAATTGCAGCGATACCATTTGTAAGAAATTTAGCTGAGTATTGCAATAGGCCTTCAGAGTCTGATGATCTAACTGCGCTATTGCACATAAGACCTAAGTCGAAAAGAATAACCATAGAAAGACTTGAGTCAATTTATCAACTGGTATTAAATGATCCATCAATTTCTTTGCCACACCACGAAATTAAGGTGATTGATTTAATTTATGAAACTTGCGATGTTGTTTTATCAGACCCCAATGAGACTGCTGAGTTAGATGGCAAGATAATTTTATCTATGGGAATTAGATTGAAGGCTGAAGAGTTTATGATTTCGGCAATAAAGGATGACAAATTTGTAGATGAAATTACCGGAATGCAGACTTACGAACTTTTCAATGCTTATAAGGGTAAATTTCAAGATAGTCACAATACTCTAGAGCTCTTGGAAAAAGTAAACCTTATGACCCCTGAAAACATACATTTAAATTCATTTATGTATGAGCCTATATTAGATATGGGCGCCGATCATTTGAAGGGTTTATATAAAGCGGTGCTTAAATTACGGTAGAAATAATTTTTCATGAAGCCCGGCTACATCTACGTACTTACGCACCCATCCAATCAAAGTCTCTACAAAATAGGGGTGACGATTCGCGATCCTTTAGTTCGAATGGCCCAACACAATAGTGATCTCACCAAAGCTGCTGGACGCATTGTCAAAGAAACAGGACAAGAGTGGCAATTAAAAGATTTTCACCCTGTAGAAGATCCCTATTGGGCTGAGAAAGCATTCTGGAGTCAAATTCCTCAATCGGCTATTCCCTATAGAGGCGGCGTTGAGATAGAAATAATGTCTTGGGAAGAGGTTTGCGTTGGAATTGCAGCAGCTAAAGACGCCGGAATGCGGCCAGAATCTTCAACTGTTCCCACATTTCAGGCTGCCTATAACGTTTCGGTTAAAAAACGTTTAGTAGGGCGGGATATTACTCTTTTAGGTCATGTCAAAAGTATCGTCAGTGGCAGAAATGATTTCCAATGCAGCAATGGCCATCAGTGGCGTACGCGACCTAAGTTGGTGATGGAGGGTGAGGGCTGTCCCGAGTGCGGTATGGGCACAAGAACTCCAGAAGAGATGATGGAGATAGCAAACGCCGGAGTCGTTTGCCTATTAACCCATCCTGATAAGCCTGGTTATGTCAGGATAGGCATTCAGCGTGGGGCCTTAAATCAAATATCAAAACACTATCCCTGGGGTGAGTGGGAGATTCATCGGTATAGAAACGTTGAGGAATTGGCTTTAGCCGAATCCCTTATTTGGGAATTATTGGGCAAGTCATTACCCCATAATCGCGAGCCAATAAAAATCGAGTTGGCTGATGCCGAAGAGGCTATGCGCTCATTGATTTACGTTTTAGCTGAGGAGATTGCTTTCGAGGATGGCAGGGTTAATTTGCTTCCAATGAATTAAGGGTCTCCACCCGATGCCACACCATTTAAGAATTTATTCAAAAAATATCCTCGAGACGCTTGACTGCATTTTATAAATGAGGAGTGCCCCAAGACCCCAAAGCTCTTCAACAAAAATGGACCGCCCGCATCACTCATGCGCGCGCTCACTGGTCAACATTCCATAAGCGCGTAAGACACAATCGCAACACTGTAGCTGGCTTCAACTGGAATGCAGACCCCACTGGCAAAGACTTCTATAGCCTGAGAGCTAACCTTATACATGGCACGATTTCTGCAGTTCTACCTAACGTCTATGCACGCAACCCAGAGATCTCAACAGCACCAACCCACTCGGGCGCGGATATCAAGCTCTTCTGTAAAACACTAGAGAAGGTCACCAATAGAGCGCTTGAGCACGCTCAGCTTAAGAATAGAGCCAAGTCGACAGTAAGGGCAGCACTGACCTGCAGCTTCGGAATTCTCAAGGTGATGTATCAGCGAGACCCCAGTAAGGATGCATATATCCAAGGTCGCATCAATGATGCCCAAGAAAACCTACTGGCTATAGAAGACTTGGCCCGAGACCTCCAGGAGGATGACCAACGCCATCATCATGATGCCAAGCGAGCAGAGTTAGAGGAGCTCATCAAATCTCTTCATGAGCAAACTGAAGTCCAATCCGCTGAAGGATTGGTAATCGATAGAGTCCTTACAGAAAATCTCCTAATTGATCCTTCGATCTGTGAGTTCTGGGACTACACCGATGCCGACTGGATCTGCCAAATCATCCCGATGAAGCGAGGCCAAGCAGAAGCGCTCTACAACAAGAACTTAGCCAATGCCAAGATCTACCAACCAGGCCAAGGTGAGCCATCTCACAAGAAAGTCAAACGCCTAGCCTCAATGCAAATGAATGCTGGTTCGGGCCTTGTGACTGATGATCAGCAAATAGCAGTGCTAGAAATCTGGGACAGGGCTACCCAGCGTGTTTACACCATGGTGGAGGGCGCAACGGAATGGCTGCGTGAACCTTATTCACCACCAAGAGCTGGAGAGCGTTGGTACCCATTCTTCCTATTGCCATACCAAGTAGTAGATGGTCAATTCATTGGCCCAAGCCTAGTGGATCTGACAGAACGCTTACAGGACGAGCACAACGAAGCGAGGGATCGGTTCAATCAACATCGAGACCTTTGCATACCGGGATGGGTAGCCTCTGCCGATATCAATGAAAAGACCATTAAGAAACACTCAGACTCCCGCTTTGGTGAGATCACGATTGTCGATACCGAAGGCAAGCCCCTTAATCAAGTCATTATTCCTAGGGGTCACCCCAAGATTGATCCCATCGTCTATGACACCAGTGCAGTACGTTATGACTGGGAGCAAGTCACTGGCTTGCAAGATGCTGCACGCTCCACCGTCGTAAGACCCAAGACGGCTACCGAAGCCAACATTTTGCAAAGAGCCCTATCAGGGCGCGTATTTGAATTCAAAGACCAGATAGAGGATTGGTTACAAGAGATAGCTCAATACAGCGCTCAGGTACTTTTGCAAGAACTCACTAAAGAGCAGGTAGAACGATTCATGGGCGCACCCACCACCAAAACCACCATGGTCGATGACAAGCTCATCACCACTAAAGAGAAAACTTACGACTGGCCAGAGCTCACTAAAGATCGAATCTTTGACATGGTCGATCTGCGCATCAGAGCGGGTACCACTGGCGCACCCGATGGCATAGAGGAAAAGGAGGGTTGGCTAAAGATCTTGCCAATGATTACCAATCTATCAATACAGATGCAAAACCTACAAGTCAGAGGAATGGATTACGAGCATATCCGTAATCTCCTACAAGAGACTCTCTTGCGATATGACGATCGTATCGATTCAAATCTATTTATACCGAATGTAGAAAAGCAAGCGGAGGGATTGTCACGCGATGATGACCCAAACTTAGGAATGAATTGGTTTTCTGAACGAAGGCAAAAGACAAACGCTGAAATGAATTACGGCAGCAACTTATTAAAAGAGGAGACAGGCAATGACGCAAGTAGCAAATGAAGTGGAAGGTTTTAAGTCGGAGGTGCTAACTAAGGGTGGCTCAATTCAAAGAGCGCAGGATAGAGAGGCTAAGAAGGAGCGCGAGCGGCTTGAAAAAGAAGCCTACGAGAAGCACGCCGCCGAGAGCGCCGCAAGGCGCAATAAGGCAAGGGAAGAGCGTGCGCTTGAACTGATTGCGCAAGCGAAAGCCAGGCAAGCGGCAGCTCAATTGGATAAGGAGCGTAGCGCTCAGGCACAACAAACCCAAAAGGCGGAACGTAAGAGCCAGAGTCGGAGCCAAGCAACCAACTTACTAGATGATTTAAGTAAGAACCCCAATGCATCCCTTGCCAAGTTATCTGAGGATATTGATGAGGGCGAAGTATTAGAAGAGGAGTCAGAAGCTTTAGAGCCCGAGTCTATATTTACACCCGTTAAAGGCGAAGTGCATGTGCCAGCCTTTATGCCTGCCACAGAGGTTACGGCGCCACCACAAGCCCATGACCTTGGTGAAATATTGCCTGCACCAGTCGCCATTACCGTCGATACACTACCGAAAACTGAAATTCAAGCTGAAACAGCTGAAGATTTAATTAAGCGGGCTTTGAACCCCGGATCCTCGGATTCGAGTCCCGATGCCGATCCTAGTGCATATTACCGCCAAAAAGACCACCCGTTACCGTTCAAAAAGGCCACCCGTTACCGTTCAAAGTGGGCCAGCAATGCTGGGCAGGCCATGACTCTTGATTGTCTATTTGCCTCACACCCATTCCACTGGAAAAAAGCCCAGTGATTCCAGTGGGGTTCAATCAGTAAAACGGCGTTAACTTACTTTGATGCAATCGACTCCAATTCACACTTTAAAAAAATGGACTCCAATTTAGAGTCCATTACTAGCGCTTGCATAGCAAAGCTTTTCTACCGCTTCAATACTTCATCAATGCCAGTTAGCCGCAATCACCGGGGCCAAGTTCGCCTGATATGCAGTTGATAGCGTGGTGGTTCCCATTGCTGGTGGCATGTATCCCGCCATGGCCTGCACCAAGGTATTTACTTGTGCATTGGCCAAGGTATTGCCATTGGATAGCTTGATTTGTTCAATTTGATTCTGGCTTCCTGCAAACCAATCCTTGATGATGTCTTTGTCGTTAGTCCCAATAATGGACATCACTAGATCATTACCCGATTGGGAGAACCATAATTGCTCTTTGGCTACGCCAGCGCCAACACTTATCGTATCTAGATTGCCTGCTGTGGAGTCAGCGTCAATAATGGTATCTGTGCCAGAACCTGCGCCAAAGACATAGGTGTCGTTGCCAAGGCCACCGATTAAGGCATCGTTACCAGCAAGGCCGTTCAAAATATTGTTACTACGGTTGCCAGTAATCACATTATCTAAGCCGTTGCCTGTTGCATTAATACTTTCTTCCCAAAGCTTAATTGGATCAATCGTATAGAGCGTATAAGCTAAGCCTACCGTAGCAGCGCTCTTTAAATCAGCACTAGATACATAGCGCGACATATCGCTCACTAAACCACGACCTGAATCAGCAATATAAAAACCATTTAGCGCACCTGAGCCAGCATCATAGACAGCGCCGGTAATAGTGATGACATGATCGACCACTCCAAAATCATAATTGGCATTGGTATTGCCACCCCAAAGCTTGCCTGCATTAACGGCAAGCAATACGCCTCGACCACTCTTAATGAGGTTAGCAACCGCTTGCTCGTTATACCCAGAAATCATGTCATTGCGAATACCATAGCTATTGAGCAAAGCCTGTTGGCTCACGTAATTTGAGCAGCCCCTATCAGCATCGGTCTTGGTGGCATCCGTTACGCACCAATTATTACTAATGGCTGTTTGCACAACTTGAGCTTCTGTTGTGGCAATCCCGGATTCGGTGGCAAGGTTAGCGATCGAGGTGAGCGCGCAAGTGCCTTTATAGCCAGCAACGGCATTGCCCTGCATATAGTCAAGCTCATTGGACTTGGGGTAACCATAGACCAACACATTTATCCCATTGACAATCCCGCGCTCAAAATTGGAAAAATCTAAGAGCGTGAGATTTTCAACGTTATTGCCCAGGGTGTAACTAATCTTGCTTTGCACGGTATCAACGCCTTCGCCCGCCAACTCCACTACCGTATCGCCACGGTTGTCCACGACATAAGTATCATTACCTAGGCCGCCAATGAGGGTATCTGCCCCAGTAACGCCATCTAAAATATTGTCAAAGCTATTGCCGATGATCCGGTTATCTAGACTATTGCCCGTGCCGTTGATATTAAAACCTTCAACAAGCCGCAACTCTTCAATATTGGCATTGAGCATGTAGTTAGAGCTACTCACTACCGTATCGTAGCCTTCGTTTTGCTGCTCTAAGATGACATCATTCACACTATTTACAATATAGGTGTCATCACCCAAGCCGCCTTGCATATTGTCGGCTCCTGCGCCGCCATCAATGTAGTCATTACCAATGCCGCCCACGATGGTATCGCTGCCATCGCCCCCATAAAGAAAGTTGCTGTCCGCAGTGCCACTTGCCAATGCCGTCTCATTGGTAGCTGCCCCACCGAAAATCAGATCATCGCCCGCTCCGCCATAGATGGTGTCATTGCCTGCCCCGCCAAAGAGGCGATCATTGCCATCTTCACCATAAAGAGAGTCATTGCCGATACCGCCTTGCAACTCATCCGCTCCAATACCACCCCAAAGAACATCGTCTCCTAGGCCGCCCAAGATGAGGTCGTCGCCAGCACCGCCATACATAATATCGTTATCAGACTCTCCAGCCAACAGGCTTTGCTTGACATCATTACTTGGCGTAAATCCCATCAAGGTGTCATTACCATCACCACCCCACAGTATGTCGTTGCCTACGCCGCCCCATAAAGTGTCGTTGCCCGCATCGCCTGATAATTGATCATCGCCTTCATTGCCATTAAGAAGATCATTTTCAGAGCCGCCAAAAAGCTGATCATTACCTAGTCCACCATTGAGATTATCTGCACCAGTGCCGCCGTCCAAATAGTCATCTCCAAGACCGCCGTAGAGTTGATCATTACCATTGCCACCATAAAGATAATCATTATCTGTTTGGCCAGTAGAGAGCGTTTGCTGCGCTTCATTGACCCCAGTAAAGCCCATTAATAAATCATCGCCATCACCGCCAACCAAGATGTCATTACCTACTTGGCCAAAAAGGGTGTCATTACCAATGCCCCCATCAAGGTAGTCATTGCCATCATTGCCTTGCAACTGATCATTACCTTCTTCACCATAGAGCTTATCGTCCCCAGCATATCCAAAGAGGGTATCGTTGCCTGTGCCACCCCACAGATTGTCGTTTCGTGATGAGCCACCCATCACATCATCGCCTGCACCAGCTTCAAAGTTGGTGAGCAGACCGTTATTAAAGTAGGCTGAATACGCAGCGTAGTAATTAGCATCAAAACTGTCGTTACCATCTGTGCCAATCAGATATGTGCGATTAGAGTTATTAATCTTGACTTGATTTGTCCCAAAGGCAATGTATTGAGAAGAGTTGATCCAATAGGTGTTATCGGTATCGCGCATTGTGCGGTAGTTGCTATTGGGAACGCTTTGCACCAGATTGGTTTGGGCTGGGGTGGAACCTTGAGTATTTGCCCAAACACTATTGCCCTTGGTATAAAAGCCATAGTCAGCGCTAGCTATTTGGTTAATGCCTGCACTAGCCAAAGTTTTGAGCTCCCCGGTATCGAGGACGCCATTTTCATTAGCGTCAGCCCAGATTTGTAGGCTAGATAATTCGGCGCCAGAGAGTTTGCCATCTTGATTGGTATCTAAGGCCTGTAGCGCAGAACTCGTGATGCCTTTATTGTTGCTGCCAATGATGACTCCGGTTCTATTGGCAATTGATGTTGAGTTATCGACTTTGGTACTAGCTTCATAAAAAGCTTTTTTACCGTCATAGCTTGTTCCGCTAGCTGGAGTCCACGCAGCAGCAGAGACCGTGACCGTTCCTGAAAATAGCTGGGAGGTAGACCAACTCGCATAAGTTTGATAACTGGCTTGATCCACTTGCCCTGATTGATAGAGTGAACGCATCAAGGCGTCTTCATTTTGTAAGCTGCCAATAGCCGTAGTATCACGCGTAATCTGAGTGCCATTAGCAAGGGTGGTAATGACACTGACACTATCGATAAAGCCATCGTAGTTAACATCATTTTTGGCTAGCTGCACACTCTTGGCAAGCGAGCTGATGGTGGTGGAGCTATCGATAGTGCCGTTGCCATCTTTATCGGTTTTGATGGTCTTATTGCCGCTGGCATCGGTTGTAGTGGTAATGGTGGAATCAATCTTGCCATCAGCGTTGCTGTCTACTTTTTGGATGAGGGTTTTGCCGTCAAGCGAGGTTGTTTCGGTAGTGACATTACAGGCCCCATTTGGATTGTTGGGATTGTAATTAATGGTGGTTGTGGTTGTAGCGCCACCATTGTAGATAATCGACTTATTGCTAAGCAATGTCGTGCGCGTACTATCGGTGTATGTGAGCGCAATTTCCGAAAGTTTTGCGCCACTTTTATCCAGCATAACTGTGCTTACCACCTTGCCATCAGCGCTGGTGCCAAAGACTGAAGATAGATTTCCGGCGATTGCTCCGAGAGTTAGATCTTTAAGTTGAGAATTTGCATTAAGAACGCTAGCAGTAACGCCGGAAATGGCTCCAAGCCCTCCCAACGCTACCCCCAAGAGCGCTGGCGCAGGTATGCCAGTTGATGTTGTGACAGCCAAAGCGGCCGCAGCCAATGCATTAGCCTCTCCACTGATCATGCTAAAAAGATCAACCGCCCTGATATTGCTAATACCACCTTGCTGATATTGAGCTAGCATGCTCCGCCATTGCTGTTGTGCGGCGCTATAACCAACAGCACCGCTTAAAGCAGTCGACCATGCGGGATTATTCGTTGCTAGCGAACCCGCATCTGCTACAAGAGCGGCAAAGTCATTTATGACCGAGGCCCAGTTATTCTGATTTGGATTCTCAAGCGATGTTTTTACATCCGAGAGGAGGCTGTTAATATCTGCTGAGACATTTGTAATGCTAACGACTGTTGCCATTTATTGCTCCTCGTTGAAGATTTTAATAATTAAAACGACCACCAAAACCAGTGGAAATAAAATACATAAAAGAAGATTGTTAAGCCGAGATGTAGAAACCCACTCTTGCCTTAATTGCTCATCTGTTCTTTGAAAATAAGTCTGATCTTTGGTGCTAATTTTGGTGACGTAAGCAAAGTGCCCAATCCATACCCGCTCAACAATTACAGAAATGCCGTTTAATTGCTTAAAATTGCAATATTCACTGAAGTCACTGAATTTAGCAGCCGGCGGAGGCCCTGTATAACTTGGCACTGCGCATGAAATTTTTACTCCACCAACGGTGCTTACGGGGTAATTTTCCACACCTCCGCAACAATTAAATACCCCAGTCAATACGGGGGCATGCTCAAATTGATACCCAATTTTTTGAGTGATACTATGCACATAAAGCTGTGTGCCAGCGTAAATCGTTAATGAAAGAATGCCTCCAAAAATGACCGAGGCAATAATTTTCTTGCCTCGGGTCAAGGAATCCCACCTTCGGGAAACATCATGAACATAGCTATTCATTGAATTTCGCCAACAGCTAATGCGGGGGCAATCTCGAGCGACAGATTCAAAGAACCAGCGTCAGCCATCCTTGCACCCGTCCACCAATAAATAAGCCCACCCACTAAGTTACCAAATATTTTTCTCAACCTCAAACCACCCCAATTAAATTAATACCCACACACCGATCCAAAAGCATCTTCGCCATTCTGCAAGCATTAAAACCTCACCCTACATCGCCGCCCAGATCAAACAATGCACATTATTACCTACCCCCCCCCAATGGATTCATCAGTAAAAACCCTATTTTTGACAGTTTTCATCAAACTATTTTACAAATAGTTAACTTTAGTCATTGTGCAATCCATTTTTTATATTAGAAATGATGGCCACCCCGCAATGGGCGCACTACTTTCCGCTGGATTATCTTCAGAAGACTGCTGCGTGATCTCAATAAATTGATCCATCCATGAGCCTTCAATCACAACCCCATTTTTGCGCAAGTCTTCAGCCCGGTTTTCTCGAAAAATGGTGATATCCATGCGCAAGCTATTTGAGATAAATGCCCAATGCTTAAATCTCATATCTACCAGCTCAAAAAGCTCGCAATAATGAGGCTCTAGCATGGGGATAAGGGGGATTGTTTTCTGGAATGATGGGTAGCAGGCGAGCGCGTCTTTGCGCAATTCCGACGAGGAAATAGCTTCTGCATAGCGCACCAGCAAGAGGATGGCCGCTAAGCCATCTAAGTTCCCCAACCGCATCAGCCAATCTGCTACATGAGGCCCAAATGCACAGAGCACCTTTTGCCCCGGAAGATTGGGTAGCTCTTTATACAGAACTTCAGTTACAAGGCGGTCCAATCGCTTTATTTGGACTTCGCACTCATATCGATCCATGGGGCCCTCATCTAGAACTCGCCAGATGGGATGCTCATGCCAGCGGGCAGTCCCAGGGAACATTGCCTGAGCTAACTCAACTGAGCTTGGCTTGTCCTTGATCTTTCCAGGGCCTTGAGTGCCATTGACATAGTTATCCCATTTTCTGGGGCGATTGATATGACCCTTTTCACGCTTGATTTTATGGGGCTCAATAGCTTTTTCTAGGGCGTACCCCGTTTTTAGCCCTGATTGCAGCTTAACCCCTGTAATCCAAACGTCATCACGCAACTTTTCTAGCCGGGTGCGAGGTGGCCGACCTATTTCTGACTTGATTTTCATGGTGGCCATTGGATGCCAATGTGTAGTGTATGAAAAAGAATTGATTGTATTCGGGTGGACTGGTCTATTACCCATAGGCACACTCGTTTTGCTGACGGGGCCATGCGGCCCAGCCAGCAATCAATGCTCAATCAACATCAAGGAGAAATGAATGGGTCCATGAAACTGTAATGGCCAAAAGACAAAGCCCTTAGAGAGCGAACTCTAATGGCTTTAAGTAGCGAATAAATGCCACTTTGAAGACCTCATTTTCTCGCTACTTCATCACCTCTGTCAATCCATCATTTTTGGTTTGTCATAGGTATGACCCCTTTTGGCTTGGTTTTTACACAAATTCCATTAACTGGCGCGCCAATCTTGGCTCGCTCTCATTGGAGGGGGTGGGGTTGGCCTTGGCTTTTAGCCATCACCAATCCCCAATTAAATGAATAGGAGAATTTGCATGAGAAAAATTAGACAGGTATTAAGACTGCACTACGAACACCACAGCAGCGGGCGAGAGATTGCCAAATCCCTTGGCATTTCTAGAAACGCTGCTAGTGAATATTTAATTCGCTTTTGCGCTTGCGGGCTCACTTGGCCACTACAACCGCAACTAAACGATCTAGATCTTGAGCGGCATTTATACCCAAGTGATATGGCTGGGCAATTTACTAGAAAGGCATTGCCAGATTGGGCGCAAATTCATGCGGCGATGAAGCAAAAAGGCGCTACCTTGCAAATCTTGCATGAGGAGTATCTGACTCAGAACCAAGGCGGCCTATCGTACAGTCGTTTTTGCACCCACTACCGTATTTACAAAAAGAGTCTGAAGCGGTTTATGCGCCAGATCTATACCCCTGGCGAAAAGGTCTTTGTCGATTATGCGGGACCTACTTTTCCAATTTATGAGCTTGGCAGTGTAGATCCAAAATATGCCCAGATATTTGTAGGCGTACTCGGAGCCTCTAGCTATATCTATGCACAAGCTAACTGGTCTCAAAAATTAGAGGATTGGATTGATGCGCATGTGCGCATGTTTGCGCACTTTGGTGGAGTGCCATCGCTCATTGTTTGTGACAACCTTAAATCAGCTGTAACCAAGGTGAGCAGAACCGAGCCTATTATCAATGCAACCTATCAGGCTCTGGCAGAGCATTATGGGACATTGGTAATTCCGGCTAGAGCGTACAAACCAAAAGATAAGGCCAAGGCTGAAAATGGGGTTTTGATTGTTGAGCGCTGGATATTGTTTCGCCTGCGCCAACGTATTTTTACTAGTCTTGCAGATCTCAATGCGGCCATACAAGAACTTTTGTCTGAGATAAACGGCAAGCCATTTCAAAAAACAGCAGGGTCAAGGCGCTCTTTATTTGAATCCTTAGATTACCCCGCCTTAAAACCATTGCCTGACCAGAAATACGAGTTTGCACAATTTTCCAAAGCACGCGTGGGCATGGATTATTGCATCACGGTTAACGGTTGTTCTTATAGCGTGCCGTGGCAATTGGCTGGAAAAGAGGTCGAGCTTCGAATTAGCATAGGCACGATTGAGGTCCTGCACAAGGGGGAGCGAGTAGCTAGTCACGCAAAATCACATGGGCAAACCATAGTGATCAAGCCTGAGCACATGGAAGAGGCGCATCGTCGCTTTGGATCATGGAACGCCACTAGCGCAATAACCTGGGCACAGACTATAGGCGGGTCAGTCGCGCAATTACTACAAAGGTTGCTGGAAAAAACCCGTGGTCACGAGCAGGGCTATCGCCTAAACATCGTATTTAAAAAATTGGCAGAGGAATATGGTGATCAGAGAATGGAATTGGCCTGCGCAAGAGCGCTGGAGATTGATGCCTATGCCATATCGAGCTTGCGCTCAATTCTGCGCCTTGGCTTAGATGGTCAGCCCAACGCAAACAATCAAATCCAAGAGTCCCAGTTAGAGCATCCCAATGTTCGCGGCTCCACCTACTACCACTAGACACTCCACACCACTACGAAAGAATATACAAAATGATGATTGAAGAAACTAAACGTAAATTACACAGCCTGCGACTGCTGGGCATGGCCCAGAATTTTGAGGGTCAACTTTGTAGCGCGGCCACAAAAGACTTGGCCTTTGAGGATAGAGTTGGATTGATGGTCGATGAGGAAATGACTTTTAGAGACAATAAGCGCCTAAAGCGTTTGCTGCACGCGGCTAAGTTACGAGAAAACGCCTGTATTGAAGATATTAAATATCTGCCTGGTCGAGGCTTGAATAAGGCCCACATTGCTTCATTGGCCAAAGTTGAATGGGTTAGGCAAGGGGTTAATCTCATCATTACTGGCCCAACCGGGGGCGGGAAAACTTGGATGGCTTGCGCTTTTGGCAATCAGACTTGTCGCTATGGACTAACAGTCCTATTTTGCAGACTTCCTTTGCTGCTAGAGGATTTAGCTATTGCCCATGGTGATGGCACCTATCGGAAAAGACTGGCTCAGTTAGCTAAAGTCGATTTACTTATTTTGGATGACCTAGGCATTTCCCCATTGAACCCCACGGGACGGGGTGATCTATTGGAGGTGCTAGAGCAACGCTGTGCATTACGTTCAACCATCATTACCAGCCAATTTCCGGTGAGCGAGTGGCATGGATATCTTAGCGGGGGAAATCCAACGGTTGCAGATGCTATCTTGGATAGGTTGGTTAGTGGATCAGAGCGCATTGAAATTGGGGGTGAATCCATGAGGCTTCAGCGTAAGAATAATAAAGCCAGCAGTTAGTTTTAAATCAAAAAGTGAACCAGTGCCCAGCACTGCTGGTTCATTTTGAGTGGCAATGAGTGGCCTTTTTGAACGGTAACGGGTGGTCTTTTTGGCGGTAATATGCACCTAGTCTTAATCCGGAAATCTCTAGCGGCATCAAATCAAAGCGAGGGTGTGAACGTATTCAGAAAATGATTAATGAAAAACGTGATCTAGAAAAGCAGGTGGTTGATTTGCAATCTATGGTGGCCACACTTCAGGACGCGGTTCGCAAATACGAAATAGAGGGTAAGCTTGTAGGCAATGTGATGACCCTCGCCGATAGCCAGAGAAAACCTTCCGAATTGGTCTCAGAAGCAAAGCTGCAGATGCTCAAGTTTTTGAATACTCGTTCAGATGAAATTGATCACACCGATAAGGCGATCTGCTTTAACAAATACATGTCAGACCCGTTCTACATGCAAGTCTTTGTGCAGAGCAATCAGCCAGAGCAGTGGCAGACCATGATTGAGTCTATCTATGAGGCAATAGGAAGGCCGGAGCCAAGCTTTGCAAGTGTTAAACCTATGGCAATCCATAGCCCTCAACCGATTCGGGCGCGAACTTCAGCATTAGGAGCGCCGTTAGCTAGTGCAGGCAATCCCATGGATCGAATTGCCCAGCACCTGGGCAATATGGGGATATAGATAGCTGTGAATTACATGCCACTTAAAACTAGTGGCATGTAGACATAAATGTCTTTAGACACCCAAATCGCCTCATTTTGTCTACAAAACTGCCGATATAGTCATTTTTCGTCAACAACTTAGCTTATATCGTGAGGATCAAGCAATTGATGCTGTGAGGGGTTGTCTGTAAATGCGTTACAAGCCTTCATTTTTTCCCAAAGATTTGGGAAGTTCGAATAATCAAATCCAGCGGTCCAACGCCAGGCGCGAGTCATGGATCGGATAAAAGGACTGGGATCATTATTTTGAGACAGCGCTTTTAATGGCAGCAAATAATCCTCACGATAAGCTGTGGGAATAATAATGCGAGAGGCGGAATGTTGAGTTAAGTAAGCATTCATCGTTAGGCGCGCAGTTCGGCCATTACCATCCATAAATGGGTGCACTTCAGTAACAACAAACATCGCCATCAATGCACGCGCAAATGGATCTTCCAGTAAAGCGACGCGCTTGAATCCTTCGCGCAAAGTACCTTTTACAAGCTCTGGGTGAACAAAAATGGTATTTCCTGCTTGGTTGCTTTGCTCTTTCCATTCGCCTGGATTTTTATCTGGGCGACTAGAGAGTATTTGGAGATTACATTGCAAAAGCCACGCTAAGAAATCATCTTCATCTTTTGGGGGCTTAGAGCGAAAGGGCTGCTCCATGATTGCTTTAAAGGTGCCCAATACATCATGCGAATCTTCATTTCGTTTTGGAATCATCTTCCCATCGAAAATAATCTCGGAAGCCTCTTCGACGGTGAATGTAGTTCCTTCAATGTAGTTCGAAAAGTACGATTCAAAGAATGCGAAATTAAAGGCGCTTTTACCCGTTTTTGCCTGATCTTCAATGATGGGAAAAGGTTTTCTTAATGCAGAAAACAAAGTTTCGAAGATCTCAATGCGATCAGGATCATAAGGCTTACCAGCTGCGCGCGCTAATGCATCAGCTGCTCTTAAAGAGCGAGCCTTACCAGTTTGCATTAAGGCCGAAACAATCGTGTTCAGTGTTTTAAATTGAACCTCTAGACCTAATTCAGGGGCAATCGCTTTAGCGTCATCACGCAGTGCATTGAGCTTATGTTCACCACGAATGGTGCATAGCTTGCTTAAATAAGACTCAACCCAAGGGCGACCCATAGTGCGAAGATCTGAGCCTTTTCGGCTATAGAGGTTCTCCAGTAACCGCCTAGCCTCCGAGGATATAAAGAGTTTTCCATACGGGGTATCGTTTAGCGAATCTTTGTGCGATTGAACTGCAGCAGGACCTGGCAAGATATTGAGAGTCAACCCTGGAAATGCTATTTGACGTGCTCTATTGCCAGACACCAAAAATATATTCCCACTATCATCCGGTTTGCAAAGGTGAGCAGAGCGGTAAGCTACTACGGAGCCTGGATAAAGATATTCGGTAATTTGCCGCCAATTTGGCCGAATGATTTGCTCGAGTGGGCTGTTGAGGTCGCTGGTGTAAATGCCGCGATAAATTTGACGCAAACGACCAGACCTAGCCAAGCGGGAAATTCTCTGGGCATTGGTTTTGTCTTCTCTCGAACTAAAAAGCAAGAGGGGCAGCTGGTCAACAGAAGTGTTCATAGGGCCTCAATTTATCCATTAATGTCAACAACTATGCATATATTATAGTTTAATGTCAACAAAAGTGTGTATAGAATCAAAATAACCCTATTTTTAGGGATATAGATACGGCTATTTCAAAGCCTTGGCATCGTTTACCAGTTGATATATCCGATTGTGTCTGTGAAGGATTTCAAAGAAAAGCCTCAAGGTATTGAGAGCATCAACATCTGCTCTATGTGGACTGCCTTCAAATTGAAGCTTAAAAGAACCCAGGCCTGAGGATAGACCGCCACTGGGTTTTTTGCCCATGGCAAGCATGTACAGGCTATACCAAGTTTTGACATCGATCCAGCGACGACCAAAATGGGGAAAGCTGATACCTCGATCTTTAAATTCAGATTTCAGTTCAAGTGAATCGCCACCGCCCCAGGTAATGGGATTAACAAAGCAATTACGCGTAGTAATAATTTCCCCAATTTCTTTAGCTACTTGTTCATGTGGAACTGAATAGCCAGAAATATCCTGATTGCAAATGCCCGTTAATTGGGTGATGAACTCAAAAATAGGCTCTTTAGGATCTAAGAACCATTTATACGTAGATAGGGATTGATTGACATAGTCATGGTAGTTTCCGACTGCTAACCCTATTTGAATGATCTTTGGATTTACTGTGGAATTATCTTGGGCATTATTGAGTTCTAAATCAAGCGAGAAATAACACTGCTCTTTATCCATGGAACTCCTTCACTATTCATTTAGATGAATGTGCAATGTAGAGATCAAGCCGCAAAGAGTCAAACAAAATAAATCACCACATTCCTACTAATGAATTTACAAGAAAGTAATTCAGTCAAGGGCACCCCAAAGGGGTGGCTTGCGCACCCTTGACGGCCACTGCCAAAGAAACGCTCTTTTATGCCCAAGGTGGCACAAAGACACATTGGGCATAAAGACTAGTGCGGCTTAGTTATTACCTACTGGTGGTATCGGTATTCCTGGGTCTTTCCACCATATCCATAAGAGGTGGCCCTGACATCTTGCACGTAGATATAACTCTCTTCATGCAGGTTTCCTAAGATGCGAGCAAACCCCTCAAAAGCCTCTTGGATGTATCTAGCCTTCTCATCCTTGGTATTGGTTTCATCGGTGATCTTGATGTCAAAGTAAAAGCTATTCATATTTTGATCGCTCAATAGCTTCCCGCCCACCATCCAGCATTCAGGATCTACATAGTCAATCGCAATGGCAGTTACTTCCTTCTTCTTACCTAGAATCCGGTGAGTTAGATCTAACAGTAGTTCATGTATTGCTTTGGTGGTGGCAGCATTCTTTTGTCCGCAGACCTTTACGTTCAAGATAGGCATATTTATCTCCTTGGTTAATTAAAAGTAATTAGCTATGCAACTATTACTTAAATAAAAAAAACTCACAAATCAATACTTACTTCAGGACTGATGTAATAGTCCTCATTTGCGTTACAACGGATTCAAACTCATTACTACCCAATAACTTCTTCATGCGCTTGGTAACAGCAGCGCTAGCAGCATTAAGGTCAACCTTGATCTTTGTAGCGCTATGGGTGGGATGAATCTCTTGCTCCCGACCATCCTTAGCGGATGAGGCCCGTTTGATAAAACCTAGACGCTCCAAGCCATCTAACCCTCTAGTAGCAGTAGGGCGACTGATGTTCATCTCTAAGGCTAGTTCACTTTGTAACAGGGGTGCCTTATCTAAAACCACTCTAAGCATGAATGCCTGGGACGGGGTGAGGCCAAAGGGTTTAAATGCACTAGTCCATTCCCGCTCTAGCTGGCGAGCTAGGCTGGTGGTATTGAAATAGAGGCATTGTTCAAACATTGGGTTAGTGTAATCCACATTAATTAGCTATGCAACTATATTCAAAATATCAACAAAAAACCCACAAATATCCTAAGCCCACACCTACCACCCCAATAATTGATCTCAGTGCTTCAAACCACAGCGTTAAAGCTAGATTCGCACCTAGTAGCGTAGCAATGGATAGGTTCACGCTCTATCAATTGGAATGAAGCCAACCAATTCGTAAATAGATAAACATATTGATAGGGGTGGCATATGCCAATTTCAAATACAGACTTGCAAGAGTTAGCTAAGGTTTCCTTAGATGAGTACTTGCGCAATCTACCAGTCGACCAAATCGCGGTAGAGCGACCTTTCCTTAAAAAACTGATGGAAGGGCGAAAAAGCCTATTAGGCGCAAAACAGAACGTAGTCGAGAACATCCGTAAAGAACACGGTAGTAACTTTAGCTGGGCTTTTGGTGAGGAGACAGTCAAATTCAATAAACGCAACACGACTGAGCAGGCTTCCTTTCCGTGGCGAAGGGCGGTAGATGGCCTCTATATCGATTATGACCGCCTATTTAGCAATGGCATTAAGGTACGTGAAGGTGGGGCGCGAGGATTCCAGTTGGAATACAACGAGCGCGTACAACTGATCAACCTCCTAGATGAGCAGTTAGAAGTTCTGAGAGAGGGATTCCTCAATAAGCTGGACCTAGAGCTACACCGCGACGGCTCACACGGTGCAGATGCAGTAGTTGGCTTAGATAGTCTGGTCAGCCTAGCGCCGGATGCCGGCACGGTAGGTGGTATCGATCGAGCCAAAGCAAGCTACTGGCGTAACTACGCAGTCAAAGACATCGCCTCAACATCGCCGGGTAACTTAGTAGGTGAGATGGAGACTGCATGGCGTCAATGTATTAAGCATGGCGGTAGCCCTGATTTCATCATCGCTGGGGGTAAGTTCATTGATACCTATCGAAAACAAGTCACAGTGACCCATATTGCTGGGTCAGGTGAAACCAAGTACATCGATGCAGGAGTAGGCGCAGGTGTAAATACAGGGTTGGCCTTCAAGGGTGTGGAGATCATCTGGGATCCGCAGTTTGATGAGCTTGATGCCATGGCGAATCGCACGGTGGAGTGGAGTAAGCGTTGCTATTTCCTTAATACTCGCTTTATGAAGCTGCGTGATGATGATTTAGACATCGTTGCTCCAATTCGTCCGCACGATACCTTGGCAATGTATGCCATGGTGAACCTACGTTGCGCTTTATCCATCTCACGCGCTAATGCCCATGCGGTATTAGCGATTCAATAAGGAAGACCAACATGAACCATAAAGAACTCATTCATAGCGACTTCCAAATTAAAGAGGTGGAAGCAGTAGTGCGCAGGGATGCATTTACAACAATCCATGTGTATGTACCGCCCTATGAGACCAACATACTGCGCAATCTCTTTGGGCGCGAGAACGTCACGGTGTTCGAGCGCCCATCAAAGACCACGATTACTCCAGAGCAAGAGTACGACCGTCTATGCGCCAAGTATGGTCATGAGGTCGTGGCTAAAGTCTTTGGTGAAGATGATGGGGATCGCCTAATGGAGATCGTAGAAGGTTTGATGAAAGAGGGTCAGCTCCCAGCACAAGAGAAGGCATTAGAAGGAACTCTTGAGCAAGCAATACCGCATCAAGATCCACCAGAAACCAAAGGAGTCAAGAAACGCTAGCAGTAGGGAGGGTCATCGCCATGACCACTAGCAGCAGGTGTTTGAGTGCGGCTGCGGGTGTTGAAGTAACCATGGTGTGTGGGCGCGCGTAACTGCGCCCCACTGCCAACACCAATAAAAAGCCTTGGCGGTAGTGGGGCGGTGGACTTCTAAATACAAGCATCTAAAAAAGAACTAATGACATGCTTCCAATCATCACCTCTCTAGTGCAAACCTTGGCTGTTAATGGCCTTGGTTTACTTGCGGGCGCGGTCCAAGCCAAAGGTAAGGAGTTCATTGAGAGCAAGATTGGGGTGCGCATTCCTGAGAACCCTAGCCAGGAAGATCTCATTAAGCTTAAACAGCTAGAGATTGAGCAAGAGCAGTTACTGCTGCAATACACCCTGAAGCAAAAAGAACTCGAGATAGAAGAATCCAAGTTGCTAGCCGAGATGCATCGAGCCTCACAAGGCAATGCCACCAATCGTTGGCAATACGATATGGGCAGTGACTCCAGGCTATCGAAGAACATCAGACCGGGAACGTTGGTTTACATCCTGACGGCTTATCTACTATTTGCCTTGCTCTCAGCTATGGGTATTGATATCAATGAGGCTTATGTAAAGCTTCTAGGTGAATGGGGTCAACTAGTCATGCTGGCCTACTTTGGCGGTAGATCGGTCGAAAAAATCTTTGAGATGCGCATGCATGGCTTAAATAAAAAAGAAGAGCAATGAGCAGTCTAGTAACGGAGCAATCGGCATTCTTAATTGATGTCAGTAGACTTATTCAGTTTGCTACTGCAGAGGGTTGGGTCATTACAGGGGGTGAGCTCTGGCGCTCACCAGAGCAGCAGGAGATCTATTTCAGGAGTGGTAGATCAAAGACCATGAATAGCAATCATCTAAGGCGTTGCGCTATTGACCTCAATTTCTTCTGGAATGGAAAGCTTGTTTGGGATAAAGAGTTAATACGTGCGGTTGGCGAATACTGGGAGAGCCTAAGCCCGAAGAATCGGTGGGGTGGGAATTTCAAAGGATTTGTGGATGTGCCGCATTTTGAAAGGGTTGCATAAATTTAGCTTGAGAGTCAGAGAATTTAGTGAAATGGAGCAGTAGATAGCATCTGGATATATAGTTGACTAGTATCCAAAATAAGGCTTTATATGAGTGACTTGAAGCAAGTGTGGGCAATTGAAAATTTGCATCTCGCTTGGCAGCGGATTAGATCAAATCCAGATAGGGCTTATAAGGGATATTTTAGGGATGCATATACAGCCTATGCAATTGCTGGCGATGCGCAGCTCAACCACCTTCAAGATAGATTACGCCGAGGCATATATGGGCCAACTGATGCCTGCAAGATTTATTTTCCAAAGCCCTCTGGCATTCTGAGACCATACTCATTGTTATGTGTAGAGGATCAAATTGTTTACCAAGCTATAGCAAATATAATTGCAGAAAAATTAGCACCTCACGTTAAGTCAAAATACGAAAAAGAGGTTTTTGGTCACTTATATGCTGGATTAAAAAGTCCTTGGTTTTATAAGAAATGGTCGGAAGGTTATCGTGCTTTTAACAGCGCATCTGAATCAACATTCAATGCAGGTTATGTTTGGACTGCAAGTTTTGATTTAACTGCCTTCTATGACAGTATTGATCATCATGTATTGCGCCAAATGCTTTCGAGGATTGGCGTAACCAATGATTTGATAGATTTTTTAACGCAATGTCTCACTAAGTGGACTGCTACAGCTACACAAATCTATCACAATCATGGAATACCTCAGGGGCCCTTAAGTTCTGGGTTGATCGCGGAGGTTGTTCTCAAACACTTTGATGAAAATCATCATATTAATTACAAGGTTACATACCTTAGATATGTTGATGACATTAGGCTATTTGCAAAACAAGAAAAACATTTGCGCTATGCCTTAGTTAAGCTTGATAGATTGAGCAAGGATGTGGGGTTATTTCCACAGTCAAGCAAAATCGATATCCATCAAGTTGTCAATATTCAAGATGAGTTGAAGAGCATTAGCAATCCCTATGAACCATTATTTTTAATGCCCTCCATAAATCAATCTGCCCTGAGGAAGGCAATTTCCGAGATTACGCCAGGCAAAAGGGGTTATGCAGTTTTAAATCCAACGCGCTTTAAATTTCTAGTTGCATCAGCTACAGCCTCAAATCAATTAATGGATAGATTATGGAGAGTATTTGAGCATGCCCCACATTACTATCCACAGATTGCTAGTCATCTTAGTAAATTTAAAGTTCTATCCAATAAACAGGCAGATAGACTATTACTGGAAATTGAGGCTCAGGAGCTCTATCCCGCCGTAAGAGCTGCACTGATTAACTCGGCTATAGGAAGGATTCCATCATCTTATCTGGCTAGATTTAAGACGATTTTTAAAAAGTTATGGCAGCCAAAATTTCATCAGCCTGACCTATCAAATGCATTATGGAGCTGGCTTCAGGATCAATCTGGATTTACATTAGCCCAGCAAAAATATGGTCTAACTAAGGTGCAGCCAGACTGGCTTGCAGCATCAATGCATTACAGAACAAGATGGCTTGATATTGATGAGGTTAGTCGTACAAGCCTTATCAATACTTCACTCAGGTCCAAGAGTGCCGATGTGGCATTAGCAGCGGCTTGGATTGCGGCATTTTTGGAGGTTTCAGTTAAGGGTTCCTCTAAAGGGTTGAACCCTCAGGCGGTAATTTTATTGAAGGAATTGGGTGTTGTGAAACGTGCCGGCTCTTTTGTCTGCGGAATCCGAAAATCTATTTTTGAAATGACTTCTGCTGATATCCCAATTGATTGGAGATCTATATTTGGATCTAATTACAAAAAAGCTGAGGCTCAGATCGTTAGCTCAAAGGGCTATTTTCAGACAAGTGCTACGGCATGGGTAAATTCAATGGATGGTTTTAATGATTGGCTACTCGATTCTTTGTATAGGGCAGATCCATTTTTGGGCTCATATAAGATGGGGGAAGTTGGTAGTGTTATGAATAGTAAAAAAATGAGAATAAAGTATCCTGCACTTTATCGATATCTAAATGAAATTCATGATCGCAGATACTTGAGTCACTTATCACATGCTGTTGTTAGGGCGAACCAAAAGCCTACTCGGGCTATTAAGTTTGAGTGGTTAAAAACAGGATCTCGTCTTCTACGAAACGCTACGGCTGAACTTCATAGATCTGGTTACTAGTTGTGAATCAGGCCGCTTTTTTAGTCAGCTCAATAATCTCAGCACCATTCTGCGCATGGGTTAGCTTCTCGCCCCACCACTTATATAGCCCAACCCTTTGCGTAAATCGTTCACCACGATCATAGGCTCGCACCACCTCATTCCCGTGCGCATGATCTAGCGCTAATTCAACAACATCTTGTTCAAACCCATTGTCTCTAGCAAGGGTAGAGAAGGCGCTACGCCAACCGTGCGGCGCATGCTTACCAGCCATATTAAGTGTTACTCGATAGGCCTTTTCTAGACTTTCTCGACTAATGTATTGATTACCAGTAGGTGAAGGAAATACGTAACCTCTTCTTCCAAAAAGTTTTCCCCATTGTTTTAACTCTGCAGTAATTTCTGGGCCCAAAGGAATGCGGTGATCACCAATACGTGTGTGATCTTTCATCTTTGCGCGAGGTATTACCCAGATTGGAATATCTGCATCAAGATCAAATTCTTTCCACTCAGCTTGCACGACGTTGCTAATACGCGTTGCACTAAATGCGAGTAGACGATGAGCCGCTCTAACTGATGGTGAGAGGCGCGCAGCATCTGCAGCGCGTAAGAGGGTGCCTAAAGAATTCCAATCGAGTAATGCCGGCATACGACCATTGGTTTTCTTCCGCGGAAGAATTTCCTTTACTGGCGCAGCAGAATTGCCCTCACACAAACCTTTAGCCTGTGCATAACGAAAGACGCCATTGAGGTGCTGCAAAATTCTTGTGGCAGTTTCTAGAACATCTCGTTTGTTGATGGTCTCAATTGCCTTGGCAATAACCGATGGAGTAATGCTTTCAATCGGCAGTGCCCCCAGCGATTTATAAACATCTCGCTCAAAAGCCCTCTTGGATTTCGTGAAGTGGGTTGCACTCCAATCTTTCTCTTTCATAGAGAACCATTCTTCGGCTACAGCCTTGAAGGTGCTGTCACTCTGAGAGGCGGCATTGGCCCTATTAAGGCGCCTGGAGATTACTGGATCCTGACCTTTGGTAAGACAGGCTTTGACCTCGTTTAACTCTAGTCTTGCTTGGGCCAAACTGTTTTGTGGATACCCACCAATGGAATAACTTTTTTCTTTGCCTTCGATGCGATATTTGATTCGCCAAATAGCAGTTTGGGTCTGGGTGATAAGTAAATAAAGACCTCGGCCATCTGCAAGCTTGCTGCCAGGGGCTGAGCGGTTGACGAAGCTCTTGATCCCTTTTTCCGTAAGCTTTCCAGAAATACCCCCAACCATGTTTTTGACCCTGTTCGATTTTGCTCTGATACCCCCAATAATACCCCCAGCGTATTTGGATACAGCGGAATCAAGAAAGACCACAATGGGCGTACAGCCCTTTATCTACAAAGAAAAACGCCACCCTGGTGGGTGGCGTTGGACTGTTACATACTTCAAAATGGTGGAGTCGGCGGGAATCGAACCCGCGTCCGCAAATCCTCTACAACAAGTTCTACATACTTAGTCATATCATTTAATTTAGCCAGCTAGGCACAGATTGACATGTTCCACGCTGACGATTCACTAAGTTTTCGAATCATTCCCCGTGACATGAAATGATCTTATCTCTTGTAAATGACCCTGATCTAGCTTGCGCTAGCTGACCCAAGAGAGAATCAGTTCAGGGGCAACCGCAATTAAGCGGCTAGTGCGAAACGTTCGTCGTTTGCAGTTATTACATTCCCATTGATTTACGAGATAACGGGTCCTCGGTATGCCCTTGATGCTTTGTAATCCACGTCGAAACCATGTCGACCCCAGAGTTCATGCATAGGAAAGCCTATTTTAAGGCCGCTGACCTTAATTTGCCCAATATCTTTTGGCTTATCCCCTATTAGGGAAAATGATTTGTAATAAATCGAGTGGTTTATTGATGATGTAATCCGCCCCCCAGGCTTCAGGCGGCTCTTTGCAGCCACAGTATCCGTAGGCGGCTGCAACAGTTTTCATCCCGGCCGCCTTACCTGCGAGAACGTCTCTAATGTCGTCTCCAACATAAATGGATCTTGTAGGGTCAATATTCATCGATCTAGCGGCGTGCAGAATAGGTTCAGGATGTGGTTTTGAATAAGGAGTGGTGTCTCCAGAAACAGTTGAAACAGCTCGCTGACGCAGACCCATTAGATCTGTCAGTGGGTTGGTAAAGCGCTCACTTTTGTTGGTAATAATTCCCCAGGGCAGCTTTGCTTCATCCATTTGATCGAGTAAATGATCAATTCCATCAAACAATTTGCTCTCCACTAGCAGTGCTTTTTCATAATTACTGAAAAACTCATCTCGCAATGGAATGAAATCTACATGATCAGGGGCGATACCAAAGGCTTCTTCGAGCAACCCACGGGCGCCAGCTGAGGCGTAAGGGCGCAGAAATTCATAAGGCTTGGGAGCTATATTGCGTGCAATCAGCAATTTATTAGTTGCTGCCACTAAATCTGGTGCGGTATCGGCTAGCGTGCCATCTAGGTCAAAAAAGATGCCCGCATAAGGACTTGAAAGATTGTTCACTGTTGAATTACTTTCTAACGGCAATCATGTAATTCACATCCACATCTTCACCTAGGCTGTATACCTGGGTAAGTGGGTTGTAGCTCATCCCTTTCATGCCGAGCATCTCTAGGCCTGCGTGACGCGTAAAGGCCACTAACTCAGAGGGTTTGATGAATTTAGCGTATTCGTGAGTGCCCTTTGGGAGTAGTTTCAGAATGTATTCAGCGCCAATAATGGCGAATAAGTAGGACTTTGGATTGCGATTCAGTGTGCTGAAAAATAACGTTCCGCCCGGTTTACAAAGCTTTGCGCAAGCACGCACTACTGATGCAGGGTCAGGGACGTGCTCCAGCATCTCCATGCAAGTCACTACGTCATATTGTTCTGGCTGCTCATCAGCCAGCGCTTCAGCTGAGATAGAGCGATAAGTAAGGTTTGCACCCACTTCTAATGCATGTAATTCAGCTACCTTGAGCGCTTTTTCAGAAAGATCGATGCCTGTAGTATCTGCGCCTGATTGGGACATGGATTCAGCCAAGATGCCACCACCACAGCCGATATCTACTACTTTTTTGCCGTCTAAGTTAACAAAGGATTTAATCCAGTTAAGGCGTAGCGGGTTGATGGCATGTAGAGGCTTAAATTCGCTATTAGGATCCCACCAGCGATGGGCTAGGGCGCTAAATTTGGCGATTTCTGATTGGTCGACGTTCATATGGGTTAGCTAATTGTGGGGCGATAGAAGAAGTTTATGAATATAGCGGAAATAAAAAAGCCCGCTAGAAGCGGGCTTTTTTACAAGTAAAGTGAATTACTTAGCTGCTGTACCAACAACTTCGATGTCAGTACGGCGGTTCTTAGCGCGGCCTTCAGCAGTTGCATTTGATGCAACTGGATTGCTCTTGCCTTTAGATTCTGTGTAGATACGGCTACCGTCAACACCCTTGCTTACGAGGTATGACTTAACAGATTGCGCACGACGCTGACCGAGGGCCATGTTGTATGCATCTGTACCAACGCTGTCAGTATTACCAACAGCGATGATTACTTCTAGCTTGATCTTGCTTAAGTCAGCAGCGATCTTGTCCAAAGTAGCTTTACCTTCTGGTTTCAAATCAGACTTGTTAAAGTCATAAAGTGTGTCAGCTTGCAAAGTGATCTTGCTTTGGCTAACGCCAGCAGCAGGAGCAGGGGCAACTAAAGCACCATCACAACCCTTGGCTGCAGTTGCAGGTGTCCAGTTGTTATCGCGCCAGCACAATGTGCCATCGCCGTTTTTCCAATTCAAGCCAGAGCTGTTTTCCCAGTTATCAGAAGCAATTGCTGCAGAAGCAGAAACAGTAATAACAGAAGCCAGCAACACTTTTAGGGTTTTGTTCATTTTTAGTCCTCAAAAATCTCTTTTTTAATTAAAGTCAAACTTAAATGTAATTCGCCCTACCTTGATGCAAAAAACTGCAAAGCGACACATCTCAATTTCGTACAAACTGACAGAATCTTAGCATAGGGCCTACCTGTCATCAAAATGATATTATTTCTAGATGGAACAAGCCGCTAAAGAAACACTACCAATATCCCTCGAAGACGAAATGCGGCGGTCCTATTTGGACTACGCAATGAGCGTCATAGTCGGCAGAGCCCTGCCAGACGTGCGTGACGGCCTCAAACCGGTTCACCGCCGGGTCTTATTCGCTATGTATGAATTAAACAACGATTGGAACCGAGCTTACAAAAAATCTGCCCGTATAGTTGGCGATGTAATCGGTAAATACCATCCGCACGGTGATTCTGCGGTGTATGACACGATCGTTCGAATGGCTCAGGACTTCTCTCTGCGCTATATGCTGGTTGACGGACAGGGTAACTTTGGCTCCGTAGACGGTGATAACGCTGCTGCGATGCGATATACCGAGATCCGCCTCCGCAAGATCGCCCATGAGCTTTTAGCTGATTTGGACAAGGAAACAGTCGATTTTGGGCCAAATTACGACGGTAGCGAGAAAGAGCCCCTGATTCTGCCTGCCAAAGTGCCTAATTTGCTCATCAATGGCAGTTCTGGCATTGCTGTGGGCATGGCAACTAATATCCCTCCGCATAATCTGGATGAGGTGGTTACAGCCTGCTTGCATGTGCTTCACAACCCAGAATGCACGATTGACGAGCTGATTGAGATCATTCCAGCCCCGGATTTCCCGACTGCCGGCATTATCTACGGCGTTCAAGGGGTCCGTGAGGGCTATCGCACTGGCCGTGGCCGTGTGGTGATGCGTGCGAAAACCCACTTTGAAGATTTGGATAAGGGCGCGCGTCAAGCCATCATCGTTGATGAATTGCCATACCAAGTGAATAAAAAGAACTTGCTCGAGCGTATCGCCGAGCTGGTGAATGAGAAAAAAGTTGAAGGCATTTCTGATTTGCGTGATGAATCAGATAAATCTGGCATGCGTGTTGTGATTGAACTCAAGCGCGGTGAAGTGCCTGAAGTCGTTCTCAATAATTTGTATAAGAGCACTCAGCTACAAGATAACTTTGGCATGAACATGGTGGCCTTGGTAGATAACCAACCACGCTTGTTGAACCTGAAGCAAATGCTGGAGTACTTCTTGCAGCATCGTCGTGAAGTAGTTACACGCCGTACGATTTTTGAATTGCGTAAAGCACGCGATCGTGGTCACGTCTTGGAAGGTCTCGCTGTAGCGTTAGCAAATATTGATGAGTTCATTGCGCTTATTAAAGCCGCCGCGAACCCAGTCATCGCTAAACAAGAGTTGATGGGCAAAGCGTGGGATTCATCGATGGTGCGTGAGATGTTGGCGCGCGCTGAGACTGATACGCCAGGCGGCCGTAATGCCTATCGTCCAGAAGGATTGTTGCCTGAATACGGTATGCAAACTACTGGTTTGTATCGCCTCTCTGATAGTCAAGCGCAAGAAATTTTGCAAATGCGCTTGCAACGCTTGACTGGTTTAGAGCAAGACAAGATTGTTAATGAATATAAAGAAGTAATGTCCGAGATTTCAGACTTACTAGATTTATTAGCAAAGCCAGAGCGCGTAACTCAAGTGATCGAATCTGAGTTGAAAGAAGTTCAAGCGGAGTTTGGTATTGCTGGTGGTGATACAGGTCGTCGCTCATTTATTGAAATGAATGCAACAGAACTCTTCACGGAAGATTTAATTACACCGCAAGATATGGTGGTGACTCTTTCTAATACTGGTTACATGAAGAGTCAGCCGCTGAGCGAATACCGTGCACAAAAACGCGGTGGACGTGGCAAACAAGCCGCAGCTACCAAGAATGAAGATTGGATTGACACACTCTTCGTTGCGAACACGCATGACATTATTTTATGTTTCTCCGATCGCGGTCGTATGTATTGGCTCAAAGTTTGGGAAGTTCCGCAGGGAAGTCGTACCTCGCGTGGCAAGCCAATCGTCAATATGTTCCCGCTAATTGAGGGTGAGAAGATCACTGTGATTCTTCCGATTAAGGGTTATCAAGACGATCAATACGTATTTATGGCTACTAGCTTGGGTACCGTGAAGAAGACTCGCTTGTCTGACTTCTCTAATCCACGTAAGGCCGGAATTATTGCTGTTGACCTCAATGAAAATGACTTCTTAGTTGGCGCAGCGATTACCGATGGTCAGCACGACGTGATGTTGTTCTCCGATGCTGGTAAGGCAGTGCGCTTTGACGAGAATGATGTTCGTCCAATGGGTCGCACTGCACGCGGTGTGCGTGGCATGAACTTAGGCGAAGGTCATCAAGTGATCGCTATGTTGGTTGCTCCAGCAGAAGCTGCAGAAGGTGCTGAAGCGGCTGTGGTTGATGCGGACGGCATTGCAATTCCAAGTAGCGTATTGACTGCTACGGAGAATGGATACGGTAAACGTACACCTATCGCTGAATACACGCGTCATGGTCGTGGCACTAAGGGCATGATTGCGATTCAGACGTCGGAGCGTAACGGTAAAGTGGTTGCCGCTGCTCTGGTATCGCCAGAAGATCAAATCATGTTGATTACTACCGGCGGTATTTTGGTGCGAACTCGTGTTTCTGAAATTCGTGAAATGGGTCGCGCTACTCAAGGCGTTACTTTGATTAACGTTGATGAAGGTACACGCCTATCTGGCTTGCAGCGTATTGCCGAAAGCGATTCAGATGATGAAGGTGATGTTGATGGTGCAGAAGAAGGTGACGTATCTGCCGATCCAACTACCGACTCTAATGACGATACGGCAGGTGACGCTTAAGCGTCACCTTTAGACTTAGACCACATCATGACTTTTGACCGCCGCATTTTTAATTTCGCTGCGGGGCCTGCTACTTTGCCTGAAGAGGTGTTGAAGCAGGCTGCCGATGAAATGCTGAATTGGCGTGGACTCGGTACAAGCGTGATGGAGATTAGTCACCGTAGTAAAGAGTTCATGGAAGTGTATGAAGAGGTAGTGCAAGATTTGCGTACCCTCATGAATATTCCCGATAGTTACGAGATTTTGCTCTTGCAAGGCGGTGGCCTTGGGCAAAATGCGGCTATCCCGATGAACTTGATGCCTTTGGCTAAAAACGGACCCAAGGCGGATTACATCGTTACTGGCGTATGGTCAGAAAAATCCTATAAAGAGGCGCAGAAGTATGGCGTTGCGAATCTAGCCGCCTCATCTGCTGCAGAAAAATTCAATACGATTCCTTCAAGAGATACGTGGAAGCTATCGAGTGATGCTGCTTATGTTCTTTACTGCGCTAATGAAACCATCGGTGGTGTGGAATTTCCAGATGTACCCGATGTTGCCGGCACTCCACTGGTTGCAGATATTTCTAGCAACATTCTTTCCAAAGAAATGGATGTCAGTAAGTGCGCCGTTTGGTTTGGTGGTGCGCAGAAAAATATCGGTCCATCTGGTGTGACGATTGTGATTGTGCGTAAGGACCTGATTGGCCATAGCATGGGCATTACTCCAACGATTTGGGATTGGGCCGTGCAGTCAAATACGCAATCCATGATTAATACGCCCCCAACATTCTCTATCTACATGGCTGGCCTGGGCTTTAAATGGTTGCTCAAGCAGGGCGGCGTCAAGGCTATTGAAAACCGCAATCAAGAAAAAGCCAATTTGCTCTATAACTTCTTAGATCAAAGTAGTTTGTATGAGAATCGCGTCACTAAAGAATATCGTTCACGTATGAACGTGACTTTCTTCTTAAAAGATGAGAACCTAAACGCAGAATTTTTGGCGCAATCGAACGCAGCTGGTTTGGTTGCCTTGCGTGGTCATAAAGCTGCAGGCGGTATGCGTGCGAGCATCTATAACGCTATGCCCATTGAAGGCGTAAAAGCCTTAGTTGAATTTATGCGCGACTTTGAAAGGCGGGCTTAATGAGTACTGAAGAACAGCGCTTAGCTCCCTTGCGGGAAAAAATTGATGCATTTGATGCACAAATTTTAGATTTACTAACCCAGCGTGCAAAAGCAGCGCAAGAGGTTGGCCATGTTAAAGGTGGTTTTGCATCACCAGTGTTTCGTCCTGAGCGTGAGCGCCAGGTGGTTGGACGTTTACAAGAAATCAATGCTGGCCCTTTGCTTCCAGACGGCATTGCCGCAATCTGGCGAGAAGTGATGTCGGCATGCAGAGCGCTTGAAGCCCGTCAAACGATTGCTTATCTCGGTCCAGTAGGAACGTTTTCTGAGCAAGCGGCGCAAACGTATTTTGGCCACTCGATTGCTGGCCTACCTTGCGCCAGTTTAGATGAGGTATTTAAGGCTGTAGAGAAGGGTGCAGCGCAATTTGGCGTAGTGCCAGTAGAGAATTCCAGCGAAGGTGCGATTTCTCGCACATTAGATTTATTGCTAGATTCATCGATGCGTATTAGCGGTGAAGTAGTGCTGCCAATTCGTCATCACTTACTGACCAAAAGCGGCAATTTAGATGGGGTTACAACCGTCTGTGCTCATGCTCAAGCATTGGCACAGTGTCAGCAGTGGTTAAGTGTTCACGCGCCACAGTTAAAGCGCCAAGCAGTGAGTAGCAATGCAGAAGCTGCTCGTATGGCGGCGAGTGATCCTACTTTGGCCGCAATCGCTGGTGATCCTGCGCAAGAGGCGTATGGCTTGCAAGCGGTAGCCGCTCAGATTCAGGATGACCCTCAAAACCGCACTCGTTTTGTGATTGTGGGGAACTATGCCTGCCAGCCAACTGGAAAAGATCAAACTTCTTTGGTGCTCTCTGTCGACAACCAGCCTGGTGCGGTACATCGCTTATTAGCCCCCTTGGCAAAACATGGTGTGTCAATGAATCGCTTTGAGTCTCGTCCTGCTCGTAAGGGCACTTGGGAATATCACTTCTATATTGATATTGCTGGTCATGCTGATGATGCCAAAGTGGTGAATGCCCTTGAGGAGCTGAAAGGTGTTGCCGCTTTCTATAAAAACTTAGGCTCTTACCCGCACTCTGCGTGATTTAGTCTGAATTTATACATTCATTAGCCAATAAAAATAGTAAACAAATTTAGCAAAACTCGAATGACATCCAAAATCGGCCTAAAACATATTCATGAAATTGCCCCTTATGTGGGCGGGCGTCCAATTAGCGAGGTTGCACGAGAGTATGGCCTCGACGAAAGCAAGATTGTGAAGCTTGCATCTAATGAAAATCCATTGGGTATGCCTAAGTCTGCACAAGAGGCTATGCTCAAAGCAGCAAGTGATTTGGGTCGTTATCCCGACTCCAATGGCTTTGAGTTGAAAAATGTTCTCGCTGCACGTCTAGGGGTACCAGCTGATTGGATTACCTTAGGTAATGGCAGTAACGATATTTTAGAATTGGCTGCACGTGCTGTTGCGCAAGCAGGCGACGAAGTGATCTTCTCCAAGCATGCCTTCGCTGTTTACCCCTTGGCTACACAAGCTGTTGGTGCCAAAGCAATTGAAGTGAATGCAACTGATATGTATGGTCATGATTTACCGGCAATGTTGGCGGCGATTAAAGTTTCAGGGGATAAAGCGAAGTTGGTTTTCGTAGCCAATCCAAATAATCCTACTGGTAGCTATCTCACCGCCAAAGAGATTGAAGATTTTTTAGTGGCAGTTCCATCAAACGTGGTGGTTGTATTAGACGAGGCTTATAACGAGTACCTGACGCTAGAGCAGCGCTATGATGCGATTGCTTGGGTAAAACGTTTTCCGAATATGATTTTGTCGCGTAGCTTCTCTAAGGCATATGGCTTAGCTGGCTTGCGAATTGGTTATGGCGTCGCCCAACCTCACCTTACTGATTTACTGAATCGTATTCGTCAGCCATTTAACGTGAACAGTCTGGCTCAGGCTGCAGCGATTGCAGCCTTCCAAGATAAAGAATTCTTGCAGCAAGGCTTTGAGCTCAATCGCGCGGGCTATGCTCAGCTTACCAAAGCTTTTGATGCATTAGGTTTGCGATATCTATCATCCGCTGGAAATTTTGTTCTAGTTAAAGTAGGTGAAGATGATCAAGCTGGCGCGCGCATGAATTTGGAATTACTTAAGCGCGGCATTATTGTGCGGCCAGTTGGTAACTATGGTCTGCCGCAGTGGTTGCGCATTTCCATTGGTTTGTCAGAAGAAAATGCGGCATTTATTGCTGCCTTAAAAGATATTCTTAAATGACCATCATTAATCCTGTAAGCAATTACGGCACTGTCACCATCGTAGGTGTTGGCTTGATCGGAGCCTCTTTGGGTTTGGCTCTCAAGCAAGCTGGTGTGGTGACCACAGTACTGGGTGTGGGTCGTAGCAAGGAAAATTTAGAACAAGCACAAAAGATGGGTGCGATTGATGGCGTGGTCGATTTGGTTGAAGCCGCTAAGCAATCTGATGTGATTGTTCTTTGTGTGCCGGTCGCGCAAATGCGTACTGCGTTTGAAGCGATTGAGCCATATCTTGAGCCTCGCACCATGATTACCGACGCCGGCAGTACAAAAGGTGGCGTGATTTTGGCTGCTAAAGAAGTATTGGGTAAAAAAGCATGCCAATTTGTACCAGCCCACCCCATTGCTGGTGGTGCACAACATGGCGCCAGTGCAGCTAAGGCCGATTTATTTCAAGGCAAACAAACCATTCTTTGCCCTTTGCAAGAGAACTCTCCGCAAGACACGGCGCTCATTACGGGTTTTTGGGAATCTGTCGGTTCGGAGGTTAAAAAGATTGGTGTCGTACAACACGATGCTATTTATGCAGCTGTTTCACATTTGCCGCATATTTTGTCTTATGCCTTGATGGCCAGCGTAGTGAATTCCGAAGATGCTGAGCAAAAATTAAGTCATGTAGGTGCAGGCTTCAAAGATTTCACGCGCATCGCTGCTTCTAGTCCAGAAATGTGGCGTGATATCTGCTTAGATAATCGCACAGCCATCCTCAAAGAGCTTGATCAATACCTCTTGATCGTCAATCACATGCGCAAACTCATTGCTGAAAATGATGGCGCAGGTTTGGAGAAATTGTTTAATAAGGCCAGTAAAGCACGTCAAGATTTGGATGTGCTTTGATGAGTGGTTTACTGGATATCACTATAGGGCCATTCAAACAAGCGCAAGGCGCTATTGTTTTGCCAGGATCCAAGAGTATTTCTAATCGCGCCTTATTGTTAGCCGCGCTATCTTCTGGTACTACTACCCTTAAGAATCTGCTGGATGCTGATGACACTCAAGTCATGCGCAGTGCTTTACGCCAATTAGGATTGACCGTTACTGATCAAGCGGATCAAGTATGTGTTGTTGAGGGTTGTGGCGGTAAGTTTCCAGCGCAAGACGCTGACCTTTTTATGGGTAACGCAGGCACTGCAATGCGTCCATTAACTGCAGCTTTAGCCATGCAGGGTGGTAACTATCGCTTATCTGGTGTTGCCCGTATGCATGAGAGGCCAATTCGAGATTTGGTGGATGGCTTGCGTCAAGTAGGCGCGAAGATTGAATACGAATTGCAAGAAGGTTATCCGCCAATCAAAATATCTGCTGCAGATATTTTGATTCAAGATGTTGTAAAAGTGCGCGGCGATGTATCCAGTCAATTTTTGACGGCATTACTAATGGCATTGCCTTTGGTTGCTGCTGAGCCGGTACGTATCGAAGTGATCGGTGAATTGATTTCTCGTCCCTACATCGACATTACTTTAAAGTTGATGGCGCGCTTTGGTGTGCAGGTAGCATGTCCAGATCAACAGTCATTCATTATTCCTGCGAAAACTTCTGAGGCTGTCTACAAGAGTCCAGGCCAATTATTGGTAGAGGGCGATGCATCATCTGCCTCGTACTTCTTAGCTCTTGGCGCTATTGGCGGCGGCCCCGTAAAAGTATTGGGCGTGGGTAAGGACAGTATTCAAGGCGACGTGGCGTTTGCTGATGCACTTGCTTTGATGGGCGCCAATGTTTCTGCTGGTGAAGAATGGATAGAGGTCGCTGGAGTGAAAAATGCTAATGGCAAGCTCAACGGTATCACCATTGATTGCACGGAAATTCCGGATGCAGCCATGACGCTTGCGGTCGCTGCATTATTTGCAGAAGGCCCAACACGCTTGAATAATATTGCGAGCTGGCGTGTCAAAGAAACTGATCGTATTGCCGCGATGGCAAAAGAGTTGAAAAAAGTTGGCGCAGTTGTAGAGGAGGGTGTCGACTACATTGTTGTGCAAGCCCCTGCTTCACAAGCTGATTGGAAATCACCAAGCGAGGGTATTGATACTTACGATGATCATCGCATGGCAATGTGTTTCTCGCTCGCTGCCTTTGGTCCAAATGCATTAAAGATCAATGATCCCAATTGCGTAGCAAAAACTTTTCCAACTTACTTCGCTGAATTTGCGAAAGTAGTGAGTTAACTTACTCTTCTAAAACTAGCCTTTTATGAGTCTTCCACCAGTCATTGCTATTGATGGGCCTACTGCCTCTGGTAAAGGTACGGTTGCCTCATTGGTCGCAGAAAAGCTGGGATTTCATTATTTGGATAGTGGAGCACTCTACCGTTTGGTGGCTTTTGCCAGTGAAAAGCAGGGAATTGACGTTAAAAATGGCCCAGAATTAGGCCTTATAGTTCCTAAGTTACTGATTTCATTTAAAAATAGTCAGATTTTGCTCAATGGAGAGGATGTAACTGAGGCTATTCGTACGGAACATATTGGTTTGAGAGCTTCTGCATTGGCGGTTCACCCTCAGGTCAGATCTGCTTTAGTGGGTCTACAGCGCAGTTTTCGTCAAGCTCAAGGCCTAGTTGCGGATGGCAGGGACATGGCCAGTGTCATATTCCCAGACGCCGTTTTGAAGGTTTTCTTGACCGCAACAGCCGCTGCTAGAGCGGAGCGTCGCTATAAGCAATTGATAGCTAAGGGAATTTCTGCTAAACTTGAGGACTTGCTGCAAGATTTGCAGGAGCGCGATGCCAGAGATAGTAGTCGAGGTGCCGCACCCTTGTTAGTTGCGGATGGTGCAAAAGTGCTTGAAACATCAGATTTGTCGATAGATCAAGCAGTTACGACAGTTTTGGATTGGTATCAATCTGCGATTGCCTAATTTTGTATGCTTTGAGTAGTGAGCTGGTAGTGAGTTTTATGCAGTAGTTTTGGTGTCTTAAGAAACTCCACAACGCGACTTTTCATTAGCGTGTTTCTTTAAGGCTTTTATAACCTAACCCGTCGGGCCTTCTGACGGCACAAAGTGAATACACATGTCTGAATCATTTGCAGAATTATTTGAAGAATCATTAACCCGATCGAATATGAAGACCGGCCAAGTTATTTCGGCTGAAGTTCTTCGCATCGACCACAACTTCGTCGTTGTTAACGCTGGCTTAAAGTCTGAAGCGTTTATTCCTGTTGAAGAATTCCATAACGACGCCGGCGAGATTGAAGTAGCTCCTGGCGATTTCGTTTCTGTTGCTATTGACGCTCTTGAGAACGGCTATGGCGACACTATCCTCTCCCGTGACAAAGCGAAACGCTTGGCCTCATGGATGAATTTGGAAAAAGCACTCGAGCAAGCTGAAATCGTTACCGGTACTGTTACTGGTAAGGTTAAAGGCGGCTTGACTGTAATGGTTAACGGTATCCGCGCATTCTTGCCTGGATCACTCGTTGATACACGTCCAATCAAAGACACCAGCCCTTACGAAGGTAAGACGATGGAGTTCAAGGTTATCAAGCTTGACCGTAAGCGTAACAACGTAGTGTTGTCACGTCGTGCTGTTGTTGAAGCTAGCCAAGGTGAAGAGCGTGCTAAGTTGATGTCTAACCTTAAAGAAGGCGCAGTGGTTACTGGCCTCGTTAAGAACATCACTGACTACGGCGCATTCGTTGACCTCGGTGGTATCGATGGCCTCTTGCACATCACTGACTTGGCATGGCGTCGCGTGCGTCACCCAAGTGAGATGTTGACTGTTGGCCAAGAAGTTACCGCTAAGATTTTGAAGTTCGATCAAGAGAAGAACCGTGTTTCACTTGGCGTGAAGCAGCTTGGTGATGATCCATGGGTTGGTATTGCTCGTCGTTACCCACCAAATACCCGTTTATTCGGCAAAGTAACTAACTTGACTGATTACGGCGCATTCGTTGAAATCGAATCTGGTATCGAAGGTTTGGTACACGTTTCTGAAATGGACTGGACTAACAAGAACGTTGCTCCAAGCAAAGCTACTGCATTGGGAACCGAAGTTGAAGTAATGGTTCTGGATATTGATGAAGACAAGCGTCGTATTAGCTTGGGCATCAAGCAGTGCAAAGCTAATCCATGGGAAGAGTTCTCACGTGCACAGCAAAAAGGCGATAAGTTAACTGGCGCAATCAAGTCTATTACTGACTTTGGTGTGTTCATTGGCTTGCCAGGCGGCATCGATGGTTTAGTTCACCTCTCAGACCTCTCATGGAATGAGCCAGGCGAAGAAGCTGTTAAGAAATACAAAAAAGGTGATGAAGTTGAAGCCACTGTATTGGCAATTGATGTTGAGAAAGAGCGTATCTCTCTCGGTATCAAGCAATTGTCTGGCGACCCATTCAACAACTACACATCTGTCAGCGACAAGGGTAGCCTCGTTACTGGTACTGTGAAGGCTGTTGATGCTAAGGGTGCAACTATTCACTTGGCTGATGAAGTTGAAGCTTACTTACGTGCTTCTGAGATCTCAACAGATCGCGTTGAAGATGCACGCAATGTATTGAAAGAAGGCGACAGCGTAACTGCAATGATCATCAATATTGATCGTAAGTCACGCGTTATCAATCTTTCAATCAAAGCAAAAGACAGCTCTGATCAACAAGATGCAATGAGCAAGCTCCAAGGTGATGCGCAGTCTGGCACAACCAATTTGGGCGCTTTGTTAAAAGCAAAATTGGATAATCAAGGCTAAATCAATATCGCCGCTATCCATTAGGATGGCGGCGATTTTTTATTGATAGATCATGACAGATCAAGAGCTACAAGCAATTACCCGCTCCGAACTAGTAGAGAGTCTCGCGGAACAGTTTCCGCAGCTGTTGCCTAGGGACGTGGAGTTGGCGGTAAAAACTTTGCTGGATACAATGACTCATGCTTTGGCTGAGGGTAAGCGTATTGAACTGCGCGGTGTGGGAAGTTTTGTACTTCACCATCGTCCTGCGCGTACAGGCCGCAATCCAAAGTCTGGCGAGAAAGTATTGATTCCAGAAAAACGCGTTCCGCACTTTAAGCCTGGCAAAGAGTTGCGTGAGCGAGTAGATTTCAAGCCGTTGAAGCAGGCGGGCCCCAAAGAGGGTTCTGGTGCCTAAGATTCAGGCTCATCCTCAGTGGTCCTTTCGGGCCATTTTTTTATTTAAATTCTGCACGCCATGATTCAGATAGCTACCGCTTGGCTATTACTGCTGCCAGTCATGTTTGGTATTGGCTGGTTGGCTGCTCGCTGGGACTTGCGTCTTGAGAATCGCATGGACGAGCGCGAGCGTATGCGTCAGCAACGCTCAACGTTTAAAGGTTTAAGTCTTTTGCTGAATGAGCAGCCCGATCAGGCTATTGAAACCTTGGTCAAAATTGCACAGCTAGATCCAGAAACCGTTGAGCTTCATTTCTCATTGGGTAATTTATTCCGCCGACGTGGCGAAACTGAGCGCGCTATTCGGGTGCATCAACACTTAGCTAACCGTGATGACTTAAAGCCTCGCGATCGTGATCATGCTGCCTATGAATTAGGTCGAGACTTTTTGCGTGCAGGGTTGCTTGATCGAGCAGAGGCATCATTAAATCGTGTGGGCAATGGCAAGTATGCCGAGCCAGCAAAAGAGAGCTTATTGCAGATGTATCAGATTGAGCATGATTGGCAAAAAGCCATCATTGCTGCCAGTGAGCTTGAGGGTATACAGGGCAAATCACACCATACTGAAATCGCACAATTTCACTGTGAACTTGGTCAAGAGGCCTTACGCCGTAAGGACTTGGTTGAAGCTGAGCAATCGATACAGCGGGCTTTGCAGGCCGTGCCAAATCATGCGCGTGCTTTAATTTTGCAAGGTGATTACTTGATGGCGATGGATCGCCCAACTCAAGCGATCGAGGCTTGGGGTGTGATTGCTAGAACGCATCCTGCATACATGCATTTATTGGCAGATCGTTGGATGCTAGCCCATATCGCTATTAATAAAGTGGATGAAGGCTTAGATAGTCTTTGTGAATTGCTGAAAACTCAGGCAACAGGCGAGTTGCTTGATATTGTGCATAAACATCTGATGAAAATTCGGGGACCGCAAGCAGCCAATGTGATGTTGTCTGATGTGATGCAGCATTCACCGACTTTGATTGCTTTATCTAAATTGGCTGAAACGCGTTTAGCATTAGAAGAGGGAAGTGCCAATCCAGAAAGACTACTGGAGTTGCAATCCGTTTTGAGCCTATTGCGCCAACGAACTACCAGTCTAGCTCGTTACACATGTGGTAACTGTGGCTTCAGGGCGAGAAGATTTTATTGGCAATGCCCTGGTTGCAATCATTGGGAGGCATATTCCCCAAGACGAAGTGAGGGTGCCGCACCTAGCGGTCCTTCAATGTAGATAAATTTAATCGTCATAAAAAAATAGTGTAATGATGAAAATAAATAAAAACATTTTGGAGGTCATTTGAAAGTCACCATCATCGGTAGCGGTTACGTCGGTCTTGTAACAGGCGCATGCTTAGCGGAGCAAGGCAATAACGTCTTTTGCGTAGACGTAGACCCAAAAAAGATCGAGATCCTCAATTCTGGCGGTGTCCCAATTTACGAACCAGGCCTTAAAGAAATGATTGGGCGCAATCGTGCAGCAGGGCGCTTGCAGTTCTCCACCGATATTGCTGCCTCAGTTGCTCATGGTGATATTCAGTTCATCGCGGTTGGTACACCTCCGGATGAAGATGGCTCAGCTGATTTGCAATACGTCGTAGCGGCAGCGCGCAATATTGGTCGTCATATGA
>NZ_JACVPJ010000007.1 GCF_018881975.1 Polynucleobacter sp. JS-Safj-400b-B2 | reverse complement strand
AGAGATGTTTTTATGATACAGCCAGTCGCAACCAACCATTTGATTTAACAAAGTAATTGCACCGACAGTTAACTTGGCTACGAACCAAGGGGTCGTGGGTTCAATTCCTGCCAGCCGCACCAACCTACATAGGGCCTAGTTGAAAAACTGGGCCCTTTCTCTTTTTAGGCTTTTCCCAGAGCTTTCACAGAGATACCTTATAGTTCGCTTATGAGCTCTTCAGACACCATTTCTGCCGTTTCTGACGCCCCAGTGGCAGTTTGGTCACAGGTCGACGCTAATAGCGCCATAGTACTGGTTAGCGGCAATGTCAACGTCTACTCCTTGGGTAATGTATGGACCCAAATCCGCAACTCTCAAGATATATGGCTAAAGCAGGGTGAAGGAAAAAATAAGTCACTCACTTTTGATGCAAGCAAAGTCACTTTTTTAGACGGCGCCGGTATTGCATTTTTGATTGGGGTTCAAGAGGCTCAAACAACAGCTGGTGCAAAGTTCGAACTTGTTGGCTTGGATCAGCGTTATGAGCCTTTATTAAATGAATTCAATCCGATAAGTAACTTATTTCCCGTTCCCGCTGTTAAGCCTAAAAGAAGTTTTGTGGTGAGCACCGGGATGGCTGTCCAGAATTTAATTGATGACGCTGTTGGCCTAATTTCATTTACTGGACATCTTGCGTTTGATTTATTTTGGTCTATTCGCCACCCTAATCAAGTGCGCTGGGGTGATTTTGTGAACGCTGCGGTTGAAGCGGGTATCGCGGCTTTACCCATTGTTGGATTAGTAGCGTTTTTGATTGGTGTCATTCTTTCTTTCCAAGCCGCTATTGGCATGCAGCAGTTTGGCGCAGTGTCCTTTGTAGGTCCATTGGCGGCCTTAGGTATTCTGCGAGAAATGGGTCCATTAATGACTGCCATTTTGTTAGCGGGACGATCCTCAGCAGCTTTTGCAGCAGAGATTGGCACGATGACGGTTAATAGCGAAGTAGATGCGCTAGTTTCTGGCGGCTTAAGTCCAATTCGTTTCTTAGTTGTGCCACGTGTTCTTGCGGGTATTTTGGTTGCGCCAATTTTGACCTTGTTTGCCGATATCGTCAGTATTTTTTCTTCCATGTTGACGATGCTGATCTATGGCATTCCCTTTATTAATTTCTATAACGGCATGCTTTCTGCAGTAGATATTGAAGATATTGGATCTGGATTAATTAAAGCTACTCTTTTTGGAGTCGTCGTTTCTGCAGTCGGTTGCCTACGCGGCATGCAAACCGGCAATGGTGCGGCTGCGGTTGGTATTTCAGCTACGCGAGCTGTAGTAAGCAGTATCGTATTGATCGTGGTAGTCGATGGTATTTTTGCCTTCATTTCCTATAAGACAGGTTTCTGATGGATACGCCAGCTAAATCCCCATATGCCATTGATGTGCAAAACCTCACCGTAGGTTATGGCTCCAATGTGCTTATGCAGAATCTAAATTTCTCGGTGAATTATGGTGAAATCTTTGTGATTCTGGGTGGTTCGGGTTGCGGTAAATCCAGCTTGTTAAAAAACTTATTCGGTCTTTATCAGCCTTTGTCAGGTGATGTTCTGATTGAAGGCCAAAATATTACGACCGCAATGGGGGTGCAGCGCCAGCAGATCATGACAAGCTTTGGCGTGATGTATCAACAGGGCGCCTTATTTGGTTCTATGAACTTGCTGGATAACGTTACCTTGTTTATGCAGGAATATACCCAGCTCACACAACCCCAAATGGATTTATTAGCGCGTTGCAAACTTGATCTCGTTGGTCTATTGCCATATGAGTCTTATATGCCGAGCGAAATTAGTGGCGGTATGCAAAAGAGGGCGGCGATCGCTCGGGCGATGGCGCTTGATCCTAAAATATTATTCTTAGATGAGCCATCTGCTGGCTTAGATCCAATCACCTCTGCTGATCTTGATAGCACCATCCAGGATTTATCAAAAAATCTCGGAATTACCTTTGTCATCGTATCTCATGAACTTGCCAGCATTTACGCTATTGCTGACAAGGTCATCATGCTTGATAAGGGCGCCAAAGGAATCATTGCCCAGGGTGATCCTAAAGTTTTACGCGATACCAGTAAAGATCCACGAGTGCACCAATTCTTCAATCGTATTATGAGCAAGGACGCAGCATGAGTAATGACTCAAATCCCAATTATTTTCGCTTAGGCGTTTTTGTGCTTGCAGCAATTGGCGTACTGATTGCTGTGATTCTCATTTTTGGTGGAGGCAAAATCTTCCAAAAATCGTTCATGATTGAAACCTACATCAAACAGTCTGTAACGGGATTAGATGCTGGAGCAGCAGTGCGCTTTAGGGGGGTGAAGATTGGCCAGGTCACTTTGGTTGGCTTATCAGGAGATATGTATGAAAGGGATTTACCTTTTCACGATCGTCGTCAGTACGTTGTCGTCAGAATGCAAATTTTTGGTGATAAGGTTAACGAAGACCAAATTAGTGAGTTTGTAAAAAATAATCTACGTGCACGCGTAAAGTCTATGGGCATTACGGGCGTAAATTATGTTGAGTTTGATTTTGTTGCTCACGCATCCGATACTCCGGCACTTCCGTATTCTTGGAAGCCTGAATATCCAGTAATCCCTTCTCTACCAAACCAAGCGGATGAAATCATTTCAGGCATTCAAAAATTGATTGGTGCCCTTAATGATATGAATATCGATGGTACTCAGAAAAAATTGGATACGTTATTGGGCAACTTAAATGTACTTATGGCTGGTGATGGCAAAGGTAATGAGGGGGCGATTGAATCCGTTAAACAGTTGAATGTCATCATGGCTCGAATTGCTAAAGCGACTGATAAGGAGGAGCTTGGCATTCTGATGCGTGAATTGGTGGCTGCCACCACCTCATTGCGTCAAACTATTACTAGTGTTCAGGGCGATACCGAGTTGACGATGGCAAACATTAAGCAAGCTAGTGAAAATTTAAATGAATTTAGTCGCATTGCCAGCCAGTCTCCCTCAAGTTTGATTTGGAGCGATCCTCCGTCAAAAATTACACCTAGTAGCGCCGCCGGCCAGTCTGGAGCGAAGAAATGATTAAGCGCATTGTATTTTTCATTGCAGTTTTGGGTCTAGTGTCTTGCTCATTGCCCACAAGGCCACCTGTCGGACCCACTGCATGGATGGTATCCCCGGAAAGAACGGCCGCTCCGCGAGTTGCTCGTACCGATATCTGGCTAAAGATGGGCTCCGTATCTGTGACGCCACCGTTTGATGGTAGATCTTTGGTTTATCGTACCGGGGATCAGCGTTACGAAAAAGATTTTTATAACGTCTACACCACCATTCCGGCAGAAATGATTGGAAATGCTGAGCGCCAATGGCTGAACAAGGCCAATATTTTCTCTGCCACAGTAGGGCAAGGCAATAGTCTTTTTCCTTTCTATTTTTTACAGGCGACTGTTGAAGAGTTTTATGGGGACTATCGCAATAAACCCGAGGCGGTTGTGAGTGTTGAGTTTTTTCTAAGCGCCACCAGCGCTGGAAAAGCAAGCCCCTTGATTGGTGCAAATCGATATACCAAGCGCGTCGCCCTTAAGGACAACACCCCCGAAGCTTTGGTTTTGGGTCAGCAAGAAGCTTTGGCTCAAATCTTTAATGAATATGAGGCGCAACTCTATAAATATGCTGGTAATTTACCAAAGCCTTTAGGACAGTAAGTTTATGAAATTATTTATATCCCAATTTATGCTGAGAAAAATAGCCTCTACAACATTCCTTTCTTTGGTGACTGGCCTTATTAGCATTGGAAATGTCAGCGCGCAAAGTTTTCCCAATAAACCTATTCGTTTAATTGTTCCATTTGCACCAGGCGGCAGTACCGATATCATCGCTCGCGCCGTAGGGGACGCTTTGGGGCGTCAATTAGGCCAACCCGTCATTGTTGAGAACAAGGCCGGTGGCGGTGGTTCTATAGGCGCATTAGAGGTCATGCGAGCACCCAAGGATGGATATACCATCGGTATGGCTACGGTTTCGACTACAGCAGCTAACCCAGCCATCAATCCTAAAATTGGTTATGACCCCATAACGGATTTCACGGCCATTAGTAATATTGCAGCAACACCAAACATCATTGCAGTAAATCCTTCTTTTCCAGCCAAGGACTTTAAGACCTTCATGGAAGTGTTGAAGGCTAATCCTGGTAAGTATTCTTATTCAAGTTCCGGTACTGGTGGTATTGGCCACCTACAAACTGAGCTGTTTAAAAGCTTGACAGGTGTTTTTATTGTGCATATCCCTTATCGCGGAGCCGGTCCTGCATTGGCGGATACAGTGGGTGGACAAGTTTCCATGATCTTTGATAATTTGCCATCTTCATTGCCTTTCATTAAGGATGGTAAGCTGGTTCCAATCGTGGTTGCTGCTCCAAAGCGTTTAGCGCAATTGCCGAACGTACCAACTTTTGCTGAAGTTGGCTTGGCGCCTGTTAATCGAATGGCCTATTACGGTCTTTTGGGTCCAGCAGGAATGCCTAAAGATATTGTGGATAAGTACACCGCGGCCTTGCAAAAGGTAGTTACTGATCCCGCTGTTAAAAAGCGCATTGAAGATACGGGCTCACTTATTAACGTGAATGGTTCTGAGGCTTTTGCAAAAGAAATTAAAGCCGAGTACACCGTTTACAAGGAAGTGGTTGCTAAGCAAAAATTGCAGTTAGATTAATATAAATAAACAATTAGAGTCAGTTGGAGACGAAATGGATTTAGGATTAAAAGGCAAAGTTGCCCTAGTGATTGCTTCTAGTCGCGGTTTAGGGCAAGCAATGGCAGTTTCATTGGCGAACGAAGGCGTCAAAGTCGCTGTCACTGGCCGCAATGCTGAAGGTTTGCAGCAATCCGTGCAGTTAATCGAAGCTGCTGGAGGTCAAGCTCTCGCGCTCAATTGGGATCTTTCAGATGCATCCGTGATTGATGGATTGGTTTCTAGGGTTGAAAAGGAGTTAGGTCCGATTGATATTTTGATTAATAACACTGGTGGACCGCCGCCAACGCCAGCAGCGGGTCAAGATCCGGCTCTTTGGCTAAAAAGCTTTAACGATATGGTGTTGTCACTTATTGCTATTACAGATCGAGTATTGCCTGGCATGCGTCAGCGTAAATGGGGTCGCATTATTACCAGCACTACCTCTGGCGCTATTGCCCCTATTAAAAATTTAGCTATTTCTAACACCTTGCGTGCAGCACTGCTTGGATGGTCCAAAACCTTGGCTGCGGAAGTTGCTGCGGAAGGAATTACCGTTAACATCATCATGCCTGGTAGGGTGGCAACAGACCGCCTACGCCAGTTAGACGAGGCTCGTGCAAAACGTGAGGGTACGAGCTATGAAGATGTGGTTAAGGCTAGCTTAGGACAAATTCCGATGGGGAGATATGGTGACCCTAAGGAGTACGGCGATGCTGCAGCATTCCTAGCTAGTCAAAATGCATCTTTCATTACAGGCACTGTCATGCGTGTTGACGGCGGCCAAATTCAGGCAATTTGAGTCAATTTATTCTTCGCTTCTTAGAGGCTTTACGGCGTGATGTCCGATCAAGCGAGTTAGCTTGGTTGCTAGTTGCGTTAACGCTCTCAGTTACAGCGCTTTCTAGCGTTAGTTTTTTAGCGGATCGCATGCAAAGGGCATTTGCTTTTGATGCCCGCCAACTTCTAGCTTCGGATTTATTGATTGTTTCTGATCAGCCACTGCCCAATCTATTTTTAGATGAAGCAAAGAGCAAAAATTTACAGTTGGCTCAGACAGTTGTATTTCCGAGTATGGCAACTGTCGGGACGCATAGTAAATTAGCTTCACTAAAAGCGGTCAGCCCTCAATATCCGCTTCGCGGGGCTTTACGGGTTCAAACCAATGACCTTGCCATGCCACTCACTTCGGGCCCTAAAACAGGCTTTGTATGGGTAGATCCTGCCATGTTGGCTAGCCTGCATGCGTCAGTAGGAGAGTCTATTGTGCTGGGTCAAAAGACTTTTACTATTGGCGGCATCCTTGAGCGAGAGCTAGACCGAGGTGCTGGATTTATGAACTTTGCCCCCCGAGTCATGATGTCACTTGCAGATTTAAGTGATACGGGCCTTATAGGGCTGGGTAGCAGAGTGACATACCGTCTTCTTTTGGCTGGCTCTGACGAGCAAATCAGTGCTTATGGTTCTTGGGCAAATCAATACATTGAAAAAGGCGGTCTCAAAGGCATTCGTATCGAGACTCTGGAAAATGCACAGCCCATGATGCGCAAAACATTGGAGCGTGCAGATCGATTCTTATCATTGATTGCCTTATTGACCGCTATGGTGGCAGCAGTAGCTATAGCGTTGTCTGCCCATCGCTACACACGCAAACAGTCAGATGCTTGCGCAGTTCTTAAATGTCTAGGTGCAAGCTCTGGCACGATTCTGAAACGTCAGGCACAGACCTTAATTGGGCTAGGTCTCATTGCAGCGTTCTTGGGATCACTTTTAGGTTACTTTGGCCAATACATATTGACACTCCTTTTGGGTAATTTAGTCTTAGCAGAATTACCGTCAGTATCTTTTTGGCCTGTGTTGTGGAGTGTTTTAGTAGCTTGGTGCTTACTGCTTGGTTTTGCAGGCCCCGCAATTTTTAGCTTAGTCAAAGTTTCGCCAATCAGACTCATTAGAAAAGAATTTGATGGCATTAGTATTTCTAATTTTTGGACTGGTCTGTGTGGCTTGGGCGCTGGAGCATTCTTAATTATGTTGGCTGCACGCGATTGGAAGTTGGCTTTATGGACTTGCCTCAGTTTTAGCGCTGCCATTGCTATCTTTGCATTTGCATCTTGGGGTGCTCTACGTATTCTGAGTACGATACGCACTCAGCGCTTTGCTTTTGGATTTGTCATCCTGGCTCAGGGGCGCAGAACAGGATTAGCAGCAGTGCAAATTACAGCGCTCGGTATTGCCTTAATGGCGCTCATACTGGTGCTGCTATTACGAGCTGACTTCCTAAGTGCATGGCAGGGCAATATACCTACTGATGCGCCTAATCGTTTTATGATTAATGTTCAGGTCGATCAAAAACAGGGGCTCACACAGTCGCTTGAGAATGCAGGAGTGTCAAGTCCAGAGTTTTATCCGATGGTGCGAGGCCGTTTGATAGACATCAATGGCAAGGATGTAACACCCAATGATTTTTCTGAGGAAAATGCCAAGCGTTTAATTGATCGAGAGTTTAATTTGTCATACACAGATCAATTGCCATCAGGTAATCAGATTATGTCGGGCAAATGGATCGAGGGAGATGCGCCTCAAATTTCAATGGAAACTGGGATTGCCAAAACCCTGAAACTAAAACTAGGCGATCAGCTCAGTTTCGAAGTAGCGGGAGAGAAAATTACTGCCCCCATTACTTCCTTGCGTAAATTGGATTGGGGTTCGATGCGGGTGAACTTTTTTGTCATCATGCCGCCAGCGCAGTTGCAATCATTGCCACAGTCTTGGATTACTTCTTACTATCAGCCTCCTAAGCAAGAGTCTTTAGATTTTCAATTAAGCCAAACGTATCCAAATTTAACCATCGTGGATGTCTCAGCATCCTTGCAACAAATCCAGGAAGTACTCAATAAGCTTTCATCAGTATTGGGATTGTTATTAGCCTTTACGATTGCGGCGGCTATGTTGGTATTAATGTCTGCAATTGCAGCCACCCAAGATGAGCGCTATAAAAATGCCGCCTTATTAAAAGCGTTGGGAGCCTCTCGTCTGACATTGGCAAAGATTGCGAATATCGAGTTAGTGCTGATTGGCTTGCTATCGGGGCTGTTAGCCGGCCTTGCCTCAGGAATAGCCGCTTGGGCTCTGGGTCGCTATGTGATGGAAATTGCGTTTAATGCTTTTGGTGAGGCGCTGCTCATGGGGGTTGTATTTGGAGTAAGCGCCTGTCTCTTCTCGGGGTATCGCTTTCAAAGAAGGATTCAGAAAGCGACAGCAGTTGAATGCCTTCGGGAAGTTTAACTTAACTAATTAGGTAAACCGTATTAGGTTAGTTTCACACGATTTTTTGGTAGCTCAACTAAGCGAGTTCCAGCAAAACGATCTGGAAGACTTTGTCGGTGCAAAATATTCTGACGATCTAAATAAGTGCTTAAGGGCCAAATTAGCAAGGCGATAGTGAAAAGCATTTCAATAATTTGCCACTTCTCAAGATGAAAAGCCCATTGCAGTAGAACGCAAGGAATCAGCCAGAGAGAACCGTAAACGTAACGCCAAAAAGCTTGTCGTTTCGATAAGTTATTGCCACCTTGTCCAATAAGGCGAACGCGCCAAGTTTGCATGGCGAGTGTTTGACCTGATTTGGTCCAGTACCAGACAAAATAGATCCCCAGGACGGCGTAGAGATATATAAAAGTAAGCCAACTTGGTAATGAGATACCAAATAGAATTCCGAGACCAAGATTGGGAAGCAAGAAGGTAAAGGCAATGACGCCGAGCAACACTAATTGTTCATAGAGGCAGCATGACACTCGTCGCCAAAATTGTGGCGAAGGCAATGCGTCTAGTTCAGCAGGCGTCATGGGACTGCTTAATTAGAGGATGGGTTGTTTGTTGGGATAGTTTCCGAGCTAGATCCAGAGCTTTCTGCTGGTGCAGGTATGCTTGGGGCTAAGACGGTAGCTGGCAGAGCGACTTTGGATGAAATAGCATGCTGCTGAAGTGTTGGGGCGTTAGCTGCAGTAGGTTTTTTCTTTAGCTCAGATTCGGCTAACTTCTTCTTTTGTTCGTCGCTCAGTTTTTGGTAGGCATACCAAGCCTCTGCTTTTTTCTCGGCAGGAAATTTGAGACTTGTGAGGTAATTTTCACGAGCAATACGGCGATCTTTCTGCGAGAGATTTGACCAGCTCGCCATGCGAGACTGAAGGCGCTCTTGATCTTGAGTGCTCATCTTCGGATAGATAGTGGCAACCTGAATCCATTTTTTGCGACTATCCGGAAGCATGTAATCCCAATCGCTTTCCAGTGGAGCAAGAATTTGTTGTTGGGTTGGTTTAAGGCCTTCCCAGGTGCCGTCAGGTTTCTTCTCCGGAATGGCAGCGGCTTTTCCATGGGGAGCGCTTGGAGATGACTGTGCATGTGCTATGTGCATTTGTGTTACGCAAACGAGCGCAAACAGCACTAGACTGCATGCTTTGCGCGTTGTATTTGTTAATGACATCAAGCGCGTGAGAATTATTTACTTTGAATGGAATCAGACGCGCTATCGGATTCGGAAAGAGGGCCATTTTTAAGGAAAGCCATAAATCCGCTATCGGCGTAAGCGTCAGGAGGCACGTCATCAGACAGTAAAGCTGCATCAACTTCTGCAATGTCATTGATGCGTGAGTCATCTTGCCATTGGGCAATACCAATCAGGCCAAAAACCAGAACCATTAAAGGCGCAATCCAGCCTACTGTGTCCCAAATTCCATTGGAGCCTGAAGTCCAGTTGCGAGCAGATCCCGCCAAAACCTGCTTCTGAATGCGAACTTTTTCAGGTTTTCTGACAGAAAGTGCCTTCATGCGGGCTGCATACAGGCGATCCTTAATATTCTTTGGAATGCTCTGTGTACCTTGACGAAGCAGGGCAGCGCTAGCCTGGCCAAACTGGTCGACTTGGGTCTGGGTAAATTGGTCATCAAAGTGTTTCACAGCGTAATTCCTTTTAATTTCAATGCTTTAGCTAAAGTTTGAGTGGCTCTAGAACAATGGGTTTTGACGCTACCTTCACTGCAACTCATTGCCTTGGCCGTCTCAGTAATGCTTAGCTCATCCCAATAACGCATCAGGAAGGCTTCTCGTTGACGTACAGGTAATTTAGATATTTCTGACTCCAGAGCCTGTAAAAGCTGACTCTTTTCGAGCTTAAAAGCCCCATCTTGGTGAATTTCACTGTCATCCGGGGCTGAAAGCGACTCTAGGGGGTCAAAATCATCACTTTCATCACTCTTTTTGCCCATATTGGAAAAGAGGGTGACCCAGGTATTTCGGACTTTTTGTCTTCTAAACCAGTCATGAATGCGATTTTGTAAAATTCTGGTGAAAACTAGTGGGAGTTCTGTAGCAGGTCTATCCCCATATTTTTCAGCCAATTTAATCATGGCATCTTGAACAATATCTAACGCGGCATCATCGTCACGGACGGCGTACACCGCCTGCTTAAAAGCGCGCTGCTCGACACTACTCAGAAAGTCAGAAAGTTCTTGGGCTGATGCCATGCAATGGATTAGACCTGAATCTGTAAGAATTGCTCCATTTTAGGTGATTGCTATAGAATATAGGGCTTACTACCTAGAATCTCATTCAAGAAGTGGTTTTTTCCGGTAGCAGCGCCGTTCGAACTCAGGCCATAAGCAGGAGATAGAACAGACCAATCAATTTTTTGCCGAAAATTGCAAAGGACGAAAGAAAATGAATACAAGCAGCGCCGAATTCTTAGCTTCTAAAGCTAACAAAGACTCAACAAATACAAACAATGATGCAGCACCTCCAGAAATGATTGGTGCTGAAATGCTCGTGCATGCACTGCACAAAGAGGGTGTTGAATTTGTCTGGGGTTACCCAGGTGGGTCCGTTCTCTTTATCTACGATGAAATTTTTAAACAAGATAAGTTTGAACATATCTTGGTGCGCCATGAGCAAGCAGCAGTTCATGCTGCCGATGGTTATGCTCGTGCAACCGGTAAAGTTGGCGTTGCATTAGTTACCTCAGGTCCAGGTGTTACCAATGCTGTTACTGGTATCGCGACTGCGTATACCGACTCCATTCCTTTGGTGATCATTAGCGGTAACGTCCCAACATACGCTATTGGTGAAGATGCATTCCAAGAAGCTGATACCGTTGGTATCACTCGCCCAGTGGTAAAGCATAACTTTCTGGTTAAGGATGTTAAAGATCTTCCTTTGGTGCTGAAGAAAGCTTTCCATATTGCGCAAACAGGTCGACCAGGCCCTGTGTTGATTGACATCCCCAAGGATGTATCAGCGGCTAAAGGCCCATTTGTTTATCCAGAAACCCTGGAGATGCGTTCTTACAACCCTGTTGTTAAGGGCCATGGTGGTCAGATTCGTAAGGCTGTCGCTTTACTGCAAGAGGCAGAGCGCCCATACATCTATACCGGTGGTGGTGTGATTTTGTCTGATGCAGCTCCAGAGCTTAAAGAGTTTGCCGATTTACTCGGGTATCCCGTTACCAACACTTTGATGGGTTTGGGTGGATTTCCTGGAACAAGCCCTCAGTTCTTAGGCATGCTTGGTATGCACGGAACCTATGAAGCCAATATGGCGATGCAACACAGCGATGTATTAATTGCGATTGGTGCTCGTTTTGATGACCGCGTGATTGGCAATACTTCGCACTTTGCAAGTCACCCGCGCAAGATTATTCATATCGACATTGATCCTTCTGTAATTTCAAAGCGTGTGAAGGTGGATGTTCCAATTGTTGGCAATCTCAAAGAAGTATTGGTAGAGATGACTGCCCAATTGAAAGCTGCTGGCCCACGCAAGAATGGCGATAAAGTTGCCGCTTGGTGGGATCAAATTAATGAGTGGCGTAAAAAAGATTGCCTGAAGTACGACGAAGCCTCGCAAATTGTGAAGCCACAGTATGTGGTTCAAAAATTGTGGGAGCTCACTGGCGGGGATGCATTCATTACATCTGACGTAGGTCAGCATCAAATGTGGGCCGCCCAGTTTTACAAGTTTGATCAGCCACGTCGTTGGATCAACTCTGGTGGTCTAGGCACTATGGGCGTAGGTTTGCCTTATGCCATGGGTATCAAGAAGGCTTTTCCAGATAAGGACGTATTTGCGATTACCGGTGAAGGCTCCATACAGATGTGTATTCAGGAACTTTCTACCTGTAAGCAATACAACACCCCAGTAAAAATCGTGTCCTTGAACAATCGTTACTTAGGTATGGTTCGTCAATGGCAAGAGCTTACCTATAACAAACGCTACTCCAGCTCATATATGGATTCCTTACCTGACTTTGTGAAGTTGGCTGAAGCTTATGGCCACGTTGGTATGCGTATTGAAAAGAAATCGGATGTTGAGGGTGCGCTCAAAGAGGCGATTCGTCTTAAAGATCGCACAGTGTTTATGGATTTCCAGACTGACCCAGAAGAAAACGTTTGGCCTATGGTTCAAGCAGGTAAGGGTATTACTGAAATGCTTTTGGGTAGCGAGGATCTCTAATGCGACATATTATTTCTGTACTCATTGAGAATGAGCCGGGAGCTTTATCACGTGTTGTGGGATTATTTTCAGCACGCGGTTACAACATTGATACTTTGAGTGTTGCACCTACGGAAGATCCGTCCCTTTCTCGTATGACCATTGTGACCTTTGGTTCTGATGACGTCATTGAGCAAATTACTAAACACTTAAACCGTTTGGTTGAGGTGGTAAAAGTATTTGATTTAAGCGAAGGCCCTCATATTGAGCGCGAGCTCATGATGATTAAGGTGCGCGCGGTAGGTAAAGAACGCGAAGAGCTCAAACGTACTACTGATATCTTCCGCGGTCGCATCATTGATGTGACTGACAAGAGTTACACCATTGAGTTAACAGGTGATGGTGCCAAGTTGGACGCCTTTATTGATTCGATCGACCGTACATCGATTCTGGAAACTGTCCGTTCGGGCGGCTCTGGAATTGGTCGTGGCGAACGTATTCTCAAGGTTTAATTTTATTAACTGATTACTGCATTAATTACATTTTCAATACAAGGAAAGAGCATGAAAGTTTTTTACGATAAAGACGCTGATTTGTCCCTCATTAAGGGCAAGAAAGTCACCATCATTGGTTATGGTTCACAAGGTCACGCACACGCATTGAATCTGAAAGATTCAGGCTGTAACGTTACTGTTGGTTTGCGTAAAGATGGCGCTTCCTGGAGTAAGGCTGCAAATGCTGGCTTGACAGTCAAAGAAGTTGGCGAAGCAGTAAAGGATGCTGACGTTGTCATGATGTTGTTGCCTGACGAGCAAATTGCTGATGTTTACAGCAAAGAAGTTCACGGCAACATCAAGCAGGGAGCTGCATTGGCTTTTGCTCATGGCTTTAACGTTCACTACGGTCAAGTTCAGCCACGCGCTGACTTAGACGTCATCATGATCGCCCCTAAGGCTCCTGGCCATACGGTGCGCGGTACATACGCTCAAGGTGGCGGTGTTCCTCATTTGATCGCTGTTTATCAAGATAAATCGGGTTCTGCTCGTGATGTTGCATTGTCATACGCAACAGCCAACGGTGGCGGTCGTGCCGGCATCATTGAAACAAACTTCCGTGAAGAAACTGAAACGGACTTGTTCGGTGAGCAAGCTGTTCTTTGTGGTGGTGCAGTTGAATTGATCAAAGCTGGTTTTGAAACGTTGGTTGAAGCTGGTTATGCTCCTGAAATGGCTTATTTCGAGTGCTTGCATGAACTTAAGCTGATCGTTGATTTGATCTACGAAGGTGGTATTGCCAACATGAATTATTCCATCTCTAATAATGCTGAGTACGGTGAGTATGTCACTGGCCCACGTGTTGTTACAGAAGACACTAAGAATGCAATGCGCCAATGCTTGAAAGATATTCAAACTGGTGAGTACGCTAAGAGCTTCATCTTGGAAAATAAAGCAGGCGCGCCTACTTTGATTTCTCGTCGTCGTTTGAATGCTGAGCATGACATTGAAGTTGTTGGCGCTAAGTTGCGCGCCATGATGCCTTGGATTGCGAAGAATAAGTTAGTGGATCAAACCAAGAACTAAGTAATCACATAGAAGTAAGCATCAAATTAATAGCAGTTCATTAAAAGGCTCAGAACGAAGATGATGTATCCACACCCCATTATTGCGAAAGAAGGCTGGCCGTATTTAGCGTTATTGGGGGCGTTGACTTTGCTGGTTCACTTCTTAGGTGGCATTGCATGGTCATGGCCTCTATGGATCATTTTTATCTTTGTTCTGCAGTTTTTCCGCGACCCACAGCGTATTGCTGCTATGGGTCGAGATCTTGTTTTATCCCCAGCCGATGGTCGCATTGTTGTGGTTGAAAAAACCAACGATCCTTATGCTGGACGTGAAGCGCTCAAAATTAGCGTATTCATGAATGTCTTTAATGTCCACTCTAACCGTAGCGCAGTAAATGGTTTAGTAAAGGAAATCCAGTATTTCCCTGGCAAATTTGTTAATGCTGATTTAGATAAGGCATCAACCGAAAACGAGCGTAATGCCGTTGTGATTGATGCTAATGGCCAAATAGTTACTTTGGTACAAGTCGCCGGCTTGATTGCGCGACGCATTCTTTGCTATATCCACGTTGGTGATCGCCTTAAAGCTGGTGAGCGTTATGGGTTTATTCGCTTTGGATCACGTGTTGACGTGTATTTGCCCTTAACTGCAGAGCCATTGGTTTCTGTTGGTGATAAAGTATTTGCAACAAATACAGCTTTGGCGCGTTTGCCTGGCTTGGATTGATTCGAATCTTTTACCGGGATACGCTTTGAGTACATTTCGCCGTCGTGGTCGTATTGATCGTAGCCGTCTTTCTTCTCGTTCTACTTTATCAAGCGAGCGGCAGTGGGCGGAGGAATTGGGCGATGGGGTTGATTACGAAGCAGAGGAGCTGCATCCTCAAAAGTCCCGCTTACGAAGCAAGGGCATTTACCTTTTGCCTAACGCATTTACAACTGCGGCTTTATTCAGTGGATTTTTTGCCATCGTTAATGCGATGAATCACCATTTTGAAATTGCAGCGATTGCTATCTTTGCTTCTTTGGTGCTTGACGGGATGGACGGTCGTATTGCGCGCATGACCAATACTCAGAGTGCTTTTGGTGAGCAATATGATTCACTCGCTGACATGGTTTCCTTTGGCGTTGCGCCTGCTTTAGTGGCGTATGAATGGGCCTTAAAGGATTTGGGCAAATGGGGCTGGCTAGCGGCTTTTACTTACTGCGCCGGTGCGGCGTTGCGTTTAGCCCGCTTCAATGTCAATACTAGCGTTGTCGACAAGAAGTTTTTTCAAGGTCTACCTAGCCCAGCTGCAGGTGCATTAATGGCTGGGTTTATCTGGTTGGCAGACGACAACAAGATTCCAGTGCGTGATACGGCCATCCCTTGGATCACCTTCTTTATTGCGGTTTATGCAGGCCTTACGATGGTTTCCAATGCCCGTTTTTATAGTGGCAAGGCCCTAGATGTTCGCTATCGCGTTCCATTTGGAGTCATGGTGTTGATGATCCTGACCTTTGTTTTGATCTCTTCTAATCCGCCCTTAACCTTATTTGGTTTATTCGTCGTGTACTCCATCTCCGGCTATGTCATTTGGGCCTGGGAGCGACTCAGCGGCAAGCGTTTTAGCTAATTCCACAATTTTGGGGTATAGTAATTCTATGATTATGAATTTCTCTTTATCCAACCTTCCTAGCGGGAAACTGCTTCTAGCACTAAGCCTAAAGCTTGGGGCGGGTAAGGCCTGAGTTAATGAGATAAAGAAAATTCATTAGCCAACACATACCAGCCCCAGCAAATTGCTGGGGTTTTTGTTTTATCAGATCGAATAAATTAATTAGTAAAGAAGTATTCAAAACCGGAGAGTAGTGATGAGCGACAAAGTAATCATTTTTGACACCACCTTACGTGATGGCGAGCAATCCCCTGGTGCATCGATGACCAAGGATGAAAAGGTTCGTATTGCCCGTCAATTGGAGCGCCTCAAGGTAGATGTGATTGAAGCGGGTTTTGCTGCTAGCTCCGAGGGGGACTTTCAAGCCATCTCTGCAGTAGCTTCTGCGGTCAAGGACTCCATTGTTTGTTCATTGGCTAGAGCAAATGACAAGGACATCACACGCGCTGCCGATGCTTTGAAGACAGCCAATGCGAAGCGTATTCATGCGTTTTTGGCTACGAGCCCATTGCATATGGCTGTGAAGTTACGCATGTCGCCAGAAGAAGTATTAGAGCAGGCTAAGCGCTCGATTCGTTTTGCACGAAACTTGGCATCAGATATTGAGTTCTCTGCAGAGGATGGTTACCGCTCAGAGATGGATTTTTTGTGCAGAGTAGTTGAGGCTGTTATTAATGAAGGTGCCACTACGATCAATATTCCAGATACAGTTGGGTATGCCACTCCAGAGTTATATGGCGAGTTCATTAAAACTTTGCGTACCCGTGTACCTAACTCCGATAAAGCTATCTGGTCAGTGCATTGTCATAACGACTTGGGTATGGCCGTTGCAAATTCTTTGGCTGGTGTCAAGATCGGTGGAGCACGTCAAATTGAGTGCACGATTAATGGCTTAGGTGAGCGTGCGGGCAATACTGCATTAGAAGAAATTGTGATGGCATTGCGTACACGTAAAGATTACTTTGACATGGTTTGCGGTATTGATGCGACTCAAATCGTGCCTGCGTCTAAATTGGTTTCTCAGATCACTGGCTTTGTAGTGCAGCCGAATAAAGCTGTGGTGGGTGCCAATGCATTTGCTCATACCTCTGGTATTCACCAAGACGGTATTTTGAAGAACCGTGATACCTATGAAATCATGCGTGCAGAAGATGTAGGCTGGTCTGCTAATAAGATTGTTTTGGGGAAATTATCCGGTCGCAATGCATTTAAACAGCGTTTGCAAGAGTTGGGTATTACCGTTGAAGCTGAGGCTGATTTGAATGAGGCATTTACCCGTTTTAAAACATTAGCAGATCAAAAGTCTGAGATTTTTGATGAAGATATTATCGCCATCATGTCTGATTCAGCCGCGGCTGAAGAGGGTGAGCACTACAAATTTATTTCATTAAGTCAGCATTCAGAAACTGGCGAACGCCCTAAATCACGCGTGACATTCCGCATGGGTGATAAAGAGATTAGCTCTGAAGCCGAAGGTAATGGCCCAGTAGATGCGAGTTTGAATGCGATCGAGGAAGTTGCAAAGAGTGGTGCGGAGCAGTTGCTCTATTCAGTAAATGCAATTACTTCAGGAACGCAATCTCAAGGAGAGGTTACTGTGCGCTTGGCAAAAGGTGGGCGTATCGTCAATGGCGTGGGTACTGATCCAGACATTATTGCCGCTTCTGCAAAAGCGTATTTATCTGCTTTGAATAAATTGCACGACCCGAGCCAAGCAAAGATCAATGCACAGATGACCCCTTAATCATTGGATCATCTGTAGCGATTGATGTTTTACTTATTTAAATCAGTATTCTTATAGTACTTCGTGCCCTTGCCGGTAATTTCAGCGGCAAGGCCGGAGTCGGTCAGTTGATACATCAACACGCCCGGAGAAACCACAGTCGCATCTTGTAATGCGCCGCCATCTTTGTCATATTTGGCTGCAGCAGTAACTTGTCCGCCAAAAGTCCAGCCTGAATTAATAAAGTCGTTCATGGCTGCTTCGGTTTGAAAAACGAAAATATTTTGGAAGGACTTAATCCCTAGCCCGAGTCCAGCCTGTACTTCAGCCATATTCATGTATACCGGCTTTCTGTCCTTGGCCATCACTACACCACTACCTGTGCCGCCGCCTGCGATCAGAATTTTCATACCAAAATTACTAAAAGTCGCATAGCCCACGGATTTTTCAATTAATTCCCTGGCTTTAGGCTGCGCTTCGTAAAGCTGCTTCAGTGTGGTCTGGTTCTTGGCTAAAACAGCCTGTCGTTGTTCGGCAATGGTTTTTTCTGGGCCAAAAAGGGAGCCAAACTGTGCATAAGCAGGTTGTAACAGGCCAAATCCGATGCAAAGAATGGCGATAGTGGAGCGATAAATGAGGCGCATAATATGTAAGTCTTTGTTTTTAAAGGGATTATAGTAAATATGTGTTAGATTTCGATGATACAGGATGTCCAATCAAGCTTACGAATACATCAACCGGCGCTGGCTCTGCTACAATTCGAGGGCTTTGATTTGTAAAGCTTTTTTTGTTTTATTTTGTTAATCATGCACGACACGAATTGGGTGAAAGCTCAAGTGTTCGCAAGTAAGGAGTATTAAAAATGGCAGTTGCTCATATTAAAACGGCGGAAATCGTCAAAGAAAACGCGCGCAGCGCAAACGATACGGGTAGCCCTGAAGTTCAAGTTTCATTGCTTACAGCCCGCATCAATGAATTAACCCCCCATTTCAAGGCTAACGCTAAAGATCATCACAGCCGTCGTGGTTTGTTGAAGATGGTTTCACGTCGCCGTCGCCTCTTGGATTACCTCAAAGGCAAAGATTTGGACCGCTATCGCGCATTGATCGAGAAATTAGGTCTCCGTAAGTAATTCTTATCGGTATGCAATGCCATCTATCTTAGGGTTGTTTCTTCGCGGAATCAGTCTTAAGCAGATGGCATGTTTTTTGGGCGTTTCAAGATTATTTGTGTAGGGGATTGTGTCATTCCAATGAGCTTCTGAAGCTTGATTCAGAGCCTCCCTGGAATGGCATCCCTTGTGATCTTAAATCGCTCCAGTGTTGTCGTGACACTGCTTTATCCCACGACAAGCGTAACTCTCATGTGAGTGTTGCGTGAACAATTTGGAGAAGATCAGAATGACTATGTTTAAAAAAGCAGTAAAGAGTTTTCAATGGGGCAATCATCAGGTAACTATGGAAACAGGCGAGATCGCTCGTCAATCTGGTGGCGCCGTTATCGTTAACGTCGATGACACAGTAGTAATGGGTACAGTAGTTGCCTCTAAGTCTGCAAAGCCAGGCCAATCCTTCTTCCCATTGACTGTTGATTACTTAGAAAAAACTTACGCAGCAGGTAAGATTCCCGGTGGCTTCTTCCGTCGTGAAGGTCGCCCATCAGAAGGTGAGACATTGATCTCCCGCTTGATCGATCGTCCATTGCGCCCACTGTTCCCAGAAGGCTTCTTGAACGAAGTTCAAGTAGTGGTTCACGTGTTGTCTATCAACCCTGATGTTCCTTCTGATATTCCTGCTTTGATCGCTGCCTCTGCAGCATTGGCTATCTCAGGCATTCCATTTGCTGGTCCAGTTGGCGCAGCACGTGTTGGTTACGCTAACGGTCAATATTTATTGAACCCAACTCGCACAGAGCAAGCTACAAGTGAACTGGATTTAATCGTTGCCGGTACACAAGCAGCTGTGTTGATGGTTGAATCTGAAGCGAATCAACTTTCTGAAGAAATTATGTTGGGAGCAGTTGTATACGGTCACGACCAAATGCAAACCGCGATTAACGCAATTAACGAATTGGTTTCTGAAGCTGGCAAGCCAGAGTGGGATTGGACTGCTGCTCCTAAAGATGAGCCATTTATCGCCAAGGTTACTGCTTTGGCTGAAGCGCCATTGCGCGAGGCTTATCAGATTCGTCAAAAAGGGGCTCGTTCAGACAAGCTCAAAGAAATTACTAAAGAAGTGGTTGCTAAGTTACAAGAAGAGGGTGATGTTGATGCAGTTGCCGTAAACGATATCTTGTTTGAAATCGAAGCGAAGATTGTTCGTAGCCAGATTTTGAACGGCGAGCCACGTATAGATGGTCGCGATACACGTACTGTTCGCCCAATCGAAATTCGTAACGGCGTATTGCCACGTACACACGGTTCTGCATTGTTTACCCGTGGTGAAACACAAGCTCTTGTTGTAGCTACCTTAGGAACTGCACGTGACGAGCAAATTATTGATGCGCTCGAAGGTGAGTACCGCGATCGTTTCATGTTCCACTACAACATGCCTCCGTTCGCTACTGGCGAAACTGGCCGTGTAGGTAGCCCAAAGCGTCGTGAAATTGGTCACGGTCGTTTGGCTAAGCGCGCATTGATTCCAGTCTTGCCAAGCGCAGAAGATTTTGCATACAGCATTCGTGTTGTTTCAGAGATTACTGAGTCCAACGGTTCATCTTCAATGGCTTCTGTTTGCGGCGGCTGTTTAGCTATGATGGATGCTGGCGTTCCTGTTAAGGCTCACGTTGCTGGTGTTGCAATGGGCTTGATTCTTGACGGCAATCGTTTTGCTGTGTTGACAGATATCTTGGGTGATGAAGATCACTTAGGTGATATGGACTTTAAAGTAGCAGGTACTGCTAACGGTATCACTGCGCTTCAGATGGATATTAAGGTTCAAGGTATTACAAAAGAAATTATGCAAGTTGCTTTAGCGCAAGCTAAAGAAGGTCGTTTGCACATTTTGAGCAAGATGCAAGAAGCAATGGGTTCAGTTCGTACAGAATTGTCTGCTCATGCTCCACGTATGGTTTCTTTCAAGATTCATCCAGACAAGATTCGTGAAGTCATCGGTAAGGGCGGCGCAACTATTCAAGCCTTGACTAAAGAAACAGGTTGCAGCATCGATATTAAAGACGACGGTACCGTAACTATCGCTTCTACAAGCGCTGAAGGCATGGCTGAAGCAAAATCACGTATCGAAGGCATTACTGCTGAAGCTGAAGTAGGTAAGATCTACGAAGGTCCAGTTGTGAAGTTGCTCGAATTCGGCGCTTTAGTAAACATTCTTCCTGGTAAAGATGGCCTCTTACATATCTCTGAGATTTCTAATGAGCGCGTTAAAGAAGTTAAAGACTATTTGGCAGAAGGCCAAGTGGTTCGCGTGAAATTGTTGGCTGCTGATGAGCGTGGTCGTTTACGTTTGTCATTGAAAGCTGCGATGGCTGATGAAGGTGGCACGATTGAGCCTTTAGCGGGTGCTTCTGAGGTCGTTGCAGAAGCAGCTCCAGCATCTGGCGAGTCTGCTTAACTAGCGTAGCGAGCAGGAGTATTTATGCGCGTCATTGAAATCAAAGAATTTGGTGCCCCAGAAATGCTGGTGCCGGCCACTCGTCCCGATCCAGTGGCTCCTGCTGCTGGGTCTGGCGAAATTTTGATTAAGGTTTTAGCTGCGGGAATTAATCGACCTGACGTTTTGCAACGTAAGGGACATTACCCGGTTCCAGCTGGCGCATCGGATATTCCCGGTCTGGAAGTTGCTGGAGAAATCGTCGGTGGAGATTTGACCCATGCTGACAATGTATTTGGTTTAAAGGTAGGCGATAAAATCTGCGCATTGGTTCAAGGTGGTGGTTACGCTGATTTGTGTACCGCCCCTGTTGCGCAGTGTTTGCCATATCCAAAAGGATTTACTGATCAAGAAGCTGCAGCCTTGCCTGAAACTTTCTACACTGTATGGAGTAATGTATTCATGCGCGGCCAGTTGGCTGAAGGCGAAATATTATTGGTTCAAGGTGGCTCTAGTGGTATCGGCGTTACTGCGATCTTGATCGCTAAAGCCCTAGGTCATAAAGTATTTGTCACTGCTGGTACGGATGAAAAATGTGCCGCATGCGTGGCATTAGGTGCTGATCTCGCCATTAATTATAAGACGCAAGATTTTGTCGAAGAGGTGAAGAAGGTTACTGATGGCAAAGGCGTTAACGTCATTCTGGATATGGTGACTGGCGCTTATGTACAAAAAGAAATTGACTGTCTCGCTGATGATGGTCGTATTGTGATTATTGCAATTCAGGGTGGATCAAAAGCAGAGGTAAGCACTAATCAGATTTTGCGTCGTCGCTTAACGATTACCGGCTCTACATTACGTCCACGCCCAGTGTCATTCAAAAAGCAAATTACAAAACAGCTTTTTGAAAATGTTTGGCCTTTACTCAATGCAGGCAAATTAAAGCCAGTGATCTATAAAACGTTTTCGCTAGATCAGGCAGCAGATGCTCATGCATTGATGGAGTCATCTGAGCACGTTGGCAAAATTGTTTTAACTGTTTAGAAATATTCATAACCCCCTATGCGACCACTCATCGTTATCGGCAACTGGAAAATGAATGGCAGTCTTGTAAGCAATCAAGACTGGATCAAAACCGTTGCTCGTGGCATGGAGAGTGGAATGCCATCAGGACGTAAATATGCGGTATGTCCTCCTTTTCCGTATTTGTCTCAATGTGCACAGTTAATTAAAGAGCATTCATTGGCCTTTTTGAATCTGGGTGCCCAAGATGCTTCAGCCTATAGTTCAGGTGCCTATACTGGTGAAGTTTCGGCATCCATGCTCAAAGAGCTCGGATGTATATATGTCATCGTTGGTCACTCTGAGCGCCGTCAAATGCATCAAGAGGTGGATGAATCTGTTGCTGCTAAAGCCCTGCAGGTGTTAGACAATGGCATGACTCCGGTAATTTGCGTGGGCGAGACTGCTGATGAAAGAAATTCAGGCAGGGCGGAAGAGATTGTTTGTGCTCAGATTGCAAAGCAAGTCGGGGTATTGCAAGATCGTCTTGCGGACTGCTTAATTGCCTATGAGCCTGTTTGGGCCATCGGTACTGGTAAAGTTGCCAGCGCCCAAGTTGCGCAAGATATGCATCGTGCTATTCGCCTTCAATTGGCTGAATTTAATGAGGATGTAGCTTCTCACGTTGGAATTTTGTATGGTGGCAGTGTCAAGCCTGACAATGCTCTTGAATTGTTTGCGATGCCTGATATTGATGGTGGATTAGTTGGGGGTGCCTCATTAAATCCTCAAGATTTCCTAGCCATTTGTCAGGCATAGATTTTTTATTTGGAGATGAGCTGTGGAATGGTTTAAGACTTTATTGATCGTGTTACAGGTAATTTCAGCTTTGGCTGTCATTCTTTTGGTCCTTTTGCAGCAGGGTAAAGGTGCCGATATGGGCGCAGCCTTTGGCTCTGGATCTTCTGGAAGCCTATTTGGTGCCAGTGGTTCTGCAAACTTCCTGTCACACGCAACTGCCGTATTTGCTGCTGTTTTCTTCATTTGTACTTTAAGTATTACCTGGATTGGCAATAAGAAGGAAGTGAGTCCTGGCGCCCTCTCCGGCACGGTGGCTCCTGTAGTAGCCCCGGCCGCTCCAGTAGCCCCAGTTCAGGACCCAAGCAAGCCAGCAGTTCCCAAGTAAAAAAGTAGGCTTTTACGCATAAAGCTACCTCAAAAGGGAGGTAGTGTAGTTGTGCAATGCAGTAGAATTGAGTGGTTTTGCAAGATGCCGACGTGGTGAAATTGGTAGACACGCTATCTTGAGGGGGTAGTGGCTTAGGCTGTGCGAGTTCGAGTCTCGCCGTCGGCACCAGTAAAGAAGTATTGATATATTTTTTGCTCTAAATCAATGCTTTGTGTAGTGGAACAATGAATAATTTGCTTATTATAGGATTTACCAGACAAACGAATCAGGGCTATTTTGAATCTCGCTAATTACTTTCCTGTTCTGCTTTTTATCCTCGTAGGCATTGGGGTGGGATTAGTCCCCATGTTCCTCGGAAAAATTTTGGCTCCTTCAAAGCCTGACGCAGAAAAACTCTCTCCTTATGAGTGCGGTTTTGAAGCTTTCGAAGATGCACGTATGAAGTTCGACGTGCGTTACTACTTAGTTGCTATTCTCTTCATCCTGTTTGATCTTGAAACTGCATTCCTATTTCCATGGGGTGTTGCGTTGCGTGATATTGGATGGCTTGGCTACGCCTCTATGGTGATTTTTCTCTTGGAATTCATCGTTGGCTTTGTATATATCTGGAAAAAGGGCGCTCTCGACTGGGAGTGATAGATATGGCATTAGAAGGCGTACTTAAAGAAGGTTTTGTGACCACTACTGCGGATCAGTTGATTAACTGGACGCGTAATGGCTCCTTATGGCCCATGACCTTTGGTCTGGCTTGTTGTGCCGTGGAGATGATGCATGCGGGCGCTTCCCGTTATGACTTAGACCGATTTGGCGTGGTTTTTCGTCCATCGCCACGTCAATCCGATTTGATGATCGTTGCAGGCACTTTGTGCAACAAAATGGCACCAGCATTACGCAAGGTTTATGACCAAATGCCTGAGCCACGCTGGGTAATTTCTATGGGTTCCTGCGCTAATGGCGGTGGCTATTACCATAACTCTTATTCAGTAGTGCGCGGTTGCGACCGCATTGTTCCAGTAGATATTTATGTGCCTGGTTGCCCTCCAACAGCAGAAGCATTGATCTACGGAATCATTCAGTTGCAATCTAAGATCGCTCGCACCAGCACGATTGCGCGAAAGGCTTAAGCTATGTCAGATCGTTTAAATCAGTTAGCCGCCAACTTAGAAAAAGTTTTAGGTAAGCGCGCGAAATCAATTGAAATTGCATTGGGTGAAGTGACTGTTGTTGTGAATGCAGACACGTATTTGGAATCAGCTTTGTTGTTGCGTGATGATCCATCGCTCGCATTTGAACAATTAATAGATTTATGCGGTGTTGATTACCAAGATTTTCGTGATAGCGCATGGAGCGGTCAACGCTTCGGGGTTGTAAGCCACTTATTATCTTTGCAGCACAATTGGCGTTTGCGTGTACGCGTATTTGCACCTGATGATAGTTACCCATTAGTTGCTTCGATTACTCCAGTGTGGAATTCCGCTAACTGGTTTGAGCGTGAAGCATTTGACCTCTACGGCATCTTGTTTGATGGTCATGATGACTTGCGACGCATTCTGACCGACTACGGCTTTATCGGTCATCCATTCAGAAAAGATTTCCCAATCAGCGGCAACGTCGAGATGCGTTATGACCCAGAGTTGAAACGTGTTGTCTATCAGCCTGTCACGATTGAGGCTCGAGAAATTACTCCACGCATTGTTCGTGAAGAGCAGTACGGAGGTCCGGTTTAAGTCATGGCACAAATTAAGAATTACACACTCAACTTTGGTCCTCAGCATCCTGCTGCACATGGCGTATTACGTTTAGTGCTTGAGCTTGATGGTGAAGTGATTCAGCGTGCTGATCCTCACATCGGCTTATTGCATCGCGCTACTGAGAAATTGGCTGAGACACGTACTTGGATTCAGAACGTTCCTTACATGGATCGTTTGGATTATGTATCTATGATGTCCAATGAACATGCTTACGTCATGGCCATTGAGAAGTTGTTACAAGTTGATGTTCCGCTGCGCGCTCAATACATCCGTGTGATGTATGACGAGCTCACTCGTTTGCTAAATCACTTGCTTTGGATTGGTTGTCATGGTCTAGACGTTGGTGCGATGGCTGTCTTCTTGTATGCATTCCGTGATCGTGAAGATATCTTTGATATGTATGAGGCGGTATCTGGTGCACGTATGCATGCTGCTTACTATCGACCTGGTGGCGTATATCGTGACTTGCCTGATCAAATGGCTCAGTACACCAAGAACAAGATTCGTAGTACATCTGCCATTAAACGTTTGAATGAAAACCGTAGCGGCACATTATTGGACTTCATTGAGCAATTTACTAATGGCTTTGATGCCAACGTGGATGAGTATTGCAACCTCTTAACTGATAACCGTATTTGGAAGCAACGATTGGTGAATATCGGTATCGTGACTCCAGAGCGTGCATTGCAGCTCGGCTTCACCGGTCCGATGCTACGTGGTTCAGGCATTGAATGGGATTTGCGCAAGAAGCAGCCATATGAAGTCTATGATCGTTTAGATTTTGATATCCCAGTTGGCGTTAATGGCGATTCTTATGATCGTTATTTAGTACGCATGGAAGAGATGCGTCAATCGAATCGCATCATTAAGCAGTGCGTAGCTTGGTTAAAAGCAAATCCAGGTCCAGTGATGAGCGACAACCATAAGGTTTCTCCGCCCAAGCGTGTCGATATGAAAACCAATATGGAAGAATTGATTCACCATTTCAAATTATTTACTGAAGGCATTCACGTTCCAGATGGTGAGGCTTACTCAGCCGTTGAGCATCCTAAAGGTGAATTTGGTATTTACTTGATTTCTGATGGGGCAAATAAACCATATCGCATGAAGATTCGTGCTCCAGGATTTGTACACCTTTCAGCAATGGATGAGATGTCACGCGGCCATATGTTGGCTGATGCGGTAACCATTATTGGTACCCAAGATATTGTATTCGGGGAGATTGACCGCTAATTGAGCGTGCCAAGGAATATTTAATGACTACGACTCTGCAACTATCCGATAAAACCCTAGCCGATATTCATCACAATATCGCTAAGTATCCTGCTGAGCATAAGCAATCCGCTGTGATGGCTTGTTTGATTGCTGCTCAAACTGAGGTGGGTTGGATTTCTCCTGAAGTGATTGAAACGGTTGCCCAGATTTTAGAAATGCCAAGCATCGCTGTTGATGAAGTGGCTACTTTCTACAACATGTACAACACCAAGAAAATTGGTAAATACAAATTGGTAATTTGCACTAATTTGCCATGCCAATTAACCCATGGTGAAACTGCAGCAACATACCTCAAAGAGACCTTAGGTATTGGCTACAACGAAACTACCCCATGCGGAACTTTTACCTTGAAAGAGGGTGAGTGCATGGGTGCCTGTGGTGATTCACCTGTCATGTTGGTGAATGACAAGCGCATGTGCAGCTTTATGAGCAAAGAGAAGATTGATGCTTTGTTAACTGAATTACGTGCAGAAGGGAAAGCAGCATGACCAGCTTGCACGATCGTCATATCAAGCCTTTAATCCTTGCTGGATTAAATGGCGATAACTGGCGTTTAAAAGATTACGAAAGTCGTGGTGGCTATCAACAACTACGTCGTTTAATTAACGACAAAGTAGCTCCTGATTCCATCATTGCTGAATTAAAAGCTTCATCATTACGTGGTCGTGGTGGTGCAGGCTTCCCAACCGGTTTGAAGTGGAGCTTTATGCCACGTCAATTCCCGGGACAAAAATATTTAGTTTGCAACAGTGACGAAGGTGAGCCAGGCACATTTAAAGACCGCGACATCATGCGCTATAACCCACATGCTTTGATTGAGGGCATGATTATTGGTGCTTACACCATGGGTATCACTACTGGCTACAACTACATCCACGGTGAAATCTGGGAAGTGTATTCACGCTTCGAAGAGGCTTTGGAAGAAGCGCGTGCTGCAGGTTACTTGGGCGACAAAATTCTAGGCAGTGATTTCTCATTCCAACTGCATGCATCCCCAGGTTGGGGTGCTTATATTTGTGGCGAAGAGACTGCATTGCTTGAGTCCTTAGAGGGCAAAAAAGGTCAACCGCGCTTCAAGCCACCTTTCCCTGCAAGCTTTGGTTTGTATGGCAAGCCAACAACCATCAATAACACTGAAACATTTGCTGCTGTGCCATTTATTTTGGCCATTGGCGGACCAGCCTATTTAGAGCTTGGAAAACCCAATAATGGTGGAACCAAAATTTTCTCTGTATCGGGTGACGTAGTTCATCCGGGCAACTATGAAATTCCGTTGGGCACTCCATTTGCAGAGCTCATAAAGCTTGCTGGCGGTATGCGTGATGGCAAGGCTTTGAAGGCCGTGATTCCTGGAGGTTCTTCTGCGCCAGTTGTTCCTGGTGCGCAGATGATGGACCTGACTATGGATTACGACAGTATTGCTAAGGCTGGCTCTATGTTGGGTTCTGGTGCAGTGATTGTGATGAATGAAACACGTTGTATGGTTCGCGCCTTAGAGCGCTTGTCTTACTTCTACCACGAAGAATCATGTGGCCAATGCACCCCATGTCGTGAAGGTACCGGTTGGTTATGGCGCATTGTTCACCGCATTGAACATGGTGAAGGGCGACCAGAAGATTTGGATTTGCTAAACGACGTTGCTGCCAATATTCAAGGTCGTACGATTTGCGCTTTAGGTGATGCAGCAGCAATGCCAGTTCGTGGCATGTTGAAGCATTACATGGATGAATTTGCGTATCACGTAGAACATAAGCGCTGCTTAGATTCTGCAAAACCTTTATAAAGATTTAGAGCACGGGATATCTAAAAGTGAGCATGGTAGAAATCGAATTAGATGGTAAGACAGTAGAAGTTCCGCAAGGTTCGATGGTGATGCACGCCGCGAATAAGCTCGGTACCTACGTCCCTCACTTCTGCTATCACAAGAAGTTATCGATTGCTGCTAACTGCCGCATGTGTCTTGTTGAAGTTGAAAAAGCACCTAAACCCTTACCTGCTTGTGCTACCCCTGTGACCCAAGGCATGAAGGTATTTACGCATTCTGCTAAAGCGGTAGAAGCTCAGCGTTCTGTCATGGAATTCTTACTCATTAACCATCCATTAGATTGTCCAATTTGCGATCAGGGTGGCGAGTGTCAGTTACAAGACTTAGCAGTTGGTTATGGCAAGTCTAATTCACGCTATGACGAAGAGAAGCGTGTTGTATTCCATAAAAACGTTGGCCCATTGATCTCCATGCAAGAGATGACCCGTTGCATTCATTGCACACGTTGCGTTCGTTTTGGTCAAGAAGTTGCTGGCGTTATGGAGCTGGGTATGGTCAACCGAGGTGAGCATTCAGAAATCACTACCTTTGTTGGTCAGACGGTAGATTCAGAGTTGTCTGGAAACATGATTGATTTGTGTCCAGTTGGCGCATTGACTAGCAAGCCATTCCGTTATGCAGCTCGTACTTGGGAATTAGGCCGCAAGCGTTCAGTTAGTCCGCACGATAGCTTAGGTGCGAATACTACAGTTCAGACTAAAGCTAATAAAGTCATGCGTGTAGTTGCTCTAGAAAACGAAGCCATTAATGAATGCTGGATTAGTGATCGTGATCGCTTCTCTTACGAGGGTTTAAATAGTGCTGATCGTGTAACCACACCGATGGTGAAGCAGGGTGGCCAGTGGTTAGAAACGGATTGGCAGTCAGCTTTGGATTATGTTGCCCATTCTCTGAAAACAATTTCAGCTGAAAGTGGCCCAGAGTCCATTGGCGCATTAGCTCACCCAATATCTTCCACAGAAGAATTGCATCTCTTGCAAAAGATGGTCCGCGGTTTGGGTTCTAAGCAGATTGAAACGCGTTTGCGCCAGACGGATGTGAATGCTGCTGCAACTGCGCCTTGGTTGGGGATGCCAATTGCAAAGATTAATGAATTGGATCGCGTATTAGTTATTGGTAGTTTCTTACGTAAAGATCAGCCTCTATTGGCTGCTCGTATTCGCACTGCCAACAAACGTGCCTTGCAAGTATTGCGTATCGATGCAGGTGGCGATGACTGGTTGATTCCAAGTAGCGGTATTTCTGCAGCTCCAAGCGCATGGTTGAATGCATTGAGTGAAGTTGCGCTTGCTGTTGCAAAAGCAAAATCGGTAACGGCACCAGTAGGTATATTTAATTTACCTATTTCTCCAGGGGCGCAGAAGATTGCTGATAGCTTGCTTTCCGGCGACTCTAAAGCTGTATTGCTTGGTTCTGCTGCTATTGCACACCACCATGCTTCAGACTTGCATATCATGGCGCAATTTATTGCTGAACAGACTAGTGCTACTTTAGGCTTCTTGCCTGTTGGCGGCAATGCAGTTGGCGCATCTTTAGTGAATGCTAACGGCCTAGGTATTGAGTCAGTCTTATCTGGCGATCGTCGCGCAGTGATTTTGATGAATATCGAGCCAGATTCAGATTTGCCTAACCCAGCAGCTGCTCGTGCAGCATTGGCAAAGGCTAATACCGTTATTGCATTGAGTGCTTATAAGAGTCCTGATTTAATGGATGTTGCTGACGTCATTCTGCCAATCTCTACATTCTCAGAAACAGTCTCTACCTTCGTTAATTTAGAAGGCAGAGTTCAGACGGTTCAACCTTCAGTCAAGCCTTTAGGTGATTCACGTCCAGCATGGAAAGTTTTGCGTGTAATAGGTGGTCTCTTAGGTTTGGACGGTTTCATGTTTAATGCTCCTGAGGAAGTGCTGGGGGAAGCATTGGATGATGGTTATTGCAATCGCTTAAATAACAAAGCTACAAGCTCTTCGATTGCAAATGGAAATCTAGCGCCTTTCAATGGTCTCGAGCGTTTGACTGATGTCAATATCTATGCAGGCGACCAAATCGTACGTCGTTCATCAGCACTGCAATTAACTCGTGATGCTAAGCGCGGCAATCAGGTCGGTTTGAGTAAAAATATATTTGCTGAGTTGGGTCTTAAAGAGGGTGATGCTGTTCGAGTTACTCAAGGAGCTCAATCCGTTGATATGCCGGCAACATTAGAAGTAAATCTATCGCCAAGTGCTGTCAGAATCTCTGCTGGAACTATGGCTAGTGCGAAATTGGGATCGATGTTTGGTCCAGTAACTATTAGTAAGGCATAAGGTTAGAGATGGATAATTTCTTGAACCTCATTACCACCCAAGGTGAGGCTATTTTTGGCTCACTGTGGCCTTTAGTTTGGGCTTTAGTTCGCATCGTCATCATCGTATTGCCAATGTTTGCTTGCGTAGCTTACTTAACCCTTTGGGAAAGAAAACTGATTGGTTGGATGCATATTCGCCTTGGACCAAATCGCGTAGGTCCACTGGGTTTATTGCAGCCAATTGCTGACGCATTAAAGCTCTTGATGAAGGAGATTATTGCTCCTGCTCGAGCTAGCAAAGTGTTGTACTTTATTGCGCCAATCATGGTAATCATGCCCGCATTTGCTACATGGGCAGTAATTCCATTTCAGGCGAAGATGGTTTTGGCTGATGTGAATGCTGGACTTTTGTACATCATGGCAATTTCATCCATCGGTGTTTATGGCGTTATTTTGGCCGGTTGGTCATCCAACTCTAAATACCCATTCCTCGGTGCAATGCGTGCATCAGCGCAAATGATCTCTTACGAGATCGCCATGGGCTTTGCTTTGGTCACTGTTTTGCTAACATCTGGCTCCTTAAATTTGAGCACAATTGTTGCCTCTCAAGAACAGGGTTACTTTGCGAGCATAGGCCTTAATTTCCTCTCATGGAATTGGTTGCCTTTGTTACCAATGTTCTTGATTTACTTTATTTCTGGTGTAGCTGAAACAAACCGCCATCCATTTGACGTGGTTGAGGGTGAGTCTGAGATTGTTGCTGGCCATATGGTTGAGTATTCAGGAATGTCTTTTGCCATGTTCTTCTTGGCTGAATATGCCAACATGATTTTGATTGCAGCTGTTGCCTCCATCATGTTCTTAGGCGGCTGGTTACCCATTGTTGACTTACCAATTTTGCGCGATATTCCAGGCTTCTTCTGGTTGTTCGGTAAGACATTCTTCCTGCTATCTTGCGTTATTTGGTTGCGTGCAACATTGCCACGCTATCGCTATGACCAAATCATGCGTTTGGGTTGGAAGATTTTTATTCCCATCTCGGTATTCTGGGTGGTTGTTATCGGCGCATGGGTAGTATCTCCATGGAATATTTGGAAATAAGTTGATTAATCATGTTTAAGAAAATTTCCCAATTCCTCGATAGCTTGATGCTTAAAGATATTTTGACTGGTATGTCTATTACTGGACGCTATCTTTTCAAGCCAAAAATTACTATTCAATACCCAGAAGAGAAGACGCCCTTGTCAAACCGCTTCCGTGGTTTACATGCCCTTCGTCGTTACGAAAATGGTGAAGAGCGCTGTATCGGCTGTAAGTTATGTGAAGCCGTATGTCCTGCTTATGCGATCACTATTGAAACTGCTGAGCGCGATGATGGCACTCGTCGCACCAGTCGTTATGACATCGATCTCACAAAATGTATTTTCTGTGGTTTCTGTGAAGAGGCATGCCCAGTAGACGCCATTGTTGAAACCAATATTTTTGAATATTTTGGCGATAAGCGTGGTGACTTGTATTTCACCAAAGATATGCTTTTAGCTGTGGGCGATAAATACGAAAAAGATATTGCCGCTAACCGTGCAGCTGATGCACCTTACCGTTAATCGAATCGAGCTGAACTAATATGACATTCGATCCATCCACTTTATTTGCTGTTTTCTTTTATGGCTTTGCAGGCCTGTTAGTTATCTCTGCAGTCCGCGTGATCACAGCCCGTAACCCAGTTCATGCAGCGCTATTTCTGGTGTTGGCATTCTTTTGTGCATCTGGACTCTGGATGTTGCTCAAGGCTGAGTTCTTAAGCTTAGCCTTGATTCTGGTTTATGTAGGCGCTGTAATGGTGTTATTCCTATTTGTGGTGATGATGTTGGATTTAGACATAGAACATCTACGCAGAGATTTTAAAAAGTATCTACCAGTCGCTTTTTTAATGGGTGCGGTGATTGTTCTGGAATTATCGATTGTGATTATTCGTAGCTTCATAGGTACCAATGCACCGGTGCAGCCTATGCCTGAAGAAGTAATGGCAAACAATACTCAAGCCTTAGGCATGTTGATCTTTGTTGATTACGTATATGCGTTTGAAGTTGCTGGCGTGATTTTGTTGGTAGCAATTATTGCTGCTGTTGCTTTGACATTGCGAAACCGTAAAGATTCTAAAGCGCAAAATATCCATGAGCAGGTTAATGTGGTTTCTGCAGATCGTATGCGTATTGTGAAGATGGGTTCTGATATGGCAGCAAAACAAGATTCAAGGGGGGAGAAGAAATGAATATCACTCTCGCTCATTACTTAGTACTTGGTGCGATTTTGTTCGCAACCAGTGTGATTGGCATTTTCTTAAACCGCAAGAATATCATCGTATTGCTCATGGCTATTGAGTTGATGCTTCTCTCGGTCAACATGAACTTTGTTGCCTTCTCTCATTATTTGGGTGATATGGCAGGTCAAGTATTCGTATTCTTTATTTTGACTGTGGCAGCTGCTGAGGCGGCTATCGGCTTGGCAATTTTAGTAGTGCTCTTCCGTAAGGTTGACACTATTAATGCCGAAGATCTTGACCACCTAAAAGGCTAGTCATGCAATTGACCTTAAATATTCCCGTACTTTGCGCAATTCCATTGGCGCCTTTAGTTGGCTCAATCATTGCCGGTTTCTTTGGTACAAAGTTAGGCGGTAACCGCATTGGTCATGGCGCAAGTCAGTTTGTGACTATCTTGGGTGTAACGATCGCTTTTGTACTATCTTGCAATGTTTTAGTGCAGGTGATGGATGGCTTCTATTTCAATGGAACTGTTTATCGCTGGATGCAGTTGGGTGAACTCAATTTAGATATTGGTTTTCTGATTGACCCATTAACTGCAACGATGATGTGTGTAGTGACCTTTGTTTCACTGATGGTGCATATCTACACTATTGGCTATATGAAAGGTGAAGAAGGTTATAACCGTTTCTTCTCCTACATTTCATTATTTACATTTGCCATGCTGATGCTGGTGATGAGTAATAACCTCTTGCAACTCTTTTTTGGTTGGGAAGCGGTGGGTGTAGTTTCTTATTTATTGATTGGTTTCTATTTTGAGCGCCAGTCCGCTGTATTTGCCAATATGAAGGCATTCTTGGTGAATCGTGTTGGCGACTTTGGTTTCATCCTTGGTATTGGCATTTTGTTAGCCAGCACAGGCTCAATGCAGTACGACGTCATCTTTTCCCAGAACTCAGCATTAGCAGCCCAGACACTTCCGGGTACAAGTTGGAATTTGATGACTGTCGCTTGTATTTGCTTATTCATTGGAGCAATGGGTAAATCTGCTCAGTTCCCGTTGCATGTTTGGTTGCCTGATTCGATGGAAGGCCCAACACCAATTTCTGCATTGATTCACGCTGCAACGATGGTTACTGCGGGCATCTTCATGGTGTCTCGTATGTCACCGTTATTTGAGCTTTCAGATGCAGCATTGAGCTTTATCTTGGTGATTGGCTCAATCACGACACTCTTCATGGGTTTCCTCGGTATTGTGCAAAACGATATCAAGCGTGTCGTTGCCTATTCCACCTTGTCTCAGCTTGGCTATATGACAGTGGCATTAGGTGTTTCTGCGTACCCAGTCGCCATCTTTCATTTGATGACCCATGCGTTCTTTAAGGCGCTGTTGTTCCTTGCTGCAGGTAGTGTGATCCTTGGTATGCACCACGAACAAGACATGCGTAAGATGGGTGGCCTCTGGAAGTACATGCCGATCACTTGCCTCATGATGTTATTGGGTAATCTTGCGCTTGTAGGAACGCCATTCTTTTCAGGCTTCTATTCAAAAGATTCCATCATTGAAGCTGTTGCAGCTAGCCATATACCCGGCTCTGGATTTGCGTACTTTGCTGTTGTGGCTAGCGTATTCGTTACTGCTTTGTATTCGTTCCGTCTGTACTTTTATGTGTTCCATGGAAAAGCGCGCTGGGGTCATGATGATTTACATGCTCATGGCCATGATCACGCGCACCATGGTTTGGCACCAGGTCAAAAACCGCATGAATCTCCATTCGTTGTAACTCTGCCTTTGATTCTTTTGGCGATTCCATCTGTAATTATTGGTTTCTACACCATCTCTCCCTTGTTATTCGGAACTTACTTTGGCGACTCCATCTTTATTGATTTAGCTCGCCATCCTGTAATGAAGGAATTGGAAGATGAATTCCATGGTCCCATTGCTATGGCTATTCATGCCTTTACATCGCCAGTGTTGTTATTGGTAGTGCTGGGTGTATTGACTGCAGCGATTGGATATCTATGGGCACCAAAGTTGCCTGGTAAAGTTGCGCAGACATTCGCACCTATTAAGAAATTGTTTGATAACAAGTACTACCTTGATGAAATCAATCAAGCTGTATTTGCTAAGGGCCTTATTTGGATCGGCAGCTTCTTATGGCATCGCGGTGATCAAAAGATCATCGATGGTTTCTTTGTTAATGGCAGTGCCCATGCAGTAGGGCGCTTTGCTGGAGTTATCCGTCATTTGCAATCCGGTTATCTGTATCACTATGCCTTCGCAATGATTGCGGGCTTGGCGGTATTGCTTGCTTGGGTTTTGTACGCTTACCTGCCTTTTGTTCGCTAGGCCTTTGTTACTTAAGTAGCCACTATGATTCTTTCTTACGCCATTTGGACCCCGATTGTCTTTGGACTCATTATCTTATTTTATGGGTCTGAGAAGCCTTCTGCCGGTGTTCGCTGGTTAGCTTTGATTGGATCTGTATTGGGATTTATTGCAACCCTTCCATTGGTGATTCATTTTGATATTGCCAATCCAGGAATGCAGTTTGTTGAAAAAATCAGTTGGATTCCGCGCTACGACATTAACTACCACCTCGGTATTGACGGCATCTCGGTTTGGTTCATTGTGCTTACTGCATTTATCAACATCATTGTGGTGATAGCAGGCTGGGAAGTTATTCAAACTAAGGTTTCTCAATATTTTGCTTCCTTCATGATCCTTTCCGGATTAATGATTGGTGTATTTAGTGCACTTGATGCCTTATTGTTTTACGTCTTCTTTGAGGCGACCCTGATTCCGATGTACATCATCATTGGTGTGTGGGGTGGTCATAATCGTATTTATGCAGCATTTAAGTTCTTCTTGTATACATTGCTGGGATCTTTGTTAACCCTAGTTGCTATGCTGTATCTGTACAACGTAACGAATACTTTTGATATCTTGGCTTGGCAAAATGCGCGCTTAGATATCGTTGAACAGATTCTGTTGTTTGCTGCATTCTTCATGGCATTTGCTGTGAAGGTGCCAATGTGGCCATTACATACTTGGTTGCCAGATGTTCACGTTGAAGCGCCTACTGGCGGTTCAGTAGTATTGGCGGCAATTATGTTGAAGCTAGGTGCTTATGGATTCCTGCGTTTTTCATTACCAATTGCTCCAGATGCAAGCCAGTACTTAGGCCCGTTTGTTATCTTCTTGTCTTTGGTTGCTGTGATCTATGTAGGAGCAGTTGCTCTTGTTCAGAAAGACATGAAAAAACTGGTTGCCTATTCTTCAGTTGCTCACATGGGCTTTGTAACCTTAGGTTTCTTCCTCTTTAGTCCGCTGGGTATTGAGGGCGGTATTGTGCAGATGATTTCACACGGCTTTGTGGCCGGCGCCATGTTCCTTTCTATTGGCGTACTCTATGACCGCATGCATACCCGTCAGATTGCTGATTACGGTGGCGTAGTGCATCGCATGCCTGCATTTACTGCATTTGCCGTATTAATGGCTATGGCCAACTGTGGTTTACCTGCTACCTCTGGTTTTGTAGGTGAGTTTATGGTGATATTGGCTGCTGTGGATTATGACTTTGTCATTGGCATCCTTGCAGCAACTGCATTGATACTGGGTGCTGCATATTCCTTGTGGATGGTGAAGCGGGTATTTTTTGGCACTATCAATAACGCTCATGTTGAAGAATTAAAAGACCTGAACTATCGCGAATATTTCTTAATGGCGGTGCTTTCGATCTGCGTGATCGGTATGGGCGTTTTTCCAAAACCGTTTACTGACATCATTCATCCAGCTGTGATTAATCTGCTACAGCATGTTGCTGTTAGCAAACTCTGAGTAAGTACATATGCAAGCCTTCGATCTATTTGCCATCCTGCCAGAACTTGTTTTACTCGTAGCAACCTCCTTATTACTGGTTGTTAGTGTGTATGTTCCGGAGAAAGTGATATCTACCCCAGGTGTAGAGCAAGATATTTTCCATACTCCACGCGGAGTTGGCTTTGTGTATTTTTTCTCACTCATCTTGTTGGCATATCTTATTTTCATGTTTATCGGTCGCATGGGTGATCCTGCTCTGGTAGCAATGAATGGTTTATTTCAATCTGATCCATTTTCAAATTTACTGAAAGCTTGCTCTTGTATCGCCGTATTAGTCAGTTTGATTTATTCCAAACAGTACTTAATGGATCGTGCTTTATTCCGTCCGGACTTCATTGTTTTAGCTTTACTTGCCTTGCTAGGTCAGTTTGTATTGATCTCGGGTGCAAATTTGTTGACCTTGTACCTTGGCTTAGAACTGATGGCATTGCCAACTTATGCTTTGGTAGCGATGCGCCACGGCAGCGAGAAGAGTGTTGAGGCTGGTATTAAGTATTTCATCTTGGGCGCATTAGCTTCTGGCTTCTTGCTCTATGGCATGTCTATGTTGTACGGCGTTACCGGATCCTTGGATCTAATCGAGATCTTTAAGGTGGTTGCTGATCCACGCGTGAATCATTTGGTAATGGCCTTTGGTTTGGTATTCATTGTTGCTGGTCTAGCATTTAAGTTGGGTGTGGTGCCATTTCATATGTGGGTACCAGACGTTTATCAGGGTGCGCCTACAGCGGTAACCTTGATGATTGCTGCAGCGCCTAAGCTAGCCGCCTTTGCTTTGCTATTTCGTTTATTAGTAAATACCTTGTTACCGTTATTGGGTGATTGGCAGCCAATGTTGGTCTTGCTAGCAGTCTTATCTCTGGTTGTTGGTAACGTCACAGCGATTGCCCAAACGAATATCAAGCGCATGTTAGCGTATTCAGCCATTGCACAAATGGGCTTTGTACTCTTGGGCATGTTGTCGGTATTTGACGATCATGCGTTTAGTGCTGCCATGTTCTACGCGATCACTTATGTTTTGACAACGCTTGGCACCTTCGGTTTGTTGATGGCTTTGTCACGCAAAGGCTACGATTGCGAAACCTTGGATGGATTAAAGGGGCTCAATAAGAAGCATCCGTGGTTTGCCTTTATTGGTCTAGTCATGATGTTCTCTTTAGCAGGGATTCCGCCTACAGTTGGTTTTGCAGCTAAATTGGGCGTTCTAGAAGCCCTAGTGGATGCCGAGCATACCTTCTTGGCAGTCATCGCTGTAATGGCCTCTTTAGTGGGTGCCTTCTATTACTTGCGCGTAGTCAAGGTGATGTATTTTGATGAACCTGAGCACGAGATCACGGTCTCTGGTTCCGGCATTGCCAAAGGGCTCTTGAGCCTTAATAGCATTTTGGTTTTAGTTATCGGCATTGTTCCTGCTGGTCTAATGAGTCTTTGCTTAGATGCAATGCGCCGTACCTTACTGGGATCTTAAAAGAATCAACATCTTTCTAAAGGCTCCGTAAGGGGCCTTTATCATTTCAGATGCCATCAATATGACATTCAATTTAGTTAAGCTGGATTAATCAATAACAGACGGAATACTTACTAAGACGCTATGACTGAAAAATCATTTGAAGATCTGCCAACTGGTGATAAACATTTACGTGAAGAGCGCCTATCTGGCGAAGATATTTACGGCGGCATCTTCTTAAACATGAAACGAGATAAAGTCTCATTGCCTGATGGTGAAGAGGCAATACGCGAATATTTAACACACCCTGGTGCGGTAGCCATTCTTGCAATCTTGGATGATGGTCGGGTGCTGCTTGAGCGCCAGTATCGCTATCCAATTGCCAAGACCTGTATCGAAATTCCTGCTGGAAAACTGGATCCTAGCGAGGATCATCTAGTCTGTGCACGACGAGAGCTTGAGGAAGAAACTGGGTATACAGCCAAAAAATGGAGTTATATAAGACGTATCCATCCAGTAATCTCTTATTCAACTGAGTTCATAGATATCTATTTAGCGGAAGATTTAGTTCCTGGGAAGAGTCATCTTGACGAGGAAGAGTTTTTAGATGTGTTTGCTGCTTCCATAGACCAACTTCTGGCATGGGTAGAGGATGGCGAAATCACCGATGTCAAAACAACTATTTCAGCCTATTGGTTAGACCGCTATCGCCGGGGATTGGTTACTCCCAAGCCTATCTAATAGGCATTAGCCAAACCCGACTAAAATAGAGGTATTGAATTTGGCATTTTTACCTCTATATATGTTTTATGAAAGTTTATAACTTAGCATGCCCCCTAGACCATCGCTTTGAAGGCTGGTTTGCTTCAGAGCAGGATTGCCTTGCTCAGCAGGACAAAGGGATGATTGCTTGTCCAGTATGCGACAGCACGGAAATTACTCGCATGCCTTCAGCTCCACATATTGGTAAATCAAGCTCTACTGAGTTAACTTTACCTGAGGCCGAACCTCAAAGTCATAGTGGGGGTGTTGTTGCTCTAACTGGTAGCGACCATTCTCATCTCGAGGCTCAAGTACAGGCCGCCTTTTTGAAAGGTATGCGTGAGCTAATGGGGCGCTCTGAAGATGTTGGCAATTCGTTCGCTGATGAGGCTAGAAAAATTCACTACAAGGAATCTCCCGAGAGAAGTATTCGTGGCCAAACTACTTTGGATGAGGCTGAGGCCTTACGAGAAGAGGGTATTGATGTGCTCTCGATGCCAATGATTCCCGCTCTTAAAAATACGCTACAGTAATTTTTTACTTCATCCTGGCAAATAAAAAAGCGATCCGAAGATCGCTTTTTTGCTAATCACTTCCTGATATTACTTAGAGGTAGGCATTACAAACTCTGCGCCTTTAGCAATACTCTCAGGCCAGCGTTGCATCACACTCTTTTGCTTGGTGTAGAAACGTACGCCTTCTTTGCCATATGCATGCATATCGCCAAAGATCGACTTTTTCCAACCACCAAAGCCGTGCCATGCCATTGGAACCGGAATAGGTACGTTAATGCCAACCATGCCGACCTGAACGCGGCGGGCAAATTCACGGGCAATATTGCCATCGCTCGTAAAGCAGGCTACTCCATTACCAAACTCACAGGAATTAACCAAATTCAAGGCTTCAGTAAAGTTAGCCACGCGCAAGCAAGATAACACTGGTCCAAAGATTTCTTCTAAATAGATCTTCATGTCTGGTGTGACATTGTCAAACAATGTACCGCCGATAAAGAAGCCGCTCTCGTTGCCAGGAACCTTGAGTCCGCGGCCATCAACCAGAAGTTTTGCACCTGAGGCTACGCCAGCATCAATATAGCCAGTAATGCGCTCAAGAGCCGCTTTAGTAACGATTGGACCCATTTCAGCATCAAGTTCCATACCATTTTTAACTTTAAGAGTCTTGGTGCGCTCGATCAGCTTTGGCATGATCTTCTCTGCCACATCACCAACTAATACCGCTACAGAAATTGCCATACAACGCTCACCAGCAGAGCCGTAAGCAGCGCCAACCAAAGCATCAATTGCTTTATCAATATCAGCGTCAGGCATGATTACCATGTGATTCTTTGCACCGCCTAAGGCTTGGGAGCGCTTGCCAAAGTGAGAGCAGCGCTCATAGATGTAATTAGCGATTGGAGTGGAACCCACGAAACTAACTGCCTTGACATCTGGATTTTCAATTAAGGCATCAACTGCTTCTTTGTCGCCTTGAACAACGTTAAACACTCCGTCAGGCAGACCAGCTTCTTTAAGAAGCTTGGCCATAAATAAAGATGCGGAAGGATCGGTAGGGCTAGGTTTGAGAATGAAAGTGTTGCCGCAAGCAATCGCAACCGGGAACATCCACATTGGCACCATGACTGGGAAGTTAAATGGGGTGATACCAGCAACTACACCTAAAGGCTGACGCATAACCCAGTTATCGATACCCGTAGATACTTGCTCGGTGTAGTCGCCTTTGAGTAGCTCAGGAATGCCAGTCGCAAATTCCACGATCTCAATACCGCGTGTTACTTCACCTTGGGCATCTGTAAATACCTTGCCATGTTCTGCTGTAATAATGGCAGCCAACTCATCGCGATAAGCGTTTAGCAATTCAAGATACTTGAACATGATGCGTGCACGGCGCAATGGGGAGGTTTGACTCCATGACACAAATGCTGTTTGGGCATTGGCTACAACTTCATCAACCTCTTTGCGGCTGGCAAGCGCAACACGGCGCGCTACAGTTCCTTTGGTTGGGTTGTAAACATCGGCAAAGCGACCATCTTTAGGGGCAACTACATTGCCGCCAACAAAGTGGCCAATATCTTCTTTTGATTCAAAGGCTTGAGGTTCGTTCATAATCTCTTGTGGTGAGTATTTTTCAGGTTTTTGGTAAAAAAGCCGCTTAGCTAAATAGCCTGCACGACTTCGCTGTCTCGTTTATTCTGCTTTTTAAGTATTCTATCGCTTTACGGCAATTTTCGTATTTTTTGACCTATTTTTGGGCTTTTAAAGGCATTCCATGAGTCTTTTATTTTCAAGTTATACCCTCAATTCCCCACGTGGGCCCCTTGAGCTAGCAAATCGCATAGTTGTCGCTCCAATGTGCCAGTATTCCGCCAATAACGGCGAAGCCACTGACTGGCACCTCATGCATTGGGGAAACTTGCTTAATAGTGGCGCAGCACTCTTCATTATTGAGGCCACCGGGGTAAGCCCAGAGGCCCGAATTACGCCTGCTTGTCTAGGGCTTTGGGATGATCGCACTGAATCGGCTTTGAAAGACAAATTAAGTCGCGCGCGTGGATTGGCTCCTGTAGTCCCTGTTTTTATTCAGTTGGCTCATGCAGGTCGCAAGGCATCAAGTGCAACTCCCTGGGATGGCGGACAACTACTCTCAACAGATCAGGGTGGATGGGAAACACTAGCGCCCTCAGCAATCCCCCAGTTAGATGGAGAGCGCTTACCTCATGAATTAAGTAAGGCTGAATTAAAAAAGCTAATCGATGATTTTGTAGCATCAGCAAAACGTGCAGATCGTATTGGAATTGATGGGATTGAGCTCCATGGTGCTCATGGATACTTGTTGCATCAATTTTTATCCCCCATTGCCAATCAGCGCACAGATGAGTATGGCGGCTCATTTGAAAACCGCATTCGCTTTCCCTTAGAGCTCTTTGCTGCTGTTCGAGCGGCATACCAGGGTGTGCTTGGCATACGCATTTCAGCTAGTGACTGGATTGAGGGCGGTTGGACCCCAGAAGAAACGGCGAATTTTGCAAAACAACTTAAACCATTGGGTTGTGATTTCGTACACATTTCTTCTGGTGGCATTTCACCAAAACAAAAGATTGCGATTGGTCCAAACTACCAAGTGCCTTTTGCAAAGATTGTTAAAGATCAATCTGGTTTGCCAACCATGACTGTTGGACTTATTACCGAGCCACAGCAAGCCGAAGACATTTTGCTGGCGGGTGATGCGGATCTCATAGCTTTGGCTAGAGCATTCCTATACAAGCCTCGCTGGGGTTGGGAAGCTGCAGCAGCCCTTGGTGGCACAGTTACTGCAAATGAGCGTTATTGGCGTTGTTTACCTCGAGAAGCGCAAGCCGTATTTGGTGACGTAAAAGTAGGGCAGCGATAAGTACTCAAAAATCATAGGTTGGAGACAGTAATGAAAAAATATTCAGTGATACGCAGTGCGCTTGTAATTTTGGGGTTTGGGATTTCATGCCTAGTTATGGCCCAATCCTTTCCTGATCGTCCAATTACTTTGGTAGTACCCAATCCACCTGGTGGGCTGGTTGATACCTCGGCACGTCTTTTGAGTGAACCATTAACGCGTGTGATCGGTCAACCAGTGATTGTTGATAACAAGCCGGGTGCAAGCGGTAATACAGCCTATCAGTATGTCGCCAAAGCAAAACCCGATGGCTATACTTTATTGATTTCCTATTCTGGTTATCACGTTGGTAATCCCGCTTTATTCGATAAGCTTCCGTGGGATCCTATTAAAGACTTCTCTCCAATAGCCTTGCTGACTGTTTCAACCAATGTCATTGCAGTACACCCTTCAGTGCCAGTCAATAATCTGAAGGAATTCATTGCATATGCAAAAGCTAATCCAGGTAAATTAAATTACGCCTCACAGGGCAATGGTTCTGTGTCGCATATTGGTACGGAAATCTTCAAGCAAACTACGGGTGTGGATATGGTGCATGTTCCATACAAGGGATCTGGTCCAGCCATTCAGGATGTTTTGGCGGGACAAGTACAGGTATTTATTAGTACGCCACCCTCAGTAATGCAACACGTCCAAAGCGGAAAACTCAAGGGTCTTGCTGTGACCGGTAAAAATCGTCACCCTGGTATGCCAAACGTACCAACTACTGCTGAAGCTGGTCTACCATCATTTCAGCTGGAATCATGGGTAGCCCTCTATGCGCCTGCCGGAACTCCTGCACCAGTAGTTACCAAGCTCACTAATTCTGTAAAGCAAAGCTTGGCGCTGCCTGAAATTAAAGAGCGTGCTGATGCTGCTGGTGTTGAACTTCGTTACTTAGGACCAAACCAAACTGATGCGCTAGTTAAGAAAGAACTTCCTTTCTGGGCAAAAGCGATCAAAGCGGCAAACATTACTCTTGATTAAGAACTTGGCTAAGCCTGATCTCGCAGGGTGGGGTCAGGCAATGCCAATGTAAATGCCCGGGCAGCACTTAATAAGAAATGATCCTTGCCTGGACCAGCAATGAGTTGTACGCCTACTGGCAATCCATTGGGACCAGTGCCTACGTTGATATTGATGCAAGGCAAGCCTAGAAGAGTCCAGGCTCTTGAAAAAAGTGGATCTCCCGTGCCATCTTTGGTAAGGGGCGCTTCTCCATTTGCACTCGGAGCGATCAAGATATCAACTTCATTATTAAATAAGTCTTCCATAGCCGCCCTTGACTTATCGGCAAGGCTCAAATCTTTTGCATATTGCTCATAGCTAATTTCAGCGCCTTCACTAAGTTGCTTCAGAAGTTGTGGGCTGAGCTTTTTAGCGTAATGCACTCGTTCAAAAGTAAGGCTGCGTGACATTTCAGAGATCATGATGCGAGTTTGGGCTTGAGTGAGTCCATCACATGTCTTTGGTAGCTTCTGATCAATTACGGTGCCTTTAGCAACCCTCTCTGCGGCATGCCGGGCAACTGCAAGCGCTGTAGCAGTTTCCTTTTGTGCAAACGGCCAGCTAGACGTTTTGCAAATGGCGATACGGGGTTTGTTATGCAAGACTTCAATTTTTGCTAGTCGATGATCGCCACTCATAGCTGCCACACCGAGCCCAACATCTTCTACTGTTCTACCAAAGCAACCCATGGTGTCGAGTGTTACAGAGAGACTTTTAATTCCCGCAATACTCACTTTGCCATGACTAGGTTTAAAACCCACTACCCCACAAAAAGAAGCAGGGCGAATAATTGAGCCAGCAGTTTGACTGCCGGTTGCCAGTGGAACCATGAAATCGGCTACCGCAGACGCAGAGCCGCTAGAGGATCCGCCGGGAGTGTGCTTTGGGTTATGTGGATTCGTAGTTAAGCCACTCTTAAATGTTGCAAATTCTGTTGTAACGGTTTTGCCTAAAATAATGGCACCAGACTGTCGCAACAGGGCAACCGCCACAGCATCAGCTACTGGGTAATGGTTGGCGTAAATGGGTGAACCATAGGAGGTCGGCAAATCATAGGTGTCATAAAGATCTTTAACCCCAATTGGGAGACCATGCAATAGACCCTGAAAGGCACCTTTATCAAGCTGTTTGGCGCGAGACAAGGCATTTTCCTTACCCAGGCTTGCCCAGGCCTTAACAACACTCTCCTTTTGCCCTATGCGGTCTAGGCAGGATAGGAGTAAATCAGTTGCTTTAATTTCCCTCTTAGAGAGGGCTTTGATGGCTTGGGTGGCGCTAAGGCTTTCGAGATCTTTCATTTTTCCATTCTACTTATGGTGGCGTATGATCGCAATTTAAGCCTTTTTGTTCCAGAATGACGATAGAAGATAAGTTAGATGAAGCAACATACAGTACGTGAAGCCTGGCTAGAAGATGCTGTAAGGCATCTAGAGCTGGTCTTTTCAAAAGCAGGTTATGCCATCCCTCCCGTCAGGGTCTCATGCGGATTTCCGGCCTCCAGTAGTCCTAGAACCACTCTAGGGCAATGTTGGCCGCGAGAACGCTCAGGCGGGGGTGTAAATGAGATATTTATCTCTCCTAAATTGGATGAGCCCGTACAACTCTTGGACACCTTGGTTCATGAGCTTTGCCATGCCGTTGACGACTGTTTTAGCGGTCACGGCGAAGATTTCAAGGGAATCGCTCAAACGGTGGGTCTGGAAGGTCCTGCCAGAATGGCCCATGCTACTGAAGAGCTCACAGTGAAGCTGATGATGATTAGCCAGGAACTAGGCCCATATCCACATCAAGCGATTGTTTTCCCGCCCCCAAGGCCTAGCAATGCTAGTCGAAGTAAGGCTAAATGTGGGCAATGTGGCTACGAGGTAACTTTGCTCAAGAAGTGGGCTAGTTATGGAGCACCAATCTGCCCCAAGGACAATATCCGGATGCTAGAAGCTGTTCCAGAGACAATCGAAAATACCACTGATTACGATGGTGAATCAGTTGAAAAAGGTAGCAAGAAGGCACCTGACGAAATCCGTCGTGCAATCAGCTAGAAATTTGTAAAATTAATATTCAACAAAAATATAAAGAGACGCATAAATTATGAACGCAAAGAAAATTTTCAAGAACCCAAAGATTGCTGTTATCCCAGGTGATGGTATTGGCAAAGAAGTGATGCCAGAGGGCGTTCGCGCGCTAGAGGCGGCCAATCGTAAATTTAATCTCGGTATGCAGTTTGACCATTTTGACTTTGCAAGCTGTGATTACTATCTCAAGCATGGAAAGATGATGCCGGATGATTGGTTCGATATCCTCATGAAGTACGACGCAATCTTTTTTGGTGCAGTCGGTATGCCGGACATTCTGCCTGACCATGTGTCACTTTGGGGAAGCTTAATTCAATTCCGCCGCGGCTTTGATCAGTATGTCAATTTGCGTCCAGTACGTTTACTTCCTGGAGTGCCTTGTCCATTAGCGAATCGCAAGCCCGGTGATATTGATTTCTTCGTGGTACGCGAGAACACTGAAGGTGAATACTCCAGCGTTGGTGGCAAGATGTTCCCAGATACCGATCGTGAAATCGTGATTCAAGAATCTGTTTTTACAAGACAGGGCGTTGATCGAATCTTGCAATATGCATTTGACTTAGCGCAAAGTCGCCCTAAGAAGCATTTAACCTCTGCAACAAAGTCAAACGGTATTGCTATTACCATGCCTTACTGGGATGAGCGTGTTGAGGCGATGTCCAAGAAATTTACTGACGTTAGGGCTGACAAATACCATATCGATATTTTGGCGGCTCATTTCGTTATGAATCCTGATCGTTTTGACGTAGTAGTAGCAAGTAATTTGTTCGGAGATATTTTGTCTGATTTGGGTCCTGCTTGTACAGGTACGATTGCTGTAGCGCCATCAGGCAGCATTAATCCCGAGGGCAAATTCCCATCATTGTTCGAGCCAGTGCATGGCTCAGCGCCAGACATTTTCGGCAAAATGATCGCTAATCCGATTGGTCAAATTTGGAGTGGGGCGATGATGCTAGACCACCTTGGTTATCCAGAGGCTGGCAAAGCAATATTTACTGCAATAGAAAAAGTATTGGCATCTGGCCCTGGAAATGCCCCATTAACACCAGATCTAGGTGGCACTGCAAAGACGGATGATCTAGGGAAGGCGATTGCTGCAGCGATCTAATGAACCGCTAATCCTTTTACCCAGCAACACTTAAAGGACTCCATACGGGGTCCTTTTTACTTGCCTTTGCGATTTCAGCCAATATTTTTTCGTGGCATTGCAAGTCATCATCCGAAGCGGTCAACACCTTGAGGCTGGTTGGTAGTGCTTTAGTATGGCCAGCAGAGTCTGTGCCAACCGTATAGTCAATGAGGTCAATGGATAAATCTTCTTGACCTCTGGTCATTGACACATAGACTTCAGCCAATAGCTGGGCATCTAATAAAGCGCCGTGCAAAGTGCGGTGTTTATTGCTGATAGAAAAACGTTCGCAGAGCGCATCCAACGAATTTCTTTTGCCCGGAAACATTTGGCGCGCATCTAGTAAGGTATCGGTAACCTTTGCTGCGAGGTTGCGGAACGGCGGACGTTTAAGCAAAGCAAATTCATTGTCCAAAAATCCCAAGTCGAATGCTGCGTTATGAATAACAATTTCAGCGCCATCCACAAACTCAATCAACTGTTCAACGATATTGGCAAAAACCGGTTTATCAGATAAAAACTCTCTAGATAATCCGTGAACTGCATAAGCGCCCGCATCTATATCGCGCTCTGGATTAATGTAGTAATGAAAGGTTCTATCGGTTAAGCGACGACCAACCATTTCAACGCAACCAATTTCAATAATGCGGTCGCCCGTGGCTGGATTTAGACCAGTGGTTTCAGTATCGAGAATGACTTGACGCATTAGGTTCCCTCTAAAACGGAAGGTGGAATTTCCATTGGGCCATTACCAGCGTATTTGTCCAAATAAAGATAAATAACCGGTGTAATGATCAACGTAACGAATTGGGAAAAAATCAGGCCGCCTGCCACGCTAATACCGAGCGGTTGACGTAACTCAGCTCCAGCACCCAAGCCGAACGCAATCGGAATGGCGCCCATCAGGGCCGCAAAAGTCGTCATCATGATTGGTCTAAAGCGCAAGATACAAGCCTCACGAACCGCTTTTTCTGGAGTCATGCCTTGATTGCGTTGTGCATCTAAAGCAAAGTCGATCATTAGAATCGCATTCTTCTTCACAATACCAATGAGCAGCAAAATGCCAATGGATGCAACGATGGTTAATTCAAATCCAAATATGCGTAATGCGAGGATTGCGCCAATAGCAGCAGATGGTAATCCGGCCAAAATAGTCAGTGGATGAATGTAACTCTCATATAAAACGCCTAGCAAGATATAGATCACACCAAGCGCCGAGAAGATGAGGATCAACTGACCAGATTGATTGCTTTTAAATACAGCAGCGTCACCGCCATAACTGGTAATGATTGAAGGCGGAAGATCAATAGCCTTAGTAAAGGATTCAATCTGTTTTGTAGCATCACCCAAGAAAACATCCGGCGCTAAGTTAAATGACAGGGTAACTGCAGGAATTTGCCCTTGATGATTAACTGCTGTCGGGCCAATGGTCCGTGTATAGGTGGCTAAGCTAGACAGTGGAATCAGTTTGTCGGTAGCGCGACCGCGTACAAAGATTTTATTAAGATCAGTTTCGTATTGCCGATCCTCAACGGCGGCTTCAAGAATGACGTAGTACGTATTGACGGGGGTGTAAATAGTGGAGACCTGTTTTTCTCCGTAGGCGTTATAGAGGGCAGAGCGAATATCTGCAATGCTGACACCAGCGCTAGCAGCCTTTTCTCGATCAATATCGATCTTCACGTTAAGACCCTTCATTTGGGAGTCGCTAGTAACATCTCTAAACATGGGGTCGGCGCGCATTTTCTGCATGAGCTTATCGGCCCACTCATTTACACCTTCAAAGCCAACGCTTTGCAATGTAAATTGATAGCGACTCTTACTGCTCTTGCCGCCGAGCTGCAAGTTTTGGACAGGGCGCATATACACCTGAAGCCCTGGAATTTGCTTGAACTTATTGCGCAATCCTTCCATGACCTTAGCCATCTTTTCACGATCACCTTTAGGCTTCAGAATGATAAAAATTCGACCGGTGTTGTAGCCCGAACTTGCGCCACCACCAATAACAGAGATGGAGTTAGCCACATTGGGATCGGTATTTACCAGCTCAGCCGCTTGATCCTGCAAGGCTAACATTGCTCTAAACGAAATATCCTCAGAGGCTTCAGTAGTCGCTTGAATCTGCCCAATATCTTCCTCAGGAAAGAATCCTTTTGGGCTATTTATAAACAGCACAATGGTAATCACGAATGTAGAGACTGCACCCCATAAAACAATCTTGCGGTTTTTTAATGCAAGATCAAGATAGTGGATATACGTCTTGAGCATCCAATCAAAGAAACGGTCAAACTTTTTATTGATGGCATATTCTTTGGCATGTTGCCCTGGCTTAGGTAAGAAGCGGCTGCAGAGCATCGGCACAACAGTTAGCGAAACTACTGCAGAAACTAGAATGGAGAGGGAAACAACTACCGCAAACTCTCTAAATAGCAATCCAATTGGACCGGGCATAAAGAAGAGTGGGATAAATACGGCTACTAAAGAGATGGAGATAGAGATGATGGTGAAGCCAACCTCTTTACTGCCTTTGAGGGATGCCTTGAGTGGATCCATGCCTTGTTCGATATAGCGCATGATATTTTCAAGAACCACAATCGCATCGTCGACCACAAGCCCCACCGCCAATGTAATCCCTAGGAGGGAAATGTTATCTAGGCTATATCCCATGAAATACAGCAGGAAGAATGCGCCAATCAGCGAGATAGGAAGGCTAATTGAGGGAATAATAGTTGCTGAGACATGCTTTAGGAATAAAAAGATAACCAAGATCACTAGCAAAACCGTTAATGCCAGCGTGAGATTAACGTCATGAATCGCTTCGATAATTGAGAGGGAGCGGTCATTGAGTAGTTGTAGACGAATAGATTCAGGCATTTGCTTTTGCAACTGAGGCAATAGCTCTTTTACCGACTTAACCACGTCAACCGTATTTGCTCCAGGTTGCCTTAGTACTGCAACTGCAATTGAGCGCTCACCATTGGAGCTTGCAAGGGTTTTGACATCCTCATAGCTCTCAATAACATCTGCCACATCTTTTAAATAGATTGGCAAACCATTTTTTTGGCTTACGATTAAATTAGCAAACTCTTCAGGCCTCACTAATTGAGGATTTGCATAAATAGTGATTGCTTGACGAGGGCCGTCTAATACACCTACAGGGCTATTAGAGTTTGCTTTATTGACCGCCAGTGCAATGTCATCAATAGTTAAGTTGCGATTGGCGAGTGCATCTGGATGAACGCGCACACGCACGGCATAGCGCTTAGCTCCGTAGACGAGCACTTGGGCAACGCCGCTAATGGTTGATAAGTTTGGTGAGACGAGATTTTCAGCGTACTGGTTGATATCGGAGAGGCTGATAGAAGGCGAGCTCATGCGCACTACCAATACCGGTGTATCTGCCGGATTGATTTTGCGATACGAAGGCGGTACTGTCATTTCGATTGGCAGTCGCTTTTGCGCACGCAACAAGGCCGCCTGAACGTCTACTGCAGCTTTATCAATATCTCTATCATTATTAAATTCCAGCGTAATACTGGTGCTGCCCAGAGAGTTGGTTGAGCTAATGACATTAATGCCGTCAATGGTGGAGAACTCTTTCTCAAGTGGTAATGCAACAGCAGATGCCATATTTTCTGGCGACGCTCCCGGCAGGGAAGCGCTGACAGAAATCACCGGTGTATTAAAGCTTGGTAAAGCGGCTACCGGAATTTTGACGTAGGCAACAGCACCTGCTATGACGGTTGCTACTGAGAGCAGTACCGTCATTACCGGACGCCGAATACATAACTCGGAAAGTGTCATTTCTTCTCTGGGGCTGGTGGAGTTGTAGAGGCAGCCGGGCTTGGGGTAGCTGTTGGCGCTGTGTTCTTAGCCTCTCGCACCTTACTTCCTGGTCGTAGGTTTTGCTTTCCTTCAACAACCACTCGGTCACCTGGTTCAATGCCAGTAACCACGGTTGATCCTAGGTATTCATAAACTACTTTGATAGGTTTAGAAACGGCTTTACCCTCTTTGTCTACAACATAGACCATTTTGCCGCGAGCATTAATGATGACTGCTTGCGAAGGAATTGCCAGGGCATCCTTTAGTGTATTAGCCACCAGAGAGACGCGAGCAAACTGGCCCGGCAATAAAGTCTTGTCATTATTAGGAATTTGCGCTTTAACGCGGACAGCAGCGATTGAAGGGTCTACTTGGTTATCAATCACCAATACTTTGCCTTCATATGTTTTTTTACCGCTATCACCAACCACCACTTTGACTGTCATTGCTTCGCCATCAAGCTGGTTTTCTAGCATGATCGGGATATCTTTTTCAGGAATTACAAACTGAACGTTGATTGGATTTAATTGGGTAATAGTCACCATCGAGCCAACACTTGAGGTTGCAGTAGAGCTGGTTGTCGTAGAAACAATATTGCTAGCCTGAACCAGGGAACCTGGGAACACATTAACAATACCGGCGCGACCATCAATAGGGGACTTAATGTAATCAAAAGAGAGCTGCACCTCTGCGGAGCGTGCTGCAGCTTGAGCAGACTTGGCATTAGCAAGACTTGTTTCTAAACCAGCCTTAGAAATAAAGTTTTTTGCTACGAGCTCCTTGGCCCGTAAATATTGCTTTTGAGCATCATCGGCTAGGGCCTTGAGCTTCTCGTAGTTCGCCTTATCGTTACGATCATCTAGGGTGAAGAGTAGGTCACCGGCTTTAACTTCTTGGCCGTCCTTAACTTCAATCTTGGCTACTGTGTTGGTAACCATGGGCCTGATATCAACAATGCTATTGGAAACGATCGTACCCGTTGCTTCAATGATGAGGGGTACATCTTTCTTTTCAACTACAACAGAAGTAATTGTTACAGGGCCACCGGCTTTTTCGGAGGTGGGAAAAAAGTAGTCATACGCTTTAGAGCCTGCATAAAGAATGATCAGGACCAACAAAATGCGCCATTTAAATCTCACCGCAAAGGATTTAACGGTGGCGTAATCCAATTTCTTGAGTTGGTCAATTTGAGGGGAATATTTTTGCCAAAGTGCGCATAAGCGGGCTTTGCCTATATTTTTAAATTGCACGAGTTTGGCAACGGCCTTATCGAGTGAGGATTCTATTTTTGACACAGTCTCGTTTTTCTAGATTTTATGTGGGTTGTAAGCTGTTTTCAGTGCCTTTAAGGCAGATCCATTCTCTCATAAGATGGCCTAAAAGGTGTCTTCAGCAGGGGTCTAGCTTTAGGGCAAGAATTCCTCTACACCCTTGTTAGCAAGCTGATCGGCCAGCTCATTGCCAGGGTGTCCGTTATGACCTCTAACCCAATGCCAGGAGATTTCATGGTCTGGGAGCAGGGCATCTAGCTCTTGCCAAAGATCGGCATTTTTAACCGGATCTTTGCTGGCCGTTTTCCAGCCCCTTTTTTTCCAGCCCTCAAGCCATTCGGTTACGCCTTTTTGAACATATTGGGAGTCAGTCCAGAGCTCTACGTTACTGCGCTGTTTAAGGGCTTTTAAGGCATAAATAACTGCGCAAATCTCCATGCGGTTGTTGGTAGTGAGCTTTTCACCCCCATGAATATGTTTTTCATGGCCGCCGGATCTCAAAACTGCCCCCCAGCCTCCAGGTCCAGGATTGCCTTTACAGGCCCCATCGGTGTAAATCACGATGTGGGGGTGGTGGGGTTGGTGACTATGGGCTTTTGAATGCGACATGGCAATAATTTACTTGGTTACTCAGTGAAGCTACTCAGTGCAACTATTTAGTGCGGCTACTTTTGAGGTGTTTTTGAATATTACTTCGCTCAGCGGCAGGCGTTAATTGCTGAATAGCTGGGATTCTCACTAATGAAGCGGGACCAATGAGGCGCATGCCTTTTTGCCTTTTTATAGCCGAAACTAAAAAAACTGCACCAAATATAGGCCACCAACGATTTCCCATCTTTTCGAGAAAGTTCATTCTCCCCATGACAGATTCCCCTTGTAATGGAAATTTATAACAACCAAAGTGGCCGCGGTCTAAAGAAAAGTTGAGTAACTCCAGCCAGTCTTTAATGCGAATAAGGCTAATGAATTGACCATCCCTGGGAAGGTAGGGGTTGCCTATCAATCTACTGAGGTATTGTCTTGCGCCCCATAGACTTGCAGGATTAAAACCAGAAATGATTAAGCGACCCTCAGGTCTAAGCACTCGATCTACTTCACGCAATATTTGATGTGGGTCAGCAGCAAACTCTAAAACGTGGGGCAAGACAATTAAATCTAGGCTTTCATTAGCAAACGGAAGCTCAGTGGGGTTGCCTTCAATCAGGTGCCAGTTGTAACGAGCGGCGTTAGTAAGGCTATCGTTTGAGTGAATCAGAATTGCGTGCAAAGGCATCCGATTTTCAACTAAGGTGTTTATTTGAGGCAGGCCAATTTGGACGGCATGAAAACCAAAGACGTCAGCCACAATTTGATCAAAACAGCGTTGTTCCCAGTCCAGAACATAGCGTCCAGGAGGCGATTGAAGCCATTTTTCCCATGAGCTCCAGGGAGGTGCAGGCATCTGAGAGGGGATGGGTGGGGTTGGTATCATTGGTGTATGGATAAGAATACTTTATTGCGGGTCTGGCCAATACCGGCTTTTGATGATAACTATATTTGGTGCATTCGCGATGGCATTTCTGCTTTAGTAGTTGATCCGGGCGATTCTGCGCCAGTCCTTGAATATTTAAAGTCAAGCAAATTGACCCTTAAAGGAATTTTAATTACCCATCACCACGCCGATCACACTGGTGGCATTCTCAATCTGTTGCAAAACTTGGGGGCTGATATCCCCGTGTGGGGTCCAGTAGGGGACAACATCCCCGGTAGAACTGTTGTTGTTATGCAGGATGACAAGGTAGAAATTTCTGAGCCTCGTATAAGCTTTAAAGTCTTTGAAGTTCCTGGGCACACCTTAAGTCACATTTCCTATTTTGCAAATATGCAGGCTAACGTTGTTGAGCCTATGCTTTTTTGTGGCGACACTCTTTTTGCATCGGGCTGCGGCAGATTATTTGAGGGAACGCCAACTCAAATGTCAGAGTCACTCGGAAAGTTTGCAGCATTACCAAAAAATACCTTGGTTTACTGCACTCATGAATACACCCTGTCGAATATTCGTTTTGCCCTTGCAGTAGAGCCAAATAATCTCAATCTGATTTCATGGTCTGAGCAAGCAAAATCACTTCGTGAGCAAGGTTTACCAACCCTCCCAACAACCATTGGTCAGGAGCTTCAAGTCAACCCCTTTATGCGTTGCGATCAACCAGAAGTTATTGCAATGGCTAAAGAGGTTTCAGGTCAAACTGCTTTGCCGAGCCCTGCGCATGTACTAGCCGTTATCCGCGCTTGGAAAGATCGTTTCTGATGCGAATGATGTATGCAGCAATATTCATTGCTGCTTTGTTAAGCGGATGTGCGAGCACTGGAGAGTGGTCTTCGGACACTCCAACAAAAGCCAATACAAAGGCTTCCAGGGCTACAAGGGTTAATCTCAAAAATCAATCTGTGAGCAAGGTCTATGCGCCTTCTGATAACTTGTGGATCCGTATACGTGATGGTTTTCAAATGGAACCACTGAATACTCCGCTTGAAATAGAGCAGGTGCGTTGGTTAGCTGCTAGGCCTGATTATGTTAATCGCTCCATGACACGTTCCTCGCGATATTTGTTTTACATCGTTCAGGAAGTCAACGCTCGTAATATGCCCACAGAAATTGCGCTCCTGCCATTTGTTGAGAGCGCTTTCGTAACAAATGCTAAATCCAGTGCTAAAGCAGTTGGACTATGGCAATTTATGCCTGCCACAGGCAAAGATTTTCGCTTAACGCAAAACGTTTTTAGGGATGAGCGTCGAGATGTTGTGCAGTCGACTGATGCAGCATTAGATTACTTGCAGCGCCTTAATAACCAATTTGGCAGCTGGGAGCTTGCACTCGCTGCCTATAACTGGGGCGCTGGAAATATTTCGAAAGCTCAAAAGCGTAATATTGCCGCAGGCTTGCCAGCCGATTATGAGAGCTTGACCTTGCCGCGTGAGACCCGTAATTACGTTCCGAAGTTGATGGCTTATCGACAAATCGTTTTAGATCCTCAGGCTTACGGAATTGTTTTACCTGATCTTGAAAATCACCCATACTTTGTGGCTGTGGATGTGGGTAGTGACATTGATGTGGCATTAGTAATTAAGTTAGCAGAAATACCTACAGATGAATTTCATAGCCTGAATCCATCTTTTAATAAACCCGTCATTTTGAGCAACGCTAATCAGCAAATTCTGTTGCCGTTCGCCCATGCAGAGATCTTTCAAGACAATCTAAAGCAATACACCAAGCCACTATCTTCGTGGACGGCGGTGCAAATTGCCAAAACAGAAAGTGTTGACCAGGCGGCGAAAACTTTGGGCGTGGATGTGGATACTTTAAGGGAAATTAATGGCATACCTAGAGGGATGCGCATACGTGCCGGCTCTACTGTATTAATTCCGAAAACAAGTCGACGACTAGGCGATGTGTCTTCTGCCATGGCTGACAACGCTAGTCTTAGCTTGGAAAAACCAGTTCCACCTCCAGCTAAATGTCCAAAGCCTGTTAAGGGGGCTAAAGGCGCTAAACCTGCTAAGTGTCCTCCAGCGAGTGCCTCAAAAACTGCTGAAAAAGGCGGATCTAAGGGTAATTCTTCCGATAAAAATGCTGCATCTCAGCATAAATCCGCATCGACAGGACTTGCAAAATCTGCGAAAAATGGTAGTTCAGCCTCCCCTGGAAGCAATAACGGCAGTAAGGGGGCAAGCAAAAGCCAGTAATTTAAGTAACTTTTAAGAAATCAGGTTGACCATGTCCTATAAAGCACACCATGAACGCTCAATAAATGACCCAGATGGGTTTTGGGGTGAGCAAGCGCAATTGATTCATTGGGAAAAGCCCTTCGATAAAGTTCTCAATTACAACAACCCGCCATTTGCCAAATGGTTTGAGGGTGGCTTAACGAATCTTTGCTTTAATGCAGTTGATCGTCACTTAAAAGATCGTGCTGATCAAATCGCCTTAGTGGCAGTGTCTACTGAAACCAATCAAGAGAAGACATATACATTTAAAGAGTTATACGAGGAAGTGAATCGTATGGCTGCAATTTACAAAGCCAATGGCGTTAAAAAGGGTGATCGCGTACTGATCTATATGCCGATGATTGCCGAAGCCTGTTTTGCTATGCTTGCTTGTGTGCGTATTGGCGCTATTCACTCTGTAGTGTTTGGTGGATTTGCATCACATAGCTTGGCATCCCGTATTGACGACGCAAAACCAAAGCTGATTGTGTCTTCCGAAGCTGGCGCTCGTGGCGGTAAGGCTGTTCCTTACAAACCATTGTTAGACGAAGCAATTACTTTGGCTGAATACAAACCAGAAAAAGTATTGATTGTGAATCGCGGTCTCACTGAATTTACAATAGAGGCAGGTCGTGATTTAGATTACGCAAGCGAGCGTCAAAAGCATCTGAATGATGTGGTTCCGGTTGAGTGGGTTGATGCGACTCATCCTTCTTATATTTTGTATACCTCCGGTACAACTGGTAAGCCCAAAGGCGTTCAACGCGACACCGGTGGTTATGCTGTGGCACTAGCAGCTTCTATGAAGCACATCTTCACAGGTAATCCTGGCGAAACGATGTTTTGTACATCAGACATTGGTTGGGTTGTCGGTCACAGCTATATTATTTATGCGCCCTTGCTTTCTGGTATGGCTACCATCATGTATGAAGGTACGCCATTGCGTCCTGATGCAGGCATTTGGTGGGAGCTGGTAGATAAGTACAAAGTGTCTGTAATGTTTTCTGCACCAACAGCTGTGCGAGTTCTTAAGAAGCAAGATCCTGCATTCTTAACGAAGTACGATCTTTCAAAATTACGCGCTTTATTCTTAGCGGGCGAGCCTTTAGATGAGCCAACTGCAAGTTGGATTCATGGAGCAATTAATAAGCCGATTGTCGATAACTACTGGCAGACAGAGACTGGCTGGCCAATGCTAGCCATTCAACACGGAGTAGAGGTGATGCCTCATAAGTTTGGCTCACCAGGCGTGCCTTCTTTTGGTTACAACATGAAATTGCTCGACGATGCCACCTCTGAGGAGCTGGGTCCAGATCAAAAGGGTGTTATTGCCATCGAAGGCCCATTACCTCCTGGTTGTATGCAAACAGTTTGGGGTGATGACAAGCGCTTTGTCAGCACCTATTGGGAAACCATTCCTGGTAAGTTAATTTACTCAACCTTTGACTGGGGTATCAAAGATAAGGATGGTTACTTCTTTATCTTAGGGCGCACCGATGATGTGATTAATGTTGCCGGGCATCGACTTGGTACACGCGAAATCGAAGAAAGTATTTCTAGTCATCCGAATGTTTCAGAGGTTGCCGTGGTTGGCATTGAAGATAAGTTGAAAGGCCAGGCTGCAATTGCATTTGTGATTCCTAAAGACGCCTCCAATACTGCTGCCTTAGAGGCAGAGTGTATGAAGACTGTCGATACCACCTTAGGAGCGATTGCGCGACCTGGGCGAGTTTATATAGTTACTGCGTTGCCAAAGACACGCTCAGGCAAGATTGTGCGTCGCGCACTTCAGGCTGTAGCCGAAGGACGCGATCCTGGCGATATCAGCACGATGGATGACCAGTCTGTTTTAGCTCAAATTAAGACCATCATTGAGCAAGGCGCCAAGACTTAAAACACCCATTTTTAGATAAATTGCTCTCCCATCCATTAGGCTAGGGGAGCTTTTTACCTTCCAGCCCCCATTTGGCTGCATATCCAAGGGTTTACGAGCAAAAATGTTATGATTGCAAGGTTCGAAACTTAATAAATACCCTAGCGCTTAAAGACACTCACCACCCGCAAAAATATCCCCGGGCTAGTCTTTTTTGGGGTTTTGAGCGTCGGATGGAGCAGGGACTGGAGATGGTTTGTCACCCTTGCTTCCTTCTTTTCCCCCAGCCGTGTTGGCCCTAGCCGACGGCACATTATTTCCCGGTTTTAGCATTGGCGCCCCTGGCGAAACTACTGGCGAAGTCGTATTCAATACCGCATTGACTGGATATCAAGAGATCATTACTGATCCCAGCTACTCACGCCAAATTGTTACCTTAACTTATCCGCACATCGGTAATGTCGGTGTAAACGCTCAAGATGCGGAATCAGATCAGATTCATGCGGCAGGCTTGGTAGTGAAGGATCTTCCAAAACGCGTATCCAATTTCCGCTCAGAGGGTTCTTTGGATGACTACCTTACTAAAGCAGGTGTTTTAGGAATTGCTGGCATAGATACACGCAAACTCACCAGAATTCTGCGAGACAAAGGCGCGCAATCCGGCGCTATTGTTGCTGGCAAATTAGGCGATAGCTATGAATCTTTGGGAGCGAGGGCTCTTGAGCTGGCTAAAGCTTTTCCTGGCATGTCAGGCTTAGATCTTGCAAAGGTAGTGACTACCAAGAAAGCCTATGATTGGCGCGAGGCCGAATGGGATCTTCATGGGCCAAATGGCACGCCTGCTTATAGAACATTGAATACCAGCAAGCCAATCAAAAAGGTAGTTGCTTACGACTTTGGTGTGAAACGCAATATCTTGCGCATGCTGACTGAGCGTGGCTGTCAATTGACGGTGGTACCAGCACAAACTACTGCCGCAGAAGTTTTGGCAATGAATCCCGATGGCGTGTTCTTCTCAAATGGCCCTGGAGATCCTGGCCCATGTGACTACGCCATTGCAGCTGCAAAAGAAATTATTGAAAAGGGTGTGCCGACTTTTGGCATCTGTTTGGGTCACCAAATCATGGGTTTAGCTGCTGGTGCAAAAACTTTGAAGATGAAGTTTGGTCATCATGGCGCTAATCATCCAGTGAAAGATTTAGATACCGGTCGCGTTGCGATCACTTCGCAGAATCATGGCTTTGCTGTTGATGCGAATACTCTGCCAGACAATATTCGCGTCACTCATGTTTCCTTGTTCGACGGATCTTTACAAGGTTTGGCTTGGAAAGATAAGCCAGCACTCTGTTTTCAGGGTCATCCTGAGGCCTCCCCTGGTCCTCATGACATTGCCTATTTATTTGATCGATTTGTGGAGCTTATGAATGCTGCCAGCAAGAAGGAGGGCAAATAATGCCTAAGCGTAGCGACATTAAGAGCATCCTGATTATTGGTGCTGGTCCGATTGTGATTGGACAGGCCTGTGAGTTTGACTATTCTGGAGCGCAAGCCTGTAAGGCATTGCGTGATGAGGGCTACAAAGTTATTTTGGTGAACAGTAATCCCGCAACCATCATGACCGACCCCGAGATGGCTGATGTGACTTACATTGAGCCAATCACTTGGGAAGTGGTTGAACGGATTATTGCTACTGAAAAGCCCGATGCAATTTTGCCAACCATGGGTGGCCAAACAGCTCTGAACTGTGCATTAGATCTTCATCGTCATGGCGTGTTAGAAAAATACGGTTGTGAATTAATTGGCGCCTCACCAGAAGCCATTGATAAAGCAGAAGATCGTCAGAAATTTAAAGAGGCGATGACCAAAATTGGTCTTGGCTCTGCAAAGTCGGGCATTGCGCACTCAATGGACGAGGCGCATGAAGTTCAGCAACAAATTATGAAAGAGACCGGCAGTTCCGGTTTCCCAGTAGTCATTCGTCCATCATTCACTATGGGCGGATCAGGTGGCGGTATTGCTTATAACCGCGAAGAGTTTGAAGAAATTTGTAAGCGTGGTCTCGATTTATCACCAACACGTGAGCTCTTAATTGAAGAGTCTCTCCTTGGCTGGAAAGAGTTCGAGATGGAAGTCGTGCGCGACCGCAGTGACAATTGCATCATTGTTTGCTCAATTGAAAACTTAGATCCGATGGGTGTTCATACCGGCGACTCCATTACCGTAGCACCCGCGCAAACTTTAACGGATAAAGAGTATCAAATTCTGCGTAATGCATCGATTGCGGTTCTAAGAGAGATCGGCGTTGATACAGGGGGCTCAAACGTTCAGTTCTCGATAAATCCAGTTGACGGTCGTATGATCGTTATTGAGATGAATCCCCGGGTCTCACGCTCATCGGCGTTGGCCTCTAAAGCTACGGGATTCCCGATTGCGAAGATTGCTGCTAAATTGGCTGTTGGCTATACGCTCGATGAACTCAAGAATGATATTACTGGTGGCGCAACACCAGCATCATTTGAGCCTTCAATCGATTACGTTGTTACGAAGATTCCTCGTTTTGCATTTGAGAAATTCCCGCAAGCTGATTCTCGTTTAACAACCCAGATGAAGTCTGTTGGTGAAGTAATGGCGATTGGCCGCACATTCCAGGAGTCTTTCCAAAAGGCACTCCGTGGTTTAGAGGTTGGTGTTGATGGTCTTGACGAGTTTTCTACGGACCTAGATGACATCATTAATGAAATCAATGAGCCAGGCCCTGATCGGATATGGTACCTAGCAGATGCTTTCCGCATGGGAATGGGTCTTGATGAGATTTACGCTGAAACGAAGGTTGATCCTTGGTTCTTAGAGCAAATTGAAGAGCTCATTACGATTGAAACTGAACTTAAGCAGCGCAAGATTGATAGCCTAACAGCGCCTGAATTGCGTTTTGTAAAGCAAAAAGGCTTTTCTGATCGTCGTTTAGCTAAGCTACTTAAAGTTGACGCGGCTTCAGTTCGTGCTGCACGTCATCGCTTGAAAGTGGTCCCTGTCTATAAGCGAGTCGATACCTGTGCTGCGGAGTTCTCAACAAACACCGCCTACTTGTATTCAACCTACGAAGCGGAGCATGGTGAGTGCGAGTCACAGCCGACCAATAAAGAGAAGATTATGGTTTTGGGCGGAGGTCCGAACCGAATTGGTCAAGGCATTGAATTTGACTATTGCTGTGTACATGCTGCTTTAGCAATGCGTGATGATGGTTATGAAACCATTATGGTCAACTGCAACCCTGAAACCGTTTCTACTGACTACGACACTTCTGATCGCTTGTACTTTGAGCCATTAACACTCGAAGATGTATTAGAAATTGTTGCCAAAGAAAAACCAAAAGGTGTGATCGTTCAGTATGGCGGTCAAACCCCTTTGAAATTGGCTCTCGATCTAGAGCGTAATGGTGTGCCAATCATTGGTACCTCGCCTGACATGATCGATGCTGCAGAAGATCGTGAACGCTTCCAAAAGCTACTTCAAGATCTTGGTTTGCGTCAGCCACCTAATCGTACGGCACGTACTGAAGAAGAAGCTCTCAAGCTTGCTGAAGAAATTGGCTACCCATTAGTAGTTCGCCCCTCTTATGTTTTAGGTGGTCGCGCAATGGAAATCGTCCATGATGGTCGCGACCTTGAGCGTTACATGCGTGAAGCTGTAAAGGTTTCACATGACTCTCCAGTTCTGTTAGATCGTTTTTTAAATGATGCCATTGAGTGCGACGTGGACTGTATTAGCGATGGTGAGGCCGTCTTCATTGGCGGCGTAATGGAACATATTGAGCAGGCCGGTGTGCACTCTGGCGACTCAGCTTGTTCTTTGCCGCCATATTCTTTGTCAGATGAAACGGTTGATGAAATTAAACGTCAAACTGCAGCGATGGCTAAAGGACTGAATGTTGTTGGTTTAATGAACGTTCAGTTTGCGATTCAGAATGTAGATGGCAAAGATGTCATCTATGTCTTGGAAGTAAATCCACGCGCTTCACGTACCGTACCGTTTGTATCAAAAGCCACTGGTTTGCAGTTGGCGAAGATTGCGGCACGTTGTATGGTTGGTCAGACTCTAGAGCAGCAGGGTATTAAGACTGAAGTGAAGCCGCCATACTTCTCTGTTAAAGAGGCTGTATTCCCATTTAATAAATTTCCAGGTATTGATCCAATTCTCGGACCAGAAATGCGTTCCACTGGCGAAGTGATGGGTGTTGGCAAGACTTTTGGCGAGGCTTTATTTAAGTCGCAGTTGGGTGCCGGCATCAAATTGCCTAAGAGCGGAACAGTTCTTTTGACTGTCAAAGATAGTGACAAGCCTAAAGCAATTGAAGTTGCTAAGTTGTTACATCAACTGGGCTTCCCGATGGTTGCGACTAAAGGTACTGCAGCAGCAATTGAAGCAGCTGGTTTACCAGTTAAGGTGGTTAATAAAGTGAAGGATGGACGTCCACATATTGTGGATTTCATCAAGAATGGTGAGATTTCGCTGGTATTTACTACCGTGGATGAGACCCGGACGGCGATTGCTGACTCAAGATCGATTCGAACTAGCGCACAAGCTAATGGTGTGACGTATTACACGACGATTAGCGCGGCACGTGCGGTTATGGATGGGTTGCTGGCTTCACAAAATGGCAAGCTTGAGTCGCTTGAGGTCTATTCATTACAAAACTTACATCGGGCGCTTATTTAATCTAAAATTGACATTTATACGCGTAATTTTGCGCACGAAATTAAGTTAGGTTAGTAGCATGAGCACAATTCCGATTACCAAGCGCGGTGCAGAACTTCTCAAGGAAGAGTTGCACCGCCTTAAGCATGTAGAGCGCCCCTCAGTAATTGTTGCCATCTCCGAAGCTCGCGCTCAAGGCGACTTGTCAGAGAATGCTGAATACGATGCTGCTAAAGAAAAACAAGGCTTTATTGAGGGCCGTATTCAAGAGCTAGAGGGCAAACTTTCGGCAGCACAAATCATAGATCCAGCCTCACTTGATGTGACAGGCCGCGTAGTTTTCGGTGCGACTGTTGATTTGGAAGATCTAGAAGATGGTACTAAATTGACCTATCAGATAGTGGGTGACGATGAAGCTGACATTGAGTTCAATAAAATTTCTATCAGCTCTCCAATTGCTCGTGCATTGATCGGCAAAGAAGAGGGTGATGTTGTTGCAGTGCAAGCACCAGGTGGTAATCGCGAAGTTGAAATCTTGGCTGTGCGTTACGTCTAATGCATCACATCCGAACCCAGAGAATATTTAGCCTGATATCAGGACTCTGGGTTGGTGGCTTTATTGCTATTGGTTTTTTAGTTATACCTATTCTTTTTTCAAGCCTAGGTGATAGGCAAGTCGCCGGCATGGTGGCCGCGAATCTTTTTAAAGTCACAGCCTATGCAGGCGTTGTTATCTCCTCGCTATTAATGGTGATGGCAAGCGTTTTAGTGCGTCATGAGTTGTCGCGCTACCGTTCAATGCGCTGGATATTGCTAGGTATGTTGGCATGCGCAGTGGGCGCTGCATTTATCCTAATACCCTGGATGAACTCCCTAAGGGACCAGGCCTTGTATTCAGGCCTTTCTGTGCGCGAATCATCTTATGCAGTTTTATTTGGTCGCCTGCATGGCGCCTCTAGTATTTTATTTATGATCCAAGCCTTGCTTGGGCTTGCACTTGTTTGGCGGGCAACAAAAAACGCCGACTAGCAGCGTTTTTCTTTGAATCTAGAGTCTATTAAGAACCTATTAAGAGCCTAATAATTTTTTCTTGGTGCTGCTCATTCTTACTTTACGTTTCTTAATTGGTGCTGGTGCGGCTGTAGCTTTTCTGTAGCCAGGTGAAGACCAGCCAATTTTTGATTCAGCCGCTTCTGAACGCAATACCCGTTTCTTGGGGATTGCCGACTTCACTGCTGCAACTCGCTCAAAAGGGGACTTGTTAGAGACAGAGCGACGATCAGATCTTTCTGAAGTACATGTTCGTACACCTGCTTTAGTATCCGTGCGATTAGGCTGGCGTTTGGTACGTGGTGCTTGCAGTGACTTTTTAGTCTGCTTGCTTGAGCGTCCGAGATTGCTAAATGCTTCCTCAACAGCATCTTTTGGTCTCCATAGCACCAGCAATTTGCCAATGTGCTGAACAGGAGCGGCATCTAACTTATCGCAGAGCTCTTCATAAATAGCTGTGCGAGCTTCGCGGTCATCTCCAAAAACACGAATCTTGATTAGGCCATGGTGATGAATTGCTAATTTAGCTTCTTTAACTACAGCAGGAGTTAAACCATCACCACCAACCATCACAACAGGACTTAAGTCATGAGCGTCGGCTTTGAGGGATTTACGTTGAGTGGGGGTAAGGATTAGTGCAGTCATGAGCTTGATGATAGAGCATTCAACGTGTAATTCAGCTCATTACAGCAAATTTAACAATATATTGCTTAATTCCTTTTGCTTTAGGGGGCGGAAAATAGGAAAATAGATGCCGAAAGTGGGTAAGTTGTGGCAAAGAATAAATTTAATAAAAGTTGGTTGCAGGATCACCTAACGGATCCCTACGTAAAGATGGCTCAAAAAGAGGGTTATCGTGCGAGGGCGGTTTATAAGCTCAGTGAGATTGACGAGCAAGATCACCTCATCAAAGCGGGTATGACTATTGTGGACTTGGGTAGCGCCCCTGGGAGCTGGTCTCAATACGTCCGCAATCGCCTAACGGAGCTTGGTAAAACGAATCCTAAGATTGAGTCTGGCAAACCTGATGGACAGATTATTGCGATTGATATTCTGCCGATGGAAGATATTGCTGATGTGAGCTTTATTCAAGGAGACTTCCGTGAAGATGAGGGTCTTGCTGCGCTTGAGGCATTACTTCCTAAAGAGGCTGAAGGCAAGGTGGATTTGGTTCTATCCGATATGGCGCCCAATCTATCTGGAGTTGGCGTAGCTGATGCCGCCAGGATGGCTTTTTTAGCTGAGATAGCATTAGACTTTGCCACTGCCCATCTCAAGCCTGAAGGTGCGCTGTTGATTAAGTGCTTTAACGGAAGTGGCTATAGCCAGATTGTGGAATCCTTTAAAAAGGTCTTCAAAACAGTTGCCTCCCGTAAGCCTAAGGCATCAAGGGCAAAGTCTTCAGAGATCTTTCTGCTGGGTAAAAACCTAAAACCTACAAAATAAGCCCCTAAAAGGCTAATTGACCCAAAAATAGTAGGGCTTTTTAAATAAATATGCCATTCGCTCTTGAAAAAGGCTGGTAGTAGAATCAAATACTAAGGTAGCGATTCGCTTTAACTCCTGGATCAATCCAGAAAAGGACTCATTTTGAACAGCAATATGTTCCAAAAAATCGGTGTGTGGCTCATTGTGGGCTTGGTGCTTTTTACTGTCTTTAAACAGTTCGATAAGCCCAAGGACCAAACACAAGTTACCTATTCTCAATTTATGGACGATGCCAAGGCTGGCAAAGTTAAGCGAGTAGATGTGCAAGGTCGCACATTACAAGTCACACCTGCTGATGGCGCTAAATATTCCATTATTTCTCCCGGAGATATCTGGATGGTTGGCGATCTCATGAAATACGGAGTTCAAGTTACCGGTAAGGCTGATGATGAGCCTAATATGCTGGTTTCTGCTTTGTACTATCTTGGGCCAACACTATTGATTATTGGTTTTTGGTTTTTCATGATGCGTCAGATGCAAGGCGGTGGAAAAGGCGGGGCATTCTCTTTTGGAAAATCTAAAGCCCGTTTAATTGATGAGAATAGCAACACAGTTACCTTTGCCGATGTCGCTGGATGTGATGAAGCAAAAGAAGAGGTCTTTGAGATCGTTGACTTCTTGAAGGATCCACAAAAGTTTCAAAAGCTCGGTGGCCGTATCCCACATGGCGTATTACTTGTGGGCCCTCCAGGTACTGGTAAAACCCTTTTAGCACGTGCTATTGCAGGTGAGGCGAAGGTTCCGTTCTTTTCAATCTCCGGCTCTGACTTCGTTGAGATGTTTGTTGGTGTTGGCGCATCTCGCGTACGCGATATGTTTGAGAATGCTAAGAAAAATTCCCCTTGCATCATCTTTATTGATGAGATCGATGCTGTTGGTCGTCACCGCGGTGCTGGTATGGGCGGCGGTAATGATGAGCGCGAACAAACTCTCAATCAAATGTTGGTTGAGATGGATGGTTTTGAAAGCAACAGCGGCGTGATCGTAGTTGCCGCGACCAACCGTTCCGATGTATTGGATAAGGCTTTATTGCGTCCAGGACGTTTTGACCGTCAAGTTCACGTAGGCTTGCCTGATATCCGGGGTCGTGAGCAAATCTTGCAAGTGCATATGCGCAAAGTTCCTATTGATCCTGATGTAAATGCTGCTGTTTTGGCTCGTGGTACTCCAGGTTTCTCAGGTGCAGATTTGGCGAACCTCGTAAACGAGTCCGCATTGTTTGCGGCACGTCGTAATAAGCGTGCAGTAGATATGAAGGATTTTGAGGATGCAAAAGACAAGATCTATATGGGTCCTGAGCGTAAGTCTGCTGTGATGCGCGAAGAAGAGCGTCGTAATACGGCATATCACGAGTCTGGACATGCAGTGGTTGCCAAGGTACTTCCTAAGGCTGATCCTGTCCATAAGGTCACCATCATGCCGCGAGGTATGGCATTGGGTGTGACTTGGCAGTTGCCAGAGTTTGATCGTGTGAACTTGTATAAAGATCGCATGATGGAAGAGTTGGCCATTCTGTTTGGCGGTCGAGCTGCGGAAGAAGTGTTTTTACATTCTTCAAGTACAGGCGCTTCTAATGACTTTGAGCGTGCCACCAAGATGGCTCGCGATATGGTTACTCGCTACGGTATGAGTGATAGCCTTGGTACGATGGTTTATGTTGACACTGAGTCAGAAAGCATTTTTGGTCGCAACAGCACTAAAACAGTTTCTGAGTTAACTCAACAAAAAGTTGACGCAGAGATTCGTGCATTGGTGGATAGTCAGTACGCTTTGGCTAAATCAATCTTGGAGCAAAATCGCGATAAGGTTGAAGCGATGGTGACTGCTTTGCTTGAATGGGAAACTATTGATGCTGAGCAAATTACTGACATCATGGAAGGTCGACCACCAAGGGCGCCAAAAACTTCATCTGCAACGCAGTTTGGCAACTCTGCTGGAACACCCGGCCCAGCGACTGGTAGCGCTCCTGCTACTGCATAAGCGCGCTTGATGGCTTCGCTTTGATTCTGAATCAAGGTCACATGGATATGCCCACAACTTGGCGTTGTGGGCGTTTTCTTTTTGACTTCAACAAACGTAAACGCCCAATTGTTATGGGCATTCTCAATGCAACACCAGACTCATTTTCTGATGGTGGACAATTCAGAACCCTAAAAGACGCTGTCGCCCAGGCAGAGCACATGATTGCCAATGGCGTTGATCTCATTGATATTGGCGGTGAATCTACAAGACCCGGCGCAGAGCCCGTGCAATTGCAAGAAGAGTTAGATAGGGTCCTTCCAGTAATAGAAGCGCTGAAAGACTGTGGAGTACCTCTATCTATTGATACCTACAAATCTGAAACTATGCGTCAAGCATTGCATCTTGGCGTAGATTGCGTAAATGATATTTGGGCCCTTCGACAAGATGGTTCAGTAAATGCTATTTTAGCAAGTAAGGATTGCGGCATTGTTCTCATGCATATGCAGCGTGACCCCCTCACCATGCAATTTAATCCTGATTATCACGATGTCATTGTTGATGTTAAACAGTTCTTAAAGGCACGGGTTGAGTTATTGATTGCTAAAGGCATCAGCGGAGATCGCATTGCCATTGATCCTGGCTTTGGATTTGGTAAAAACCTAGAGCACAACCTTAGGATGCTGGCAAACCTTGCACAGTTCTCAAGCTTGGGTCTTCCGGTATTAGCAGGCCTATCCCGAAAGTCGATGCTAGGAAAAATCACAGGTAAAGATACCAATGAGCGCGTTGCAGCCAGTATTGCCGCGGCCATTATGGCAGCCGATCGGGGCGCTAAAATTATTCGGGTTCATGATGTAGCCCAGACCGTAGATGCTCTTAAACTTTGGGAGGCGGTAAATTCTTAGCGAAGTATCTAAGTTTTATAATGAGATCCATGAAAAAACAATATTTTGGTACTGACGGCATTCGAGGCGAAGTAGGGCAATTTCCGATTGTCCCGGAATTTATGACGCGCTTAGGTTATGCGGCTGGCAAAGTATTGACTCGTGACGCTAAACCTGGTGAGCGCTGCAAAATTTTGATCGGCAAAGATACACGGGTTTCTGGCTATCTGTTGGAGGCTGCTTTGGAAGCAGGTTTTGCTGCCGCCGGAGTAGATGTCATGCTTTGTGGGCCCATTCCGACTCCTGGTGTCGCCTACCTCACAAAAGCTTTGCGACTATCAGCAGGCCTAGTGATCTCTGCCTCACATAATCCGTATCAAGATAACGGCATTAAGTTTTTCTCAGCCAAAGGTGACAAGCTATCCGATCAATTCGAGCTTGATATTGAGGCTGAATTGGCTAAGCCTATGGGCTGTGTTAATTCAAAAGAACTGGGCAAGGTATATCGATTAGATGATGCTGCAGGACGCTATATTGAATTTTGTAAATCCACATTCCCAGGGGAACTCAATCTTAAGGGTTTAAAGCTTGTCGTTGATTGTGCGAATGGAGCTGCGTATCACATCGCACCTCATGTTTTTCATGAACTAGGAGCCGAGGTTATCCCTATTGGCGTGAGTCCCGATGGTCGAAATATCAATGAAGGCTGTGGTGCAACAGCTCCAGCAGCTTTAATTGCTAAAGTTAAAGAGGTAGGGGCGGATTTAGGCATTGCCTTAGATGGAGATGCTGATCGCTTACAAATGGTTGATGCTTCAGGCCGTCTTTTTAACGGCGATGAACTGCTATATGTGTTGATTAAAGATCGCTTAGATCGTGGACAGCTGCTTGGTGGCGCAGTGGGCACGCTCATGACCAATCTTGCCGTTGAAAATGCCATCAAAGCACTCGGAATTGGTTTTGAGCGCGCCAACGTTGGTGATCGCTATGTTTTGGAATCACTCAAAGAGAATGGCTGGATTATTGGTGGTGAGGGCTCTGGCCACATAATTTGCCTCGATCAACACTCTACTGGAGATGGGACGATCGCCGCTCTTCAAGTGTTGGCAGCCATGAGTCAAAATAAGAAGAGCCTTGCACAACTACTAGATTCAGTTAAGCTTTACCCACAGGTTCTTTTAAATGTGAAATTTAAACCTGGTTATGACTGGAAGTCAGACGAAAATCTAAAAAAACAAATTGCTAGGGTTGAGGCTGAGCTAAAAAATAGTGGCAGATTATTAATACGAGCCTCTGGCACAGAGCCTTTATTGCGCGTAATGGTAGAGGCTAAAGAAGCTGATACAGCTATGCGTGCAGCCAAAAGTATTGCTGATTTAGTGCCAACCGCATAACTATATAAGCAGTCTTAAGCGTTTTTCTAAACCATGCATCACCTCATCATTTAATTTAAATTCTTGAAAGCAGGATTTAACGTATGAAATTACACCCATCAATTACCAATAGAGAATTTAAACTGCTAATCAAGCCCAAAGGTCTTGATCGTCGCGGAAGAATTTTGCTTCTTAGTGAGCAAATCGTAAAGTTTTGTAAGAAAAATAAAGTTGATTTCTTTCATCTTGATAATGCAGACACAGGATTACGAAATATTTACTTTTACGATACCCCTGGTGAGGATTTTCGTCTTAATAACATTATTTTGCGTGTTCGGGAGTCACGTCAGAATGTGTGGGTAGATGACTATGCAGAGGTAACGCTCAAGTGTCGAACTCATGACATGGAGAATGCCTCGAAGTTCAATCCAACTCCACAGAAGAAAATTAAAGCAAGATCACGTTTTAAGGAGGAAATCTTACGTGGCGATGCCTTGGGGTCTAAACGTCAAATATTCTCAAATAATGCAATATTGGATGCCGTTCCAATTGATAGTTTATTTGACAGATCCATAAGTGCAATTTGCAAGTATTTCCCAGGAATGGCTAATCTTTCGATTGATAAAAAAACCCCTGTGAATATTGTTGGTGGACCTAAAAACAAGATTCTTGAAGCGTGTTTACCGCTAGGTAACCTAGTCTTTGGTGATGGCGTACAAGCCCATTGTGAGATTGCCATTTGGATGAGGACTGCCGGCGATCCTATCGTAGGTGAACTCGCATTTTCTTATCGGGTAAACGATGAAAATCGCGCGCAAGTTAAGGCACATAAGAGGGCAGATAAATTTTTCAAAAAGCTACAAATTGAATTGGCTGATTGGTTAGAAATTGGCAGTACAAAAACAGCATTAATTTATGGAAAACCCGAATGAGCATCCAAAGCTCTACTGATGAGAGCGCTCCGGTTAGTTTATTTGACCTCTTTTTTCAGTTTTTGCTCATTGGCGCCGTAAGCTTTGGTGGCGGCATCATTGCCTATGAGCGCATTCTTCTGATTGAAAAAAGACGCTGGCTTACAGCCGACGAATTTATGGGCTATCTCGCGATTAGCCAAACTATGCCGGGCTTAAATTCAGTGAACTTAGCGGTGCTTACAGGAGATCATTTGCGTGGCGCTTTAGGCGCTTTTGTAGCAACAATCGGCTTAATTCTTCCTGGATCACTATTTGTATTGATCATTGGTATTGCCTACACCACTAATACTGATCACCCATTGGCAAACTTAATTTTGTCAGGAGTGGCAGCTGCTGCATGCGGCTTGTTAGCAGCAATTACTTATCGAATAGGGGATGATCACTGGAAGCATCTCAAGTCGCTTTTCATAATCGTTCCGACCTTTGTTTTGATGAGTTTTGTAAAACTCAGTCTGCCGATCGTTCTCTTAATAATGGCCCCGATTGCAATTTACATTTACCGCCCAAAAGTGAGCTCATGAATCACTTACTGTCATTAGCACTCAGCTTTAGCATGCTGTCACTTCTGGCAGTTGGAGGCGGCACTGCCGTATTACCGGAGATGCAAACCCTATTGGCACATCAATTTGGTATTGATCATCTGCGTTTTGTACATATTTATAGTATTGGTCAAATTGCACCAGGCCCTAATATGTTGATGGTATTGGTGATCGGGTTTCAGGTTGCAGGCTTAGTAGGCGCTGGAGTTGTTCTCCTTTCTTTTTTCTTGCCATCCAGTATTTTGTGCTTCTATGCCGGACGCATATGGGATAACTTTGGCGAAAGCCCTTGGAGACGGAGTATCCAGAATGCTTTAGAGCCCATTTCAATCGGCTTAATGGCTTCCGGTGTCTATGCTGTAGCCAAATCTTCTATCGTTAGCCCAATAACCCTTGGATTAGCCTTAATTTCTCTTTATCTTATTTTGAGAACAAAAATCAATCCGGTGTTTGTAATTCTAGGGTCTGGATTGCTTGGATATTTTCTACTGAAATATCTTTAGGGCTTAGTCGCATCAAAACGCAGCCCGTACGCCGACCATCACGCTTCTTCCCGGTTGCGGCGCATACAGCCTCACAGCCATAGGTGAGGTTGCATAACGAATCTCTTCATTCAGTAAGTTCTTGAGAATTAAGTACCCAGCCCAATTTACCTTTCCAATCCGCTCTGTATAAGACAAGTTAGCATTGACAAGGTTATAGCTTGGCGTTGGCCCGATTTCCCAGCTAGCTAATTTATTTTGTTGATAGCTATAGATGTAAGTTGCGCCTGCTAACCACCCATTGCGTTGGTATCCTAATTCGGTCCCTAGACGTGGCGCTGGCTGCAAAGGAAGATTTCCGCCGGAAGTAAAGGTGCCTTGAGAGACATCACCAAATATTCGTCCACCAACGCCAGTTTCATTCCAGTTATAGGTAAGTTCTGCTTCCGCCCCTTGAATTGATGCATTTGCTTGAGAAGCCTGCACAACTGAAAAATTTTCATTAGCTTGACTATAGGCACCGGTGTAGTAACCATATATGAAATTATTAAACTGGTTTTTATAAATACTGGCTTTACTGCGGATCAAGCCCAGAGTCTTTTGAAAACTAAGCTCAAGATTGTGTGAAGTTTCAACGCCTAAATTTGAGTTTCCAATATCAAATGTTGCCGTTGAATCGTGCGGCCCATATGAATAGAGCTCTTGAGCACTGGGTGATCTTTGAGAAACTGTATAGGCAAGACCTATCCCATAACCTTTGGCAACATCTAGCAGGCCTCCTGCTGAATAAGACATTAAATTAAATTGGCGATTTTGAAGTGCAGGAGGGCCATAAGACGTTGGAATAAATTCTTGACTGCTAGCGCTAGGAAACTGGGTTCCAGAATTTGGATTTTGGTTTACGTAGTTATATCGAGCTCCGAGACTCGTTTTTAATGGTCCATATCGACCTTCTTCAACCAAGAAGAGGGCAGTTGAATTTGATTTTGTCTGGGGAGCTATTGCGTAATTATTTGTCGATAAATCTGTTGCATTGAGAGTTGAGCCTATGACTTGTAGGCCCAGAATACCTTTTGATCCCAGCAACTCTTTATGAGCTAATTCCAATCGAGCTTCAGTAGCAGTGTTATTCCATTTGGTTGATGCAACACCATTATTGGTAAATTCAGTATGTTGATAATTTGTATTAGCAGCGCTAATCTTCACCGAGCTAAAGCCATCAAAAGGGTCGTTAGTTTGATGGGCAATGTCGTAACGATTTTGTGACTGTTGAATAAAGCCGCCCTCTGCGGTGGGTATTCCATAGTTATGATTCATGCGCTCTAAAGAGAGGCCTGTATATCCATCCGAGCGAACATAACTTGCTCCTAAACCTAAACTATTCTGATTGCTAAAAGAGAATGGTAGTTTTCCACTATAGGGAATATTTACCGGCTCACCTGGGTTGATAGCCCAATTTGCATTTGGTCCGCCTTGTTCAGCAAATCCTGGAATACGATAGTTATTCGAATTGCTTATGGCTGAATCAAAATGCAAAGCAAGGGGACCTGCTGGTGCATCGAGCTCTATATTGGCTGTTTTACCTTGGTTCACTGTTTCGTAGCTGGTATTGACTGCACCAGATAGAGTGTCAGGCATCGTCGTAACAATTCGATCATTTACAACGTTTATTAAGCCACCGCTGGAGCCTGATCCATATTGAAGAGCAGAGGCACCACGCAGAATTTCAATCTGATGGGTATTTTGCATTGGGCTTGCTATTGCATGATCAGCGGAAATACTTGAAACATCGCCGGCGGATAATCCATTTTGCAGAATCTGAACGCGCGCACCTTCAAGACCACGAATAACAGGCCTTGATGAGCCTGCACCATAGCCTGTTGCCGAGACGCCGAGCTCATTTGCTAAAGTTGCTCCAAGCGTTCCGGATAGTTTGTTTTGCAACTCATCCCCAGCCAATACTTTATTTGGCGATAAAAACCCTTGACCACCTTCGTGCACACCAGTGACATCAAGCTGAGGTAAAGCTTCCGCTTGATTTTGTGACCAAGCAGGGTTGTTCAGAAAAAATGTAATGGCTACCAATAATGGTGAGCAAGAAAATGGTTTAGAGCGGTAATTCATATTCATCCAAATTCACCAATTGATGGTGATTAATTAAAACGGGAATGCGCAATGCAGCGCTAATGTTTTAAAGGATGAAAGTGGGGGGAGCGCGCGATTGATAAACGCTAGCTATTGAATTTCTTAAAAATGAATTATTTGTATTGGGTTGATCTATTGCGCCTTGGTGAGTTGCCACAGCAGAAGATTGGTCGCATGGAATAAATCCGGCAAGCGAAAGTGCGTCAAACAGGTGACAACTATCAGAGGTATGACTAAAGGTTTTATCAACAACAGATGATTTGCTTATTTCGGTGGATTGGCCTTGGAGGCCCGCGTGCGAAATGCTGTGGGAAAGACCTATCCAGTGGGTTCCGAGCAAGCAAAATACGAGCAATGCCGCTGTAAAAGCGGTCTGAATTTGCTTCGTAAATTTGCTTGAAAAATAGGCACTCATGGCACGAATGTTACAGGATTTGCCTGTAACAGCCCTCTCGGTGTAGAATATCGGTTCCGTCGGAGTGTAGCGCAGCCTGGTAGCGCACCTGCTTTGGGAGCAGGGGGTCCAAGGTTCGAATCCTTGTACTCCGACCACTTTCCCTTATTGTTCTAGTTATACCCAGCACATTCTGCCCATAGCTCAGCTGGATAGAGCAACGCCCTTCTAAGGCGTAGGTCGCACGTTCGAATCGTGCTGGGCAGACCACGAACCCTATTAATTATTGTTGTTTCAGGCTTATCTATTGTCTCGATTGTGGCTTGATCATGAGCGAGCTTGTCTGGCGTAAGGGAAGCCTTGGGTCTAGCGTGGAGAATCCTGTGTGACTATTAGTGACTCTGCGACTTTAATGAAATTTAGGGGCTGAGCTTGTGGTGTCGGTTAGACCCGACCTTTCAGTGTCACTTAACGCGACACTTTGTTAGCTGCCGGTTGTTATTCGGTTAGGTATCGCCAATATAGAGATACCAATACTAATGTTCCCAATAACTACTTCAACCCATCCACTTATAGCGAGACTATGATTGCCTTTGGAGCACGTAAGCGTATCAATGGCTGGATGCTTAGTGGTACAGCAGGCGTTGGACGACAAACAGTCAATCAAGATCCAAGCACAACCACACAGCTCTATGAGTTAGCGGCAACCAGTCCTGTGGCATCAAACGATTACTACTTTAAGACTCGGGCTGGTTACGGCAAGATGGCAGGATTTCTTGGGCCGAACTACTTTTATCGCTATGTAATGGAAGAGCTTATCTTTCCGTTTTAAGATCCTAGCTATTTAAAGGAGGGGGTAGAGAGACTCCAAAAGGCAACGCGATTTCGCCCTTCATTTTTTGCTTGATACATTGCTAGGTCAGCCTGATTTACTAACTCATTTAAGAGTATGCCCCGCTCTATTGTGGGATTTTTTTTGGGGTTAAAAATCGCAACTCCAATACTAATGGTGATGTTTATTGGTTTTGAAGCACTTGTAACATTTGCTGTATTGGCAATATGTTCCCGCAAACGCTCAGCAATTTGTGCAGCTCCCTCGGCCGCTGTTTCTGGCAACAGTATCAAAAATTCTTCCCCCCCAATTCGTCCAACTATATCAATAGAGCGAACTGCTTCTTGAGAGTGCCTTACTAGATTGGCTAAAATCGTATCACCAACATGATGACCAAATTGATCGTTTACATTTTTAAAATGGTCAATGTCCATTTCAAGTAGAGCAAAAGAATGTTTATTTCTGCGTGAGCGATTAATTTCTTCCGAGATTCTATAAAGTATTTCGGTGCGACTTAAACTATTGGTGAGGGGATCGTGCTGAGCAAGAGTTTCGAGCGTCAGTTGATTATTGTCAGCCTTGAAAAGTAATTTTTTAAGACCAAGGACGCCGAGCAATAAGAATCCTGAAATTAGTAGCGATAGGATTGCGTCTAATAAGTCGAAGTTACCAGACTCATAGACATGAATTATCGGAACAAGTCTTCTGCCTACCATTAAGCTAAGGCCGATAGCTAACAATAGCCATGCCCAGCGATATATGGTTGCTGAATGCCGAAATAACGAAAGGCTAATTAGTGAGGCAAGAACCTGACATAGCAGCGATAGGCAGTAAAGGCTAATAGCTATATACAAAATGTACCTCGTATCTCAAAAGTAGAGTAAGTCCATTACACCTATAAAGCGTTAAAAAGTCTATAGATATAAGAGCTAATGGGTATACACTGAACAAATAAAGGGTTCCTGAAAAAGCGGTTTTTAAATGAAAAAAATAGAAACGACTGATGCTGAGATAGCTAAGCGAGCTGCTGACTTAATTATTGCTAATAAAGAACTACTCTTTCAAAATGAAGAGAAAGCTAAGCGTGTAGCTGAACTAGTTCTTGCTAATATTGAAAAAGCCAAGCGAGTAGCAGAGCTGGTTATCGCTAATGAAGAGAAAGCCAAAAGAGCCGCAGATTTAGTGATAGCGAATGAAGAGCTTGCCCATCAAAATGAACAGAGGGCAAGAAGAGTTGCTGAGCTCGTTATTGCCAATGAAGAAAAGGCTAAGCGGGCGGCAGAGCTAATTATTGCCAATGAAGAGTTGGCATATCAAAACCAAGAAAAAGCCAAACGGGTTGATGAGCTCAAGATTGCTAATGCGGAAAAAGCAAAACGAGCCGCAGAACTCATTATTGCTAACGAAGAGCTTGCTTTTCAAAATGAAGAAAAAGCCAAGAGAGTAGCTGAGCTAGTTGTCGCAAATGAAGAAAAAACCAAGAGAGCTGATGAGCTTATTATCGCCAATGAGGAGAAAGCAAAGCGAGCGGCAGAATTAGTGGTGGCGATGGAAGTAAAAGCCAAGATGGTTGCTGAGTTGGTGATTTCCAAGCTCGAGGCAATCAATCATGAAAAATTACAATTGTCTTTGATGGAAACAATTGATATAGCTAGGGCTCTGGTTGAATTGCGGGACCCCTATACCGCTGGTCATGAAAAGCATGTAGGTGATTTGGCTAAAGCTATTGGCGCCGAGATGGGTTTAGATGAAGAGAGTATTGTTGGCCTCAAAATGGCTGGGCTCATTCATGACATTGGCAAGATTGCTGTACCCGCTGAAATTCTGACTAAACCATCAGCCTTATCAGGGTTTGAAGAAAAGTTGGTCCAACTGCATCCTGAGCAGGGATATGAACTTTTAAAAGACATTGAGTTTCCCTGGCCGGTCGCAGATATGGTGCGTCAACACCACGAGCGTATCGATGGCTCTGGCTACCCCCTGGGTTTAAGAGGGGATCAGATTCTCCCGGGCGCGAAGATTTTGGCAGTTGCCGATACGCTTGAAGCCATGTCTACCCATCGCCCTTACAGGGCCGCCCTTGGGCTGCCTGCTGCAATCGCTCAAATTAAAGCTGAATCTGGCAAGCAATTAGACGCCATGGTGGTCTCTGCAGCCGTTAAGCTGTTTGACGGCAAGGAAAGTCTAGATTTGGGGGGGGGGGCAACTGATTGATTTTTAAATTAATTAAGTAGCCTTTTATTGGGCCACTTCCAACCGATATATTTCATAAGGGTTAGCCCTAGGCAATCCTCAATTCCTTCGTTATTTGACTTAGATCAAACTCAAAAGTTATAGAAGTTATAAAGTAAAAAGAGTTAAATGGTTTGCTGAGCAGTCAAATGCCTATCAGTAAGTCCTATTTTCAATTTCATTAGACTGTCTTCATCAAAGCGAGTGCCAGAATGACTAAAGCAAAGCCCAGCAAAGTAATTACAAAGCCGAAAACTACTTTAAAGCCGAAGTTCGTGCAGGTAACCCGAACTCAACTCCCCAAAGTCTTAACGGGGATTGAGGGTTTGGACACCATTACTAATGGGGGTATTCCAAAAGGACGCCCTACGCTAGTGTGCGGTAATACTGGTTGTGGCAAGACATTGCTTTCAATGGAGTTTTTGGTTAGGGGGGCTGCTCAATTTAATGAGCCTGGTGTTTTTATGGCTTTTGAAGAGTCAACCAAAGACTTAATGGCCAACGTCGCTTCGCTTGGGTTTGATCTACAAGGGCTCATTAAAAGTAAAAAAATTGCCATTGACTATGTGTATATAGACAAGGATGAAATAGCCGAGGCGGGTGAATATAACCTAGATGCTCTTTTTATTCGACTAGGCGCTGCGATTGATGCAATTGGCGCAAAACGGGTTGTGCTCGATACCATTGAGTCACTTTTTTCAAGCCTCCCAAATCCTGCAATATTACGCGCTGAAATAAGGCGTCTTTTCCGCTGGCTAAAAGACAAGGGGGTCACTGCCATTATCACTGGCGAAAGTGGGGTAGATACTATTTCTCGTCAAGGATTAGAGGAGTACGTATCTGATTGCGTCATTTTATTAGACAACGTCATTGACGATCAGGTTTCATCGCGAAGATTGCGTATCGTTAAGTATCGCGGATCACTTCATGGAACTAATGAATATCCATTTTTAATTGATGAAGATGGAATTTCATTAATACCAATTACCTCTGCAAGGCTGAATTACGAAGCGGTAACAGGCAGAGTTTCTAGTGGTATTGAGCGACTAGATTCAATGTTGGGTAATAAAGGTTTCTACCGTGGCAGCTCTATTTTGGTTTCGGGTACGGCGGGTGCTGGTAAAACTAGCTTTTTGTCACATTTTGCTAATGCATCTTGTAAAAGGGGTGAAAAAGTCTTGTATTTTGCTTTTGAAGAGTCACCAAGTCAGATTGCAAGAAACATGAAATCTATTGGTATGGATTTAGACTTTTGGATAAAGAAAGGTCTGCTCAAGCTCGAGTCTACTAGGCCGTCGCAGTATGGGCTTGATATGCATCTGATCATGATTCAAAAAATGGTGAATGAATTTAAGCCCCAAGTGGTCATCATGGACCCTATTACTAGCTTTGGAGACAATCGAAATCCAAATCAAGTGAAAAGAATCCTGATGAAGTTAGTGGACTTTTTAAAGGCCGAAGGAGTTACAGCGATGTTCTCCAGCTTAACTGCCAGCGGAACCTCGCCTGAGTCATCTCACGTCGCAATTTCCTCATTAATTGATTCATGGATTCTATTAAGGGACATCGAGAGCAATGGGGAGCGTAATCGCGGTTTGTACATTCTCAAGTCGCGCGGTATGGCGCATTCCAATCAAGTTCGAGAATTCTTAATTACCAATAATGGCGTGGAATTAATCGACGTCTATTCTGGTATTGGTGGTGTCTTAACCGGTGGCGCACGTCTTAGCATGCTAGCCAAGGAAAAGGCCCAAGAAATCCAGATGCAAGAAGAAGTCGAGCTTCGCCACTTCGATTTGGAAAATAAACGTAACGTTTTGGACGCTAAGATTGCAGCAATGCGGGCTGAATTTGCGGCGCAAGAAGCTGCCAATATTAAATTAATCTCACAGGAGAAACTTCGCTCAGGTCAATTAAGTGTAGATAAGACTGCCATGGAAAAAATGCGCAAGTCTGATGTTGAAATTGCTCCGTTAGTAGCCAAAAAGAGGTCAAAGTGACTAAGTCTGCTGCAGTAAGCGGCGAAACTTCGATTTTAAAGTTGCGACTATATGTGGCTGGACAGACGCCCAAGTCGATAATGGCTCTGAGCAATCTCAAAAAAATATGCGATGCTCATATTGGTGATCCGTATGAGCTCGAGGTAGTTGATTTATTGGAAAATCCAAAGCTCTCCGAAGAGGACGAAATCTTAGCAATCCCGACCTTAGTTCGCAAGCACCCCAAGCCGGTTAAAAAAGTCGTTGGAGACCTCTCGAATATCGAGGAAGTGCTAGCTCAGATCAGTTTAGGGGGAGGCTTGAACAAATGACTGATAAATCGATTGATTTACGGGTGCATCCCAAAAAAGAAGGGAGTTCGCCCGTCAAAGTGGCTGGGTTAAAGAAATATATTCTTCGACTCTACGTTGCAGGTGCGACGGCACGTTCGGTTGCGGCCATTACCAATATTAAAAAGATTTGTGATGAGCAGCTGGCAGGTCAATACACTTTAGAGGTAATCGATCTTTATCAGCAACCTCTCTTGGCTGCTGGCCATCAAATCATTGCAATACCGACCCTTATCAAGGAATTACCCCCACCGTTGCGTCGCATTATTGGTGATCTCTCTGATACAGAAAAAGTTTTAGTCGGTCTAGATTTAAAGTCTAATTAAACAATGAAAGAAGACTCAAAATCACATTCACAACTCCTGCAAGAAATTGATGACTTGCGCAGGAAGTGGCTTGATGCTCAGCAAACGCTAGATGCGATACGCGATGGAGCGGTTGACGCTTTAGTGGTTGCTGGTAAATCTGGCGAAAGAATTTTCACGCTAGTTAACGCAGACCACCCATACCGATTGTTGCTAGAGGAAATGAGTGAGGGTGCCTTAACTATTTCAGCAGATGGACTTATTTTATTTTGTAATCAACGATTTGCGGAGATGGTCAAGTCACCAATGAGCACAATTGTTGGCAGTGGCATTTATAAATGGGTAGACCCCGAGAATGACAAGATTCTTGAAGCCTTTCTAAAGGTAGGCTTACCTGAAAAACGACGTATGGAATTGAATTTGCTAAACAAAGATGGAGAGCAAGTACCCATCTATCTTTCTGTTAGCAAGTTAAGTTCAGGTGGAGAAGCGGATATTTACTGCTTAGTTGCCACTGACCTTACTGAAGAAAAGCAACTGCAGGAAATGGTTTCAGCCAAAAAGACTGCATTAGCTGCATTGCAGGCCTCTACAGAACTTGAGCAAAGTTTAGAGGAGTCGATTAAGTCTATTGCCTATGCAGTGGAATCACGTGATGAATATACCGCCGGCCACATGAAGCGAGTCGGCCAATTAGCCCCGGCAATAGCTAGAGAGCTTGGATTATCAGAAGATATGATCCACGGTATTGAATTAGCCTCAACTATTCATGATGTGGGCAAGATTTCAATTCCTGTAGAAATTTTAACTAAGCCTGGAAAGCTAAGTAATGTCGAATATATGTTGATTCAAACCCATGCCGAGGCGGGATATGACATTGTTAAGAATATTAAATTTCCATGGCCTATTGCGCAAATGATCTATCAGCATCATGAGCGGATGGACGGTAGTGGCTATCCTCAGGGCCTCAAGGGTGATGAAATCTTACTTGGCTCACGAATTATTGCCGTAGCTGATGTGATTGAAGCGATGTCGACACATCGCCCTTATCGCTTTGTTTTGGGAATCGATGCAGCGCTTGATGAGATTAAGCAGCATCGAGGCACCCTTTATGATGCGCAAGCTGTTGATGCCTGTATAAAACTTTTTAAAGAGAAAAGGTTTTCTTTTTCTTAGGGAAGGCTTGTATCACCCAAACTTGCCTCGGGTGACTTCTTTGGGTCGTTTTGAGCCTGCCATCAATAAGTGGATTGAAGGTCTGCCTTCTAATCGGTAACAGTCCATCGCCAGCCCTGACCCCGTAGTGTCTGGTCAAACCGACAGTAAATAATTCAGGTCGCCCAAACGTAAATCTGAAATTAAGCTAACAAGTGTCTTGTTAAGTGACGCTTTTAATGAATAATTTATCGCTCTTATTTTCTACCGTTATCACTGATGATGAGCCCATCAAACTCCTTGATGGTGCCATCACCCTCTATAAAAGACCCCATAGTCACCAATGGCAATGCCGTTTTAAGTTATCTACGGGTGCTTGGCATTCCTCAAGTACTGGCTTAGATCAGGTGGCCGAAGCCACAACCCAAGCCATTGCTATCTATGAAACAGTCAAGGTCAAGCTAGCCAGCGATCTAGCCATTAAGACCAAGACTTTTCGGCAATTAGCCACGCAAGAACTAGCTGCTGCTGCCAGGGTAGTTCAAGCCAATCCCAATAAGCGCACTCATGTTGATTACATACACATCTACACCAAGTACTTGATTCCATTCTTTGGTAATTACCAGATTAATGACATAACCCAAGAGCTTGTGGATGACTATGTGGCGTGGCGCATATCCCAGATGGGCAAGAATCCCAAGACCTATACTCAAAGGCGCCATGCTGGTCTTTATAAGCGGGTAATTGAAAGGGCTAGAGAGCAGGGCCTAATCAATCGAAATCGCACCATTCCCTTATTGGAGGTAAACGCTGATAGGGCAGAAATTAGGCCTGCTTTTAATCAGCAAGAAGTCAATTACTTGCTGGAATACATGTGGGACTGGGAGCGTTTTGGTCGCAATCAACGTAGTAACCATATGCGTAGACTGTGCCGGGTCTATGTAGAGTTCTTGCTGGGAACGGGTATTAGGCAGGGAACGGAGAGTATGCCGATTCGCTGGAAAGCTCTGCAGTGGCATTGGATTGGTGAGCAGCGTTACCTAAGAATTTGGGTATCAGGCAAAACGGGCCCTAGATACCTAATCGCAAGACATTTTGTGATCGAGGCTTTAGAGCGGTTAATTGCTTGGCAAAAGCTACCTTATAAGAACCTAGAGGCTGTGATTGAGGCCAAATTAGATAAGAAAGTATTTGCATTTCCCGAAGGAGATGCTCCGCATAGTCTAGATGATGTTTTTGAGCGGCTAATGGTTGAATCTAACTTATTAAAGGATGCTACTGGTAAAAACAGAACCCTGTATAGCCTACGCCATACTTATGCCACCTTTGCTCTAGCTGAAGGTATTGACATACATACCTTAGCCAGGCAAATGGGCACCTCAACACTGATGATTGAAAAACATTACTCAAAGCTTACTCCTATGATGGCGGCCGCCAAATTAGCTTAAGCTGCCATGAGCGGGTTAATTGGCTCAGGCGTTGGCACTTCTAAAATTACTCCGCCAGGATTGCTTGGAGGATTTCGTACCGACCTAACAAAGTCTTCAAGGCGCTCCAATAATTTACGATTGCTAGAGCTTATTTGTAATTGTGCTGAGAGGACTTTGAGTAGCTGATCATCTGGCAGGGCAATACCTTCTTGCTGCAAGATCCACTGCGCTCTGGGTAGCCAATCCTTAGCCGAAACTGGAGGCACTACCAGGCAGCTACTACGATCTCGCAAGGCAATGTCCACTTGATCAATGTAGTTCGTTGTAAAGATGAACTGGGTATGTCCGATCATGTCATCGATTACATCTCTAAACGCGATCGCTGCTTTAGGTGTGAAATTAATTTCATTGGAAATGATGTAATTACGCTTTTGATCATTGATCGTAAACACTTGATAAAACATCGTGTGATCTTCAAAAGTCTGCATGACATCGTTGATGGAATTAAATTCCACTGCTTTAAGACGGGTAACTTCAGCCTTTTTACCTTCAATGGCGTGGGGTAATAGATTGGCAATCGTGGTTTTACCAGTACCAACCCCGCCATGAAGTATTAATGGCTTTAAGTCTCGCCCATTAATGTATTCAGCTAGCTTGTTTTTGAGAGTGATGCTACCTAGAACAACCTCATCGAGAGTCTTAGGTGCATATTTGAGTGCGAAGCTCATGGTATTTCCTTTCTAATTGGGTAAAAGCAGGGGCGGTTGATCAGTCCTAAACCCCTGTCAAATAATGAACAATGGCTTATGCCATCTCTTTGAAGTAGGCTTGGTTAGCCGCTTCAGTAATTGCCGCTTGCGCTGCAAGTTCTGCTTGGGCTTTGATATGCTCATCAACCTTATTGAGTAGTTCTTGCGCAATCTTGCGAATGGCTTGCTCGATCATGGCAGTAGTAGAGCCAGGCACTACGCTTAAGACTTGCGTTTGACCGCTAGCTAGCATCTTGCCAATGAGTAAGGTGTATTCGGCAGAATCAGCTGGATGCGCTAAGGCAGTTTTTGGTACCAAACTCAACGGGTGTTGTAGTTGGTTAACTAATAATTGCTTAACCTCGGCAACCTTATTATCAAGCTGGCTACGCTTTTTAATAGTCTCATCGGTAATACCTTTGGTACTGGCTACTTCCTCAATGCCACCAACCTTGGTTACCCATTCAGCAAAATTGCCAACAGAAACCGCTTCCTTAGCCGCCACTCGTAATGCACGTGAATATGCGCTTGCACGGCGGCGCTCGGCATTAAACACGTATTTAACGAGTAAGGTCAGTACCGGGGTGCTGGTTTGCACTTTAATGCCACGACCTTCTAGGTTGGCTTTAATGCCTTCTAATACAACCTTCTCAGCAGGGCTGCCTTTGATCTCGTAATACATGCCAAGACATTCTGAGAGAAGGGCATAAAGACCCTTATTGGATTTGTCGTAAAAGTCCCGTTGCCATACTTGACGACGGTTTGCTAGTGCATCGAGTTTTACTAATGTTGCACTGGCGATTTCATGCTTTTGATTTGCTGTGATTCTCATGGTGTTGCTCCTTCAAGTTATAAAATTACCAACACGTTTTAGCGAGAATGCTGATGAAACTTTTTGTGTTGATGGAAGCAGTCTAATTTTTTTCGTATTTTTCACGCAAATCAGGACGTTGTTTTATTTCCTTGACAGAAAATTCCGAAAAATCAAAGCCCCATGAACACGGGCTTGTAGGGCGATTTTATTTTTGAGAAAAAATCACCAAAAAACTCTATTTGAAGAAATTTAATAAAAATGATGTTGAAATTTGACTAAGAAGACAGCAACAAATTAGCTCGAAAATGCGGCCAGTTTAAAGAAATATTTTTACTAGGAGATTATGGCTTTTTGAATATCGATTAAGAACTCAGAAGGCATTGCTTTATAAGATCGACGATAGAGGTGTGAACTATTTTTTACTTGGCGGAATTAACTTGATTTTTGCTAAAACAAGCGGATTTTTAGGTCTTTTAGCCGATCTTGCTCTTCTTTTGGCTCCTATATATACTTAAGCTATGCAAAGCGTTAAACCTAATCCATCCCTCTCCATGCGTGCATTAGCACGCAAAGCTGATGCCGAGAAGTACGAAAAACTTGGTAGGTTGCATCGTCACGCTCTGATATTGCTTCGATCTGATCGTCGCAATGATGTAGTACATCAAGCTGAAGTTCGTATTCGGATGTGGGAGGAAAAGGAGTTGTGCAGTCGTTTTTACATTGACTCCTGGAGAAGATTGATAAATGCCGACCCGTCTGAAATGGAGCAAGAGGTTTGTGGTGACGCTCCTCAGGCACATGCGCTTGCACAAAATTCCCCATTTAGCTTTCTGATGAAAGAAGTTCGTTGAACCTGAATCATATTCATCACGTATTAACTGAAGCTAAAAAGATTACCAATCACACTGACTACGTCATTATTGGTAGCCTGACCGCCCTGGGTCTTGAAGTTCCCCCTCCGGATGAGATGGTGAGATCTATTGATGTAGATATGTATCCAAAAGATGATCCCGCTCGCGCAGGTGAGATTGCTGCGATTATTGGTCAAGGTAGTGCGTTTGAAGATGAATTCGGTTATTACGTAGATGCAGCCAGTCCAGACTTACCAACACTACCTGATGGTTGGGAGGACCGCTTTGTTGTTCACGACTTTGGCAATGTGCGGGCGTTATTTCTTGAGTTAAATGACGCTGCAATCTCCAAATATGCTCGGGGTGAAATTAGGGATCGCATTTGGATTAAAGAGGGCTTAAAAGCTGATTTACTTTCAATGCCCACCATTGAGTATCGCTTACGTCAAACCGCTTTCTTGGATGATTTCGAAGAAAAATCGGTTAAGCAACGTGTTGCCGAAGATAAGGCATCACTCAATTTAGAGTAATGCCTTACTTTATATTAGATAAGCTCCACAGCATTTCTCTTTTGTTCATCATTTACATCGATATATCTTTGCGTTACAGCAATCGATCTGTGACCAGCAAGACTGGCTAAGATTCGAACGCCGATGCCTTTATTAGCCAAAGTTGTTATGAAAAATTTTCTTCCCGAGTGGCTACTTCCGCCGCTAATGCCCACATTCTTATAAAGTTGATGAAACCACACGCATAAGCCATTGGGGCTAAAACGTAAGCGATGATCGGTATGAAAGAGTGGAATATCAGCGCCTTTGGCATGTCTTGTTGTGAGGTAGTTGGCCAATTCCCCCTGTAAACGCTGTGATACGAACACGGTTCGGGGGTATTTGCCTTTAGTTTGTGCCGCTGATAAACGGATCTCATTCTTAATCGATCCATCGGGGTTCACTACATCACCCATGGTGAGTGAGGCTATTTCGGCGACACGAAGGCCGCCTAAGAAACTGGTAAGAATGATTGCTCTGTCACGCAAAGCGTATTTTTTGGTACTGACGTAATTAAGAACTTGATCAAGTTCTGCTTGAGATAAGGTTTTTGCTTGTGCCATTTGGTTTTCCTGTCATAAATAAAATGTGCGTTTTAAGTATGTTTCCTTAACGGGAAAAGGTCGACCTCAGTTTGTTTGCTAAGTGTCGTGTAACAGGACAAAAAGACCTTCCAAGAATCAATGACTTACAAATCGGGTTAAGAATATAGTTATTTTCTTAACCAGTATTTGCTTATAAGTATTTAGCAAAATCTACTGAGATCTGTCGTCTTTAGACGACGACCCTAGCTAATGCTTCAAATCACTTGATAGCGTGTTTTTGTAAGCTCTCAAGTGCTTGCTTATGTCCCCCAGAAAATACGCCGTTTGTAGACGGTTTTTGAGGTGAATTTAGCTCGGATTGTGTAGTAGCAATCAGTGCAGGCGTGGGTTTTCCAGGAATTCTGGCAATACAACTACGTACAGGTAGCTCCCAGTATTCATCGATTCCATGCGCAGTATCGTCAATTTGAATGGTGATACGACTGTAGTTCATATCCAAAGACGCATAGCCTTTAACTGCGCTTTTGATCCCAGCTTCATATCGATAGATCCAGCTCATTAAAACCCCATCTTCATTTGCTGGGATATTGCTTAAGCGTCCTGCCATTTCCATATGCACTGGACTCTTAGGGAAATGAAACCAAGCCTCAACTTCCTCAAAATCTACTAAATACTTGGCATAAGGACTGGGGATCTCTAATGTGCCGTTGTAGATAGCTTTGCGATATTGACCTTTACCAAAGGTTGTTCCGTACATTTTGTTTTCCCATAAGCGGGCTGTGATTTCTTTCATTTTTAATCTCCTTGAATGTTGAAAGGAGTCGCGGTGTTGCTTTGAGATGCAAGGAGTAGCAGAGACAAAAGATAGTTGCTGTTGCTTGAGTTGCTGTTCAGAGCTACTCATTTGCCCCCAATACAGCAACTAACTGCATCTCTTACTGCAACTTATTTCTTCTTCGCATCTCAATGCAACTCATTACGCGACTCGTAAATATTTAGCCCTTGTTAATAAAAACCGTATTTTTTATGTCCAAAATGAGCCGATTTGCCTGTGATCTAAAAAGAGGTCGACCTTATAAAGCTCTGAAATTAACTTGTATATAGGCAATCACGCCATTAACCACAAGGAGACGTAAATGAGTCAATTAAGTAGCCTCAACCTAGTAGCAGTCAAAAAGCCCATGCACCAACCAGCCATTGTTATTCGTAGGAATAAGTTGTCTAGTCATTTGTGGGAGCAGATTCAATTAGCAAAAGGGCAGTTATCGGGAACTCCATTTGTATTAATGAAGTTCCGTAGCATTAAGGATGCTCACACAGGGGTGCGTAAGCAAGTAGAGGCTCCTAAGAGGATCAAGCCCTGGTGGTTTAAGACCGAGGAGGGCAAAGTCTGTGTTTCTATTAGGTATGGGAGCTGGACGATTGAGCTAGCAAAGGGAAAGCCCAGCATTCAAGTGGATAGTGCCGAGGACTTAATCAAGGCGCTAGAAACGGTAAAGGTTGCCGTGGAAGCAGGGGATTTAGATGCGCAGATTGAGGTTGCTAGTGCAGGCTTGAGGAGTGGGTTTAAGAGGTGATTATGTGATCATCCATTTGACAGGTTCAGTCCATGTAACATGATGAAGAGTATTTAATTGAACTCAAGGTTACTATGGCTGAATCATACAAATCAAAGCAAGTTGCACCTGAGCATGACTCGGAAAAAGATGAAGTTTTTGGTCAATTTAATAGGCTTCTAAGTTTGACCGCGGAAGAAGACGAGAGAGGGCTAGTTTTATCGATGGCGGCTTTTTCTGAGGAGTGTCTCAGTCGCTTATTGCATGGATATCTAAGGCCTGGAAAACCAGCGAATGACCTTATAGAGGGATTCAATGCTCCTCTAGGCACGTTTTCAGCTCGAATCAAAGCCGCTTACGCCATGGGTTTACTGTCTAGCGAGCAGATGGCAGATCTTGAGCTATTGAAAAAAATACGAAATGAATTTGCCCATAACTGGGAAGGCTGTAACTTTGAGGCGGAGAAAATTAAGAATTGGGTTTTGGAGATGAATCCTAGTCGGTTTCACCCTGATGAACCAAAGACGCTACAAAGTAAATTTCATTTCTCAATTACCTGTGTTTTGGTAGAGATCCAGCATCTATTGAGCACTCTTGGCTCTGGCAAACGTACTGTGCCAGTGGTGGCAGCCCATTTATTTACAAAGCCGCCCATATCGAAATAGTATTTGTAGTCAATTTAAATGCTGATCTTCATACAGAAAAGAGATGTTTGCTAAATATCTATATGAAAAGATATAAAGCGACAGTCAATGCGGCGGGGGTGTGGGTGGAAACCATTCTCTATGCCCAAAATCAAGCTCAAGCATACAAACTGTTTCAAGCTATCTTTGGTGCTAATAACGTGCCACATCAACCATTGCAGATTGGTTAACCATGAGATTCGATGAAATTGCCCCGCAAAAGCCATTAAGCCCCGAACAGGCAAGACTTAAATCAATGAAGGATCGTGTAAAGCGTGATCAGCAAGCCGTTAAAGCTGAAAGGGCTAGACAGAAGATTAAGGCTGGGCAGGCGGAGTTGGGACAAGCTGCTGCGATGGAGGCGGTAACTTTGAAATAGCTCCACTTCTAATTATTTGATCAAGGGATTGTGGGTCTGAGATAGGGTTTGCTACCTGAGATTTTCTCGCTGGTGGATAAGGAACCTTAGTTTGAGGGCTGTGGCGGCACAATGGTCTTCTGGGTGGAGAATTGGGATTATGTTTTTGGGGAGTAATTGACCCAACCTTTATTTCATTTCTGTCATAAAAGACCCCATCTTTGAATATGCATATTTCATGCCCATTCCATCCCACCACAACTTGTCCCTCTACATATGCTGCTGCATGACCATCATATGTATAGATGTCATTGCCATTAAATACGGCTACGGGTACATCATTTAAATCGTAGATTATCGCGCTCATTTCATTTACCTTTTTTATTTTGCGGCGGCTGCTTTGATTTGATGAGCTGCTTTTCCTTCTTTAAGGCCGCTTCTTTAGTTTTTGTATTTGTAATTTTTACCTTACTACCATTTTTTACTGGATCTTTTGCGCTCGTTGGCAAATGCTCTTCCACTCGTCCTTGCATCCGCCCCTTTTTTGCCATGCCGACGTATTCCGAATCACCTTGTTGATTTTTGATATCGTAAACTCCTGGTTTTTCGCTTGATATCTTCCTGATACCAGCTTTTGTGAGGGGCGTGGTTTTTTTGGTAGCCATATTAATTCCTTACGTTTTTTATAATCTTGTCAGGAAAGTGCTATTTAAACAATAGGCCCGACCCTTATTGGCTAAGTGTCGCGTTTCGCGACACTTACAAGTCATTTAACCCCCATAAACAGGGCTAGACTATCAATCCCATAACCGACAAAAAGTTGTCCTAGTTCAAGTGTCCATGGTTCCATCAAAAATGACAAAGTGGAAAATAGGGCATCCCCTTTGTAATTGCATAAATTCCTATTCTTAGTGCAATTCTTAATTTGATGACGCTTTTTTTTGGTGCAGGCGCTCTGTTTTGGTGATTATTTGAATTGGCACCAACATGAAACATCCTCTAATCAATGAAGGCAGTGGTTATATGTGCCCAACTGATTAATTTACTCAAGAGGTGAGACATGAAGCGTAGATCAATTTTGAAGTTGTCAGCTTTGGCTGCGGCTTTGAGTTTTACAGGTTTAAGTCATTTGGCGATGGCTCAAAGCAAGGAGCCAATTAAGGTTGGTATTTTGCATTCACTATCCGGAACAATGGCAATCTCCGAAACATCACTTAAAGATATGGATTTGATGGTGATTGACCAGATTAATAAAAGCGGCGGCGTATTGGGTCGTAAATTAGAGCCAGTAGTAGTTGATCCAGCTTCCAATTGGCCATTATTTGCTGAAAAGGCTCGACAGCTTTTAACTAAAGATAAGGTTTCGGTTGTTTTTGGCTGCTGGACTTCCGTATCACGTAAATCTGTACTGCCAGTTTTTGAAGAGCTCAATGGCTTACTATTTTACCCCGTGCAGTACGAAGGCGAAGAAATGTCTCGTAACGTTTTCTACACTGGCGCAGCGCCAAATCAACAGGCTATTCCAGCGGTTGAGTACTTGATGAGTAAAGAAGGTGGCGGGGCTAAGCGTTGGGTGCTTTTGGGTACTGACTATGTATATCCACGCACAACCAATAAGATCTTGCGTGCATTCTTGAAGTCTAAAGGTGTTAAAGATGATGATATTCAAGAAACATACACACCATTTGGTCACTCAGACTATCAAACTATTGTTGCCAATATCAAGAAGTTCTCTCAAGGCGGCAAGACAGCAGTTGTTTCTACTATTAACGGCGACTCAAACGTTCCTTTCTATAAAGAATTGGGTAATGCAGGCTTGAAAGCGAAAGATGTTCCAGTAGTGGCATTCTCTGTTGGTGAAGAGGAATTGCGTGGCGTTGATACCAAGCCGTTGGTAGGTCAATTGGCTGCATGGAATTACTTCATGTCAGTTAAGAACCCAGTTAATGACGAGTGGAAAAAACAGTGGGCTGCTTACTCTGTAGAGAAAAAGTTGCCAGGGGCTAGCAAGCCTTTGACAGATGACCCAATGGAGGCTAGTCGTACCGGTATCTTGATGTGGAAAGCGGCTGTTGAGAAAGCGGGCACAACCGATGTTGATGCTGTTCGTAAGGCAATGATTGGTCAAAAACTTAACACTCCAAGTGGTTATCTTGAGGTGATGGGTGCTAATCACCATTTATCTAAGCCGGTCATGATTGGTGAAATCAAGGCAGACGGACAATTCAACGTAATCTACAAAACTCCAACAGCTATTCCAGCCAAACCATGGAGTCAGTATATCGACGGTAATGCAGGCAAGCCTGATTCAGTACAGTAATTTTCAATAGAAATACCCTCCCTCAATTGGGGGAGGGTTTTCACAATCACCATGAAATTTCCAATCTTTTCAAAACTAATCCTTTCTGCTGCTTGTGTATTGGCATGTGGGATTACTTTTGCAAAAATTAATGTTGCAGATTTAAAGCCCCTGTTTAGTGATAACTTTGATGCCAAAGTTAAAGTGGTCCAAAATTTATCTAAAGAAGGTAGTCCCGAAGCCTTAGAAATTCTTCAGGCTCTCAGTGCAGAAAGCCTTTTCTTGTCGCCCCAAGGTGTTGTAGTTCAAAAGGGCGATCAATATTTAGATCCCTTAACCGGACTAAGTGTTTCAGTCAAGCCGGATGAACTGCAAGACGTTATTCTGAATAATCAACTGCGCGGTAAAGTTGATAATGCCTTGCTAGGTTTACAGCTAGCTTCTGCAGATCCACAGATTCGCGCTAAGGCAGTCGACTCTTTAATCAAGGATCCCGAGCCAGACACCTTCCCATTGGTTGAAAACTTACTGGCTACCGAAAAGGATCCTGCGCTCAAGCCAAAAGTACAGAAGCTCTGGGCGCTCCTTGCTTTGCAATCTGACAATCAAGAATCAAAACTAAAGGCAATTGAACTCTTAGGCGATAGTGGTGATCCACAAGTTGCTGCATTGCTGGCGCCTTTGGCAAAAGAGGGTGGCCCAGTGCAAGAGGCGGCTGAAAAGGCTTTAGCCAAAATTAAGAAGTCTGAGTTTAGCGGCGAAATCCTGGGTAATGTGATCGCTGGGTTTAGTTATGGAAGTATTTTGTTACTTTGCGCTTTGGGCTTGGCGATTACTTATGGCTTGATTGGCGTCATCAATATGGCGCATGGCGAGTTCCTGATGGTTGGTGCCTATGCAACTTATGTTGTGCAGGGATTTTTCAGGCAATATGCTCCTGGCTATTTAGATTGGTATTTGTTATTCGCTTTGCCGGTTGCTTTTATTGCCGCCGCCTTAGTGGGTATTTTGATCGAAAGAACGGTCATTAAATTTTTATATGGTCGTCCGCTAGAAACCTTATTAGCCACCTTTGGCGTCAGTTTGCTGATGATTCAGATGACCAGAGCTATTTTTGGCGCTCAAAATGTCGAGGTGGCTAATCCAACGTGGATGTCTGGTGCCATGCAGGTACTACCTAACTTGGTTGTGCCCTATAACCGGATCATTATTTTTGCTTTTGCGATTGCGGTAGTAATCGTGACTTGGCTAGTATTAAACAAAACTCGTCTAGGGCTTTTCGTCAGGGCGGTTACTCAAAACCGGACTATGGCTGCATGCGTGGGTGTCAAAACAGTGCGCGTGGATATGTATGCCTTTGCATTTGGCGCAGGCATTGCCGGTCTTGGTGGTGTAGCCCTCTCACAGATTGGTAACGTAGGTCCCGATCTTGGTCAAAGCTATATTGTTGATTCCTTCATGGTGGTGGTACTCGGTGGAGTAGGTCAGCTTGCAGGCACTATTTATGGTGCATTTGGACTTGGTATCACCAGCAAATTATTAGAGCCATTTATTGGTGCCGTATTGGCCAAGATTGCTATCTTAGTGTTCATTATTATTTTTATCCAAAGACGTCCTCAAGGCCTCTTCGCACTGAAAGGCAGGAGCGTTGATTAATATGGATATTAGAAAGCTTGCTCCTTCATCTAGCTTTAGTTTGGCAATTCCTGAGCGTGAATCCATACTCAGCAAGCGTGCCTATATTGCCTTAGCAGCATTGACACTGTGCGTATTAATTGGTGTGCCAATATTTTCTTTGCTGGTTCCCGAGACTAGTATATTCTACATGTCTGCTTATGCGCTTAGTTTAATTGGCAAAATTATGTGCTTTGCAATTGCGGCCTTAGCGCTTGATTTGGTTTGGGGTTATTGCGGAATATTGAGTTTGGGGCATGGATTGTTCTTTGCTATTGGCGGTTACATCATGGGCATGTATCTCATGCGCCAGATAGGAACTGAAGGTGTATACAAAAGCGAATTACCTGACTTCATGGTTTTCTTAGACTGGAAAGAGTTACCTTGGTTTTGGAAAGGGAGCGATCATTTCTGGTGGATGCTTTTGATGTTGATTCTGGTTCCTGGAGCGATTTCTTGGGTGTTTGGATACTTTGCTTTTCGCTCCAGAATTAAAGGGGTTTACTTCTCCATCATTACCCAAGCCTTAACATATGCCGCTATGCTTCTTTTCTTTAGGAATGAAACGGGCTTTGGTGGCAACAATGGTTTCACGGACTTTAAGCGGATATTGGGTTACTCCATCAGCGCGCCAAGTACTCGCGTCACACTTTTCATTGTTACCTTCTTAGTCCTGTTGGGCAGTTTTATTCTTTGCCGAGCCCTGGTGACCTCAAAAATGGGAAGGGTGATTACAGCGGTACGGGATGCAGAATCTCGTTTGATGTTTTGTGGGTACAACCCCTTAGGTTACAAACTCTTTATTTGGGTTCTATCTGCCATCCTATGCGCCATTGCTGGAGCTTTATTCGTTCCGCAGGTGGGCATCATTAATCCTGGAGAGATGTCTCCAACAAACTCGATTGAGATGGCGATCTGGGTAGCAGTAGGTGGCCGCGGCACCTTGCTAGGTCCAATTATTGGCGCATTTGCGGTGAGCGGGGCTAAGAGTTTTTTTACCACTAACTTTGCAGAATATTGGCTGTTTTTCTTAGGAATGATGTTTGTATTGGTGACCTTGTTTCTACCGAATGGATTGCTGGGTATCTATCACAAATTCGTTGTTAAGAAGGGTGGGTCAAAATGAGCGCTCACTTTCTTGAGAAGGGAATCGATACTTCTCATACTGGAATCCTCTATGTGGATGATCTATCGGTCAATTTTGACGGTTTTCAGGCCATTAATAAATTGTCATTGACGATTGATGTCGGCGAACTGCGCTGTGTGATTGGGCCCAATGGCGCTGGTAAGACTACCTTAATGGATGTCATTACCGGTAAAACTCGCTCTAACATTGCCGATATTGATGGCTCCGTTTATTTAGGTTCGACCATTGATCTTATGACCATGAACGAGCCACAAATTGCCCAAATTGGCGTTGGCCGTAAATTTCAAAAGCCCACGGTATTTGAGCATCACCCTGTTTGGGAAAATCTTGAATTGGCAATGGCTGGAGATAAATCATGGCATCACTCCTTGATTGCTAAAGTAGATCTAGAGGGCCGTCGTTTGATGGAATCAGTGCTTGCCCTTACACAGTTAGAGTCAGAAGCTTATCGTGAAGCTGGCCTTCTTTCTCACGGTCAAAAGCAACGCTTAGAGATTGGTATGCTTCTAATGCAGCAGCCCAAGCTGTTATTGCTTGATGAGCCCGTTGCAGGGATGACGGACGAAGAAACAATGCGCTTAGCTGAGCTTCTAAATTCATTACGTGGTCAATGCTCGATGATGGTAGTTGAGCATGATATGGAATTTGTTGCTGCTTTAGCGGGCCCAAAAGGTAAGGTGACTGTATTGGCTGAAGGTTCAGTTCTAGCCGAGGGCACTTTGGATGAAGTAAAGCGTGATGAACGCGTAATCGAATCGTATTTAGGGCGTTAATCATGCTTATCGTCAAAGATCTCAATCAATATTATGGCGGAAGCCATATTTTGCGTAATGTGAATTTTGAAGTCCCCAAAGGTCAATTAACCAGTTTGCTTGGGCGAAATGGCGTTGGCAAAACCACTTTGCTCAAATCGCTCATGGGTGTGGTGAAAGTAAAGACTGGCTCGATTGCTTGGGATGGAAAAGAATTGGCCAATCTACCCCCGTGGTCTCGGGTGGACGGTGGATTTGCCTATGTTCCTCAGGGTCGAGAAATTTTCCCAAGACTCACAGTCGAAGAAAACTTGCTCATTGGAGCGGCAAAATTCTCAAGCCCAAAAAATATCCCAGGATATATTTACGAGCTATTTCCAATTCTGTCGGATATGAAGGCGCGTCGGGGCGGTGATTTGTCAGGTGGCCAACAACAGCAGTTAGCAATTGGGCGTGCATTGATGTCTCAGCCAGAGTTGATCATTTTGGATGAGCCTACCGAGGGTATCCAGCCATCTATCATTCAGGACATTGGGCGCTGTCTTCGTAAATTAGTCGATGAGATGGGCATCACTGTTTTATTAGTAGAGCAGTATTACGACTTTGCAAAAGAGCTCTCAGATAACTATATCGTGATGCGCCGCGGTGAAGTCGTCGCGCAAGGCAAAGGTGCTGATATGGATCTCAATGGTGTTCAGGAGATGATTTCGGTTTAAAGTGGATGCTGAATTCACTGAAATGGTTTACCCACATGTTTTTGGCTCCAGATAACGCAGTAAAACAGCTATTTAGGTCTCTAAGTCCTAGTTGGCTAGCCAAACTGAGCCTATCTTATGAGCGCACTGTAATTGGCACTGTACTAAAGAAAAGTTTGCATGAGGGGCCACTGCGAGTTCAAAAAGCTTTATATCCCGAAGGTGATGATATTTGCCACACTGTCATTATTCACCCGCCAGCAGGTATCGCAGGCGGAGATACCTTAGATATCCAGGTTGCTGTTGGCAAGGGTAGTCATGTGGTTCTATCTACTCCAAGTGCCACTAAATGGTACAAATCATTTAAAAATCCTGCTACTCAAAATATTCAATTTGAGCTGGGTGAGAATGCAAAATTAGATTGGCTACCTCAAGAGAATCTTTTTTTTAAAGGCGCAAACTCTAACGTTATTACCAGGATGAGCCTTTCATCGAATGCTTCATTTATTGGTTGGGACGCCCTGATGTTAGGACGCCATGCCTCTGGCGAGGAATGGTCTAGTGGCCACATTCATATGCTCAATGAAATAAGGCGTGATGGAAAGTTAATTTGGATGGAGAACGGGCATATAGATGCCGAAGATCAATACTCCAGATCTTTACCTCAACTAGGGTCTTGGCCTGTTTGTGCAACTCTATGGGCCGTAGGACCAAGGTGCTCAGCTAATTTAGTTGAAACCTTTGCTGAGATGATGACTTGGACTGATTCATTACGGGCTGGGGTGACGTTGATGCCACAAGGCGTCTTTTTGGTGAGGGCAGTCTCTAGTGATATGGAGATAGCTAGAAATTTTATGATTGATGTATGGTCTAAATTAAGACCGATAGTTCATGGTGTGCCAGCTCAGCCATTACGGCTTTGGGCTTCTTAGGATTGTTATAGGTGAGATATGGAATTAACTCCACGCGAAAAAGATAAATTACTAATATTCACAGCGGCACTCTTAGCGGAGCGCAGAAAGGCTCGAGGCCTCAAGTTGAACTATCCGGAATCAGTCGCTTTAATTAGCGCTGCGATTATGGAGGGTGCGCGTGATGGCAAAACGGTCGCACAACTGATGCACGAAGGGCAAGCGATACTAGGTCGCGAAGATGTCATGGAAGGGGTTCCAGAAATGATTCCAGATATTCAGATTGAGGCAACATTCCCTGATGGAACAAAATTAGTCACAGTTCATAACCCGATTGTTTAGGAGCAATACAAATGAGTCTTCATATAAAAAAAATATTGTTAGCTTTTGTTGGATTGATCGGAGTTCTATCTTCAAATTTGGTTTATGCCCACCCAGGACATGAAACTTCGGTTAGTTTTCTATCGGGTCTGATGCATCCATTTAGTGGCTTTGATCATTTTTTAGTCATTGTGCTCGTAGGATTTTGGAGTGCTTTCATGCAGAAAAAAATCTGGCTTGGGCCTTGTGTTTTTATATTAGGCATGTGTCTTGGGGTATTTGCTGGCCTAAGTAATTTACCTCTTCATATCTTTGAATTTGGAATCGCTGCTTCTGTAATTGCAATGGGATTATTGTTGCTTGTACAGCGCCAGTACTCCAATAATCCAATCCTTGCCTTAATTGGTTGTTTTGGAATATTTCATGGGTTTGCCCACGCTGCATTATTTTCAAATGGATCCCTTGGAGCCTCCTTGGTAGCGCAAGATATGGCTGGCTTGATTTTGGCGACAGGGATCTTGCATCTATCAGGCGCTCTATTGGTCAAGCTCCTTAGGGACAAGACAGCGATCTTTGCAAGAGTGACTGGGTTTGCTAGTGTGATATATGGCTGGGTATTAATCAGTCAACTTTCCTTTGCGCTGCTTGGTGGAGCTTCGACATGAGTACACCATCAAGTGCAAATAGCCAACGCTTTATTCCGGGGCAGATGTTTGTGGAGCCTGGGGATATTGAATTGAATGTTGGCCGAAAAACACTTTCAATTGAAGTCTCTAATAGTGGTGATCGTCCTATTCAAATTGGTTCTCATTTTCACTTCTTTGAAGTAAATGATGCCCTGTTATTTGATCGCGATAAAACGAAGGGCATGCGATTAAATATTGTTGCAGGAACTGCTGTGCGTTTTGAGCCAGGCCAAAAGCGCACTATTGAGCTTGTAGAGGTGGCTGGTGAGAAGAAGATTTATGGCTTTGCTGGCCGCGTTATGGGGGGCCTCTAATGGCTAAGATTGGTCGTCAAGCCTATGCTGAAATGTTTGGCCCTACTGTAGGTGATCGTTTAAGACTAGCGGATACCGGCCTCATGATTGAGGTTGAAAAGGACCTCACTATTTATGGCGAAGAAGTCAAATTTGGCGGTGGTAAAGTCATTCGTGATGGTATGGGCCAAAGTCAACGCGAGTCAAAGGACTGTGCCGATACTGTTATTACCAATGCGGTAATCATTGATCACTGGGGCATTATCAAAGCTGATATCTCTATTAAAAATGGCAGAATATCTAATATTGGTAAGGCTGGTAACCCAGATATTCAACCGGGGATTACTTCTGTCATTGGCCCTGGTACCGAAATTATTGCTGGCGAAGGAATGATAGTGACGGCGGGTGGTATTGATACTCATATCCACTTTATTTGTCCGCAGCAAATTGAAGAGGCTTTAATGTCTGGGGTAACCACCATGATTGGTGGCGGTACGGGCCCAGCAACTGGTACTTTTGCAACTACTTGCACGCCTGGTCCTTGGCATATTCAAAGAATGTTGCAATCGGTTGACGCATATCCTATGAATATTGGCCTATTGGGTAAAGGCAATGCTAGCTTGCCAGCTGGATTACGAGAGCAAGTTGATGCAGGCGCAATTGGATTGAAGTTGCATGAAGACTGGGGGACTACGTCAGCAGCGATTGATTGTTGTTTGGGTGTTGCTGATGAAACTGATACTCAGGTGGCAATTCATACCGACACTTTAAATGAGTCTGGATTTGTTGAAACTACCTTAGCTGCATTTAAGGGGCGCACTATTCACACTTATCACACCGAGGGCGCTGGCGGCGGTCATGCCCCCGACATTATTCGTGCGTGTGGCGAGTCAAATGTATTGCCATCCTCAACTAACCCCACCAGACCATTTACGGTTAATACATTAGATGAGCATTTGGATATGCTGATGGTGTGCCATCATCTTGATGCATCTATCGCTGAAGATATTGCCTTTGCAGAATCGCGCATTCGTCGTGAAACAATCGCTGCTGAGGATATCTTGCATGACTTAGGCGCATTCTCGATGCTTTCATCAGATTCTCAAGCGATGGGTCGTGTGGGTGAGGTAATTATTCGTACCTGGCAAACTGCTGACAAGATGAAAGTACAGCGTGGTTTGCTTCCGGGTGATGCAAATCGTCACGATAACTTCCGAGTCAAGCGTTACATCTCTAAGTACACCATTAATCCTGCCATTACCCATGGCATTTCTCATGTTGTTGGGTCTATTGAGGTGGGTAAGTATGCGGATTTAGTATTTTGGAAGCCTGCCTTCTTCGGCGTCAAGCCTTCATTAATATTAAAGGGTGGGTCTATTGCGGCAGCGGCTATGGGCGATCCAAACGCATCTATTCCAACGCCGCAGCCCGTTCATTACCGAAATATGTTTGCGGGTATTGGCCAAGGGATACGTCATAGCTCGTTAACTTTCATTTCTCAATCGGCTATGAATGCCAATATTCGCGATGCTTATGGATTAGAGAAGCAAGTTGAGGTGGTAAAGAATTGTCGATCTATCACCAAGGCAGATATGGTCCACAACGATTGGCAGCCAAATATCTCCGTAGATCCAGAAACCTACCAAGTGATAGCAAATGGCGAACTATTAACTTGTGAGCCAGCAAAAGTATTACCAATGGCTCAACGATATTTCTTGTTCTAGGAAAAATTATGTCAGAACCAATTCGCGTTGAGAAAATCATCCCCAAAGGACAGGGCTTAGCCAAAGCAGTTATTGCTAGAGCGCTCGAACTAAAGTTGCCATTTGAGGTACGCAATAAAAGCCGTTTTTCAGAAATACTTTCCGATGGTCGCGAGGCACACTTTTTTCTGCCAAGAGGTAATGTGCTGGCAAGTGATGATATTTTGATTGCAGATGATGGATCCATGATTCGAATCTCCGCGGCGGATCAAGAGGTAATAACAATTGCCTCTACCGACGCACATCAGCTGATGAGGGCTGCTTACCACTTAGGTAATCGACATATTCCTGTTCAGGTGGGCTTGGGATTCTTGAGGATTGAGCCTGACTCAGTGTTAGAGGGCATGATTCATCAATTGGGGTTGGAGTCTAAGCATGAATTTGCCCCGTTTGAGCCTGAAACAGGTGCGTATGGAGGTGGACATCGCCATAGTCATGCTGAGACATTTGATAGTGACTATGCCTTAGCTCAAAAAGTGTATGCCGAACATGAGAAGCCACATGTTCATGGGCCTGGATGCTCTCACCATCATCACGGCGATCATGATCATTCACATGAGCATTGATCTAAACGAAATCACTGCATTGATGCAGTTGGCATCACCAGCATTGCCAATCGGTGGATATAGCTATTCTCAGGGCTTAGAAGCTGCCATTGATTCTGGCTTGGTAAACGATGCTCTTACTGCAGAAGCATGGATAAAAGATGTATTTTTAGGCGTCTTTGTCAGATCTGAAGCCCCACTTTGGCTTCTCAGTTATGAGGCATGGGCAAAAAATGATATTGATTCCGCCCAAAGTCTGAACGACTATTTTTTAGCCAGTCGCGAAACCTCAGAGCTCAGATCAGAAACTGAGCAGATGGGTTGGTCTTTATTGCAAATTGCTCAGTCTTTGGGTTGGGGTAGCGAATACCTTACTAAATTATCCGCAATCAAACCTTTGTCATTATTGACGGCCCATAGCTATGCCTGTTTTCATCTAAATATACAGTCAAAGAATGGGCTTGCAGCTTATGCATTCTCATGGATAGAAAACCAAGTAGCAGCTTCTTTAAAAGCTATACCGCTGGGTCAAGTAGCAGGGCAGCATGCCTTAACAAAGCTTCGCTTGCTTGTTCCTGAAATGGTTGAGCAGGCTGAACAAAGAGCTAAATCTGGTTTATCGATGGTTGACAATTTTTCACCAATGTTGGCTATCCTTTCTTCCAGGCACGAGACTCAGTATTCCCGATTATTCCGTTCATAGACAAAAGAAATAATGAGAACTAAAAAAAATCCCCCTTTAAGAGTTGGTATTGGTGGCCCTGTAGGTTCAGGCAAGACAACTTTGCTCGAGATGCTTTGTAAAGCAATGCGTGATCAGTATGACTTGGTAGTGATTACCAACGATATATACACTAAAGAAGATCAGCGTTTACTTACTGTTGCAGGCGCTTTAGATCCAGAGCGAATCATGGGGGTTGAGACAGGTGGTTGCCCTCATACCGCCATTAGAGAGGATGCCTCTATCAATTTAGAAGCCGTTGACCGTATGCAGAATCAGTATCCAGATGTAGATATTATTTTTATTGAGTCTGGTGGTGATAATTTAGCGGCAACTTTCAGCCCAGAGCTTTCTGACTTGACGATTTATGTGATTGATGTAGCTGGAGGGGAAAAGATTCCTCGTAAAGGCGGGCCTGGAATTACACGCTCTGATTTATTGGTAATCAATAAGACCGATCTTGCACCTTATGTTGGAGCCTCCTTACCCATAATGGAGTCAGACGCCAAAAAGATGCGTGGTGATCGACCATTTATCATGGGTAGCATAAAGTCAGGCGATGGGCTTAAAGGAATTATTGAGTTTATTGAGAAAAAAGGTTTGTTATCAAGTTAAGTCTTTCCAGAACCTCATCACTCTTGAATATCTGCTTAAGATAGATTGATGTTGCTTTGAGTAACTCGAAATGGGGGCATTGCCCAGTTTGTCGGTTAACCCGACAAGCGTTATTATCTGTTGCGTTTTGAGACGCTCACGGTCAATCAGCGTAGACCATCCCCGCTCATCACGGTCCAATAGATCTTCTATTGAGTCCACACAGTTGCCAACACATTCCAAATAGCCAAAAGAAAAGGGACCACATTTCTGCGATCCCTTTGTATAACTGGTGGGTCGGGCGATGCAGAGTAACTGACTGTCACGTAACAAGACACCATCCAGCGTCGGTTTAACTGACTTCACTTCTGTAGATGCCATATCAAAACTATTGAATTCCACATGATTCCAATGATCTCGATGCGTATGCCACGCCTGATCTAGTAAGGCTTAAGTCATTGTTTCTGCTATTGTTTTTGCTCATTTTTAAAGCTTCTAAGGCGTAGGTCGCACGTTCGAATCGTGCTGGGCAGGCCAAAACATCCTTTGTGTTGATCTTCAGGCCAAATATTTGCATAATCTAGAGACATGAAACCTTCGATTGCCCTGAACGCCAACCGTGCCCAGATTCGCTTAATCATTGAAGCGCATCATGCCAGTAATGCACGCGTTTTTGGCTCAGTGGCGAACAGCACCGACACTGATGGTAGTGACTTAGATGTTTTGATTGATCCTAGTCCCGAAACAACATTATTTGATATTGGCGCAATCCGCTATAAATTAAAGCAATTACTGGGTGTTCCAGTGGATGTTTTGACCCCAAATGCTCTGCCGGAAAAGTTTCGCAACTCAGTGATTGCAGGCGCAATGCCAATATGACGCGTGATCCACAGCGTTTGCAGGACTATTTAGAGCATATTCTTGAGGCTATAAAGCGAATAGAGGATTACTGTGCCGATATTGATGAACTTGGTTTTATCAACAGCCAATTAATTCAAGATGCGGTTATTCGGAATTTCGAAGTGATTGGCGAGGCCAGCAAGAATATTGAGCGCCATTTTCCTGAATTTTTAGCTAAGCATCCTGAACTTCCTCTGTTGGTTGCCTATGAAATGCGCAATGCATTAGCACATGGTTACTTTAAGGTGGATCTGCAAATTGTTTGGAAAACAATCGAGATCAATCTGCCTAACCTTCAAACCCAGATAACAAAAATAATCGAAGCTCAGTAAAAACAAGGCGTAGGTCGCACGTTCGAATCGTGCTGGGCAGGCCAAATTTCACTATTTAATGTTGTTTCAGGCTTATGTATTGGCTCGATTGTGGCTGATCATGGATGAGCTTGTCTAGCGTAAAAGTGGCCTTGGGTCTAGCGTGGGAGATCCTTTTGACTATGTGTGACCCTGCGACTGGGTGGGGTGGATAGAAACTCAGGGCTAATTCACTTTTGACCTTAGTCATTTAGTGTCGGTTTGACCCGACTATCGGATGTCCGGTTACGCGACGGTCAGGTGGCTCTTATGGGTTGGCTTGCTGACGTTCAATTTGGGTGATGATTGGTGGTGGCAGAGAATGGCCTATAGTGGACATATAGCTAGTCTTTTGCGATCTCAGCAATGAGTTTGAAATTGTCCATTTCGCGCTTAAACGCTTCTATAAGGTAAGGGTCAAATTTAGTTCCAGAAAGCGAGATGATTTCTTTACAGACATCTTCATGGCTCCAAGCCTCTTTGTAACTCCTTTTACTGATCAATGCATCATAGACATCCGCAATTCCCATCAAGCGTCCACCTAAAGGGATGGCATTTCCAGCAAGACCCTTTGGGTAGCCTGTCCCGTCCCAGTTTTCATGATGGCTAGTTGCAATATCAATTGCCGTATTGAGAAGGTCAGAAAGTTCCACATTTTGCTTTTTAGCAGCCTCAAGAAGCATGCCGCCAAGTGCTGCGTGGTTTTTCATAACCTCCCATTCTTGTGGTGTAAATTTTGTCTTTTTATGAAGGATGGCATATGGAACTTCTGTCTTGCCTATATCGTGTAATTGGGTGGTTTTGAATAATCGTTCAATAATCTCATCGCTCAACTGATTGGGATACAAATTCATTTGCTGAGCGCGATGCGCTAGAGTTTTTACATATTTTCGAGTGCGAATGCCGTGATTGCTGGATTCATCGTCATTATCAATAGCTAATTGATACAGCTTGGTTAATGTTTGGTCACTAGAATTTTTGGCGTCATAAAAACGAATAGTTCTACCGCCTTCAGCTTTAGCCCAATACATCGCCTCATCTGCCCAGTCTAAAATGACGCTTTCTGTTTTCAAGTCCCCATTAAAGATTGCCACGCCTAGACTGGCAAAAATCCTGCATTCAATCCTCTTCGTTACTCCATCGGGCATTTGGACATGGAGGGTATAGGGTGGCTCTAGCGCAGCAAGAATCTTCTTGGCAATGATTTCAGACTCAACTCTGGCATCAATTAGATTGCCATTGAGACGATTTAGTAAAACTACAAACTCATCTCCTCCATACCGTGCGACAGTATCAGTTTCACGCACAGCCAATTTAAGTCGACTTCCTACTAAAATTAATAAATCATCTCCTGCTTGATGGCCATACTCGTCATTAATTTTTTTGAATTTATCCAAGTCTAGAAAAATAGCTGCGCCATAAGAAGTCCAGCGTTTATTAGATTTAATGATTTGACTTAGGCGATCATTAAGCAGTCTTCGATTGGGTAGACGTGTTAGAGCATCAGTAAAGGCAAGCTCTTTGACCGCAGAAAGTGCCTCAGCACTTGCTTTGAGCGATTCCTTATTCTTTTCAATAATCTTAGATAGCTCAGCCAAAGCAAGCAGTTTGATGGCTTTATCTTCATCATTTTCTTTGATAGTGGCTTGCATGGATGCAATGACGATTTTACCAGAATGAATAATTGCAAGGCTATTCGCCAGGAGTAGCTTTAGAGCTTTTAAAGCTATATCGCTATTAATGAGAGCAGCTTCTGCAGTCTCTGCACGAACGATCATGAGAGATATCGGGGTATTGATAGACTTTAAGGATTCACGGTCTTTGTTAATCTCATTGCGCATTAAATCCAATTGCTGAATTAGGTCAGACAGACGCATATGTTCAGACGTAATAGAGCTAGATTTTGATGGCATCATTTCAGTATGCGCTCAATACTTTAATAAAAGGGCTTTTAACTGTCACAAAGCAAGTTAAATACATTACTTCTGCATTGGAATAGCGAGTATCCTCAAAAGAGTAGTCAAACTATAGGAAGTCATGACACAAACACGAGAACTAGAGCAAGTCTATATTCAAATAGCAGCACTTAAAACGAATCTTGATGATCTCAGGTCTACTTATAAGGGTGTCAGCAGGAGTTACGCTATTGCTCTAAATACCTTAAATGATTTAACTCTGCATTCATCTGAAGCGGCAAAACGAGCAGCCAAATCCACCGAGCAATCCCGAATTGCCGCAATGAATGCGATGTTGGCAGCTAAAGAGGCATCTGGAAATCCCGCCCTAATGGCCGTAGTTGAGTCTGCAGTAACAGCCGCAGTAGCAGCAGCGTTGGCCGCAGTGGAGTCAGCCACAGCCGCAGCAGCATCAGCAGTAGCCCATCAAGCAGAAGAGTCTCTATTAAAAGCTTCGTCTGAAGCCGCTAATGCCTCGAGGATGGCAGCCGATTCAGCGGCTGAAGCAGTCAAGCTTTCCAATCAAGCAAGAGAAGTTGCTGATTTAATTCGAGGCAAAGCTTAATAAACCAAGAAGTAAATGATGATAAGATAGACGGGTGTTGATTGATCTAGATCAAAAGACACTTAAATATCTAATATATGCTGAAGATGTGAACCTCTGAACTGAATTAGCATCCTGCTAATCCTATCGCCCTAGATTTTAAAGTTAATTTAATCCTTGCGGGGTAAGGCCATGACATCTGTTGCAATAGTTGGGCTGGGGTACGTAGGTATACCGCTTGCTGTAGAGTTCGGCAAACATTTCCCAACAGTTGGTTTTGATATTTCTGCGGAGAAAGTGGCGCTCCTCCAAGCGCACCATGCGCCAGGAGGCGAGGTCGAATCAAAGGAACTAGCCGATTCTCCAAATCTCACCTTTTCCGATGATCCTCATTGTTTGGCTGCTGCAGATTTTATTATTTTGGCAGTTCCAACTCTAGTTAACGCAATGCATCAACCTGATTTAAATCCTCTGGTCACGGCAAGTAAGATGGTTGGAAAGTATATGAAGCCGGGGGTAACGGTTGTATATGAATCAACTGTCTATCCCGGTGCCACTGAAGAGGTATGCATTCCTGCATTGGAGGCTGCATCTGGCCTGAAATGGAAAATAGATTTTCATGTGGGTTATTCCCCGGAGAGAGTCAACCCTGGCGATAAAAAACATACCTTAGTAGACATCATAAAAATTGTTTCTGGTGATACATTAGAAACTTTAGAGAGTGTTGCAACTCTTTATGAAAAGATTATTAAAGCAGGTGTATATCGCACTTCTTGCATTAAAGTTGCCGAAGCTGCAAAGGTAGTAGAAAACACGCAGCGCGATTTGAATATCGGTTTAATGAATGAAGTCGCTATTATTTCAAACTTGGTAGGCATTGATACAAAGGAAGTTATTGATGCCGCATCTACGAAGTGGAATTTTATCCCAATACGACCTGGCTTAGTAGGCGGTCACTGTATTGGAGTAGTTCCTTACTACCTGACCTACAAAGCAGAAATGTTGGGGTACCACCCAGATGTTATTTTGGCAGGCAGAAGAATTAATGATGGTATGGGTAAATACATCGCCGATCAGACGGTGAAACAGATGATCGCTGCAGGAATTGTTATTAATGGAGCTAAGGTTTGTATTTTTGGATTGGCGTTTAAGGAAAACGTTCAGGATCTTAGTAATTCTAAGATTATTGACACAGTTAAAGAGCTCGAGTCATTTGGAGTTGAAGTAATAGTTTACGACCCAGTGGTAAAGCCGCAGATGGCTTATTCAGTTTATGGGGTTGAATTGATTCAGTGGGATGACTTGCCAATTGTTAATGCCATCATTTTTGCTATAAGTCATGATGAATTTATGGCAATGTCGATAGAGAAATTAACTAGCAAACTACGTTCCCATGGTTGTTTTATTGATGTTCAAAGCGCAATTTCCAGAACTGCTCTTGAGAATGCTGGATTTTCAGTATGGCGGTTATGAATAATCAGGCGGCATTAAAGATGTCATGATAAGTCTGCTATTTCCTTGTATACGACCTCGCTGCTTACCCCTAAGCGCTCTGTAGTTGTGATGCGCATAGCCCTTCGCAATCTATTAATAAATTATGCAAAATGCATAATTCCTATTTTGTTCTTAGTCAGCAACCGATCGACTCCAGCGCAAGAAGCCCTCAATGTACAGATTGGGGCTTCAGCTTTAGATGAGCTTCTACCTGATAATGCGGGGAGGCCAGCAGTATTTGATGCTGCGCCGTATATAGAAATTGGGTCGAACTATGATCAGTTAACTAATAACTATGCATCCTGGAGTGCACAGTACCTTAATCTTTCTCTGCCTCTTAAAGAAAATGGCTTAGTCAATGTCCAAGCTCAAAATGTCCAACGTTTTAGTATGGTCGACCAAGATCTCAATGTTACTTATGCATATCCAACAAAACTTGGAGTGATTAATCTAGATGGAGGATATTCAGCGAACCCTAATTTTCTACCTCAGACATCTTTTGGAATAGGGTGGAACGGAAAACTTCCTGAGGGTTTTGGTTATATAGTTGCTGCAAACCAAAAACAGTACTCTGAATCCTATGCCAATGCTGCAACCAATATGTATAGCTTAGGGCTAGAAAAATATATTGGTGAGTTTAGATTTGCCTATGTTGGTATGGTTTCCTCTATTAATCGTAATCAAGGATCTTTTGCTTCGAAGGTTCAAGGGCAATGGATCGGGTCTAGCGAAAACCGCTTAGGCCTTACATACGCACAAGGGATGGAGCCTGCAGTAGTGGCGCTTAATAATCTAGCAAGTATTCAATTTCAGTATGTGCAAATCGATAGTCTGTACTGGATTACAAAAACTATCGGTGTTACTACAGCGCTATGGCATGGTAAAGAGGGCTCTTACTACCAGCGTAATGGTGGACAACTTGGCTTACGAGTCACTTTTTAGGAAGATATGAATATATTGATTACTGGCGGAGCAGGATTTATTGGTTCACATTTAGCGGCCTATCACTTAGCTAAGAATGATGTGGTTCATGTAGTAGATGACTTATCCACTGGGCAAATTAGCAATATTGGAGTTCTATTTCAAAATCCAAAATTTCAGTTTCAAGAAGCCAATATACTGACCTGGGATGGTTTAAAAGCTGAAGTACGTTGGTCCAATCGTATATACCATATGGCAGCAATTGTTGGTGTAAAGAAAGTGCTTGAAGATCCGCGCGCTGTGATGGCTACCAATATCGCCGGCACAGAACGGGTATTTAGATCGGTTGCTGAAGTAAACCCATTATCTCAAGTGGTAGTGGCTTCAAGCTCTGAAGTGTATGGATTTAATACAAAACTTGCGTTCAAAGAAACCGATGATATTGTCTTGCGCTCAGCAGGTAGATTGCGGTGGTGCTATGCAGTGACAAAGTTATCCGATGAGTATCTAGCCTACGCATTTATGAAGAAATCGAATATCAGAGTAGTCATTGCTAGGTTATTTAATACTGTTGGCCCCCATCAAAGCGGAAAGTATGGAATGGTCTTTCCGAATTTCATCAAACAGGCCATGGAAGGAAGAGGGTTAACAGTATTTGGCGACGGTACACAAACTCGTTCATTTTGCAATGTGGCCGATACGGTTCGAGCTTTAGATCTTCTTGCATCAAATCCTGCCGCAAATGGTGAGATTGTGAATGTTGGTAGCGATGAAGAAATTTCTATTGGAGATTTAGCAAGGCGCATTATTGAACGCTCTGGTAAGCAAGCAAGCATCGAATATATCAGTTACGAAGAAGCTTATGGATTGGAATTTGAGGATATTACTCATCGACGCCCAGTGCTCAAAAAGCTTCTGGCGCTCACTGGATTCAAATCACAATGGACCTTGGATGCAACGATTGATCAATTAATTGCTCTGAGTACCGATAAAAACTCAATTGAATTGACGTAGCGAGGCTCTTATTAATTTAACACCCCATTCTTCCTTATTTATTTTGCTTATGGTGTGTTAGTTCTATTGGCGATAGTAAGTATTCTTTCAGTGGCGGTGATCTTTTATAACCTGTATGCGAACTATAGGCAAAAGAGGATTGCTCTGAGCAGAGAGTGGTTAAAAAACTGTATTGAGTCTTACCTGCATGGCAATCTATCGGCTAATGCGTTACAAAAACTGATTCATTCTCAAAATGCTGAACTCGTTGGAGTGTTAGCGCAAATGGGTGAGTCAGCAAATCCAGTATATCGAGCAAGATTACTGTCGGTCATTCCCGAATGTCATTGTGAATTCATTATTAGCAAAGAACTATATAGGCTAAAGTCGACTAGTTGGCTTGATAGATTCAATGTAATGACTTATTTGCCATTCATTACTTCCGCCGAGATTGCGACTCAACCACTGCTCCATGGCCTTGGTGATGAGTATTTAGATGTCCGTATAGCAGCAGCACAATCTCTTTCTGAGCTCGATGACCCGTCATCAATCAGGCCTATTCTTGCTAGTTTAGCTCTACAAGGTTCGTGGCCTATAAAACGCTTAATTGAAATTATTCTGCGTTTTGATGATCGCGCTATTCCAATATTGGTTCAGTACTTAAAGGATCCTGCGGCAAGCGAATCGGGTATACAAGTCGCCATTGCAGTTTTAGGCTATAAGAAAGCAAGCTCAAGTATTTCTACATTGACTCAATTGACATCGCATATTAATCTGGAAATCAGAATCGAGACCTATGGCGCTTTGGGGTCAATTGAAGATGCTAGCGCTTTTCCAATGATTTTGGGCGGCATGCTTGATGATCGGTGGGAAATAAGATCAGCATCTGCTAAAGCCTTAGGATATTTCCCCGGGGCTGTAAGTATTAGCGCACTTCAGCGGGGATTAACCGATAGGGTTTGGTGGGTCAGATTCAATTGCGCTTCATCTTTAGGGGATCTAGGCGTCGATGGAAAAGAGGCCTTGCTTCAAAGTCTAAAAAGCCCTGATCGATTTGCTCGAGAAATATCCCAAATGATTTTGGATCGAAGTCATTCAGAGGTAAGCGTATGAGTATTGCGTTTGATCCAGCGCTTATTACATTAGCAAAATTTTTAATTGAAGCGATTTTGGTGTATTTCCTGTTAATGCATGGTATCTATTTCTTATTAATTATTCTAGGCGCCTGGGAACAAAGAAAATATCACCAAGGGATTCATTTTGGAGAGTTCAAACGCATCAGTGAATCAAGCTTGACACTACCTATTTCAATTGTTATTTCTGCGTATAACGAAGAAAAGATGATTATTGAAACTGTTCTGAATAGTCTTTTACTGCGCTACCCTCGATTTGAAGTAATCGTCGTAAACGATGGCTCAGAGGACGCTACCTTGAGACTGCTGATAGAGCGTTTCAAAATGTTTCCTACTAAGCACGTCTTTAGTAAAAAATTACAGACAAAGCTAGTGCATGGTGTATATCTTTCCGAAAAATATCCTAACTTACTAGTAGTTGATAAGGAAAATGGTCGTAGAGCTGATGCCAATAATGCAGGAGTAGAGCATGCACGCTATCCTATTATTTGTCAGATTGATGCTGATTGCGTTCTAGAAGAGGATGCATTGCTAAGAATGATTCATCCATTTTTGGATGATCAATATGTTGTAGCGGCAACAGGGATGATTCGACCCTCAAATGGACTCATAGTCCATGAAGGAAAAATCATTAGTCGTGGACTGCCAAAAAATTGGCTGCCAATGTTCCAGTATGTTGAGTATCTCAGGGCGTTTCAGTGGGCCCGGGCAGGTTTATCAAAGTTAAATAGCATGCTTTGCATGTCTGGTGCATACACTTTAGTCCGTAAGGATATTTTTTTGAAAGTTGGTGGCGCTAATCTGAATGCAGTAGTGGACGATTTTGAATTGACCGTGAGTATTCATCGGTATATCCAAAATCATAAAGAGTTAGGCCCTTTAAGGATTGCCTACATACCAGATCCTGGTTGTTACTCAGAAGTGCCAGAAACTTGGAAGGCGCTGAATTCTCAAAGAAACTTTTGGCAGAGGGCAATCTTACAATCCCTCATTTGGAATCGCGACATGATGTTTAACCCCCGTTATCGCATGGTAGGTATGTTCGGCGTTCCTTTTTTCTTTATCTTTGAGGCTCTTTCTGCTTTAGTGGAGGGCTTGACTATGCTGCTAGCCCCATTTGCCTATTTTGTAGGCCTTGCAAGTCTTACAGACATTGCCTTATTTTTTATATTTGGCGTAGTGCTAGGAGTAGTGGTCTCGGTAAGTGCTGTTTTATTGCAGGAGTTTTCACGCTTTCGGCAAGATAAAACAAGCAGCCTGATACGTCTTCTGATGACAGGGTTTTTCGAACAATTTGGTTATCACCAATTTCATACATATAGCCGGATTATGGGGATCTACGACCTTCTTATTAAGGGGAAGATTGCATATGGCTATCGAGTGCGTACTGGATATTTATCACCTCTTGACAAAATCAAAATAAAAGACTGAGTATGACAATGATTGCTTCTTTAAGACTCGGGCAGGTTATGGCAAGATGGCAGGATTTCTTGGCCCTTACTATTTCTATAGATATTTAATGGAAGAATTGATTATTCCTTTTTAATGCCGATGTCTGCTATGGGTCGTTTTGAGCCTGCCATCCTTAAGTATGGCGAAGGTCTGCTTTGTGATCAGCAACAGTCTATCGTGGCCTTGACGCTGCATTGTCGGTTTAACCGACAGTAAATAATTCAGGTCGCCCAAACGCAAATCTGAAATTAAGCTTACAAGTGTCGTGTAACGAGACACTTGTAATGAATAATTTATCGCTCTTATTTTCCAGTACTGCCGCCGAGACTGAGCCTATCAAGCTTCTTGGTGGAGTTCTCACTCTCTATAAGAGGCCTACGAGTCACCATTGGCAATGCCGCTTTAAGCTTGCTACGGGGGCTTGGCATTCCACAAGTACTGGCTCAGATCAGGTGGCCGAAGCCACAACCCAAGCCATTGCCATCTATGAAACAGTCAAGGTCAAGCTAGCCAGTGATCTAGCCATTAAGACTCGGACTTTTCGGCAATTAGCCACGCAAGAGCTGGCTATGGCTGCCCGAGTAGTCCAGGCCAATCCCAATAAACGTACTCATGTTGATTACATACACATCTACACCAAGTACTTGATCCCATTCTTTGGTGGCTACCAGGTCAATGACATTACCCAAGAGCTAGTGGATGACTACGTGGCTTGGCGCATATCTCGGATGGGCAAGAATCCCAAGACCTATATACGTGGAGTCATAAAATTCTTGTGGTGAATACTTCTCAAGCGGGTTTTTTGAGGGGTAAAGAACTCGAAGATTTGCGTTTTTGGAATCCAGTGGAATAAGAAGAAAAATATTTTCGAAGATATGCTTTGCAATGTTCAGCTCATGTTGAATTAATCTTATTACCAGTTCGTTTGGCAAAAAACTCCAATGCGTTATGTATAGAAGAAGATGAATGGGATTCGCATTCAGTGGGGAATATTTCGAAGACTTCTTCATTACAAGATCAATAATTTGACGAGAAAAGTCCCTGCACTTTATAGGCATTGACCCTGAAATATACGGGTTTCCGGGTTCAGCTGAGTAAATAATTTCACTTAGCTCTAGGTCAATCCTACCGCCTGGAAGTGTTAGGGAGTAATCAATATCATTTTCAATATTTTGAGTTACCTCTAAAACCCTGAAACCTACGGCTGTTCCAGCTGCAACAAAATAATTAACTATTTTTGCTTCAATTTGATCTTTCGCCTTAGGGAAGTTAATCTGCTCCCATGTGATGGACGGATACTTCGCCTGGGTAAGGCTTACTGGACCAATTTGACCCGTAGGTTTTTTGGAGGACATGGGCTGATGCTAGACCAATTCTTTATGCTGTGTCACGTAACGCGACACCATGTAGTGACGCTTTAACCAACCCTACATCTGTCAATGCCATATCAAAACCATTGAATTCCATATGATTCCAGTGATCTCGGTGCGTACTGGACACCTTTTTTAGCTAGGCTTATGCCATTGTTTCTGCTGTTGTTTTAGCTCATTTTTACAGCTTCTAAGGCGTAGGTCGCACGTTCGAATCGTGCTGGGCAGGCGAAAAACTTCAACTAGTACCACTATTTACTGTGTATCTGTTGCTCAGATACCTATTTCTTAGCATAATTACGTCATATGAATTCAGCCATGATTGACATAGCCACCCAAAATGCAGCTCATGCATTTATGGAGAAAATTGCGCGTCAATATGATGTAAGTAAGGCCTTCCTGTTTGGTAGTCGTGCCCGCAATACACACCAAAGCGAGAGTGATGCAGATATTGCTATTTTATTGCGAGGCAAACCGAGCCGCTTTATGGCTACTAAATTTGCGATGGATGATTTGGCCTATGACGTTCTGTTGGATTCCGGCATTCGCATTCAACCTTTGCCTATTTGGCAGGAAGAGTGGGATCACCCAGAGAATTATTCCAACCCCAGTCTTTTAAGAAATATTCAAAATGAAGGCATTGTTCTTTGAAAGCAAAAGAACTGTTTGCTAAAGCTCAAACTGCAGCAGCTTCAGCTCGAATTTTGTTAAATGCTGGGGATGTTGATGGTGCTTGTAACCGTGCTTATTACGCTATGTTTGATGCTGCTAGGGCAGCTCTTTTGGCATCTGGTATCGATGAGTCAACAGTTAATACAAAGACCCATAGTGGCCTCATATCAAAATTCAGTCTTGAGCTTGTTAAATCTGATCAAGTTTCTTTAGAGCTTGGCAAGTCCCTTAACAAGGTTGAGGATCTTCGTTTAATGGCGGATTACAAAGGTGATGCTGTTTCAGAAGAAGATGCCGCTTGGGCAGTTAATCAGGCGGATATATTTGTTGAGACCTTACGTACTACTTTTAGCTAAGGCGTAGGTCGCACGTTCGAATCGTGCTGGGCAGGCCAAAGTCTTTCTCTTTGGTGCGCCCCAATTTATAGCTGCATACTTATTTTCATCTACTTCTTTGCCTTAGAATGATCCAATGAATATCAGATTAATTAATATTGCTTTCCTAGTGCTTGGCACTCTATTTCTATCTTCTGCCTGCTCGGTTGCCAAATTAGAGGCCCGTCTTGAGGCCAACCCCCAATGTAAAGATGTTGTGAACCCAAAAACTGGCACTTTAATGCCATGTCCTGGTTCAGATAAAGCGTTTTACAGAGAAGTAGGCCTTGCGCCGGCTAAGCCTACTCCAACAATAAATACTTCTTCTGCTGCTCCTGTTGCTGTGGGCGCAACATCTGTCGTTACTTCCACATCAAATACTGCAATACCAGCAGCAACCAGTGCAGCTAAATCGACTCCATCGCAGGCTGATTGCAAGCCTCAAATCCATAAAAAGACTGGCGGAACATTACCGTGCCCGGCACCAGATTAATCAGATGTGGGTATGATGATCTCTAATACATTTAGTCTTATAACTATTACAACCAAACACTCGGACTGATGATGAAAAAAATGAACTTATTGCTGGCCTCTTTAGTTGCCGCAATTACTTTGGTAGCGTGTAGCAATGCGCCAAAATTAGCAACAGAATCTATGCCTAGATCGGGATTCTTGCCTGACTACAATCTTTTGGTTCCAATGGCAACCAATGATAAGGATGTCCGTATTTGGAGATATCGCATCTCTGGCGTAAATCCTGGCGCTTATACATCTGTCATTCTTGATCCGATTTATCTCAATCAAAGTGCAACTAAAGATGTGAGTATCGACGTGATTAATAAGGCGAAAGCTGCGTTACAGGCATCCATGGTTGAGGCAGTCAATGCACGTGGAACCATCAGAATCGTGACTCAGCCCGGCCCTGGAGTTGCACGCGTATCGGTTGGCATTACTGGTGCTGAAAGCTCTGCAGACAGCTTGCAGCCCTGGAATTTCACTCCAATTGGTTTAGCTATGAACGCAGCCGCTTATGCAGGTGGTGTGAACTCAAAAACGCCAGCGCTTTTAGTGGAAAGTAAGATTACAGACAGCCAATCAAAAAAATTGCTAGGTGAGGGCCTCATTACTGTTCAAGGTGGGGTCGCCACAGAAAACGGAACAAATCGTACGTTAAGACCCTTTTAGCAAATCCCCTCTAAACAACGGCTAGACAATATATGCCACTTAGTGGCATAATAAACAAATGAAGCGAGTATTTAAAACCCGTTACTTTAGTCGGTGGTTGCGCAAGACAAATTTAACTGAGAGCGCGTTATGTCAGGCTGTGGCAGAGATGTCGCATGGCCTAATTGATGTCGATCTTGGTAACGGAGTCGTTAAAAAGCGCATTGGTCTTGCCGGTAGAGGCAAACGTGGTGGCGCTCGAACATTAGTTGCGACCAATAAAGGCAATAGATGGTTTTTCGTCTACGGGTTCGAGAAAAGTGATCGGGCCAATATTGCAGACGATGAGTTAGAAGCGTTAAAGGATATCGCAACACAGCTGTTAGCCAGAACGGGGCAGCAACTCAATGCAGCGGTTGAAGATGGTTCATTACAGGAGATTTGCAATGGCAATTAAAACCAAGGCTAAAAGCCTAATATTTGAAGCTGTTCATGAAACAGCCAGTGATCTACATCGCCTGGGATTTATTGATAAGCGAAAGATGAATAAGTTCGACGCTCTATGTCTTGATCCAATTCCAGAATATGACAGCGGAAAGATTCGAGCCCTGCGCGATCACCTTCAATTGAGTCAAGCTGTTCTGGCAGCCGTGCTCAATACAAGCTTATCAACGGTGCGCAAATGGGAGGTTGGGGACAAGCATCCTAGTGGACCATCGCTAAAGTTACTTAGCCTACTAGAGCGTAAAGGCTTAGAAGCGGTCCTTTGAGGCTCTATTGGGATTCTAAGCCTAAACCAGCGGAATTTGTCCAACCCAAATATTCGTTTGAGCAACTGAAAGATGGAGTAGTCCCATAGCAACACTAAAGGGCGACAAATCAATACGTAAGGCCTAATGCCTCCCACAAAAAGTCATATGAAACTGGTTCGCGTTGTTGCTCTTTTGCCGATAATTGCTCTGAAGCTTCATAACTTCGAATTAAACCTTTAACGCGCTCTAGCCCTGCAGGGGTCGTCATGGCTTGCCTTGGAGTTTGATTCTCAAGTATGGGGATAGGCTCATCTGCCCAGTTGGCATACATCCGATGCAACGCTGATTCAATTACCTTGGTAATTTCGACTGAGCTGATGTCGTCTTGGATGCTTGGAGATTTCTTTTTGGCTGCGCTGGGCTTTTGCTTTGAAATAGGGGTCGCTTGGTCGATCATTTCGCGTGTTTGAAACTTGACTGCATCGCCTGCTAGCGCATCAAACCAAATACGGCCTTGATCGGCATAGCGCTGCGTTTTATTAAAAACAGCGACTTGATTGCTTGTAGTATCAGGCTCAATACTGACAGTCGGACGTATTTGCCCGTCAGTGCATTCAAGATGGCGAGCCCAGCCATCCGTGATATTGCCTTCAACATCCAATTCGTTTTCTAGGCGCTGCGCGAGCAACTTCCAACTGTGAACCAAGTAGTGATCTGTAATAAATAACATCGGATCGCCACTAAAGGCATCGATCATTTGTGGCATTGGCAAAGGCGCTACAAATTGTTTGAGCCACTGAGACAGAATAATGAGGCTGAGCTCTTCTTGTTTGGCTTTTTTGCGATCTTTGCTAAATTCCTCAAGATAGGTTTCATAGACCTGTGTAACCATATGACCCACTATTCTCGAGAAGGGATAGGCGCAGCCCGATAATTCGAAATGATCTTGCACGGTCATGACGCGACATCCCAGGCGCATGCCTGGCTCAAGGTTACGTGTCCCCGAGCGTTCGCGCACTACGATTGGGGGCGCTTGCAAATCGACTGCATCACACAGTGTTGCTTGCGCTCCCGGAACAACATCGGTCACATCGTATAAGCGTAGCGGCTGCCTAGAGAGCTGTGCAATCCAGGCTCGCTGCCCCAGGGTAAGCGTGGGGCCACCTTCGCCCAGGACATGATCAGCAATATTGCGTAAAGAGCCTTTGACTAAAATACTGCCTTGCGCCAACAGCCACTCAGTTAAATTAATATCAACGCCAGTGTAGGTATCGGCATGTAATTTATCGAGGGCTTTGATTTCTTCGGGAGCGAGGACTTCACTTAGCAATTTTTCGCGCGCAACTCGCATCCCTTTGCGGTGACGATCAAATAACCAGGCAAGTGCTTTGGACGCTGCGCCCTCATGATTCTTGGGGTGCGATTGGGTCATCAAAAGATTCAAAGCAGTCGAGCAGCAGTACTCATATTGTTTACCACTGCCACAAGGACATAAGGCATTTTTAGGAATAGGCATGCAAGTTTTCCAGTCGGATAAATATGGTTCGGTAAATTTTAAATGGACTCAGAATTACCTACCTTGGTAAACGCTTTCTGTCGACAGCAGCGCCATGACGATGGTCATTGCCATGAGCGTCGCAGTCTTTGACCTCTCGCAGCAAGGCAGGAGAAACATTCCAATGCTGTCCATCTTGGGTAATTACGGTAATTGTTTTTGATTGTATTTAGCGATGATGCCAAAGAGCCTAGGATAGCCAGAAGGCTCAAATGAAACGGATTGCCCGATCGAAAATTGCAGCATGTGTGATGGGTTCGCACCTTTTGTAAAAACTGCAAACGTTGCACAATGCGCCGGTTTAGATGAGTAAGCTCAATTTCGGAAAGTTGATCAATATCGATTTTCATATGCGGGATTTGATTTTCATGATGCTAATCATGGCTCATGAGATTTGTCAGCATCCACCCTTATTGAGCGATTTCTTGGGGGTGACTTATCTTTTCTGGCAAAAGACAGGGTAAGTTGATGCAGTGGATGGGACAGCGCACGACTGACCATATCTGTTTTTGCGCCATACTCGCTTAAAAACTCATAGGCACGAATATTTTTTCGCTTGCCTTGTGCCCGCACCTTGCGGATATGACCAGCAGCAAGTAACTCATCTAGATAGCGATGGGCGGTGACTTCACTGATATCTTCAATCATCTCGATGATCGATTTTGCCTCCATGGGACCAGCAACGGCCAATAAAGAAGTAATCTCTTTTTTCTTTCGCTCTTTCATGGCTTGTCGGTAATGTGACATGGATTGTTTAGGGTGGCTAAGCATCTTCATTGCATTATTTAAAGTCAATTTTATCGAGTTTTTGATGTTATCAGTAATGACATTGGGGCTTGAGGATTAAATTGGCTTCCCATAGCGCCTAATCCAGGCTAAGTCCTAAAAGCCTCCCGCATCTGCTTGGCCCGCTTAATATCATCTCCATGTAGATAGATGGAGGTAGTGGCAATTGAGGCATGGCGCAGATTATCTCGCACAGTTGTCAGATCGACGCCTTTGGCTAATGAGTGGGTGGCGTGGGTGTGGCGCATCCAATGGGGGGTGGCAAGACGCACCTTTGCTGCTAATGCGGGCTGCTCGCTTTCAACAGTAGTGGCAACGGTTTCAAAAAAGCGCCCTAAGAGCTTGCGCAGGCGTGCAGAAGTAATCCCCGCGACATGTTTGCTCTGGTCTTTACCCTCATTTTTATTTTCACTCGTATTGGATTGATTCTTTTGAAGCGAGCCAATGAGCGGCGCATCCGCTTTCCAATATCGCGGGGTGGTGGGCAATTCTCTAGCGACCAAGTATTGCTCTAGAGCTAACTTAGCCATCGGTGGCAGTGCCACCTTGCCGATCTTTTGACCCTTACCCATCACATGGAGCCAATAATCTCCACGACTATCTTTTTCAATGGCGCCTAGTATGGCGCCAACCAATTCACTGGCCCGCAATCCGGTGGCATAAGAAAAATCCAAAATAAATCGCAATCTCTGAGCCGCTTTTTCTTGCCAACCATAAGACCATTCCAAGCCATCGGCAATCGAGCGAATGAGTTGCCACTCCCCGGATGTAAAAGTGTGGCTAATTTCCATGGCATTGGCTCTGTTTGCACCTTTGACTTTGATTCCAGAAAAGGGGTTTGATAGCATGTAGCCCTTATCCATGAGCCAGCGAAATAAACCGGTAATCACGGTCAAAGCGTAGGCAACCGATCTAGGGGATAGCGGGCCTACAAAAGGTTTCCATTCAGATGACAACCTGGGACGCGCTGGACCAATCCAGCGTGATCTTGGCGAGGGATGGCGCAGGAACTGTCGATAAGCGACGGCATCTTCCGTGGTCAAAGACGATAAAGCCCGCCCCCGTTCTTTAATAGACCACAGAATCAGGCGCTCTACTTCCTTGCGGTACGAGTCGTGCGTGACTTTGTTTTCATGTAAGGACAACCAAGCTTGCACCGCTTCATAGTCATTACCGGCATCTAAAGTGCAGTGCGCACGAGGCGCTCTAAAGGTGCCGCGTGCACCATTAAGGTCGCCAGGCAACACCATGGTCGGTAGATTTTCCCAAGGAACAATCTCTGGACTAGTTTGTATGATTAGCGCTCTAGCCTTGGCGGTGAGCTGGGGATGGTTGGCAAAAAAAGCTTCAATCTTTTTAGCGCTGGCTGCGCCCAATCCTGGCAACGCAAGCCACCAGCGTTTGCGTCTTGGGATGCGCACCGTTAAATCCGCCAAGGTAGCAATGCCATGCTCCTTGAGAGTTCTGGCAATTCGCTGCGAAAACCACATCCCAATCGCATCACTGATTAAGGGCTGCGGCACTACGGCAATCTTCAGCTGATCAATGGCATTTATCACCTTACCGGCCATCTTGCGCTTGTCTTTTTCTGGATGGGCGATGACTATCAGCAAAGCAGCCTGGTGTTTTTCTTTGGCGATGGCAATCAGTTGCGCGCGGATTTGCCCAATCATCCCTCTGGCTGATTGCCCCCTTTGCTTTTGCTCTGGGAGATAGCGCTCTACCGCTTCCCGTGAGCTTACACCAGCGTACCATGCCCGCAAAGCAGCTAATTGCGGTTCATTGGGGAAATCGGTCATAGATTCGAAGGTTGCCAAAGGAGGTGAATGGTTGTTAAAGATGTTTTCATAAAAGTGAGTTTATGATTATTTTATAGTTATGTCCATAATAACGATTATAGAATTAGTTTTAAATATTTTTCAACTTAATATGCAAAAGTAGTTTCATTGCAAGCATAAAAGCAGGCTATTTCTCTAAAGGAAAACTTCGATGCCACGTCGCTCAATATTATCCGCAGTAGAAAAAGAGGGGTTAATAGCAATCCCCATTGACAAGGAAGGCCTAATTGAGCGCTACACATTGTGTGAGAAAGATATTTCCTGGGTGAATCAAAGACGTGGCGATCAAAATAGATTGGGAATGGCAATTCAAATTTGCTTATTGCTATACCCTGGGCAGGGTTTATTGCCAAATTCACCCACCCAAGTCCCCAATGAATTGGTAACTTGGGTTGCCAAGCAACTTAATATTGATCCAGACCAATGGGACGGTTACGCTTTAAGGTCGGAAACTAGGCGCGAACATTTACTTGTCTTAAGAGCTTATTTGAAGATTGCGGCATTTGGGATCAGTGAGCGCCGACAGTTAGTCTTGGCGCTAACAAATCTTGCCAGTCAATCTGATAAAGGCATTGTATTGGCAGAATATGCAGTAACCCACCTGAGAAATAACAGCATTATTGTTCCAAATATTGATGTCATTGAGAGGGCCTGCGCTCAAGCCCTAACGCAGGCTAATCGTCAAATTTTCAAGGTCTTACATTCCTCTCTCACCGCTACCCACAAAGAACGCCTTGACCATCTTCTAGAGCGTCGCACCCAATCAACTGTCACTTGGCTCACGTGGATGCGCCAATCGCCAGGAAGAAGCAATTCGCGTCAGATGATATAGCATATTGAGCGCTTGCATGCCTGGCAGTTTCTGGGTCTTCCCGAGGGAATTGAAAAGCAGGTGCATCAAAATAGGTTGCTCAAGATAGCGCGCGAAGGCGGTCAAATGAGTTCAGCCGATTTAGCAAAATTTGAACCTGCCAGACGTTATGCCACCTTGGTAGCTATCGCCATTGAAAGCACGGCAACCGTGATTGATGAAATCATTGATTTGCATGACAAGATCTTAGGACGTATTTTTAATGCGGCAAAAAATAAGCACCACCAGCAGTTTCAAGAATCAGGTAGAGCAATAAATAAGAAGGTTCAACTTTATGGTCGCATTGGCAAGGCCCTGGTCGATGCCCGAGAGCAGAAACAAGATCCATTTAAAGCAATTGAATCAATCATCAATTGAGATGATTTTGTGTGTAGCGTGCAGGAAGCGCAGCAACTGGCCCAACCTGATGATTTTGATTTTCTGCACCGCGTTAACGATAGCTATGCCATGTTAAGGCGCTATACCCCTGAGTTCTTGCAGGTGTTGCAGTTTAAAGCGGCGCCGGCAGCTAAAGAGGTCATGAAAGGCATTGACCTAATGCGTACATTAAATCGAGATAGCATACGCAAAATCTCCAATAAGGCGCCTCTAGGTTTTGTGAAGCGTCGCTGG
>NZ_JACVPJ010000006.1 GCF_018881975.1 Polynucleobacter sp. JS-Safj-400b-B2 | reverse complement strand
TTGCCAGCGTTCCCACATTAAAGCCTTCTGGGTGGCCGTGTAATAGATTCGGGGCCGTTGTTTCATGAGCAACACTCCTTTTGCTTACGCAGTTTGTAGTGTGTTGCATCGATCAGTTGAATTCAAGACCTTTTGGCGGCATTGAGATGAATTTACGTGCGACGATTCAGTTGGGTTTACTAAAGCAATTTATGGGCAGCAAGCAATACACCCCAAATGAAATTACTCGTACTACCAATTTCATTTATAGAGTAGGTAGCGCCGTGTATGAACTCACCTCTCCTGGAGGTGATGTTTATGTAATGCAGTCATATTCACAAATTGTGAATCCCGCGCTCAGTATGAAAGATCTCCCGGTATTGGGTGAGCAGCTGAAATTACCTGCTGGCTGGACTTACCGAAGCCGTGTACTCGATCAAGATCTTTCTTTGGTAGCCAATGGTATTGCCTATGTACTGCAAGACAATTTATCCAATAGCTATCAAAGACGTTAGATCTTCATCGGCAGATTATTGAAATAGTTTTTGTGTTCGCAATAAGTCTGCGTTGAAAGATTCGTATGGGAATAGTTGATTTGGAAACTCTAGGGCAAAGATCACATAAAGCGCGAATCCTATCAATCCTAGGTAAAGGGCAGTTAAAAACCAATCCTCTTCATTCTTAACTGCCATGGCATAGCCGCTTAAAAGCGCACCAATCGATAGTAGGGCAAATAAGAAGCGGTCAAGAATCGGGGGAGGGTGATGTCTAGCATTTAACATGCCATCACGTAAAACTTCCATGAGCCGATCAGTTTGAGGTCTTAAGATTTTCTCCGCTAATTCTCTATTACTAATTGGTGCGCGAGGAATGCTCAACATCATTAATTCATTAAATTCATTTAACTTGTTGCCTAGGCGGGCTATATTTGCATTCAGGTCGGCGAATGTATTGACCTCTTGATATAACTCAAGACGGTCTTCAAGAATTTCTTTAAGCGACTTTCGTACTTCAATTTGATCTTTTGGAGAGAGGTACTTGCTAGATTGGTAGATTTGGGTAATGGCATCAGCTTGAGCATGCATGAGGCTGACGCGTTTATCAAAATGATCATTTGCACCTGAGAATGTAAAACCGAGAACCAGTGCCGATAATCCAAAGATAGCGGTTGCCAAAGAATCTCGAACAATTACCTGATTTGAGGTACGTAGGCGGTATTTTCCGAAGAGCCAACCCATTAATAAGAATGTCAGGATAGAGACAAAAAATATTAAAGGTGCGTATTTAACAAAATTGAGATGATTCCCAATGAAATTTGGCATGGCAAGCTCTTGTAAGGTGGTATCGCTTTATTAAGGAGTTTGTTTAGTGTAATAAAAAACCGCCCGAAGGCGGTTAATTATTTGATGATCTGGGGACTGAGCTTATTCAACAGCCTTGACCATCTCTTCAACTACCTTCTTCGCATCACCGAAGACCATCATGGTTTTATCCATGTAGAAGAGTTCGTTATCTAGGCCTGCATAACCAGCTGCCATAGAGCGCTTGTTCACAATAATGGTTTTAGCTTTAAATGCTTCCAAGATTGGCATACCAAAGATTGGGCTACCAGGAGTGCGAGCTGCAGGATTCACCACGTCGTTAGCGCCAAGTACTAACACTACGTCAGCTTGACCAAAGTCGCTATTGATATCTTCCATCTCAAATACTTGATCGTATGGAACTTCAGCTTCAGCCAATAGTACGTTCATGTGACCAGGCATACGGCCTGCCACTGGATGAATCGCGTATTTCACGGTCACGCCATGATGAGTCAATTTTTCAGTTAATTCTTTCAATGCGTGTTGAGCGCGAGCCACTGCTAAGCCATAACCTGGAACAATGATCACAGTGTCAGCATTTTCCATCAGGAAAGCTGCATCTTCGGGTGATCCTGTTTTGTAGTTCTTGGGGCCACCATCATCGCCACCGCCGGCAGCTGCTTCAGCGCCAAAGCCGCCAAGCAATACCGCTAGGATGGAGCGGTTCATCGCCTTACACATGATGTAAGACAGGATCGCACCTGATGAGCCAACGCAAGCACCCGCAATAATCAACACTGGGTTGTTTAAGGTGAAACCAATACCAGCTGCGGCCCAACCAGAATAACTATTGAGCATTGATACAACCACTGGCATATCAGCACCACCGATAGGAATGATTAAGGTCACGCCCAATACCAAAGCAATGGCGCACATTGCCAAGAAGGCTGCGTGGCTATCACCCATGTAATAAGCAATACCAGCGCCAACCATTGAGACAGCCAAAATCAAATTCAGCAAATGTTGACCAGCGAAGGTAACTGGCTTACCGCTAACCTTGCCAGATAACTTACCAAATGCAATCACGGATGCAGTAAAGGTGATAGCGCCAATAAACGCGCCAATGAAGAGTTCGATCTTCTGGGCACCAGTATGGTCATGTGCAGGATTAAAGACCGCAGCAATTGCAATTAATACAGCTGACAAGCCCACAAAGGAGTGCATCAAAGCAACCAATTCAGGCATCTTGGTCATTTGCACGCGTTTAGCAGCGATCGTTCCAATGATGGCACCACCTACGATTGCGACACCAATCAAAGAGATGACTGGCTTGAAATCAGGAATGAAGAAGGTGGTAATGACTGCTAACAACATACCAATCATGCCGAAAGTATTACCTTGGCGTGAAGTAGTTGGTGAAGATAAGCCACGCAGAGCGAGGATGAACAACACCGATGAAATGAGATAAGAAATAGCGGTTATGTTTGACATAGTTTTGGTCTCTATATTGGTCTTATTCTAGGTTTATTTGGATCCAGCCGCATCAGCTTTAGGAGCTTTTTTCTTGAACATTTCAAGCATGCGACGGGTGACCATAAAGCCACCAAAAATATTGATAGATGCGAGGAATACCGCTACTGCACCAATGATGCTGGTGAGCGTGATTTCATCGCCACCGATGACTTCAGTTTGCAACAACGCGCCAACGATGATGATGCCGGAGATGGCGTTGGTCACCGCCATTAAAGGCGTATGTAATGCTGGAGTAACGTTCCAAACTACGTGATAGCCAACAAAAATGGCCAACACAAACACGGTAATGTTTTGAACGGTGAGGATGCTTTGAAAGGCAGCGAGATCCATAGTATTTCCTTAGTATTTGTACTATTAGTTTTTGCGAATGGCTTGGCCATCACGACACATTAAGCAAGCGGTAACGATGTCATCATTACTTGGGATAACTAACTTTGCTTCTTTATCCACAATAAGCTTCATGAAATCGAGCAAGTTACGTGAGTAGAGTGCAGAAGCATCTGCTGCAACCATGCTGGCTAAATTAGTGTAACCAACAATCTTCACGCCATTTACATCGACCACTTTATCTGCTTGCGTTAACGGGCAGTTGCCTGAACCGTTATCACCCTTGCCTGCAGCCAAGTCAATCACGATCGAGCCAGGCTTCATATTGGCAACAGTGTCACTATGTAAAAGCACGGGCGGCTTACGTCCTGGAATCAATGCGGTAGTAATGACGATATCGGCTTGTTGGGCGCGCTCTGCAACCAAGGCAGCTTGGCGCTTCATCCATGCTTCAGGCATTGGACGGGCATAGCCACCAACACCTTTTGCTATCTCACGCTCTTCATCAGTTTCATAGGGAACATCAACAAATTTGGCACCCAATGATTCGATTTGTTCTTTGGCTGCTGGACGTACATCAGATGCTTCAATCACGGCACCAAGACGCTTTGCAGTAGCAATTGCTTGCAAGCCTGCAACACCAGCACCCAAGATCAATATGCGAGCAGCTTTCACGGTACCTGCAGCAGTCATCAACATTGGCATGAAGCGTTGATATTCATTTGCTGCAACCAATACTGCTTTGTACCCAGCAATATTTGCTTGGGAAGATAAAACGTCCATGCTTTGCGCGCGTGTTGTGCGTGGCGCGGCTTCTAAAGAGAATGCAGTAACACCTTGCGCAGCCATAGCTGCAATCATGTCGTTATCAAATGGATCAAGCATGCCCAGAAGCACAGCACCAGATTTAATCTGTTTTAGTTCAGCTGCCTCGGGCGCGCGTACTTTAAGAACAATCTCCGCACCAAATGCATCTGCAGCGCTACCAATAGTTGCGCCTACAGCTTCGTACATAGAGTCAGGTTGACTGGCTTTTACCCCAGCATCTTTTTGAATAACGACGGTATGACCTTGACCAATTAATTTTTTAACGGTTTCTGGTGTGGCGGCTACTCGGGTTTCCCCAGGCCTTGTTTCCAGTGGCACTCCTATGCGCATGGCATGTCTCCAAAAGCAAAATTTATAAGAAGTCTATTTTATAGATAAATAGGGTAGGTTTTACCTACTTATTGGGCCCCCAGGTCTGCCGGCTATGGTTTTGCCTAAAATCATGCGAAGCCTGGTTGAGGCTTCTACAATGGGGTTTATCTGTCTATAAGTATTTTCGCATTTTTTTGATGATCCAACCTAATTCTTCCTCAATCCCGTCTTCCAGGCCCAAAAAGGTCGTTATTGGCATGTCTGGAGGGGTAGATTCGTCGGTTGCTGCCTGGATGCTTAAGGAGCAAGGCTTTGAAGTAATTGGCCTTTTTATGAAAAATTGGGAGGATGACGATAGCGACGAGTACTGTTCAGCCCGCCAGGACTGGCTAGATGTGGTTTCAGTGGCCGATATGATCGGAATTGACGTCGAGGCGGTAAATTTTGCTGCCGAGTACCGTGAGCGTGTATTTGCCGATTTCTTGCGCGAATACGCTGCAGGACGAACACCCAATCCAGATGTTCTATGTAATGCCGAAATTAAGTTCAAAGCATTCCTAGATCACGCCATGAGTTTAGGTGCAGATGCTATTGCAACAGGGCACTATGCACGTGTACGCCACGATGGCGGCAGAGTGCAGTTGTTGAAAGCTGTTGATGCCAGTAAAGACCAAAGTTATTTCTTGCATCGCTTAACGCAGCAACAATTGGCAAACGTGATGTTCCCGCTTGGAGAAATTCCAAAAACGGAAGTCAGAAAAATTGCAGAGCAAATCGGCTTGCACAACGCTAAAAAGAAAGACTCCACCGGCATTTGTTTTATTGGCGAACGTCCTTTTAGAGAATTCTTAAATCGCTATTTGCCTCGTGTGCCTGGCCCTATTAAAACGCCAGAAGGTAAGACGGTTGGAGAGCATATGGGCTTAGCCTTCTTTACTTTAGGTCAGCGTAAAGGTATTGGTTTGGGCGGTAGTCAAGACGGCAATGGCGATGCTTGGTATGTGGCCCGTAAGGACGTTCCTAACAACACTCTATATGTAGCGCAAGGCCACGAACACCCATGGCTATTGGCTAACCAGCTATCTGCGATGGATGCTAGTTGGGTATCTGGTGTGGCGCCAACGCCTGGAAACTATTCGGCTAAGACGCGCTATCGTCAGGCAGACTCTGCTTGTACATTGAGTGCTGGTGATCAAGCGCTGAGTTTTGACTTGAGTTTTCCAGAGGCGCAGTGGGCTGTTACTCCAGGGCAATCTGCCGTCTTGTATGACGGGGATATTTGTTTGGGTGGTGGAATCATTTCTGCATAATTTTCAACGTCAAATAGCGGATACAAAAATGCCAATCAGTATTGATTGGCATTTTCTATTAAGTAGTGGGTTAATTAGGCAGCAGGTAGTTCAGTTTCAATAAAAGAAGGTCGCTGTAATAATTTTTGATACAGACGATCTAAATTTGGATATTGGGTTTGCCATTTCACTTCTGGAAAGCGAAATAATAAGTATCCGATTGCGCAACCTACTGCGATATCTGCCAAGGTGATTTGATTGCCGTGACACCAAGCATTTCCACCTAGTTGTTCAGACATTTGACGTAGGGCATCATTAATCTTGCCCATTTGGCGGTCATACCAAGTTTGGCTTTGCTGCTCTGCTGGGCGCAAGGTCCGCTCTAAACGAGCCAAAATGCCAGCATCCATCACTCCGTCTGCTAGCGCTTCCCAGGTTTTTACGGCAGCGCGTTCGCGGTTATCGGCCGGAATAAGCTTGCTTACTGGGCTTAGGCCATCAGCATATTCGGCGATCACGCGGGAGTCATAGATAGCCTCCCCGTCGTCTGCAATGAGGCAAGGAACCTTACCTAAGGGGTTGTTTAGGGCTATTTTGGTGTCTGCAGCCCAGACATTTTCTAATTCGAGGTCAACGTCGACCTTTTTCTCATTAAAAACAATGCGTACTTTACGTACGTAGGGGCTGGTAAGGGATCCGATAAGTTTCATGAGCATAAGTATAGCCATCCTATTAGGGCTTTGCTGTACGCCGGAACGCATTAAAATCATCTTTTATTGACATATTCAATGTAAAGGCAATATTCGTGAGTCAGCCGCTTTCAACCCTTAATGCCCTTTCACCCCTAGATGGCCGTTATGCCGGAAAACTGGATGCCTTGCGTCCATGGCTTTCCGAAGCTGCTTTTATGCGTCAGCGTGTTTTTGTGGAAATTCATTGGCTTCTGGCTTTGGCTGCTGCTGGCCTTCCTGATGTACCAAAAATAAATGCCGCTGACGAAGCTTTTCTACTAGCACTGCCAGAAAATTTTTCTGATGCGGATGCCCAGCGTATTAAAGATATTGAAGCAGTAACTAATCATGACGTAAAAGCAGTTGAGTACTTCTTAAAAGAAAAAGTAGCAGGTCGCCCAGATTTATTAAAAGCGAGTGAGTTCATCCACTTTGCCTGTACATCCGAAGATATCAATAACACCTCACATGGTTTGATGTTGCGTGGCGCCCGCGATGAAGTGCTCTTACCTCAACTTCGTAAAGTGCTCTCTGTTCTAACTGACTTGGCACTCGAGCACGCTAAGGTACCTTTGCTTTCTCGTACGCATGGACAGCCAGCCTCACCAAGCACCTTGGGTAAGGAGGTTGCGAATATTGCTAAGCGTTTAGAGCGTGCAATCGAATCTATCGCTGCAGCTCCCTTGCTTGGTAAGATGAATGGCGCAGTAGGTAACTACAACGCTCACATATCAGCCTATCCTGATTTTGATTGGGAAAATTTTTCTAAGAATGTAGTTGAGAAGCGACTGGGTCTCACCTTCAATCCATACACCATTCAAATTGAGCCGCACGATGGTATGGCTCAGCTCTTTGATGCAATTGCACGTGCCAATACGATTCTCTTGGATATGGATCGTGACTTCTGGGCTTACATTTCGGTTGGGTATTTCAAGCAGCGTACGAAAGCGGGTGAGATTGGTTCATCCACGATGCCGCATAAAGTAAACCCAATTGACTTTGAAAACTCCGAAGGAAACTTGGGCGTTGCTAATGCATTACTGCGTCACCTTGCTGAAAAGTTGCCAATCTCTCGTTGGCAACGTGACCTCACCGATTCCACCGTATTGCGCAATCTTGGACCCGCATTTGGTCATAGCGTATTGGCTTATGACAGTGCTTTGCGTGGTCTTGGGAAATTAGAGGTTAATCTTTCTGCGATCGCTGCTGATTTAGATGCTTGTTGGGAAGTTTTGGCTGAGCCTGTGCAAACTGTGATGCGTCGCTACGGCATCGAAAATCCCTACGAGCAGTTAAAAGAATTGACCCGTGGCAAGGGTATTAACCAGGCGGATCTTCAAGCCTTTATTCGTGGCTTAAAAATTCCGGAAGATGCTAAGGCACGTTTGCTGGAAATGACCCCATCTTCATACTTAGGCAAGGCGGTCGAGTTGACCGAACGTCTCAAAAAGTGAGTTTGACTACCAATTCAGAATACGGGGCACGTCCCCGGATCTGGTTTGCTGCTTACCAACTGCTATGGCATTTCTTATTGCCATTAGCATTCATACGCTTGGCTTGGCGAGCCCGTCACGCCTTCTCATATTTGCATCACATTCCTGAGCGCTTGGGTTTTGGTTATAACAAACCCATTACTCAAGGATCTATTTGGGTTCATGCAGTTTCGGTTGGTGAAACTCGCGCATCTCAACCTTTGATTGAAGCTTATTTAGCTAGGGGCGAATCCATTCTTCTCACGCATATGACTTTGAATGGGCGCCGTACTGGGAAGCAGTTATTTTCAAAAGAGATTGCTTCTGGGCAAATGCGACAGGTCTATTTGCCGTATGACATTTGTTGGGCTGTGGAGCATTTCTTGAAGACCTTTAAACCAAAGCTGGGCCTCTTCATGGAAACTGAAGCTTGGCCAACGGTAGTTTTTCGCTGTAAAGAGATTGGTTTGCCCTTGTTCTTGGTCAATGCGCGTTTATCTGAACGAAGTGCTCGTCGCGTCAATCGGTTTGGCAAAGCAGGACGTGCTTTATTTCAGGCTTTTGCGGGCATCTTGGCACAAACCGAATTCGATGCGCAGCGTTACCGCAGCTTAGGTGTTGAAAATGTTGTCATTACGGGTAATCTGAAGTTTGACGTTCCGCCCGATCCTCAATTACTGGCTAAGGGCAAAGAATGGCAGAAGGAATTACATGCTGGGAATCGCATGATGGTATGCGCTGCCAGTACGCGCGATGGGGAAGAGGCGATCATTCTGAAGGCCTGGAAGGATTTGCTTTTAAGCAATGCATTTGCGATCCCTCCTTTGCTTTGTTTAGTGCCACGTCATCCCGAGCGATTCACTGAGGTGGCAGATCAGATTAATGGTGCTGGGTTAAGATTTCGCCGACGTAGTGAATGGGCTGGTATTCCAAGTGAGTGTGTTGGATTAGATGTTGTACTTGGCGATTCTATGGGTGAGATGCCGTTGTATTACAGCGCTTCAGACTTGGTGCTCATGGGCGGTAGCCTGTTGCCATTTGGGGGTCAAAATCTGATTGAGGCGTGCGCAGCTGGCTGCCCTGTTTTGTTGGGCGAGCATACCTATAACTTTCAGCAGGCAGCTTTAGATGCGCTTGATAGTGGTGCAGCAAAACGTATCAAGGGCGAACTGCTCTTAACTGAACCGATTGCCTTGACGGAAGCTTTGAAGGTATTGCTATTAAATACTGCCGAGTTGGCAAAGATGAGTGTAGCTGCGAAGTCTTATTCAGCCCAACATCAAGGAGCAACTAAGAAAATCTTAGCTGCCCTTGATCGTTAAAACTTTTCTCTAAACTAAAGATAACTTAGTTAAACGCGTGCCCCGAAGTTAGGGTCGTCGTTACGGGCATTGTCATCAGGCTTTTTATCACCTTTGACTAAGTCTTCGCGTGTAACACCAAGCCACATGGCCAAAGCTGCTGCAACGAAAACAGAAGAGTAAATACCAAACAAAATACCAATGGTTAGCGCTAAAGCGAAATAGAAGAGCGTTGGGCCACCAAAGATCAGCATCGCCAGAACCATCATCTCGGTACTGCCGTGCGTGATTACAGTACGGCTGATAGTGCTAGTGATTGCGTTATCAATAATTTCACGGGTATTCATCTTGCGGTATTTGCGGAAGTTTTCGCGAATACGGTCAAAGATCACCACGGATTCATTCACTGAGTAGCCTAGAACTGCCAAAACTGCTGCCAATACGGAGAGGGAGAATTCCCATTGGAAGAATGCGAAGAAACCCAGAATGATCACAATGTCATGCAAGTTTGCGATGATGCCCGCAACCGCAAACTTCCACTCAAAGCGGAAGGAGAGGTAGACCACGATGCCGATGATGACAAATAGCAAAGCCATTAATCCATCCATTGCTAGCTCACGCCCAACCTGTGGGCCAACAAATTCGACGCGCTGGAGCTTTACACCACTCGCCGCTGGATCGAGAACCTGCATCACTGCCATGCTTTGATCGGCCGAGGAAATGAGTTTGCCTTCAGCATCCTTTTGCAAAGGCAAGCGAATCATCACATCGCGTGAACTACCAAAGTTTTGAATCTGAGTATCCGCATAGCCAAGCTTTTCAACCTTGGAGCGAATAGCGTCCAATGGGGCAGTCTGTGGATAGCTCACCTCCATGACCGTACCACCTGTAAATTCGATGGAGAGGTGCAGGCCGTTATGCCAAAGGAAAAAGGCTGCGGCTAAAAAAGTAATTAAAGAAACTGCATTTAGCACCAATGCATGGCGCATAAAGGGGATATCTTTTTTGATCCGGAAAAATTCCATGGCTTATTTCTCCTGTGGACGCCAAACTTGGCCGATAGCGAGTTTTTGAATCTTCTTATGTCTGCCGTACCAGAGGTTAACAAGGCCACGCGAGAAGAAAACAGCCGAGAACATTGAAGTCAGAATACCTAAGCAGTGAACCACCGCGAAACCTTTGATCGGGCCTGAGCCAAACGCTAGTAATGCGAGACCGGCAATCAAAGTTGTTACGTTAGAGTCCAAAATGGTTGCCCATGCTTTATCGAAGCCAACAGCAATTGCCGTTTGTGGTGCCGCGCCATTGCGCAACTCTTCACGAATACGTTCGTTAATTAACACGTTGGAGTCAATCGCCATACCCAGAGCTAGGGCCATAGCCGCAATACCAGGCAGGGTGAGCGTTGCTTGCAACATCGATAGTACAGAGATGAGTAAGAGCAAGTTCACTGCCAAAGCAACGACTGAGAAGGTGCCAAACAGCAAGTAGTAGGCCATCATGAAAATCGCGATTGCGGTAAAGCCTATCAAGAGAGACTTGAAGCCTTTTTCAATGTTTTCTGCACCGAGACTAGGTCCGATAGTGCGCTCCTCAATGATTTCCATTGGTGCTGCTAAGGAGCCTGCACGCAAGAGAAGGGCTAAGTCATTAGCGCTCTCGGTAGTCGGCTGACCGGTGATCTGGAACTTAGAGCCAAATTCGCTTTGAATAGTGGCAATGGTGAGGACTTCACCTTTGCCTTTTTCAAACAAGATCATACCCATTGGCTTGCCTATATTTTCACGGGTCACCTCTTGCATGACTCGACCACCAGCAGCATCTAAGGAGATGTTTACAGCAGGGCGTTGGTTTTGATCAAAGCCGGCACTTGCGTCAGTAATGCGATCACCACTGAAGATCACAGACTTTTTAAACACACCTAAACGATTTTCCCCAAAGCGGAATGTGTCCATACCTGGAGGAGGAGTTTCGCCTAGGCCAATGGTGGAGACCAATGGATCAGCTAAGCGAGACTCAAGTGTTGCCGTGCGACCAATAATATCTTTGGCACGGGCAGTATCTTGTACACCAGGCAATTGCACCACAATGCGCTCAGCACCTTGTTGTTGAATCACTGGCTCTTTAACTGCCAATTCATTTACACGCTTATTAAGGGTAATGATGTTTTGCTTAACGGCGTTATCTTGAATGGCTTTTAAGGCTGATGGCTTAAATTCACCTATCAATTTAGGCAGGGAGCCGTTTGATTTTATGAGCCAAATTAGTTCAGGTTGAGCTGTTGTTAGCAATGAGCGTGCTTGTTCAGCATCATCTGCATTGCCAAAGTTAATAGAAATAAAGTCAGCGCCACGCTCAATACCTTGATGACGAATACTCTTATCACGAAGTTGACTACGAATATCCGTTGCTAAGGAAGTGACTTTCTTCTGAACCGCACCCTTCATATCGACTTGCAAGAGGAAGTAGACACCGCCACGTAAGTCAAGACCCAAGGGCATTGGCAATGCGTTGATTGCACTTAGCCAGCTCGGCGTATTGGACAGTAGATTTAAAGCAACTGTGTAATTAGGATCGTTTTGATCAATATTTAACTTTTGCTGCAATAGATCGCGTGCGCGCAGCTGAATATCTGTGTTGTTAAAACGAACTTTGATGGAGCCTACCTTACCAGCGTTCTCATAGAAGATGCCAGTGTTATTGATGCTTGCTTCTGTCAAAATCTTTTCTACACGAGCCTGTGTTGCCAAATCAACCTTGATGGTTGGTTTGGCAGACGAGACTTGAACCGCTGGAGCCTCACCATAGAAATTGGGTAATGAATATAGTCCGCCGATCAGTAATGCAACGGCGATAACTAGATATTTCCAGAGAGGGTAACGATTCATATAGAGATACTTTTAAACAAACTAATTAAGCAGACTTCAGTGTGCCTTTTGGCAATACTGTAGTGATGGCACCTTTTTGCATCTGCACTTCAGTACCAGCAGAAATTTCAACGGTAACCACTTGATCTTTTAAGGCCGTTACTTTGCCCATGATGCCGCCAACAGTAACTACTTCATCGCCAACGCCTAATGACTCAAGCATGGCTTTAGTTTCTTTTTGACGCTTCATTTGTGGGCGAATCATGATGAAATACAAGACTGCAAACATCAAGACCAAAGGAAGGAAGCTCATCAAGCCACCAGAATCTGCGCCCGCTGCAGGAGCTTGGGCAAATACGTTACTAATCCACATACAAAACCTCCATTAATTACCAATTAAAAACCGCTGAATTTTTCGACCTGCAAACCTCAGGTCGTAACCCGCAATTCTAAACTGTGTGGGGCTTTGGGGGTGATTTGCTGGGGGTTTTGCCCCCTGCGGGGGTATTAGTCCTGTCCGGGCTCAACGCCACGTTGGCGATTACTATGAAATTCCTCCCGATAAGCGCTAAATCGGTCCTTGCTAAGGGCTTCTCGTACTTCTGTCATCAGCTGGAGGTAGTAGGACAGGTTATGGATGGTATTGAGTTGCGAACCCAGGATCTCATTTGCCTTTTGGAGGTGATTTAGATAGGATCTGGTGAAGTTTTGGCAGGTATAGCAGGCGCAGGTAGGATCTACAGGGCGATCATCGTCCTTGTACCCCGAATTACGTAGCTTCAGATCGCCAAACCGCGTAAAGAGCCAGCCATTACGGGCATTGCGAGTAGGCATAACGCAGTCAAACATATCAATACCTAGGCTAACGCCTAAAATCAGGTCTTCTGGAGTGCCAACGCCCATCAAATAATGCGGCATATGTTCTGGTAGTTTTGGCGCGGTGAAATGTAGAATGCGCTCAAACTCTGGTTTTGGTTCGCCAACTGAGAGGCCGCCAATGGCAATACCATCAAAACCCTGCTGACTTACAGCATCTAAAGAAAATTCACGGAGATTCTCGAACATACCGCCTTGAACGATGCCAAAGAGTCCGTTGCCAGTATTCAGTTCACGAAAACGTTTGAGGGAGCGATCACCCCACCGCAAAGACATCTCCAATGAGGCGCGAGCTGTTTTTTCAGAGGTAGGTTGACCTTTGATTTCGTATGGAGTGCATTCATCAAATTGCATCGCAATATCGCTATTGAGCACCGCCTGAATTTCCATCGATACTTCTGGTGACATAAATAATTTATCGCCATTAATCGGTGAAGCAAAAGTCACACCTTCTTCGGATATCTTACGTAGTGCTCCTAGGCTAAATACCTGAAAGCCACCTGAGTCAGTAAGAATGGGTTTGTCCCAACTCATGAAGCGATGGAGGCCACCATGTTTTTTAATGACGTCCAATCCTGGTCGTAGCCAAAGATGAAACGTATTGCCTAATATAATTTGCGCCTTCGCTTCATTGAGGTCGCGGGGTGTCATGGCTTTCACAGTGCCATAGGTTCCCACCGGCATGAAGATCGGAGTTTGCACGCTGCCGTGTGGAAGATCAAGCTGACCAAGTCGGGCAGGGCTTTGCGAGTCGCGCGCCAGGATATTGAAGTGAACAGGTTTGGTCATGGCTTTGTATTCTCGAGTCGACAAAGAAACATCGCATCTCCATAACTGAAGAAACGATACTTCTGATGAATGGCGTGTTGATAAGCGGCGCGAATGTTATCCATTCCTGCAAAAGCGCTTACCAACATTAATAAAGTGGATTTTGGCAGATGAAAGTTTGTTAACAAACAATCTACCGTTTTAAATTGATAGCCTGGAGTAATAAAGAGATTAGTCTCGCCGCTACTTTGCCCGCTGGCTGACTGGCTCTCTAGGGCGCGCAGACTGGTGGTGCCTACCGCAATGACTCTGCCACCATTTTTCTTAGTAACTGCTATTGCTTCCAAAGTTTCACTGGGAATGGAGAACCACTCATAGTGCATCTTATGTTTTGTGAGATCTTCTTCACGTACTGGAGTAAATGTTCCAGCTCCGACATGCAGGGTGACTGTTGCTTGATTGACGCCTAACTCTTTTAGCTTTTGCAAAATGGCTTCATCAAAATGCAAGCCTGCTGTGGGGGCAGCGACTGCACCTGGATTTTTGGCGACTACTGTTTGATATCGCTGTGCATCTTCACCATCGGGTTGATGCTCGATATAGGGGGGAAGAGGTAGTTCACCAAAGCGCTCAAGCAATGAAAAGACATTGTCAGGGAAGCGAACCTCGTAAAAACGGCCATCATAGCCAATCATTTCTACCGGAAATGTTTCGCCAGCCTGATTGTGGATATGAACAAGAGCTCCAGTTTTAGGTACCTTAGAGGCTCTAATTTGTACCCAAGCCTGTTTTTCACCGCTAATGCGTTCAATGAGCAGCTCTACGTTCCCGCCAGTCTCCTTTTTGCCGTGTAAGCGCGCGGGAATGACCTTGGTGTCATTAAAGACAAGTAAGTCGCCAGGCTGAACAATGCTCAGAATGTCCTTAAACTGTCGATCTACCAAATGGACGTGATTTGGCCCATCAGCCTTGACCTCTAAGAGGCGGCTATCGGTTCTATTCGCCAAGGGATGTTGGGCGATTAGTTCGGCAGGAAGTTCGTAATTGAAGTCAGAAAGTTGCATAGCATTACCATCAGGTATTAGATTTTAACGATGACTACTAAACAAGCGCCAAGCACACTCCAAAAGATGGGTTTAGACAGCCCTATGGCCCTTGCTTTGCACTTGCCATCCCGTTATGAGGATGAGACTGAGTTGCTTACCATCGAGGAAGCGATTGCCCAGTGTAGATTTAACTCAGCCCAGACCCAGGGGGTAGTCATCCGCAATCAGGTCTTGTTTCGGCCGAGAAGACAGATGCTAGTCACTATTGAGGATGAGACTGAAACCTTAAATCTACGCTTTCTCAATTTCTATCCAAGCCAGCAAAAGCAGATGGCGGTTGGAACCCATATTCGGGTGCGCGGTGAAGTGCGCGAGGGTTTCCAAGGCTCAGAAATGGTGCATCCCACTGTGCGAGCCCTAGCTCCAGAGGCACCTTTGCCGGCTAGTTTGACCCCTGTGTACCCGGCAAGCGTTGGTGTATCGCAAACTGTTATTCGTAAAGCGGTGACACAAGCCTTGCGTGACCCAAGTCTGCAAGATAGTTTGGCGGAGTTCTTGCCTAAAAAATTGATGGCGGAATTATTGCCTAGCAATGACTGGCCAAATTTACAAGCAGCGATTACCTACTTACATCAACCACCTGCAGATGCTAATACTGAGTCATTGCTAGAGCGAACTCATCCTGCGTGGCGTCGGGTTCAATTTGAAGAGCTCCTTGCGCAGCAGATCTCCTTAAAGAGAGCGCATGCGATTCGTCGAGAGCGACATACGCCAAGCTTTAAAAAAATACAGGATGAGAGTAAAGACAAGAATAAAAAGCAAAGTTTTGAAGAGGGTTTACTGAAGGTTTTACCCTTTAAATTAACAAACGCACAAGAACGTGTTTGGTCAGAAATTAGTCACGACCTCTCGAATTCTTTTCCGATGAATCGCCTCCTGCAAGGCGATGTGGGTAGTGGCAAGACTGTAGTAGCGGCCTTAGCTGCGGCGCGGGTAATGGATCATGGCTATCAAGCCGCCATCATGGCCCCCACTGAGATATTGGCCGAGCAGCACTATCTCAAAATGAAAGAATGGTTTGAGCCCCTAGGCGTCCAGATCGCCTGGCTATCGGGCAGCTTGAAAGCTAAAGAAAAAAGACTGGCGCAAGAGGTAATTGAGAATGGTAAAGCCCAACTGATTATTGGTACGCATGCCCTCATTCAAGAGAAGGTGAGTTTTGCTAAGTTAGGCTTAGCAGTAATTGATGAGCAACATCGCTTTGGCGTGAGGCAGCGTTTAGAAATTCAGCAACGCGTTGGCTCAGAATTATTTTACTGTCATCAGTTGATGATGTCTGCCACACCTATTCCTCGCACGCTAGCGATGACTTATTACGCTGATTTAGATGTTTCCGTAATTGACGAATTGCCTCCCGGAAGAAAGCCAATTGCCACTAAAGTTGTTAAAGCCAGTCGCCGTGATGAAGTCATTGGCGGTTTACAAAGTTGGCTATCGAAAGGATTACAAGCATACTGGGTTTGTCCTCTCATTGAAGAGTCGGAAGTGCTGCAATTACAAACCGCAGTTGAGAGTTTTGAGCAACTCACGCAGGCTCTACCTGACTTTAAGGTTGGCTTAGTGCATGGCAGACTAAAGGCAGAAGAAAAAGCTGCAGTCATGGCTGCATTTAAGGCAAATGAAATTCAGCTCTTAGTAGCAACGACGGTGATAGAGGTTGGGGTAGACGTCCCTAATGCAGCGCTCATGGTCATTGAGCACGCCGAGCGTTTTGGTTATGCCCAGATTCATCAGCTGCGCGGGCGCGTGGGCAGGGGTTCTGCGGATTCCGTTTGCATTCTGATGTATGCCGAGCCGCTTTCAATGGCTGCTAAGGAGCGTTTGCAAACCTTGCGTGAAACATCAGATGGATTTGTGATTGCTGAAAGGGACTTATCACTGCGTGGGCCTGGCGAATTGCTGGGTGCGAAACAATCGGGTGATGCCATGTTGCGCTTTGTTGATTTACAACGCGACGCTTGGTTAATCGAGTTAGCCCAGCAGGCAGCCGAACGGTTACTTTCTGAGCATGCAGATTTGGTAGAGCGACATTTAGAGCGTTGGCTCGGATCTCGTGCGGAATTTCTAAAGGCTTGATAATTACCCCATGAATTTAAGAGAGCGGTTCATTTCTTACGCCCATCTCATTAGGTTGGATAAGCCTATCGGTACGCTATTGCTACTGTGGCCTACGCTTTGGGCTCTCTGGTTGGCAAGTAGCGGAGTGCCAGATTTAACCATTTTGCTGATCTTTACTATTGGTACTTTTTTGATGCGTAGTGCAGGTTGTGCAATCAATGACTATGCCGATCGCGACTTTGATCGCCATGTCAAAAGAACACAAGGTCGTCCAGTTACTAGCGGCAAAATTTCGGGTAAAGAGGCGGTAGCTGTTGCTGGCGTATTAGCCTTTCTTGCCTTCTTGCTTATTCAACCCTTGAATGTATTTACAAAGCAACTATCAGTACTGGCTTTGCTAGTTGCCTTTATCTATCCCTTTACTAAACGCTTCTTTGTTATGCCCCAAGCCATCCTGGGGATTGCCTTTGGTTTTGGTATCCCTATGGCATATGCAGCTATTTTGGATTTCATTCCCCTAGAGGCTTGGATTTTGTTTGTTGGAAATATCTTTTGGGCGATTGCCTATGACACTGCTTATGCCATGGTTGATCGCGATGATGACTTGCGCTTAGGCTTGAGAACCTCTGCCATTACGTTTGGTCAGTACGATGTCATTGCAATTGCCATGAGCTATGGAGTGCTATTTATTAGTCAATTGTGGGTGGCGCAATTAGCCAGCTTAAGTAATTATTTTTTGTTGGGTTGGTTTGCAGCATTAGCTTGCGCCATCTATCACCTAACGCTGGTGTCTACCCGTAATAGAGAGAGTTGCTTTAAGGCATTCCGCCATAACAACTGGCTAGGCGGATTTTTATTTCTAGGGATTGTGCTGGGATTAAGTCTTAATTAGCTCTGACCTAGTTCGTCACCCATGGCTTTGCCACGTTGACTTGCCGCATCAATCGCTTTTTCTAATATCTCGTGCCAGCCCTTCTGCTTCATTACATCCAAAGCTGCTGCAGTAGTGCCGCCCTTGGAGGTTACTCTCTCACGCAATACGCCCGCATGCTCGTCGGAGTTATGGGCTAGCTGTGTAGCGCCCTCGAGAGTGGCGTAAGCTAGCTTACGCGCGGTCTCGGTATCAAGACCGAGTTTTTCACCAGCAGATTGCATTGCCTCAAGAAATGCAAAGACATAGGCAGGGCCACTGCCAGAAACAGCCGTCACTGCATCCATCAAGCTTTCTTCTTTTACCCAAACAGCTTGACCAACGGCATTACAAATGGTTTCAGCCAGAGTGCGGTCAGATTGATCCACGGCAGCATCCGCATATAAACCAGTAATACCTTTACCAATTAAAGCAGGGGTATTTGGCATAGCGCGCACGCAACGCGCGTGATTTAACCAGCGGCTCATATCTTTTAAGCGAATACCGGCTGCAATACTAAGAATTAGGGGACCAGGTGCGTTGGCATGCTTTAGCTTTGCAGCCAATCCTTTGGCAACCACATTGAAATCTTGAGGCTTGATTGCCATAACAAGCACATTATTTTTAGAGAAATCAAAAGTAATTTGCTCTAATGCACTAATGCCTTGAACACCAAAATCTTCATGTAACTTTAGGGCAGTTGCAGCATTCGCCTCTACAACAGAGATTTGATTGGACGCAAATCCGCTTGCAAGGAGGCCGCTAATGAGCGCGCGTCCCATATTTCCGCCGCCAATAAATGTAATGTGGGCGTTGCTATTATTTTGTGAAGTTTTGTTTGTGCTCATTTGCTAATCTTATCGCGCTTCCCAAAAATGGCCGAACCTACGCGAACTATCGTGCTACCTTCAGCAATAGCGGCCTCTAGATCATCTGACATTCCCATGGATAGGGTGTCAAAGAATTGGTATCCCAGTTCAACGGCATGGGCGGTTTGGATCTTCTGAAAGCAATCTCGTACGGCTGCAAAAGCCTGACGCTGCGCAATTGGGTCAGAGCTCGATTCTGGAATAGCCATGAGGCCCCTGAGAACCAAGTTTGGTAAGGTGGTGATGGCATTGCAAAGTTCTTCGACTTCTGCAACAGAAACACCACTTTTACTGTCTTCCTCGCTCACATTGACTTGTACACAAACCATCAATGGCGGTAAATCTGGAAATTCACCTCTTTGGATAGATAGACGTTCTGCAATTTTGAGGCGATCCACGCTATGGACCCAGTCAAAGTGCTGCGCTACTTCCCTAGTTTTATTGCTTTGCAAGGGACCAATAAAATGCCAAGTTAACCAAGGGCGTAATTTGGCAAGCTTCTCAATTTTTTCAACGGCCTCTTGAACATAGTTCTCACCAAAGGCGGATTGACCAGCATGCATCGCTTCCTCAACCGCCGTAGCTGGAAACGTTTTACTAACCGCAAGTAGTTCAATTTCCTCGGGCTCTCGCTTTGCTGCCAAGGCAGCAAGTTCAATCCGTGCCCTGACTTGCATCAGATTTACAACAATGGAATTCATGAGGCCTTAGAAGATTTGCTAAGTAACTGATCTACGATTTCTATCCAATGGACTACTGGTGTGTCATCTTGTTGCAGATGGGTAATACAGCCAATATTTCCAGAAACAATCACATCCGCCCCAGATTCTTCGCACGCAGCATTGAGGTGGGTTAACTTATTTTTTCGCAGTTTCTCAGATAGTTCTGGCTGAGTCACTGAATAAGTGCCGGCAGAGCCACAGCAAAGGTGGCTATCTGCGCATAAACGCACACCAATGCCAATACTAGAAAGCAGCCCCTCAACCTTACCGCGAATTTGCTGACCATGTTGTAGGGTGCAGGGCGGGTGATACACCACGCCAGGCTTTGTATCCGTACCTATGAGTTGCACCAGCTCATTTTGTAAGGAAGGTAGTATTTCAGAAATATCTTTTGTTAACTCAGAAATCTTCTTCGCCTTAGCTGCATAGACTGGATCATTTGTAAAAAGGTGGCCATAGTCTTTGACCATTACGCCACAACCAGATGCTGTCATCACAATAGCTTCTACGCCACTTTCCACTAATGGCCACCACGCATCAATATTTTGCTTAGCATTGTCCAAGCCACCAGGTTGATCGTTAAGGTGATAGCGAAGCGCGCCACAGCAAGTGGCATTGGGCGCGCCAATCATTTGAATCTTTAAGGCATTGAGCACGCGCGCTGTAGCTGAATTAATGTTTGGAAGCATGCCAGGTTGAACACAACCTTCAAGCAAGATCATTTTGCGCTGATGTGCTGTAGACGGCCTTGCATAGGCATCGGTAGAACTGACCAATGCTTTATTAACGGCTAAGGGAATCTTGCGCTTAATGCCGCTAGGCATTAAAGGGCGTACTAGCCGACCTAAAGCCATCGCTGAATTAAATAGGGCGGGTTTGGTTAAACCTTCTTTTAGGGCCCAGCGCGTTAGGCGCTGACCGATTGGACGCTCAGGCGTATTTTCTTCTGCCCACTTACGACCAATATCTACCAAGTTGCCATATTGCACGCCGCTCGGACAGGTGCTTTCGCAATTGCGACAGGTTAAGCAACGGTCTAAATGTAAGCGAGTCTTTTCAGTGGGGGCTTGACCTTCTGCCATTTGTTTAATCAGATAGATTCGTCCGCGAGGACCATCTAATTCATCACCAAGAAGCTGATAGGTAGGGCAAGTAGCAGTACAAAAACCACAGTGAACACATTTGCCCAGAATATGAGCGGCCTCAATACCTTCCGGCGTGTTGGCAAATTGGGGGGCGAGTTGAGTTTGCATATAAAGACTTATGGAAGACGTTTAGTGGCGAATACGCCTGCGGGATCAAAAGCGGATCTCAAGCGTTCTTGCACTGCCTCGAGGGCTTTGGAATGTGCTTGCTCTGATAGCAAAGTAAAGCGCTGATAGCTAGGGTCTACATTTGCTCCCTGTCTAAAGCGAGTTGCATGTCCCCCGTGAGCGCTGGCTAATGCTTTAATTGTTTTGAAGGTGGCTTCGTCACCAGGCGCTTTAATCCAGCGTTGTTGGCCATGCCATTCCAAAATAATGTCATCCGCGCAGTCAGCGATAGTAATGGATCCGCAGGCTGCAGGTAGTGCTAAGCGATACAGTGTTTGATCGGCGCCTAGATTTGTAAATGTGGACTGTTTTTGCTCACGCAAATCATTCCAGAAATTTTCTGCCGCTTCACTATTCAGTTCTGTGGCATTTACCAAAGAGCTCATGAGAGGAACGGCAGCTTTCACGGCTGCTGCTGCACCTGCGAGGCGGAAGGTTAACTCTCCATCACCACCTTTGGCTGAACCAATCCAGCAACTTGCTGATAATGGAAGTGGCTGACCAGCCCATTCGTTTAATACTTTAAGAGCATTTTCTTGGGGGATATTGCAACGCAAGCTTGTGGTTGCAGCATGCTTTGGCAATACCTTGACTGAGGCTTCGAGTAAAAGTGCAAGCGTTCCTAAGGAGCCAGGTAACAAGCGAGAGACATCATATCCAGCAACGTTCTTCATTACCTTGCCGCCAAAGGAAAGATCCTGCCCTTTACCATCCAGGATACGGGCGCCCAATACAAAGTCCCGGAAATTACCAACAGTGATGCGTCCTGGACCAGCTAGTCCCGCAGCAATAGCCCCGCCAAAGGTTGCATTCTCACCAAAGTGCGGCGGCTCAAAAGCGAGAACCTGATTCTTTTCTCTAAGGGCAGCTTCAATCACCTTTAGCGGAGTACCAGCGCAAGCGGTGATGACTAGCTCTTCTGGTTGGTATTCCAATATGCCTGAGTAGGAGCGAGTATCTAGCTTGGTATAGCTATTCGGATTTCCATACCAGGACTTGGTGCCGCCACCTTCAATCGAAAGCGGGGTTTTATTCTTCGCTGCATTGAGAATTTGCTCTCGGAATGCGTCGATTTGTAGATTGGAGTGGCTCATTAAAAGCGCTCCAGCTCTGGGTGAGGTAATTGACCGCCACTAATGCGCATACGACCATATTCTGCGCAGCGACTCAAGGTTGGGATAGCTTTATCTGGGTTGAGTAATTTTTCTGGGTCAAAGGCACTCTTCACGCCCCAGAAAGATTCGCGCTCACCTTCGCCAAATTGCACACACATCGAATTAATTTTTTCAATACCAACACCATGCTCGCCGGTGATAGTGCCGCCGAGTTCTACGCATGCTTCTAAAATTTCAGTACCAAATTCTTCTGCACGGTGCCATTCATCTTGATCGGCGCCATTAAATAAAATTAATGGATGCATATTGCCATCGCCCGCATGAAAGACGTTTAAGCAACCGAGGCCATACTTTTCTTCCATTACCTGAATGCGCTTAAGTAATGTGGCAATGTGGCGGCGAGGTATGGTTCCATCCATGCAGTAGTAATCTGCAGCTAAACGTCCTGCTGCGGGGAAAGCATTTTTACGTCCGCTCCAAAACTTTAAGCGCTCGCTTTCATCTTTGGAAATCTGAATACCACTTGCACCAGAATCTTCAAGAACCTTGGTCATACGTTCGATTTCTTCAGCAACTTCTTCCGGCGTGCCGTCAGACTCACAAAGTAAAATCGCTGCCGCTTCTAGGTCATAGCCAGCATGCACAAATTCTTCAACAACACGCGTGGTTGCTTTATCCATCATTTCTAAACCAGCAGGAATAATGCCTGCAGCAATGATGGCAGCAACAGCGTTACCACCTTTTTCAATATCATCAAAACTAGCCATAATCACACGAGCCAATTTTGGCTTAGCAACTAATTTGACAGTGACTTCAGTAACTACTGCGAGCATGCCTTCGCTACCCATCATGATCGCCAGTAAATCGAGCCCAGGGGCATCTGGCGCTAGACCACCAAATTCAACGATCTCACCGTTCATGAGTAATCCGCGAACACGCAGAACGTTATGTAATGTCAAGCCATATTTAAGGCAATGCACACCACCTGAGTTTTCGTTGACGTTGCCGCCAATGGAGCAGGCAATCTGAGAGGATGGATCGGGTGCGTAATACAAACCAAGATGGGCAACTGCTTCCGAGATCGCGAGATTACGCACGCCAGGTTGAACAACTGCAGTGCGAGTGAATGGATCAATGCTGATAATTTTCTTGAGCTTAGCTAATGACAGGACTAATCCCTGAGAAAGAGGCATCGCCCCACCAGAAAGACCTGTCCCTGACCCACGAGGCACCACAGGAATCTGCATTGCGTAGCAAACCTTCAAAATTTGAGCAACTTGCTCTTCTGTTTCAGGTAGCGCCACCGCTAAGGGCATCCGTCGATAGGCTGCCAGACCATCACATTCATAAGGAATAGTGTCTTCTGGCTCCCAAAGAAGGGCATGTTCCGGAACGATTGGGCGCAATGCTTCAACCAATTTGGACTGAAGGGCGCTGATAGCGGCTAAATCGGGGGGTGGGGTCACCATATTCATAGGAATCATTTTAGCCATTTACCTATAATTAGGTTTATGGGAAATCGACTATCAAAAATCGCCACTAGAACCGGTGATGCAGGGATGACGGGCTTGGGCGATGGGAGTCGCGTAGAGAAGGACCACCTGCGGATCTGCGCCATGGGCGATATTGATGAGCTGAACTCGGAAATTGGTGTTTTGATGACCGAAGACATCCCCGCCACCATTGCACCTGAATTGCATGAGCTTTTTCTGCAGGTGCAGCACGATTTATTTGATTTGGGCGGCGAGCTTTGTATACCAAATTACAAGCTACTGAATCCCGACCATGTCGCGCAATTGGATATTTGGCTTGAAAAATACAATTCGCAACTACCTCCCTTAACGGAATTTATCCTTCCCGGCGGAACTCGGGCTGCAGCACAGGCACACGTCTGTCGAACCGTATGTCGCAGAGCAGAGCGTTCGATTGTGCGCTTAGGTTGGGAAGAGCCTTTGTATGACTCTCCTCGCCAATACGTGAATCGTTTGTCTGATTTACTTTTTGTACTTGCGCGCATCCTGAATCGTGCCGCCGGTGGTTCGGATGTGCTTTGGAAGCACGAAAAAAAAGAGACTAAATAATTTAGTCTCTTTTAGTGGTAGTACTTAGTACTTGGAATTTACTTCTGCATTATTTTTTCTTACTTCTACGTTTCTTAACAGCATTAGCAAGACGCTCTAAAACCTTCACAGAATCATCCCAGTTAATGCAGGCATCAGTAATACTCTTGCCGTATTCCAATTTGCTTGGATCATCTTTTCCAGGTGTGAATTTCTGAGCCCCATCATTTAAATGACTTTCAATCATTACGCCAAAAATCTGATGAGATCCAGATTCCATTTGCTGCGCCACATCATCGGCAACGACAATTTGACGCTCATGTTTTTTGCTTGAATTGGCGTGTGACAAGTCAACCATCAAACTGGCTGGAAGCTTGGCTGCCTCTAGCTCAGCGCACGCAGCCTGAACAAACTTTTCTTCGTAATTGGGCTCTTTACCGCCACGCAAAATCACGTGACAGTCTTTGTTGCCTTTGGTTTCTACAACAGATACTTGACCATTCTTATGAACGGATAAAAAGTGGTGTGGACGACCTGCTGCTTGAATGGCGTCAGTTGCAATTTTGATATTGCCATCAGTACCATTCTTAAAACCGATAGGAGCAGAGAGACCAGAAGCGAGTTCGCGGTGAACTTGGCTCTCAGTAGTACGCGCACCAATAGCACCCCATGAAATCAGGTCAGCAATATATTGCGGAGAGATGACGTCTAAGAATTCACTACCAGCTGGCATGCCGAGACGATTAATTTCCATTAGCACTTGGCGGGCAAGACGTAGACCTTCTTCGATACGATAGCTTTCATCAAGGTATGGATCGTTGATTAGCCCTTTCCAACCAACAGTAGTGCGTGGCTTTTCAAAATACACACGCATCACAATTTCCAATTCACCAGAAAAACGCTCACGCTCTACTAAGAGTCGTTGGCAATATTCCAGCGCCGCCTTTGGATCATGAATTGAGCAGGGTCCAATAATGACGAGTAAGCGGTCATCTTTGCCATGAATAATGTCGCGGATCTTTTTGCGAGTTTTGCTGATCAGCGCTTCAGTTGGTGTTCCAGAAATTGGAAAGAAACGAATTAAATGCTCTGGCGGAGGCAGAACAGAAATATTATCAATGCGTTGATCGTCAGTATCTGAAGTCTTGTCGACAGCAGAGTACCAATTAGCGGGATTCGTATTTTGTTGGCTCATCTGGCTATTTTAAGCCGTATTTCGCCCATCTCAGGCAGTCCCGCCTACAGTCAGGCTATCAATCCTGAGGGTGGGCTGTCCTACCCCAACTGGAACGCTTTGCCCTTCCTTACCGCAAACCCCAATGCCACCATCCAATTTGAGGTCATTTCCGATCATGGATACCTGTTTTAAGGATTCTGGACCGCTACCAATAATAGTGGCGCCTTTGACGGGATATTGAATTTTGCCATTCTCAACCCAATAGGCCTCTGAAGCAGAAAAAACGAATTTACCGCTAGTGATATCTACTTGCCCGCCGCCAAAATTGACAGCATATAAGCCACGCTTAATGCTGGCAACAATTTCTTGAGGATCATCTTTGCCGGCTAACATATAGGTATTGGTCATGCGTGGCATGGGCAGAGAGGCGAAACTTTCACGGCGACCATTGCCGGTTAGGGGCATCTTCATCAAGCGTGCATTCAGACTGTCTTGAATGTAACCCTTTAAGATGCCATCTTCAATTAAGGTGGTGCATTGTGTGGGCGTACCTTCATCATCAATATTTAACGAGCCTCTACGTCCAGCGAGTGTTCCGTCATCAACTACCGTGACACCCTTAGCTGCTACTCTTTCCCCTATGCGACCAGCAAAAGCGGAAGATCCTTTACGATTAAAGTCACCCTCGAGACCATGACCTACAGCCTCGTGCAGTAGAACGCCTGGCCAACCAGGTCCCATCACTACTGTCATCGGGCCGGCAGGCGCGGGGCGTGAGTCTAGATTCACTAAAGCGCCATCAACCGCCTCATCCACATAACGATTAATTAGCTCAGTATTAAAGTAAAGGTAGTCATGGCGTGCGCCACCACCAGAAGAACCTGACTCACGACGACCGTTCTGCTCTGCAATGACGTGCACTGAAACGCGCACTAGAGGGCGAACATCGGCGGCCAATAGCCCGTCTGCGCGTACTACCAAAACGACATCAAACTCGCCAGCCAAACTCGCCATAACTTGAATGATGCGAGGATCGCGTGCTTTTGCGCGACGCTCAATGCTTTCTAGCAACGCAATTTTTTCTTTCGGTTGCAACGAATCTAGAGGATTAATGTCTGAGTAGAGCTTATTCGATACATTGTTAAATAGTTTGCTTGCAACGGCTTGCTTACCGCCCTCAGGGCCAATAACTCGAGTAGCTTTTGCTGCCTTATCTAATGCTTCTAGATTAATTTCATCGGAGTAGGCAAAGGCAGTCTTATCGCCATAGATGGCGCGCACACCAACACCTTGGTCAATGTTAAAACTGCCTGATTTCACAATACCTTCTTCTAGACTCCAGCTTTCACTGCGAGTATGTTGGAAGTAAAGGTCTGCATCATCAAGACGGTGGGTAAACAGATTGCCAAAGGTGTGATGCAGGTCTTGCTCTGATAGCCCTGTTGGCTCAAGCAAAATGGATTTGGCTAATTTAATGAGGTCTGCTTGCTTTTTGGTTTTGGTCCAATTGGCGGGAAATAGTGCTTCTGGTGCATTCATGTGGTGGGGCAGGTCTTTCTTTAAAGCTTGCGATGCGCAAGTGCAGGTAACTTAGAGCGTACCTCGTTTAATTTATCTTTGCACAAGATCCCAGAAATAAAGCCCTCCCCTTCAGGAAGGCTAGTCAGGATATCGCCCCAGGGATCAATTAGCATGCTGTTGCCCCATGTGCGACGCTGATTTTGATGTTTGCCACCCTGAGCTGATGCCAATACATAGCATTGGTTTTCAATAGCTCGGGCACGCAATAGGATTTCCCAGTGATCTTTGCCGGTCGTATAGGTGAATGCAGCAGGAATGATATGACAGTCTACTTGGCCAAGAACACGATAGAGTTCTGGAAAGCGTAAGTCGTAACAAATGCTCAAGCCAAATGTCCAATCACTTCCGTTGACTGAAATCTGCAAAAGACCTGGTTTATTGCCAGCTTCTATAGTTTCCGATTCTTGATAACGCTCAGTTGCTGTTTGAAATCCAAACAAATGGATTTTGTCGTAACGTGTAATTTGAGCCCCTGTAGGATCAAATACAAGGGTCGTATTTAGCACCTTGTTAGGATCTTTCGCTTCCAATGGGATCGTGCCTGCCACCAAATAAAGCCTATTTTCTTGGGCAATCTGTGACAGATACTCTTGAATGGGGCCGCTACCAATGCGCTCTCGAGCACGCACTTTATCCGTATCTTTCAGCCCCATTAAACAAAAATACTCCGGCAGAACAGCCAGTTGTGCACCATCTGCTGCTGCAGCAGTAATGAGTCGGCCCGCAGTGGATAAGTTCTCCTGCAAATCAGGGGTAGAAATCATCTGAATGGAGGCAATCTTCATTTCTGCACCACTTTCTGATGTGCTCATACTGTATTCGTTAGAGTTCGCTAGGGGTTTTAATAGGGCCACTTGAATTATTCGGATTACTTTGTGGGCTCGTGCTATTAATGCTTGGTTTGGTTTGCTCCTTTAGTAAATCCTTGCTGCGAATCGTATCAATTACTTTGCTATCGATTGGCTGACCCTTTTGATCAAGGGGGATCACCTCTGGATTATCCCAAGATCCTTGAATCAAATAATCAGACTGAAAATTGCGATTTATTTGACTGGTAATTAAGTACTGCCCAACCAATGCACCAAGCCCCAGGATGGGGTTAATGGCAAATGCAGCTAAAGAGCCCGCTGTAGCATCAATCGTCGGGAAAATAGTGACCCGCAAATCTTGTGTCTGTTGAGGAATATTAATTTGGCCAGACATAGCAACCCTTGCTTGATCTAGACCCATCGTGAATTGCTTAGCCTGAGCTACCCCTGCATTCATTTCAAAAGCGGCATCAATGGTATTGAATGGCGTGCCTTTGGTAACAATATCCCCTAGGCTTCCTTTGAGGTCAAGCGTGGCAAATCTAAATAAGCTTTGTAAGCTCAGAACATCGAGCAGTTTTGCGCCACCACTATTCACTTCTAAGAGACGACCTTTTTCTAGATTGAGATTTACCTTGCCTGCAAGGGTGTCGTATTTAGGGCTAAACGGAGATCCGTCCCAATCGGCATTAACGATTAATTTACCTTGCCCACCCTCTACTGATTTCTGGTTGGTCCAATGCCCAATAATTTGACCAGCATCTTTAATATCCAGATCAACATTTAAGTTTGTATGGGTTAAGGAATTAGAGGTGCTGCCAACCCAACGACCCGTGATCTTTGAGCTACCTTGTGGGTTGCTAAATTGAATGGAATCAATGTTGAGAGCATTGCCGCTAGTGTTGGTTTTAATTTTTAGTTGCCCAAGCTGTGCTTTATTCCACTCAAAGTCATCAATGGTTAAATCAAGATTAGGTATAGAGCCAGGCTCAAGCGCATTTTTAAGAGTAGGGGTTTTTTGAGCCTGTTTTGTCGGCAGGGGTGCTGGGGTAACGACCATCTCAGGAACTTTGAGGCGCATAAGTCGTCCGCTGATAAGGTCTGCCTGAGATTGATTACCAGGTTGGTATTGAAGATTGCCAACAATCTGCGGGGAGCCTCTTAAGCGTAGTTGCCAAGCAGAATTTTTGTTGGTTGCCGCCAGGTTTAAGTCCTGCCAAGTGCGGTCAAACAAGGTTAATTGCTTGACCTGCGCTGAAACTTGAATGCTGTTGCTATCCCTTGAGGAAGAACCGTGTGCAGATTTGTTTTTATTTGACTGGCTCAAAAATTCTTGCCAAATATCTAAGTTGAGTTCGTTGCTTACTAGGTTGAGTTGAAAACCTTGTTGAGGAGGGATGGCGGGAGTTCCAATTCCAACTGCATGACGAAGAATTTCATCGCTTGCTGTTTCGCCTTGAAGAAAGTAGGCATCACCAATCTTTCCATCCCAAGAGAGACGGCTTGAACTGGTTTTGGTTTTTGCAAGAGTTTTGATATTCAGCTGGCCTGACAATGCAGTCCCAATCTGTTTTTTGACGGGTGCAGGAGCAGAGCTACCCCAGTCACGCATATCAATCTTGAGATTGGTATCGCTATTACCTTTGTTAAAGCTAATGGTGCCGTCATATTTAGCCGCACCGCTCATTGCCTGCATTATCGGAAATACTTGTTCATCAGTATCTTTTGCAAAGTAGTTCTTAACAAAACTGGCTGCAATATCTCCTGAGATACTGTAGCTCGGATTGCCTTGGTTAGATCCAACGCTTGAAATTTTGATGGCGCCGCCAAGGAAATTAGCGGTAATGTTTTCAAATTCTGGATTGACTTCGGTAATTCGCATCTTTCCTTTGAGGTTCTCAAAAGGCGGCAAGTCAGCCCATTGAATTCTATTGCCAGGAAAACTTAATTGAATATCAGTGTTGGTATCTCCATTGCCTGACAGCGGAATCTGCAAACCCAAGTTGAGGTTGATAGGCCCTGTTATCTTCAGATTCTTCTCAAGATCGGCCTGTTTTTTGCCAACGGGAGATAAAAATAAATACTCTAAGAGTTGTTGAGCATCGCCTTGTGCCTCTCCATTAACAGTTAGGAGTAACTGCTTTGCACTAACGCTCGGAATTTCTGCATGAAATTTATTCAGAGCAACTTGTTTGTAGCTTGCCTGATTGATATCCACTGTAAAGTTGGCATTCTGCATCTTAAGGACGCCATTGACCTGATTTACAGGGGACCAAACTCCTTGCGCTGGCGTTAAGGTCGGTACGGGGCTGAAGGTTGCGCCTGTGATGGGTAGGTTGAGGGTGAACTCTCCTGCGCCCAATTTAGGGAATGGCACTTCATTTGGATCGCCTTGAATATGGAGGCTCCCTTTTTGAATAACTCCGGCATCGAAGGCTTTGCTTAAGTAGGTCTTGACGTCGCTACTCATGCCAATCGGTAAATAACGAGAGACTGTTTTGAGGTTGGCTTGTGCAAAGTCCATATCTAGAGTCATGTAGTCTGGCTTTTTGGTATCGCCAACAACGTAATTTAGATTGAGTGTTGTTGAGATTTCGGGATTGCTAAGCGCCAACTGCTTTGCATTAATAACCCAATTCCCTTTTTGCTTTGACCAGGAGATTTGACCGTTGGCTTGATCTAAATTGATTTTGGGGTTAACCAATAAGTCATTTACTTCAAGCTCCAAATTGTTGGATTTGATCGAGAAGCTTCCCTTGTTCTGATCTGCAGTCAAAAAGCCTGAAAGTTTTGATACAGACGGCATTGATTTGTTGATGCCAACAAAGCTTAAGTCGATCAGTTTGCCGCTTACGGTAAAGTCGAGCTTATTAGATTTAAACCAGCCACCTGGAATCTTAAGGGCCGACAAAGGCGATTTGCTTTCTGACCAATTGATATCCAAATCTTGTAGTTCTCCATCTGCTTTCGAGGCCTTGATCCATTGATGAACTTTTTTAGATAGTGGAAGGTTGAGAGCAAACAACGCAATATCTTCAACCAATATCTTGGGCGATGAAAATCCAAACTCTTTAATTTCCCCACCTCCGGCTGGCGGTCTCCAGCGGAATGTCATTGGACTTAAATTTTCTAGTGGAGATGATTTGGGGCTATCACTATCGCGCCAGGCAAAATTTTTCGTAGTAACGGCTATCATTCCGCTGTCAGTTTCTTGAATGAGGCCGGTTTCTAATCTTCCAAGCGCAATAGCATCTTCATCTTTGGATAGTTGAATAATTAAGTTATCTGCGGCTAAATAAATTTCCCCACCATCAGGCTTGCCATTATCAATTTTTAGCTTTCCATTGGAAGTAAGGATTCCCTCAAGTGCATTCAGTGGCAGAGAGAAGTCGCTAGCTATTTGACTAAGCTGTAGATCATTTAAGTTCCAGGAAATATTTCCAATCCAGTCGCGCCAATTGCCGGCTTGGCCACCGATATGATGTACTAAGTCAATGTCAACCGTGAGCGGGCCTTTGGTCCATGGTGTAGCGGCGCTCAAAGAGCCTTGATGGCTGCGAATGCCGTTGCTCAGAGAAAGGCTTTGAATGTCTATTGTCGTGATTGATTTCTTCTGGAGCTGATCATCCCAAAATAGTTTGACATTACTAATGCGAATTTCATTTTGAGCAAATAGCCAATTCTCTGCAGAGTAGTTACTGGAATTTCCATCTACTGAAATGCCTGCAACAGTAATGATGCCTTTCTTATTGCGTTGTGCATATATCTCAGCATTTATAATATTGATTTCATGAAAAAATGGCGCAAGGTGATAAAAAGTTGCCCAACTGAGTTGCCCGTTAATTTTTTGAACAAATAAGAGTGGTTGTGATTTATCGGGACTATTAAAGCGCAAGCCCTGTATTTCAAAATTGGGTCTAATCCCAGTCCATGAAACCTGAAGACTATCCATCGAAACTTCAGTGCCAATTCGAGCGCTAATCAGTTTTTCAACTGACGATTTAGATTTTTCAATTTGCGGCCAAAGAATAAAGCGCACTCCTACATGCCCGATGACAAGAAGCGCTAAGACAAGGCCAGCCAAAATCAGGGCACGCTTACGCCAAGCCCCACTCGAACCTTGAGGACGTTTGGCGAGCACGCTCTTGAGGCGAGGTGGGATGAGATTTTGCAGCATGGCCCCTATTATCCTTCAGGCATGCCATGATCGCCAAGCTTCTGGCTTGGATATCGGGGTCGGATTAAGATGGGGGGAATGGATGATTTTTCCCGACAAATTGATTTTTTAAAGCAGCACTCGACTTATGCGCGACGCTGGTTAAGTGCTCACCCCGAATGGCTTGAATGGCTACGTATTCAAGGGCAGAAAACAGTCGATATTCAGGGCATTAAGGATTTGCTGCAAGACTGCTGCCTCGACAGTCAGGCTGTTGAGCAGGATGAGGCGGTGTGGATGTCTAATTTACGCTTAGCTAGGCAGCGTTTAATGCTTTGGGTAGCATTTCGGGATCTCAATGGATTTGCTGACCTTCAAGAGGTTACGCATGCGCTAAGCCATTTTGCTGAGTTAGCGGTTTCTGCTTCGATTGCCTTTATTCGTGAGGATCTCAAGATTCGCTTTGGCCTGCCTTGGAGTGACTCAACACAATCTGAGATGCCCCTGATGGTTGTTGGAATGGGTAAATTAGGTGGTCTTGAGTTAAACCTCTCATCCGATATTGATTTGATTTTTCTTTATGAGCATGAGGGTGAGACTTCTGGCGGCCCTAAGAGCTTATCTAATCACGAGTGGTTTACTCGGATGGGCAAGCGTTTAATTAAGTTGCTTGCCGAGCATGACGCTAATGGATTTGTATTTAGGGTTGATATGCGTCTTCGTCCCAATGGTGATTCGGGGCCCTTGGTATGCAGCCTAGATATGTTGGAAGAATATTTATTGGTGCAGGGCAGGGAGTGGGAGCGATATGCCTGGATTAAAGGTAGATTAATTACACCCCTTCCAGAGTCTCCAGATTTCATCCTCTGTCAAAAAGAGCTTGACCAACTGATTCGTCCTTTTGTATATCGCCGCCATTTAGACTATGGTGTGATTGCTTCTATCCGTGATTTACATGCTCAGATTCAGGCGGAAGCGGAGAAGCGATCCTCGGGTCATCTGGGGCGCTCAAGAGATATTAAATTGGGGCGTGGTGGAATTCGTGAGATTGAGTTTCTGGCACAAATGTTCCAACTGATGCGAGGTGGCACAGACCCTCGCTTTAGAGTGCGACCAAGTTTAGAGGTCTTAGAGTTGATTAAGCAGTGCAGCATCTTGCCCGCTCACGAGGTGGAATCCTTGCAGGCAGCTTATGCATATTTACGGCGCTTAGAGCATCGTATTCAGGTTTGGGATGATCAGCAAACACACTATCTGCCAGAGGATGAAGAGGCGCGCTCACGTTTAGCGATTTCGATGCAGGATCAACACGCCCAAGCTGAGGTTTTTATGGTGGAATTAGAGCGGCATCAAAATAATGTTGCTCAGTTATTTGAAAAAGCATTTTTACTAGACGATAGTACGCGTCTCGAGATTGCTCCCTTATCTCGTGACTGGGCGCCAGACCAAACTCGATTTCCTAATTCATATATTCGCTGGCAAGCATGGATTGATAGCCCTAAACAAAAACTATTGCCACAAAAAAGCCGCTTAATTTTTGATAATTTAATGTGCAAGGCGGCAGAGAGTTTGTATAGTGAAAGCTCTTCTCCAGAGTATGTCGATAAAACGCTATTACGCTTTTTTGACTTGCTAGAAGCAATCGCCAGGCGTAGTGCATATCTTTCTATTTTGGCTGAGTATCCCAAGGCTCTATCTAATGTTTTGGACTTACTGAAAGCCTCTCAGTGGGGTGCTCAATATCTAACGCGTCACCCCCACTTATTGGATCACTTATTAAACGCTCAATCGGAAAGAGCATTAATCGAAGATCCAGAAAAATATTGGACAGAGGTACGCCTCAATCTCAATATGCGGCTTGATGACGTAATGGCCGAGGGGGATGGTTCGGAGCAGGCCATGGATATTTTGCGAGTCACTCATCACAATGAAACTTTTATTACACTATTAGCTGATCTGGGTATTGGTGTACAGCAAGCCTTACCGGTAGAGCGTGTGAGCGATCATCTTTCTGCCTTAGCAGATTTAATCTTACAGACAACCTTTGAGCGCGCATGGCCGAGCGTAGTTAAAAAGTTTGACTTACCCCTTGATGTCAATCCTCCATTTGCGGTGATTTCTTATGGCAAGCTGGGAGGTAAGGAGTTGGGCTATGCCTCTGACTTGGACATTGTATTTTTATATCAGGCAGGCGAATCAGACTATGCGGCGCAAGAAATTTATGCGCTTTTAGCAAAGCGGATGATTAATTGGCTCACAGCATTTACCTCAACGGGAAGCTTATTCGAAATTGATACCCGTCTTCGTCCAAATGGCTCCGCTGGATTCTTGGTAACTAACGCCGAGGCCTTTAGGAGGTATCAACTGCGTGAAGGTGATAACACTGCCTGGGTTTGGGAGCATCAAGCCCTAACTCGCGCGCGCTTCTCCGCTGGTAGTCCAAAGGTGGGGGTATTTTTCGATTCTGTACGCTCAGAGGTATTAAGCCAGCACAGAGATATTGATCAGTTGCGACTTGAGATTCTAGAAATGCGTCGTAAGGTGCATGCGGGCCACCCCAATGCTAATGTTGAGTTTGACTTAAAGCATGATGACGGTGGCATGGTTGATATTGAATTTATAGTACAGTTTTTAGTGCTGGGATATGCTCGTCAGTATCCCCAACTCATCGGTAATCTGGGCAATATTGCCTTGTTGCGTATTGCTGGTGATGTTGGCTTAATTACTCATGAGGCTGCGCAATCTGTAGGAGATGCTTACCGCCTCTTAAGAGCCCGTCAACATCGTTTGCGTTTAGATGGCGCAGAAAAGACCCGTATCAATCTAGTGGATGAGGTTGAGCTTATTGCGGCAAGAGGTGTAGTGCAAGCACTATGGTTGGAGATATTTAAGGCGCCTTCTAATCTCAGTTAGAGGGAGATGAGTACTAGTTTTGTTCTAGCAGCTCACGGGCATGACGGCGCGTAGTGTCGGTAATAGTAGCGCCACCAAGCATACGCGCTACTTCCTCAACACGCTCACCCCTGCCTAGGATCTGAACTTGCGATACTGTCTTCTCACCGGATTGGGATTTGCTGACTTTGAGGTGATGGTTACCTTGTGCGGCAACCTGCGGTAAATGAGTTACGCACAGAATTTGGTGGGATTGACCTAGTTGATGCAAGAGCTTGCCAACTGTTTCCGCCACTGCGCCACCAATACCTGCATCAACTTCATCAAATATTAGTGTCGGTGTAAATGATGCTTTACTAGTGATTACACTGATTGCTAGGCTAATACGTGCTAACTCACCACCAGAAGCTACTTTTGCGAGCGAGCGTGGGGTACTGCCGGCATGACCTGCAACGAGGAATTCAATTTGCTCTAGACCATGCGATCCACCATCATTAAGGGGGGTGAGGGCAATCTCTAGGCGACCACCAGCCATAGATAAATCTTGCATTGCATCGCTTACTAATTTACCGAGATCAGTTGCAGCTTTTTGACGTTTTTGTGAAAGTTGTTTTGCAAGCTTTAAATAGACCGCCTCTTCTTGCTTTACTTGCTCTCGTAATGCTTCAATATTTTGCGATGCAGTTAAAGCATCCAGTCGTTCAGTAGTAGTTTGTAATAACGCTGGCAATTCGTCTACTTCAGAGCGGTATTTTCGGGCCGTACTGTGCAATGCTTGCATGCGTTCTTCAATTTGGGCAAGCCGGGTAGGATCTAAATCAATTTTTTGAAGGTAACGATTAAGCCCATGAATAGCTTCATCAAGCTGAATGCTAGCCGACTCTAAGGCTTCATTAATGTCTACTAGCGCTGGATCATGCTCTGCTAACGCACCTACATTAGCGCATACCTTCGATAATGAAGATTCAAGCGAGTTATCGGCATCACTTAACACTTCAATTGCTTCTTGGCAGCCACCAATCAGCTTTGCACCATTGGCTAAGCGTGCATGCTCACTTTGTATGCTGGTCCATTCACCCTCTTGTGGAGAAAGCTCAGTCAGTTCTTCTAGTTGCCATGCAAGACGCTCACGCTCACGTTCAACATCTTGACCGGCATTTTCTGCTCGCTCTAGGCGACGACGAGAATCAGTAAGGGTTTTAAAGTTCTGCGCCACTTCAACTGCGAGTGGTAGTAACCCAGCATGACGATCTAAAAGCTCACGTTGAGCACCACCCTTTAACAAAAGTTGATGCGCATGCTGCCCATGAATATCTACTAATTGATCACCCGCTTCGCGCAATTGCGCCAAAGTTGCAACACTGCCATTAATAAAGGCACGACTTCGTCCGCTGCTTTCCACTGTTCTTTTGAGTAACAGGCTTTGGTCATCATCCTCTAATGGGAACCCCTGGGCATCAAGCCACTGACTAAAAGATAGCACTAACTCAGGCTCTATACGAAAGAGTGCAGAAATTTCTGCGCGGTTACTGCCTTCACGTATTTGGCTGCTATCGGCACGCTCGCCTAGCACTAGGCCAAGAGCATCAAGCAAAATCGATTTACCAGCCCCGGTTTCTCCAGTAAGCACAGTAAAGCCGCTTGAGAAATCAAGCTCTAGCTGGTCAACAATGACAAAGTCACGAAGTGAGATAGTCTGAAGCATGTATTAGCGTAGCAAAAAACGTGACATCAGAATGTCGATGGATACTCATTCCAGTGCAGTTTCTCGCGTAAGGTTTTGTAGTCGCTGTGACTGCGAGGATGCAGGAGGGTGATTGTTTTTTGAGATTGACGTACTTCAACCTTGTCACCTGTTTGGAGGTCGGTTTGAGATTGCATATCAAAATTGACTATGACTTCTCGGCCATCCACCACTTCAATAATGGTTACGCAGTCTTCAGGCAATACTATTGGGCGATTGGAGAGGGAGTGTGGCGCAATTGGCGCCAGTAAGATGCCAGCAACGCGCGGATGCAAAATGGGTCCACCAGCTGAAAGCGCATAAGCTGTTGAGCCGGTAGGAGTGGATACGATCAAACCATCAGATCGTTGGTTATACATAAATGAACCGTTGACATGTACTGCTAACTCCACCATTCCAGAAATTCCAGAGCGGTTTACGACAACGTCATTAAGGGCTAATCCGCGATTAATTTCTTTGCCACTGCGAAGAACTACTGCATCGAGCAAAGTACGCGTATCGGCTTCATATTCGCCGGCAATAATTTTGGGGAGGGTCGCTTGAACGGACTGAATGGGAATATCTGTCATATAACCCAAACGACCCATATTGATGCCGACCAGTGGCACATTGCTGCCTGCAAGTTGACGACCGATCCCTAGCATCGTTCCATCGCCCCCTAAAACCACTACCAAATCAATTGCTCCAGCAAAATTCTCGGCCGTTTCGGTTAGAAAGTCTTTTAAGCCAACGTGCTTGGCGGTGGCTGCCTCCAGAAATACCTCGCAACCCAGGTCCTTTAGGAGTTTTGCCAGATCTTTGAGGTGTTCCTCAATGCCTTCGGCCTGGTATTTGCCGACAAGTGCAACCCGGCTAAATGCCTTCTTGGTGGAATTTGGGGATGGGCTTAACATATAACGATTAAACCATAGGCATAAAATCCCTTCCACCATGGATGAACGTTCCCGCGCACTACTAAAAACCCTGATCGAGCGCTACATCGAGGAGGGTCAACCTATTGGCTCGCGCACGCTCTCTAGATTCTCGGGTTTAGACCTTTCTGCGGCCACTATCCGTAATGTTATGGCTGATTTGGAGGATATGGGCCTAGTTACCAGTCCTCATACCTCTGCTGGCCGTATACCGACCCCACGGGGTTATCGCTTATTTGTAGACACCATGGTGACTGTCCGTCCCCTGGAGGCGATGGCTGCTCGAGAGGTTGAAAAAGGCCTTTTGCCAGATTCTCCACAAAGGGTTCTCAACTCTGCTGCGCAGATCTTGTCAAACTTGACCCATTTTGCGGGTGTTGTCATGACGCCTAAGCGAGCCCAGGTTTTTAAACATATCGAGTTTTTACGTTTGGGTGAGGGCAAGATTTTGCTCATCATGGTTACCCCAGAGGGTGATGTACAAAATCGCATATTGCCTACAACTCAGGATTACACACCGAGCCAACTGATTGAAGCTGGTAACTTTATTAATGCTCAGTTTGCTGGCAAAAGTTTTGATCAAGTACGCATGCATTTGAAATCCGATTTAGATAATTTGCGTGCAGATATTTCTGGGTTGATGACCTTGGCTCTGCACGCCGGTGTGACTGATTACGATATGGGTCGTGGCGATATGGTGCTCTCTGGCGAACGTCGTTTACTTAATGTTGGAGATTTAAGTTCTAACTTAGATAAGTTGCGCAAGATGTTCGATATGTTGGAGCAGAAATCCGTACTCATGCAATTACTGGATGTATCGAGTCATGCAGATGGTATTCAAATCTTTATTGGGGGCGAGAGCGACTTATTGCCTTATGAAGATCTCGCCGTGATCAGTGCTCCATATAGCGTAGATGGTCAGATAGTAGGTACTCTAGGGGTCATTGGGCCAACGCGCATGGCATACGATCGAGTCATCCCTATCGTAGACATCACCTCAAAATTACTATCGGGCGCATTAAGCTCCTAAGCTAAATACTTTTATATTCATAACTTACTACTAGAGACAAAATATCTTGAATCAGACCCCGCATTTACGCGCAACTAAAACTGCAGTTTTACTTTTGAACTTGGGGACGCCATCTGCTCCGACGCCTAAAGCAGTGCGCGCCTATTTAAAAGAATTTCTTTCTGATCCGCGTGTAGTAGAAATTCCACGCATTATTTGGTGGTGCATTTTGAACGGTATTATTTTGCCAATTCGTAGTAGTGCTTCTGCAAAAAAATATGCTTCGATTTGGTTACCAAAATTAGGTTCGCCGTTGATGCATTACTCACGCCTGCAGGCGAAAGAGTTGGGCGAGAGATTTGCGAATGAAGGTCATACCGTTTTAGTTGATTTAGCAATGCGTTATGGCGAGCCATCAACGCAATCTGCCCTCGAGAGCCTGAAGGCACAAGGCATGGAGCGACTATTGTTACTACCTTTGTACCCCCAATATTCGGCCACGACAACGGCATCTAGCTTTGATGAAGTCTTTCGTATTTTAGGAACCTGGCGTGACCAACCTGAGTTACGTTTAGTGAAGCACTATCACGATAATCCTGCCTACATTGGTGCGTTACGCGATCAGGTGTTATCAAGCTGGGATAAAGACGGGCGCCCTGATTTTGCAAAAGGCGATCGCTTTGTAATGTCTTTCCATGGCTTACCAAAACGCAATTTAATGAAGGGTGACCCCTATCACTGCGAGTGCTTAAAATCGGGTCGTTTGCTCGGCGAATCTTTAGGTTTAGAGCCTGGCCAATATGTTGTTACCTTCCAATCACGCTTTGGTAAGGCTGAGTGGTTAAAGCCTTACACCGCGCCAACGATTGAAAGATTAGCCAAAGAGGGTTGCCAGCGCATTGATATTTTTTGCCCAGGGTTTCCGGCAGATTGTCTGGAAACACTTGAAGAGATTGCGATGGAAGCCCGCGAAATTTTCTTGGAACATGGCGGCAAAGACTATCGCTATATCCCTTGCTTAAACAGCAACCCCAAGTGGATTGAGGCTCTTAGCCAAATTGCGTATCATCATCTGCAAGGCTGGTCTTTAGGAGTGGAGTCTGAGGCGGAATTAGCCAAGCGTAATGAAAGGGCTGAGCTAGCCGAAAGAATGCAGTCTTGAAATTGAAATGATTGACCCCATATTGCACAGTAATAGTGATCCTTATAGAAAAGTAAAATATCCCTCATGACACAAGAAAACCAAAATTCATCTCCAGAGCAAGAAAATCCTGCGGTAGATCCAGTTGCAGAATCTGCAGCAGAAACGCCTGCTGTAAAAACCCCCGAGCAAGAGATTGCTGAGCTCAATCAAAAGGTTAGCGAGTTACAAGACAATTTCTTGCGTGCGAAAGCGGAGGGGGAAAATATTCGCCGTCGTGCAGTGGAAGATATTGCTAAAGCCCATAAGTTTGCAATTGAAAGCTTTGCTGAGCATTTAGTACCGGTCACCGACAGTTTGTATGCAGCATTGAGTACTGATGCTGGTGATGCCAAAGCGTTCAAGGAAGGCTTGGAAATCACTCTTAAGCAGCTACTGTCCGCCTTTGAAAAAGGCCGTATGACTGAAATTAACCCTGCGCTTGGCGATAAGTTTGACCCGCACCACCATCAAGCCATTGCTTCAGTACCCTCCGAGCAGGAATCAAATACCGTGGTTTCGGTCCTCCAACGAGGTTATACCGTAGCCGATCGAATTCTGAGACCTGCCTTGGTGACGGTTAGTGCTCCGAAATAAGCTCTAAAACCCGAAAGAGGGCATAAAAAAGGCAGATTTCTGCCTTTTTTGCTCCTCCCCTCTTGAAATACCCTTTTTAGACCCCATTTATTGGGTATCGAAATATTCATTAGTACAACAAAACAACTTAATTTTTTGGAGCAATTATGGGAAAGATTATCGGAATCGACTTAGGAACCACGAATTCATGCGTTTCAGTCGTTGAAAACAATGCACCTAAAGTTGTCGAAAACGCCGAAGGCGGTCGCACAACTCCATCCATCATCGCTTACGTTGAAGATGGCGAAGTATTGGTTGGTGCGCCTGCAAAGCGTCAGTCAGTCACCAATCCTAAAAACACCATCTACGCAGTAAAGCGTTTGATGGGTCGTAAATTTACAGATCCTGAAGTACAAAAAGACATCAGCTTGATGCCTTATTCAATTATTGCTGCTGATAACGGCGATGCTTGGGTTCAAGCGCGCGACAAGAAAATGGCGCCACAACAAGTGTCCGCCGAAATCTTGCGCAAGATGAAGAAAACTGCTGAAGACTATCTCGGTGAAGAAGTGACAGAGGCAGTAATTACTGTTCCGGCTTACTTCAATGACAGCCAACGTCAAGCAACTAAAGACGCTGGACGTATTGCTGGCTTGGATGTTAAGCGCATCATTAATGAGCCAACTGCTGCTGCATTAGCATTTGGTCTGGACAAACAAGATAAGGTTGACCGCAAGATTGCTGTGTATGACTTGGGTGGCGGTACATTCGACGTATCCATCATTGAGATTGCTAACGTTGATGGTGAGAAGCAGTTTGAAGTGCTCTCTACTAACGGCGACACATTCTTAGGTGGTGAAGACTTTGACCAACGCATCATTGACTGGATCATTGCTGAGTTCAAGAAAGAGCAAGGCGTTGATTTGAGTAAGGATGTTTTAGCATTGCAACGTTTGAAGGACGCTGCAGAAAAAGCTAAGATTGAATTGTCATCTGCACAACAAACAGAAATCAACTTGCCGTATGTGACGGCTGACGCTAGCGGTCCTAAGCATTTGAACTTGAAGTTAACCCGTGCCAAATTAGAGTCCTTGGTAGAAGAGTTGATCAAGCGCACTGCTGGTCCTTGCTTAACTGCAATCAAAGACGCTGGTGTGAATGTAGCTGATATCGATGACGTGATTTTGGTCGGCGGTCAAACTCGTATGCCTGCGGTTCAAGATAAAGTAAAAGAAATCTTTGGCAAAGAGCCACGCAAAGACGTAAACCCAGATGAAGCAGTTGCTGTTGGCGCTGCAATTCAGGGTTCTGTGTTGTCTGGCGATCGTAAAGACGTATTGCTCTTGGACGTTACCCCATTGTCATTGGGTATCGAAACTCTTGGTGGCGTCATGACCAAGATGATTCCTAAGAACACCACGATCCCTACTAAGCATTCACAGGTTTACTCCACTGCGGAAGACAACCAGCCTGCTGTAACTATTAAGTGCTTCCAAGGTGAGCGCGAGATGGCTGCTGCCAACAAGTTGCTCGGCGAATTTAACCTCGAAGGTATTGCTCCAGCGCAACGCGGTATGCCACAAATTGAAGTGACTTTTGACATCGATGCCAATGGTATTTTGCATGTAACAGCAAAAGATAAAACCACTGGCAAAGAGAACAAGATCACCATCAAAGCAAACTCTGGCCTTACTGAAGAAGAAATTCAACGCATGGTTAAGGATGCTGAAGCCAATGCTGCCGAAGATAAGAAAGCGCTTGAGTTAGTAACTGCACGTAATACTGCCGATGCCTTAGCCCACTCAACTAAGAAAGCCTTAGAGGAGCATGGCGCCAGCTTAGAGGCTTCTGAAAAAGAAGCAATTGAAGCGGCCCTGAAGGACTTGGATGAGGCTATTAAAGGCAGCGACAAAGAAGCGATTGAAGCAAAAACTGAAGCCTTGGGTAAAGCAAGTCAGAAGCTGGGCGAAAAAGTCATGGCTGCTGAGCAGGCTAAAGCTGGTGGCGCTGCTGCTGGTGCGGCTCCTGGTGGCGCAGCCCCTGGTGCTGCTCCTGATGCGGACGTGGTTGACGCTGACTTTAAAGAGGTTGATGACAAGAAGTAATTCTGAAATCAGACATTCATTAACGTAGTTTTGATGTACTTAAATAACAAGTCGGCCTCGTGCCGACTTGTGTCATTCAGGTTGTTGAGAGGAATAGGCCGTGCCTAAAAGTAAACGCGATTTTTATGAAGTGCTTGGTGTAGCAAAAGGTGCCAGTGATGATGAGTTGAAAAAAGCTTATCGCAAGATGGCGATGAAACATCATCCAGATCGCAATCCCGATAGCAAAACGGCCGAAGCCCAATTTAAAGAAGTTAAAGAAGCTTATGAAACTCTAACCGACCCTAATAAGCGCGCTGCTTATGATCAGTATGGTCATGCTGGAGTTGACCCATCTATGGGCGGCGGGTTTGGTGGGGGTGGGTTTGGCAGCGGCGGCTTCTCGGATGCCTTCGGTGATATTTTTGGCGACATCTTTGGTCAAGGTGGAGGTCGTCAATCTGGTCCTCAGGTTTACAAAGGCGCTGACCTGCGCTACAACATGGATATCACGCTGGAGCAGGCGGCCGAAGGCTATACGACACAAATACGTGTTCCTAGCTGGAGTAATTGCAAACCCTGTCATGGCACAGGCGCAGAGCCAGGATCAAAAGCGGAAACATGTACAACCTGCGGTGGGCATGGTCAGGTGCGTGTGCAGCAAGGTTTCTTCTCTATGCAGCAAACTTGCCCCAAGTGTCGTGGCACAGGCGAGTACATTCCCAAGCCATGCAAAACTTGTCACGGTAGCGGAAAACACAAAGAACAAAAAACGCTTGAAATCAAAATACCAGCAGGTATTGATGATGGCATGCGTGTGCGTTCAGTGGGTAACGGCGAACCGGGCATTAATGGCGGACCATCTGGCGATCTCTATGTAGAGGTGCGCGTAAAACCCCATAAAGTATTTGAGCGCGATGGTAGTGATTTGCATGTACAAATGCCGATCTCCTTTGCGACTGCAACGATCGGCGGTGAAATCGAAGTGCCAACACTCTCAGGGCGCGTTGAGTTTCCAATTCCAGAGGGTACGCAGACTGGCAAGACATTCCGCTTGCGGAATAAAGGCATTAAAGGCTTACGCTCTACCTTGGTTGGTGATCTTTTTGTTCATGTTCTTGTGGAAACACCAATTAAGCTCACGGACGAGCAAAAGAAATTGCTCCAAGAGTTTGATGACAGCCTAAAGTCTGGCGGCGATAAACACAGTCCTCAACAAAAGGGTTGGTTTGATGGTGTGAAGAGCTTTTTTAGTTAATTAGCCAGCAAAGCCGTATTCGGGTCCGGGGAACTTCCCGGACTTCACTTCGCGTACGTAAGCCTTAATAGCAGCCTCAACGGAGTGGTGGCCTTCCATAAAGTTTTTGACAAACTTTGGCGGCTTCCCTGGACTGATGCCCAGCATATCTTGTAGAACCAATACCTGACCAGAGCAATTTGGTCCAGCACCAATCCCAATCGTTGGAATGTGAAGTTCAGCGGTAATCTTTTCGCCTAATGATGATGGAATTGCCTCCAGCACCAACATTTGTGCCCCAGCTTCCTGACAAGCAAGCGCTTGTTCAAGCATGATGGTAGCCGCATCTTTTGATTTGCCTTGTACTTTATAGCCGCCCAGAATATGCACTGATTGTGGCAACAAACCTAGGTGCGCACAGACTGGAACACTACGCTCTACGAGGTGACGAATTACGTCAACTTGCCAATCACCGCCACCTTCAAGTTTGACCATGTCAGCGCCAGTGCGCATCAATTGGGCGGCTGACTCTAAAGCTTGTGCAGGATCTCCGTAGCTCGCAAATGGCAGATCAGCGATGAGAAAGGCCTGAGTATTAGCGCGCGCAACACACTCGGTGTGATACGCCATTTGTTCAATAGTCACTGGCGTAGTGTTGGAGTGTCCTTGAATGACATTGCCCAGTGAGTCACCAATCAAGATCGTTTCAACTCCGCAGCGATTTAGAAGTGCTGACATGGTTGAATCGTATGCGGTGAGCATGGAAATCTTTTCACCCTCAGCATGCATTGTGAGGAGCTTAGTAATGGTGATTGGCTTGTCGCCTTGTAAGTAACCCATGGCGTGAGTTTAATGAATTAATGAGCCGTTTGGCTATAAACGTCTTTTTCCCCGCAATTGCAGTTCCTACAGGGGAGTTTTTCAATTCTTTGATGAGCTACATTCGGTAAGTAGGCTTTGAGTTCGCCCCAGTTGGGTAGAAAAATATCTGGCGCAATTTCCAGCAGGGGTAGGAGCACGAATGAGCGCTCGATGATTTTAGGGTGGGGCAGCATCAACTCAGTTTCATTCTGAGTAACCCCTTCAAAAGAGAGGATGTCGAGGTCGAGGGTTCGAGGCGCATTTGCATATGGGCGTTCACGACCAAACTCTTGTTCAATCGTTTGGCAAACATGGAGCAGGCCGTATGGACTTAATTCGGTTTCAACTTCAATGACAGCATTAATGTAATCACCACCTGGAGCTTCAACCGGCGCGCTTTGATAAAAGCAGCTTTTTGCTAGGATTTGCAGTTCAGAGCGTAATGCCAGACAGACAATGGCATCAGTAATAAGCTGACGTGTGTCGCCGATGTTGCCGCCAAATCCGATATATGCCCGAGCCATAAGTTTCCAAACTAAAGATCAAACTACTTTACAGAAATTTCTCTAAGTTTGCTCAGCTCGCTGCACTTTCTGGAGGCACGGCTGATTTTGGCTTTCTACGGCGCCGTCTTTTGGCGGGACTTTGGCTGTTACCTAACTCATTTTTGACGCTAGCCATGAGCTCATCTTGGCCTGTGGGTTCGGCTGCAATAAAGTCTGTCCACCATTGACCGATCGCAGGGTTTAATTCTCCCGTAGCGCAGCGTAGGAGCATAAAGTCATAACCCGCTCTAAAACGAGGGGATTCAATGAGGCGGTAAGGGTAGCGACCTACCCGCCTCTCAAAGCGGGGCTGCATAGACCAAATCTCACGCATATCGCTTTCAAAGCGACGTTGAATAGTCATGCCGCTACTTTGAGTTGCAATCGTGCCATCCATCGCATCGTGCAAGGCGGGAATATTGGCCATTCCCTTTGCGGAATTGGCTTTCCAATTCTTCAATAAATCAGGCCAAAGTAGGGTGGCAAATAAAAATCCTGCAGAGACACTTTTGCCAGATTGGATGCGATCATCAGTATTGGCTAATGCCAGTTTTACAAAATCATTTGCCCCTTTGGAGTCTTCACCTTTATCTAGAATGTGATCTAGTAGTGGAAGTAAGCCATGATGAAGTCCAGCATCTTTGAGTCCCTGGATGGCTGCCCAAGAGTAGCCTGACATCAAGAGTTTTAGAATTTCGTCAAAGAGTCTGGCTGAGGGAACATCATTTAATAGTTTTCCTAACTTGGCAATCGGGGCACGTGTAGCGCTGTCTAATTCAAAACCTGTCTTAGCTGCAAACCGAACTGCTCTGAGCATACGAACAGGATCTTCACGATAGCGCTTTGCTGGATCACCAATCATGCGCAAAGTTTTCTTTTGCATGTCTGCCATTCCGCCGTGATAGTCAAGAACGGTTTCGGAAGAAGGGTCGTAATACATCGCATTGATTGTGAAATCACGCCTTGCTGCATCTTCACCTTGCGAGCCCCAGACGTTATCGCGCAGGATTCGACCACTCTCAGCTACGTGATCTCCAGCATTGTCTAATAAGGCCCTGAAGGTTGATACCTCAATGATTTCTGGGTGCCCCTTACCAAAAAAAGTCACATGCACAATCTGAAAGCGGCGACCAATCAGGCGCGCTTTACGAAAGAGTCTTTGCACTTGATCAGGCGTTGCATTGGTTGCAACGTCAAAATCTTTCGGACCAATTCCAAGGGCAAGATCTCTGACAGCGCCACCAACAATAAATGCCTCATAGCCTGCTTGTTGCAATGTGTGCGTTACCTTCACTGCGTTCTTAGAAAGTAGGTGAGGGTCAATACGATGTGCTTTTTTAGGAATGCGTTTTGGGGCGCCAGTATTGTTCGCCTGTGTGTGCTTGACCATTGGGTCGCGGCGCAAAATACGTTTAATAAATTTTGTAATCATGCAAACAATTCAAGAATAGGCCAGTTACGCTGCTTCGCTTCATTGCGCAGGCGAGCATCTGGATTGGTGGCAACAGGATGACTTACCTGTTCAAGCAAGGGGAGATCATTCATCGAGTCAGAATAAAAATAACTGTAAGGCAATGTATCTAAGGATAGTTTTTGAGATGCCAGCCAATCGTGTAGATTTTGAATTTTGCCTTCACGAAAATTTGGAATGCCCTTAACTTCGCCGGTGAAGTTGGCCAAGGGTTGGTTGTCTGCCGTAGCAGGTTCGGTAGCAATCAGATATTCAATCCCAAAGCTCTCAACAATGGGTCGGGTGACAAAACTGTTAGTTGCGGTAATTACGCAGCAAAGATCACCAGCATCCTGGTGACGCTTTACAAGATCCATTGCTTGTTGTCGGAGTTGGCCGTTAATCACTTCTTTCATAAAGGCGTCGTGCCATTCTTTGAGTTGTGCGCGTGAGTGCTCTGAAAGAGGCTTTAAAGCAAATCGCAGAAATTCATGAATATCGAGCTTGCCATCTTTGTAGTCTTGATAAAAGCGTTCGTTTTGTCGTGCGTAGTATTCACTATCTACAACCCCAATGCGAGCCAAAAATTGGCCCCACTCGTAATCGCTATCGCAGGGCAAAAGAGTGTGGTCTAAATCGAAAAGGGCTAACTGGGTCACGAATGAAGTATTGAATAAATTATTTAGGCTGCAAAAGCTCGCGTACAAGAGGCAAGGTTACAGCACGTTTTGTTTCTAGTGAGTAAGCATCTAACGCATCAATTAAAGCCATTAAGCTAGGCATATCCCGGTAAAACCGACTTAATAACCAAGGAAGTACATCAGGAGATAGAATAAGCCCTCGTGCTTTGGCCGCTTCCTCTAATGCCTGTATTTTCTCATCATCATCCAAAAGCTGCGTCTGAAAGATCAAACCCCAGCCCAGACGGGTTCTCAGGTCCTCTCGAAGCTTTAAATTAGCCGGCGCAGCCTCACCAGCCATGAAAATGTATACCGCTTTGCCTGCCTGCACTCCATTGAGAATGCGAAAAAGTGACCCAACGAGGCGATCATCTAATCGATCAACATCATCTACAGTGATTACTGAAGGGGTAGTGCTTTCAGAGATTGCCCCCATCTTTTCTTCGAGTCGAACCCAAGATGCAGGCTCGAATGGGGTAAGGGCAATGCGCTCTAAGCTGGCATGTTCTGCTGCATTCCCAATGGCATCAAGTAAGTGCGTTCTTCCAGACCCTTCAGGTCCCCACCAGTAAATCCAGCGTTGATTCAGCGGATTCTCAGAAGCATGGTTACCAAGCGTGTTCCACGATTTTTGAATATCTTGTAGAGCAGAAATTAAGGCAAGATCTTTTCCAGGAAGATAGTTTTCTAAACTAGCTTTCGGTGAATGACTGATATCAAGCGCAAATTGTTTTGGAAGCGAAGGTGTATTCATTGCTACCAATTTTATTTTTGATACCAAGAGCTTTGTGTATAGACAGACCAAAAATACTGAACTAATACTAAACTTACTGCGCTAATTGGAAGTGCAAGTAGCACTCCAAAAAAACCAAACAAGTTGCCAAAAAGTAGCAAGGCAAATAGAACGGCAACAGGGTGCAAGCCAATACGCTCTCCAACTAGACGTGGTGTTAAGAAAAAGCCTTCTAGAAGTTGGCCGATGCCGAATATGATTAGCACCCCAATAAGCTGAGGTCCAATACCAAATTGTAAGATTGCAGAGATGATTGCTAGACTAAAGCCAAGGGTAATCCCAACATACGGTATGACAATCATCAAGGCGGTGAATACACCTAAAGCAACTGCCCCTTTGATACCAATCACGCTCAAAGCAATACTATAAAAAACAGACATGATAGAAATCACAATAATCATGCCGCGCAAATATTGCGAGAGCAAACCATCAGTGTGCATTGCCAAGTGCGTAATCGTATCTTGAGCTCGCAAAGGTACTAGCGTTTTAACAAGAGTGAAGAAGTGAGTCCAATCAATGAGTAGATAGAACATCACAAAAATAATGAGCACTGAATTTACAAATCCAGTGATTACCGAACTACCTGACATAAGTACCGTATTAAAGGTCGTTGTCATTAAAGAATCTGCATTATCACTAATATGCTCAGATATTTTTTGTGAAGCTGCAGTTTTTAAAGTGCCCCAGTCAACATTAATATGAAACTCGGCCAACTTTGGCTCGAGCCAGGCCTGTGTATTTGCTATCCAATCTGGAAGCTGGGCTTTAATCAAGGGAATCTCGTTTTTGAGTAGGCCAATAAATAAGCTCAGAATGGCAATTACGATTGCTAGGCCCAAAACTACAGAGAGTGCTGCTGCCACAGCAGCGGGTATCCGCCTTCCTTCCATCCATAGGAAAGCAGGCCTTAGGATGTAGGCAAGGATGAATGCAGTCAGAAAAGGGGTAAAAATTTCAGCCATGACGAGTAATCCTCTAGAATTCAATGATTCTACTGATCTAGTAGCATTTTTTACTAATATTCCGGCCCCGACATGACTTCACCTTCTAATTCCTCCTCAAAAGGCCTTTCCTACCGTGATGCTGGCGTTGATATTGACGCTGGGGACGACTTGGTTGACCGCATTAAGCCGCTCGCCAAGAAAACCATGCGTGAGGGTGTTCTGGCTGGAATTGGCGGCTTTGGAGCCCTTTTTGAGGTGCCTAAGCGCTATAAAGAGCCAGTTTTGGTTGCTGGTACGGATGGCGTAGGCACTAAGCTTAGGTTGGCATTCGAGTGGAATCGCCATGAAACCATTGGCCAAGACCTGGTAGCCATGAGTGTGAATGACATTTTGGTTCAGGGTGCTGAGCCTCTTTTCTTCTTGGATTATTTTGCTTGTGGCAAGTTGACTGTGGACACTGCGGCAACCGTTGTTGGCGGTATTGCCAAGGGTTGTGAATTATCTGGCTGCGCATTGATTGGTGGCGAGACAGCTGAAATGCCCGGTATGTACCCACCAGGAGAATATGACTTGGCTGGTTTTGCAGTCGGCGCCGTTGAAAAATCCAAAATCATTACAGGTGCAACCATTGTTCCAGGCGATGCGGTATTGGCAATTGGTTCTAGTGGCGCGCATTCCAATGGTTACTCATTGGTGCGTAAGATTATTGAACGTGCCGGTGCAAAGCCAAGCGATGATTTAGGTGGTCGCTCACTAGGTGATGTTGTGATGGCGCCAACAGAAATTTATGTAAAGCCGCTTCTGAAATTGATTTCTGAAATCAATGTAAAAGGAATGGCACATATTACTGGTGGTGGTTTGGTAGATAACGTACCCCGCGTGCTTCCAGAAAATACTCAAGCAGTGCTTCATCGTGATAGTTGGGAAATGCCGGAGCTCTTCCGTTGGTTGCAAATGAAGGGCGGTGTTGCTGATGCAGAAATGGTGCGCGTATTTAACTGCGGTATCGGAATGGTGGTGATTGTATCTCCTGATCAAGTGGATGCTGCGATCAAGTCTTTAACTGCTCAGGGCCTCAAAGCTTGGACAGTTGGCGAAGTGGTTGAGCGTCCAAAAGATGCGCCACAAACGATTGTTATTTAAGTTACCAACCTAGTTACTCAAATTTTTCTTGCAGTAATCTAATGCCGCCTTCAACTCTTCGGGGTTGAAGGGGTCAAATGTTTTTCTTCCCTCAATTGCCCGCAGCCATGTGAGTTGTCGTTTGCTAAGTTGTCTAGTTGCCGCTAATGCTTTGTAGCGCATTTCTTCAGCATCAATTTCCCCATTAAGAAATTCCCAGGCTTGGCGATAGCCTACCGAGCGAATGGCTGGAAGATCTGCATGTAATCCAGTATTGGCACGCAGTGCTTTGACTTCATTCATAAATCCCGCCGCAAGCATTTCATCAAAGCGTTTCTCTAAATTGAGATGCAATCGTTTGCGATCACTTGGCTCTAGTGAAACTAAATTAATCCATGGTGGAATGGCACAGCCTTCCCTGCCATCTTCACTGGGCGAGTCAGCAAGTAATGCTGACATGGGTTTACCAGTGATTTCAAAAACCTCTAAAGCGCGTTGCACTCGTTGAGAATCATTCGGCTTTAAACGCGCTGCAGTTTCGGGATCCACTTTAGCAAGCTGATCGTGCATTGCTGGCCAACCGATAGTCTTACCCTCTTCATCCAAGCGAGCTCGAATTTCTGGATTTGCTGGAGGCAGCGAGGAGAGTCCATGCGCCCACGCGCGCCAATACAGCATGGTTCCGCCTACAACAACCGGAATATTTCCTCGAGCACGAATTTGTGCGCAAAGATCTTTCGCATCTTTAGCAAAACGCGCCGCTGAATACACTTCGGTGGGATCGATGATGTCAATCAGGTGATGTATGACTGCAGTTTGTTCGGCTTTGGTGGGTTTTGCGCTACCTATATCCAAACCGCGGTAGACAAGGGCAGAATCCATGCTGATGAGCTCAATCGTTTGACCAATGGATTTTGCATACTCAGCCAATGACATGGCGAGATGGGTTTTGCCTGCGCCCGTGGGCCCAACAATACAAAGAATGGGGGCTTCATAGAGAGCATGCATTGGCTGAATGTAGGGTTCAGTTGACATACCCAATTATAAGAGCCTGTTAATATCCGCAACAACCCACAAGTTAGAGAGCGAGTCGATGGATACCCTTTTGCAAATCAGTGATTTATTGCTTCATATTGATAAACATCTAGATGTGGTGATTCAGCAATATGGCCCCTGGGCTTATGGATTGTTATTTACCATTGTTTTTGCAGAGACGGGCTTGGTGGTGGCCCCATTCTTGCCAGGTGATTCACTTTTGTTTATCGCTGGTGCATATTGCGCCACAGAACATTTCAATATCTGGACCTTATGCATTGGTTTGTTAGTTGCTGCAGTCGCAGGGAATACCTTGAACTATTTCATTGGTCGCTGGATTGGCAAACGCGTATTTAGCAGTAAATCGCGCTGGATTGATCAAGGTGCTCTACTGAAGACGCATGCCTTTTATGAAAAGCATGGCGGAAAAACCATCATCCTTGCGCGCTTCCTACCAATTATTCGGACCTTTGCGCCTTTTATCGCCGGTGTATCCGAGATGAACTTCTCACGCTTTCAGCTTTTCAATATCACGGGCGCTGCTCTGTGGGTATTTGGGTTGGTGATTGCTGGATATTTCTTTGGCAATATTCCTATTATTCGCCAGAACCTGAATGTGATTGTGCTAGTGGGGGTTGGTGCAGCGGCTATTCCAGTTGTACTAGCAGCCCTGTATAAAATTTTTCAGCGCAAGCAAGACTAAAGCAAGCAAAACAACTAAAGCCAAAATTTCTTGGCTTTAGTGCAGCTTTGTTTGACTCTCGAGAGTGGCGATATGCTCACGAATATCGCTGGCATCTTCAGCCTCTGGCATTTCACTCAGGTAGCGATGCATATCTGCTAATGCAGGACGTAAATATTCCAGTTGTGCAAAGATCAACCCGCGGTCTCTAATCTCCTCAGCGGAGTCAGGCAGAAGGATTACAAGACGCTCTTGAATGCCCAATAAACGCTCCCAGCGCTCATGCTCAGAGTAAATCATTTTCAGGTTTCTCAGGAAGCGCGACAAAATCTCTCTCGAGCTGGAGGCGCGTAAGAATATATTCAGCGGCAGGCTCAGCTCACCTCGATACCCTTTGGCATCCAAGTAGGGGTCAAGCATCTCTTGCAATTGATGTTTAGAGAGTGATTCTCCAGTAAGGGGATCCATGATCACTTCACCTTGTTGTAAAGAGATGCGCATCATGAAGTGATTGGGAAATGAAACCCCCCGAATTTTCAAACCAATTTGATTGCCTAATTCCATCATTAGCATTGCCAATGAAATTGGAATGCCCCTGCGATTCTCGAGTACGTAATGCAAGTACGAATTCTCGGGCGCATAAAAATCATTTGGATTCGGACCAAATCCTAACTCGTTATAAAAGAAATGCTTCAGAATTTGTAAGCGCTGAACTGGGGATGTATCTGGAGTCACGCGTGACTTTAATTTATTACCCAATTGATCAAGCTGATCCAGTACATGTTGAACATCTAGATCGGGATAAGCGTGTTGTGCGATGGCGATTGCAGCCTCCGTTAGAGGGAGGTGTTCGTCTTCAGCAACTAGGGAAGTGAAATAGTCGAGTTGTTGTGTTGGCATAAAGTCTATTTTGCATGACGTAAGAATTTTTGCCAGCGAATTCCAACTAAAGCGAGGGATGCAAAGTAAACGATGGCCGCAACAGCTAGCCATGTGGCAAGTAAGCCAATGCGAAGCCATGGCTCGGCTTGAAGCTCGATCCAATGATATGCGCCAGCAGCATAAAAAAGTACTGCGGCAAAGGGAATGAGGGCCAGGAATAATTGGCCTAGGTACTTGGCCCAGGCAGAGCTTGGTAGGGCACCGCGTCTATGTAGGCCAACCCATAAGAGGGCTGCATTCAGACAAGCGCCCGTGCCAACCGATAAAGCAAGACCAGCATGCCCAAGCCAAGGCACGAAGACGAGGTTGGCTAATTGGGTGGCCACTAAAACGAGTAATCCAATTTTGACTGGGGTGCGAATATCTTGGCGAGAATAAAAGCCGGGAGCTAAAATTTTTACCAGAATCAAGCCAATCAGCCCAACTCCATAGGCGGCTAAAGCTCTTTGCGTCATCACGACATCAAGTGCATTGAATTTACCGTAGTGGTATAGGACGGCTGCCAGTGGCTCCCCAAATATAAAGAGCGCAAGCGCACATGGTGCGGCTAGCAAAAATGTCAGTTGCAATCCCCAGAGGAGTAATTCTCCAGCATGTACTAAATCATTTTTGGCATTGGCTTTGCTTAAGCTTGGCAGAAGCACGGTACCTAGCGCTACTCCAAGTAGTGCAGTTGGAAACTCCATTAAGCGATCTGCATAAGATAGCCAGGAAACACTTCCTGCTTGAAGGCGTGAAGCAATATTGGTATTGATGATGAGGGATATTTGTGCCACAGACACCGCAAAGACTGCCGGCCCCATCAGGCGCAATACTCGTCTTGCATCTGGATTATTGATAGCCGTTTTGATGGCGCCTGGCAACAAACCAATGCGCGGTAATAGGCCAATGCGAGAGAGGGCGGGAATTTGAATGGCAAGTTGCAAAACGCCACCAATCAAAACGCCAATGCTTAGGGCGTAAATGGGCTGCTCAAGATGGGGCGATAAAAATATGGCGCTTCCAATTAAGGCTAGGTTGAGTAAAACCGGGGTAAAGGCGGGAATAGCAAAGCGCTGGAATGTATTCAAAATGCCGGCTGACAGCGAAACCAGGGAAATCAGGCCGATATAAGGGAACATGATGCGGGTCATCACTACGCTAGCCTCATAGGCAGGACCACCCTTAAAGCCCGTAGCAACGATCAAAATGAGGGCTGGGGCGCCAATTACGCCCACCAATACTGTGAGCAGCAAAGCCCAAAATAAGAGGGTGGAGACCGCATTAACGAGGATTTGGGCCTGTTTTTGATGCCCTTTACTGGAGATTTCTCCCAAAATAGGTACAAAAGCCTGAGAAAAAGCCCCTTCGGCAAACAGTCGGCGTAGCAAATTGGGTAGCCTAAAAGCCACATTAAAGGCATCGGTCCACTCTGAAGCCCCGAAACTACGGGCAATCAGGGTCTCCCGAAGCAAGCCCGTAATACGGGACAGCATGGTCAGGGAGCTGACCTTAGCGGCGGCAGAAAGCAGATTCATGAGCCGATTTTCACCTATTTATCAGTCGGCTGGGCTTTTTTGCCCCTTTAATGTAAAATCTTGGGTTTTGGCGAGCTTGCTTATGAATCTAGCAAGTCCGCAAGATTTTTAACTAATCGCATTTTGCAATTTATAGAGGCAAGGTTTAAAGATGGCCAATACAGCACAAGCGCGCAAGCGTGCACGCCAAGCAGTAAAACAAAACGAACACAATTCCAGTTTGCGTTCAAAGCTCCGTACTTCCATTAAGGCAGTTCGTAAAGCTATCGAAACTGGTGACAAAGCCGCTGCAGCGAAAGTTTTCTCTGCAACTCAAGCAACAATCGACAAGATTGCTGACAAAAAGATTGCTCACAAAAATACTGCAGCTCGTCAGAAGTCACGTTTGTCTGCAGCTATCAAGGCTATGGCAGCGTAATACAGTTTTAGTTTTAGGCTGGTCGAAGTAGTTTCGACCTAGGCCCGCTCCTCAACAGAGCGGGTTTTTGTTTTTAAGGCTGGGCCGAGGCTGTTGGGTTGAACTCACATGCCTCTTCGATTGGTAGGTCATTGTCTTTGGCAAAGTTCATGACAAAGTCTAGCGCTCGTGGATCTAGGTCTCTCAGCCGAGTATCGATAACAACGCATTTCACTTTTGCAATTAGCACTGGTCTGACATAGGGCGAATAAGTGAAGCGAGGGTCCCCGGAATCTCCGGGAGGGCGAAAAGTAGCCATTACCCCGCACAAACGCTCTGCCCAATCGCTGGGCCGAAATGGTTTGCCAGAAGTGGTAATGCCTTGAATGAAAAGCTTTTTGTGGTTCAAGTTCGCGTAATGATGGTTGTAGGAATTAGTATTGCTAAGTCCTCTAGCTTAACAGCCTGAGTTGGCCGTAAGATGACTTTAGGATCTATTTTCGTGCAGCCGAATGTTTGAAGAAAAAAAATGCAAGCCAAAACTTTAGTAGAAAGCTCAACTATGACATCGCTGGCAAAGCCTCAAGCGCCCGGTAAGGTAAAGCACTACCTGCAGTTTTCTGATCTGACTCGTGAAGAGTACGACTATTTACTCAAGCGTTCGGCGTGGCTTAAGGCCAAATTCAAGAGCTATGAAACTTGGCATCCACTGCATGACCGCACTTTGGCCATGATTTTTGAGAAGCATTCCACCCGCACTCGTTTGTCATTCGAGGCGGGTATTCATCAGCTTGGCGGTCATGCGGTATACCTAAACACCCGAGATACCCAGTTGGGTCGTGGCGAACCTGTAGAGGATGCTGCTCAGGTGATTTCAAGGATGACGGACATCATCATGATCCGTACCTTTGGTCAGGAGATTATTGAGCGTTTTGCTGCTAATTCACGGGTGCCTGTGATCAATGGTCTGACAAATGAATTTCATCCTTGCCAAGTATTGGCCGATATTTTTACGTTTGTTGAGGCTCGCGGTCCGATTCAAGGGAAGACGGTAGCTTGGGTAGGCGATGCCAACAATATGGCCTATACCTGGTTACAGGCTGCTGAATGCCTAGATTTTCAATTGCGCTTCTCTGCGCCAGAGGGTTATCAGTTAGATGCAACGCGTTTGTCACCAGAATCCGTCAAGCATTTAACCATTTGCGCTGACCCCAAAGAAGCTTGCAAAGGTGCTGATCTAGTGACTACCGACGTATGGACCAGCATGGGCTATGAGGATGAAAATGCTTTACGTATGAATGCCTTCCAGGATTGGATGGTCGATCAAGAGCTAATGTCCTTGGCTAAGCCTAATGCCCTATTTATGCACTGCTTGCCAGCGCACCGTGGTGAAGAGGTTTCAGCGGAAGTGATTGATGGGCCACAAAGTATTGTTTGGGAAGAGGCAGAAAATCGTTTGCATGTCCAAAAGGCTCTGATGGAGTATTTGCTTTGCGGTCATTTGGATTAAGTAATAAAACTTCAGCAATAAAATAATCAGCAAGTAACAAGCAATTCGTTTTCACTAATTTTGATTGAATAAGAAAAAATGTCCGATATTAAAAAAGCAGTCTTAGCGTATTCCGGTGGTCTAGATACCAGTGTGATCTTAAAGTGGCTTCAAGATACTTATGGCTGCGAGATCGTCACCTTTACCGCTGATTTAGGTCAGGGCGAAGAGCTGGAGCCAGCACGCGCTAAGGCTTTGCAATTTGGTATCAAGCCTGAAAACATTTTTATTGATGACTTACGCGAAGAGTTTGTGCGTGACTTTGTGTTCCCAATGTTCCGTGCGAATACGATTTACGAGGGTGAATATTTGTTGGGCACCTCTATTGCGCGCCCATTAATCGCTAAGCGTCAAATTGAAATTGCTCGCTTGACCGGTGCTGACTCTGTATCGCATGGCGCAACCGGCAAAGGAAATGACCAGGTTCGCTTTGAATTAGGTTACTACGCTCTTGAACCAGGAATCAAGGTAATCGCTCCTTGGCGTGAGTGGGATCTTCTCTCACGCGAGAAGTTGATGGCTTATGCAGAGAAGCATGGCATTCCAGTTGAGATGAAGCATAAGCAAGGCGGTTCACCGTACTCAATGGATGCGAACCTCTTGCACATTAGCTATGAAGGCCGTCACCTCGAGAATCCAAACGCAGAGGCAGAAGAGTCTATGTGGCGTTGGACTGTTTCTCCTGAAAAGGCTCCAGATGCCCCAGAAATTATCGAAATCGAATTCAAGGCTGGCGATCCAGTAGCAATCGATGGCAAAACTTATAAGCCGCACGAGTTGTTGGCTGAATTAAATCGTCTTGGTGGCAAACATGGCATTGGTCGTCTCGACTTAGTGGAAAACCGCTTTGTTGGCATGAAGAGCCGTGGCTGTTACGAGACTCCTGGCGGCACAATTCTTCTAAAGGCTCATCGTGGTATAGAAAGTATCACCCTGGATCGTGAAGTAGCCCACTTAAAGGATGATTTGATGCCTCGCTACGCAAGCTTGATCTACAACGGTCTGTGGTGGGCGCCAGAACGTCTCGCACTCCAAACCCTGATTGATCATACGCAACAGGCTGTGAATGGTGTTGTACGTCTAAAGCTCTACAAAGGTTCTGTCTCCGTGATTTCGCGTGACTCAGCCAATACTTTGTTTGATCAGAATATTGCAACCTTTGATGATGATGGTGGCGCATACAACCAGGCAGATGCTGGCGGCTTTATTAAGCTCAATGCTTTACGTATGCGTATTGCTGAAACAGCTAGACGTAAGCGCGCAAAGAAATAATCAAAACCAACTAGTTTAGAAAGAACCAAGATGCAATTTGATCAAGTTTCCGTAGGTAAAAAAGCCAATGTATTTTTTGATGGCAAGTGCGTGTCTCACACTGTGACATTGCCAAATGGCGTGCGCAAGTCAGTTGGCGTGGTACTGCCAAGTACCTTGCGTTTTGACTTAAGCACTAGCGAGATTATGGAAGTAGTTGATGGCAATGCTTTTGTCAGCATCAACGGCGCCCCTGAGCAAGAGTTCAAGGCTGGTCAAAGCTGGGAAGTAGAAAAGGGTGGCTATTTCATTATTCGTGCTGAGCAACCAGTGCACTATGTTTGCCATTTCGAGTAACTAAAAGATACTTCAAATAATGCCACCTTCGGGTGGTTTTTTATTTTGTGTCGTGTAAGAATCTACAAATGAAGATTGCTCATATTGTTACTGTATTCGGGATACTTATATCCTCTACTGCATATTCCCAAGTCTTTGATGTTCTTTACAAAGACGATGCGCCTACTAGAACATTGTTAAACCCAGTCAAAAATGCTAAAGCAGTAGTCTTGTTATTTCCTGGTGGCGGTGGCGTCTTAAATCTGAAGGATGATGGTTCAACGACCAACGGCCATACCTTTGTCAGGTCTAAGGATCTCTGGGCTCAGTATGGAATTGATTCTGTGTTGGTGGATACGCCTTATGACCTTGGTGCAGGTATGCGTAATTCAAGATCCATTAGAGATCACCAGCAAAGAATTTTGAATGTGGTGACTTATTACAAAGAAAAATTAAATCTACCGGTATGGATATTTGGCCACAGCATGGGCACTGTTAGCGTTACTGAATTTGTAAATGGTGGAAAAGAAAAAGAAAAATTGATCGCTGGGGTAATTGTTGCGGGCACTTATAGGTCGGCCACAATAGATTCCGATGTAACAGTGCCTGTGCTAGCAATTCATCACGTTGATGATGGTTGTGGGTCTACGCCATTTGTTTCATCTGAAAGAATTATTGATGGCCGCTCAAAAAAATTAAGCTCCCAATTTATTCAGATCGATGGCGGAATCAGTGAAGGTGATGTTTGTGGCTCAAGGGCGTATCACGGCTTCAATCAAAAAGAACCAGAGTTCGTTAAAGCTGCAGCCCAGTTCATATTGAAGAACTAAGCCCAAATAATTACCGCCTTGGCAAGCCAGTGACAACTGCGCCCGGTACGATTACTCTTTCTGAGAACCACTGCTTATTCATTTCCAATGCATAACGCACAGCCGCTTTAGGGCAATGGTTGTTAGTAGTTTCAGCCTGCATCTCTTCAATGTTCACAATCTTGCCATCATCCGCAATGAATGCAATCGAGAGTGGAATCTTAGTGTTATTCATCCAAAAGCAGTGACCAGCTTTTTGTTCGAAGATAAATAACATTCCAGAATTGGTTGGCATGCTTGTGCGATTCATGAGACCAACCTCTCTAGCCTTCGGTGTATCGGCAAGCTCAGCCTGAATTCGGTAGATACCCGCCTTTAATTCAACAGTCGGTAAGCCAACATTGACTTGAGCTGACGCAAAGCCCGAGCAAAAGAAAAAGAGGATGGCAAATAATTTAATGAAATTGTTTTTTGAGATAAGCATGAATATATTTTAAGTGAGGGAAATTGCGGACGAAAAAAAACCCAGGAACGAATCCTGGGTTTTTAATAATGATCTAAGGACTATTAAGCCGCTTGGATATTGGTAGCTTGCTTGCCTTTAGGACCTTGGGTAATATCAAACGTTACCTTTTGGTTTTCCTTGAGGGTTTTGAACCCAGGCATAGTAATTGCGCTGAAATGCGCGAACAACTCTTCTTCACCATCATCAGGTTTGATAAAGCCAAAACCTTTTGCATCATTGAACCACTTAACAATTCCGGTCGCCATGCGAACTCCATTACATAAACTTAAAACAACCGTGATGAGGGTAAATACTTTTTAATCAGTCTCAATCCACAACACGCCTAAATAGAACCTCTCTTGAAGCCTACCCCCTGATTGTTTGCCCTTTTTGGAGGGGTGTCAAGGAGTTATATGCCCCTACCCCCTAGTAATTACCCCTTTTTTTATAGAAAAATGCCCCAATATAGGTTTAAGAGGGTTTTTTTGCGTGTTTTTCGCAACATGACCCCTGTAAATTAGAGTTTCAATATCTGTGTTTAGAATGTTTCTCATGAGTCGCGCTCCCAAAAACCCCACCACTGGCAACCCCAGCAATCCATACGTTGAAGATACCCTTCTGCTCGAAAAACAGATCGAGCAAGTTAAGGCGCCCTCGATGTATAAAGTTTTACTATTAAATGACGATTACACGCCAATGGAATTTGTGGTGATGGTCATTCAGGAGTATTTTAATAAGGATCATGAAACAGCTACACGCATTATGTTGCAAGTACATTTAATTGGCAAAGGCGTTTGCGGAGTATTTACCCGTGATGTCGCTGCCACGAAAGTGCATCAAGTTATCGAATTATCCCGTGAAGCGGGTCATCCACTACAGTGCACTATGGAGGAAGCATGATTGCCCAAGAATTAGAAGTAAGTTTGCACATGGCGTTTGTTGACGCAAGGGCATCGCGACATGAGTTCATTACGGTCGAGCATTTGCTCGCGGCCTTACTGGATAACGCCACCGCGGTAGAGGTCTTAAAAGCCTGTGCAGTCAATATTGCAGAGCTGCGTAGCCAACTCAAAAACTTTATTAATGACAATACACCGGTGGTCCCAGGCAATGACGAGGTTGATACGCAACCTACGCTAGGATTTCAGCGAGTCATTCAGCGTGCCATCATGCATGTGCAGTCCACATCAAATGGAAAGAAAGAAGTGACTGGTGCAAACGTACTAGTGGCCATCTTTGGTGAAAAAGATTCGCATGCAGTGTATTTCTTGCAACAACAGGGCGTTACACGATTAGACGTTGTGAACTTCATTAGTCATGGTGTGCGCAAAGATCAGTCCGAGCATGTGAAGCCTGTGGAGCCCTCTCAGGAAACTGAGGAATCTAGTGCCTCTGGCAAAGAAAGTCCTCTAGAGCAATACACCCAGAACCTCAACACACTGGCCCGTCAAGGCAAGATTGATCCATTGATTGGCCGTGAAAGTGAAGTAGAGCGCGTGATTCAGGTCCTCTGCCGTCGTCGCAAGAACAATCCATTATTAGTGGGCGAAGCTGGCGTTGGTAAAACGGCGATTGCTGAGGGCTTGGCCTGGAGAATCGTTAAGGGTGATGTGCCTGATATTTTGGCTAACGCTACCGTTTACTCTTTGGATATGGGCGCTCTTTTAGCGGGGACTAAATACCGCGGTGATTTTGAACAGCGCTTGAAAAGTGTTCTGAAGTCTTTAAAAGATCATGCGCATGGCGTTTTATTTATTGATGAGATTCATACATTGATTGGTGCTGGTGCGGCTTCTGGCGGAACATTGGATGCTAGCAATTTACTAAAGCCTGCATTGTCCAATGGTCAGCTGAAATGTATCGGCGCAACTACCTTTACAGAATATCGTGGAATTTTTGAAAAGGATGCAGCTTTATCGCGTCGTTTTCAAAAGGTAGATGTTGTTGAGCCAACAGTAGATCAAACCGTGCAAATTTTACGTGGCTTGAAGTCACGCTTTGAAGAGCACCATAGCGTGAAATATGCGGCAGGCGCATTAGTCGCCGCTGCCGAGCTTTCTGCGCGCTACATTAATGACCGCCATTTGCCCGATAAAGCAATTGATGTCATTGATGAAGCGGGCGCTGCCCAACGTATTTTGCCGAAATCTAAGCAGAAGAAAACTATTGGCCGTCCTGAGATTGAGGAAATTGTGGCAAAGATTGCGCGCATACCGCCGCAATCAGTCACGGTCGACGACCGTAGTAAGTTGCAAACTTTGGATCGTGACATTAAGAGTGTGGTTTTTGGTCAAGATCCTGCGATCGAGGCCTTGGCTAGCGCTATCAAAATGACTCGTGCTGGTCTAGGCAAGATCGATCGTCCAATCGGCTCATTCTTGTTCTCCGGACCAACTGGTGTTGGTAAGACTGAAGTTGCTAAACAGCTTGCCTACATTCTAGGTATTGAGTTGCTCCGTTTTGATATGTCCGAGTACATGGAGCGTCATGCAGTGAGTCGCTTGATTGGTGCGCCTCCAGGTTATGTAGGATTTGATCAAGGCGGCTTACTCACTGAGGCCGTAAATAAGAAACCACATTGCGTGCTCTTGCTTGATGAAATTGAAAAAGCTCACCCAGATATTTTCAACATTCTCTTGCAAGTGATGGATCATGGCACATTAACGGATAACAATGGTCGTAAGACTGATTTCCGTAATGTGATCATTATCATGACCACGAATGCTGGTGCTGAAGCGATGCAGAAATCAACCATTGGCTTTACCAATGCGCGTGAGTCTGGTGATGAGATGGCTGATATCAAGAAATTCTTCACGCCGGAGTTCCGCAATCGCTTAGACGCCATCGTTTCCTTCAAAGCTCTTGATGAGTCGATCATCATGCGCGTGGTTGATAAGTTCTTGATGCAGTTAGAGGAGCAACTCCATGAGAAGAAAGTGGATGCAACCTTTAGTCCTGCCTTGCGAGCCCATTTGGCCAAGCATGGCTTCGATCCTTTAATGGGCGCTCGCCCGATGCAACGCATCATTCAAGACACTGTCCGTAAGGCGCTTGCTGACGAGCTACTGTTTGGTAAGTTGGCTCAAGGTGGTCATGTGGATGTTGATATTGATGCTGATGGCAAAGTCCTATTGAACTTTGATGCTCCAGCATTACCAGGAAAGCGCGCTAAGGCTGATGTAGCGCCTGCTGAAGAAATTTAATTCACTAATTTATTTAATAAATACAAACCAAAAAGGAAAACATGTCTCATCACGATAAATTACTAGAAGCCTTTGAAACTTACAAAGCTGAAAATGAAAAGTTTCAAGGAAAAGGTATTAAAGCTTCTGCAGCCCGCGCTCGCAAGGCTTTGCAAGAGATCGCAGGATCATGCAAAGAACGCCGTAAAGAAATCACTGCTGAGAAAGAGTCTCGTGAAGGTGCTGGTGCAGGTATGTCACAAGATGCAGCTCGCAAGGCGCATATTCGTAAGTAGCTTAGTAGAGTTTTTATGAAAAGCCACCCTTGGGTGGCTTTTTTGTTGCCGCGCGAAGCTTATGTAAGGCGTTGGTGTTCCGGGTTACAGGAGATGGCGATAAAAACTATTATTCAATTAATTAGTAGAAAAGTACTAATTAATTGAATAATCTGACAATGAGCAGTCCTTTTCAGTCGTGGTTCGGGATAAGATTGAAGAAGTCAAATAATAAATATCTAATTCTTAATTACAGTCATGCAGGACTCTGAAAATTTAATTGAAGTGCAAGACCCTGTTGCTGCAGTAGTGGGACAAAAATATCAGTCAGACATATTTTTTGCCGTCACTTATGAGGGGCAATTCGTGGAGGCTAGCGATGGATATTGTCAGCTCATAGGCTATGACAAAGCAGAGCTATTCGGCATGAACATGAGTGACGTGCAAATAGAGGGTGCACGGGAAAAGAGTTTGAATGGCCTGCAGCATCTCGTTGATAAAAGCTTTACCCAAATTTCAATCGAACAGCTATCTAAAGATCAAAGAGTCATTTCATTTTTGATCAATGCGTTTATTGGATCTCAAGATGAAAAGATTTTCTGCTTTGCCATTGAGAATAAATCAACGCCCAAAGCAAAAGACGGATTAAAGTTATCGCTCGAGCTTGCCAATAGTTTAATCAAGAATTCCAGTGACTTAATTCTGATTACTGAGGCTGAGCCATATCACTGGCCGGGACCGAAAATTGTTTTTGCTAACGATGCCTTGCTCAAACAAACTGGCTATACACTCGAAGAGGTCATAGGAAAAACTCCCCGAATATTTCATGGGCCAAATACCGATGCCGAAACGGCGCATCGTATTCATCTTGCTCTGGATAGGTGGCAGCCGATTCGAGAGGAGGTTCTTAATTACACAAAAGATGGAAAAGAGTTTTGGCAAGAACTGAATATTTATCCACTGGCTAATGAGGTTGGATGGTTTACTCATTGGGTTTCAATTCAAAGAAATATTACCGAGCGAAAACTTTTAGAAAAAAAACTTAATGAGATGCAGTACTTCTTGGAGGAATCCCAGCGGCGTTTGGTGATTGCAACTAGTGCTGATGGTGTCGGAATTTGGGATTGGGATATTATTAATGATATTTTGATTTGGGATGATCAAATGTATCAGCTTTACGGAATTCAGAAAGAGCAATTTGCTGGTGCATATGAAGCTTGGCAAAATGGCCTACATCCTGACGACAGACAGGAGGGTGAAAAAGCGATTCAAGAAGGAATCCAAAGCGGTGAGTTCAAGCTTGAGTTCCGCATAGTTTGGCCAGATGGCAATATTCGCTACATACGTGGTCATGCTCGCACCTTAAAAGATTCAGGCGGCATTGCTTATCGCATGATTGGAACAAATTGGGATATCACTGAACAAAAATCAGCAGAAAATAAAGCTGAGGAACTCGCTTTTTTTGACCCTCTCACTAATTTAGCAAATAGGCGCTTGTTTATTGATCGGCTTCAACGAGCTATTAAAGCGACTCAGCGCAGCAAGGCCTATTGCGCGCTTTTCTCTATTGATCTTGATAATTTCAAGATGACAAACGATATCCATGGACATAATGGTGGCGATACTGTATTGAAATTAGCCGCCACCAGTTTTTTAGGCGCAGTGCGGGCTGGTGATACTGTTGCGCGCATGGGCGGGGATGAATTTATGATTTTGATAGAGGACTTGAGCTCTAGCGCCTCAGAGGCGGCACATGCAATCAAAATTATTGCAGAAAAAATTGCATCTTCGTTTAATGAGGCTCGGAAAAAAACTTCACATGTTTCAATGGGCACCATTAGCATTGGAACTACATTATTCCAAGGTGAGGGTTGTGGTGAAATTGATGAATTGATAAAGCAGTCGGATCTGGCTCTTTACCAAGCAAAAGAGGCGGGCCGGAACTGCATTAAATTTTATGATGAAGATATGCAGGCCTCTATCAATGCGAGGATGGCTTTACAGGCCACGTTGCAACAGGCGCTTAAGAATCAATGGTTTGTATTGCACTACCAGCCACAAATTGACGGCAAGGGTCGCATTAGCTCGGCTGAGGCACTTATCAGGCTAAATCATCCCGAACTTGGCCTTATGAGTCCGGCAAGATTTATCGGTCTGGCTGAGTCTTCGGATCTTATTGTTCCTATTAGCTGGTGGGTAATTAAGGCTGTCTGTTCGCAACTTGTTTCATGGTCTACTCAGGAAAAGATGGCGCATCTTTCAATATCGGTCAGTATTAGTATTAAACAGTTTGAGCAAGATAATTTTGTTAGCAAGCTAATTAAAATGGTTGATGAGTCTGGGGCAAATCCAAGGCTAATTAATCTCGAATTAACAGAATCCTTATTTTTAGGCGATAGGGCTAATGCCATCCTCAAGATGCAAGCATTAAAAAAACATGGCTTTAATTTTTCCTTGGATGACTTTGGTACGGGTTACTCATCCTTATCTTATTTAAAGAGCCTTCCTTTTGATGAGTTAAAAATTGACCAAGCATTTGTGGCAGATATTCCTGAAAATAAGACAAATTGCGACATCATTCGCATCATTATTCAAATGGGACAAACGCTTGATTTGAAAGTAGTTGCTGAGGGTGTTGAAAATAAGGTTCAATTTCAGTACCTCCAGGCGATGGGTTGCCATCACTACCAAGGGTATCTATTTTCTAAGCCGCTGCCAGTCGATGATTTTGTTGCGGCCACCATGCAGTTTAATTAGTGGTTTAAGTCAAGTTGGAGCTTAATTGAAATGACACACTTCTTTATTTAAAGGTAAAAATTCTTATTCACGCGATCATGAGTGTATTTACTAGACAACTCTCAACAGTTCAAAGGAGAATTATTGCCTTCCTAATTGGTGCGCTTGCGGCTTACGCATTGCTTCTATTCGCGCTGGAGATGGGTTTAGAGTGGCGCTTTTCGATCTTGGGGCCAATAGCGGGTTTTGGATCGGCAATTGTGATTGTATTTGGCAGAAAAGCAGCCATTCCATTGTTGATATTTTCCTTTCTTATCCAAACTTTCATTCTTTATCAACAAAATCAGATAGCCAATCTGGCTATTTTTTATCAGTCCGTCATTCAAGCGATAGTCTTCGCTTTTATAGCATATTTAAATGCAACCTGTTTCACTAGATTTAATAGAGCCTATCACCAGTCAAATTTTAAAGAGTGTGTTTTATTTTTTTGCACACCTGGTTTCAGCACAGCCCTTTGGTTGGGCTTGTCCTTATTCTTTCTCCCCCTCCCTGACTCCCTTGAAGTCTCGGCGTTATTTCTGCTCGTTTTTACAGCTACATTAGGTCAATATATCGGCTTGATATTAGCCCTTCGCTTGATTAGAGTTTTGTCTAATTTTGATCGCGGATCTAATAATATCAAGATAAAAAACACGGTAATTCCACTTTGGGTAGTTTTTGGGTCTATATTTCTTTTCCTGCACTTACTAAATAATGAATTAGAAAAAAAGTTCAGCATTCAATTTGAAAAGATATCAATTGAGGTGAGTGACTTAATTGAGACTCAATTTACAGCGCAAGATGCATTCATTGATGGTGTAGGAGCATTTTTTTCTACCCAGATCTTGCCCGTGACTCAGGATAATTTTAAAGAATACGTGGCACATGGATTGACTCGTTATCCGATGATTCAAGGTATTTCATGGCTCTCATACCTTCGACCTGAACAATTGCAAAGTTATATTCTTGCTCAGCAAAATAGATATCCTAACTTTGATGTTAGGGCAATTGGCAGTAATGAAAGGTTGGTGCCTGATGGAATAAGACAGTTTTATACCCCGGTGACTTTTATCGAGCCATTTGATGTCAATCTGAAAGCGCTTGGTGTTGATATCTCTAGTAATCCAGTTTGCTTGGAGGCTATTGAAAAGGCAATTTCTGGCAACAAGATGGTCTCTAGTGCACCCATTAAGCTAGTTCAAAGCCAGGAAAATAAAATAGGTATATTGCTTCTGAAATATATTGCATTTTCTAAAAATGGCCCTGGGCTAGTCAGTGAAGTATTGCGTCTAGAAGATTTTATTGGGCTCACAACGAAACGCTTAAGTAATGATGCTAATATCAGAGTGATAGACATGGGCTCAAAAACTGTGGTTTACGATAATCATTTTGACTCATCCAGGCTAACTACCTCTCAATCTTTCATGTTTGGTGGACGAGTATTTAATGTTGAAACTGGTCCAACCCCAGAATTTATGGCGATTCATAACCCGCCAAAATATAAATTTTTTATGGGAGCGATAGCCGCAATCCTGTTTTCAGTATTTAACTCATTCTTACTGTTAATCTCGAGATTTCATAGGGGAATTGAGGAAAAGGTTTTTGAGAAAACTTCTCAGCTAAATAAAAGTGAACAGCAATTGCAATATGTATTGACTGCCACGGGTGATGGTATTTGGGATTGGGATATTAAGGGTGGCACTGTTACACATAATCAGCGTTGGTTGGAACTGCTGCGCTTGCAGTCTAGTAATGTGGACGCTACCATGGAGAGCTATAAGTCTCTTATACACCCTGACGATTTTGATAATGTGTTGAATGCTATTAACAGCACATTGCAGACTGGTAATAAATATGAATTTGAATACCGCATGATAAGCGGGGATAAGAGTTTGCTCTGGGTCTCGGACAAGGGAATGATCGTTGAACGCTCCCCCAGTGGTGAGCCTTTGCGCATGGTTGGTGCAATTACGGATATCTCAGCTCAAAAGCAAGCCCAAGAAAAAATTGAGGAGTTGGCTTTTTTTGATTCTGTTACGGACTTACCGAATCGACGCTATATTGAAAATCAAATTAACCAGGCTCTTCAAGAGTGTCGCCGAAATAATCGTTTCTCTGGGCTAATGTTATTGGATCTAGATAACTTTAAGTTTGTTAATGATACCCATGGTCACAATATTGGAGATGTTCTATTGAAGCAATTTGGAGAGCGTTTAAAGAGCGCCCTTAGACCAATGGATTTTATTTCTCGTATTGGCGGCGATGAATTTTTAGTATTGTTTGACTCGTATTTTGATTCTGAAGGGCAGTGCGTCGAAAGTCTGAGGGTGATTGTTGAGCGCATATGCGAACAAATAGCAGAGCCCTTTGTGATTGATCGCGTCATTAGAGTGCATATTAAGCCCAGTATTGGCGTACTTACTTTTGGCTCTGATGCTAAAGGCTTCAAAGAACTGATGACATATGTAGACTTGGCAATGTATAGCAATAAAGCTAACCGATTACAAAAGTACCGCTTTTTTGATCAGTCCTTGCTCGAAGAATTTAAACAAAAAAATGATTTGAGTGATGGGCTAATTGATGCCTGTAGTTCTGAGCGGTTTTATGTGGATTACCAGCCGGTTCTCAACCGGGAAAAGGAAGTTGTTGCCTATGAAGCTTTGGTGCGATGGAATCACCCTACATTAGGTAAGCTAGGGCCAGAAAGGTTTATCCCTTTTGCCGAAAAAAATGGGCAAATTAGGTCGGTTGGAAACGCAATTTTCAATAAGATATTCTCCAGTACAAATGCAACTCAATTAGGAAGAGGGGATAAAACATGTAGTTTGTTGCTTAATGTGAGTGGCCTTCACTTGATGGATGCCGAGTTTGCTGATGAGTTCATATCAATCATAAAGAATTATCATTTCCCCCTAGATTTGATTCATTTAGAAGTGACTGAGAGTGTATTTTTATACGATAAAGAACAATCTGTACGCACAATGCAAGCCCTAATCAATGAGGGCGTTAAGTTTGCTTTAGATGATTTTGGTACAGGTTATTCTTCATTTTCCTATTTGCAAAAATTACCCATTAAGTACTTAAAAATTGACAAAACATTTGTCGCTGCTTTAGGCGATATTGAAAGTCGCTCAATTGTGAGAAATATTATTATCTTGGCTCATGCCCTAAATTTAGAAGTGATTGCCGAGGGGATAGAAACCGCAGATCAATATCAGTTGCTATTTGAAATGAATTGCACCTATTTTCAGGGTTGGTACTGTGGGATTCCTGGCCCGCTGCCAACCACCTAATAAAACTCTAGCCTGCTAGATATGAGGCTTATTAGCTCCGACCGGTGCTACCAAAGCCTCCGGCACCACGACTGCTTTCAGTAAAATCTTCAACAACTTTGAGCTCCACTTGTTGTACTGGCATTACTACCAATTGAGCTAAGCGTTCCATCGGCTCCAGTTTGAATGAAGTTGAGCCACGATTCCAGGTGCTCACCATTAATTGACCTTGGTAATCAGAGTCGATTAAGCCCACTAAGTTACCGAGCACAATGCCGTGTTTATGACCTAGACCAGAGCGTGGAAGAATAAATGCTGCATAGCGTGGATCTTCAACATAGATTGCTAATCCGGTAGGCACGAGCACCGTTTGACCAGGGACAATCTCGATTGCCTCATCAATACACGCACGCAGATCTAATCCAGCGCTGCCAGGAGTGCCATAAGTTGGCAGCTGGTCGCGCATACGTTCATCGAGAATTTTGACTTGGAGTGATTGCATGATGTTCCTAAAACGGGGGAATTAAATTTTCTTGGCTACAAGCTGAATAAGCTGGCGGGCTAAATGTAGTTTTTCTGCTTTAGCAATTTTTTTGCTACCGCTGGCATCCATCACGAGTAATTGATTCAGGTCGCTGCCGAATGTATCGGGACCAATGTTGCCAACAATCATCGGAATACCTTTGCGCTGTCGCTTCTCATCAGTATGTTTTTCTAAATCAGTGGACTCGGCTGCAAAGCCTACGCAGTAAGGATATGGCTTACCACCTTTAGTTTTCACTATTTTGGCAATATCGAGCAGAATATCTGGATTGGCTGAAAACTCAAGATGAGGCGCTTGGTTACCTTGGCGCTTAATCTTTTCATTGGCAGGCTTAGCAATCCCCCAGTCAGCAACGGCGGCGACTGCGAAGAAAATATCGCAGTCAGCTGCGTTCAGAGTGGCTGCATGCATTTCTTTGGCGCTAACGACATTGGTGCGGGTAATTTGTCCGGTAGCTTCAAGTGGGGTACTGAGATCACATGGCCCAGCAATTAAATGGACTTGAGCGCCAGCCTCAACCGCAGCCCTTGCAATTGCAAAGCCCATCTTGCCTGAGCTGTGATTGGTGATGCCGCGCACAGGATCTATCGCCTCGAATGTGGGACCTGCAGTAATCAATACTTTTTTGCCGGGCAATGATTTTTTCTGAAAGAAGGCAATAACTTGCTCAGTGATTTCGGCGGGCTCGAGCATTCTGCCCATGCCCACTTCGCCACAAGCTTGGAAGCCGCTGGCAGGCCCAAGAAGGGTAACACCATCGTCTGCAAGTCGTTTGACGCTTCTTTGGGTAGCCGCATGTTCCCACATCTGCTTGTTCATGGCCGGCGTGAGTAATAGAGGGCAATCTCTTGCAAGGCATAAGGTAGTCAATAGGTCATCAGCTAAGCCCAGAGAAAGCTTGGCCATCAAATCAGCACTTGCAGGGGCAATCAGAATGGCATCTGCAGAACGCGATAACTCAATGTGAGGCATATTATTTGGAATGGTGCTATCCCATTGACTCACGTAAACCGGATTGCCTGTGAGCGCCTGCATGGTCACTAGCGTTACAAATTGCTGCGCAGCTTCAGTCATGACTACTTGTACTGAGGCACCTTCTTGCATGAGTTGGCGTGCAAGCTCTGGGGCCTTATAGGCCGCTATCCCACCAGAGATTCCGAGAACGATCTTCTTATTAATAAGTGATTGCATGGCGTCAGCTTAATGGGATTGGGCGGATTTGCCAAATGACTTGCGTAATTCACCCCAAATAATGAGGGCAGCACCGATGCAGATGGCGCTATCCGCGATATTAAAAGCGGGCCAATGCCAGTTGCCGTAATAGACATCAATAAAGTCGACTACAGCGCCATACATCATGCGATCCAAGACATTCCCCAGTGCGCCACCCAGAATCAGGCTCAGCGCTATGCAGAGGAGCTTATCGTTTTGGTCTTTATGTAGCATCCAAATAATGTAAACGGATGCTGCTAGCCCAAGAATGGTGAAGAACCAGCGCTGCCAACCAGAGCCCTGCGCCAGAAATGAAAATGCTGCACCGGGATTGAAGAGAAGTAACCAGTTTAGAAAGGGAAGAACCGGTTCAGGGGCACCCATTTGCAAATTACTGAGTGCGGACCACTTACTCAGTTGATCTAGCAATAGCACGATGACAGCAATTGCTAGATAACGAGGCAGAGCAAGACTTTTCATATGGGATTTCTTAAGCGAAGAGGCGGTGATCACCATCACCAAATAAGTTGCTAATGCAGCGACCACATAATTCTGGATGGTCGGCATTGCTTCCTACATCTTTGGTGTGATGCCAGCAGCGACCGCATTTCTTGTATTGGCTACCGCGTACCAAAACTTCCAGACCTTCGTTGCTGAGTTCAATATTGGCGCTAGAGGTGATGGTTACAAAGCGTAAATCATCTTCTAATGAGTGCAGGATGGCGAAATCAATATCACCGACTTTGATCGTGAGCTCAGCTTGCAGCGATGAGCCTACATTGCCTGCTTCGCGCTCAACCTCAATTGCCTTAGTCACTTCTGAACGAATTTCACGAATACGATCCCATTTAGCAAGTAACTCATCAGCATGTGTAATTTCAGGGAACTTACCAAACTCTTCCATAAAGATGGATTCAGCAGGCTTACTTCCTGTGCCATGCGGAAAATCTTTCCAAGCTTCCTCTGCGGTGAAGGAGAGGAATGGAGATAGCCACTTTAAAAGATTGCGAGTGATGTGAAATAGGGCGTTCTGCGCAGCGCGGCGGTCAGGAGAGTCTGGTGCGCTAGTGTAGAGACGGTCCTTCAAAATATCCAAATAGAAGCCGCCCAAATCCTCGGAACAGAAGGACAGTATGCGAGCCACTGCTGGTTGGAATTCATATGCCTTGTAATGAGCCTCAACATCATTCTGTAATTGATTGGCAAGAGCAACTGCATAGCGATCAATCTCAAGCCATTGATCGGCAGGCATGGAGTGCTTGCTTGGATCAAAATCCGATAAGTTAGCCAACAGGAAGCGCAAGGTATTGCGAATACGACGATAGCTCTCGGTAACGCGTTTGAGAATCTCGTCTGAAATCGTCATTTCACCTGAGTAGTCGGTAGAGGCAACCCATAAGCGAATGATTTCAGCACCGAGTTTGTCGGCAACTTGTTGAGGCGCAATGACATTACCTACAGACTTACTCATCTTGCGCCCTTGACCGTCGACTGTAAAGCCGTGGGTAAGGAGTGCCTTGTATGGCGGCTTGCCATCCAGCATGGCGCCAGTAAGTAATGAGGAGTGGAACCAACCGCGGTGCTGGTCTGATCCCTCTAGGTATAGATCTGCCAAACGACCATTGGGCGTTTCTGCATCTGCAGTGAGTAGTTCGTTACGGTGTGATCCACGAATGACATGCCAATGGGTTGTGCCAGAGTCGAACCAAACATCTAGGGTGTCGCGGTTCTTCTCGTATTGCGCAGCTTCTTCACCCAGTAGTTCAGCAACTTCGAGTTTTTGCCAAGCTTCAATACCTTCTTTTTCGACGCGCTTAGCGATCTCTTCAAGCAGTTCAACGGTGCGTGGATGTGGTTCACCACTTTCTTTGTGGACAAAGAAGGCCATTGGGACGCCCCATTGGCGCTGACGTGACAGAGTCCAATCGGGGCGATTGGCAATCATGCTGCTTAAGCGTTGTTTGCCCCATGCTGGGAAGAACTCAGTGCTATCGATTCCCGCTAAAGCAGTCTCGCGCAAACTGGCTTTACCATCCGATGGTTTCTTATCCATGCTTGCAAACCACTGTGAGGTTGCACGGTAAATGATGGGCGATTTATGGCGCCAGCAATGCATATAAGAGTGGGTATAGGTTTTGTCGCGCAAGAGGCTGCCAGCTTCACGCATGGCTTCAACAATCTTTGGATTTGCTTTCCAGATGTATTCATTAGCGAAGAGTGGTAACCATGATGCGTACACTCCATTGCCCATCACTGGATTGAGAATGTCCTTATCGGCAAGCTTATTGGCTTTGCAGGATTTAAAGTCTTCCTCACCATAGGCAGGCGCTGAGTGAACAATGCCGGTGCCTGTATCGAGCGTAACGTACTCTGCGGGATAGATTGGTGAGAGTCGTTTATAGCCTTCGTGTAATGGTGCTAGCGGATGCCAGAAAGAAATATTTGCCAATTGAGAGCCCTGGCAAGTGGCAATCACTTTGCCTTCTAGGCCATAGTCTTGCAGGCAAATCTCAACTCGGTCCTTTGCCAGAATTAATAACTTGTTGCCAACATCTACTAAAGCGTAAGTAAGTTCTGGGTGGACATTCATCGCTTGGTTAGCAGGAATGGTCCAAGGGGTTGTTGTCCAGATGACAATTTGACCTGGTTTATTTGGTAGCTCGGCAAGTCCAAATGCTTTTGCCAGCTGTGGGCGCTGTGCATCATCAAAGGCAAAGCCAACATCCACCGTTGGGTCAGTTTTATCTTGGTATTCCACTTCCGCTTCAGCTAGCGCCGAGCCACAATCAAAACACCAGTTCACTGGCTTCAATCCACGGAAGACATATCCTTTTTCCCAGATCTTCCCAAGGGCGCGAATTTCATCAGCCTCATTGCGGAAGTTCATAGTGAGGTAGGGGTTATTCCAGTCACCCAATACACCTAAGCGTTCAAAATCTTTCTTCTGTTTTTCCACTTGAACATGAGCATAGGCACGCGCTTTAGCTTGCACTTCAGCGGTTGGTAGGTTCTTGCCAAATTCTTTTTCAATCTGAATTTCAATCGGCATGCCATGACAATCCCAGCCAGGAACATAAGCAGAGTCAAAGCCCATGAGCCAGCGAGACTTGACGATCATATCTTTCAAAATCTTATTGACTGCATGACCAATATGAATATCGCCGTTTGCATAAGGAGGGCCATCATGCAAAATGAACTTTGGCTGGTCTGCATGTGCTGCACGAATCTTTTCATAGAGCTTATTTTTTTGCCATCCAGCAACCCACTGAGGCTCACGCTTGGCTAGATCTCCTCGCATTGGAAAGGAAGTATCTAGTAGATTAACGGGATAAGAGTTTTCTTTTTCAGACATAAGCTTTTTTCTGGAAATAATTTCTGGCATGCGCTGCATCTGCTGCAATCGCTTGTGTAAGGGTTTCGAGGTCTGGGTACTTCGCCTCATCACGGATTTTTTCTAATAGCTCTACGGTAATAATTTTTCCGTAGACATCTGCGTTGTAATCAAAAATATGGGTCTCAAGTAAAACCCTGCCTTCATCCTCTACTGTCGGCCTAACGCCCAGGCTGGCTACCGCAGGCAAAGGCTTTTCACTTAAGCCTAAAACTTGCGCAGTAAAGATGCCAGTCGTTGCTGGCTTGCGATGATGTAGATGGTTTGCAACGGCTAAGTTCAAAGTCGGGAAACCCAGCTGACGTCCAAGTTGTTGACCATGTATAACATGGCCAGAAATTCCGTAGGGGCGACCTAATAACTTTTCAGCTAATTCCATGTCTCCATTTGCAAGAGCGGTACGTAATGCTGAGCTAGAGATGCGTTCACCATCTTGTTGAATAGTTTGAATGCTAGAGACTTCAAAACCATATTTTTCACCAGCAGCTTTTAAGCTAGCAAAGTTACCAGTGCGCTTTGCACCATAGCAGAAATCATCACCAATCAAGATCCATTTAGCATTGAGTCTTTTCACAATAATTTCTGAAACAAATTCTTCAGGAGAGAGTTTCGCAAAAGCAGAGTTGAAATGCTCAACAACAACGCGATCAATTCCGAGCTCAGCAAGAGCGGCTAATTTATCGCGCAGATTCAAAATGCGGGGTGGCGCTTGTTCTGGAGAAAAGAATTCTTTTGGATGTGGCTCAAAGGTCATGACGCAACTGACCAGTCCCCGCTCTTTGGCACCATCAACAAGCTCTTTAAGCAGGGCGCGATGACCCCTGTGCACCCCATCGAAATTACCGATGGTTAGGGCACAAGCTGGTCCTGCAGAAAACTGGGTGGGTCCACGGAATACGTTCACAAAATCGCTTTCAGGGTAGCCATCAATTATATTGTGGGCATGCCTTCTATCGTCACCTTAATCTCCGGCCGCGGATCTAATTTCGAGGCCATTGTCAAAACAGCTCAAAAAGAGCAATGGCCAGTTACATTTGCCGGGGTCATAGCGAATCATTCAGAGGCCAAGGGCCTTGATTTTGCTCGCTCCCAGGGTATTCCAGCCTTTGCCATTGATCATAAGGCGCATCCGACCCGCGAATCCTTTGATGCGGCCTTAATTGCGCAGATTGATGCCTTAGGGGCTGATTTGGTGGTTCTTGCCGGCTTTATGAGAATTCTTACACCAGGATTTATTCGTCATTTTGAGGGGCGATTGATCAATATTCATCCTGCTTTGCTGCCTGCCTTCCCTGGTTTGCACACCCATGAGCGGGCTTTGGAGGCGGAGGTAAAGGAGCATGGTGCCACTGTTCACTTTGTGAATGAGGGCGTGGATGAGGGCCCCATTATTTGTCAGGCCTCGGTTCCGGTGCTAGAAAGTGACGATGCTGACACCTTAGCTGCCCGTGTTTTGGCTGCTGAGCATCAAATTTACCCGCGGGCCGTAAAATGGTTCCTTGATGGACGATTGCGCATAGATGGTAATCAAGTGAAGTTACAACCCCCGGAGTCGCAATTTTTTAAATTATGAGTGCAGAACGTCCACCCCGCAGATCTGGTAGCAGACTAGCCCCCCACAAAAGTTACGCAACGAAATCGAAAGATCCGCTGCGTCGTCCCGAGCGTCGCAATGCTAGCGGTAATTTAATTGCGCCAGAAGGTCAAAAGAATTTCTCTAATGCGAAAGCATTGCCACAACATGCGATTCATCTTGAGCGTTTACTCCCCGAATTGCTTAGTTTTGAACAACCAGCCGACCGAGTAGTCAGTCGTTATTTTAGAGAAGAGAAACAACTTGGAAATCGCGATCGTGCTTTGATTGCTGAGAGCGCGTTCGCCATTTTGCGTCGTAAAAATGAATTCTCCCAATTCGCTTCAAGTGGTGAAGGCTCTCAGGCTAGACGCTTAGCCCTATTGGGTTTGCTGTCTGCTCTATCTGAAGGTGGGCTTGGTTCCGCTAATCGTGCAGAGAGCGCAATTGCTGATTTAGCGCATGTACTGAAGACGGGTGAATATGAGTGGCTACAACGTTTTGCAACGGTTGATCCTGCAGCATTAAATCCTCTCGTGCGGAACAATTTACCAGAGTGGTTGTGGGATGCATTTGGTAAGTATCCTGGTGAGGAAACTCGCGAAGAGTTAGCTAAGTCATTAATGCACCCAGCACTTTTAGATTTGCGTGCGAACACCATGAAAACCAACCGCGAAGAATTACTCGCGCAGATGAATGCATTAGGCGGTCGCTATCAAGCGATCCCAACGCCATATGCACCTGATGGTGTGCGCATTATGGGTAAGCCTGCTTTACAAAATACTGCAGGGTTTAAGGCGGGCATGTTTGAAGTGCAAGATGAGGGCAGTCAACTCTTGGCTTACTTACTTGCACCTAAGCGCGGCGAGATGGTCGTAGACTTTTGCGCTGGTGCCGGCGGTAAGACTTTGGCGATTGGAGCGATCATGCGCTCCACAGGACGTTTGTATGCTTTAGATACATCAGAGCGTCGCTTAGCAAATCTGAAGCCAAGGCAGGCTCGTAGCGGCCTTTCAAATGTCCATCCGGTTTGGATTGATAGTGAGAACGACGCCAAAATCAAACGCTTGGCCGGCAAGATTGATCGTGTATTGGTTGATGCCCCTTGTAGTGGAATGGGTACTCTACGACGCAATCCAGACCTGAAGTGGCGCCAAACCCCTGAGGGAGTTTTGGAGCTCAACCAGAAGCAAATGAATATTTTGACTTCCGCCGCTCGTTTATTGAAGCCTGGAGGCCGATTGGTATATGCCACTTGCAGCCTCCTACCCCAAGAAAATCAAGCTATTGCCGAGGATTTCCTGGTAAAACACCCACAATTTGAGGCTGTTCCCGCTGCAGAAGTGCTTAAACCATTGTTTCCAAAGGATAAGTTACCCATGGGCTGCAGCTCGGATAATCCTTGGTGGCAGTTATGGCCACATATTCACGGAACAGATGGCTTCTTTGGGGCGGTATTCCAAAAGAAAGCTGCTGCTCTAGCTCCCAAGTCTGAAATAGGCGATGAAAAAGAGACTAAGGTCAAAAACAAGAAGGCGCCTAAAGAACTAAAATAAGGTTTTAGACCTCTTTAGGGATTCCCTTTTGAGTATAGCTTCAGGTTTTGATTTGTTTCTCCATTGGCTAGCCAATGGATATTTGGATTGGTCTTGGTGGAAGATTATCGTTTTCACTCTGATAGTCACTCACATCACGATTGCAGCAGTCACTATCTTCTTGCATCGCTGCCAGGCGCATCGTGCTTTAGAACTGCATCCTATCGTTTCTCATTTTTTCCGTTTTTGGCTCTGGCTAACCACAGGTATGGTTACCAAAGAATGGGCTGCGATTCATCGCAAGCATCATGCCAAATGTGAGACAGTCGACGATCCACATAGCCCACAGGTTTTAGGAATTAACACTGTTCTCTCTCGAGGCGCTGAGCTCTACAAAAAAGAAGCGGCCAATCAAGAGACTTTAAACAAGTTTGGACATGGCACGCCAGATGACTGGGTTGAGCACAACATTTATTCCAAGTTTTCATGGCAGGGTGTTGCCATCATGCTTATCGTTGATGTGTTTTTGTTTGGTGCGGTTGGGTTAACTGTTTGGGCGGTGCAAATGCTGTGGATCCCAATTACTGCTGCTGGTGTTATTAACGGTATAGGCCACTATTGGGGTTATCGCAGCTTTGACTGTGAAGATGCCTCCAGAAATATTGTGCCTTGGGGTATTTTAATTGGTGGCGAAGAGTTACATAACAATCATCACACTTTCGCAACCAGTGCGAAGCTATCTAATAAATGGTATGAGTTTGATATTGGCTGGATGTATATCCAGATGATGAGTGCAGTTGGTTTGGCTACTGTGAAGAAGACTCCACCCAAGCCAGTATTAAGTGACTTGCGTCCTGCCGATCAAAACACTCTTGAAGCTATCATTGCGAATCGCTATGAAATTATGGCGCGTTACAGCAAGACATTGCGCCGCTTTTTCAATAATGAAGTTCAGCATATGCAAGTCTTGGCAGCGCATCTAGGTGATGCTCGTACTTGGTTGGCTAAAGATGAATCACGCCTGAGTGCAGAAGAGAAGGCAAAGTTAGAAGAGCTCATGGCCAGCAATGCGCAGCTTCGCAAAATGATTGAGATGCGTCGTGATCTCCAGGCCATCTGGGGCCGCTCTAGTGCCACAAAAGAGCAATTACTTTCTCAGTTGCACACTTGGTGTCAGCACGCAGAAGAAAGTGGCCTATCAAGTCTGCGTGAGTTCTCTTTGCGTCTACGTCGTTACGCTTAAATCAATTTCTAGACATTAAAAAACCCGCTGATGTAGCGGGTTTTTTATTTACTGGAAGTAAGTATTAAATGAATACCTTACTTCAGCTTTGTTTCTTTGTAAGCAACGTGCTTGCGAATAGTAGGATCAAACTTCATGATCTCCATTTTCTCAGGCTTCGTACGCTTGTTTTTTGAAGTTGTGTAAAAGTGACCAGTACCTGCTGATGACTCTAACTTGATTTTTTCTCTGCCGCCTTTAGCCATTTGTGCGCTCCTTAAATTTCGCCACGTGCACGTAAATCAGACAACACAGCATCGATGCCGTTCTTGTCGATAACGCGCAAACCAGCATTGGTTAAGCGCAAGCTAATCCAACGGTTTTCAGATTCAACCCAGAAACGACGGTTTTGCAAATTCGGCAAAAAGCGACGCTTCGTTTTATTGTTTGCATGGGATACATTGTTGCCAACCATCGGCTTCTTCCCAGTGACTTGGCAAACTTTTGCCATGACATAACTCCATTAATTGCGAAAAAAGAAGATTGTATCAGTCTCAGCCCATTTTGGGCTAGCCCTAAATAGCTTTCATGAGAAGGAATTGAAAATAAACTATATGACCGGGTGTCATTTTGGTACATAAGTTAGTAATTACTATCATTTATTGATATTACCCATAAGGCCAGAGTCCGAAAAAGAGAAAAAACCACTGCCACTCACAATACAATGATCGAGTAACTGAATATCTACCAGTTGTAGGGCGTTCGCCAGTATTTTTGTGAGTTCTTGGTCTGCATTGCTGGGTAATGGATTGCCGCTAGGGTGGTTATGAGCCACGATTAGGGCGCTGGCATTTTTAGCTAGGGCCTCTTTGAGGATTTCTCGGGGATAGATGGCTGTTTGGGCGATAGAGCCCCTAAAAAGCTCGTCACATTCAATCAAATGCAGGCGTGAGTCCAAATAGAGGCACAGAAATACCTCATGGGGAAGGCGGCCAATTTTGGCTTGTAAGAACTCTCTAACGTGGTTCGGCGATGAAAAAATGGAATCTTGGCTTAGACCGTCTTCTAGACTACGTTTAACAAGCTCATATGCCGCTTGAATTTGAGACCATTTGGAGAGTCCCATACCGTGTATTCGGGTAAATTCTTCAGGGGAGCTAACCAGAAGGCGGGGCAAGCTTCCGAAATGGTGCAGTAGATCTTTAGCCAGGGCAACAGCACTTTTACCTTTTACCCCTACCCGCAAAAAGATAGCAAGTAGCTCAGCATCAGAAAGAGACGCAGCGCCATTTAAGCGCAGCTTTTCTCGGGGCTGCTCATTTTTGGGCCAACCTGTGATTGGGGAGTGCACAGCTAGCGCAGGCCTAGATACAATCACCTTATGACTAAGCTTACCGTTTTGCCTAATTCCTTTTTGACTCTCAACTACCGGCTCACTTTGCCCAGCGGGGAGGATTACATCAACACTTTTATTGATCGCCCTGCGACGGTTTTGATGGGATCTGGACAATTTGCTCCTTGTTTTGAAAATGTCTTGTTGGGCTTAGGTGTTGGCGAGAAAAAAAGTGCGCTGCTTGCACCCGAAGAAAGTTTTGGTGAGCGCAAAGAAGATTTAGTGCAATGGGTATCCCTAAAGGCGCTTAAAGAAGGCCGTGATGACGACGTGGAATTTAATCCAGGTGATGTGATTGAGTTCAATGCGCCGGGTGGCGCTCAATACGCGGGTGTATTGCAATCGATTAATGAAGAGGGGGCTTGGTTTGACTTTAACCATCCCTTGGCGGGAAGACCAATAAGTTTTGAAGCAGAGATTGTGGCGATTTTGTAAACCATGAGCGATTTCAATAACCCAGAAATTTTGATGGCTCAGCCTCGTGGTTTTTGCGCAGGCGTAGATCGTGCGATCAATATTGTTAATGAGGCGCTCAATCGTTTTGGCGCACCTATATATGTACGCCATGAAATTGTTCACAACGCTTATGTTGTGAACGAGTTGCGTGATAAAGGCGCAGTATTCGTAGATGAATTGCATGAAGTTCCTAAGGGCGGCATCGTGGTATTTAGTGCGCACGGTGTTTCTCAGGAAGTTCGCAAGGATGCTGAGGCTAGAGGGCTGCAAGTATATGACGCCACCTGCCCATTGGTGACTAAGGTTCACCTTGAGGTGGTAAAGATGTGCAAAGATGGCTTTACAGTGTTGATGATTGGTCATGAAGGACACCCTGAAGTTGAGGGCACTATGGGACAGGTCAAAGAAGGCATTTTCTTGATTGAGAAGCTCGGTGATGTGGACGCTTTGACATTTCCGACTGATGAAAAGATTGCATTTGTTACCCAGACAACGCTTTCAGTAGATGAGACCAAAGAAATCGTAGAAGCATTAACTAAAAAGTTCCCTAATATTGTTCAGCCCCGAAAACAAGATATTTGTTATGCCACTCAGAATCGACAAGATGCTGTGAAATTCATGGCGCCTCAGGTTGAGGTGGTAATTGTGGTGGGAAGTGCGACGAGCTCAAACTCCAATCGTCTGCGTGAACTTTCTGAAAAGCTTGGCATCCCTTCTTACATGGTTGATGCCCCCGACCAACTTAAGCCAGAATGGTTTGTTGGTAAAAAACGGGTTGGGTTAACTGCGGGAGCATCCGCTCCAGAAAGTTTGGCTCAGTCTATTGTCAGTCGCATCCAGGAGTTTGGACCAAGAACCGTACGTCCTCTTGATGGTGTAGTTGAGGACGTCACCTTTTCATTGCCTAAAAATTTAGTTGATTAAAGTATCCATTCATAACAGAGGAGCCATACATGATCAAATCACACATTACTTTTACAAGCAGTGCCCTTGCTATGGCGGCCTCAGCTTTGCTGCTGACTGCTTGTGGCAAAGGTGGCGATAAGTCTGTAACAGCCCCGGTTGATGGCGTTGAAGTAAAGATCGGTCACGTTGCTCCTCTCACCGGACCTATTGCCCACTTAGGTAAGGACAATGAGAATGGCGCCAGACTCGCGCTTGAAGAAATTAATAAAGCAGGCTTAACGATTGATGGAAAAAAAGTAGTTCTGACCTTGGTTCCTGAAGATGACGCTGAAGATCCAAAGACGGCTACGCAAGTCGCACAAAAATTAGTGGATGCTAAGGTGGTTGGAGTAGTCGGTCACCTCAATTCTGGAACAAGTATTCCGGCATCACGTATTTATAGCGATGCAGGTATTACCCAGGTCTCTCCGTCTGCAACTAATCCTGACTACACCAAGCAAGGCTTTAAAACAACCTATCGCTTAGTGGCAACCGATGCTCAACAGGGTCCAGCACTGGCTAATTACGTTGTCAATAATTTAAAGGCAAAGACTGTAGCCATTATTGATGACTCCACCCAGTACGGTAAAGGTTTGGCCGATGAGTTTGAGAAAACAGTAAAAGCTGCTGGCGTTAAAGTGGTGACTCGTGAGGCCAGCAACAACAAAGCTACTGATTTCAAGGCTATCTTGACGAAGATTAAAGGTAGCAAACCTGATGTCATTATGTACGGCGGCATGGATGCTACCGGGGGTCCATTAACTAAGCAAGCGGCTGAGTTGGGTATTAAAGCTAAGGTAGTTGGTGGTGATGGTATGTGTACTGAGAAGCTTGCTGAGTTGGCTGGTGAGGCTGTTGTCAATGTGACTTGCTCCGAAGCGGGCATGGCTTTATCAAAGATGGCTCAAGGAGCTGATTTCCAGAAGCGTTACAAAGAGCGCTTTAACTCTGATGTACAGATTTATGCACCTTTCACCTATGACGCTGTATATGTCTTGGTGGATTCTATGAAGCGTGCAAACTCAACTGATCCCGCAAAGATTTTGGCTGTTATGCCTGATACAAAAATGCAGGGCTTGATCGGTAATATTGCTTTTGATAACAAAGGTGATATGAAAGAGGGTGTGATTACCTTGTACGACTTCAAGGATAAAAAGAAAACAGTTCTTGAAGTTATTAAGATGTAATGACCCCTGAATCAAAAATAGCGCCGCTCATGCGGTGCTATTTTTTTATTAAGACACAATAAATCCTCTCCCCGCATGGATATCCTTCTTCAACAGATCATTAACGGCTTAGTGCTTGGCAGCATCTACGCTTTGATTGCGTTGGGCTACACCATGGTGTATGGCGTGCTGGGGATTATTAATTTCGCACATGGCGAAGTATTAATGATTGGCGCAATGGTTTCGTTGTCGCTCTTACGTATGATTCTGAATTTAACTAGCGATTTGCCGGGTTGGCTGACGCTATTAATCGTATTGCCTGTGACCATGGCGGTTTGCGCAGGATTAAGTTATTGGATCGAGAGAATTGCTTACCGCCCCCTACGAAATGCGCCACGCTTAGCGCCGCTGATATCGGCCATCGGCATGTCTATTTTGTTGCAAACCATTGCAATGATGATTTGGTCGCGTAATCCCATGACCTATCCACAGTTGTTGCCTTCTGCTCCAATTGATTTATGGGGAAGTGGTGCCACCATTACCGGTAAGGAAATTGTGATCATCATAGTGGCATTGGCAGTGATGTCAGGCTTACTGTTCTTGGTGGAAAAAACAAAACTTGGCAGAGCGATGCGGGCTACTGCTGAGCAAACTCAAATTGCTGCACTAATGGGGGTTAACCCAAATCGTGTGATCTCCATTACTTTTATGCTGGGTGGGGCTCTGGCAGGTTTAGCGGGCGTCATGATTGCGAGTAACTATGGCAATGTCCATTTTTATATGGGCTTCATTCCTGGCCTCAAAGCTTTCACTGCTGCCGTCCTTGGGGGCATCGGAAATTTACAGGGTGCGATGCTGGGAGGACTACTTCTGGGTTTAATTGAATCTTTGGGTGCTGGATATATCGGTGAGCTTACTGGTGGAGTGTTTGGCTCAAACTATCAAGATATTTTTGCATTTCTGGTTTTGATCTTGGTATTGGTATTCCGACCTACTGGTTTGTTGGGTGAGAAAGTTTCAGATCGTGCATAAGATTTTTGTTGTCAATCGACTTAGTCGTTCTACCTACTTATGGCTTGGATTGATTGCTTTAGTTCTTTTGCCTTGGATCGTTGGTGCTGGTGGCGGTAACTATTGGGTGCGGGTGCTCAATTTTGCTTTGCTTTATATCGTTCTCGCCCTGGGCTTGAATGTAGTTGTGGGTTTTGCAGGCCTTTTGGATTTAGGTTACATCGCTTTTTATGCTCTAGGCGCATACAGCTACGCCTTATTGGCTTCTCCACACTTACCAACGCATTTTGAAACTATTGCAGCCACGTTCCCAGAGGGAATGCATTTTTCTCCTTGGATGGTTGCGGTGTTCTCGATTATTTTGGCCGCCTTATTTGGTTTGATCTTAGGTTTACCGACACTCCAGTTACGCGGTGATTATTTAGCAATTGTTACTTTAGGTTTCGGTGAAATTATTCGCATCTTCATGAATAACTTAGATCGTCCTTTAAATCTTACCAACGGCCCCAAGGGAATTTCCGGCATAGATCCCATTCACCTATTTGGCATCTCATTTACCAAGCCTTTAGATTTTGGCTTCATCCAAATCCCCGGTTTGTATTTGGTGTTTTATTTATTTCTGCTATTGGCGATTGCGGTGGCGATCGTTTGTTTGCATTTACAGGACTCACGCATCGGACGTGCTTGGATTGCAATTCGTGAAGATGAGATTGCAGCTAAAGCAATGGGTATCAATACCCGTAATATGAAATTACTTGCCTTTGCAATCGGCGCTTCATTCGCTGGAGTGGCAGGCGTACTATTTTCTGCCTTTCAAGGCTTTGTTTCCCCAGAATCGTTTACGCTCTGGGAGTCGATTGTGGTCCTAGCTATGGTTGTTCTAGGCGGTATTGGCCATATTCCAGGAGTGATCTTAGGGGCTGTTCTTTTGGCAGTGTTTCCGGAAGTCTTGCGCGGTATTGCGCAACCGGTGCAACAGTTTCTATTTGGCCATGTCATTGTCGATGTAGAGATCATCCGTCAATTAATTTATGGCCTAGCTTTGATTTTGATCATGCTGTATCGCCCAGGTGGCATTTGGCAAAAGCGTGGAGGTAGCAAATGACTACTGCATTGCTTTTAGATGTGACAGATGTTTCTAAGCACTTTGGAGGCCTACAGGCGCTAGATTCTGTTGGCTTACAAGTGCCTCAAGGATCAATTGTTGGCTTGATTGGCCCTAATGGTGCCGGTAAGACTACTTTCTTTAACGTCGTCACCGGTTTATATCCTGCAGACTCTGGAATCTTTTTGTTTGATGGCAAATCGTATTTTCCAGAGTCAGTATCTGAAGTGACTAAATCTGGCTTGGCTAGAACATTCCAAAATATTCGTCTTTTTGGCGAAATGTCTGTTCTTGAAAATGTGATGGTGGGGTGTCACTGTCGAACTAGGGCGGGGTTACTGGGCGCAATTTTCCGCTTTCCGTCTACTAGGCGTGAAGAGCGAGCGATACGAGATAAAGCGATGCAGCTATTGGCTTACGTGGGACTAAGTGATTTTGCTCAGATGGAGGCACGCAACCTTTCATATGGTCACCAGCGCCGCCTTGAAATAGCAAGGGCTTTAGCTACAGAGCCAAAGCTCTTGGCACTAGATGAGCCAGCTGCTGGCATGAATGCTACTGAGAAATTAGAGCTTCGTGAATTGTTATTGCGTATCCGGGCTGACGGTAAAACAATCCTGCTGATTGAGCATGATGTGGCTTTGGTAATGGGAATTTGCGATAGCCTAACAGTGCTAGATTACGGCAAAGTCATTGCCGCAGGAAAACCTGCAGATGTGCGCATTCACCCAGAAGTGATTAGAGCCTATCTTGGCCAGGGAGCTGTTTAATGAGTGCCCTATTAACAGTAAAGGATCTCAAAGTTTCTTATGGCGGAATTAATGCCGTCAAAGGAATTGATTTGCATGTGAATCATGGCGAGCTCGTTGCATTGATTGGCGCAAATGGCGCCGGTAAGAGTTCTAGCTTGAAAGCGATTGCAGGTTTGCTGACACCATCTACAGGTGAAATTAATTTTGCAAATCATGTAACTAAAAAGTTACCGGCTCATGAATTGGTGCGCTTAGGGTTAGGCATGGTTCCGGAAGGCCGTGGCGTCTTTAAACGCATGACTATTTTGGAAAACCTCCAAATGGGCGCCTACCTTCAGTCGGATGCTAAAGAAATCGAGCGCAAACTGGAAGAGGTGTATTCCTATTTCCCGAGATTAAAAGAACGTTTATCTCAGCTAGCCGGGACTCTTTCGGGTGGTGAGCAGCAAATGGTTGCTATGGGTAGGGCGATGATGGCCCAGCCTAAGTTATTACTGCTAGATGAGCCCTCCATGGGGCTCTCACCGATCATGGTGGAAACCATCTTTGATGTGATTCAAGGTCTATCGGGTAGCGGTATGACTATTTTGCTGGTGGAACAGAATGCGCGCCTAGCACTACAGATGGCTGACCGAGCTTATGTCATGGAGAGTGGATTAATAACGCTGAGCGGGTCCGGCAAAGAGTTATTAGAAGACTCCCGAGTCCGTGCAGCCTACTTAGGTGAGTAGGCTGATAGTTTTTTAAGCTACTTCTTTGAGTAACTCGCGCAGCATATTACACATCTGACGAATTTCATCACCAGATACATTCAAGGCGGGCATAAAGCGTAATAAGTTTGGTCTTGGTGAGTTAATCAGCAAACCTTCAGGACTGCGATCGCGTGCCAGTTCAACCAGTTTTGGACCAATGTCTTTTCCAAGCATCAGCGCGCGCAACAAGCCTGCGCCACGCTCACCTTCGAGATTAAATTCTGCACAAAGCTTGAGTAATTCAGACTTGAGTAACTCGCCTTTGGCTTTGACGTTATCCAAAAATCCTGGGGCTAAGAGTTGTTCAATGACGCTAATACCTACAGCAGTCATGAGTGGATTGCCGTTATAGGTACCACCTTGATCACCCGGTACAAAGCAAGCTACCGCATCAGTTGCTAATAAAGCGGCCAAGGGTACGCCTCCACCAATGCCTTTGCCCAGCGTCATGATGTCTGGCTCAATACCGTAGTTTTCGTAAGCGAAGAGAGTGCCGGTACGTCCACAGCCAGCCTGCACTTCATCTGCAATCAATAAAATATTGTTTTCTTTGGTGAACTTACGCAGTTCATGCATAAATTCTGGAGCAGCTGGAATGACGCCACCCTCACCTTGAACCGGTTCAAGCATGACCGCTACTGTTTTATCGGTGACGAGTTTTTTAACGGATTCCAAATCATTTAAATCTGCTTTAGGAAAGCCCGCCACTTGTGGGGCAAACATCGTGTCCCAGTTTGGCTTACCAGAAGCGCTCATTGTTGCTAATGTACGTCCATGAAAACTGTGATCAAACGTAATAATTTCAAACGCACCAGATTTATTTAGCTGACCCCATTTGCGTGCCAACTTAATCGCGCCTTCATTGGCTTCAGCGCCGCTGTTGGCAAAAAATACCTTATCAAAGCAGCTGTTTTGAGTTAGCAGATTAGATAAGCCAATCATGGGTTCGTTATAGAACGCAGGACTTGGATTAATGAGTTTTTTTGCTTGCACATTGAGTGCCTCAATCATTCCTGGATTACAGTGACCCAAGCAATTTACTGCCCAACCTTGCAAGAAATCTAAATAGCGTTTGCCATTGTTATCCGTTAGCCATGAACCATTGCCCTCGACCATGGTGATCTCTGGACGTGAGGTAATGAACATTACTGAATGGGTGTCGATGGCTTGGGCTGGCTTGTTCATGCTGATTTAGTGGTCAATAAGGTCGAATGAGGTTTTTATTATCTAACTAAATGGGATTAATGGCGCAGGATTTAAACACTTGCTAAATCTGCCGCGCTGGTGAAGGAGTCAGCAAAGAATTCTTCCTCAGGCAGATGACATTTGGATGAAAAGTCGTTTCTGGCGGCATTGACCATTACTGGGGCGCCACAGGCATAAACCTGGAAATTCTTCATATCAGGATGGTCCGCCATGACAGCTTGGTGGACAAAGCCTACACGACCCTGCCAGGCATCTTCTGGCAAGGCTTCAGAAATCACGGGGATGTACTTAAAGCCGGCAATTACTGTTTCCCAGGATTTGCATAAATCAGCTAAATACAAATCGCTTGGACGACGGCCGCCCCAATATAAATGAATTGGACGCTGAATTTTCTTGGCTTGCATTTGTTCGATGATCGATTTGATTGGGGCAAAGCCCGTGCCAGCAGCAACAAAGATAATCGGTTTCTTAGAATCTTCTCTTAAGAAGAAGCTTCCCAAGGGGCCCTCAAAACGAAGAATGTCTTTTTCTTTTAATGCGGGTGTGACGGCACCAAACACAAAGTCAGTAAACAGGCCGCCTGGCAGATGACGAATGTGCAACTCCAGCGGACCTTCTTGCACAGGCCCGTTAGCAATTGAGTAAGCACGGCGTTGACCGTCTTTGAGTAGAAACTCTAAATATTGACCAGCCAAGAATTGGAAGCGTTCAGCAGCCGGTAGTTGGAGTTTGAGAATGGCCACATCATTACTGGGCTTACTAATGGTATTAACGCGGCAGGGCACCTTACGAATCGCAATATCACCGGCTCCTTGGACCTCACGAGCTTCAATTAGTAAATCTGACTGGGGGTGAGAGCAGCAAAACAAAATGCCGCCAGCGGTTTCATCGGACTTGCTCAAAGCACTTTCACTATGCTGGCCATGGGTCACCTGGCCCTCTAAAACTTTGCCCTTGCAGGACCCACAAGCACCATTTTTACAGCCATAGGGCAGATTGATTCCTTGACGAAGGGCGGCCTCCAAAAGGTTTTCATCTGGATTGACGGTAAATTGTTTGCCGCTCGTTTTGAGCGTGACTTTATAAGACACTCTCATTCCTTTCAATAAATCGTTACGATGTTACTTATGCAATCTTTTGGTAAACCTTCAATCCTGATTATTGGCTGCGGAGATATCGGTCTTCGGGTAGCTAAACAGCTCTCGCGAAGCCATCGTGTTTACGCTCTTACTTCTCAACAGAATCGCTTTCAGGAGCTGAGGGAGGTTGGCGCGATCCCTATTTTGGGTAACCTGGATCATCCAGAGTCCTTATGGCGCCTCAGTGGTTTAGCTCAAACCGTTATTCATTTGGCACCACCTCAAAATGGTGGAAATCGCGATTGCCGAACCCGCAACTTACTCCGAATTTTAGCCCAAGGCTCTAATACCGTCAGACGCCTCATTTATATCAGCACCACCGGTGTCTATGGCGATCACAGGGGTGGCAGGGTGAGTGAGGCAACCCCAGTCAGCCCCCAAAGTGAGCGCGCTCAAAGAAGGGTTGATGCGGAGCGGATGCTTCGTCTATGGGCGCCTGCTCACGGGGTGGCTTTAACCATTCTGCGTGTTCCGGGGATTTACGCTGCTGACCGTCTGCCGATTGAGCGTCTCCAAGCAAAAACACCGGCGCTATTGCCAGAGGAAGATGCTTACTCAAATCATATTCATAGTGATGATTTAGCGCGGCTAGTATGTGCGGCCGTCTATCACGGCAAACCCCAGCGCATCATCAATACATGCGATGGAGGAGAAACCAAGATGGGTGATTACTTCGATGAGGTGGCTGATGCCTTTGGGTTGGAGAGGCCAACTCGATTACCAGGAAGTGAGTTGCAAAAAATCGTCAGCCCGATGCTCTGGTCTTTTATGCGCGAATCACGCCGCGTGACCAACACTCGCTTGCATGAACTCAAAACACCGCTACGCTATCCCAGCGTAGGACATTTTCTGAAAACTATTTCCAAGAATCCTTCAGACCAACAGTACGATTGAATACTGGCTTGCCAGGTTTGGAATCGATCTTATCGGCAACAAAGTAGCCGTGCCGCTCAAACTGGAAGCGATCTTCGGCTTTAGCATCTTTCATACAAGGCTCTAAGTAAGCGTTAATCGTCTGCATAGAGTTTGGATTGATTGCATCTAAGAAGTTCTTATCGCCACTATCTGGATGCGGGTCACTAAAGAGGTGATCGTATAGGCGCACTTCAGCGGGGATGGCTTCAGCAGCGCTAATCCAATGAATATTGCCTTTAACCTTGTAATTGTTGGAGCCAGCAGTACCGCTTTTACTGTCTGGGAAATGGGTTACATTGACTTGGGTCAAATTGCCCTGGGCATCAGTTTCAAAGCCGGTGCATTCCACTACAAAGCCATGGCGCAAACGTACGCGGCTACCAGGCTGATCGCCAATGGGTGGATAGAGTCTAAAGAATCCCTTAATGGGTTCTTCCATAAAGTCATCTGCCTCAATCCAAAGCTCACGCGTGAAATGAAATTCACGATTGCCCCATTCTGGATGATTGGGGTGGCGTGGGGCAGAGCATGCTTCTTTTGCTGAGGCATCAAAGTTTTCCACCACGAGCTTGAGGGGTTTGAGCACTGCAGTCGCGCGCGGTGCCTTTGCTTCTAGATCGTCACGCAAGGCTTGATCTAGGGTACTCATGTCAATCCAGCTATCTGCTTTGGATACGCCAATGCGCTCACAGAACAAACGAATGCTTTCTGGGGTGTAGCCGCGACGACGGATACCAACGATGGTTGGCATACGCGGATCATCCCAGCCTTCAACATGTTTTTCTTCGACTAGTTGCAATAGCTTGCGTTTACTAGTGATGGTGTAAGTCAGATTTAAGCGAGCAAACTCATACTGATGCGGTACGGGATCTTTGAAGACGCCCAATTCTTTTAGGGAATTCACAATCCAATCGTAGAGTGGGCGATTGTTCTCAAACTCCAGCGTGCAGATAGAGTGGGAGACATTCTCCAGGGCATCAGAGATGCAGTGGGTGAAGTCATAAAGCGGGTAAATACACCACTTGCTGCCAGTGCGATGATGATCGGTATGGCGAATACGATAAACCACAGGGTCACGCATCACGATATTCGGGTGCGCCATATCAATCTTCAAGCGGAGAACATGTTCACCATCTTTGAACTTGCCATCACGCATGTCACGGAACAGTTGTAGATTTTCTTCTGGGCTTCGATCTCGATAGGGGCTATTTTTTCCCGCTTGACCAAAGTTGCCTCGATTGGTGTGAATGTCATCAGCACTTTGGCTGTCCACATATGCTTTACCATTTTGAATCAGGATCTCGGCAAACTCGTACAGTTTGTCAAAGTAGTCACTTGCGTGATACAGATTGGTTCCCCAATCAAAGCCCAGCCACTTCACCGCATCCAAAATACTGTCGGCGTATTCAACATCCTCTTTTACCGGGTTAGTGTCATCCAGACGCATATTGCATCGAGCGCCACCAGCTTGATTGTTGTAATCAGCAGCTAAGCCAAAGTTCAGGCAAATACTTTTGGCGTGACCAATATGCAAATAGCCATTAGGCTCAGGTGGAAAACGAGTGATGATGGAGGGAATCGGCTCCCCAGCTAAATTAGTGCGCTGTGAAAAAGCTCCGCTTGCCAAATCATGATCGATGATCTGGCGTAAGAAATTGGATGGCTCAGTTGCGGCGCCGGCATTTGCTTTAAAGGGTTTGCTATCTTGGGACATAGTCACATTGTAGAGAAAACCCCCAGCCCATAAAGAAAAAGCCCGCAAACAGCTGCGGGCTCGTTTCTGTGTGGCATAAAACGATCAGTCTTCGACAAATGCCTCTTCGCGAGTCTTCTTAACTGCAGGCAGCGCCACGATCACTACCAACAGGGCTGATGCAATGAGCAACCCCAAGGACAGTGGACGAGTTAGGAAGGTAGTGAAATCGCCACGAGATAGCAGTAATGCGCGGCGGAAGTTCTCTTCCATCATTGGCCCAAGCACAAAGCCCAAAAGCAATGGAGGCGGTTCGCAACCCAGTTTGAAGAAGAGGTAACCAATGATGCCAAAGGCAGCGGTCACATACACGTCAAACACAGTATTGTTTACGGTATAGACACCGATACAGCAGAAAACCAGAATGGCTGGGTACATGAAGCGATAAGGAATCTTCAGTAGCTTTACCCAGATACCAATGAGGGGCAAGTTTAAGAGAATCAACATCACGTTACCAATCCACATGGAGGCGATCAGACCCCAGAACAAAGCTGGGTTGCTGGTCATCACCTGAGGACCTGGTTGAATGTTGTGAATAGTCATCGCACCAACCATCAAGGCCATCACTGCATTTGGAGGAATACCCAAAGTCAACAATGGAATAAATGAGGTTTGAGCAGCAGCGTTATTAGCTGATTCAGGGCCAGCAACACCCTCAATAGCGCCTTTACCAAACTCATGGCTGTACTTAGAAGATTTTTTCTCAACTGAGTAAGCGCCAAAAGCAGCAAGTGCTGCGCCACCGCCCGGTAGGATGCCTAGAATTGAACCAATCGTTGTGCCACGCAAGATGGAGGGAATCATGCGCTTGACGTCTTCCTTGGTAGGAATCATCGTGGTCATTTTGTTAAGGAAGCCTTCATCCTCATCGGTTTTCTCAAGGTTACCCATGATCTCTGCGAAACCAAAGACACCCATCGCAACTGCAACGAAGCCAATACCATCGCTCAACTCAGGAATATCAAACGCATAACGCGAAACACCAGAGTTAACATCAGTACCGATCAAGCCCATTAGAAGGCCTAAGACGATCATGCCAATCGCTTTGATCAAAGAGCCAGATGCCAACACAACTGCACCGATCAAGCCCAAGATCATCAGAGAGAAGTACTCAGCTGGACCAAACTTAAATGCCAGTTGTGAGAGTGGTGCAGCAAAAGCGGCCAACACTAAAGTTGCCACGCAACCCGCAAAGAATGAGCCCATGCCGGCGGTGAACAATGCAACGCCAGCTCGACCATTTCTGGCCATTTGGTAGCCATCGATCGCCGTCACCACCGAGGACGTCTCTCCTGGGATGTTCAACAGAATTGCTGTTGTGGAGCCGCCGTACTGTGAGCCGTAGTAAATACCAGCCAACATAATCAATGCAGCAATTGGAGGCAAGGCATAAGTAGCTGGCAATAACATCGCGATAGTCGCGATAGGGCCAAGACCTGGCAAAACACCAATCAGAGTTCCCAAGACGCAGCCGATCAGGCAGTACAAGAGATTTTGTAAGGTAAAAGCGGTATCGAAACCGAGAGCTAAATTAGCAAATAAGTCCATTTTCAGTATCCCGGTACGTTATTGAAGAAAGAAAGGCAGTAATGGGAACTGTAATTTCAGACCCAGAACAAATACCGAATAAGTGAAAACAATCAGAAATATGGCATTAATTAAAGTGCCTTTCCAATGAAATTCATGACTTGCGCTGGCTGACATAAATACCAAAACGAACACGGCTACGATAAAGCCCATCGTTGGCAAGAGGATGCCGTATGCAATGACAGATCCAGTAATGAGGCCAATGACCTTCCAATTGAAAGGAGGGATTTTTTCAATTGCTGCTTTAGCGCTGAGTGACTTCACTAGGATGATTAAACCCAGGGCTGTCATTACTAGGCCAAGCCAGAAGGGAAAGTATCCAGGCCCCATTTTGGCAGCAGTTCCCATTGGGTGCTGGGTGGCCATGAAAGTGAAAAAGAGACCAATGACCATATACATTAGGCCAGCCCCAAAATCTTTTTGATTGCGGATTTCCAAGTTGCGCTCCTTAATTACAGACTTATTAGTCGATTTATTGATGTTGTGCGATTGTAAGGCAGGATATGGGTATCTTGTCTAGGGTTTGCCCTAGACAGGTGCCAATGCGATAATTATTGCCATGAAAGTCTCCCAAATTCGCCAGGCTTACCTGGAATTCTTCGCCCAAAAAGGCCACCAAATTGTTCCATCCAGCCCAGTAGTGCCGGGGGATGACCCAACCCTGCTATTTACAAATGCAGGTATGAACCAGTTTAAAGACGTGTTTTTGGGCTTTGATAAGCGCCCCTATAACCGTGCTACGACTGCCCAAAAGTGCATCCGGGCAGGTGGAAAACACAACGATTTGGATAACGTAGGCTACACGGCCCGTCATCACACCTTTTTTGAAATGTTGGGAAATTTCTCTTTTGGAGATTATTTCAAGAAAGATGCCATTCAATTTGCTTGGGATTTGTTGACTCAGGTATTTCAGTTGCCTAAAGAAAAGCTCTTGGTCACCGTGTATGCGGAAGATGACGAGGCTTATGAGATTTGGAATAAGCAAATTGGTGTGCCGGAGGATCGCATTATTCGCATTGGGGATAACAAGGGCGCGCGTTACGCATCGGATAATTTTTGGATGATGGGTGACACAGGCCCTTGCGGACCTTGCACTGAAATTTTCTACGATCACGGTGAACATATTCCTGGTGGTCCTCCTGGAAGTCCTGATGAAGATGGTGATCGCTTCATCGAAATTTGGAATAATGTCTTCATGCAGTACAACCGCGACGAGGCCGGTGCAATGCATCCGCTACCTAAGCCTAGTGTTGATACAGGCATGGGTCTTGAGCGTATTGCAGCAGTCTTGCAGCATGTTCACTCCAATTATGAAATCGACCTCTTCGTCAATCTCCTTAAGGCTTCTAAGGATGCGGTTGATGCGGCGGGTGGCGAAAACTGTGATGCACAAAGTCCTTCATTAAAGGTCATTGCTGACCACATCCGTGCATGTAGTTTCATTGTGGTCGATGGCGTAATTCCAGGTAATGCTGGTCGTGGCTATGTATTGCGTCGCATTGCGCGTCGCGCGATTCGTCATGGTTATAAGTTAGGTGCACGCAAACCATTCTTCTACCAGTTGGTGCCTGCGCTTGTTAAAGAAATGGGCGAAGCCTATCCAGAGTTACGTGCAGCACAAGACAAAGTCAGTGAAGTGATTAAGCAAGAGGAAGAGCGCTTCTTTCAAACGATTGCTAATGGTATGGAAATTTTAGATGGCGCTTTGGCTGGTGGTGCAAAAGTAGTCGATGGTGAAACTGCTTTCCGCTTACATGACACATTTGGTTTCCCGTTAGATTTAACGGCTGACGTTTGTCGTGAGCGTGGCGTGACTGTTGACGCTGAAGGCTTTGAAGTGGCGATGCAAAAGCAGCGTGATCAAGCCAGGGCAGCAGGTAAGTTCAAGGTAGCCCAAGGATTGGATTACAAAGGCAAGCCAACCCAGTTTCATGGCTATGACACCCTTAAACATGAGGGCGCCATAGTAACTGCTTTGTATGTGGATGGTTCGGCAGTATCTGCTGTTAAGGCTGGAGATGCAGCGGTCATCGTTTTGGATAACACCCCTTTCTATGCAGAATCTGGCGGTCAAGTTGGTGATAAAGGCGAGCTCCGCAATGAAAGTATTCGCTTTGCGGTCGAAGATACCTTCAAGATCCAGGCCGATGTATTTGGTCATCAGGGAGAGGCTCTTGAAGGTGAGCTCAAGGTGGGTGATTCTCTTAATGCTTTGGTAGATACCCAACAGCGAACTGACATTATGCGCAATCACAGCGCTACTCATATCTTGCACAAAGCATTGCGTGAGGTATTAGGTGATCACGTGCAGCAGAAGGGATCCTTGGTAGACGCTACGAAGACCCGTTTTGACTTTACGCACAATGCACCGATTACTGCTGAACAAATTCGCCGCATTGAAGATATCGTGAATCAAGAAATTCTGGAAAACACTGCAACCTCAGGCAAAGTCATGTCTTTGGATGATGCGCAAAAGACTGGCGCCATGATGCTCTTTGGTGAGAAGTATGGTGATGAGGTACGCGTGCTGGAGATTGGCTCTTCTAAAGAGTTATGTGGTGGCACCCACGTAGGGCGCACTGGTGATATCGGTAGCCTAAAGATTGTTTCTGAAGGCGGCGTTGCTGCTGGTATTCGCCGTGTTGAGGCGGTGACTGGCAATAATGCACTGCACTTCTTACAAGGTTTAGAAGACAAAATCAATGAAGCTGCAGCGATCCTCAAAACCCATCCAGGTGACCTAGTGAATCGTGTTGCGCAACTTCAAGATAGTCTGCGTCAAGCTGAGCGTGAATTAGAAAAAGTGAACTCTAAGTTGGCAGCTAGTCAAGGTGATGAGTTAGCTGGTCAAGCTATTGATGTGAATGGCATTAAAGTGCTGGCTGCTCGACTTGATGGCGCTGATGCTGGCGTACTTCGCGAAACCATGGATGCACTTAAGGCAAAGTTAAAAACAGCTGCCATTGTGTTGGCCTCAGTTCAGGGCGATAAAGTCAGTTTGATTGCTGGCGTGACGGCTGATTCAATTGGTAAAGTTAAAGCGGGCGATCTCGTGAACTTTGTTGCTCAGCAAGTGGGTGGTAAAGGCGGCGGCAAACCAGAAATGGCGATGGCTGGTGGAACTGATCCTAGTAAGTTGGGCGCGGCCTTAGATGGCGTTAAAGACTGGATAGCAAGCAAATGAGTGAACCAGTGAATATTGCCTTTAATGCAGAGGTAGATGCGATTGGCATGAACTGCCCATTGCCTATCTTACGTACCAAGAAGGCCTTGGCAACCATGCAGTCGGGCGAAGTCTTAAAGATTAAGGCAACTGATGCGGGAGCCGCTCATGACTTTCCTGCATTTGCCAAGCAAACTGGTAATGAGTTGCTAGCAAGCACCATCGAGGGTGATGTGCTGGTTTTCTTTATGAAGAGAAGATAAGCATTAGACAGATGTTTACGCTCTTTAAATCTAGGCCCAGCCTTACCTTAATTATTTAAGATAAACCCGGCTCTTCAAGTATTCTGCAAAATCGTTTTTTACCTCTGGGTGACGAAGTGCAAATTCAACTGAAGCTTTGAGGTAGCCCAGCTTGCTGCCGCAGTCATAACGTACACCATCATATTCATAAGCGAATACTGGCTCTTCCTTTAGCAAAGACGCAATTGCATCTGTAAGCTGAATCTCGCCACCCGCACCTGGTTTGAGATTGCGAATATGGGTAAAGATGTTAGACGATAGGACATAACGTCCCACGACCGCTAAATTAGATGGTGCATCTTTAGGTTGAGGCTTCTCTACTATGCCGTCTAGGCGATAAATGCCTTTAGTTACCTCAGATCCAGAAACAATTCCATAAGAACTGCTCTTTGCGGGATCAATTTTTTCCACAGCAACGACAGAGCCATTTTGCTCATCAAATACATTGAGCATTTGCTTAAGTACGGGAGGTTGGCCATCCAATAAGTCATCAGCCAAAATAATGGCAAATGGCTCATCACGAACTAACTTTTCTGCACATAAAACTGCGTGGCCTAAACCGAGTGCCTCAGGTTGACGAACATAAATACAATCAACGTGACTAGGTTTAACACTACGAACGATATCTAGAAGGGCTTGCTTGTTTTTAGCTTCAAGCTCAGCCTCCAATTCATAGGCTTTATCAAAGTGATCTTCAATAGCGCGTTTACTACGTCCGGTAACGAAAATCATTTCAGTAATGCCAGCCGCAATAGCCTCTTCAACAGCATATTGGATGAGTGGTTTGTCGACCACATTGAGCATCTCTTTTGGGCTTGCCTTAGTGGCTGGCAAAAACCGTGTGCCTAATCCAGCAACTGGGAAAACTGCTTTGGTGACTGCTTTTGTGCTTAGTGACATATAAATCCAATTGTTTTATTTGGCTAATTATTACTTCAGACGTTCTAATTGTGCAACAAGCTTGTCATAATTTTGCTCAAAGCCTGCAAGACGCTGCTTTTCCTGGGCAACAACCTCGGCGGGGGCGCGAGCCACAAAGCTTTCATTGGTCAATTTGCCCTTGGCTTTATTAATTTCGTTTGCGAGGCGCTCAATTTCTTTGCTTAAACGAATGCGCTCTGCCGCAATATCCACTTCAATCTTGAGCAAGAGCTTGATATCACCCACTAGAGCAATTGGTGCATCTGGAGCATCTTTTTCTAATGCAGATTCATCGCTATAGATTTTGACCTCAGCTAACTTAGCAAGCGCCATCAAATAAGGAGTAGCTTTTTCTAAGAATGCCTCCGGCCCACAAATCCAGAGCGGTACTTTTTGACCAGGAGGAACTTGCATCTCACCGCGCAGATTTCTACAGGCATCGACAATCGCTTTAATCTGAGTAATCCAAGCTTCGCTTTGCTCATCAATCTTTTCAGGTTGAGCAACCGGGTAAGGCTGGAGTGCAATCGTTTGTTTGGCTTGTTGGGCTAATTCTTTTCCAGACTTAGGGCCAACAGTTTGCCAAAGCGTTTCAGTGATGAATGGAATCAGTGGATGCGCCATGCGTAGGATAGTTTCCAAAACACGCAAGAGGGTGCGACGTGTAGCGCGTTGCTGCGCTGGCGTGCCAGTCTGCAATTGCACCTTAGCAAGCTCGAGGTACCAATCGCAATACTCATCCCAAACAAATTGGTAAATACTAGTAGCAATATTGTCAAAGCGATATGCCTCAAAGCCCTTGGCTACCTCAGCTTCAGTCCTTTGGAGTTCGGAGACGATCCATTTATCTGCAGGTGAGAAATCTAGATATCCTTCTGGACCGCATTGGTTGTCGCAAGGTGCTAAGCCATTCTCTTCATCACTACCAGAGCAGTTCATCAGCACAAAGCGAGTGGCATTCCAAAGTTTGTTACAGAAATTACGATAGCCTTCGCAGCGCTTTTGGTCGAAGTTAATATTGCGACCAAGTGAAGCTAAAGATGCAAAAGTAAAGCGCAAGGCATCGGTACCGAATGCCGGAATACCATCCGGGAACTCTTTCTTGGTTTTCTTGCTAATGCTTTCTGCTTGCTTAGGATTCATGAGGCCAGTAGTTCTCTTGCCTACTAACTCTTCAATCTTAATACCATCAATCAAATCGATTGGATCCAAAGTATTACCTTTGGACTTACTCATCTTCTGGCCTTCAGCATCACGTACTAGACCATGAACATAGACAGTGTGGAATGGTACTTTTCCAGTAAAGTGGCAGGTCATCATGACCATGCGTGCCACCCAGAAGAAGATGATGTCAAAGCCCGTGACTAACACTGAGGAGGGTAGGAAGTGATTTAAAGCAGGTGTTTCTTCTGGCCAGCCTAAGGAGCTAAAGGGGACAAGGGCAGAACTAAACCAGGTATCTAATACATCTGGGTCACGGTTGAGTTTGCCGGTGTAGCCGGCTGCCGTAGCCTTAGTTTTAGCCTCTTCCTCAGAGCAACCGACAAAAATCTGCCCATCATCGCCATACCAAGCGGGTATTTGATGGCCCCACCAAAGTTGGCGAGAGATGCACCAGTCCTGGATGTTTTCTAGCCACTGGGTGTAAGTATTGATCCAATTCTCTGGAACAAGTTTGATATCACCTCTAGTTACCGCATCTAATGCTGCACCAGCAATAGATGAACCGGGTTGATATTTGTTATCTGGACTTGATTTAGACATCGCTACAAACCATTGGTCAGTGAGCATTGGCTCAATGATGGTTTGAGTGCGATCACTGCGGGGCACCATTAATTTATGTGGCTGAACTTTTTCTAGTAAACCAGCAGCATCTAGATCAGCGACAACTTGCTTGCGTGCCGCAAATCTTTCCAGGCCTTGATAGGCAGCTGGAGCATTCTCATTAATCTTGGCATCCAAAGTGAGGATGTTGATCATGGGCAGTTGATGTCGTTGGCCTACGGCATAGTCATTAAAGTCATGTGCAGGAGTTACCTTTACAACGCCAGTACCAAAGTTCAGATCAACATAATCATCAGCAATGATCGGGATCTGGCGATCACACAAAGGCAGATTTACTGACTTACCGATCAGATGTTTGTAGCGCTCATCTTCTGGGTTCACCATGACGGCTACGTCACCCAGTAAGGTTTCTGGACGAGTGGTAGCGACCGTGAGATGGCCAGAACCATCGGTTAATGGATAGCGGATGTGCCACATTGAGCCATCCTCTTCTTCGCTTACCACTTCTAAATCTGAAACTGCGGTACCTAGAACAGGATCCCAGTTCACTAAACGTTTGCCGCGATAAATCAAACCTTGCTCATGTAGGCGTACAAAAACTTCCACCACTGCTTTGGACATCTTGCTGTCCATTGTGAAATATTCTTTACCCCAATCGATCGATGCGCCTAGACGACGAATTTGGCGAGTAATCGTGTTGCCAGAAGTTTCTTTCCACTCCCACACTTTTTCTAAAAACTTGTCACGACCCAAATCATGGCGAGACACTTTCTGTGCATCAAGTTGGCGTTCAACCACGATTTGGGTGGCGATACCAGCGTGATCGGTGCCGGGTACCCACAAAGTGTTTTTACCTGACATGCGTGCATGACGCACCAAGCCATCCATGATGGTTTGGTTAAAGGCATGCCCCATATGCAGGGTGCCAGTCACATTCGGCGGAGGAAGCTGAATGGAAAAATCACACCTATCTTCATCCATGGTGGAGTCGGCAATACCTCGGCGCTCCCACTCTGGACCCCAGTAGGCCTCTATCGGGGCGGGTTCGTAGGATTTGGCGAGCTCGTCCGCTGAGCTGGCCGCTGGTGAATTAGGGGTATTTGAGGCATTTGGCATAAGAGGCAAATTATAATTGGGCTGATGTACTCAGACTTGCTCGCGAACCTCAACCCAGAACAGCGCGAGGCAGTGACCCTCCCGCCCGTAAATGAAAATGGCCAAGCCCAGTCAGCCTTGATTTTGGCTGGGGCAGGGAGCGGCAAGACCCGCGTCCTCACCACCCGTATAGCCTGGTTGATTCAGACCGGCCAGGTATCGCCCATTGGCGTCCTAGCGGTGACCTTCACCAATAAGGCCGCTAAGGAGATGATGCTCCGCCTAAGCGCCATGTTGCCGATAAATACGCGTGGAATGTGGATTGGTACTTTTCATGGTCTTTGTAACCGTTTATTGCGCGCTCACCACAAAGAGGCAGGTTTACCGTCTACTTTCCAAATCCTGGATACCCAGGATCAGCTTTCAGCAATTAAGCGCCTATTAAAGGGTCTAAAGGTTGATGATGAAAAGTATCCTGCCAAGCAATTGCAATACTTCATTGCCCATGCCAAAGAGCGCGGTCAGCGCGCAAAAGATTTAGCGCTTGGGGATGATTTCCAGGCCAAGATGGCACAACTTTATGCAGCTTACGATGAGCAATGTCAACGTGAGGGCGTGGTTGATTTTGCTGAACTCTTATTGCGTAGTTATGAATTACTCAAGCATAGTGAAGCGATTCGCACTCACTATCAAGAGCGTTTTCGTCATATCTTGATCGATGAGTTTCAAGATACCAACGCCTTGCAATATGCATGGCTCAAATTGTTATCAGGCCATGACGCAAGTCGTATTAATGTCAGCGGTATGGGTAGCAGTTCCGTCTTCGCAGTGGGCGACGATGACCAAAGTATTTATGCCTTCCGCGGCGCCGATGTTGAAAACATGCGCCTTTACGAAAAGCAATATCACCCTCTAATGGTGAAGCTAGAGCAGAACTATCGCTCACACGGCCATATTCTGGATACAGCAAATCACCTCATTGCGAATAACTCGGAGCGCCTGGGTAAAAACCTGCGTACCGATGCTGGTCATGGCGAGCCAGTCCGTATTTATGAGGCTCCGAGTGATCATGCAGAAGCTGCTTGGTTGGTTGATGAGATCAAGGCTTTAGTTAATAGCGGCATCAAACGTACCGAAGTTGCCTTGCTTTACCGTAGCAACGCCCAGTCACGCATTATTGAGCACGCATTGTTTTCTGCAGGTATTCCGTATCGTGTTTATGGCGGTTTGCGCTTCTTCGAGCGCGCTGAAATTAAACATGCACTAGCTTACTTACGCTTACTCGAAAATCCGAATGACGACACTTCATTCTCCCGTGTGGTGAATTTCCCTACTCGCGGAATTGGTGCAAGATCAATTGAAGCATTGCAAGATGCCGCCAGAGCACAACAATGTTCTTTATATTTAGCCGCATCTTCCTTAGAAGGTAAGGCCGGTGCTGCACTGGGTGGATTTGTGCGCTTAGTAGATCACATGCATGAAGCTACTCGTCACAATACTTTGCCGGAAACAGTCGAATTTGTGATTCAGCATAGCGGTTTGATTCAGCACTATCTTTCAGAGCGTGAAGGACAGGATCGCGTTGAAAACTTGCAAGAATTAATTAACGCTGCTACTGCGTTTATTGCTGAAGAAGGTTTTGGTCAGGATGCCGCAGCCGCCATGCTCCCTGGTGAGAATGCTCCAGGCGTAGTAGAGGTTTCACCCTTGGCTGCTTTCCTTTCCCATGCTTCATTGGAGGCAGGCGATAACCAAGCTCAGGCTGGTCAAGATGCTGTGCAGTTAATGACAGTGCACTCAGCCAAAGGATTGGAGTTCACTTCAGTATTTATTACCGGCCTTGAAGAGGGTTTATTCCCCCATGAGAACAGCGTTAATGAACAGAATGGCTTGGAAGAAGAACGTCGCCTGATGTACGTAGCGATTACACGTGCCAAAGAGCGTTTGTACCTCTCGCACACCCAATCAAGGATGTTGCATGGCCAGGTACGCTACAACATGCCTTCTCGCTTCCTAGAGGAGCTTCCATCTGATTCATTGAAATGGCTCACCCCTAAGGCAAGAGATGCACGCTGGGGTGGTAGCAGTAACTCAAGATCAGGATCTACTTGGCAAGATGGCTATACACGCCAACGTGAATACGAGTCTAATGACTTTTTTGATTCTGGATCTGATCGACAAAGACCGGTTAAACGAGTTGAGCGAGTTGGCTCAGCCTCAATGGAAGTGAAAAGATTAGCTTCTCCCCCTCGCGGAAATTATCCATTCACGATCGGACAAAACGTCTTCCATACTAAGTTTGGTGAGGGACGTGTGACTGGTCTTGAGGGGGTGGATGCTGATGCACGGGCGCAAGTGAACTTCAAGCGCCACGGAATTAAGTGGTTACAGCTGAGTATTGCGAAGCTTGCAGCGATTGACTAATAAGTCAATTAGATGGGCAGCACTTCATCTTCAGTAAAGCACGCCTTCCAAGTTGCATAGAAAGAACAGTGCATTATTGTTAAGCCTGCCATGGAGATGGGGGCGATGATGAAGGAGGCTGCTTGCCCTAGATCGAGAGCATCAAAAATCATTCCGACTGTCAGAGGAATAGCAATCAGAATAGCGCTCCAGATAGAGAGATACAAAAAGAATGCTGCCTTATTGGTCCAGCACGCCAGACAGCTAGAAAATAGCGCCTGAGGTACAGACATATCAGCCCACGCCACTAAGATTGGTGAGAACCACATCAGCATTGCCACTGGTAAATACAGCATTGCTCCAAAGATCAGTACCAAGTAAAGCTGGCGCAGCGCTTCTGGCGTAATCGGCTTTTCACTTGTCATCAAAGGAAGCAGTAATTCAAAATCTACCAAGAGACTTAAGATAAAACTCAGCAACAAAATCATGCCGGCGTACACCAAGCCTAATTGCAAAATTCTTTTGCGAACAATTTGGCTAGACCGAAGTGCCACCAGATAAACTATTGGTTTAATGCGCTCTTTTTGGATGGCTTGACGACAAGCAGTCATAAAACCAACGGAAAGGGTTGGCGTGAGCAGGAGTACTGCAAAAACACCAATGACTGGGATGATGACTGCCAATTGCGCAGCAAATACATACATAAACACCAGCATCAAGAAGCCTAAAGGATTTTGTTTGAAGAGCCAAATACCTTGCCTAATCCAGGTGTATCCTTCTTTTGGTGCTATGGAATTGAGTTTCATAGTGAGCGACGACTTAGTAGAATGTGTTCAAAATGCGTAGGGTCATGAGGAGTCAGCATCTGAGCATCCCGCGGTAGATAGAAGTCCCATAGCCTTGAAACCCAGAAGCGTAAAGCAGCAGCGCGCAACATAAGCGGCAAACTGGCTTGCTCTTCGTTAGTAAGCGGACGAACTGCTTGATATGCTTTCATGAATGCATCAAGGCGAGCAGGGTCTAAATCTTGTTTGTTATCAGCAAGACACCAGTCGTTTGCAGTCACGGCGATATCAAATAACCATTTATCAGTACCAGCAAAGTAGAAGTCGAAGAAACCGCCTAGTTCATCTTGAGATGTATCCGCTCCTTTTGGATCAAACAAGACATTGTCACGAAACAGATCACAATGGCTAGCGCCTTGCGGCAGGCCATCATAAGTACCCGAGGAAAAGAACTCTTCTTGAGTTTTTAGCTCATGGGTAATGAGTTCTTTTTGGAATGTATTCAAATGCGCCATTACTTGGGGAATTGTTTTTTGCCACCAAGCAAGGCTCCGAAGATTTTCTTGTGACTTAGGGAAATCTTTTCCAGCTAAATGCATTTTGGCAAGCATTCCACCTACGAGTGCGCAATGATTAACCTCTGGTTGAAGTCTAGAAAGGCCTGGTAATTTGGTAACAATGGCTGCTGGCTTACCTTTGAGGGTAAATAGGATTTCTCCATGCTTGTTCTCAATAGGCTTAGGAACTGGTACGCCTTTGTTCGCTAAGTGGCGCATTAACTCTAGATAGAAAGGTAATTGTGCAGCAGATAATCTTTCAAAGATGGTTAAAACATATTCCTGTTTCTTGCCGTCTTTGATGGTGTCTAAGAAAAAGTTGGAGTTCTCAATCCCGCCATGAATGCCACGAATTTCATGGGCTTGGCCGATGTCAAAGTCTTGAGTAATCCAATGAGAAATATCCTCAAGCTCAATCGGAGTAAATACGGCCATAAGCTAAATTGCTTTAAAGATTATCTAAGTGGAATGCTAATACTGGGAACGCTAATAAGATCAGTATCTTTTTGGGGTCCAGGCATCACTGACGTAGGTGGTGCCATTTCATAGCTAGTAAAAGGTGTTTTTACATCGACCTGTGTTGGTGAGTTGGCATCTTTGTACTCAGTGACCGTCGTACCATTTTTATCTTTGAACTGATAGTTCGGCTTACGCGTTTCTGGAGAGTTGAGTGCGCCAGCGGGGCTGACTGTTGGGGCGAGTGGTTGATTATTAATACGGTTTAATTCGGAGTTACTGAGTGCCTGGCTGTTATTCTGAGCTTGGGCTGAAGTAACGCCTAAAAGTCCAAAAACCACTAAAAAGCTCATTAGAGCTAGACTTTGACTCATTAAGTGGCTTATTAAGTTAGTTAAATAATGCATTTTTTCACCTTTTTAAGCCTACTCTCGGACGGTTCCTTAACCAGACCTGTAGGCAATTCACAACTAGATTGTACGATTGCAGTATGACTAAACATAGACTCTTGTTGGTAGATGGCTCTAGCTACCTCTATCGCGCCTTTCATGCCATGCCAGATCTCAGAAATGGGGCTGGAGAGCCCACTGGAGCTATCTATGGCATGGTCAATATGATGCGCCGAGCCCGTTCTGAGCTCAAGGCTGACCATATAGCCTGTGTTTTTGACGCCAAAGGTAAGACTTTCCGTGATGAAATGTACTCAGAGTACAAAGCGCATCGCTCCCCCATGCCTGAAGATTTGGTTAAACAGATCGAGCCTATTCATGCCATGGTCAAGGCATTAGGTTGGCCGGTATTAATGGTTTCTGGCGTTGAGGCAGATGATGTGATTGGTACATTGGCTTGCCAGGCAACGCAAGCGGGTTGGGAAACGATTATTTCTACCGGTGATAAAGATTTAGCGCAATTAGTAAATCCTTCTGTCACTCTCATCAATACGATGACGAATGAAAAGCTAGACATCGAAGGCGTAAAGGAAAAGTTTGGCGTTCCTCCAGAATTGATTGTGGATTATTTATCCATCATCGGCGATACCGTGGATAACGTACCGGGTGTTCCGAAGGCGGGGCCAAAGACAGCAAATAAATGGTTGGCAGAATTTGGCAACCTAGATAACTTAATGGCAAATGCCGATCAAGTTAAAGGTGTTGTTGGTGAAAACTTACGCGCTACTCTTCCTTGGTTGCCGCAAGCACGTCAATTGATTACGGTAAAAACGGATTGCGATTTATCACCCCATTTACCGAGCTTAGATGATTTGCATGCGAAATCTGAGGATGCCCCTTTGCTGCGCGAATTGTTTGAACGTTATGCATTTAAGACATGGTTACGTGATGTAGAAAAGCAGCTCACAAGCCCAGAAAATAAGGGCTCTGAAGCAGTTTCATTCGATTTAGCAGGTAGCCCAATTCACTCCAGCACCAATCAGGGTGAGGAAGGGAAAAAGTCTCGTGTTATTGCTAGCGCGCCAACCAAAGATTTGTCACAAGAAACTCGTGACTCCCATGATGCGATCGAGCGTCACTATGAATGCGTAGTGGATGAAGCAGGCTTGGAGAAGTGGTTAAAAAAGATTGAGTCTTCTGCGCTAACAGCGGTAGACACTGAAACAACTAGTCTTGATGCGCTTGCTGCAGAGCTCGTTGGAATTTCTTTATCGGTCAAACCGGGTGAGGCTTGCTATATCCCAGTTGCGCATCGTAATGGCGAGGTACAGCTCGATCGAAATCTAGTTCTTGCACGCATGAAATCCTGGTTAGAAAGTGCAGCACATTTAAAGGTGGGACAAAACTTAAAGTACGACGCCCATATTTTTGCAAACCATGGCATTACTTTAAAAGGTGTTGCATTCGATACCTTGCTCGAGTCGTATGTTCTTGAGTCACACATGCCGCACAACATGGATAGCTTAGCTGAGCGCCATCTAGGTATGAAGACGATTCGCTACGAAGAGGTCTGCGGCAAAGGGGTTCACCAGATTGGCTTTGATCAAGTGGATCTCCAGATTGCGACAGACTATGCGGCAGAAGATGCTGACATTACCTTGCGCCTCCATTTGGAGTTATGGCCACAGATTCAGGAAAGCCCTGGATTGCTCTACATCTATGAAAACGTTGAGATGCCAGCCATGCGTGTACTCGGCATCATGGAGCGTAACGGTATTCGGATTGATTCCGCGCTATTGGCGAAACAAGGGCAACAAGTAGGTAAGCGTCTACTTGAATTGGAGGGTGAGATTCATAAGTTAGCTGGTCAGCCGTTCAACATTCAGTCACCCAAGCAAATCGCAGAAATTTTATTTGGGCAACTTGAGCTCCCAGTGATAAAAAAGACGCCATCGGGTGCACCCTCTACGGATGAGGAGGTTTTGCAGAAGTTGGCTGAAGACTATCCGCTACCAGCACGTATTCTTGACTACCGTAGCTTGGCAAAGCTCATGTCTACGTATATTGAGAAGCTCCCTCGTATGGCCGATCCCAAGACTGGGCGCGTTCACACGAACTTTTCTCAAGCTACCGCGGTTACCGGTCGTCTGGCATCAAGCGATCCCAACATACAAAATATTCCTGTGCGTACAGAAGAGGGTCGTCGTATACGCGAGGCATTTATTCCGGCAGAAGGATGTAAGTTGTTATCAGCAGATTACTCGCAAATTGAGTTGCGCATCATGGCGCATATCGCTGAAGATGAAAACCTATTAACTGCATTTAGAGAAGGCAAAGACGTTCATCAAGCTACTGCGGCAGAGATCTTTGGCATTCCTTTGGATGATGTCAATTCTGAGCAACGTCGTTATGCCAAAGTGATTAACTTTGGTCTTATTTACGGTATGAGTGCTTTTGGCTTAGCTGGTAACTTGGGTATTGAGCGTTCAGCTGCCCAAAACTACATCGCCAAATACTTTGATCGTTATCCGGGGGTTGCTCAGTACATGGAGCGCACTCGTCTTGAGGCGCGGGAAAATGGTTACGTAGAAACAGTCTTCGGGCGACGTCTCTGGTTGCCGGAAATCAAGGGATCAAATGGTCCTCGCCGCCAAGGCGCCGAACGTGCGGCAATTAATGCCCCTATGCAAGGTACTGCTGCAGACTTAATTAAGTTAGCGATGATTGCTGTTGAGGATTGGTTGGAAAAGGAACAGTTAAAAACCAAAATGCTGCTTCAAGTCCATGATGAATTGGTATTTGATGTGCCCTTAGACGAAATTGAGCTACTGCAGGCAAAGCTGCCGGATTTAATGTGTCATGTTGCTGATCTCAAGGTGCCTTTGGTAGTTAGTATTGGGATTGGCGATAATTGGGAAGAAGCGCATTAAGTATTGATTAAGTATTGAATGGGTAATACAAGCTAGGGGACAAGATAATGAGTAAAGATATTCAAAATAGTCGACGCAATTTCATGAAGACATCCGCACTGGGTGCGACCGCAATTGGGGTTGGATTTGTAGCTGCGTCTGAGCCTGTCATGGCTGCTGCTATCGAAACGGATTTCAAGGGCATCAAAGCTGGTGAGCAGATGATTCCTGTTGGTAGTTTTCAGATGCCTGCTTATGTTTCTCGCCCTGAAAAAGTGAAAGGCTCGTTGCCCGTCATTATTGTCGCGAGTGAAATCTTTGGCGTGCACGAATATATTGCTGATGTCACAAGACGTTTTGCCAAATTAGGTTATCTTGCTATTGCCCCAGAATTCTTTGCCCGCGCAGGCGATCCAAATGCTTATGGAACGATAGCGGAGATTCAGCAAAATATTGTGGCCAAAACTCCAGACTCGCAGGTCTTAAATGATTTGCAGGCAGCCTTGGTTTGGGCTGGTAAGAATGGCGGTGATCTCAAGCGGGTCGGTGTAACCGGCTTCTGTTGGGGTGGTCGTATTACTTGGCTATCGGCAACCCTGCCACAAGTACGTGCCGGAGTGGCCTGGTATGGACGCCTCATCGGCGAGAAGACTGAAGGTAACCCCAAACATCCTGTAGATATTGCTGCTGATTTAAAAGCACCAGTGCTCGGCTTGTACGGTGCTGCTGATACCGGGATTTCTCTAGAGAGCATTGAACAAATGCGTACCGCACTAGCGCAAGCAGCCCCAAAAAATCCAGCGGCTAAGGCCTGTCAATTTGAAGTGTACCCAGATGCTCCACATGCTTTCCATGCAGACTATCGCGCCACTTATCGTGAGGGTCCTGCTAAAGATGGTTGGGAAAAATGTCTTGCCTGGTTCAAGAAAATGGGAGTGGTGTAAGCGCGATGCCTGTTTTACAAACCATTCTCTTGGTCACCACCTTAGCAGGCACTGCTAGCGTCTTAGTTGCAGCAAGTTGTTCTTTAGCGATGCTGTCGAAGATGGTCAACAACATGGTCAGTTTATCTGTTGGTATTTTGTTGGCAACTGCTTTACTTCACTCCTTGCCTGAGGCATTTAGCATGGAGGGTGCAAGCCCCCAGTACTTGTTTGCCACCTTGCTCGCTGGGTTATTAGGATTCTTCTTGCTCGAGAAAATCGCTTTACTACGTCACGATCACCATCATGAAGGCGATGGGCACCAGCACCATCATGGCCATGATGCTGAAAATGCTGGGCGTAGTGGTTGGATGATTTTGGTTGGTGATGGTATTCATAACTTTGTAGATGGCATCTTGATAGCGGCAGCCTTCATGGCCGACTATCAGGCTGGTATCTTCACCGCTATTGCGATCATTGCCCACGAGATTCCACAAGAGATCGGCGATTTCATTGTGCTTCTGAATGCTGGCTTCTCGCGCGCACGTGCTTTGTTATACAACTTTATCTGCGGCTTATCAGCGGTAGTAGGCGGGGTACTGGCATATTTCTTTTTGGAGCGCGCCCATGCAGCGATGCCTTACTTACTAGTGATTGCGTCCAGTAGTTTTATTTATATTGCGGTGAGTGATCTCATTCCGCAAATGCACCGCCGTCCACACTGGGTTGAGTCTTTGCGTCAAACACTATTGATTGCTTGCGGCGTAGGTTTTGTGATCCTGCTTTCTTTACTGCATTAATACATTTCCACAGACTTAAAACTCAACTGCCCTAGAGTTCAACAGGCCTATTGGTGTCTGCACACCATTCGCTCCAACTGCCTGCATACAGGCGCGAACCTTTAAATCCAGCAAGCTCCATCGCCAAAAGGTTATGGCAAGCAGTGACGCCTGAGCCACATTGATGAATGACTTCAGACGCTTTAATAGGTCCAAGAAATTCTGTGAACTCTTTGAATAATTGCTCCGGAGTTTTAAATGCAGTCGCGTTGAGATTGTTTTTGAAGAAGCGATTCATTGCGCCAGGGATATGCCCGCCAACAGGATCTAAAGTTTCATTTTGACCATGAAAACGATCTTCTGTCCGAGCATCAATAATTTTGTTTTTCTGGGTTTGTAGATTGCCTACCACCTCGTCAACTAGAGCGAGCCCTGCATAAGGCATCACTCCGATCACTTGGGCGCAAGGGGTCGGTGCTCTAGGAATGGTGCCCATAGGACCATTCCAAGAATCTAGTCCGCCATCCAACACTTGTACATTGGCATGGCCAGTGGATTTCAGCATCCACCATAAGCGGCTGGCATATACAGAGCCTTGTTTGTCGTAGGCAACTACTAAAGTGTTTGGGCTGATGCCTAAGCGAGTCTTGGTAATTGCCCAGGCTTTAGGACTGGGAAGAGGGTGACGGCCATTGCTGCCAGATTTTGCCCCTGAAAGATCTTTATCAAGGTCAACGTAGATGGCGCCTGGAATATGACTTTCTTCGTAGGAATTTTTGCCAATCAGTGGATCTACTAGATCAAAGCGGCAATCACAGAGCAATACATTCTCACCACTATTAATGATTTCTTCTAACTGGTTTGCTGAGATTAGAGGAGACATGATGCTTCCTTTATAGGTGGCAAGGGGTATTGATAAAACTTGTTTTGATTATGCGCCTTCAAATTTCATGGCGCGGCGATACCACTCATGAAAATGTTGCATGCCATCTTCCATGGGGCTTTGATAGGGACCCACTTCATTTATACCGCGAGCCAGTAGTGCTGCACGTCCTTGATCCATGCGCTCAGCAATTTCATCATCCTCGATGCAAGTTTCCATATAAGCGGCACGTTCTGCCTCCACAAATTCACGCTCAAACAAAGCAATTTCTTCTGGATAGTAGAACTCAACGATGTTGCGTGTTTTGCCAGGCCCCATTGGGTGAAGTGTGGATACGCACAATACACCCGGATACCACTCCACCATCACATTGGGGTAATAGGTTAGCCAAATAGCTCCATGGCGCGGGGCTTTGCCGTCAAATTGACGTAACACTGCCTCATGCCAGTTGCGGTAGGTTGGTGAGCCAGGGGTTTGCAAATCTTTGTGAACGCCAACCGTTTGTACGCTATGCCAGTCACCAAATTCCCAGTGCAGATCTTCGCAAGAAACAAACTTACCTAAGCCCGGATGAAATGGCACAACGTGATAGTCCTCGAGATACACCTCGATGAATGTTTTCCAGTTGTAGTTGCACTCATGTACTTCAACATGATCGAGTACATAACCTTCAAACTTGAGATCATCTGCAACGCCCAGTTTGGCGAGGTCAGTGCGTACGTCGCGCGGCCCTTCAAACAGGAGTCCTTGCCAATTTTGCAAAGGGGATTTGCCTAGATTTAAACAAGGCTTATCTTCAAAGTGTGGAGCACCCAATAAATTGCCGCCTAGGTCATAGGTCCAGCGATGTAATGGGCAGACAATATTGTCAGTTTTGCCGCGACCATTGAGCATTAATGCTTGGCGATGGCGGCAGACGTTTGAAAGAAGTTCTATGCCAGATTCATTGCGAACAAGAATGCGACCTTCGTTTTCTGCGCTTAAAGTTTGATAGGAGCCCATTTCAGGCACCATCAATTCATGACCAACATAGCCGGGGCCCTGCTTAAAAAGCAGTTCAATTTCCCGCTGATATAACTCAGCGTCAAAATATGCCGAAACCGGCAGTTGTAGATTGGACGGCGCAAGCTTCTGCGCGGTAGCCAGATTAGTCATTCTCCCCACCCCCGAAAACGTCAGCCGAAGCTAAGCGGAATAACCAATCCAACCATCGACGGATCGATATTGGAAAGGAAGGGATGGATTATACCCATCCAAGGGGTTTCTCGCTTTAATATGTAGGGCTATCCGTGTAGGAAATACGAAGGAAATAGCTTATGCCAGCCAAGAAGTCAGAGAGTCAAAAACCCGGTCTTGAGGTTCAAATCGACCCCGATTTACGCTATGAACAGGCCGTTAAAGAGCTTGAGAAGCTTATTTCCGATATGGAATCTGGCAAATTTTCACTTGAAGAAACCTTATTAGCCTATCAACGTGGTGCGGCATTGCTTAAGCACTGCCAAGGAATGTTGGCTCAGGTTGAGCAACAAGTTCGCGTGTTCGAGGCTTAATTGAGCACTGCTTTTCAATTTCAGGAGTGGATCACTTCTCACTCTGAGCGTACTGAGCGAGCCTTAGATCGCTTGCTTGATTCCGCACAAAATACCCCTCGTCGTTTGCATGAGGCAATGCGATATGCGGCGCAAGGTGGCGGCAAGCGTATACGCCCACTGTTGGTTTACGCTGCAGGTCAACTCGGCGATGATAAAGAATGCGGCGAGGCATTAGATGCTGCTGCTGTAGCAATTGAATTAATCCATGCTTACTCATTAGTGCACGATGACTTGCCCTGTATGGACGATGATGATTTGCGTCGCGGTCGTCCGACAGTACACAAAGCTTTTGATGAGGCAACAGCATTACTGGTGGGGGATGCACTGCAAACTCGGGCCTTCGAAATTATTGCCATTACAAACTGCGATACGCAAGTGCGCCTCAACATGATTGCCTCTTTAGCTGCTGCCTCTGGTTCACGAGGTATGGCAGGCGGTCAGGCAATTGATTTGGAGAGTGTTGGTAAAAAACTAGATTTGCCAGGCCTAAAGCAAATGCATGCCATGAAGACTGGTGCTTTGTTGTCATGTGCTGTTGAGCTAGGAGGCATTGCTGCCAACCTGAATCCTGCGCAAATGTTGAATCTCGATCATTATTCAAAAGCCCTAGGGTTGGCGTTTCAGATTGTAGATGACGTGCTGGATGCCACCGCTGATAGTCAAACCTTGGGTAAGACTGCTGGCAAAGACGCTGCGGCGAATAAGCCGACCTATGTGACCTTGATGGGTTTAGACTATGCACAGAAGCAGGCTAAAGATTTGCAAGAAACGGCAATCGCCAGCCTAGATGGTTTTGGTGCGCAAGCGCAGGCATTAAAAGATTTGGCTCTCTTGGTTGTCAATCGCGGCAAATAAGAGACTAGCAAGAGAAATTTATCAGTACAGATTACTTAGGTTCAATGACTTTACTTTCCATTAACTCCCCCGATGATCTTAAAAAACTCTCGCGTGAAGAGCTGCCTGCTCTAGCTGATGAGTTGCGTGAGTTTGTTCTGGACTCTGTTTCTAAGACGGGTGGTCATCTGTCGTCAAACTTGGGAACAGTGGAATTATCGATTGCTTTACATTACGTGTTCGACACACCAGACGATCGTATTGTTTGGGATGTGGGTCATCAAAGCTATCCACACAAGATTCTGACTGGTCGTCGTGAGCGCATGAATACCTTGCGTCAATATCAAGGTTTATCAGGTTTTCCACATCGCTCTGAAAGTGAGTTTGATGCTTTTGGCACCGGCCATTCCTCAACGAGCATTTCTGCAGCAATGGGTATGGCACGTGCTTTTCAAACAAAAGGCGAGCGACATGTTGCTGTAGCAGTGATTGGCGATAGCGCTATGACTGGTGGGATGGCTTTCGAAGCCATGAACAACGCTGGTGTGTATGACGACTTGCCGCTTGTAGTCATTTTGAATGACAACGACATGTCAATCTCTCCAGCTGTAGGTGCCCTTAATCGCCACTTGGCTAGATTGCTCAGCGGTAATATTTATTCAGCGACAAAAAAAGGCATTGATAGTGTCCTATCCATTGCGCCACCCTTACGTGAGTTTGCTAAACGCCTTGAAGATCATGCCAAAGGCATGGTTTCACCATCAACAATTTTCCAAGAGTTTGGCTTTAATTATTTCGGCCCGATTGATGGCCATGATTTAGATGCCTTGATTCCGATGCTGCAAAACGTGCGTCGCTTGGCTTTAGAAGGTCGTGGCCCGCAGTTCTTGCACGTAGTTACCAAAAAAGGTCAGGGCTATGAGTTGGCTGAGGCTGATCCTGTGCTGTATCACGGTCCTAGTAAATTCAATCCCGAAGAAGGCGTCAAAAAAGCGGTTGCTAGCAAGAAAACCTTTACCCAAGTATTTGGTGAATGGTTGTGCGACATGGCACACGCAGATCCTTTGTTGGTCGGTATTACCCCAGCGATGCGTGAAGGTTCTGGCCTGGTGGAGTTTGAAAAGAATTTTCCTAAGCGTTACTACGATGTGGGTATTGCTGAACAGCATGCAGTCACTTTTGCAGCGGGTATGGCGTGCGAAGGTATGAAGCCAGTAGTGGCTATTTACTCTACTTTCTTGCAACGCGCGTATGACCAACTCATTCATGATGTGGCCTTACAAGATTTGCCAGTACTGTTTGCATTAGATCGCGCTGGCCTAGTTGGTGCTGATGGCGCTACGCATGCTGGGGCATATGACATTCCATTCTTGCGTTGTATTCCAAACATGTTAGTAATGACACCAGCAGATGAGTCTGAGTGTCGCGATTTATTAACAACCGCTTTCCATCAACCTCATCCAAGCGCAGTGCGATATCCACGTGGTGCGGGTATTGGTGCGATTCCATCTAAGGAATTACGTACATTGCCAATGGGTAAAGGCGAGCTTCGTCGTAAATCAACTGCGCCTGCTGGTCAACGTGTAGCAATTTTGGCATTTGGTACTTTGCTCTACCCTGCACTTGAAGTGGCTGAGGGTATTGATGCAACCGTTGCCAATATGCGTTTTGTTAAACCGCTCGATGTGGATTTAATTCAATCATTAGCTGCCGATCATGATTATTTTGTAACGATTGAAGATGGCGCTATCGCCGGCGGTGCTGGCAGTGCTTGTCTGGAGGCGCTATCAAATCTCGGCATTAATAAACCCCTCTTGCAATTAGGTCTTCCTGATGAATTCATTGAGCATGGCGACTACAGTTTGTTGATGACCAAGTGTGGCTTGGATGTAGCGGGCATTACTAACTCCATCAAACAACGTTTTCCTGCGATATTGGCTACAAATTCAGCGCTTTCAGGCAAATAAGCCCGTTTTGCCTGAAAATAGAGCTATGAATGACATGAACCCCGCCTTTTTGAAAGCCAGCGTAATGCCTGACGTGCAATCCACCTTGGATGAGCGCGCACTGCCAATTGAGCAGGTCGGTATCCGCGGAGTCCGTCACCCACTCACCATTCGCAGCAAGACAGGCAATTTTCCATCGGTAGGCCTTTTTGAGATGGATGTTGCATTGCCTGCGCATGTGAAGGGCACTCATATGTCGCGCTTCATGGCATTACTGCAAAAACAAGATATTGCTGTCGATAGCACTTCAGTAGTGGCAATGGTACGTGAGATGTTGCCATTGCTTGATGCCAAAGAAGGACATGTGCAATTTACTTATACGCACTTTGTTAAAAAAGCTGCGCCAGTATCTGGTGTCGAAAGCTTGATGGATTACGAAGTAACTTGGATGGCTACGGCTAAGCAAAATGAAGCCGGCAACCCCGATGTTGAATTAGGTTTGCGCGCACAAGTTCCAGTGATGAGTTTATGCCCGTGCTCAAAAGAGATTTCAGATTTTGGTGCACATAACCAGCGTTCGCATGTCACTATGTCAGTGGTGCTCGATACCGACACCAAAATGACTGTAGAAGATTTAGTATCTGCTGCAGAGAGTGAAGCATCCAGTGAGTTGTGGGGCCTGCTTAAACGTCCTGACGAAAAATGGGTGACTGAGCATTCTTACAGCAACCCTAAATTTGTAGAGGACTTAGTTCGTGATGTGGCCGGCAACCTCAAGGCAGATCAGCGTATTCGCTCCTTTATGGTAGAGGCCGAGAACTTTGAGTCGATTCATAACCACAGTGCATTTGCCAGAATTAGCCACAAGAAATAGGCAACCACAGATAAGTAATAAATTTATTTCAGATTATTGCTTTGTAAATCCCAACGGGGTTTGATATCAAAGGCTCCAGAAGTTGTGGAGCCATTATTTTTTTCAATCAAACGTAGCGCTCCAGCAAAAGCAATCATCACGCCGTTATCAGTACAAAGTTCTAGCGGTGGGTAATGTACTTCAAAACTATTGCGCTTCGCCTTTTCATTAAGTGCAGCACGTAGTTGTAAATTGGCGCCAACACCACCTGCAAGTACTAAATGTTTGCAGCCAGTTTGCTTGAGTGCTTTCTCTGATTTGCTGACAAGAACTGCGACGATGGAGTCAACAAAGCTTCTGGCAAGGTCCGCATGAAACTGAGCAACCTCATTGGCATCAAGAATGTTTTTCTCAGCAAACTTTTTAGTTTGATTGAGAACGGCAGTCTTTAGGCCGGAGAAGGAAAAATCTAAATCACCAGAATGCATCATGGGCTTTGGTAAATCAAAAATACCTGGACGACCTTGCTCCGCTAATTTAGAAATCGCTGCGCCACCGGGGTAATCCAAGCCGAGTAATTTGGCTGTCTTATCAAAAGCTTCTCCTGCAGCGTCATCTAAAGTTTCACCAAGAAGCTCATATTGACCAATACCGGAGACTTTCATGAGTTGGGTGTGACCGCCAGATACCAAAAGGGCGATAAATGGGAATTGGGGTGCTGTCTGACCCAAAAGCGGGGAAAGCAGGTGTCCTTCAAGGTGGTGAACCCCAATGGACGGTAAATTAAGACCTTGGGCGAGAGATTTTGCAAAAGCACTACCCACTAGGAGGGCGCCAGCCAGCCCAGGGCCCTGAGTGAATGCTACGGCATCAATATCGGCTAATTTGAGGCCAGATTGGGCTAAAGATTGGTCTAAAAGGGGTAAAACCCGGCGAATATGGTCGCGGGAGGCTAATTCAGGGACAACGCCCCCATAGTCCCGGTGCATGGCGATTTGGGAGTGCAAGCCCTGGCCCAGTATGCCTTGGAAGGCTGGTTTACCCTCTTCCCAAGGCGTGGTGTTGTATAAAGCCACCCCGGTCTCGTCACAAGAAGTTTCTATTCCTAAAACAATCATTTTTTTTCTTAGCCGTGCTAGAATCGCAATTCAGTTAATTTTTCGATATCTATCGAGCATATACGAGTTAAATAAGTATGACTACAGTCCGCCTCCGCGAAAACGAACCATTTGAAGTGGCATTGCGCCGTTTCAAGCGCACCATTGAAAAGAATGGCCTTTTGACAGACTTGCGTGCACGCGAGTTTTACGAGAAGCCAACGGCTGAGCGTAAGCGCAAGAAGGCCGCAGCTGCTAAGCGCCATTACAAGCGCATTCGCAGCCAAATGTTGCCTAAGAAGCTTTACTAATAGAATTTAAAAGCTCTCCTCACCGAGAGGCTTTGAAACCCGCTGACGGTGAAACGCAGCGGGTTTTTGCTTTTTGAATTGCCAAATACAACTAGATAGCTGTACAGCTAGATATATTCAACATTAGGAATCAAGCCATGACTTTAAAAGATCAAATTACCGAAGATATGAAAAACGCTATGCGCGCTAAAGAAGTTGAGCGCTTAGGAACGATTCGTCTTTTGTTGGCTGCCATCAAGCAGCGCGAAGTAGATGAGCGCATTGTGGTTGATGATGCGGGTGTGATTGCTACTGTTGAGAAAATGATTAAGCAACGTAAAGATTCGATCTCTCAGTTTGAAAAAGCCAATCGCGATGATTTAGTTGCGATTGAAGCTGCCGAGATGGTGATTTTGCAAACTTACTTGCCGGCACAGTTATCCGATGCCGAAGTCGAGGCTGCAGTAGCTGCTGCGGTTGCCACTACTGGCGCTGCAGGCCCACAAGATATGGGTAAAGTCATTGGCGTACTGAAAGGTCAATTAGCTGGCAAAGCGGATATGGGTAAAGTTTCCGGCTTAGTAAAAGCCGCATTGGCAAAGTAAGTAATTTCAGTAGCTATCCAAGAAAGAAAAATCCTTTCATACTGGCTACATGGCACTCATTCCACAATCCTTCATTGCTGATCTTTTAAATCGGGTTGATATCGTTGATGTGGTTGGGCAGCACGTTAAGTTAAAAAAAGCGGGCGCGAACTTTCAGGGTTTGTGCCCCTTTCATTCAGAGAAGTCTCCATCATTTTCAGTTTCACCTACTAAACAGTTTTATCACTGCTTTGGTTGTGGTGCACACGGCTCTGCCATTAGTTTCTTGATGGAATACTCTGGTCTTGGTTATGTGGATGCCATTGAAGACTTAGCGCGTTCTGCAGGCTTAGATGTACCTCGTGAAGAACGAACTGCAAATGATGTAGCAAGACAGCAGCAAGCAATGGCATTGAGCGAGGTCATGAGCTCGGCTGCAGATTGGTATCGTCAGCAACTCAAAGGCAATACCAGGGCGGTTCAGTATTTAAAGGGTCGCGGCCTAACTGGTGAGGTTGCTAAGCGCTATGCTTTAGGTTATGCCCCTGACGGGTGGCAGGGCTTAGAGGCGGTGTTTGGTACTTACTCCAACGACGAGATAGCGAAGACCCTGATGGAAGGTGGTTTGCTGATACAGGGTGAACAAGCAGAAGGTGCTCAAGCTGTTAAACGCTACGATCGTTTTCGCGATCGCATCATGTTCCCCATTCGCAATCCCAAGGGTCAAACAATAGGCTTTGGTGGACGCATTCTGGATCAGGGTGAGCCGAAGTATTTAAATTCTCCAGAGACGCCACTCTTTTCTAAGGGCAATACTCTCTATGGATTATTTGAAGCAAGGCAAGCGATTCGTGCGCAAGAATATGTTTTGGTGTGTGAAGGCTATATGGATGTTGTTGCCTTAGCGCAGTTAGGTTTTCCAAATGCTGTTGCAACACTGGGTACGGCGTGTACGGCAAACCATGTACGCATGCTCTTGCGTCAGACTGACAAAGTGGTGTTCTCATTCGATGGTGACTCTGCTGGGCAACGTGCGGCTCAGCGTGCTCTTGAGGCATGTTTACCACTTATGTCAGACGATAAAGAAATTCGCTTCTTATTTTTACCGACTGAACATGACCCTGATAGTTATGTGCGGGCTTATGGAGCTTCATCTTTTGAGAAGGTCATTAAAGAAGCAATGTCCATCTCTAGCTTCTTCTTTAAGGTTGTTAGTGATGGCCATGAGCAAACCACTCCTGAGGGAAGAGCCCATACGCATCATGCCGCTAAGCCACTTTTACTATCGATGCCGCCAATCGCGCTTCGTACGCAAATCTTGCGCGAGTTAGCGATTCGAACTAATACGACCCCAGCAGAGCTAGAAGCTTTTTGCGGTTTAACGGTGGCTCCAGTAAGGCAGACTACTTATCAGCCAATGCAAGTAAGAGCGCAAAGTAGTCAAGGCAATCAAAATAATCCTAATGGCTATGCCAGCAACAGCAATCGTCAAGGCGCACCATGGCAAGCATCCAAGGGGTCTGCAAAGCGCGTTGCCACTCAAAATATTGAGCCACCCAAGGCGCCAACAGATTTGGCTGAACAAATGCTGCGAGTCATCATTCAGTTTCCACATTTAGGAAAAGCGTTAGATCCGACTAAACGCGCACTCGCATTGAAGGCGGCCGAACAAAGATCTCCAAAAGCCCATGCCTTGATGCAAGATCTTTTATCGCAGTGTGATTTAGTTGAGCTTATTCCAGGTGAAGGTAACAAACCAGCAACCGCAGGTGCTGGTGCCTTTGCGATGTTCCAAGATCAACTCTCTCGCAGTGAGTTGGCGCCGTTGTATGAAGTCCTGAGAAATCGGGTAATGGGCTCTGATTTAGAGCTAGAAGGTGCGGCCGCCGATTTGGACGGAGCATTTAAAAAGTTGGAATTAACCCATCTCAAGCAAGAGATGACCGAAATTGCCCAAAAGATCGCTGGAGGCACGGCTTCCGAGCAAGATAAAGCCCGTTACCGGGAATTGGGTGAAAAACTGAAATTCTCCTAAGAATTACCTGAAGCAGCCCTAGAAATTCCCTGAAATTACCCCATATTTATAAGTAATGTGGCGGTAAAAAAGTCGTAATCGACTATAATCCTCTGTTCCCAAGAAAAAACCGATTTAATTCAGCCACTTGCGCTTTATTTTGATGAAATTTGGGGTAAGTGGGTAAGTGAGTAAATGAATTACTACGGGGCTGTGTTTCATCAGTCGATATCAACAACAGTAATGTGAGTAAGTGCTAATAAATGCCGAATACCAAGACCAAAAAACCAGCTCCAAAAGCGAAAGCTCCAGCTAAACCAGTAAAGGCTGCTGTAAAACCAGTGGCCAAAGCAAAAACTCCGGCAAGACCAATTAAGGCTCCAGCTAAACCAGTTGTTAAAGCAAAGACCCCAGCAAAGCCGGTAAAAGCTGCCGCTAGGCCAGCGCCTAAAGCTAAAGTACCAGCTAAGCCAGCTCCAAAAGCGAAAGCTCCAGCTAAGCCAGTAAAGGCAGTTGCTAAGCCAGCACCTAAGGTGGTAGCTAAGGTGCCAGCTAAGGCTCCAGCAAAACCAACAAAAGCTGTTGCAAAGCCAGCGGCAAAAGTACCGGCAAAATTGCCGGCTAGGCCAGTTGCTAAGGCACCTGCGAAAGTAGCAAAAGTAGAAGTCAAAGTTGAGCCAGTAAAGAAAGCTAAAGCAGCGCCTGCAGCAAAGGCTGAGCCAATTAAAGAAACAATAGAAACCAAGGGTAAAAAAGCCAAGGTTGCTGAAGTTGAGGTTCCAACAGTTGAAGATGAGAAAAAGCGCGGCCGCAAAGCGAAAGCGGACGCCCCTGCAGAAAATGCTGAGCCAGTATTAACGGATCGCCAAAAAGCCCGTGAGCGTAAGGCTAAAGAGAAGGCACTTCTAAAAGAATTTGCAGCACAGCAGTTAGGTACTGAAGAGCAACAAGAATTGCGTCGTGCGCGCTTGAAGACCTTGATCAAGATGGGTATGTCCAAGGGTTACTTAACCCATGGCGAGATGAATGACGTGATGTCTGACGAGTTATCAGATGCAGATGCATTAGAGACTTTGATCAGCTTGCTAAACGACATCGGTATTACTGTTTACGAACAAGCACCCGATGCTGAAACCTTAATCTTGTCTGACAACACAGAAGCTGCAGCTTCCGAAGAGGAGGCTGAAGAAAAGGCTGAAGCAGCCCTTTCCACAGTGGACTCAGAGTTTGGTCGCACAACCGACCCGGTGCGCATGTATATGCGTGAAATGGGTACAGTAGATTTGCTGACTCGCGAAGGCGAGATTGTGATTGCGAAGAAGATTGAGGCCGGCCTCAAAGACATGGTGATGGCTTTGGCCGCTTGTCCTGTAACGATTGCTGAGATTCTGAGCAACGTTGACAAGATTGCTAGTGGCGAAATGGAGATTGACCAGTTTGTTGATGGCTTGGTTGATCCAAACGCAGAGGATATAAAGCTTGGACCTGAAGAGCCAGAAATTGATCCCGATGCAGAAGAGGGTGATGAAGAGGGTGGCGAAGATGAAGGCGGCGGTGGGGGTGGTGCTGCAACTGCGAATGCCAAGCAATTAGAAGAGTTAAAGCAAATTTCTTTAGAGAAGTTTGCGATCGTTCGCACACAAGCTGACAAGATGCGTCGTGCCTTCGATAAGGATGGCTACAACTGTCCTGCATACGTGAAGGCACAAGAAGCTATTCGTGCTGAATTACTTGGTTTCCGCTTAACGGCGAAGAGTGTTGAGAAGTTATGTGACACCATGCGCTCACAAGTGGATCAAGTTTGGAAGCTAGAGCGTGGCATTGTTAGTCTTTTGGTCGACAAAGTTGGCGTCAATCGTGGCGAAGTATTAAAAGACTTCCCTACGATGTCCATGAATTTAACTTGGACTGAAAAGTTGCTTAAAGAGAACAAGCCATACAGCGCACTCTTGCAGCGTAACGTTCCAGCCATTCAAGAGCTACAACAGAAGTTGATTGATATTCAGAAGAATGTTGTTATTCCACTTCCAGAATTAAAAGAAGTAAACAAGCAAATGATTGCTGGTGAGAAGCGTGCCCGTGAAGCAAAACGTGAGATGACAGTAGCCAACTTACGTTTGGTAATCTCGATTGCTAAGAAATACACTAACCGTGGTTTGCAGTTCTTGGATCTGATTCAAGAAGGCAATATCGGTTTGATGAAGGCGGTAGATAAGTTTGAATACCGTCGTGGCTATAAGTTCTCCACCTATGCAACATGGTGGATTCGTCAGGCGATTACTCGTTCGATTGCTGACCAGGCACGTACGATCCGTATTCCAGTTCATATGATCGAGACCATCAATAAGATGAACCGTATCAGCCGTCAGATCTTGCAAGAAACTGGCCATGAGCCAGATGCTGCAACCTTGGCGCTGAAAATGGAGATTCCTGAAGATAAAATTCGTAAGATCATGAAGATCGCTAAGGAGCCAATCTCTATGGAGACACCGATTGGTGACGACGAAGATTCTCATTTAGGCGACTTCATTGAGGATGGCAATACATTGGCTCCAGCAGAAGCTGCGTTGCATGACTCTATGCGCGATGTGGTGAAAGACGTTCTCGATTCATTGACGCCACGCGAAGCAAAAGTATTGCGTATGCGCTTTGGTGTTGAGATGAGCACTGACCATACTCTCGAAGAAGTCGGCAAACAGTTTGATGTTACTCGTGAGCGTATCCGTCAGATCGAAGCGAAGGCTCTGCGCAAGATGCGTCATCCAAGCCGTAGCGACAAACTCAAGACCTTCCTCGAGGAAGATTGATTGTCTAGCACTTCGATATCGTGAGTCCTTTATAAAAAAGGATTCACGATTTGCAGTCTCTTATCAATTACTTGCCGGTGCTGCATATCTTCCGAGTACAGTTTTTCGCATCCTGCTTGCAAAGCCGCAGCAATAATCATTGAATCATAGTGATGGTATCCATATCGCCTAGACACCATCAATCCAGTTTCAAAAGTAGCTATATCAAGCGATCTTACGTTGAATGTAGACGTAAATAAATCTAAGAATTCATCCAGCTCACTATTAGATATTTTTATTTTTCTAATGCTAGCAGAAGTAAATTTATTAAGCACTTGAACGCTTATTACGTTCGATTGCTGTAAATTTTTAGTAACCCAGTCTGCTTTTTTGGTATCTGATGATAGTAAATAAAGTAGGGTATTGGTATCAAAAAATATCTTCTTAGCGTTCATTCAATTCAGATCTATCAAAGTGAAAATCAGCGGGCATGCGACCACGAAATTTTCTCAAACTTTGAAGCCTATCCTGCAAGGAAGGTTTCTTCTTAACTTGGAAATGCTTTTTATCGGCAACATGGACCTCAATGTCGTCCCCTTCTTTTAGCTCTAAAAATTCGACCACTTGAGCTGGTAGACGAATGGCAAGGCTGTTCCCCCATTTTGATACGACCATGATTTTCATCTCCTTTAGATATACATATAATAATGTAGATCTAAACAAAAACCAACATTTCAGCAAGTGCATACCAATCAATCATTTGAAGGGCCCCTTCAATTACAATGAGTGGTTAGGGCCCATAGCTCAGTTGGTTAGAGCAGAGGACTCATAAGAAAGAAGCCCTAGGGGTCTAGTAGAAAATACCTCAATGATTTCAAGAGCTTAGTGGTGAAATAGGTGGTCAAAATTGCTTACACACCGCTTACACACCAGGGCAAAAACCGAGGTGTGTAGTAAATAGGCTTTTTGTGTGGTTTTAACTAGTTAAGAATTGTAAAAAACACTGTGTATTAAGGTGTGTAGTAAATAAGATTAATGTACGAGTTTTAGGGCCCATAGCTCAGTTGGTTAGAGCAGAGGACTTAACTGCACTAAACCTACCGCATCAAAAGTGCCAGGGTTTATTGCTAGTGGGTTGCATATGAGTAAGTTAGCTCTGCTCGTATGTAGAACTACTCAAATTCGGGGAAGCCTCTGTGTAACAGCGTGGTAATCCCGAGCCAAGCTAGGTAGTAATGCTTAGAAGGTGTAGAGACTGTACGGGTAGGTCGTAAAGACAAGAGACAGTCCAGACTACAAACTGGAAACAGGCAGTGAAAACTGTAGTGGTAAGCATAATCCTTTGGTCCCAGGTTCAAGTCCTGGTGGGCCCACCAATAATCTAATACCAACTCTAGGGTTGGTATTTTTTTGAGCGTTACTTAAAGTAACGGTTACTCAGTGAAGATTTGAATAAAACTCAATTAAATAATCTATTGCCATATCACTATTAATTGAATGGAAATATCGTAAAAGATTTCCATAGCTACTCGGCACTTGATTGAAGGGGTGTCTAAATAAATGACCTGCTCCCCATTTTGACTCGATAAAACTATCATTAGATACTAAGCCAATATGTTGAATATCTTCATCCTGATAATAGATTGCATAGTCATTGAGTGGATCTGTTTGTGGATCCAGCTCTTTGATGTAGCCCTTTCCAATGAGAAAGTTTAGAAATTTTGTATTTGCATAGTACCTTCCAAAAGGAGAGGTTGGATCTTCTAATCGAAAATCTAGTGCATACATTACACAATTAAAATCATCACTTAGATCGGATTTTCTGATGATGGTTATGGAATGATTTTTTAGTTCGTCTAAATTTGCTTGATGGCTATCTAAATCTTTATTTTGACCAATCTTTTGCTCTAAATCTTTTCTTAGTTGTGTTTGATCAAGTTTTATCATCGCCTTCTTTTGGTCATATGTGCAGTTGCTGCGGCAAGCCAACCTTTTCTGTGTGCGATGGCATATGCGCTTGATTCATTGGCACGCCATTCAGCTTGCCTTATATATTGTTTAGCGCTTTGAATAATGTTCTCTTTAGTCCATTTGCCATGTTCAGTAACAAAGGTCATATGTTTTGTGGCTATATCAGCTAAGCCATGAGCTAAAGCAAATCTATAGGTTTTTGAAGAGCCCTTCATCCATTCAGCGCGAGTTTTGTATTTCTTTGCCTCCTCTAAAATAGTATCTTCATCAAAAGCTAGTCCACTTTGCACTTTCTTCAACTCGGTGAACTGCTGTCAATTTAGGTCCACTACCAAAGAGAGTTTTTCTATAGTAAATCATTGCAGCAACATGGGTTGATTTTGTATTATTTGGGGTACTTGGGTTTGGGGTGCTGGTGGTCTGTAACCTAAAGCGCTATGCGGCCTGACATGGTTGTAATGCTTAACCCACTCCCCCACGATGATCTGGGCTTCTTTTAAGCTATAGAAGATCTCCCCATCCAAAAGATTGTCTCTAAAGGTGCCGTTAAAGCTTTCACAAAAGCCATTCTCCCAAGGGCTGCCCGGTTCAATGTAGGCTGTCTTTACTCCAATGCCAGATAACCAACTACGCAGCTCTTTAGCAATAAATTCTGGGCCATTATCACTTCGGATGTGCTCGGGGATGCCGTGAGTAATCATGGCGTTGGCCAGTTGTTCAATCACTTGGATTGAGCCAATTCGTCTAGCGCAGTGGATCGTTAAACACTTTCTACTGAACTCATCAATCATGGTCAGCATCCGGATCTTGCCACCATAAGCGTCCCTGATAAAGACAAAGTCATAACTCCAAACATGATTGGTATGAGTAGCTCGCAACCTCATACAGCTGCCATCGTTAAACCAGAGTCTGCCTCTAGGAGGTTGCTTTTGTGGGATCTTTAGGCCTTCTTGCCGCCAGATGCGAGCAACCTTGGCGGTAGTCGCTTGCCCCCAACCAGCGTTACGCATCATGCCCGCAATAAATCTATAACCGTAACGGCCATAGGTGCTGGCCATGCGGATGACTTCGGCTCTAAGGGGCTCTTCGTCATCTCTAGGCAATGGCATATAGCGATACGCTGCTCTAGATAGCCCCACTAAACTGCAGGCAGTCCGCTCAGAGATAGAATGCTGGTCCATGAGCAGCTGCGCTGCATTTTTACGCCTAGTAGGGCTTAGAAGTTTCCCTTAATGACTTCCTTAAGCATGACTTCTCGTAGCGATAAGTCCGCTACGAGCTTCTTGAGTCGGGTATTTTCCAGTTCTAGATCTTTGTACTTACGAGCTTGATCGACCTTCATGCCGCCATAAATCTTGCGCCAACGATAGTAGCTTTGCTCTACCGTTCCCACTTCTTTACAGGCCTGGGCTAGGGTTTTGCCGTTCGTTGTCAGGACATCGATTTGACGCAATAAGGTGACGATTTGCTCGGGTTTAAGACGTTGGCCTTTTGCCATATTTAGCACTCCTTTAAGGTGAAGATTATCAAAAATCCTCTCTTCTGGAGTGGTACTAAAAATCAGGTCAGTTCAATATGGATAGGCGGCTCCATAAAAAGAATCACTGGACATTGGCTGCCTGCATTGAAGATGCTCAGCAATACAAGACGAAGTCTGAATGGCAGCAGGCAACAAGAAGTGGGTATTCAATAGCTGCTAAGAACAAGTGGATTGAGAAATGCACAGCCCATATGGAGCCAGATGGCCGAAAAACTTTAGGGCAGAGATTATGGACAAAAGAAAAATGCATGGAACTTGCTAAGGCTTGTAATTCTCGGGCTGAATTTAAAAAGGCTTCTGGGTCGGCGTATTTAAGGGCTAGAGTAAAAGGCTGGTTGGATGAGTGCTGTGCCCATATGTAGAGAAGCTAATCACTGTAATAAGCGTTACTTTAAGTAACGCTTATGTCTTCATAATCACCCCATTAACCACCATAACTAGCCACACTTTCTTTTGGCTAAATTGACCTCTTCAATTCCTCCAATTAGGTTGTCCTAGCCTGGTGTCTGAAGCTAAAGTATGTGTATGGCAACTAAAAAAGAAAGTACACATCAACTCATACACTGCAACCTAACCCTCTATCAACGCGAGCATAGTGCCGTATGGCAATGTCGCTATAAGGTGGATAACAAATGGATACGAGCAACTACTAAAGAGACCCAGCTTGATTTGGCTGTGAATAAAGCTAAAGAGCTATTAGTGGAAGCAGAAATACGCAAGCGCTCCGGCATCCCAGTGGTAACCAAACGCTTTAAAGATATCGCTATGCTGGCAATTGATCGTATGGAGAGAGACTTAAAAGGCGGTCTAGGCAAGTCAATCTACAAAGACTACATCCGCATAATCAATGAGCATTTCATTCCCAGTCTTGGACAGCGGCTTATTACCAATATTGATTACGACGCCCTGCAGCATTACTACGATGATCGTGAAGCCAAGTATGGCTTGGCAATATCGAACAGCAATCGTAAAACTCAAAATGCTGCATTTAATAGAGTCTTTGATGAGGCTATTGTTAGAGGTTACTTAACCGAGAGTAACCGTCCCAAGTTAGATGGCAAGACCAAAGAGAGTGTTCGTCGCCCAGCGTTTGAATTGCATGAGCTAAGAGCCTTACTTAAACTCTTGGGCCCATATATAGAATCAGGTAGAACCAAGGATGTCCGGGAGCGTCGTGAGATCCTACGAGACTATGTAGAGATGCTGGTTGATACGGGAGCAAGGCCAGGCATTGAGCTGCTGGATATGAAATGGAAGCAAATCCGATTCATGATGAATCCCATTAGTACAGTCACAGACCAATTGGATGAAGAAGGGGAAGTCATTGAAGTGCATAGCCTAAACCGTAGTTGCGAGATGACAGTTAAAGGGAAAACTGGGCAAAGGCAGATTATTGGACGACTGCCCAGCATCAGAGTTTTAGAGCGGATTGCCATGCGTAACTATGGGGTAGCTAGCTCAATTAAAGATCCCTTGGCGCAGCTGATTAAACCCACCAATGATGATTACATCTTTAGAACCAAAGAAGGTAGAGATTTAAGTGATGTGCTTAATCACATGTTTGATGGCTTCTTAGCAGACCATGGTTTATTAATAGACCCCAAGACAAATCAAAAGCGGGTGTTCTATAGCTTGCGCCATACCTATGCCACGTTAGCGCTTACTCACGATATAGTGCCTATCCATACGTTAGCCAAACAAATGGGTACTAGCGTCTTAATGATTGAGCGGCACTATAGCCACTTACAGGTAATACAGGCTATTGAGCAGTTACGCGGAGCTAATACTAGAAAGCTGATTGAAGCTGATAACATGGCGGCGGATAACTATCCCAGTAAGAAGCGGGCAGAACGGGAGCTGCGGGCGGCTTAGGTTAGGACAAGCGTTACTTTAAGTAACGCTTAGGATTGAGAGCTCTCCCTACTAACGGATTAGGGTGTAAGTTGGCGTTGCTTAATAAGTTCTGCAGCTGGTATCCGAACAATCTTGCCATCAATAGTAGTTACGATTGCAGTATTAGTTTGGATTGCTAGGTCAATCGCTGCTTGACCAGCGCGTTGCATGGCATAGTAGGATCCAGCGATATCAGGATCTGATGAATTACGTATGTCTTTGCTTGGAATAGTCATAGTTAACCTTGATCCGTTTGCTCCGGTGGCGTTTTATCACCATTTAACAATACCCATGATTTTACAGCCTTTTGATATTTAGATAAATTCTCAAGGCCTGCGGTGTAGCGCCTACGAATTACTTCTTCAGGAATATTATGCCCTCCCTGTGCCACCCGCTCTGCTACTCGGGAAATAGCTAATTCAGGAGAGCTTAATGCAATAAACCAGAGTTTGATGGTGTAGCCTAAATCTTTCCACTCCTGAATGCGTTGCAGGTAATGGGCTCCAGATAAAGTTGTTTCAAAGGCAAAGCTTTCACCAGCTTTGGTGTATTCATCTAATTCATTTAGCATTAATCGGGCTGCTTTAAATGAAACAGATTCAGGATTAAATGGCGCCAATCCAGCGGCTATGAGATCAGCGTTAATAAAGCGAAACGTATGTGCTTCTTCTGGCAAAAAGTTCTTGGCAAAAGTCGTTTTACCAGCACCATTGGGCCCAGCAATAATGATAATTTTTTTACTCAAAGAAGGCGTCATCTAATTTGATTTACAGCACGTCGTTGCTTGGTTTCTTTTACTAATTGCGCAATACTCTTTTTGCCATAAATGTAATCAGCAAGGTTTTGCTCTAAATGCTTAGTAGGTGTAATGCCTTCAATGCGAGCAGGGGCCACAGCGTTAGAAACGTTGTACTTGCTGGTCTGAGATTGGGTAGCAAACTTAACTGGCATGATTCTATTTTAGTAGATTCAAGACTGATTTCATAGTGAAATCACAGCTAAAATATACTTAAAATTACGCTTTTAAATAAGAAATTCAAGCCCCCAAAGCCTTCCGCAAATAGGGATCTATATCCCCTTGTCCTAACAGCCACTGTTTGTAGTCGCTGGGAACATCCGCTAACAATAAGCCCTTATGTTTACCAAATGGCATAGTCGTTGGGGTTCTAGCTTTTTCAGATTCAGCATATAAATCTTCAATAGTTTTAACGCCCAACTGCTGGCATATGTGATCTAGGATCACAGCGCAAACGCCCGCATCCGCAATCGCAGAGTGAGCATTGCGTAATTGCTCTCGTGCTGTATCGCGCTCCAAGTAGTACATCAATGCGCTTTGATTATGGCTATCTAAATCAGGCCATAGTTTGCGAGCTAGGGCTAGCGTACAAATACGTTTGATTTCAGGTTTGCCGATAACTTCCCAGTCAAAGTCCACGTTATGCCCAATGATGTAGTCCACATGACCGGGCAATGTAAAGCTAGCTGCGGGTGGGCAATCTACCAATTCTTCATCCATGATGTGATGAGTAGCTAGTGCACCAAGGGTAATGGGTTTACCAGGGTTATAACGCTGTACAAATGGGTTGGTAACCGTAAAGGGTTCAATGGATTCAAGCTCAACCCAAGCTGCTTCTATGAGTACGGGTTCTTTAATGCCTGTGGCTTCGGTATCGAAAATAATGGTTATGGACATAAGTAATGGGGTTTGTAGTTATAGGTGTAATTATGAGCGTTACTTAAAGTAACGCTTAGAAAGTATCTGTATTGCGGCTCGTATAGCCTGTCTGCGTGATGAGTAAGAAAATCGATTTGACTAATAAGAATGCGGTAGTGATCCATTAGAGCGGTTTTGCTCGCCTTGTTTTCTTGCCAATTCCAATTTTTTATTAAACTCAGGATTTCCGCCCCCAATAGGGCTAATGATATTAGTTGGTAATGGCTGCAATGACTTTGGCATCTTAGCCATATCTTTATCAAAAGCCTTTTTAACTGCTTGCGCATAGTTTTGTTGATGCTTGTGCTGTTGGTATTTTATTTGTGTCGGTGTTTGAGGTATTGGTTTCGGCTTTGGCAGTGGCTTGGGGGGTGCTGCATAAGGTGCTTTTTTAGGTTTCGGAGAGACCTTTGCCTTCACTATTTTTTTCAATGGAGTCGTTCTGTAAGACTTAGTTGCTGGCGCTTTTAATCGCCGCTCCCAACTAAAAGCCGCCCAAGCGCCATCCATGAGGATTTTGAGTAAAGCCAATTGATCTTCGGGGCTAGTAAATTCATTTATACGCAAGATATTCTCCTATTCATATATTTAGCCCGAACTAACTATCTACCTATTAAAACTCGATTTAGTAAAATTACTTGCTGCGGTGATTGCAGTATCTAGTTCACCATCTAAGACGGCTGTTTTAAGAGTCTTAAGTACATATATCAAAGCATCTGTATTGGCGCACACTATGGCATTACTACCATCTGCTGCCAGTGGTAAGACTTTGGATCCATATTTGACTGATAAGTGAATTAGTCCATCTGGTGCAGTCCAGTGCCATTCTTTAATTCGTTTGACTGCTTCTACAGTCATGCGCTGCCCAGTTTGCTTGTTGATATATGTACGAAGCTTTTTAGGCGCATATAACTGCCCATTCTTTTTGGCCTCACAAAGCTCTAGCTGTTCATGGATTTTAGCTACTAACTTATTGCGTCGATGCACTATGGGACTAGCTTTTATAGCCTTCTTACTTGTGGTTAACTCAAAACTACTTAATACTGACATTTCACACTCCTTTTGCTGTTTGTATATTTAATACAGTAGCTTCAGAGATTAGAAATTCCTACCGAAAAAATCCAGAAAATCAGCCTTATAAGCCATTGAAATCTATGGAGAAGTAAAAAAGAATAAGGTGATCATTGGTATTGCTAAATATCTTTATGCAAAGTTATCGAACGATTAAAGATATGAAGCTTAGGGATCGCTGGCTTAAATCTAATGGATATAACCCAAGAAATTTTTTTAATCCTGATTTAGAGATTGATTTAGTAAGAGCGCTAGCAGCTAGTAAGCAGTTGTTGGAAGACTTCAAAGATTTATTAACACTAGAGCAAATTGAACTCATTAAGGATTTCAATAAAAAGGCAACTCCTCGACGAATGTATCAAGTACTTAATTTATATAAAAAGATACGTAGGCAATTACATAGGCAGAGTTAAATGTAGTGAGGTTAGCCCACCTTAAACGGCAAAAACGCGGGTTGTAATACGTCGGCTAATGAGCCCGCACTTGGCATAACTGCTCTAAAGGTTATGCACCACAAGTAGGCCGCAGAATTCCCTCAAATCTAGGGTTTGGAGTTTTAATACATCTGTCTCCAATAAATTCTTTTAGAGTCGTGTTGCTGAGGAACTCATAGTGCCAATCTACACGTAAGCGGCGGCGAATAGTGCTTTCCTAGCGCTATAGCCGTCGTTTGACTAAAGAATCTATAGCCCAATCAAGTCATAAAACCATTTATCCAGTCATGAATATTCTGTAATATAAGAAGAAGTAAATGTGATGAGCGTGAGCGAAGAACGGGCGAACTTGTTTCGCCCTGAAGTAATGCAGTTATGAATGCAATCGAATTTCGAAGGGATAAATCATGAGTTCTAAAAAGAGTTCTTCTAATATAGATCAAACATCTAAAACTGAGGCAATATCTAATGATTTTTATAAAAGGATTTATATCTTTCAAGATGAACTACTTGAATCTGGTAAAAACTTTATTAGGTATTGGCTACGAGATGCTGATGAAGAAGGGGAGTTTGAGGAGGCCATTGATTGGATGCTGGGTGCTGATGCTGGGGGTCTTATAAAGCAGAATAAGGGTGTATTTTCCTTCGAGATTGCAGCTTATGCCTGGAATGAGTTTTTGAATGAAGAAGATGAAGATGAAAATAGAGCTGGAGATGAGGACGCATCTATCTATGAAAGGGTTAGAGTTTGGTTTGATGTTTAATAGCTAAAAAATTATTCGATACCTTATAAATTTAGTCATTTATGCCATTGTTTTTCAGAAAAATTCTACAGTTTTAAAAACTACAGGAAATCTAGCTTTCCTGTAGTTCAGCTTGTAAGTCATTGAAAACCTAGAGATCACATACACTGTGGCATTTTGACACTCTCGGTTGTCCATTCCATACATCAGAAAATATGCTTATAGCTAAGTAAATATTACTTTTAGGAGCTAGCTATATGGCACAAGCAAAGACATTTAAAACTGAAGAATTAGAACGAGTACTTGATTACGTAAAACTATCTAAATATGCCCAGCGTAATAGGGCGATATTGCTACTAACGCATTGGGCTGGACTTAGAGTGGGTGAAGTTGCTGCGCTACGCATGTGCGATGTTTTAGACGCCAATTTGACGGTGAAAAGCGAGATTCGCTTGAGTGCTGAGCAGACTAAAGGTGCGATAGCTCGCACTGTATTTGTGAATGAGAAACTGAGGATTGAATTACAGAGTTATGCAGATACTCTAAAAACCAGAGATTCCCAGTGGGCCTTCTTTCCTACCCAGAAGTTTCCACGAAGAGGCTTTACTGCTAATACATTAACTCAGCATATGAATGGCATCTATAGGCAATGCCAAATAGAAGGGGCCACGAGTCATAGTGGACGTAGAAGCTTTATCACTAACTTGGCTAGCAAAGGGATTGGTGTGAGAGTGCTTATGAGCTTGGCAGGTCATAAGAACATCAGCACTACACAAGCTTATATTGATGTGAACGATGATATGAAGCGAAGAGCTGTAGAGCTAATCTAATGCTTTTCTCCGTTTAGGTGCACTGCTACCTGCTGGTCTTCCAGCTTCTCGTTCATAAGGGGTCAGTATTGCCTCTTTAAATGGGCGGTTGTTTGGAAAGCGTCCACGGGCAGCATTCTCAGCAACTAAGGCAGCATTTTTGATGAGTCTACTAGCTGCAATACTCATCACCTCCTTATTAGCCGAATATTTATAGGCCATTTTAGTTTCTAATAGCATCTCATCAAAGGTTTGGCTTGGTACAAGGTTCAATCGATTGCCAATTTGCCAAAGCTGCATTTTCTTTTTATACATGCGCAGGGCTTGAAGTCCTTGTTGTAAATTCTTTTGTCTTAACTTGATCTTTTCCAGTTGGTACTTGGGTTTAAGTGTTTTGGGTATAGATGTAGAAAACTCATAGCCTTTGGCCAATTGCTTAACTTGTTTCACCGCTTCCGAGATAGTTAGGCTGAGGGGTATCTCAAACACCAAGCTTTGGTACATGGACTTATTAATAGATATTGATTTACTATTTTCATTTAGCTCGCCAGCCAACCTAACTTTGGCAGTAGCAGCTTGGATGCCATATAGCTGCATACCTATCTGCTGCCACCAGGTAACTTCATTCATCTTATAGATAGCGCCAAAGTCCTTTAATACTTGCTCTACGACTTTTAAATCCTTTGGCTGTGCATATGGGCTCTTTTGACCTTGTAGCTTTCTATAAACAAACTCATAGCTGGGACTAGCTTTTAAGTAGTCGCATATCAAGTCATAACGCCAATCTGGCGCTACAGACACTCCAGAGTGGTCAAAGTCAGCTCCAAATTCAAGTAATGGGAAACGGGTTTTTGGACTGTTTTTCATACTATTAATATTAACAAGTATTTTGTAATAAAGATAGTAATAATAATACTTGTTAACAAAGATTCTAATAGAGTTATAGCAATTTCGCTATGTTTATTAGGAGTCTTAAAAATGCAATTTACACAAGAAAAGATAAAGCTAACCAACGCAATTGATGGGTTTAGTGGGCAAAACTTATTAGATGTGAATACAACAATTACTCACTCTTTAGAAAGGTCCGAATTACACATATATTCGCGTGCTATTGGAAAGGTACTGAATAAAGATACTTTGAACAGAGATGACTTGAAGGTACTAGACAAGATTGATGCGCTGACTTATGAAAAGCATGGTATGTGTTTAAAAGATGCAGCTGTAACCAAGGCTAGACTTAAAGCATGCAAAAAGTATGGAATGCAATTTATTGATAGGGATGGTTTAGTTGTTCATTTACAGATGATGACCAATCTAAATCAAGAAAAAACTGCAGCACATAAGTTTGGTGCTTATATGGCCGATAAGTTAGGCGCAGGCTGCATCGAGGCTTTTTATAAAGCAATGCATAAAGTTAAGCAGGGCATTGATCTAGATATTACTGATTTAAAGACTTTTGATGCAATAGAAGAAATTGCCGAAAAGAAATTTAATTGGTGCATACGTGATGAGAAAGTACAAACTGCGAGAAAAAATGCATCTGACAAGTTGGGAATGAAATTTATAGATTTATCTAAAGTTACATTTCACTAATAAAAAGATATGCAAGCGTTACAAAATGTAATGCTTGCTTCATTCGAATGAGGAAAAAATGAAAAACGAAATTATTGAATTAGAAAATAATAGGGAAAGTACTCCGCCAGTCATCGTCAAAAGCTTCATTAGCCAGGCTGATGATTTAGCAGAGGAGCATGAGCAATTTAATGCTAACTATATTGTTGGCGGACGTTTAGCTTTATATGACTTGCTAGCAAAAATTTTCGCTTTATATCAACAGCTTAATTCTGCTGCTGATAAAAAAAAGTTGATCAGTAATATGAAGCACAAGCTGGTTCATAGCTATAAGATTCGCGTCCAATCAAACAGCTCAGATGCTGGAGTATTGGTTCGATATATCACCCGTGCAGATCGTAAAACAGCTCACGTCTATGCTCGCGTGATCGAATCAGCTGTTATTAATCAAATTTCAGTAGAGCAATTTAAGGATTTTGTTCAAGAATGCGGTGGAGTAGAAAACATGCGCTCTTTAGGTGTAGATCCAGCAACGAAAGCCAAGCAGGAGGAGTTAGAGCAATTTAAATATGACTTAGGTTGGAGGTATTGTTTAGCACGTGAGGAGTTGCCTTTTGCTGTATTTGAATCTCCAATGGATTTCAGCAAGCGTAAAGATGTATTTTTTGAGTATTACGCATGTATAAAGCGTGAAGGCATGCGTTATGTGATTGCCAATATTCCTGCTGATCCTGCATTTAATGATCGTGCAGTCCAGTTGATTGGTAATCAACTCGGTGATTTAGAAAATGCAGAGGAACTTGTTAGTAAGTTATATAACAAATCAATAGAAATTCGTAAAGAACGAATTGAAAAGGAGATGCCTGAACTGGCAAAGATTCTAGAAGCAAGGAAATGCGAAGAGAGGAAGGTTCAATAAATGAATAATTTAAATATGATCACCATTGGTCTGCAAGGACTTGGCTTTGAGAATTCCATAGATATTCCAGCAGATATGTTTTTTGAATTAATGGAAAATATTCCACATATGATTGAACGAATTGGTTTGGCTAAGTCTAAAAAGCAATATGCCGATATGTGGGATAGCGTCGATTCTACAATTGGGAATAGGGGAAATCTCAGCTGGTTTAATAGTGATCAGGAGGGAAAAGTTTTGTTACGTCGGTGCCAGATCCTTGCGGCGCTTGCAGCTCATTTATTTGAAATTCCTTTAATCCTATCTGGGGATGAAATTGTTGAGAAGCTAGAGGGTATTGGGGGAATTAATATTACAGAGCAGGTTGAAAATGGTTCAATACCCATGGAGCAGTTTTTGTAAGCATTCTTCATTTATTAAAAAACTTATTCATGAAATTTAAAAATTAGAAAGGATTAAAGAATGTCAAACTTTAAAAGGTGTTTTACAAAAGAGGAGGCTGAGATAATTAAGCCATATATTAAGTATCTTTCAGAGTCAACAAAGATGAGCTCAAAGGAAATTAAAAATATGTATGAAATTATGATTCAAGGATATGTATTTAGAACTCCAGTTCTTAAGCAGATGGCTAAAAACTTTAAAGCTAAACATCCTACTGAAAAGTTACCAAAATGCTTAAAGCTTTAATATTCAATCTCTTGCTAAGCTAGGTCTTTGAAAGATGGAAAAAGAGAGCTACACAAGAACTGAGATTTACGAAATGCTCTGGGTTGAGCCCACTACTAAAGTGGCTCAGCTACTAGGCATATCAGATGTTGGTCTAGGTAAATGGTGCAAGGCCTATGGGGTACCAAAACCTAAGCTTGGGTATTGGGCAAAGGTGCAGCATGGGGTGGAGGTTCCTGAAAGGGAGCCTCTAGAACCCTGGTGGAATGAACATGAACCATCATTCACGGTAAATGCCATTGAGAAGGCAAAAATACTTGCTAGGGCTAATTTAGAAAAGTCCGAAGCCCCTGTTTGGGAGATTTATAAGGGTAATAGATTTGATGCTGCTGTAGATAAAACATTTGAGAGCTTTGATGTTGATAGTGTTTCTAAATTTGGCCGCACTGCCTCTAAACAAGGCTTTGCTGTAGATATCTCACCTAAAAGTACGGGAAGGGTGAAAAGAGTCTTGCAAACAGAAGTGGCCCCGTTCCTTTGAACAATTTCCCTTAATTTATAAGTGGATTCTTTGCTGTGGTTAAGCCGCCTTTAATGCTGACGGCAGGGTTTTAAAATACATCTCATCCGGAGTCATTCTATCAA
>NZ_JACVPJ010000005.1 GCF_018881975.1 Polynucleobacter sp. JS-Safj-400b-B2 | reverse complement strand
GATCTGAGCAAAACTAAGTTGTGGATTGATTGCGCTGGTCATTACTGATCTCGATTGGAGTTGATCAGTAAATAACGTTTGATGGGATGCTTAGGTTGTCATGAGGGGTGAATAAATCTGTGTTTCCCTAAAGATTTATAAGAATAGGTAGAGAAAATTAGATATGCAGGACGTTGACTCCCTAATTAATGTGCTCAATCTTCAGCCGCATCCTGAGGGCGGCTTTTATAGAGAAATGTATCGGTCACCGCTGATTGTTAAACCTATTAGCCTGGGTGACAGGAATGCCTATACCAGTATTTACTACCTTCTTGCGGGAGATGACTTCTCATCATGGCATCGCATTAAATCCGATGAAACTTGGTACTTTCATGTGGGTTGCGATGTGCTCATTTATTTTTTTGATGAAAATAAATTACTGCAGACCATACAGCTTGGGTTTGAATCCAGAAATTTTCAGTACACCATTCCGGCTAATACTTGGTTCTCAGCCAAATCCATAAATACATCTTCTTTCTGCTTGGTAAGTTGTGCAGTAGCCCCAGGATTTGACTTCAATGACTTTGAAATGGGAAAGAGAGATTATTTATTAGAGGAGTTTGGCCATTCCTCTAGTAGCATCCAGGCTATTAAAGCGCTTACGAGAGCGACCAAGGCATAGTCAGGCTTTTCAGCTTATGTTTTAGTGATTTTTGAGAGTACCCCTGTTGGGGCTTGGTAAATACTATTCGTAGGACTGGCTCTTGTCTTCAGTATGGGATGGCATATTTTTATATTAAGTGCAAAAACATACCTATGAAGCAAACTAATAAGGCAGATGACGTTGTCTTAAAGAGTTCATCAAGTATTGAGTTGGGGAAGAGTTTACGTAAGGCTTAACGCAGCGATGATTTCAGATTATCTCGGTAAGATGGATGAATTTGATGAGGCTGTTAGCCAATTTTCGGTAAAGTACGCCAATCAAAATGAGAAAGACTATTAGGAATTGCCTAGTGTTGTCAGAAAAGGGGTAATCAAGGCCATATCTGAAGCAGATTTATAAGTTCATGATCTCAAGACTCATTTTGCATCACTGGTGGGTCGGGCGAGATTCGAACTCGCGACCAACGGGCTTAAAGAGGTCTGATTAGCTCAGACAGGGTGGTAAATTGCTCAAGCCACTTAGCTTTTCTCCAGGCGCTCCAAAATGAGATCGGCAAGAATGGATTCATTGCCATTAAAGGCTAGCTCCATTGCTTGATAAATTTGTTCCTGCTCCAGGTCGGAGTAGTCGAGTTGATAGCCGGCTGATTCACTAAGTTTGGAGATAAAAATGCGTTGTACGCGACCATTCCCCTCTCGAAAAGGATGAAGAGCGTTTATCTCTGATAAGTAGTGAGCCAGCCGTTTTGATAGGGAGTTTGAATCTAGCTCCTTAAGCCAGTTTTCACGAGCTAGTTTGTTGAATATATCGTTTGCCGCAGATTCAATAAAGCGCACATTAGCAAAACGACTATTGTCACGACTTATATCTACTGTGCGAATCTTCCCGGCCCAGTCATATACATCTTGAAAGAGGGCTAAGTGAATGCGCTGAAGATGGGCAAGATCAAATTGACCTGCTATGGGTCTCTCTAGAATTTCAATTGATCGCAAAGTAGACAGCTCACCTTCGTAGGTGTCTAAATCTTGTGCGTTAGTTATTTCTGCTTTGTTTCGAAGTACGTCCGTACCTGGGTAGCAGTAGGTGTCATCCGCGTCGTAGCGTGACATAGCGTTGCTTAGTTTCTTCCAAAATTTGCGCAATACTCTTTTTGCCGGCAACGTAATCAGTGAGGTTTTGCTCTAACTGCTTAGTTGGAACAATGCCTTCAATCCGAGCGGAAGCCACAGCGTTAGAAACGTTGTATTGGCGAGCTTGAGATTGGTTGGCAAACTTAGTTGGCATAGCTCTATTTTAGTCGATTTGGGGGTGATTTCCTAGCCATAAAATAGCTCTAAATCAGGCTTTAAATAGCTATTTGGAGGGATGATGTAAGTAATAAAAAAGCCCCGCAGAAGCGAGGCTTAGCGTTACTGGTGGGTCGGGCGAGATTCGAACTCGCGACCAACGGATTACTGTAAGGATATCTGGCTCAATAGTCTGTCTGTTAGCGGACATATTGAGTGACGGAAATCTGAGTATGGGTTCTCTATCCCGGCTTGGCAAGCTTGTATTAATTGCAAGCAATAGTCTTCAAATGAATTCTGAGGGAATTTATTAAATTGATAAATAGATTACTAAAAGACCAAAAAGACTTGATGAGATAAGATGTGGATTAGATAATTTATTAAGATAGCATTAATTTAATAAATTGAACCTAAGCTTATTAATAAATAGATTGACTTAATTGTGACTAAATTTTTACTGACAATGCAGTACGAAGAAAATTTTTTACTTCCTATTTTTATAAAGCATTATTCCCAATTTTTTCCTTTAAATAGCATTTATGTAATTGACCATGGCTCTTCAGATAACTTTGTGCCTGAAGGGGTAAACAGAATATATATTCCACGCGACAGAGATTTTTCAGAAAATGATAGGCTGTCATTAGTTAAAAATATTGCCGATGGCCTTTTAAAATATTATGACTATGGGATCTATGCTGATTGCGATGAACTCATAGCCCTTGATTATTTCAATGAAAGTGATTTAGCTGACTACCCAGTTGTATATGTCTGTGGATTTGATTGTTATCCAGGAGTTCTTGATGGGAGTGAAAGAATTTTAGGTCTAGCTCATTCAGGAATGTGTAAGCCGTTAATTTTTAAAGAGGTACCCAATTGGAGCAATGGTTTTCATTTTTCTGATAAACATTCACCTCAATTAGAGCTTTCTATCCCTATGGCTCATGTCAGATATTTATTTCCATCGCAAATTTCCAAGAGAGTTGAGGTTCGAAAAAGAGTTTATTCATCACTTATTGCGAGGGAGAGGGATGAAGGTTTTGATATGCATTGGCATGAGGGAGATAAGACGGTTTCAGAATTTTTTGAGTACTCAACTATGCTAGAACAAAAAAATACTCAAATTTCTTTGTTTAGTAATTTTGAAAGAAATCGCCTTTTTAATGAGAGGGCTAGCCAGGGTGTCTTTGTAAAGCATTCTTTTTATGTGCCAAAAGCGGACTACAAGCTTTTGGAAGAGAGGTTTGATTTAACTGATATTTTCCCCCGATTATTAGATTAATAAAAATCACTTCTAGTTCTGGGAAATGAGTTTTTCTCTCAAGAGCTCGAGTTCTAGAGAGGGCATCGAATGCCAAAGAGAGCCTTTGAACTTAAAAATTTTCCGTTTAATTTATAAGTAACTGGGACACCAATTTTCTGCACAGTAAGTTGACTAGGGGGGGGTATACAACTGCCTAAAGTGGGTGTTTTAGCCTCGCAACCAATACATAGCCAATACATGGCGCTAAAAAAGAAAAAAGGCTTCAAAAGCATTTCGCCTTTAAAGCCTTATACATCTTGGTGGGTCGGGCGAGATTCGAACTCGCGACCAACGGATTAAAAGAAGTCGTGGCTCTTCAAAACCCTATGTAAATCAATGCATAGCAAGCGCCTAAAAGAAGTGTGCGATTGAGTGTGCGATTAATCGGATTTATAGATACCGTTGTATCAATGATTAAAAAGCCTAAGGGGTATTGTTTTGGACTCCAATTAGCACTATCATTACCTCACTACTACCCTGATGGTTTCGACTGTCAGGTGCAGGGCCTCTTCGGAGGCCCTTGCTTTTTCTAAAGAGGGTTTTGAGTGACCAAATCTAAATTAAGAACTATTGTCTATATTGATGGTTTCAATTTCTACTATGGGCAATTAAAAGATAGTCGTCATAAATGGCTGAATTTAACCAAGCTCTTCAAGACGGTCCTGGGTGAAGAAAATGAGCTAGTTAAGATCAAATACTTTACAGCTCGGGTGCAACCAACAGAGCGTGACCCACAAGTCAATATTCGTCAAGACACTTACTTTCGAGCGTTGAAAGTATATTGCCCAGAAGTTGAAACTCATTTTGGCCATTTCTTGCGTCATAAAGTATTTGCTGAGAATGCTAATCCACCACCAAATAAAATTGAAATTTTTAAGACTGAAGAAAAAGGTTCTGATGTTAACTTGGCTTTACATGTCTTAAATGATGCTTGGGCTAATGCTTATGACTGCGCTGTAATCGTTTCAAATGACTCTGACTTAGCGTCGGCTTTGCAGTTAGTGAAAGAGCAACATAAGAAAGTGATTGGCCTCGTAACTCCTGGTGCACCTAAGCGTAAGCCCTCATGGCAGCTAAAGAAGTATGCTAATTTCTTCATTCCAATTCGGCAGTGGGCCTTAGAGCAAAGTCTTTTGCCGGATGCTATACCAAACACTGAGATTACTAAGCCAAAGAGCTGGTAAAAATTCACTCTCCTGCTTATTTTTAAGTGTCTTACATTGGGGCGCCTAGCCACAAATATCAACTGATTGCGGTCTAATAAATAGCCAATTGCTCCAAGTGGATACCAACATATTCCATTTGCCCAAAAGAAAAGGGACCACATTTCTGTGATCCCTTTGTATTACTGGTGGGTCGGGCGAGATTCGAACTCGCGACCAACGGATTAAAAGTCCGCTGCTCTACCGACTGAGCTACCGACCCAGTTAAGCCATAAATTATAGCAAGAAGTTTGTAGGTCTTCCCTGGGTTTGTGGGGTCTGCCTCTCAGCCCTTGTAGTTACAAGTGGCTTATGAATTTATCCGTCTGGCAACCGGTGGATTTTTGGAAAAATAGTCCTTAATTCCTCTCAAAATAGCCTCTGCAATCCGATCTTGGTAGCCGTCATCATTCAACCTAGCCTCTTCCTGTGGGTTGCTAATAAAAGCGGTCTCTACAAGGATTGAAGGGATGTCTGGGGCCTTTAAAACAGCAAAGCTGGCTTGCTCTACCTTGGCTTTATGTAGGGGTGCAAATCCACCGATTTGCTTCAAGATGGAGTTGCCCACCTGCAGGGAATCTTTAATCTGGGCAGTAGTCGACATATCTAATAGCAAGTTAGCAACCTGCCTATCTTGCGTCTTGATATTGATGCCGCCAATCAGGTCAGAAGCATTTTCTTTATTGGCCATCCAGCGTGCAGCAGTACTACTTGCCCCCATTTGAGAGAGTGCAAATACTGATGCACCTTTAGCATTTCTTTCAATAAAAGCATCCGCATGAATAGATACAAATAAATCAGCTTCTACACGACGTGCTTTTTGTACTCTGACATGGAGTGGTACAAAGTAATCACCATCTCTGGTTAAGAAAGGGCGCATATACGCTTCGCCTTCAATCTTATCTTTGAGCCTCTTGGCAATAGCGAGTACGACATTCTTTTCTCTTGAGCCCGCAGCGCCAATAGCGCCAGGATCTTCGCCGCCATGGCCTGGATCAATCGCAATGGTGATCAAGCGCTTGTATTTAGCGGGCGCTGGTAATTCCTTTGGATCCGGAATAGCTTGTGCAACTGGAGCGGCTGGAGTCTTAGCAAGCTCCTTTTCTTTCTTGGTAGCGAACTGCGCAATCAGGTCCACTTCCTCATTAGATTTTTCCAGGGCGCTTTCTTTCTTGGCGCTACTTCTCACTAAAGCCATCAAAGGATCTGGTGGGGTAGTGGGGTACAAGTCAAATACCATGCGGTAGTTGTACTCACCAACCGGCTCTAGGGTAAACAGTTGTGGCTTGATCGGTTCTTTTAAGTCAAACACTAAACGCACAATGCCTGGCTGAAATTGCCCAACCCGAACTTGTGAGATATACGGATCGTTTGGCTTGACCTTGGTTACTAAATCTTTGAGGGTCGGATTTAATTCCAAGCCTTGCACATCAACCACCAAGCGATCTGGGTTCGTCAAAATCTGCTGTGTAATCGGTAGTGGTGTGTCAGATTCCAAAGTGACGCGGGTGTAGTCCTCAGATGGCCAGACGCGTACACCTAATATCTTGGCACCCCAGGCAATATCGAGCTCTGTCAGCAAGAGTGCAAAGCTTAAGAACTTCGCTGAAGTCTTGAGTGTTAGTCTTTTCGAGAGGTTGATCTTTGGTTTGATCTTTTTAGTGCTCATGTATTGCTAGGGCTTAATCTCTTGCAATGCACTAGTTCCAGATGAACTCAAGCTGTTGATCTTAATAGTGCGCTCATTCTCATCCGTACCAGCAGATAGCTGAATCTGAATATCAAAAGCGGGTAGAGTGCCCTCAGCTTTTTCTGGCCACTCGATTAAGCAAATACCAGGAACATCAAAATGCTCTGCAAATCCTGCTTCTTGCCATTCTAGGGGATCACGCATGCGATATAAATCAAAGTGGTGAATAGTGACTGCTTGCTCTTTTAATTGCAGTGGGTAAGGCTCGCACAAAGTATAGGTAGGACTCTTTACCTTGCCGTCATGACCCAGTGCCTGAATGAGGTATCTGGCAAAAGTAGTTTTGCCGGCGCCAAGATCGCCCTCTAAGGAGATATTTAAGTGTGAATCTGGCTGCTTAGTCAGAAAGTGCTCAAAACTGGCTGCTAGATGCTTAGCAAGAGAGGCGGTATCGGCTTCCTGCCTACAATAGAGTTCTATTGCTGTAAGAGGGATTGCCTTCGTTGTCGTTGCCGGTGTTTGAGCCATTCCCCTAGTTTATTCAATATTTGCGCTACATTCTGTATTCCATATGCTTTTATCTACTAGCCCTCAATCCTTAGATGAGTCCAATCTGCGTGATTGGCTCAATGCCCAAGCGACTAAGCTTGGGTTTGATGGATTGCGGATTACTGACACCCATTTAGGATCTGCGACTGATCGCCTAAAAGAATGGCTTGAGCAGGGTCGTCACGGCCAAATGGAATACATGCAGCGCCACGCTGATTTACGCTCTAATCCCGAACTCTTGGTTCCCGGGACCGTGCGCGTGATTTGTGTATCCATGAATTACCTCCCACCCGAAACTGATTTTGATACTGAGTGGCAAAGACTAAAGGATCCTACTCAAGCAGTGGTATCAATGTATGCCAGGGGGCGCGACTATCACAAAGTACTTCGTAATCGCTTGCAAGAATTTGCCCAACTCATCGAAGAACGTATTGGTAAATTAGGCTATCGCGTATTTACCGATTCAGCTCCATTAATGGAAGTAGAGCTAGCGCGCAAAGCGGGATTAGGTTGGCGTGGCAAACATACGCTTTTACTCAATCGAGAATCTGGCTCCACGTTTTTCTTGGGCGAGATCTTGGTTGACGTTCCGCTTCCATTAGATCAAGAGATTGAAGAGCATTGCGGAACTTGTACATCTTGCATTGATGTGTGTCCAACGCAAGCCATTACTGCGCCATATCAATTAGATGCTAGAAGATGTATTTCTTATCTTACGATTGAGAATCCTGACTCCATCCCAGAGGAGTTCAGAAAAGCCATGGGCAACCGCGTATACGGTTGTGATGACTGCCAGCTCATTTGCCCTTGGAATAAGTTTGCTAAGCGCACTGAGCTACCAGACTTTGCAAGACGTCATGGCTTGGGGCATGCAAGTCTGTTGCATTTATGGTCTTGGACTGAAGCGGAGTTTGAGCAACGCCATGAAGGCAGCGCTATTCGCAGAATTGGTTATAGCCGCTGGCGTCGTAATTTAGCGGTAGCAATGGGTAATGCGCTGGCAAACTCTGCTGTAGCAGATACCGATAAGTCAGCAATACGCTCGGCTTTAAATACGGCCCTCGTAGATGCTAATGCTTTGGTGGCCGAGCATATTGAATGGGCCCTAGGCGAATGCAAGGCTTAAAAAGTGACTAGGCTTACAATTAATCTATGTCATCTGCAGACCAGCCCTATATTGATCCTAGCGAAATCGCGCTAGAGGAGTCTACGGCGCAACGCTTTAAAAATCCAGGTGATGCCTTTTGGTCTGGTATTCGGGATGCGGCAGGTGCTCCTGCAATGGTGCTCTTTGCTGGCATGGTGGGCTTTGGTGCCATGGGTAAAACCAATGGCTTTGATGTTTGGTTCACCACCTTTACTTCATTCTTCATGTTTGCGTTACCGGGGCAGGTTGTCTTGCTCGAGATGGCGATTACAGGATCATCTGTTGTTGCAATCGCATTAGCAGTCACGCTCACATCAACGCGCTTTATCACCATGACAGTGACGCTCTTTCCACAGTTTCATCAAAAAGATCGTAATCGCAGTTTGTATGCTTCCGTGCATTTGCTGGCAATGACAGCATGGGCTATCTCCATGCGCGAGTTTCATGCGATTGAAGTGAAGCATCGCCTCAGTTATTTTGTTGGCTTGGGATTACTATGTTGGCTAATCTCTATTCCGGGAACCATCTTAGGCTTTTACTTGGCTGGCATGGTGCCTCCCGCTGTGACTCTAGGCCTTGTCTTTATTAACCCACTGTTCTTTTTGCTGACTTTCACTGAAGTGAAGCCCTGGATTAATCGCATTGCGATTTTCTTAGGCTGCATCTTTGGACCAATCTTCTTTGTGCTCGATCGCGATACCAGTTTGTTAACTTCTGGCTTGGTCGCAGGTACTCTGGCTTACTTTATTGATCGCAAGTTCTTACGCAAGAAATCTGGAGTGGTTGGATGAGTGCTATAGATTCTATGGCTAACGCGCTTTCAGGCTGGGGCTTGTGGATCGCCTTGGTGGGCGCATGTGTTGGTACATACTTTTGTCGCGCGATTGGCGTATTGCTATCGCAAAGCATCAACCAGGATAGCGAAGTCTTCCGCTGGTTAGCTGCTGTGACCTATGCAATGGTTGCTGCTTTAACAGTGCGCTTGATTGTGATGCCTTTAGGCTTGATGGCTACAGTGCCTTTGTGGATCCGCATTCTGATCTGCGCCTTAGCAATTGGCGTGATGATCTCAAAGCCAACTCGCCGCTTGGTTCCAGCCTTATTGACTGGAACCTTGTTGATGGTGAGTTACGGCGTGATTCGTTAATAGGCTAATTCTTTAAGCTGAGAGATGTGCTGCCAAAATTCTGGCGATATGCACAGCTTCTCGTTGAGTGCCATCGGCAATTTGATGGCGACAGCTCGTACCATCTGCTACCACCCAACTATTCGGTGACTTTCGAATACTCGGCAATAGACTGGCTTCTGCCATTTCCTTAGACACTTCAATATGCTCCGCCTCATAACCAAAGCTACCAGCCATACCGCAGCAAGATGATTCAATCAGCTTAGGCTCTGCATTGGGAATGAGTTTGAGTAATTCCATTGCCGGAGTTACTGCGGCAAATGCTTTCTGATGACAGTGACCATGAAATAACACTGACTTATCAGCTGCCTTCAGGTTCAATTTGAGCTTGCCTGCTCTTACTTCACCAGCCAAGAACTCTTCTAGTAATTGCGCTTGCTTAGAAACAGTCACAGCGCGATCGCCAAAGCCCATTACTAAGGCTTCATCCTTCAGGGTAAATAAGCATGAAGGCTCTAAACCAATAATCGGAATGTTTTTATCAGCATAGGGCGCGAGGTGATCAACCAACTCACCAAGCGTTTCTTTAGCTTTATCAACCATGCCCGCAGCCAAATAAGTTCTGCCACAGCAAAACTCTTTGGAACAGCCGTTTTCATTGGTATTGGCTTGGTTTATTTTGTTTGCTTGACTCTTGTGCGGAATATGCACTCGATAGCCTGCAGCATTGAGTACTTTCAATGCTGCTTGTAGGTTTTCATCTTCGAAATAAGCATTAAAGGTATCAGCTAATAGAACAACACCTTTGCCATCGGTATTGCTAGCCAGTTGCTCTGGCGTGTATTGATAAGAATTTGCCCCCTGCTGGTTCCAGAAAGTCTTGCTCTTCCAGATCGGTAGGCTTCTTTGTGCAGAAATTCCCATGACCCACTCTTGTAGTGTTGCAATGGGTTTAATGTGATTGCGTAAGTTTAATAAGGTCGGCAAGAATGGAATGCCGCTAATGGTGTAGGCATATTTAGGTAAATAGGCAACCGCCAAATCTCGTAAGGAGTGACCAACTCGCTTCTTGTAAGCAGATAAGAACTCAATCTTCATCTTCGCCATATCCACACCAGTGGGGCACTCGCGACGGCAGGCCTTGCAGCTCACACACAGCTCCATGACGTCCTTAATGGCGTCGCTTGCTAATGGAGAAGATTCGGGCGATGTTCCACTTTTTAGATCGAGTTGATTCGAAAGCGCCAGGCGCAAAGTATTTGCTCTGCCGCGGGTAAGGTGCTTCTCATCACGTGTCACGCGATAGCTAGGGCACATTACTTCAGCATCAAACTTCCGGCAGTGGCCATTGTTATTGCACATCTCTACTGCTTTAGCTAACCCCATAGCGGGATCACCACCGGTGCCGGGTGCAGTGGTTGCCTCTGTGACAGGATCGTTCTGCACGTTCCAAGCAGACCAATCTAATGCAGGCTGTAATGGAATAACTTTATAGCTTGGTGTAAACCTGAAGTTACTTGCGTCATCCATCTTTGGTGGATCAATGATCTTGCCAGGATTAAATAATCCCTTTGGATCAAATGCATGTTTAATTTCAGCAAGGGCTTCTGTAATCTTTGGACCAAACTGCCAAGAGATCCATTCACCACGGCAAAGGCCATCGCCATGCTCACCGCTATAAGCGCCTTTGTATTTGCGTACTAAGGCAGAAGCTTCTTCAGCAACGGCACGCATCTTTTGGGCGCCATCTCTGCGCATATCCAAAATAGGGCGCACATGCAGTGTTCCTACAGAAGCATGGGCATACCAAGTGCCACGTGATCCATATTTAGAAAAGACATCAGTGAGGGCCTGGGTGTAATCAGCCAAACTCTCTAGAGGAACCGCGCAGTCTTCAATAAAACTCACTGGCTTGCCATCACCTTTAAGGCTCATCATGATATTCAGGCCTGCTTTACGCACTTCCCACAAGTTCTTCTGTAAGGATGCATCAGGCATGGGCACTACTGAGCCCGGTAAACCTAAATCACTCATAAGCTCTTGTAAGGCTTTGAGCTTCTCAAGCAATGGTGCATGAGACTCACCAGAAAATTCTACTAATAAGATGGCTTCTGGAGTCTGCGTTGTGTGATCAATTAAGGCAGTTTCAATAGTTTTCTTAAAGCTGGGATTGCTACGCGCTAGATCAATCATGGTGCGATCAACTAACTCAACAGCGGTAGGGCCAAGCTTCACAATATGCTGTGCGCTATCCATTGCTTTGTAGAAACTAGCGAAGTTCACAATGCCTAATACTTTGTGTTGTGGCAAAGGCGCTAGCTTAAGCTTGAGTGACTTAAAGTACCCAAGGGTGCCTTCGCTACCTACCAATAGATGAGCAAGATTCACGCTGCCATCTTGGGTGTAAGGCAACTCACTTTGTGGATTAAAGATATCCAAGTTATAACCAGCTACACGCCTTAGAACCTTCGGAAAGCGCGCCTCGATTTCTGGTTGGAGAGTCGTAGCTAAGTTTTTAACAAAATCACCCAACTGCTTTGCCGCACCAGTACTGCTTGCATAATCGCTAAAGTTCGCAATTCTGCCGTCTGCTAGCCAGGCATCAATACCTAAAACGTTGTGGACCATATTGCCGTAAGCAATCGAGCGGCTGCCACAAGAGTTGTTGCCTGCCATGCCACCAATAGTCGCTTGCCCAGCAGTAGAGACATCAACTGGATACCAAAGACCATATTGCTTTAGTGAGCCGTTGAGGTGGTCTAGAACAATGCCAGGCTCAACTTCTACATAGCCTTTGTCCAGATTGAGGTCTAAAACATTTCTGAAGTATTTGGTGTTATCAATGACTAAAGCCGCACCAGTAGTTTGTCCGCATTGACTAGTGCCTCCTCCACGCGGTAGAACTGGCACACCCATTTCTGCTGCAATCTGTATAGCGCTAGCAATATCTTGCGCAGTCTTTGGTACAAAAACCGCAACTGGCATCGCTTGATAAATAGATGCATCAGTCGCATAGCGCCCACGACTTGCGCTATCAGTCATCACATCGCCAGAAGTCTCTTGGCGTAAGCGCTTAGCGAGCTCTACCTGATCCACCATGAGTTCTTTAAGGTCTAGAGGCTTATTCATGATTTGACAGTTTCTAACGGGGATTCGGATTGGAGTAATTGAGCTACTACATCACGTTTATTTCTGACGTGTTGGATCATAATTTTGCGCATACGAACACTGTCGCGTGCCTTAAGGGCATCAAGCATCTCTTGGTGTTCTTCAACTGCCTTCTCCCATTTCACGCCATCCTGATTGGAGCGAAAGCGCAAGGCTTCGATGCGTGCATTGACTTGAGTAAATAGCTTAGACAAAACAGGATTGTTTGCCGCCTGATTAATTAAATGATGAATGCGTAAATTGAGTTTGTAATAGCTCGATAAATCACGACGCGCATAAGAAGCCATCATTTCATATTGAAGGGCTTCTAATTCAGAGAGGGTGGCATCATTAATATTCTTGGCTGCTAATTCTCCGGAGAAGCCCTCGAGATCTGCAATCACATCAAACGTATTCAAAACATCTTCAAGACTGAGTTGTACGGCGATGGCACCACGATTGGCGATTAATTCCACTAAGCCTTCGGCAGCTAGCCGGCGAATCGCTTCACGAATGGGGGTGCGAGAGACATTGAGACTCTCGGCTAATTCGCGTTCATTGAGTTTGCTACCTGGGGCAATCTTGCCTTCAACCAAGAGGGATCTGAGCTTCTCGAAAGTAGCTTCATGCAAATTTTGTGAATTTGGCTGTTCTAGTACTGTCATGGATCAACCCCCGGCCTTAATAATTTGTATACAAAATAAGAATAAACGATCTTAAAGCATAAATATAGCCTTTAAATGCTTAAATTAGGCTTTATTCTGGTGAGCATTGAAAATAATTTGTATGCAAAATGGAAATTTCCCAAAATTTGGCATACACTAGTGCCAGAAATAACTACCTATAAACACTTTAAAAGTGAGACACAGCATGTTGAAACTTGATAACCACGCATCAGGACGCCATTTTTTACATATTCCTGGCCCAAGCCCTGTTCCCCCACGCGTACTGCGTGCCATTAGCTATCAAACGATTGACCATCGTGGTCCAGAGTTTGGTGCATTTGGTCTGAAGGTATTAGATGGCATCCAAAAGATTTTCAAAACTGAGCAACCAGTCATTATTTATTCAGCTTCTGGAACGGGTGCTTGGGAAGGCGCATTAGTAAACGTTCTTAATCCTGGTGACAAAGTGCTGTTCTATGAAACTGGTCAGTTTGCTAACTTGTGGCGGGCCCTTGGTAAGCGCCTTGGTTTGGATGTGGAAGTAGTTGGTAAAGCGGGACAAGACTCTTGGCGTTGGGGTGTTGATGCATCCGTGATTGAAGAGCGTTTACGTAAAGACACTGGTCATGAGATCAAAGCGGTTTGCGTTGTGCATAACGAAACTTCGACCGGCGTGACCTCCAATATTGCTGCAGTTCGTAAAGCGATTGATTCTTTAAAGCATCCAGCCTTATTGCTCGTAGACAGCGTATCTGGCTTGGGTTCAGCGGACTATGAGCATGATAAGTGGGGCGCTGATGTCACTATCTCTGGCTCACAAAAAGGCTTGATGTTGCCGCCAGGTATTGGCTTTAATGCCTTATCACCAAGAGCAATTGAAGCCAGTAAAAATAACAAATTGCAAAAAGCCTATTGGGCTTGGGATGAAATTCTCGAATCCAATAAAACAGGTTACTGGCCAACTACACCGAGCACCAATCTCATGTACGGATTGCATGAAGCGATGGACATGATGATGGCCGAGGGATTGGATACGATTTTTGCGCGTCACCAACGTTTAGCTGCGGCTTGTCGCGAAGCGGTCAACGCATGGGGTCTGGAGATTCAGTGTCAGGATAAAGATTGCTACTCACCTGTACTCACTTGTATTGCGACACCAGAAGGTATGGATGCGGATGTGTTGCGTAAACATGCTTTGGAGAAATTCAACCTATCTTTGGGAACTGGTTTGGGCAAGATCAAAGGTAAGGCATTCCGTATCGGCCATTTGGGCGATTGCAATGAACTGAGCTTGATGGCCGCCCTTAGCGGGGTAGAGATGAGTCTGGGTTCTATGGGTTACAAACCCAAGGCCAGCGGAGTCCTTGCAGCCCAAGAGTTCCTTAAATAAGAAGGACTTAGAGCAACACAGAAGCGTATTAAGTGGGATGGAGCCTGATTCTGTATAAGGAATCGCGCTACACCCCTTATAATTCAAGTACTTATATAGAAGTGCACGAAACAATCACACCATATTCGAGACAGAAAGATTAAACATGTTGGCTACTAAACCTTACTTAACTCAAGCTGATGTTCAAAAGATTTTGGATGCAGCAGATAAACATGCTGCTGCCAATAACTGGGCAGTGACTATTGCCGTTTGTGATGATGGCGGTCATGTGTTGGGTTTAATTCGTCGCGATGGTTGTGCGCCAGTATCTGCTTACATTGCACAAGAGAAGGCACGTACAGCTGCAATGGGTAAGCGCGAGAGTCGCGTTTACGAAGAAATTATTAATAACGGCCGCATTTCTTTCTTATCTGCTCCACATATTTCGGGCATGTTGGAGGGTGGGGTCAATATCGAGGTAAACGGGTTTACCATCGGCGCAGTCGGCGTTTCCGGCGTTAAATCGACCGAGGATGCTGAAACCGCTAAGGCTGGCATTGCGGCCATCCTGTAAGTTACCTTGACAAATACTGCTACTGAAATAAATTCTTCTACAGGGGTGAGCGATACCGCCACTCCTGGTGTTACCCCTCCAGCAACAATCACTTTTGCTGACTTTGGTTTAGACCCGAAAATTCAAAAAGCGGTTCTGGAGCAGGGCTACACCATTCCTACTCCGATTCAAGCGCAATCAATACCGCATGTATTAGCAGGAAGTGACTTGATGGGTGCAGCACAAACCGGTACCGGTAAGACTGCCGCCTTTGTATTGCCGATCATTCAAAAGATTTTGCGTCACGCTAGCAATAGCGCCTCACCCGCACGCCATCCGATTCGTGCGCTTGTTCTGACCCCAACTCGCGAGTTGGCCGTGCAAGTGTCTGAGAATGCAGCTAGTTATTCCAAACATACTGATTTGCGCGCTGCTGTTGTTTATGGTGGCGTGGATATGAAAGAGCAAGTCGCCATTTTGCGTAACGGCGTAGAGATTTTGATTGCTACACCAGGACGATTACTCGATCACATTGGTTCTAAAGTTGCCAATCTCTCTCAAGTAGAGATTTTGGTTTTAGACGAAGCCGATCGCATGCTCGATATGGGCTTCTTGCCTGACTTACAGCGCATCATTGATTTGATTTCTGCGCAAAGACAAACATTATTATTCTCCGCAACCTTCTCGCCAGAAATCAAAAAGCTGGCACAAAGTTATTTACGCACTCCCGTAACGGTTGAGGTAGCTCGTCAAAACGCAGCCGCCGATACGGTGAAGCAAGTAGTACACATGGTTTCGTCTGCGGATAAGCAACGTGCGATTGTGAAAGTTTTAGAGGCTCGTACCCGCGCTGGTTTATCTCGTCAGTGCATCATCTTTACTAATAGCCGTTTAGGCTGTGCAAAGCTTTCTCGTGCCTTAGAGCGTGATGGCATCAAAGCCGGCGCGATTCATGGCGATAAGAGTCAGGGTGAGCGTACTTTAACTTTAGATGCATTTAAATCTGGCGCGATTGAAGCATTGGTAGCAACCGATGTTGCTGCACGCGGTCTAGATATTCCAGACATGCCTTGTGTGATTAATCACGAGCTGCCGTATAACGCAGAAGACTTCATTCACCGCATTGGTCGTACTGGTCGCGCTGGTAGTAAAGGTGATGCGATTGCCTTGGTGGATGCCAGTGAGAAGCGCTTGTTAGACGATATTGAAAAATTGATGAAGCGTAAGTTGGATGTGCAGCCTTTGCCTGAAGGAGCGCCTTCACAAAGTCGTCCATCATCTAGCGGTTATGGTGGCTCTAGTGGATCTAGAAGCTCTTACAGCGCACCATCCAAAATGTCAGATCCTTTCTTCTATAAGCCTTATGAACCATCTGCACCCGCGGCATCTACTGCAGATGCTAGCAAGCCAGAAGAGAAAAAAGTCGGTATTACCCCGGCCAAGCCCGCTGTTGGTGCTTTGCTTGGTGGCTTTAAGAAAAAATAATTCACTTCGAATAATTAACTTCGCCATGCATGAGTGGCTGCCAATAGCCACTCTGCAATAGTGACATTCTCGCCATCAGGCAAATTCTTCAATCCTAAATGTTTTGCCGCTTTGCGTAACTCTAGTAGTGAGTGCTTCTGATCTTGCGTATTAATTTGAGTTGCCAGAGTTTGCTTGCTGAGCTTCTCACCATGTTCATCAAGCACAAGAGGTAGATGTAAATACTTGGGCCTCTCATATCCCAATAGCCCTTGAAGATAAATTTGCCTTGCGGTATTACTCAATAGGTCTTGGCCACGAACAATGTGGGTGATGCCTTGTTCAGCATCATCAACCACAACAGCAAGCTGGTAGGTAAATAGGCCATCACTTCTACGCAAGACAAAATCACCCACTTCTGTGTTGAGATTTTGACTTTGTGGTCCCAGCGCTAAGTCCTCAAATTCAATAAGGCAGTTTTGGGGAAGGGCCATACGCCAAGCCTTTTGTAATGACTTTACGGTTTCTACCCCATTGCTCATTAATGAGGCAGGACGGCAAGTACCGGGATAGACCATCTCTTGATTGCGGGGCGTATCAATTCCTAGGCTTGCCAGGGTATTGGCAATCATTTGCCGGGAACAGGTGCAGGAATACAGGCATTCAAGCCCATTTAAGCGCTCTAAGGCCTTCAGATATGCCTCATGGTGCTGTGATTGATGGATCACTTCCTCATCCCAAGAAAGGCCACAGGCGAGCAATTGAGACTGAATCTGCTGGGTTACCTCGGGTATGCAGCGGGGGGTATCTAAATCCTCGATTCTGAGAAGCCATTTACCTCCATTTTTACGGGCATCCAACCAGCTTCCAAGGGCGGCAACCAAAGATCCGGCATGGAGCGGACCAGTAGGCGAGGGGGCAAATCGCCCGCGATAGCCGCCAGCTGGGGATGAAGGGTTTTTGAGTTTGGACACAGCTAAAATCATCTCATGGCTTCACCCCGTTTTGTTCATCTTCGCGTCCATTCCGAGTTTTCGATTACGGATGGAGTCGTGCGCATTGATGATGCGGTAGCTGCCGCCGTTAAAGATGAGATGGGTGCGTTGGCCATCACCGATTTAAGTAATTTATTTGGTTTGGTGCGGTTCTATACCGCTGCCCGCTCTGGTGGCATTAAACCTATTGCTGGAGCAGATGTTTGGATTAGCAATCCTCAAGATCCGGATCAGCCGTATCGTTTATTGTTGCTGGTCCAAAACCATTCTGGTTATCTCAATTTATGCGAGCTGCTCAGCAGGGCATCTTTAGATAATCAATCGCGTGGTCGTGCTGAAGTGGATTCCACCTGGTTTAGTGAGCCTGCTGCTAAGGCCGAAGGCAAGGCTGCTAAGCGCACTCTGTCTTATGGGTTAATTGCGCTTTCCGGGGCGCGCATGGGCGAAGTCGGTACAGCGCTATTGGGTGGACAAGAAGATCAGGCTAAGATCATTGCCAGACGCTACGAAAAACTTTTTCCACAGTCTTTTTACATCGAAGTCCAGCGTGGCGGCAACCCTCAAGATGAAAAGCAACTCCAACTTGCGTGCCATCTTGCCAGTGAACTAGATCTGCCGGTGGTGGCCACCCACCCAGTACAGTTCATGCAAAAAAGCGACTTTACTGCGCATGAGGCTCGCGTCTGTATTGCTGAAGGGGAGTTGCTAGGTAATCCGCGCAGGGCTAAAAAGTTTAATGACGAGCAGTATTTCCTGACCCAAGAAGAAATGGAAACGCGTTTTGCTGATTTGCCTGCCGCATTGGCGAACTCGGTTGAAATTGCAAAGCGCTGCAACCTTTCATTGGTTTTAGGTCAACCACGTTTACCGGATTTCCCAACACCGCCTGGCATTACCCTCGATGATTACCTCTTGCAGCAATCGGAGATTGGTTTGAAGCGCCACATGGAGCGCAATTTCCCAGATGCAGAAGAGCGCGAAAAAGAAATGACACGCTATCACGAGCGCTTGGTCTTTGAGGTGAAGACAATTGCTCAAATGGGCTTCCCAGGATACTTCTTGATCGTGGCGGACTTTATTAACTGGGCTAAAAACAATGGCGTACCTGTTGGTCCTGGTCGCGGATCTGGTGCGGGCTCTTTAGTCGCTTACTCACTCGGTATTACCGATTTGGATCCGCTCCGTTACAACCTGCTGTTTGAGCGTTTCTTAAATCCAGAGCGGGTATCCATGCCCGACTTCGATATCGACTTCTGTCAGCACGGTCGTGACCGTGTGATTCAGTACGTTAAGGATAAGTACGGTAAAGATGCGGTCAGTCAGATTGCAACCTTCGGAACGATGGCTGCAAGAGCAGCGATTCGTGACGTAGGGCGCGTGCTAGAGCAGGGCTATAACTTCGTAGATGGTATTGCTAAGCTGGTGCCAAATAAGCCTGGTCAGTACATGACCATTGAAATGGCGAAGAAGGAAGAGAAGCAACTAGCCGAGCGTGAAAAGAATGAAGATGAAGTGCGTCAGTTGCTTTCTTTAGCGCAGCAATTAGAGGGCATGACCCGTAACGTTGGTATGCATGCGGGTGGTGTATTGATTGCCCCAGGCCGCCTCACCGATTTTTGTCCTCTTTACACCCAAGAAAGTAAAGATCAAGACAGTAGCTCCGTGATTAGTCAATTTGATAAAGATGACGTAGAGGCGATTGGTTTAGTGAAGTTCGACTTCCTAGGTCTGACCACCTTAACCATCTTGGCGGCAGCAGAACGATGGATTAAAGCGCTACATGCGGATCGCAGAGATTGGAATATCGGCGAGATTGCGTTAGACGATGAAAAAGCCTTTGATGTTCTTAAGCGCGCTAACACTGTTGCGGTATTTCAGCTAGAAAGCCGCGGCATGCAAGGCATGCTCCGTGAAGCCAAGCCTGACCGCTTTGAAGACATTATTGCCTTGGTGGCTTTGTACCGCCCAGGTCCAATGGATTTGATTCCGGACTTTATTGAGCGTAAGCACGGTCGTCAAAAAGTAGAGTATCCAGATCCCCGTATTGAGCCCGTTCTAAGGGAGACCTACGGCATCATGGTCTACCAGGAGCAGGTGATGCAAATGGCGCAGATGATCGGCGGCTACTCATTGGGTGGTGCTGACATGTTACGTCGAGCGATGGGTAAGAAAAAGCCAGAAGAAATGGCCCAGCATCGCAAGATCTTTAGTGATGGCGCAAAAGCAGGCGGCATTACAGAGGTAAAAGCAAACGAGATCTACGACTTGATGGAGCGTTTTGCAGGTTACGGATTTAATAAGTCCCACGCAGCTGCATACGCACTCTTAGCTTACCAAACTGCTTGGCTCAAAGCGTATTACCCCGCAGAATTTATGGCGGCCAACTTATCGCTCGCGATGGACGACACCGATAAGGTGAAGATCCTGTATGACGATTGCTTGGCTAATAATATTCGGGTGTTTTCACCAGATATCAATACTGGTGTTTATGAATTCACGCCATTGCGTGCTCCCGATGCTGCTCCAGACTCCCCAATTAGCCATATTCGTTATGGCTTAGGCGCGGTTCGTGGTACTGGCGAAGCTGCGATTGAATCCATCGTGAAGGCACGTGAAACTGGCGGACCATTTAAAGATCTATTTGATTTCTGCGCACGTGTTGATCGTCGCCAAGTGAATCGTCGTGCTATTGAAGCCCTCATGCGTGCCGGTGCTTTCGATAGTTTGTATCGTGACTCTGTTCCTGCAGATGGCAATCTGTATGACATCCGATCAACCTTACTTGCCTCTTTGGCCAGAGCGATTGAGGCTGCTGAACAAGCCGAGGCATCAATACATCAAGTAAGTTTGTTTGAAGTTGCTGGTGAAGAGGATCGTCATCTCCCGGAGTTGGTCCGCGAGCCTACCTGGTCTGAGAAAAAACGATTACAAGAAGAGAAGACTTCTTTAGGCCTTTGCTTAACGGGCCATATGTTCGATGCCTATCGTGATGAGACCTCCCATTTCATTCGTCAATCCTTATCCAAGGTAGCAGAAGGTAAGGATCAACTCATTGCCGGGATCATCACTTCTGCACGAATGCTCACTGGTCAACGTGGTCGCATGATGATTGCCACTATCGATGATGGTTCTGCAGCACTTGAAGTGACCTTGTATAGCGAAGTCTACGAACCCAATCGTTCTTGGTTAAAAGAAGATGAGCTATTAGTTGCCAAGGTAAATGTGATGCCTGATAAGTTCTCTGGCGGAATGCGGATTGTCTCTGAGGCAGTAATGGACATTACTGGTGCACGTATGCGCTTTGCTCGCAACGTCCATGTTTGTATTGATAACGCGATCGATATCAAAATGCTCCGTAGCCAAATTAACCCTTATCTCATGGCCAACCGCGTACGTGATCCAAAGTTGGGTGCATCTGCCCCAGCTGGGCTGGGATCGAATGAGGGCATGAAGGGCTTAATGCTCACTGCTGCTGTCACTACTAGTGGTGGCGCTTGCTTAATGCAGTTCCCAGAAGAGTTACGTATTTACCCAGATGATGCATGTTTGCATGGACTCAATCAAATTTTAGCCTCTAAGCAAAAAGACCCTGTACAGATTCAGTACCTCTAGTCACGTCATTCAGTATTGATGGTTAATCTAATTCAACAATACTTTCTCAATTGCCTCAATCACTTGCTGAGGCTCTAGAAAATCCAAACACTCGCTATAACTATCTGCTTTATCTAGGCATCCAGCCTTACGGCAGGGAGCGCATTCCCCGGGGCCTTGGAGAATGGTAACGTTACCAACAGTTTGGGTGCGGGCGCGCATTTGATAGGGTTGCTCACCAATAAAGCCATTGGGCCATGGGCCAAAGTTCGTTGGTGGGGTGGCGCCAAATAGCGTAATCGTTGGAGTATTGCATGCAGCGGCTAAATGGGTAATCGAGGTATCAACACCGATATATAAAACAGCACTTCGAATCAGTGTCCCCGCTTGCGGAATCGATAATTTGCCCGCAGCATTGATCACTTGTTTTTTACTTTCATCATCTAACAAAGAAATGATGTCGTGATTGAGTTGTACATCTTGCTTGGCAGGGGAGGCGCTTAACACCACCTGAAAACCTTGTTTTACTAGCCACGTAATGAGTGCTTGCCAATAAGCGAGCGGCCAACGTTTGTAGGCAGTAAGCGGCCCTGGGTGCACAACGACATAAGGTTGCTTGAGTTCGTTAACAATGGCGGGTGTTAAGGGCTCTCCTGTAGGCGGAGTAACCGAAATCGACTTGGCAAAAAGTTCAGAGTGATTCTGAAAGAAGGGCTCTAGTAGGCATAGTTTTTCTGTAATGACATGCTGATTAAAGTAGTCAACACCCACCGTATGCATGCAGATGAATTTCTTCCAAGCGTTTTGCTTTTCGCTCTTACTTCGTTTCTGTTGATCTTGTGCATCTTTGCCTTGAGGATGACCGCCAAGTACGCCAACCCTTCTAAAGGCCGCGACTAAGCCATAGAAGTAAGCGCGATCACTGGGTTGTGTCACAACTGCCAAGTCATAACGCTGAAAAAGACGATTAAAGAGGGAGAGATATTCACCAAAGCCGGGTCGGTCAGACGTTTCAATCACTTCAGCAATGTCGGGATTGCCATGGAGCATCTCCAGCTTGCCGCGGTATCCCAAGAAATGAAATTCTGCATCCGGCCAGAGCGCTCTAGCTTTGCTTATCAAGGGCGTCGTTACCAGTACATCACCAATTTGCCTGGTGGCAATAAAGAGTACTTTTTTAGGCTTGAGCTTGGAGTAATTAGTCATCGCTATTGATATGCTTAAAGCGCCTTAGCCAAAATCTTTTCACGCACGCGACGGGCATTCTCAGCAGCATTTCTTTGATCGTGGATTTTATGAAAGAGATGGAGCACTTCGGTAGACCATGAGCCAGATTTGCGACGAATACCATGGTGTTGTAATCGGAAAACAAAATCAGCGTCTTCATGCCCCCAGCCTGTCATGGTTTCATCAAAGCCGGTAATTGCTTCAGCATCAGCCTTCCAGCAGGCCATATTGCAGCCCTTAATTCGACGCCAGACAAATTTTTGGTAATCACGCCAAGAGCCATTACCTATCTTAATTTTAAGGGGCCAGTATTTGTTGATGCCACCACTAAGGCGCTTGCTTAATAGCCCTGTGCAAAATATCTGAAAACTCCAATGGGCCCAAGTGAGTAGTTCTTCGGTCAGAATGTCATTCAGCAAGACTCTACTGCCAGTTACAAGGTACCCCTTTTGGGCTAATTGACGATGCCGAGCTACAAAGTCTGGCTGCACGATGCAATCACCATCAAGGAAAACTAAATAGTCTCCATGGGCAGCAGCTATTGCCCGATTCAAAATCTTGGTTTTCCGAAAGCCCTGATCTTCTTGCCAGAGATGCGTGATTGAAATCGGATGAGTGGCTTTGATTGCCTCAATAAGGTGCCGTGTACTCTCAGCAGAGCCATCATCAGCAATAATGATTTCAAAGTTCTTATCAGTTTGAGTAGCTAGCGATTCTAGGCAAAGCTTGAGCGCTTGTGGCCAGTTGTATGTGGCCAGCAAAATCGAAATCATTTATTTGCTTCCTGGTTTAGATGCCAGAGCTTCATGTAGCGGTAATAGGTGCCTTGACCATTGGATACTGCTAAAGCAAATCCTTGGGCGCCATCTAAAAATCCTACGCGAATAATATATGTGCGAATAAATGCCCATACACCATGTACAACTGCCTTAATAGGACTGCTAGTTTTGCCTTTGGCAAATGCTTGCTCTGCCGATGCCGTGGAATATCGATCTAGCTTTTGCAGAACTTGTGAATAGTTCATAAAGCTGTAATGCAACATCGGGTTATATAGCTTTGCGACCTGACCATTGGGGATGAGTCGCTCGTGAACTAAGTCATCCGAGAAGCGCGCAGTACCACGCCTAAAGAGACGATCCACATAATCGGGGCTCCAGCCGGAGTGGCGGATAAAGCGCCCGCAATACCAGGACAACCTAGGAATAGCAAAACAGTCTACGTGTGCGCTGTGATGAATCGCCGTCAGAATTTCGGATTTCAGGGCAGGGGTCAGTCTTTCATCGGCATCTAGGGATAGCACCCACTCGCTGGTAGCGAGGTCTAGAGCGCGATTCTTCTGGGGGCCAAAACCAGGCCAATCCGCAGGCTGGGAAATGCTTGCCCCATGTTTTTTGGCTATTTCTAGGGTGTGGTCTGAACTATCGGTATCAACCACTACGATCTGCTGGGCGATCCCTTCCAGGGAGGCCAGACAATCGTCCAAATTGGCCTCTTCATTGCGGGTGATGAGTATGACTGATAAGGTGGGCATAATTCATTATATGAATGCTCAAGACCGTACCGCCCTAAATCGCTTAATTACCTACCTCAAGCCCCATTACGGCTTGATTATTGGGTCGCTTTTGGCCATGGCTTTGGTGGCTGGCGCCGAAACCTCCATTCCGGCTCTGATGAAGCCCTTGCTGGACCGCGGCTTTACTGGTCAGCTCAATAGCAAGCTCTGGCAAGTCCCCGTTTTTTTGGTTGGCTTGGCCTTGGTTCGCAGTTTGGCTCAATTTTTATCCAACTATCTATTAACTCGAGTAATTAATGCGGTGTTATTGAAATTGCGTGAGCAAATGTTTCAAACACTATTGCATGCAAAGACTGCTTTTTTTCAACAAAACTCTGCATCAAACCTCATTAATGCAGTTGTCTTTGAAGTAAATAATGTCCTCTCTGTTATGGGGGGAATGTTAATTAGCTTGGTGCGTGATTCACTCACTGTAATTGGTTTAATGGGCTATCTCATCTACCTAAACTGGCAATTGACATTGGTGGTACTGGTTATTTTCCCGGTGATTGCATTCATCATGAGCAAAATTAATCGTCGCCTAAGATCCCTAAATAGAGAGCAGCAAACACTCACTAGTGAGCTTGCTTACATTGTGGAAGAGGCGGCTGCGGGATATAAGATAGTTAAAGTTCATGGTGCTGAAGAGTACGAAATGAATCGTTTTAGACAAAAGGCTGAACGTGCACGTCAGTTTGCTTTGAAGTCTGCTGTGGCGGGCGGTCTAAATCAGCCAATCACTCAGTTGATTGCCTCTATGGCTTTATCCGTAGTACTAGTCATCGCGTTGATGCAATCTGCCACCGAAGGCACGACTGTCGGTGGTTTTGCAGCCTTTATTACCGCCATGATGTTGGTAATTTCACCGCTTAAGCACTTGGCCGATATTAATCAGCCGCTACAACGTGGGCTTACAGCTGCAGAAATGATTTTTGGATTAATGGATCAGCCTTTTGAGGAGGATGAAGAGCACAAGCAGAATATGAAGCCGCTTAATAAGGCAAAAGGCGCTATTCGTTTTGATGACGTTGGCTTTTCATATCAACAAGAGGTCGGGCGAAAAGATGCTTTGCGCAATATCAATCTCAACATTAAACCAGGTGAAGTTGTAGCTTTCGTTGGACCTTCAGGTGGCGGTAAATCTACGCTCGTTAATTTATTGCCACGCTTCTATAAGCCGACCAGCGGCCACATTTTCTTGGATGACATTCCTATCGAAGATATTGTGTTGGCCGATGTGCGACGCCAGATTGCTTTTGTAAGTCAGGATGTCATCCTCTTTAACGATACGATTGCTGCTAACGTCGCCTATGGCGCCAACGATCAAGGTGGTATTGATCGTGGACGTGTCATGGAAGCTTTGGAGGCTGCTAATTTGAGTGCGCTGATCAAAGAGTTGCCCGAAGGTATTGATTCGATGGTGGGTGATAACGGTAATCGCTTATCCGGCGGACAACGCCAGCGCATGGCTATTGCCCGCGCAATCTATAAAAATGCGCCAATTTTGATTTTGGATGAAGCAACTTCTGCATTGGATTCTGAATCCGAACGTCAGGTTCAGGAGGCGCTTGAGCGCTTAATGGCGAATAGAACTACTTTAGTGATTGCTCACCGTTTATCAACCATTGAACATGCTGACCGAATTGTGGTGCTTGAGCATGGCAAGATCGTTGAAAATGGTTCCCACGAAGATTTAATTAAGCAAGACGGCTTGTATGCGAATTTACATCGCATTCAGTTCTCAAACGCCTAATTGAGTCCAACCAAAATTTAGAAAATTTAACTGAGAACAATATCGTATTGTTCTTGACGGAAGCTACCCTCAGCCTGGAGGGTAATCGGTTTGCCAATGAAGTCGCCAAGCTGTGCCAAGAATTGATTTTCTTCTTCTAGGAATAGATCAATAACATCAGGTGCTGCCACAATTCGGAATTCTCGCGGATTAAACTGGCGGTGCTCTCGCACAATCTCTCGCAAAATCTCGTAACAAATTGTCTGCGCAGTTTTAATCTCACCCTTGCCAAGACAGGTAGCGCAAGGCTCGCAGGTGATATGGGCGAGCGACTCACGAGTCCGCTTGCGAGTCATCTCTACTAAGCCCAAAGCAGAAAAATCGCTTACTGAGGTACGCGCATGATCACGCTCTAGATTACGTTTGAGTTCATGCAACACGGATTCTTGATGGTCTTTGCCAACCATATCAATGAAGTCAATAATGATGATGCCACCCAGATTGCGTAAGCGCAGTTGGCGAGCAATCGCTTGAGCTGCTTCCAAGTTGGTTTTGAAGACGGTATCATCAAGATTGCGTGCGCCGACATAGCTGCCAGTATTGACATCAATCGTTGTCATGGACTCCGTTTGATCAATCATCAGATAGCCGCCAGACTTTAAGTCTACTCGACGACCGAGGGCCTTATTGATCTCAGCATCCACATCAAATAAATCAAATAACGCACGCTCGCCACGATGTAGAGTCAGCTTGCCCAGCAGGTTGGGCATGTAAGCGGTGGTAAAGGCTTTAAGCTTCTCGAAATTTTCAGCAGAATCCACTCGAATTTGAGTGGTCTCTTCTCCAGCAACATCACGCAAGACTCGCTCAGCAAGACTGAGGTCTTGATAGAGCAGGGTGGGGGCCGGATTATGTTTCATCGCCGCATGAATGTTTTCCCAGGTGGTGCGCAGGTAAAGCATGTCATGCTGCAGTTCAGTATCCGATGCATCTTGGGCGCTGGTGCGGACAATAATGCCGCCTTTTTCATCGTCAGCCATCAATCTGGCAAGACGGGCCTTGATCGCCTCACGCTCTTCAGGTTGATCAATCCGCTGGGAAACACCTATATATTTTTCAGTTGCAGCATCGCTGCCCGCAGGGGGTAAATAAACCAAATTACGGCCAGCAATACTCAATTGGGTTGTCAGGCGAGCGCCTTTAGTGCCTAGCGGATCTTTTAATACCTGTACTAGTAGTGTTTGCCCCTCAAATAATAATTTTTCAATTTGTGCCTGAGGATTATTTTGGGTAATGTCTGCAACGTGCATAAAAGCAGTTCGTTCAAGACCAATCTCAATAAATGCAGATTGCATACCTGGCAATACACGCGCTACTTTGGCTAAATAGATATTGCCGACAATACCTCGTTGTCGAGTGCGCTCAATCTGCAATTCTTGAACTGCGCCTTGCTGAATTAAAGCAACGCGCGTTTCTTGCGGGGTGATATTGATCAGTATCTCTTCGTTCATATGCTGCTGACTTGGGCACGTTCCAGCAAAAGGCTGGTTTCATAAATAGGTAGACCCATGATACCGCTATAGCTACCCTGAATTGAGGGAATAAAGGCACCACCTAAGCCTTGGATACCGTAGGCTCCAGCCTTACCAAAGGGTTCACCGCTGGCGATGTAGGCAGAAATTTGTTCGGGAGCTAAGTTGACAAACTGAACTTCAGAAACCTGCACTAATTGTATTGGTTTTTCATCAGGATTTATGGTCACAGCTACCGAGCTAAGTACTTCATGTATTTTGCCGCTGAGCATGCTCAAAATACGTACAGCATCTACTGCATCAGCCGGCTTACCCAGAATTTCTCCATCAGGACTATTGGGTAGACTCACGGTAGTATCGGCGCAGAGGATCGGGGCCCACGGCAACCCACTTTTTTTCCATCTCGAAAGTGCTGCAGCACTTTTTGCCAAGGTAACGCGCTCAACATAGTCGCGAGCTTTTTCATTGAACAAGGGAGTTTCAATGCTTTCACTGTCTTCATCGGGGCTAGGCAAAAGCATTTCAAAGCGAATACCGATTTGCTTTAAGAGCTCTTGTCGACGGGGACTCTGCGAAGCAAGGTATATAAAAGAATGCACGGGATTTATCAACTTACTCACGATGATATGGATGGCCTTGCAGAATGGTCCAGGCTCGATAGAGTTGCTCAACAAGCAATACTCTAGCCATTGCATGAGGCAAGGTAAGGCTAGATAGTCGCCACATGGCTTGCGCACTTGCTTTTAAGCTCGCGTCCAAGCCATCCGCCCCACCAATTAAAAAGGTGATGTCAAAGCCCTCTTGGCGCCAACTGGCCAGTTGAGTCGCTAAGTTTTGTGTAGTTTGATCTTTGCCACGTTCATCCAAAGCAATCACCCTGGACCCCTTTGGAATAGCTGCAGCAATCCTTACGGCTTCTTTTGCGGGGGTGATATCCGGTTTGATCTCTTTGATTTCAATGCTGCAGTCAGCAGGCATTCTTTTGATGTAGTCATGGGTAGCTATTGCAACCCACTCGGGCATCTTATGGCCAACTGAAACTATGGTGAGTCGCATTGCCGCAAATGACGACGAAATTACTCGTCGTCTTCAGATTCGCTTGCCTTGGCAAGACCCTTATCGCCAGCTAATTTGACGCGGACTGGTTTAGCGCCCCACATGCCTTCAAGCTGATAGTAAGAGCGTAGCATCGGTTGCAAAATATGTACAACAACGTCGCCGCAGTCTACCAATACCCACTCACCGGTTTCTAAACCTTCAATAGAAATAACTTCACCGCCTTTGGCATTTACCTCTTCTTTGACGGACATTGCTAAAGAGCGGGTTTGGCGATTGCTTGAACCGGTAGCAATGATCACGCGATCGAATAATTCACTTAATTTGGTGGTGTCATATACACGAATATCCTGTGCTTTGACATCTTCTAGGGCATCAATCACGACGCGTTGTAATTTACGTAAGCCCATATTTTCTCGGTAATAATTTTTGTATTTAGGGTGATCTTAGCTTGATTACTGATACAAGCCCAGATTTGTAATGATTTCTAGGGTGTGGGTTGGTATTTGCTCGGATGCTATAGCGCTTCTAGAGCTTGATTTGAGGAGGTCGCGTAACTCGGTAGAGGATAGATCGACATTCAAGCTGTCATCGATATATATGAGGCCTGCGGTGCTATTTTCAAGAGCGGCAACATTTTTTACCTGATGATCTTCAATAAATTGCCTCACTTCAGAACTAATTTGGTCTTGTAAATCATGGTGCGGTCTAGTGGCCACGGCAAAATTGACGTATTGACTCAGCTTTTCCCAAGAATTCCAGCTAGGAAGCGCCACCAAGGAATCTGCTCCCATTAGCCAAGTCAAGCTAGCATTTGCTCCAAATCGCTCTCGCAAGGCTTTGACGGTATCGATTGCATAGCTTGGTCCAGCGCGATCGATCTCCATACGGTCAATGCCTACTTGAGTAGCGATCTTGAGATATAAAAATGTTCGTGCTAAATCAATTCCTGCAGCCTCAGTTAGCTTAAAGCGTACTTCTGCAGGAGTAATGCCGGCACCTTTTTGCCAGGGTTCACCGCTGGGAATGAGTAGTAGGGCATCTAGTCGCAACAGTCTTGAAAAATGAGTGGCCAGCTTAAGATGGCCCACATGAGGGGGATCAAAGGTTCCCCCAAGAATGCCAATTTTTTTAGGAGTATTCAAAGGTAAAGCGCTCAAGCTAGCCAATCTCGTGGCTTGAGGTAATAGTCATATAACTTAGCCTCTGGCGTGCCAGGAGTTGGCTGCCAGTTGTACCACCATTGAACCACTGGTGGCATCGACATCAGAATAGATTCAGTACGACCACCTGAGTGCAGGCCAAAGATCGTCCCTCGATCAAAGATGAGGTTGTATTCAACATAACGACCACGGCGATATTCTTGGAAAGACTTTTCTTCAGGAGTAAAGCCATCTTGATGGCGGCGCTGCACGATTGGGAGGTAAGCGTTAATAAATGCATCACCTACTGCGCGAGTCATCGCAAAGCTCTTCTCAAAACCGAGCTCATTAAAGTCATCAAAGAAAACGCCGCCAATACCTCGGGGTTCTTCACGATGTTTTAAGTAGAAATATTCATCACACCATTTTTTAAAACGTGGGTAAAGCTCTTCACCAAATGGATCTAAAGCATCTTTAGCAGTTTGATGAAAGTGTTTGCAGTCCTCATCAACGCCATAGTAAGGGGTCAAGTCAAAGCCACCCCCAAACCACCATACAGCCTCTTTATCTGGCGCTTGGGCAATAAAGCAGCGCACGTTCATATGGGTGGTGGGTACCTTGGGATTATTTGGGTGAAAGACTAAGGAAACGCCCATCGCTTCAAAGCTGCGGCCCGCTACTTCTGGGCGGTGATGCGATGCCGAAGGTGGCATTTGATCGCCGCGCACGTGCGAGAAGCCTACGCCACCTTTTTCAAGAATATTGCCGCCATTCAAAATGCAGGTACGGCCATATCCTTTAAGTTTGCTGTCTTCAGGTTTATGCCATTCGTCAGCAACAAAGGCCTTACCATCCAAAGCGCTCATGGCAGTGGTGATGCGATCTTGCAAGCCTAAAAAATATTCTTTTAAGGCATTGATATCAATTTGGGTATGGTGATCTGACAAGGCGTTCTAACTTTATGGGGTTACTTAATTGCGCGGTAGCCGATATCTTTGCGATATTGCATGTCATCAAACTTGATGTGATTGATCACATCGTAAGCTTTTTGTTGGGCGCCACGAACAGTGTCCGCAAGACCAACAACACACATCACGCGTCCGCCTGATGTCACCACTTTGCCATCTTGCAGTTTCGTGCCAGCATGGAAAGTGATTTGATCTTCAGTATCAGCAGGTATGCCGGTAATGACATCACCAACACGAGGAGTCTCTGGATAATTATGAGCAGCCAGCACAACGCCAAGGGCTGTGCGGCGATCCCATTCCAATTCCACTTCATTGAGTGTGCCATCTACCGCATGATCTAGTGCATTGACCAGATCGCTACGCAGTCGGGCCATGATGGGCTGTGTCTCTGGGTCACCCATGCGGCAGTTAAATTCTAATGTCTTGATCTTGCCGTCAGGCGTGATCATTAGACCGGCATATAGGAAGCCGGTATAAGGAATGCCATCTGCTTTCATGCCTTTAACAGTTGGCATGATCACTTCACGTAATGCGCGTGCATGAATTTCTGGAGTAACTACTGGAGCAGGGGAGTAAGCACCCATGCCGCCCGTGTTTGGTCCTTGATCGGCATCTAATAAGCGCTTGTGATCTTGGCTAGTTGCTAATGCAAGAACATTCTTGCCATCTACTAAAACGATAAAACTTGCTTCTTCCCCCGTGAGGAATTCTTCTATCACTACACGGGCACCTGCATTGCCTAGTTTATTGTCTGCCAACATCATGTCCACTGCCGAATGTGCTTCTTCAAGATTCATGGCAACGACAACGCCTTTGCCAGCAGCCAGTCCATCAGCCTTAATCACAATCGGCGCACCTTTGGCATCAATGTAGGCATGTGCCTCTATTGCATTAGAGAAGGTTTGGTAATCCGCTGTTGGAATGCCATGACGCTTCATAAAGGCTTTAGAAAAGTCCTTAGAAGACTCCAGCTGGGCTGCTAATTGAGTTGGCCCAAAAATACGCAAGCCATTATTGCGGAATACATCCACGATGCCGGCAGCAAGCGGAGCCTCTGGACCGACAACTGTTAAATGAATCTTCTCGCGCTTAGCAAAGTCAGCCAACTCTTGCAATCCTGTGATGGGTAAGTTCTCAATACCTGCAGCGGTTTGCTTCGCGGTAGCTGTACCACCATTGCCTGGAGCAACATAAACCGTTTGCACTTGGGGGGATTGGGCTAACTTCCAAGCTAGCGCATGTTCGCGTCCGCCAGATCCAATTAGTAGAATTTTCATAACAAGCTATCTGTAGTAATTAACAAAAAATTAAAGCGCAGCGTTCGTAAATACTTCTTGAACATCATCTAAGTTCTCAAGTGCATCTAATAACTTCTGCATGCTTTCTGCCTGATCACCTTCTAAGGCAATCTCTGTCTCGGGGCGCATGGCTACCGTTGCTAATTCAGGCTTGAGGCCTGCCTTGCTAATGGCGTCTTGCACTTTAGAAAAATCAGGAACGGGGGAGAGCACCTCTAAAGATCCATCATCATGAGTGATGACATCTTCAGCGCCAGCATCTAATGCCACTTCCATCAGTTGATCTTCGCTAGTACCTGGTGCAAATAACATCTGTCCGCAGTGGTTGAATAAGAAAGCAACAGAACCTTCTGTACCCATATTGCCGCCATTCTTATTAAAAGCATGACGAACTTCTGCAACGGTACGTGTGCGGTTATCAGTTAAGCAATCAACAATGATGGCTGCGCCATTAATGCCGTAGCCCTCGTAACGAATCTCTTCATAGTTCACACCCTCGAGTGAGCCCGTACCACGCTGAATCGCTCTTTGCACGTTATCGTTCGGCATATTAGAGTCTTTGGCCTTATCAATAGCCAGACGTAAACGTGGGTTTGTAGCAATATCACCACCACCTAATTTGGCAGCTACGGTAATTTCTTTAATGAGTTTGGTCCAAATCTTGCCGCGTTTTTCGTCCTGACGACCTTTGCGGTGTTGAATATTGGCCCATTTCGAATGGCCGGCCATACGGGTAAGTCCTTTTAATGATTTGGCTAGAAGACCTCATTTTAAGGGGTTCTAGACCCGAGGTAGGGGGTATCTAACCATTTTTTGTTACACTCTCATGTCTTAGCAGTAACAAAGTAGCAAAGTAAGCAGAATTTCCACTGCAAACACCTGCCTCGGTGATGGAATTGGTAGACGTGCCGGACTCAAAATCCGGTGCCGCAAGGCGTGGCGGTTCGAGTCCGCCCCGAGGCACCACTCAAAGACTTTCCTGTCCTTGAGGTTTCCCCAAGACAATTCTTAGTCAATCTAGATTTCGTAAGTCTCGGACTCGTTATTCATCGCTTGCTCAACAATTTTCTTTGTGAGGGTGGGTGAGAAGAGCTCAATGAAGGTGTAAACAAAAGACCTGAGGTAGGCGCCTTGTTTTACACCTAAATGCGTCACATTATTTCCAAATAGGTGTCCTGCAGGAATCACTTTGAGGTTGCGATCTCGGTCTGGATCGTAAGCATGACCGGCAACAATGCCAATACCCATACCCGTTTCTACATAAGTCTTGATGACGTCTGCATCAATCGCTTCTAAAATAATATCTGGCGTGATATTTCTTTGTGCAAATGCAGCATCAATCTTGCTACGGCCTGCAAAGGCTTTGTCATAGGTAATGATTGGATACTTGGCGATCTCTTCAAGAGTGAGTGTCGCTTGGTTTAGGAGTGGATGGCTCAATGGCACCATTAGTACGTGTTGCCATTGATAGCCGGGCAGGGCTAGTACTCCAGGGGTATTAGCAATTCCCTCGGTTGCAATCGCAATATCAGCACGATCATGCGTAAGTAATTCAGCGATTTGGCCTGGGCTACCTTGCTGAATGCTGACCTTTACTTTTGGAAAGCGCTTAGTAAATTCAGTAAGTACTTTTGGTAGTGCGTAGCGCGCTTGTGTATGGGTAGTTGCAATCACGAAGCTACCCTGATCTTGGCTAGCAAAATCTTTGCCTACTCTTTTCAGGGTTTCAACCTCATCGAGGATGCGTTCAATTGAGCTCAATATGCGTTTGCCTGGCTCAGTGAGAGAGCGAATGCGTTTGCCATGTCGACGAAAGATCTCCACGCCCAACTCATCCTCCAATTCAATAATTGCTTTGGATACGCCCGGCTGAGAGGTAAAAAGTGCCTTTGCAGCAGTAGTTAAATTGAAGTTCTGTCTGACAGCTTCCCGTACAAAACGGAATTGATGAAGGTTCATGTAAATTCCTATCTATATATCTACAAAGATATAGGAATTAAATTTTAAATGATTTTTGGGTATTAAGCCTTTGAAACCCAGCGCAATCCAAATATTGCCAATAGGAAGTACAACAGCGGTGGGGTTAGGGCTGTGAGAAGTGCTGGCCAAGAGCCCAAAAGTCCCACATTGGAGAAGAGGGAGTTGAAAAGCTGAAAGCTCATACCGAGCATGATTCCGCCAAATACCTTAATGCCTACGCTACCAGCCCGTACCTTTAAATAAGCAAAGGGTAGTGCAAGTGTGAGCATTACAAAAATAGTAAATGGGTAAACGACTTTCTTCCAGAAAGCAATTGAATGTCGCTGTGCATCTTGTTTGTTATCACGCAGATGAGAGATAAAGCGACCCAAGCTCATGATCGACATTTTTTCAGGGCTAATTAAAAGTACGTTCAAAATTTGCGGCGTGACTTCGGATTCCAAAGTCACTATCGGGTGCGTAAAAGTATGCGCAGAAAAAACAGGATTCAGCGGATCGGACTGCTTCGTTTCCTTAAAGCGAGTTTCTGTCACATCATTTAAGACCCAGATACCGGCCTCATCAAACTGTCCAGATACTGCGCTTCGAATGGAGAGGAGGTGATAGCTATCGTCAAACTCATACATACGGATATTACGAATTTCATTATCTTTATCAACCTTACCAACGTTGACATAGCGCACACCAGGACGAACTGGGCCGCTACCATCCTCATCACGTAAGCGATCTTTTACCCAAACGCCAGTTCTAAACTGGGATGAATAAGCAGAGCCCATGGCCTTCATGCGAATCTGATCAGACTTAGCCTCGGTATAGGGTCCAATCCACTCGCTCATGATGAGAGTGAGTGCAATTAAGGGTAAAGAGATTTTGGTTAGGGTTATGAGGCCACGCTTAACGTCTAGACCGGCGATGCGCAAAATGGTGAACTCAGACTGACTAGCTAGCATGGCAAATACATAAATACTGCCAATTAAGCCTGCAATCGGAATAATTTCTGAGATTCGGCTTGGGGCTTTTAGCAGGACATGCAGTAGTGCTAAGGGAAGTGTGTAAGCTCCCTGAACGGAGCCGAGCTCACTCAAGATATCAAAGAATAAAAATAAAGCCACTAAAGCAAATAAGATAAAACCAAAAGCAGCATAGATCTGCTTAGCTAGATAGCGCTCATAAATGAAAGGAAAGAGCAATTTCATTTGGTGGCGATAGAGGCGGGTAGTTGACGACGCCACCACTTCAGAGAAGGGTTAATGCGATTTCGAATTAAAGCTGTTGCAATCAAGAGCGCAAGCAAATGTATAGGCCAGATCGCTACAAAGACGCCTACCTTACCTTGCGAGACAAAGTTTTGTGTCAGGTTCAGAAGGTTGCTATAGATTAAGTAAATTAAGACTGCATAGAACATTGCCGTGTAATTCCCAAGACGGGGGTTTACATAAGCAAGTGGAATCGCAATCAACACCAGACCTAAAGCCATCAATGGTAGGCCGATACGCCAGAGTAACTCAGCGCGATTGGGGTTGGTGGATACGGGATTGGGATCATTTAAGAGTTCTGTAATGGTCTTCTCACGATCGCGCGGTGCAGGGGCCAATGCATCTTTGCTGCGGATCTTCGTGCTGTATTCGTTAAATTCGAGAATCCTAAAATCAGGCTGTGTAGGTTGCCCCTCATAGCGTCTGCCGTTATGCAGCACGATGGATTTCTCGCCCCCTGCAGAGTTTTGGATAAAGCCGGTTGAGGACACTGCAATGCTCAAGCGACCATTCTTGGAGTCCGCCACAAAGATATTCTTAACTTCACTTTTATCAACATCGAGCTCTTCGATAAAAAATACGCGCTCCGCTTTTGCAGATTCTTTAAATTGACCCGCACTCACCATGGATACATCATCGCGTTGTTGAAAGCGCTGACTAATTAAGGTTGATTCGCGATTTGCCCAAGGCCAGACAAAAAGAGCAAGTAGGGCAATGATGATGATGAGGGGTATGGCAAATTGCAGAATGGGGCGAATGAGATTTGTAATGCTGAGGCCGCTGGCAAACCAAACAATCATTTCCGAATCTTTGTACCAGCGCACTAAAACAATGAGGGTAGCGACAAATAGAGAAACCGTTAATAGCACTGCAAGATAACCTAAGGTAGCCAAGGCAATCAAAACAAGAGCATCCTCTGGATTCACTGCTCCGTTGGCCGCAAAACCCAAAATTCGGATTACCAAGGTAGTCACCATAATGGTAACTAAGACCAAAAAGACCCCGCCAGTCGTAAAACTGAGTTCGCGGCGAAGGGCCTGTTTAAAAATCATGAGAAATAAGGGTTTGGATTGGTGAGGTTATTAGGGATTACAAATGGCTTATATTGTTGGAGATTAGGGAAGTTCATCTCATGTCGGAGGATAATGGATAAACGCCCCAAATTAGCAATTTCTCACCTTTTGAATCTACCAAAATACCGTAATAGATTATGACAATTCAATTTAGCACCAAGATTTTCCCTCAAGCAGACCTTCAGAGCCTAAAACTCCAGAAAACTAGCCTCAAAGCCTTGCTTGGCCATAGCGCTGACTGTTTAGTTCTAGGTTATTCCAAGGCAGACTTAGATAGCTTCTCAGGCACTAAGCGCACCAAAGTCAAAACGGGTTTTTTGCCAGAGCTTGATCTGTTGCTCAGGGGTTCGGTTGCTCATGCCAACGTTGTTGGAGATTTAGATGCTAAGCAGGCATCAGCATGCATGTTGCGCGCAGAAAAATCTTGGTCGACCAATGGTGTTAAAGCCAAACGAGTATTGCTAGTGAGTTTGGGTGATGTTCACCTTGCTAGTGAACGTAGTTTGACTACGTATTCCAAAGTTGCTCGTTCTGCTTTGAAAGAGCTTAGCGGCGGATCCATTGAAAGTGCGCTGTGGTTTACTCCCAGTTTTGCGCTCACTCACAAAGCGGACTTTATTGCAGAAGAGGTGCGCCTCACCATTCAGTACGCGGGCGATCAGGCTTATCGTTTTGGTGTGCGCCAGCCTGCCATGAAATTTAAAGCTAAGGATAAGGCCGATACTTTCAAAAGCTTGGTCTTTGCCGGCAATGAAACTTGTTCCAAGGAGTTAAAGGCAGCAGTTGACCAGGGTATATCAATGGTTGAGGGTATGAACTTGGCAAAGGATCTTGGTAATCTTCCTCCAAACATTTGTACACCAACCTATCTTGGTAAGGCTGCCCAGGGCTTAAGCAAAAAAACCAGCCTCAAAGTTGAAGTTCTTGGACGCAAGCAGATTGAGGCTTTGGGAATGGGTTCATTCTTGTCGGTTGCTAAAGGATCAGACACGCCTCCACAATTTATTGTGATGAAGCATCAAGGCGGCAAAGCAGGCGAAGCGCCGATTGTGCTGGTTGGTAAAGGCATTACTTTCGACACTGGCGGCATCTCACTTAAGCCAGGCGAAGCTATGGATGAAATGAAGTACGACATGTGTGGAGCCGCCTCTGTAATTGGCGCCATGTATTCAGTTGCTTTGATGAATTTAAAAAAGAATGTGATTGGCGTTATTCCAACTTGTGAAAATATGCCATCAGGTCAAGCGACTCGTCCTGGCGATATTGTGAAGAGCATGTCTGGACAAACGATTGAAGTTCTCAATACGGATGCAGAAGGTCGATTAATTCTGTGTGACGCGCTAACTTATGTGGAGCGCTTTAAACCTGCAGCAGTCATTGATATAGCTACCTTGACAGGGGCATGCGTCATTGCTTTGGGTCATGTACATAGCGGCTTATTTTCTGAAGACGAGAACTTGGTGAGCGAGCTTACTAAGGCAGGCCATGCTTCTTTAGATACAGTGTGGCGTTTGCCCTTAGATGCTGCTTATCACGAGCAACTCAAATCTAACTTTGCAGACGTTGCCAATATTGGCGGTCGTCCAGCGGGTAGTGTGACAGCGGCTTGCTTCTTATCTCGCTTTACCGAGAAATACAAATGGGCGCACTTAGATATCGCTGGAACTGCCTGGAAAAGCGGGGCTGCTAAAGGCTCTACTGGTCGCCCAGTGCCGCTCTTGGTGAACTTCTTGCTTGAGCGTAAGTAAAAGCCCCTGGAAAAATATTGCATGGCACGAATTGATTTTCATAGCAATGTGAGTGACAAGCTGGAATACGCTTGCCGCCTCACACGCAAGATTTGGAGCGCCACCCCTGAGGGTGAGCCAGTGCGCAATATTGTGATGGTGGGCGAGAAGGCTGATTTACAAAAGTTAAATGAGCTGCTTTGGTCATTTAGTAAAACGGATTTCTTGCCACACTGTTTTATTGATGACGAAGCTGCAGCAGAAACACCCATTGTGTTGACCGATGATTTTGCTTCTCCTGCCTTAAGTAATATCCCTCATGCTGATGTCATGATTCATTTGGGCATGCGCATGCCTCTAGATGTACCAGCTTTAGTTGCCCGTTTCCCCAGAATCGTCGAGGTTGTTACAGTCAATGAGGCTGAGCGCTTAGCAGGGCGCGAGCGCTTTAAAGCCTATCGCGAGCTTGGCCATGAGTTGCATAACTTTGATCAAGCCAAAAGTTAATACCCATGCTGATTCATCCCCAGTTTGATCCTGCAGCAATTCGTATTGGTTCTTTTGCCATTCATTGGTATGGCTTGATGTATCTAATGGCTTTTGCGCAATTCTTGCTTCTAGGACGTTTGCGCATTAAAGAACCACGCTATCAAGCCCTGGGCTGGACATATAAAGATCTTGAGGATCTCCTGTTTGCAGGCGTTCTAGGTGTGGTGTTGGGTGGTCGCTTAGGCTACACCCTGTTTTATATGCCAGGCTTTTACTTATCCCACCCTTTAAGCATTTTCAAGATTTGGGAAGGCGGTATGTCTTTTCATGGCGGCTTATTGGGTGTTCTGCTGGCGCTTTATTGGTTTGCTAAAAAACGTAAGACTAGTTTTTTTGTAGTGAGCGACTTAGTGGCACCACTTGTTCCTTTTGGATTGGCATTTGGTCGACTTGGGAACTTTATTAATGGTGAGTTATGGGGCAGGCCTACTGATCTTCCTTGGGCGATGGTATTTCCATTGGTAGATTCTGTGCCACGCCATCCATCACAGATTTATCAGCTGCTTGGCGAAGGTATTTTGCTGGGCATTACTCTGTGGATTTATGCAGGCAAGCCTAGGCGGGTTGGTCAAGTTTCTGGGTTCTTCTTGCTTGGCTACGGTGTTTGTCGCTTCTTGGCTGAATATGCGCGCGAGCCTGATTCCTTCTTGGGTCTTCTGGGCTTAGGCTTATCTATGGGTCAGTGGTTGTGTGTGCCAATGATGTTGTTTGGCTTTTATCTCATGGCTGCATTTAAATCCAAGAGTAAATAGCCTGTGCTGAATGAAGAGCTGACGCTGCGAAAATTAGAGGTACTGTGCTCGTTTGTTCGTACTGGTAACCTTTCTAAAACAGCGGAAGAGTTGGGCTTAAGTTCGGTCAGCATTCACAAGGCATTGCATTCTCTTGAATCCGGAATAGGGTGCGCTTTATTTGTAAAAGAGGGGCGTCAGTTAAAAGCTTTGCCAGCAGCCATTTATTTGGCCGAAGCAAGCGCGGATTTATTGGCGGATGTAGACCGCGTCCTGAAAAAGACCAGAGCCAAAGCCGGTGTCGAGAGCGGGCAAATCCGCCTGGGTTCAATGTACTCCTTGACGGCTAATATCATTCCCAGAGTAATCATGGGCACCAAAATCCGTAGACCTGATTTGGATATTGATTTATATCTGGGATCTAATGAGGACTTGATGAAGAGGCTCAGCGAGGGAAATATAGATGCAGTAGTTATGGCAGTTCCTGTAAGAGATCTTCCCGAGGGTGTCCAGGTGGTACCTCTTTTTGAGGACCAGTTGTTTTTGGCTTCCTCCAAAAATAATAAGCCAGCCGAAGCAAATGTTGATTTATCCGAATATCGGAATGAGAAATTTCTAACCCTTCAAGATGGTTTTGCCACCACTTCGGGGTTTTATGAAGCTTTCCAGTCAGCTGGCTTTGCCCCCAATGTAGTCATGAAGGTGGGGGATATCTTTTCTTTGATGAATATGGTCTCAGGGGACCTTGGAAGATCGTTGCTGCCCGGCAGAGTGAAGGCATTAATGGGTGATGCGATTGAATTTACCCCGTTATTGCCAAAATATCATGTGACACAGCGTATTGGCTTAATGTACCTTCAGGCTAATGAATCAAACCCCAATATCCTCGCTCTAGCGGCTGAAAGCCGCATGTTGCATCGCAATAACTCCTAACCACATCTTGATGCCTTAAGCATTTAATTAACTTCAAGTTAATGATTACATACTTTCATTAATTGATTCAGGTATGGCTCAGTTATACATTAGTTAGCAACCCTTCACTCTTTGAGTTGATTTTTTTGAGAGATATACATGCTTGAAAAGCTAGCAAAAGCCCGTTACTTTTCCCGCGTTACTGGCGCGGTCAATCGACTTATTTCGGAGCGCGGTGAATCGAATGCCGTCAGCATGGCTAACGATGTGATACACAACTATCGCAAGCTATCTAAAGATCAGCATTCAAAATTTTTCAATTTTCTATTTGAAAAACTCAACCCCGATGCTGCTGCAGTCATGTCTGCAGCGCAAAATTTTTCAGCAGAAGCGAGTGCGCGCAATTACATTAAATTGCAGCGTGTGACTGAGCCACCGAGACAAGAATTGTTTCGTCGACTCAATCGCGCAACGAATGGAACTGCTGCGCTTGTAGGTATGCGCCGCGATCTGTTGCAATTGCTTGAAAAGCAGCCTGAGTTAACTGCAGTTGATTTTGACTTACGTCACCTCTTGTCATCTTGGTTTAACCCAGGCTTTTTAAAGATGCATCGGGTGGATTGGAAGTCGCCTGCCGAGGTTTTAGAAAAACTGATTCAGCATGAGGCTGTGCACGCAATTGATGGCTGGGATGACCTGCGCCGCCGCTTGCAGCCAGATCGTAGATGTTTTGCATTTTTTCATCCGCAGCTTCCAAATGAGCCTTTGATTTTCGTTGAAGTTGCGCTTTTGCCAGAAATTCCAGCCGTGATTACCCCCTTGGTGGATAAGAAGGCAGAGACAGTTCATCAAACTTCGCAATATAAAGTGGCTGCTTTCTATTCCATTAGTAACTGCGAACCAGGTTTGCGTGGTGTTTCGATGGGTAACTTCCTGATTAAGCGCGTTGCAGAACAATTGCATGCAGAGTTCCCAAGTCTTAAAACATTTGTAACTCTTTCACCAATTCCGGGATTCATTGACTGGGTTGCTGCTGGTGCAGATATTGGCGGTGAAAAGTCCGGTACCCAGCTGAAGCCGGCAGTTCGTACAGCTCGTGAGCAATCCTTAGAGGCCCTTGGACTTGCTAATCGCTCTTGGTCTGAGCGTTTAAGTGCTGGATGGCATCCCGACAATGCCACTGAAAAAGAAAAAGCCGCTTTACTATGCCTCGCAAGTATTTACTTGGGCCTAGGCTCTGCCGGCCGTAATGGCAATCCGGTTGCTAAGTTTCACTTAGGCAATGGCGCTAAGCTTCATCAAATCAACTGGGCTGGAGACCTTTCTCGCAAGGGTTTAAGGCAGTCAGCATCTCTCATGGTTAATTACTTGTATGATCTTTCCGCTGTTGAGGAGAATCATGAGCGCTTTACCCATGGGGAAATTGACTATTCACGCGCAGTTGGCCGTCTAATGCAGGCCTAGAAATATATTTTTGGAGGAGAGGCTCTAAAAGCAGAATTCAGAGAGTATTCGCTTTAGAGTCAGCAGCAAGAAAGCAGACGCCAAGATCTGACCGTATTATGCAGTCTATAAAACACTATTAGGAGAACAATATGAGTAATGAATTGAAATCTGGGCTTAACAAGCCAAATGCATTGCGTCGCCAATTATTGGCAGGATCTGCAGCGTTGCCTTTAGCTGGCATCGTCGGCTATAGCCCTGCATCAAATGCTCAAGGTGCAACAAAAACCTTGAACATCTCACATCAGTTTCCTGGTGGAACTATTCAGGCAGGTGATTTCCGTGATCGTCTTTGCCGTAAATTTGCTGAATCAGTTGAAAAACGCACTAAAGGTGCATTGAAGTTTCAGGTTTACCCAGGTTCATCATTGATGAAAACCAATGCGCAGTTCAGCGCAATGCGTAAGGGGGCCTTAGATATCTCATTGTTCCCAATGCCATACGCTGGTGGAGAAGTTCCCGAGCTGAACATTGGCTTAATGCCAGCATTGGTTACTAGTTATGAGCAGGCTGCTAAATGGAAGACTGCTGAAGTTGGCAAGATGCTTACCAAAATTTTAGAAGACAAGGGCATTGTCCTTTTAAGTTGGGTTTGGCAAGCCGGTGGTGTGGCAAGCAGAAGCAAGCCAATTGTTCTCCCAGAGGATGTTAAAGGAATGAAAATTCGCGGTGGTAGTCGTGAATTTGACTTGATGCTTAAGGCAGCAGGGGCTTCAGTAATTTCATTACCTTCAAACGAAATCTATGCAGCAATGCAAACTGGCGCAATGGATGCGGCTTACACGTCTTCTACAAGCTTTATGTCATTCAAGCTTGAAGAGTTGGCAAAAGCATTTACTAGCGCACGTCAAAAATCCTATTGGTTCATGCTTGAGCCATTGATGATGTCTAAGCAAATTTTTGATGCTTTACCAAAAGATCAGAAAGATGCCCTCATGGCAGCTGGCGCTGAAATGGAGAAGTTCGGGCTCGAAGCTGCAAAAGATGATGACAAAACCGCAGCCTTAGCTTACGCAAGAGCCGGTAGCAAAGTTACCGACGTTGATGCAGCGATTGTGGATAAGTGGAGAGTAATTGCTCGTGATAGTGCCTGGAAAGACTACGCAGAAAAGAATGAAAGCTGCGCAGCATTGTTAAGAGCAGCAGAAAAAGTGACCTAAATCATGACTCAACTATTACAAGCGGCAGACCGCTTAATGTCTGGAATGAATAAGCTGATGGTGTTGTTTGGATCATTGGCATTGGTGGCTGCTTCAGTCATCTTGAGCTATAGCGTTGCTTCAAGAGCATTTTTCGGAGCAACGACTGATTGGCAAGATGAGGCTGCAGTCTTTTGCTTAGTAGGCGCTACCTTCTTATGTGGTGCTTATGTTCAGCAAATCCGCGGACATGTAGGCATTTCAGCGGTATCTACTATGTTGCCTAAAGCAATCAATCGTCTCAGAGTGTTGATTATTGATATCGCCTCTTGTACTTTCTGTGCATTTTTTTCATGGAAGTCTTGGGCTTTGTTCCATGAGGCGTGGGTAGATGGTCAAGTAACTTCATCTTCATGGGCTCCACCACTCTGGATTCCATACATCATGATGTCTATCGGTATGACCTTGTTGGCATTTCAGATTTTGCTCCAAGCGTTTGGAGATGTTGTTAATCCAGGCGAAGGGGAATAAGCATGTCAATTACAATACTAGGAATATTATTTGCAGCGGTCACGTTGCTGGTTATGTTTTCAGGGATGCCCATCTCTTTTGCATTGGGCTCTGTAGCGGTCATATTTATGGTGTTCTTTATGCCTGCATCCTCATTGGATACAGTGACTCAGAACGTCTATGAAGAAATGGCGAGCATCACCTTGCTCTCGATCCCGTTATTCATCTTAAAAGGGGCGGCGATCGGACGTTCACGCGCCGGTCAAGATTTGTATGAAGCTTTGCACGTTTGGCTTGGTAAGGTTCCGGGCGGCTTAGGTGTGGCTAACGTGTTAGCTTGTGCTCTGTTTGCTGCAATGGCGGGATCTAGTCCTGCAACTTGTTCTGCAATTGGTAGCGCAGGTATTCCAGAGATGCGTAAGCGTGGTTATTCACCTGGATTAGCAGCGGGCATTATTGCTGCCGGTGGAACACTTGGCATTTTGTTGCCACCTTCTATTACGATGATTTTGTACTCAGTTGCTGCAGAACAATCATTAGGGCGTTTATTCCTTGCTGGCATTGGCCCTGGTCTGATGTTGGTATTGTTCTTTTCAATCTATACCGTATATCGGTTCCGCAAAGAGTACAACCTTGCACTACAGGCTGTTGAGGTTGGCGCTCCTAGTCATCCGATATTAGAGCGCCACACATACACTATGCAGCAGAAGATGAGTTCTCTTCCGCGTGTATTGCCTTTCTTAGTTTTATTAATTGGTGTGATGGTTGCGCTTTATGGCGGCTATGCAACACCATCTGAAACTGCAGGCCTTGGTGCAATTTTAGCTTTCGCATTAATTGCTGGTATCTACAAAATGTGGCGAATTAAAGATTTATCGCCATTGCTTAATGCGACCATTAAAGAATCCACAATGTTGATGTTCATCATTGGCATGTCTTTATTGTTTTCCAATGTGATGAGCCATTTGCACCTCAGTCAGTCTGCCGCGCAGGCGATCGTTGATCTTGGCTTTGGGCGGTGGGGCTTGTTGGCTGCTATTTTGGTTTTGGTAGTGATCCTAGGCTTCTTCTTGCCACCGGTCTCTATTATCTTGATGACTGCACCGATTTTCTTGCCACCATTAAGGGCGGCTGGATTTGATTTAGTTTGGTTTGGAGTGGTAATGACCATTGTGATGGAGACGGGTTTAATACATCCACCGGTCGGTCTTAATATCTTTGTGATCAAAAATATTGCGCCTGATATTTCTTTAAATGAAATCATCTGGGGCGTATTCCCATTTGTGATCATCATGATTCTCTCCGTTGTATTGCTATGCTTTGTGCCAGAGATTGCTACAGGATTATCTGATCTGGTAATGGGTGTGGCTAAGGTGCATTGATTGCAGTATTGATAAAAATATTAGTCCTATAGGAAATTTCATGAATTTATATGCACTCTTGGAAAAAGGTTTTCCAAAAGATAAAAAAGCATGCGCTCTCGAGACGCACGATGGTCTCTATTATTCTTGGGGTGATCTTGAGGCGGCAACTGCGAAGCTTGCCAATTTACTGGCTAGCCTGAAGCTTCCAAAAGGAGCTAGGGTTGCAGTACAGGTTGAGAAGTCTCCTGAAGCACTTTTTCTTTATCTAGCAACGATTCGTGCAGGTTATGTGTATTTGCCTCTGAATACTGCCTATCAATCTGCAGAAATCCAGTACTTCCTGGAAAACGCAGAGCCAGCAGTGGTTGTTTGCAGCAGCAAGAACCTCTCTTGGGTTTCTAAAGTGGCTTCTAAGGCTGGCACTATGCATGTATTTACTCTGGACGAGAATCGTACGGGTACTTTATTGGACCGTGCAGGAAACCTGAGCGACAAATTCAAGACTGTTCCAGCAAAAGATGATGATCTTGCAGCAATTCTGTATACCTCTGGTACAACAGGACGCAGTAAGGGTGCAATGCTTACTCATAAGAACCTTGGCAGCAATGCACAAGTATTGCAAAAGTTCTGGGGTTGGAAAAAAGGTGATGTATTGCTGCACGCTTTGCCTATCTTCCACGTTCATGGATTGTTTGTGGCGGCGCATGGCGCATTGATTAATGGCAGCAAAATGATTTGGTTGCCACGTTTAGATACAGCGCAACTGATTAAGCACATGCCACAGTCCACCGTGATGATGGGTGTACCTACATTCTATGTACGCCTATTGGCTGACAAAGGGTTTACTAAAAAAGTAGCAAGCAATATGCGTCTATTTGTTTCCGGCTCAGCTCCTTTGTTGACAGAGACATTTAACACTTTCAAAGAAGTAATTGGCCAGCCGATTCTTGAGCGTTATGGCATGAGTGAGACGGTGATGTTAGTTTCTAATCCTTACAAAGGAAAGCGCGTAGGTGGTTCAGTTGGTCTGCCATTGCCTGGCGTTAAGGTGCGTGTAGTGGATGAAGATAACAAGCCATGCAAAGTAAATGAGATTGGCAGCATTCAAGTGAAGGGCCCGAATATATTTGCAGGCTACTGGCGTATGCCTGAGAAGACTGCCGAAGAATTTACCAAAGACGGCTGGTTTAAAACTGGCGACGTCGGTCGTTGGGGTGGCGATGCCAATGGCGGTAAGGCTCCAAATGATTACTTGTGCATTGTTGGTCGCAGCAAGGATTTGATTATTTCTGGTGGCTACAACGTTTACCCGAAAGAGATCGAAAGTTTTATTGATGACATGGTTGGTGTTGATGAGAGTGCTGTGATCGGTATTCCACATCCAGATTTTGGTGAAGCAGTAATGGCAGTTGTTGTGCCAAAGGCTGGAGCCAAGTTAAATGCAGAAGCGATGATTGCTACTTTGAAAACGCAAATTGCGAACTTTAAGATCCCTAAGCGGGTTGAGATTGTTGCTGATTTACCTCGTAACGCTATGGGTAAGGTGCAAAAGAATATTTTGCGTCAGCAATACACAGCGTAATTAGAAACCGAATGCCTTGCGGCTTTCATTAAACATGAAGGCTGCAAGGAAAAAAAGCAGGATGCCAAAAACGCGTTTGAGTTGAGCAATATCGAGTTTTCTGGCCATCTTGGCGCCTAAGGGTGCAGTAAAGATGCTGACCCCCACAATGCAGGCCACAGCTGGTAAATAGACAAATCCCAAAGAGCCTGCTGGAAGGTTGGGGTTGCCCCAACTGCCGTACATATAGCCAATCGTTGCAGCAGCAGCAATGGGAAATCCTAGGCCTGATGAGGTGGCCATTGCTGTGTGAGGCTTAACATTGCACCAGAGCATAAATGGCACGGTAATGAAGGCCCCACCAGCTCCTACTAAGCTTGCAAGCGCCCCCGCAAAAGTTCCAAAAGAAAATAATCCTACTGCGCTTGGTAAATCTCTGCCTGCCTTGGGTTTTTTATTGAGCAGCATTTGGATTGAGGTGTAAACAATAAAGACGGCGAAGCAGAGTGAGAGCCATGACGTTTTGAGTGCCTCAAATAATTCACTTCCACCAATGAGTCCGCCAAAAACCATTCCTGGACTTAGGGATGCAACCAGCTTCCAATCAATTGAGCCATGTTTGTGATGCGCCCAAATTGCGGAGCTTGTAGTAAATAGAATAGTGGCCATTCCGGTAGCGATCGCCATATGGACGATCACTTCCTGACTAAAGCCAAGGTGGTTAAATACCAGAATCATGAAGGGAACCAGAATCATCCCGCCACCGATGCCTAATAGGCCAGCCAAGTAGCCGGAGATGCCGCCACACAGCATGAGCATCAAGATATCGCTCAGTAACATGAATTCCCCGCCTTAGCCGCTAGGCCGTCATCCTGAACCCTAAGGTTCAAGGTGGAACGGCTACTCTGCTTTGGGTGCATTAAGAGGTTCAGGGAGTAACCAAGTCTAAGTTGGCACTGTGAACTTGCAAAACGCTCACGCCCGCAAGGTAAAGATCGTTCCGGATGCTTGCGCATCGGTTCAAGGAACTATTGGCCTTGGCGAACCAGGCAGGGAAAGAGTTTGCATCAAAGCATCCACTTGATCTTCAAGAGCGCGAATTTCACCTTGAAGGCGAGTAACTTCATCGGAGCTCATATTGGAAGAGGTGCTTTGTTGCGATTGATTTTTTTGCAAGGTAATAAGGTCGCCCGCAATTTTGAGTGCCGCCATCATGCTGGCACGTTCAATGCTGCGATTACCACCGTTGATAGCAAGTTGAATTTGTTCATCTACCAAGACACATGCTGCTCGTAATAAGGGCTCGTGCTCAGCGCTAGTTGCTAGGGTGATTTTTTGGCCAGCGAGACTGACTTCAATGCGTTGTTGGCTCATTATCATCCTCTGAATTATTTGGTGGAACGACTTCGCCAAGTAGATTTAGTTGGCGACCATCACTTTGGTCTGGTAAGCGACTCAAAATACGTTGAACACGTTTGTGAGCATCATCAATCTTACCCTCAAGTTGCACATTATTTTGATTCAGTTTTTGTACTGCCTCAGAGATTGCCTGAATTTTTCCAGCCATTCGATTGATGGATGCGCATAGCGCATCCATGTCTAAGGCTAGGTCGCCAGCGGAAGGAGGTGAGGTCTCGTTCATACTGGCATTGTAGTCTGAAAAAAGGGCTTATTTCATGGCGTAACGCAGGCCTACAAATAGGTTTGACCCCGGGGTGTTGTAGCCATAGCTTAATTGGTAGGTCTTATTTAAGGCGTTGTTCCAGCGGGCAAAGACGCTCAGGTCTTTCTCTAAATCGTAGTTAGCATAGAGATTGAAGATGGTATAGCCACCCATACCAGTGTTCGCACCCTGAAAATCATCTCTTCGCCCGGAAAAAGTCGCCCCAACACCAGCAGTTAACTTAAGGTAAAGGTATTCAGCTGCTAGGTTGCCATACTGCTTGGCTTGTTTAATGAGGGTGCTATTGGTACTTTCATTGACTGGGTTTTGCTGCGTGAAAGAGCCCTTTAGGTTGAGCGAAGCAATTTGAGTAGACCCGCTTAAAGTGCCCCCGGTAATTTTGGCGCTGGCAACATTAGATGCGCAGCCAAAAATACCCGTTCCCACTGGGCAAGTATCTGAATTACTTACTTGAATCAAGTTTGAGATGGAGTTACTAAAGACCACGATATGTCCATCGAGGCCTGGTTTTTCAAAATGTAGTCCCGCTTCTGTGTTTTTACTTTTCTCAGGAAGAATCGCTGTATTTCCGTATCCGGGGTAGTAGAGATCATTAAATGTTGGCGCTCTAAATCCAGTTCCGTAGTTGATGTTCGCACGCCATTCTTTGGTGAAGAAATAACCATAAGCCGCAGCACCGGTAGTTTGTGGTCCATAACCTGTAATGCTGTCATTGCGGAGCGAGAAGTTAGCTAAGTGCGCTTCTCTTTTCAACTGATAGGCAATGGCGCCTGAATTGGTGTTACGGGTTTGACTAAAGCCCAAAAAAGGATAGGGCGCTGTTAAGTTGTTGAAGTCACCGTTGTTGTAGTCCAGTTGATTACTGGAAACTTTTTGGGTTTTTCTTTCCGCTAATACTTGCAAAACATCAGTGCCAATAGCGAAATCATTTTGCCAGGTGTAGGTATTTTGTCTTTGATTCAGGGTGCTGTCGTATGCTGGATTATCTGGTGTGCCAGGAGCATGGTTTAGTGCGGTTCCTGTTTGTGCGGATGCTTGCAGGAGGCTGTGCCAGTTTTCCATCACTTGATTTTTAGAGTAGAGGGAATAGGTTCCCAACTGAGAAACTTGATTTTGAGTTTGTTGATATAAAAACTCTTGCGGGTCAAACCCAGGTAGTTGGTTATTTAGACGACTATTTAAAAACTGCAATCCAAACTCTTGTCCCTTACTCCACTCCTGGGATAATCTGCCAGTAATGCTGTCTTGAACGTAGCCCGTTCTGCCTGATGCACTAAGCCCATCCTTATTATTGGGTGCAATGGTGTTGAAACCCATGGAGAGCGTTTGGCTTGCGGCAAGCGAGTAGCGAATTTTTTGATCGCCTTGCGTAGAGCCATTAATGCTGGCTTCACTAATGCTCGTGCCGTAACTGCCATATCCAAAAGAGGCGCCCACCTTAGCAGGGCCATCACCTTTTTTGGTGAAGATTTGCACTACGCCACCTATAGCATCTGAACCATAAAGACTGCTCTGAGGCCCAAATACGATTTCAATATGATCGATGATGGTGAGTGGAATCACTGACCAGTTAGTGCCGCCATTGATCGCATCATCAATGCGAACACCATCGATTAATACCAGGGTCTGATTGTTGGTAGTGCCTCGTAAGAAAACGCTGGCATTAGATCCTCCAGTTCCGTAACTGGAAATAGTTACGCCCTTTTGGCGTTGGAGTAATTCAACTAAGCTAGTCTGTCCGGCCTGTTCAATTTCTTCTGATCCGATATAAACATTGTCAGCCAATACATCACTGGCTTTTGTTGGTGTCCACGTTGCGGTGACGATGATGGGATTAACAGAATTGTTTGTGCTTGCTAAAACTAATGGTGCATTGTTTTGTGCAAAGGCATTAACGCTAATAAGCGTGCCCAGAATGAGGGCGAATTTTGATCTGCTGAACTGCTGCTTCATGATTCACTTTCTGTTATCGATTGCCTAGCTAACTTCCCCGTTAGATGGGTCGAACAGAATTTCCCGTGCAGGAGTTCAGGCGTCAATGTGGCGACAGATCGCAGGACCAGGCGCATTCATCGGCGCGCGAAGGTCCCCGTCCGCAAAATTCCACCTGTCTTGGCCGGTATCCGGGCTAGTAAATATCAGAATCTGGCCTTCCCATGCGATTGATGCGCACAGTGGCTTTGTCAGATTCCTCACGTCTTAGGAAGCTAGAAAAGACGTATTTACCTACCGTTGCGGGGGCAGCACACGTTTAGTGTTTCCCGTTTAACTTTATTGCACTGCAATAAAGCACCACGACACCGTCATTCTAGCGGATCTCTATCACTCAAAGTCGGGGATCAGGGCTTTTAGAGGTAAAAAAGCCTACAATGGACAGCCTAGGAACAAGGATTTATGACTGTATTAGATAAGCACCCCGAAAAAAACCTGATTCGTTTGCAGTTGAGTCAAAACTCGGTCTTAAAAAGCCTAGATTCCACAGCAATGGCTGATTTAGAGCGCCATTTAGAGATTGCTGATCTTAAAAAATCTGAAATTTTGCTTCATCAGGGCGATCATCAGATGGAGCAGTACTTTGTTCTAGATGGCATCCTCAAGCGGATTGTCTCTAGTGCGGATGCAAAAGAGATGATTTTACGTTTTGCCATTGAAAAAGATATTGAAACCAGCTATGCCGCATGGCGCTTGAAAACTGCTGCACCCTACAGTATTGCGTGTGTCACTAAGGCTCGCGTAGCCCGGATGCCGATGAAGAAGTGGGCTGAATTCCTTGAGGAGCATAAGCCTCTTAAAGAGAGTTTTGAGTTTGAGGTCATGCGCCTGATGAGTGAAATCATGGCTCACACCATTACCTTACATATGCTCGATGCCCCAGGCCGTGTAGAGCGTTTCTTGCGTAAATATGAGGATTTGTTCGAGCTTCTCCCAAAGAAGGAGTTGGCAGCCTACCTCAATCTCTCTCCTGAGACCCTAAGTCGCCTTAAAACAAAGCATAAAGAGCTCTTTGTTTAAGGGGCAAACCGCCCGTAATGACAGGATTTAGGGGGAAATTGACCGAAGTCAATGATGAACCTCTTCCCCAAGCCTAATATTCATCTCAGCCTAAGCGGGATACAAAACCCGTTATGCGATTTATAACTACATTGGAGACGTTAGCGAAAGCTAAATTGCATTGACTCTACAAGAGCAAACCCGCAATTTCTATATAAATTTCTATGACAACTGATAATCAAAACACACAATTAACCGATGGCTTTCACCTCGTCATTGACGCCCTGAAAGCAAACGACCTCGATACTATTTTCGGCCTCGTTGGTATTCCAATTACCGATTTATGTCGTTTAGCACAAGCAGAAGGTTTGCGTTTTATTGGTTTCCGCCATGAGCAGCATGCTGGTAATGCTGCTGCAATTGCAGGCTACATGACTCAAAAGCCAGGTATCTGTATGACTGTTTCTGCTCCTGGTTTCTTGAACGGTTTGACAGCACTTGCCAATGCAACTGTGAACTGCTTCCCAATGATTTTGATCTCTGGTTCAAGCGAGCGTGAAATCGTTGACTTGCAACAGGGTGACTACGAAGAGATGGATCAGCTCAACGCTGCTAAGCCATATTGCAAAGCTGCATATCGTATTAACCACATTGAAGATATCGGTATCGGTTTTGCTCGCGCAATCCGTGCTGCCGTTTCTGGCCGTCCAGGCGGCGTTTATTTGGACTTACCAGCTCAGTTGCTTGCTCAAACTATGCCTGCTGATGAAGCTAAGAAATCCATTTTCAAGGTAATCGATCCAGTTCCTCGTCAAATCCCAGCGGCTGATGCAGTTGCTCGTGCATTAGATGTGTTGAAGGGTGCTAAACGTCCATTGATCCTCTTGGGTAAGGGCGCTGCTTATGCTCAAGCTGATAAAGAGATTCGTGATCTGGTTGAAAAATCAGGCATCCCTTACTTGCCTATGTCTATGGCTAAAGGTTTGTTGCCAGATAATCACCCACAATCTGCTTCTGCAGCGCGTTCATTTGTATTGGCTGAAGCTGATGCAGTGTTATTGGTTGGCGCACGTTTGAACTGGTTGCTGGCACACGGTAAAGGTAAAACTTGGGGCAAAGAGCCTAAGAAATTTATCCAAATCGATATTCAAGCAAACGAAGTAGATAGCAACGTACAAATTGCTGCGCCATTGATTGGTGATATCGGTTCATGCGTTGGCGAACTCTTGAAAGGTATTTCTGTTGTTCCGAAGCCAAGCGCTGAGTGGATTGCAGCAATCAACGAGAAAAAAGATAAGAACATGGCGAAGATGGCTGAAACTCTGGCCAAAGAAGCTAACCCAATGAACTTCCATGGCGCATTGCGCGTGATTCGTGATGTGATCAAGAAGAACCCAGATGTGAACTTGGTGAACGAAGGTGCAAACACACTCGACTATTGCCGTGCAATCGTTGATATGTACAAGCCACGTAAGCGTTTTGACTCTGGTACATGGGGCATTATGGGTATCGGTATGGGTTATTCCATTGGCGCAGCTGTTATTAGCGGTCTTCCAACGGTTGCGATTGAGGGCGATAGCGCGTTTGGTTTTAGCGGCATGGAATTGGAAACAGTTTGCCGTTACAACTTGCCAATCACAACAGTTGTTTTCAATAACAACGGTGTATACCGCGGTACTGACGTAAACCCAACTGGTGGTGCTGATGTTGCACCGACTGTGTTTGTTAAAGATGCTCGTTACGACAAGATGATTGAAGCGTTTGGTGGTGTTGGTTACTACGTAACTACTCCAGCAGAATTGGAAGCAGCTTTAACAGAAGCGATTGCTGCCGGTAAACCAGCCCTCATCAATGCTGTTATTGATGAAACTGCAGGTACTGAGAGCGGACGTTTAACGAACTTAAACCCATCCACAGCAGCGGCCAAAAAGTAAGAAATACTGAGTAATAAAACATTCATATTTTTAGACTAAATTTAGAAGCAAACAAGAAAGACTTAAGGAGAAACAAACATGACTAAACCATTAGACGGTATTCGCATTATTGACTTCACACACGTACAGGCAGGCCCTGCATGTACTCAGTTGTTGGCTTGGTACGGCGCTGACGTTATCAAAGTAGAGCGTCCAGGTTCTGGCGACGTAACTCGTAGTCAATTGCGCGACATTCCAGGTGCAGACGCGTTGTACTTCACTATGTTGAACGGTAACAAGCGTTCTTTAACTCTTGATACTAAGACTCAAGAAGGTAAAGAAGTTTTAGAGAAGATGATTCAAACTTCTGACGTAATGGTTGAGAACTTTGGTCCAGGTGCTTTAGATCGTATGGGATTCTCTTGGAAGCGTATTCAAGAATTGAACCCAAAAATGATCATGGCTTCCGTAAAAGGCTTTAGCGATGGCCACTCATACGAAGACTTAAAGGTATATGAGAACGTTGCTCAGTGTGCTGGCGGTGCAGCTTCAACAACTGGTTTCTGGGATGGTCCTCCTACTGTTTCTGCTGCTGCTTTGGGCGATTCAAATACTGGTATGCACTTGGCAATCGGCATCTTGACAGCTTTGATGCAACGTCAAAAAACTGGTAAAGGTCAGAAAGTATCTTGCTCAATGCAAGACGCAGTATTGAACTTGTGCCGTGTGAAGTTGCGCGACCAACAGCGTTTGGACAAAATTGGTTACTTGGAAGAGTACCCACAGTACCCACACGGTTCATTCACTGACGTAGTTCCACGTGGCGGTAACGCTGGTGGCGGCGGTCAGCCAGGTTGGGTATTGAAGTGTAAGGGTTGGGAAACAGATCCAAACGCATACATCTACTTCACTATTCAGGGTCACGCTTGGGAGCCAATTACTCGTGCGATTGGTAAGCCAGAGTGGGCAACTGATCCAGCGTACATGACTGCTGAAGCTCGTCAAGACAAGATTTTTGACATCTTCGCAACTATTGAAGATTGGCTCAAAGACAAGACTAAATACGAAGCTGTGGACATCCTCCGCAAGTTCGATATTCCATGTGCTCCTGTTCTCTCAATGAAGGAATTGGCTAACTCGCCTGACTTACGTAAGAGCGGCTCTATCGTTGAAGTTGACCATAAAGTACGCGGTAAGTATTTGACTATCGGTAGCCCAATCAAGTTCTCCGATTTGGAAATCGAAGTTGGTCCATCACCAGTACTGGGTGAGCACACTGATGAAGTATTGGCTGACCTTGGCTATAGCGCTGATGACATCGCTAAGTTGCATACAGCTAAAGCAGTTTAATAATAATTAACACTGGCATTAACTTGAAGGCGCTCTTAGTGAGCGCCTTTTTTATTTCTTAAAAACTCTATAGATTGACCATATGAATACCAATGTTGATTTACATCAGTTAGTAGAGTGCGTAGGTGATGCAATTATTGTTGCTGATGTTCATGAAAAGATTATCTTGTGGAATCCTGCCGCCACACGTATCTTTGGCTATTCAGAACAGGAGGCTCTAGGAAATACCTTGGATCTGATTGTTCCTGAGCGTCAACGCCAGAGACATAACGAGGGTTATAGTCATTCAATGGAGACGGGCACAACGCGTTATGGTGCCTCATTGTTGAAAGTGCCCGCTATGCACAAAGATGGCAGCATGCTTTCGATTGCCTTTACTGTTGGGATGCTTTTTGATGCCTCTGGGAAGGCTAACGGGGTAGTGGCGACCATTCGTGATGAAAGCGAGCGTTTTGCCGAAGAAAGGGCCCTTAAAAGGCGGCTTGCTGATCTTGAAAATCCCCAGAAATAGCCGCATATAGACCTTAAGAAGAGTAAATGAAGGTTTAGGTGGAATTCATGCCCAAAAAACGGGCATACCTCAATTTTTCCCATTTCCCGCTGGTAAAATTGCCTCAATTCAAAATTTCATTCTTATTAGGACTTAAATCATGGCAAAAGCACTAGAGGGGGTCAAAATCCTCGACTTTACGCACGTTCAATCTGGGCCAACTTGTACGCAGTTATTAGCTTGGTTCGGTGCAGATGTGATCAAGGTAGAAAAATCAGGCGAAGGTGATGCCACTCGTGGTCAATTGCGTGATATTCCTGACGCAGATAGCTTGTATTTCACAATGTTGAACCATAACAAGCGTTCAATTACTGTAAATACCAAAACCCAAAAGGGCAAAGAAATTCTGGAGCGCCTTATTAAAGAGTGCGACGTATTGGTGGAAAACTTTGCTCCAGGTGCGCTTGATCGCATGGGATTTTCTTGGGAACGTATTCAAGAACTCAATCCAATGATGATCATGGCTTCTGTCAAAGGCTTTGGTCCTGGCCCATACGAAGATTGCAAAGTGTATGAGAACGTAGCGCAATGCGCCGGAGGTTCTGCTTCTACAACCGGTTTTGATGATGGCCCTCCAATGGTGACTGGTGCTCAAATCGGCGACAGCGGAACCGGCTTGCATTTGGCATTAGGTATCGTCACAGCGCTCTATCAACGTACTCACTCTGGCCGTGGTCAGAAGGTATTGGCAGCCATGCAAGACGCAGTTTTAAATTTGTGCCGCGTGAAGTTGCGTGATCAACAACGTTTAGAGCGTAATGGCTTAATGCAAGAGTATCCACAGTTTCCGAACGGTGAGTTTGGTGACTCTGTACCTCGTGCCGGTAATGCCTCTGGCGGCGGTCAGCCTGGTTGGATTGTGAAATGTAAAGGCTGGGAGACAGACCCTAACTCATATATATACGTGGTGGTACAGGCTCCAGTTTGGGAGGCGATTTGCAAAGTAATTGGCCATGAAGATTGGATTACCGATGTGCGTTTTGCATCACCAATGGCACGCTTGCCGCACTTGATGGAGATTTTTGGCGAGATCGAAAAGTGGACCATGACCAAGACAAAATTTGAGGTGATGGATATATTGAATAAATACAATGTTCCATGCGGTCCAATCTTGTCTATGAAAGAAATTGCTGAAGAGCCTGCATTGCGCGCTACTGGTACAGTGGTTGAAGTAGATCACCCAATTCGTGGCAAGTACCTCACTGTTGGTAATCCAATCAAGATGTCTGATAGTCCAACGGATGTGACTCGTTCACCATTACTCGGTGAGCATACGGATGAGATTCTCAGTGAATTGGGATACTCAACTGATGAGTTGATCGCATTACGTCACGATAAGGTGATCTAAGATGCGGGTTGCTTTGATTGGAAGTGCGGATTTTGGTAAAGCAGCTTTAGAGGCTTTTTTGGATCGTGGCGATGAAGTCGTTGCTGTTTTTTGTCCCCCTGATAATCCTAAATCTAGCAAGCCTGAAGTCTTAAAAGAGGCGGCACTTGCAAGGGGCTTAAATCCCTTGCAGTTTGCCTCCTTAAAGGGTCCTGAAGCAGCCCAAGCTATGATTGATAGCAATGCCGATATCTGTGTGATGGCGTATGTTATTCAGTTCGTGCCACAGGAGCTCTGCAAGATACCTAAGCACGGCACTATTCAATATCACCCATCTTTACTACCTAAATATCGTGGCCCCAGCGCTATTAACTGGGCTATTGCATTGGGCGACGAGAAAACGGGTTTAACCATCTTCCGTCCGTCTGATGGTTTGGACGAGGGTGAAGTGATTTTGCAAAAAGAAGTGACTATTGGGCCTAACGACACCTTAGGAAAAATCTACTTTGATCATTTATTTCCGGTAGGCGTTAAAGCGCTACTCGAAGCAGCTGACCTAGTAGTTTCAGGCAAGCATCAAGAAATCGTTCAAGATGAATCCCAAGCAAACTATGAAGGTTGGTTTGATGCGAATGCTGCGCAGATTCATTGGGCGACGCACATTAGCCAAATTTACAACCTCATCCGTGCATGCAACCCTGCGCCGGGAGCTTGGACAAAATTGGGCGAGCAAAAAGTTCAGATCTTCGATTGCCATAAACATGTGACTGCTACCTTTGGCGCTGTTAAAGGCAAGCCTGGTGAAGTCACTCAAATCACACTAGATTCTTTCTTCATCACCTGCCATGGTGGACAAATTGAAGTCCTCAAAGCTAAAGGTGCAGCAGGTAAAGTCACTGGTGCGGAGTTGGCTAAAGAATTAAATCTACAAGTTGGGCAGTTTTTCGCTCTATAGGTTAATTGCTGCTAATAGCACTGCAATTGGCAAACCATTGCTTGTTGTTTCTGAGATTGCCTAGATATTATTTTAGAAATTCAAGTAAAATATAAACAAGGAAGTCTCAAAGACTTTTTATTTAGCCAAAGAACTATAAGCCGGTGCATTTTCCAAACGAAATTTTTTTTATAGCGGCCTCATTCATATTATGGGGGTTAGTAGCCGCCTCAAAACCTCTAGTTAATAAAGGCAATCTTTTTAAGTCCGAGAGTTACTGGTTTGTGGCATTTGTATTTACTGCATTGGCATTTACGTTCTTCTCAATTGCTTCATAGGTTCATTTAGTTCTGCTTAGTTTTGCAAATACCTGCATTATTGGGGGCAATTTGTATATGGCATTATTTTGTCATTTTCAAAGAAAACCTAATGCTAGAAAATTTAGGCTTTTGCCTTTATTGACATTGGTCATCTACTGGTTTGTTTTTGAATATTTAAGGCAAAGAGGGGCATTTACAGAAAGGGTCTTTATTACCCTTGCAATCTGTTCCCTATGTCTTGTTTGGCAATTAGCGGAACTGTGCCTATTAGGCAAATTGCAATTTAAAAATCTACAGCTATTCATATTTTCAACATTTATTGAATTAGTTTTAGCCTTTGCAAGATTGGGCGCTCTCTTTTTCTACGAAAATAAGCCTGGCATGACTCTCTACGATGAGCCTATTGTAGCTTCTCTATTGAGATGGTCTTGGTTTGCTTTTACAGTTATTTCCTATGTAGCCCTGATTGGCTATTGGATAAAAAGATTAGCTACCGAGAAGTCTGAAGTCATGATGGAAAACAATGAAATCAAGGTGGAGCTAGCTTACAAAAAAGCTGAAAAAGCTGAATTGCGATTGTTAGCTTCGCTGAATGCGCTCGCCAAGGCTCGTGACAATGAAACGGGTAATCATATTATCCGTACGCAAAGTTATGTAAAAGCGCTAGCACTTCGCCTTAGGATGGATGGGCATTACACCGAAAGCCTTTCCGATGAATTCATTGAACTATTGTTTAAGGCTGCTCCATTGCATGACATTGGGAAAATTGGCATCCCCGATTATATTTTGCTCAAAAAAGGACCCCTTACAGATCAAGAGTGGGAAATTATGAAAACCCACGCATTGATTGGCGAATCTGTGCTGAGCGCTTCTGAAGTGGATGACTCTGAACACGGCGTGGTTGAAAAGGCAATCAAAATTGCCGGGGGTCACCATGAGAAGTGGGACGGAACTGGATACCCCCGTGGATTGGTTGGTGAGGCAATCCCCTTATCAGCTCGAATTATGGCCTTAGCAGATATGTACGATGCCTAGACAATGAGCGGGTGTATAAAAAAGCATGGACACATGAGCGGGCAGTCGAAGAAATTATCTCTAAAAGAGATGCCCAATTTGACCCATTAATAGTGGATGCATTCATCGCTGAGCAGGAGCTTTTTAAAGAAATTGCTCAGAAATACTGCGATAGCTAATTGCCTCGATACAGCTCTAAGCCAATCTCTTTCAAGACCTAACTGAGAGAGCATTTTAATTGCTGAGTTACTGGTAGGCATCTAGCTACAAAAATTTCAGCCCAACTACTAGAGATTAAATCTCTAGGTTATCAATCAAGCGAGTTTTACCTAGCTTAGCTGCCGTCAGAATGACAAGCGGCTCACCAGCCTGTAGGCTTTCGTTGGAAGCCGAAGCTAAATCGCTTTGCTGACGAATGGCAATGTAATCGGGTTGCCATCCACGTTTCGCTAAGGAAGCAACTGCAGCCTTTTCGATCTCGGAGATGGATTGGTTATTGCGATCTTTCAGTTGTATAACTCGCTCGCGTACCTCTTTGAGTACCTTCATTAACTCGGGTGCTTCAGCGCGCTCCTCACTTGAGAGGTAGCCGTTGCGAGAGGAGAGGGCTAGTCCATCTTCTGCGCGAATAGTCTCGCCAGGGATGATCTCGACTGGCAAGGCAAATTGCTTGGCCATCTGACGAATAATCATCAACTGTTGGTAATCCTTCTTGCCAAACACTGCAACCTGAGGTTGTACGCAAGAAAAAAGTTTGAGTACAACTGTGCAAACACCCTTAAAGAATCCAGGACGGAATTCACCTTCTAGGATGTCGCCTAACTGTTGCGGTGGATCTACACGATATTCTTGAGGCTGTGGATACAAATCTCGCTCGGTAGGTGCAAATAAGATGTACACACCTTCTTTTTCAAGCTTATCAATATCCGCCTGCATAGTACGGGGGTAGCTATCAAAATCTTCATTAGGCCCAAACTGCAGACGGTTAACAAAGATACTGGCTACTACAGGGTCGCCATGTTGTCTTGCTAGGCGCATTAGCGAGAGGTGGCCTTCGTGAAGGTTGCCCATCGTCGGAACAAACGAGGCACGGTTTTGGCCTCGTAGGTGGTCACGTAACTCTTGAATGTCGCTGATAATTTTCATGCAACAGGTGTGTAGGCGAGACGCACATAAATTGGAGCATACGGCTCAGCTTGAGTAATTTCTACTAAGGCTTCACGAGAGAGCTCAAGCATAGCAATAAAGTTCACGATGACTACCGGAATACCTTTGCCAGACTTAATCGCATCCTCAAACAGTTCGCCGAACTCTACAAATTTAGTGCTTTGTAAGCGGCGCAAGATACGTGTCATGAAGTCACGCACTGATAATTCTTCGCGAGTGATAGTGTGATGCTGAGTCAGTTTGGCGCGGTGTAGAACATCACGCCAAGCCATTTGCAAGTCTTCTACATTGACGTCTGGCCAAGCAATGGCAACTGTAGTGTCTACATAACCATGTGCCACCTGAAAGTCGCGACCTTGCTGAGGAATTTGATCGAGCTCTTGCGCAGCAAGCTTCATACGCTCGTACTCTAAGAGGCGACGTACTAATTCTGCGCGTGGATCTTCTACTTCTTCTTCACTGTCTGCCTTCTTCATTGGCAGAAGCATACGTGACTTAATTTCGATCAACATTGCGGCCATCAGTAAATACTCAGCAGCAAGTTCAAGATTGTGATGACGAATCTGGTCGATATAACTCAGGTACTGTTGAGTCACCTGGGCCATTGGAATATCTAGAACATTGAAATTCTGTTTACGAATCAGATACAGCAGGAGGTCTAAAGGACCTTCGAACGCTTCTAGAAAAACTTCTAGTGCGTCTGGTGGAATATAGAGATCAGTAGGGAGCTTAAAAAGCGGTTCGCCATACAACTTGGCGAAAGCAGCTGACATTCCATCAGTAACGGATGGAGTGCTATCTAGTAAATCGGATATTGGCTGAGTACTCGGCTCAGTCATTCGAATACACGTAGGCGCGTTGCTTGAGTTTTGCAGCTTTGGCGCGGCGCTGATCTTCAACGCTCAATGGCTCTTTATCCCAAAGGAGGGCGCGGCCAGCTTGCTGTTCAGCTTCGAGGTTTGGACGCTCTGTTTTGAGTTCAGTTAAGAACTGGGTGATTTCAGATTGATATCTTGCCATGGCATTTCCTAAAATACTCCATAAATTCAATAACTTATGAAATTAATTCGAAAAGTTATCTAGGGACTACAACCCCCATTATAGGTGCTTTTTAAGGGGCTTTTTACAAGTTTGCGGCCAGCAAAGCCTCAATTTGAGGGGCTTCCACACGTGTCATTAGGTGTTTATAGGGCTGGATTGGGTTTTTGCTTGAAAGGGGGGTATTGATGTCTGCCCAAGAAAGGGGTGGCAAGGAGAGAAATTCTTCTACTCCAGCAACAACCTGAGGAATAATTGGCTTCAGATAGAGGCTGAGCATCCTGAATGCTTCGAGCGTAATGCTACAGACCCTTTGCAAATCAGCTTCGCGTTCTGGATCTTTGGCAATTTCCCATGGCTTATTCTCATCGACAAAGCCATTTACTTTGTCAGCAAGCTCCATCACTGTGCGCAACGCTTTGGCATACTCGCGACCCTCGTAGAGTTCAGCAATTTTTTCGCTTGATGATGCTATCTCTTTAAGCAGCAGATTACTCATAGCTTCATCAGAAACAACGCCACCAAATCGTTTCACTAAGAAACCTGCACTACGACTTGCAATATTGATGTACTTACCGAGTAAGTCGCTATTTACACGCGCAACAAAGTCTTGAAGATTTAAATCTAAATCCTCCATGCTGTCATTGAGCTTAGTTGCGAAGTAATAGCGGAACCACTCTGGATTAAAGCCACATTCAATGACGCTATTCGCTGATATCAAAGTGCCGCGTGACTTGCTCATCTTCTCACCATCAACAGTTAAGAAGCCGTGAGCAAACACATTTGTTGGCGTGCGATAGCCGGAAAACTGTAATGTTGCTGGCCAGAACAAAGTATGGAAATACAGAATATCTTTACCGATGAAATGGTATTGCTCGGTAGTCGTATCCGGCTTAACCCACTCATCAAAATTAAGACCTTTAGTCTGGCAATAATTGAGGAAGCTGGCGTAGTAACCAATTGGGGCATCAAGCCATACATAGAAGTACTTGCCTGGCGCATCGGGGATCTCAAACCCGAAATACGGGGCATCGCGGGAGATATCCCAGTCGCCTAACTTGCTTTCTCCTGGCTGGCCAACCCACTCTTTCATCTTGTTGCGAGCCTCAGGCTGTAAAGGCGTTTTTACTTGAGTCCATTCACGCAAAAATTCTTCGCAACGGGGGTCAGATAGCTTAAAGAAATAGTGATCAGAAATCTTTTTGATAGGTGTTGCACCGCTCACTACTGAAAAAGGATTCTTTAGGTCAGTTGGTGAATACGTTGCGCCACACTTTTCACAGTTATCGCCATATTGATCTTTGGCACCGCACTTAGGACATTCGCCTTTGATAAAGCGATCCGGTAAAAACATTTCTTTAACGGGATCGTAAGCTTGCTCTATCGCGCGTTTCTCAATCAAGCCCGCATCGCGTAGCTTGATATAAATATCTTGTGATAGCTTTTCATTCTCAGGACTATCTGTGGTGTAGTAGTTATCAAATGAAATGAGGAAGTTATCAAAGTCACGCTTATGTTCTTTCCAAACATTAGCAATGAGTTCTTTTGGTGTAAGGCCTTCTTTTTCAGCGCGCAACATGATGGGCGTGCCGTGCGTGTCATCGGCGCCAACGTAATGCACTTCATGACCACGCATCCTTTGAAAGCGAACCCAAATATCGGTCTGTACATATTCCACCAAATGGCCGATATGGATCTGACCATTGGCATACGGCAGGGCGGAGGTAATAAGAAGGCGGCGTTGGGAACTGCTCATGTAATGCGGACTTAAATAAAAAGGTTAAATAGCAAAATATAGGGTGAAGCACTCAATTATGCTGGCTAATGCATTGATTTTAGTCTGCGGTTAAAGTAAGGCACCGTGAAGTCTTCATAAACCCCGATAAACTTCAGCTCAGTCCGACCTTAGAGAGTATTTATGGCAGCAAAACCGACCATTCAGATGTCCCATGCCTCCGTGCCCTTGGTGCATGAGGTTGAGGTCATGGATGAAATGGGCCGCTTAAAAAAGACTCATATTCCTGGTGAGCGCCCTTTAACCATCTACCTAGACAAGCGTGAAGTCGTCACGCTCATGACCTTGGGGAGTGCCCCGGAAGCACTGGTCTTGGGCTATTTGCGTAATCAGCGCCTTGTGGAGTCTCCAGACGATATCGAGAGTATTCAGGTGGACTGGGAGACGGACTCAGCTGCGGTGAAAACCCATCGGAGCACGGTAGATATTGATGCCCTAACCAGCAAGCGGGTAGTGACCACTGGTTGTGGACAGGGAACGATGTTTGGTGGCTTGATTGATGAGATGGATGCGATTCGGCTTCCCGAAGGTTCATCTCTATCCCAAGAGGCAATAGTTGCCTTGATTGATTCCATTCGGATTCATGACTCGATTTACAAGAAGTCTGGCTCGGTCCATGCCTGCGCAGTCTATGAACGAGACGGCCAAGATGGAGTGCAACTGCTGCACTTTATTGAAGATGTTGGTCGCCATAATGCGGTCGATTCCATTTCTGGTTTGATGTGGCTGGTCGATAAGCCTGGTAAGGATCTGATTTTCTTCACCACCGGGCGTCTGACCTCGGAGATGGTGATCAAGGGCGCGCAGATGGGTATTCCTTTCCTTCTAACCCGCTCGGGCGTGACCTTGATGGGCCTTGAGCTGGCACGAAAAACTAATCTGACCATCCTCTCTCGCTGCTCCGGCAAACATTTCGAGATCTATAACGCCCCAGAGAGGGTCGTTTTTAGCCAAAAAACCCAATAAATTCGTCGGCGCGTGAGGGCGAAGGTTTTACAATCCCGTCATGACTATTAAATCAGACCACTGGATCCGCCGCATGGGCGAGCAAGGCATGATCAGCCCATTTGAACCTGGGCAAGTTCGCCAAGACGTCGCCGGCAACAAAATCGTAAGTTATGGCACTTCAAGCTATGGCTATGACATTCGTTGTGCTGACGAATTCAAGATCTTCACCAACATCAATAGCACCATCGTTGACCCGAAGAATTTCGATGAGCAATCCTTCGTTGATTTCAAAGGCGATGTTTGCATCATTCCTCCGAATTCATTTGCGCTAGCAAGAACGGTTGAGTACTTCAAGATTCCACGTAGCGTATTAACCGTTTGCGTTGGCAAGAGTACGTATGCGCGTTGCGGCATTATTGTGAACGTCACTCCATTTGAGCCTGAGTGGGAAGGTTATGTCACTTTAGAGTTTTCAAATACCACACCATTGCCTGCCAAGATTTATGCGGGTGAAGGTTGTGCTCAAGTACTCTTCTTTGAGAGTGATGAAGTTTGCGGCACATCTTATAAAGATCGCGGTGGTAAGTATCAGGGTCAGCGGGGCGTTACCCTGCCCAAGACCTAAGACATTACGGCAGTGCGCAAATTTCTTTTTAATCGCCGTCCAACGCGGATTAATTTAGAGGAATATCGTGCCACGCTCTCGCGCTCAGAAATGGCGCGACCAGAGAATAATTTCTACCATTGGCTGCTAGGCACCACCTGGACTAGCTTTATGTTGCTGGTTGTCTTTGTATTTCTCGGAACAAACCTTTTATTTGCTTTTGCGTATATTGCATGCGGTGATGGTGCCATTACTAATGCACGACCAGACTCTTTGTTGGATGTCTTTTTCTTTAGTGTGCAAACGATGGCAACCATTGGTTATGGTCGAATGACTCCTGTTGGTAGTTGGCCTAATGCGATTGTGACGTTTGAGGCGTTCTTTGGAATTGTTTACTCAGCCTTAACTACTGGTTTAGCTTTTGCACGCTTTACTAGGCCTACTGCTGGCGTGCGCTTTTCTAAGGTAGCTGTAGTTGGCAATCATGACGGTATAAAAACATTCAAATTTCGCGTGGCTAATGATCGTAGCTCGCATATTGTGGAGGCGCAGCTACGACTATGGCTAATTGCAGAAAGCATGACCAGTGAGGGTGAGCGTTATCGTCGATCGGTCGAACTACAGCTCCACCGTTCTGAGAGTCCGGTCTTTTCCATGACCTGGACAGCCATGCATAGCGTAGATGAGGCAAGCCCCCTAAAAGATTTCTTGGGTAAAGCGGAATTAAATGGAAATTGGCACCTTTTAATTACCTTTACGGGTTATCACGAGAGCTTGGCCAATCAAGTCTATGCTCGCCATGTTTACTTACCAAGAGATGTGCAGCAAAATGCGACTTTTGTCGATATAGTCACGGTTTCGTCAGATGGCAGTCGGATAATAGATCTGGCCAACTTTGAGAAGTGGGTTCCGAATGTCTCGGATAAATCAGTAGGGGAGTTTTTATGAAATTTCGTTTTCCAATCATCATTATTGATGAAGACTTCCGCTCCGAAAATATTTCGGGTTCGGGAATTCGTGACCTCGCCGAGGCGATCGAGAATGAAGGTATGGAAGTTATTGGCTTAACCAGCTATGGCGACCTGACTTCGTTTGCACAACAGGCTTCTCGTGCATCTTCATTTATCGTCTCGATAGATGATGAAGAGTTTGACTCTGATTCTGAAGATAATGATCTTCCGGCCCTAAATAATTTGCGCGCTTTTATTACTGAAGTGCGTAAGCGTAACGAAGATATTCCGATCTTCTTGTATGGCGAGACACGCACATCGCGTCATATGCCCAATGACATCTTGCGTGAGTTGCACGGTTTCATTCATATGAATGAAGACACTCCAGAATTCGTAGCCCGTCACATTATTCGTGAAGCCAAGGTGTATCTAGATTCATTAGCGCCCCCATTCTTCCGCGCGTTAACTAATTACGCCTCTGAAGGCTCTTACTCTTGGCATTGCCCTGGCCACTCTGGCGGTGTTGCTTTCTTAAAGAGTCCGGTTGGCCGTATGTTCCATCAGTTCTTTGGTGAGAATATGCTCCGTGCTGACGTCTGTAATGCTGTTGAGGAATTAGGTCAACTTTTAGACCATACTGGCCCAGTACTGCAAAGCGAGCGCAATGCAGCGCGGATCTTTAATGCCGACCATTTATTCTTCGTTACTAACGGTACTTCTACTTCCAATAAGATTGTTTGGCACTCCACTGTTGCTCCTGGCGATGTGGTGTTGGTAGACCGTAACTGTCATAAGTCCGTGATTCATTCCATCACGATGATGGGCGCGATCCCAATTTTCTTGATGCCTACTCGTAATCACTTGGGCATTATTGGCCCAATTCCAAAAGAAGAGTTTGAGTGGAAAAACATCCAGAAGAAAATTGATGCCAATCCATTCATCAAGGACAAGAACGTAGTGCCTCGCGTTATGACACTCACGCAAAGTACTTATGATGGCATTGTTTACAACGTTGAGATGATCAAAGAGATGCTCGATGGCAAAGTAGATTCACTGCATTTCGATGAAGCTTGGTTGCCACATGCAGCCTTCCATCCTTTCTATAAAGACATGCATGCGATTGGTTCAGATCGTAAGCGTACCAAGAAGAGTTTGATGTTTGCTACCCAGTCAACCCATAAGTTGTTGGCTGGCTTATCTCAGGCTTCGCAAGTGTTGGTGCAGGACGCGGAAGATACTAAGTTGGATCGGGATTGCTTCAATGAAGCCTATTTGATGCATACCTCAACCAGTCCGCAGTACGCGATTATTGCCTCATGTGACGTTTCTGCGGCCATGATGGAGTCTCCTGGCGGTACAACCCTGGTTGAAGAGTCTATTGCTGAGGCAATGGATTTCCGTCGTGCAATGCGCGAAGTGGACGATAAGTTTGGTGCTGATTGGTGGTTTAAGGTTTGGGGGCCAGATCATTTGGCTGAAGAGGGTATTGGCGAACGTTCGGATTGGATCCTAGAGCCTTCTGCAGCTTGGCATGACTTTGGTAAGCTGGCTCAAGACTTCAATATGCTCGACCCAATTAAGGCGACAGTAGTTACGCCTGGTTTAGACATCGAAGGCAATTTTGGCTCAATGGGTATTCCGGCCAGTATCGTGACTAAGTATCTTGCCGAGCACGGAGTGATTGTTGAGAAGTGTGGCCTGTATTCCTTCTTCATCATGTTCACCATCGGCATTACCAAGGGTCGCTGGAATACACTCGTAACAGAATTGCAACAGTTCAAAGATCACTTTGATAAAAATGCGCCTTTGTGGAAAGTATTGCCTGAGTTTGTTGCTAAGCACCCAGGCTACGAGCGCGTTGGCTTAAAAGATATTTGCCAGCAAATTCATGAGTTCTATAAGGGTCGTGATGTAGCACGTATGACTACTGAGATGTATACCTCAGATATGGTTCCAGCAATGATGCCTTCTGAAGCTTGGGCCAAGATGGCGCACAAAGAAGTAGATCGCGTGCCACTAGATCAGTTGGAAGGGCGTGTAACAGCTATGTTAGTTACCCCTTATCCTCCAGGCATTCCGTTGCTGATTCCTGGCGAGCGCTTTAACAAACGCATCATTGACTACCTCTACTTCGCTAGAGACTTCAATGAGAAGTTCCCTGGATTTGAGACGGATATTCATGGACTAGTTAAAGCCAGTATCGATGGCAAGAGTGAGTATTACGTAGATTGCGTCAGACAAGAGCGGGACATCACCCTTTAATCTCACCTCTTAGTTGAGCTTATGCCCTGAAAATTTCAGGGCATTTTTTTATTTGCCGATCTAAAAACGGTACTGTATCTTGCTTAATAATTATTTTGAAAGAGTGAGATTTTAATGGGCAAGAAACGCGTACCAAAATTTTTATTAGGCCATCCTCTAAATTCTACGCATGCTGATAAGGGTATGACAGAGACTTTAAATCTATTGAGGTGGCCAGCAAATACTAGGCATCTTAACTTATCCATTGCCCAATATTTAAATGGCAAGAAAAAGAAATATTGACGCGATTAGTTTTTATTTTATCGGTTTATCTAACTGAAACGTCACCGGAGCATCTTCATCCACTTTATTGGAGGATGTTTCTGGTTTACCTTCTTGATTTCCGGTGAAATTAAAGTCCTTACTCTCAATCACAGCAGCAGGCTTATCCAAGAGTGTTGTCACCAGTGCTGGGAATGCCATTACCAAGATGACCATTACCAACTGCAGACCTACCCAGGGAAGGGCGCCCCAATAAATGTCGCTACTTTTAACTTCCTTAGGCGCTACACCCCTAAGGTAGAAGAGAGCAAAGCCAAATGGCGGATGCATAAACGAAGTTTGCATATTCACGCACAGCATCACACCGAACCAAACTAGGGCAGCGCTAGCAGCTGCTTGAGGATTCCCATTCATGGAATCGAGCAACACCGGCGATAGGAGTTTAACTGCCACCGGCGCAAGCATCGGCACAACAATGAAAGCGATTTCAAAAAAGTCTAAGAAGAAGGCCAAGAAGAAAACAAATAAATTCACAATGATCAAAAAGCCAACCCAACCACCAGGAAGATTGGAGAAAAGGTCTTCAACCCAGAAGCCGCCATCTACTCCTTGGAATACAACAGAAAAGCAAGTTGATCCGATGAGGATGAAAACCACCATGGCAGTAATCCGCATAGTATTCTGATATGCCTCTTGTATTAGGCCTGTGAGATTTGGAATGCTGGAGCGACGCAGCCAAGCAAGCAACAATGCACCCATTGCACCCATAGCTCCGGATTCTGTAGGTGTGGCGATGCCAGTCATGATCGTACCCAGAACCAAAAAGATCAGTACGGCTGATGGAATAATTCCCATGAGGCATTTTTTCCAAAGTGCCCAGCCTGTGAGAGTAAGTTCACTCTCTGGTACTGGTGGCAAATGGTCGGGTCGGATGCGACTTAGGAAGAATGTATAGAGGGCAAAGAGGGCAATCTGTAAGAGCGACGGAACCCATGCACCTAGGTACATGCTACCCACATCAGCGCTTCCGCTTTGGGTTTTTAGTTGGTCGGCAAGCACAATAAGAACTAAAGAGGGTGGTACCAGCTGGGTAATCGTTCCAGACGCAGCTAAAACGCCTGTAGCGTAGCGCATGTTGTAGCCGTAACGTATCATCACCGGCAAGGAAATCATCGCCATAGCGATCACCTGAGCAGCTACAGTGCCTGTAATAGCGCCCAAGATAAATCCAACGATGATGACGGAGTAACCAAGACCTCCGCGAACGCGACCAAAGAGTTGTCCCATGGAGTCAAGCATTTCTTCGGCAAGCCCGCAGCGCTCCAAGATGGCGCCCATGAAAGTGAAGAAGGGAATAGCTAGCAGTAGATCATTTGCAAGCACTCTGCCAAAGATGCGTTGTGGAATAGCTTGCAAAAATGGGATGCCAAAGAAGTCCTCGCTAATCGCAATGGCTGAGAAAAATAAGCCTGCAGCCATTAAAGAGAATGCGACCGGAAAGCCGATCAACATAAAGACGATCAGCCCAGCAAACATCAAGGGTGGCATCCACTCCAACGGAATCATTGCATGGGCTTTTCGTAATGGAGGTCTTCGGCAGGCAAAGTCACATTCCCTTTTAAGGCGCCGATACGCTTAATGATTTCCGAAAGACCCTGGAGGCTCAGCATGAAAAACCCAAAGGGAACCACAAACTTAATGGGGTAGCGCGCTAGGCCACCCGAATTTAAGGAGTGCTCCATCACTAGCCAGGATGGATAAAAGAGTGTGATCCAAGAGAGCCACGCAAATAAGAGGCAGGCTGGCATTAAAAAGAAGATCAAACCAAAGAGATCGACCCACAAACGCCCACGATCAGAAAGCTGGGAATAAATTAAATCTACCCGAACATGTTCATTGCGTTTGAGTGTGTAGGAAGTGCCGAGCATGACGGCCGCAGCAAAGAGATACCACTGAAGCTCCAGTGGCCAGTTATTGCTCACATCCAAGCCATAGCGCAGCAGTGCGTTAGTGGCAGACACGACGCAGGACAATAAAATCATGATGCTGGCTGCTTTGCCCAAAAACTGATTTACGTAATCAATACCTGCAGAGAGTTTGGACCAAAACCCCATTTACTTTAGAGGTCTGCACGACCCCGCTTGATAGCGGCGAGCACTTGGGCGGGAGCTGTTCCGCCAGCATGTTGACGTGATTGAACTGAGCCATCAACGGTCAACAATGCAAACACATCATCACTCATGAGTTCAGGACGATTGTCTAAGCCGCATGCAAAGCGCAGTTCAGGCAGACTTAAGTCAGTCAACATGCAGTTTCTGCCAACACAGGCTTTAACGGCATGCGCTACAGCCTCATGTGCGTCACGGAAGGCTAACCCTTTTTTAACGAGGTAGTCAGCCAAGTCAGTTGCTGTTGCAAAACCATCTTCAGCAGCCTTCTTCATGACCTCAGCTTTCACTTCAATATGCGGGATCATGTCTGCAAAAATACGCAAGGTGTCTTGCACAGTATCTACGGCATCAAACAAAGGTTCTTTATCTTCCTGATTATCTTTGTTGTAAGCCAGTGGCTGACCCTTCATGAGCGTCAACAAAGAAATCAAATCACCATAAACGCGACCAGTCTTGCCACGTGCTAATTCTGGCACATCAGGATTTTTCTTTTGCGGCATGATCGAGCTACCTGTGCAGAAGCGATCCGGCAAATCAATAAAGCCAAAGCGAGGGCTCAGCCATAAGATAAGTTCTTCAGATAGACGTGATACGTGCATCATTAAGATGGATGAGAAGGCGCAGAACTCAATGGCAAAGTCACGATCGGATACAGCATCCAGTGAGTTATTGCAGATGCCATCAAAGCCGAGGATCTTGGCGACTTGCTCACGGTCAATAGGGTAGGTAGTTCCAGCCAATGCCGCAGCTCCTAAAGGAAGGCGATTAAAGCGTGCGCGTAAATCCGTCAAGCGACCTGCATCACGGCTAAACATTTCATAGTAGGCCATCAAGTGATGACCAAAAGTAATCGGTTGCGCTACTTGCAGGTGTGTATGACCAGGCATGATGGTAGCCGCATGCTTCTCCGCTAAATCTAAAAGTGCTAGGCGTAAAGATTTGAGGGTGATCGCAATATCATCAACACTGTCACGCAACCACAGGCGTAAATCAGTCGCTACTTGGTCATTGCGGGAACGACCAGTATGCAAACGTTTGCCAGCATCGCCAACTAATGCAGTAAGGCGGGCTTCAATATTGAGGTGGACATCCTCGAGAGCAAGTTGCCAATTAAATTGACCAGACTCAATTTCGCTCTTAATTTGAGCCATACCTCTTTGAATATCAGCTAAATCTTGCGCACTAATGATCTTTTGGGTAGCGAGCATTTCAGCATGGGCTAGGGAGCCGGCAATATCGACCATCGCAAAGCGTTGATCAAAGTCAATGGACGCGGTATACCGCTGAACAAGTTCGTCGACGGGTTCGGCAAAACGGGCCGACCAGGCTTGGGCTTTGTTGGCTAAGGAATTATTTGATGAGCTCATAAACACAGTATATTGGTGTAGGTCTTTGATTATTTTAAATGTTATGTCCCAAACCCTGAATTCCTCCTCTTCGGCAGCCCCAAAGCGCCTTGTAATCGCCTCCCGCGAAAGTCGTCTGGCCATGTGGCAGGCTGAGCACGTCCGAGATTGCCTTAAAAAGCTCTATCCTGACTGCGATGTCCAGATTTTGGGAATGACTACCCGGGGGGACCAGATTTTGGATAGAGCCCTCTCTAAAGTGGGCGGCAAAGGTCTTTTTGTAAAAGAGCTAGAAACAGCGCTTGAGGATGGACGAGCCGATTTAGCGGTGCATTCCCTGAAAGATGTTCCGATGGTCATGCCTGAGGGTTTTGACCTGGCCTGTGTCATGGCGAGAGAGGATGCGCGCGATGCTTTTGTTTCTAATGACTACACCAGTCTTGAAGATCTTCCTGAAGGTGCGATTGTAGGTACATCGAGCTTGCGACGCGAGTCAGTTCTGCGTGCAAAATTTCCCCATTTGGTAATTCAGCCATTGCGCGGTAATTTAGATACCCGCATGGGTAAGTTGGATCGTAGTGAATATCAAGCCATCATTTTGGCGGCTGCTGGCTTAAAGCGTTTAGGCTTAGAGTCACGTATTCGCACATTCTTGCCCTACGATCCATATACACCTGCTGCAGGTCAGGGTGCCTTAGGTATCGAAACTTTAAGCAAGCATCCCAATATTAAGCAGTGGCTTGCTCCCTTGAATGATTTGCCAACCTTGTATGCGGTATCCGCTGAGCGCATGGTGTCGCGTCAGTTAGGTGGATCATGTGAGGTACCGTTAGCTGCCCATGCTGTATGGGATCAGAACCAAATGAGCATTCGATCTTTTGTGGCAAGTGTTGATGGCAAAGCAATTTGCTTGGCCAATGGAAATGCACAAGTGAAATCTGTTGAAGATGCTGAGGCGTTAGGTCTTGTGGTGGCACAAGATTTGCTCTCGCAAGGTGCTGCAGAGTTAATTCCAAAGCTACCTAAGTAATACCAAGACCAAGCGGCTATTTGTATGAGCACTAAAACCATCATTGTCACTAGGCCTAGCGGTCAGGCACGCCAGCTGATTGAGGTGCTTACTCGCGCGATCGAGGCAAGCGGAGTAGGAAAGCGCAGCCTTCCAGAGATACTGTCCCTACCTTTATTGACCATCGCCCCAAAGTCCGATGCAAATTTAGCTAACCATATCGCCACCGTTCTAGGCAGTGCTGATCTTGCTATCTTTGTTAGTCCAAATGCGATTGAGAGCGTAATGCGTTTATTGGAGCGCGACTGGCAAGACTTCTCTAATAAGATTATTCCGATTGGTGTGATGGGTGGCAGCAGCCATCTGGCATTGAAAAACCACGGCATCGGCTCAGAAGATCATCCCACTCCCATCATTATTCCCAAAAATAATGAGCAGTGGGATTCCGAGGGTTTGTGGAAAGAACTTCAATCCCTACAGTGGGGCTGGCAGAATAAAAAAGTAGTGATCTTTAAAGGTGAGGGTGGCCGTGATTGGTTGGCTGATACTTTAATAAAGGCTGGCGCTTCAGTAGAAGCAATTTCCACTTACAGCCGCATACCATTAGATATTGATAATCCTGCATGGCAACTTGTAAGAGAAATGGATTTGAGTAAATCACTTTGGTTGCTTACTTCATCGGAAGCAGTTCGCTATCTTGGCGAAGTCATGAAGGATCAATTCACACAAAGTCTCAGTCCGGCAAGCGCCCTATGCCCACATCACAATATTGCTGATGCGGCCGAGATGATTGGGTTTGGTGAAGTATTTACCAGCGAACCCGGTGATGAAGCTTTGGTTAAATCAACCTTGGCTTGGTTGACAATCTAAAATGTAAATCGAATAACTAGAGGTTTGCAGCCTCTAGTAGGGTAGGCAAGAAAATTTCATTCACTAAGATGGGATGTCCCTTTAATTGATAGAGGGTACGTCTTGCCCACAAGGGTGAGCCCAGGGCGGCAGAGTGTTTAGAACATCTTTTCCATAGCTCACTGGTTTTATCGAGGCGAGCAATATCGCGTGGCGGCTTTGCCTTGGAATGTTTACGGGTTTTGCTAAATAAGACTGCGCCCAAAGGTTTTGTACCTAGACGCAAAATTTGGTGGTTACTGCCACTTGAGCTAAAGGTTGGAATGACACTGTGTGCCATAACCAGGGGAATGCCATTCGAACAAAGTAGTACTTCGCGTACTCTGCAGCGTCTGATCTTGAAATGAAAATAGCGACTTTCGTCGCTATTGAGTGATTGAGGGCAGTCGCGCAAAACCTGAACTTCTAGCTTTTGCCCAATTGCTTTCTCAATTTTTTGGGTGAGAGACCCAGTATCGCTAAGCCAAGGTTGCCACTTGCGTGGCGCCCGATGGATTTCACCGGAACCGACTCGATTCCATGCAGAACGGAGACGATTTCGGTGAATCATTTTTAGCTACCGCTAAAGTTACGACGTTGGCCGCCGGCTTTTGGTTTTGCAAAACGTGGGCCACCAGCTGGACGTGAATCACCAGAGCGTGCTGGACGCGAATCAGCGGAACGCGCAGGACGTGAATCAGCAGAGCGTGCTGGACGTGAGTCGCCTGAGCGATCGCCACCAGCATTACCGCCACTACCGCCACCACCAAAGCGAGACTCTGAACGAGCGCCTGAGCCATAACGACCACCGCCACCACCGCCAGAGCGATTGCCGCCGAAGCCACCGCCGGAACGACCGCCACCACCACCAGAGCGACCACCACCAGGGCGACCGCCACCACCACCAAAGCTTGGCTTGGCTTGTGGCTCAAGACCAGCGATGACTGAAGCAACGATATCTTGCTGCGTAAAGCGTTCGATATTGCGGATCTTGGCGCGATCACGATGTTCAACCAAAGTGATAGCAACACCATTGCGACCTGCACGACCTGTACGACCGATGCGATGCGTATAGTCTTCTGGTTTCATTGGCAAGCCAAAGTTAATCACGTGACTAATGCGTGGCACATCAATACCGCGAGCCGCTACGTCAGTTGCAACCAAAATCTTGGTATGACCTTTACGTAAGGACTCGAGACGACGCATACGCACAGCTTGAGGCATAGCACCGTGTAGGGCAGTTGCTTCATAGCCGTTTGCACGTAATGTGTCGGCGATTTTTTCGCTTTCAACTTGAGTGCTTGCAAACACAACTGCTTGATCCAAATCGGCATCAGCCAAAATATGCTCAAGCAATTTATGCTTGTGTGACATGCTGTCAGCCCAATGTAACTTCTGTTCAATGTTGGCATGCTTTTCGCCTGCATGAGCAAGCTCAACGCGCTTGGCATCTGTGGTCAACTCGTTTGCTAAAGACATAATCTTTGGCGCAAAAGTTGCAGAGAACATCAAAGTTTGGTTACGGCCTGCGCAACGCTTATCGATTGCCTCGAGATCATCAGCAAATCCCATGTCGAGCATGCGATCAGCTTCGTCGATAACGAGTTGTTTTACATCGTCCAAGCGAATTGCTTTGCTGTCACACAAGTCGAGTAAACGACCTGGAGTTGCAACAACCAACAATGCACCTTTCAATGCCTGGATTTGCTTGCCGTAAGGCATGCCACCCATAACAGTTGCGATACGGATACCCTTCATGCCACGAACTAAGTTCACTGCATCGGCGGCAACCTGTTGAGCCAATTCACGAGTAGGGCAGAGCACTAACACTTTAGGCTGTGCGCGACCTGGTACAGGTGAGTTGTTCGGGTTGTCTTCAATGAGTTGATTAATCAAAGGCAATAGAAAGGCTGCGGTTTTACCGCTACCGGTTTGGCTGCTGACCAATAAGTCACCACCAGCTAAGGCTGCAGGAATAACCTGAGCTTGCACAGCAGTAGCTTGGGTATAACCCAGTTCAGCAACGTTTTTAAGGAGTGATGCCGCTAAGGCAAAATTCTGGAATTCAGTTCCAGCGCTATTTGAGTCTTTCGACTCGTGTTTAGTTTCTTTAGAAAAAGTCATGCTATTACACATCCCCTTTAAGGGATGTCTCCGTATGTTGCACCCATTGTTTTTTTATAGGGTGCGATGGTCAAGGGCATCGACCATCAGACAAGCGGCAGCGCGTTTGTTACCTTCGGTGTTTATGACTTCTAAACGGTACGCTGAAATAGAGCTGGGGGGCGATGAATCAAATTGCTTTAAAAAGCTTCTTATTATGGCATTTTAAGCACTCGATTACAAGGGTTTTCCCGAATTTATTATGATGTAGAGATGGAATGGCTCTCATTAAGTCTCTTATCGCCTGCTAATGCTGGAATCGTAGATTTCTCAAGTTATCTACTGGGAACCTTATTCGTTATTTTGTTACCCGGCCCAAACTCACTTTACGTCCTAACTATCGCCCTTGCAAAAGGTTGGCGCTCTGGTGCATGGGGCGCTCTTGGAATATTCATTGGGGACTCATTACTCATGATTGCCGTGGCCCTAGGTGCCGCATCACTCTTGATGTCATCGCCTATGGTCTTCAGTTTTGTGCGCACCTTAGGAGCTATGTACTTCGCTTGGATGGGTTTTGGCCTATTACGAAGTGGCCAGCAGCGTTGGACGAAACAAGATACAAAGACCCGTGAGGTTCAAATGCGTTTAATGCAATTACATCCGCTATTTGCTGCCCTAACCTTATCCTTAACTAACCCCAAAGCAATTTTTTTCTTTATCGCCTTTTTCTCTCAATTTATTCGCCCAGATGTTGAGAACCCTACTTACACCTTCCTCTATCTTGCAATTGTTTTGCAGGTGATGAGTATGGCTTATTTGGCCAGCCTGATTTTCGTGGGACAAATTTTCTTGAAATTCTTCCAGCGCCAACCCCGGGTAGCTGCGGGATTATGGATGTTCGCTGGAATGTTGTTTATTGGTTTTGCAATTCGTCTGCTAATTGCGTAGACCACCATTACTTCAAATAGCGTAATAGCCACTCAGTCATTTTTCCATACGGAGGGTGTGCTGTTTTGGTTCCTTTAAAAAAGTTTAGGCCAAAAAAGCCACGTACTTCAAGAATGGATTTTTGATGACTGAAAGTATCAAAACCAGCCTTGCCGTGATAGCTACCCATACCGCTAGGGCCAACACCTCCAAAAGGCAAGTCTTCAATAGTGATATGTAAGAGTGTGTCATTAAGAGTGACACCACCAGAACGCGTCTCATCTAAGACCCGCTTCATATTCTTTTTATCTTTACCAAACCAATAGAGAGCCAGTGGGCTAGGCTTGTTATTTACATATGCAATTGCAGCAGAAGTATCTGCAACAGTGACGATTGGCAAAATAGGTCCAAAGATTTCTTCATGAAGAACGCGAGCCTCTTGTGGAACATTGATCAATGCAATTGGTTCGAATGGTCTTGCGCCAGCCCCTGGGTTATTGAGTAAGGGAATGACTCTTGCCCCGCGGTCGAGTGCATCACTCACTAGGTGTTGCCAGTACTCTAGTTGTCTTTCGTCAATTGGACCGGTTAATTCTTCGGGGTTACTAAATTGAGTTTGTGCTGCAGCCTGTAGTTCTTGGATAAATTCTTCCTGAATGCTTTGATCAAGCAAAACATAGTCAGGAGCAATACAGGTTTGCCCACCATTGAGTAACTTGCCATAAGCAATCGAGGCAGCAGCATCTTTAATTTTTGCGCTTTTATCAATGATCACTGGCGTTGTTCCACCTAACTCCAAGGTGACTGGAGTGAGATTTTCTGCTGCAGCACGCATTACTTTTTTACCGATTGCGCCTGAGCCAGTAAAGAAAAGATGATCAAAGGGCAGTGCGGCAAATTGCTCGGCGACCTCAGGACCACCTGTAGTTACGCAGAATTCGCTTGGATGAAAATATTCTTGTATGAGACTGGCGATAAAGCCTGAAGTGCGTGAGCTACGTTCAGATGGTTTTAGCCAAACACGATTGCCTGCAGCAAGGGCAGCAATCGCCGGAATGAGGGCTAATTGAACAGGGTAGTTCCAGGGACTCAGAATGCCAATTACCCCAAGAGACTGGGTTTCAACCCAGGCTTGCGAGGCACCCATGTGAAAAGGCACATCTCTTTGTTCCGGTTTCATCCATTCTTTGAGGTTCTTACGCGTGTGCTTGCATGCCTGATAAATCATCTGACACTCAGCAAGCCGGGTCTCTACTGGGTGGCGCACACCAAAGTCAGCCATGAGAGCTTTAATGATTTTTTCTTCATTTGCTTTAATCATTTTTTCAATGCGAGCAATTCGATCTAGCCTCACTTCGAGCGTGGGGTTTGGTTCTGCAGCATAGGCTGCTTTCATCTCATCGAGCTGGATAGTAAAGCGATTCATAGTGGATTAATGGTTGGCAGGTATTTGAATAAGGCATTAGGATAAAGCCATGAATACAAATTTAGATAAAAAAGACCCCGTTTTAGAGCGCGCCACCTTAGGTGGGGGATGTTTTTGGTGTCTTGAGGCGGTTTACCAGCAAATTTCTGGGGTTCGGTCTGTGGTTTCTGGTTACGCTGGGGGCGCAAGACCCAATCCGACCTATGAGGCAGTCTGCACTGGCGTATCTGGTCATGCGGAGATTATTGATATTATGTTTGACCCGGAAATAATTTCATTTCGAGACTTATTGGAAATATTTTTCGTGATTCATGATCCAACCACCTTGAACTATCAAGGCAATGATCACGGGACACAATATCGTTCGGTGATTTTTACTCATAATGAAGAGCAAACTCAGATTGCACATGAAGTAGTGCAAGAACTTGAGGATTCTAAAATCTACTCTAAGCCAGTAGTGACGCAGATCAATGCTGCGCCAACTATTTATCCAGCGGAAGACTATCACCAGAATTATTTCCAGCAGCACCCCAATCAAGGGTATTGCATGGCCGTTGTTGCGCCTAAGCTTGCTAAATTTAGAGCGAAATTTAAGTCGTTGATAGCGCCTCAGTATTCCTGAGGTATTGCAAAACGATTAAGGGGCCAGGCGATTAACCTGCCATTGAGTTCCCTCTAGCTTGTAATGCATACGGTCATGCAGTCTAGAAGGGCGACCTTGCCAGAACTCAATTTCAGCAGGGCGCAAGCGGTAGCCACCCCAATTATCAGGACGGGGAGGTGAATCACCAAATTCTTGTTTAAAGCGCTTTTCGGCATCTTCCAAGAATTCACGGTTTGGAATGGCAGCGCTCTGGGGGGAGGCCCAAGCACCGATTCTGGAGGCGGCTGGACGTGAATGGAAGTACTCATCACTTTCAGCTGCGCTAACCCTTTCAACAAGTCCTTGAATGCGTACCTGACGCTCTAACTCATGCCAATGAAAGAGTAGGGCCGCCTGTGGGCGAACCGCCAGATCTTGACCCTTTTGACTGTCATAGTTAGTAAAAAAGGTAAAGCAGTTTTCGTCTGCGCCTTTTAGTAAGACAATACGTGCTGATGGATTTCCGGCCTGGTCTGCAGTTGCTAGGGTCATGGCGTTGGGTTCCGGGCACTCTGCCTTTACGGCCTGATCAAACCAAAGTCTAAAAAGCTGTAGAGGATCATGAGGAACCTCGGTCTCGGAGAGTTGACCAAAGGTATAGTTTTTGCGAAGTTGTGCAATGGAGTCCATTTATTCAGTATAAAGAGAAGCTATGGCAGAAGACAAGGTAGAGGGAAGTTTAGAAGATCGACGTTTTGGCGGGGTCTCGCGTCTCTATGGTTCAGAGCTGCGCGAGCGTTTTCTGAACGCAACAGTTGTCGTCGCTGGTCTAGGTGGGGTTGGATCCTGGGCGGCTGAAGCTTTGGCTCGAACTGGTATTGGACATCTTGTATTAATTGATTTTGATCATATTGCTGAGAGTAATACCAATCGACAAGTGCATGCCTTAGAAGGGCAGTACGGAAAAGCAAAAGTCCAAGCGATGAGGGAACGCATTCTGCAGATTAATCCAGAGATCAAGCTGACGTCTTGTGATGAATTCTTAGAGCCGGAAAACTTAGATCAACTCATTCCTGAAAATGCTCTGGTATTAGATGCTACAGATTCAGTGCAAACGAAGATTGCGTTATCGGTATGGGCAGTCAAAAATAATCGTTCATTGGTGATGTGTGGTGCTGCTGGTGGAAAATCAGATCCAACATCAGTGCGCTGCGATGATTTATCTCGCACCGAACAAGATGCCTTGTTGGCTAAGGTTCGCCAAGGATTAAGGCAGGATCATGGCTTCTCTAGAAACCTCAAGAAGAAAATCGGCATTCGTGCAGTCTATTCGCATGAGCCGCGGGCTGGAGCTTCCAGCGGGGGTCTAGCCTGCTCTGGATATGGTTCTACTGTGATGGTTACCGCCGCCTGTGGGCTGGCTGCTGCTGCAGAAATCCTCAATCTCATCTCCACGCAGTAAGTTTTTCTTAAAAACACTATTAATCCTTAAGGGGATTCCCTGTAGGAAATTACTGATTCTTTTGCAGTCAGAAATTATTTATTCCAAACTCTGCGTTGATTTCAAAGGCATTTAAAAATTTGTCTGTGTAGATTTATTTATTTAATCACTTTAGTAATTTTTTCCCTCTAGTACATATTCCCTATCCTCCCTAGACTTTGTTCCGTTGGTAAATCGCCAATAACAAATTGAAAGGAGGTCTCTCTTGCAGACTGAACACTCTGGCTTAAAGCGCCACCTCAAAGTACGCCACATTCGTTTGATGGCTTTGGGTTCAACGATAGGCGTTGGATTATTTCTGGGATCCGCAAGCGCCATTCAAATTGCAGGCCCATCCATTCTCTTGGGTTACTTACTTGCAGGTATTGTTGCCTTTATTGTCTTACGTACACTTGGTGAGATGGCGGTGCATGAGCCGGTAGCAGGTTCATTTGCAGCCTATGCCAACACCTATGTAGGTCCGCTGGCGGGCTATATGGTGGGATGGGGTTATTGGACCTACTGGATCGTAGTTGGCATTGCAGAAGTTACTGCCGTTGGTATTTATATGGGAATTTGGTTTCCTGATATACCGCAATGGATCTGGGCACTCTCTTCTATTGTGATGATGGGATTAATCAATCTCATTGCAGTAAAGGTGTTTGGTGAGTTTGAATTTTGGTTTGCCCTGATCAAGGTAGTAGCCATTGTTGCCATGATCGCACTAGGGGGCTCAGTCATTTTGTTTGGCTTTACCAATGGTTGGCAGCCGATTGGCCTGAGTAATTTATGGCAGCACGGTGGATTTTTTCCAAATGGCATTAGCGGGATGTTGCTGTCATTGCAGATGGTCTTGTTTGCTTATGTGGGTATTGAGATGATTGGTCTTTCTGCTGGTGAAGCAGAGAACCCCCACAAAACGATTCCGATGGCCATTGATTCGTTAGCTTGGCGCATTTTGATTTTCTACATGGGTGCGATCCTGGTTATCTTGGCAATCTTTCCTTGGAATCAGATAGGGCAGCAAGGAAGTCCCTTTGTTGTCATGTTTGAGCGATTGGGCTTGCGAGAGGCAGCAGGCTTAATTAACTTTGTAGTGATCACTGCAGCCCTCTCTTCTTGCAATGCGGGCATCTTTAGTGGTGGTCGCTTGTTGTACTCCCTGGCATCGAACGGATATGCCCCAAAATCTTTTTCAAAGCTTTCTAAGTATGGGGTTCCCCATCGGGCAGTAATGGCTACGGTCGGGGTCTGTATGTCAGGCGTAGTGCTAAATTACTTTGTGCCTGATAAGGCCTTTCAATACATCATGGCTGCAGTGACCTTTATTGGTTTGATGGTTTGGATTGCTATCTTAATTACCCAGATCAAATTCCGTCGCTTACTTTCTAAATCCCAAGTAGCTCAGTTGGGGTATCGCGCTCCTTGGTGGCCCTATTCTTCATGGTTTGCTCTGGCATTTATTGGTTTGGTAGTGGTGTTAATGGGCTTTCATGAGGATGCGCGGATCGCCTTAATAGTGGGCCCGTGTTTATTGGGCGTGTATCTCGTGATGTTTTATGTCGTGGGTTTACATCGCAAAACAGCAATCAAGTGTGATTTTAAATAATAGGAGATAGCAATGATTATTGGCATACCTCAAGAGGTAAAAAATAATGAGTTTCGAGTAGGCTTAACGCCGGGCAATGTCAGCGGGCTTTGTAGGCAAGGGCACTCCATCCTGATTCAAAGGGGCGCTGGTGAGCAAATTGGTTTAAGTGATGAGGCGTATCGCCTTGCTGGTGCTAGCCTAATTAATAGTGCAGCAGAAGTGTTTCAAAAGGCGGAGATGATTTGAAGGTCAAAGAGCCTCAGGCACAGGAGTGTGCGATGCTGCGCGAGGATCAAATTCTGTTCACTTACCTGCATTTAGCACCGGATCCTGAGCAGACTAAAGCCTTAATGCAATCGGGGGCGACTTGCATTGCCTATGAAACTGTCACTGCTCTGAATGGTGTCTTGCCGCTATTGGCACCCATGAGTGAAGTCGCTGGTCGGATGTCAATTCAGGCTGCCGCATCACATTTAGAAAAAACAAATGGCGGTATGGGTATTCTGATGGCAGGAGTTCCAGGGGTTTCGCCAGCAAAGATTGTTATTTTGGGGGCCGGTGTGGTGGGTCGTAATGCCCTGCAAATGGCGGTAGGGATGGGGGCTGATATTTGTATCTTCGATCGCGACATTGAGCGCTTACGTCAGATTGACATGTTCTATGGCAATCGTGTGAGAACTTTTTATTCGGATAGCTTGCTGATTGAGCAAGAGATATGTGAGGCAGATGTTGTGATTGGGGCGGTGCTTCTTCCCGGTGCTGCAGCCCCTAAACTCGTATCGCATGACATGATTAAAAAAATGAAGCCAGGTTCAGTAGTGGTAGATGTCGCCATTGATCAGGGTGGATGTTTTGAAACTTCAAAGCCTACTACTCATGCAGACCCAACCTATGTGGTGGATGGCGTAATTCATTACTGTGTAGCCAATATGCCAGGAGCGGTTGCGAGAACGTCTACCTTTGCATTAACCAACGCCACTTATCCATTTGTAGAGGCCTTAGCAAACCGTGGGGTGATGAAGGCGCTATCGATTGATCACCACTTGCGTAATGGCTTGAGTGTCCATAAAGGAGTGCTGACCTCTGAACCAGTTGGGAAAGCGCAAGGGCTCAACTTTGCTTCTGCAGAGGAGTTATTGGTGGAATAGCAATATATTTGCAAAATGGATGGGTCTAGTGGGTTTTGAGGGGTGTTGGGATTTAAACTATCCCTTATGCGCAAGAGATTGCAACTTCTCTAAATTACTGGACTCGCCCAATATATGGATTTTTCAGCCTTAACCCTCTCTGCTGGAGTAGTTGCTTTGGCGGAGATGGGAGATAAAACCCAATTACTTTCTTTGATGCTAGCCGCTCGTTACCCCAAGCAAGCATTGGCCATCATTGCAGGCATCTTTATTGCCACCATTGCAAATCATGCATGCGCTGCCTTCTTGGGGCATTGGCTTACTACCCTGGTTTCGCCTGATGTCATGCGCTGGATTTTGGGATTGAGTTTCTTAGGAATTGGTTTGTGGCTATTAGTGCCCGATCATATTGATGATGCCGCTGGATCAAAGGTAGCCGACAAAGCCCTGCAGGTATTTCTGCTGACAGTGGGCTTATTCTTTTTGGCAGAGATGGGGGATAAGACGCAAATTGCAACTATCGCCTTAGGGGCCCGTTATGAGGATGTTGTCTCCGTAACTATAGGCACCACATTGGGGATGATGTTGGCCAATGCCCCTACAGTCTGGATTGGTCAGAAATTCACTAAGAGAATGCCCATTAAGTGGGTTCACGCGGTAGCAGCTGTCACCTTTATTGCCATAGGTGTAGCCACCTTGATATGGGCTTGATTTAGAAGGTCAGCCAGTCTTTCAGCCTAGACTTAAAATAGGCTCATGAAAACTGATCTTCCACAGAGCTTCCGTCGGCTTGAGTACCTTCCGCCTATTTATACATTCGATCAAGTCGAGCTCGATATTGCTTTAGATCCAGCGCGAACAATTGTAAAGAGTCGTATTGAGGTTTTGCCAGGCAAAAGTTTTGAGCCAGGAGCTCCATTAGTTTTGGTTGGCTATGAGCTCGAGTTTGTGAGTTTGCGCATCAATGGTGAAGCCCATCGTCATTTTGAACTTACTCCTGAAACGCTCACGATCCATTCTTTGCCTAATGAAGGTAAAGAAAAGTTTGTTGTGGAAATTATCTGCGTTTGCGTTCCTGAGAAAAATACGACTTTGATGGGCCTGTATGTCTCCAATGGAAATTTCTTCACTCAGTGTGAAGCAGAAGGCTTTAGAAAAATTACCTATTTCTTAGATCGTCCTGATGTGATGGCGCGCTATCGTGTGACATTGCGTGCGCGTGAATCTGAATGCCCTGTGTTGCTTTCTAATGGCAATTTACTCGGTACAGAAAAGCTTCCAAATGGTTGGCATAGCGCCACTTGGGAAGATCCATTTCCTAAGCCATCCTATTTGTTTGCCTTGGTGGCGGGTAAGTTGGAATGTATTGAAGAGACCATCACCACTAGCAGCGGCGCCAAGAAGCTTTTGCAGATCTGGGTTGAGCCGCATGACCTAAAGAAGACTCGTCATGCAATGGACTCTTTAATAGCTTCTATTCATTGGGATGAGAAGCGTTTTGGGCTGGAGTTGGATTTAGAGCGCTTCATGATTGTGGCGGTAAGTGATTTCAATATGGGTGCGATGGAGAACAAGGGTTTGAATATTTTCAATACCAAGTTTGTCCTTGCTCAACCTGAAACTGCTACCGATGCTGACTTTGCCAATATTGAAAGTGTTGTTGCGCACGAATACTTTCATAACTGGACTGGTAATCGTGTGACTTGCCAAGATTGGTTTCAGCTTTCGCTCAAAGAAGGTTTAACCGTATTTAGAGATCAAGAGTTCTCTGCTGATCAAATGGACAGCGAATCGGGTAGGGCAGTAAAACGTATTGAAGACGTCCGCTTATTGCGTCAACTGCAATTCCCGGAGGATGCGGGTCCAATGGCTCATCCAATCCGTCCAGATGAGTACCAAGAGATTAATAACTTCTATACGGTTACTGTGTACGAGAAGGGCTCTGAGGTAGTCAGGATGTATCAAACTCTCTTAGGTAAAGAAGGTTTCCGCAAGGGCATGGATTTGTACTTCAAGCGCCATGATGGACAAGCAGTTACCTGCGATGATTTCTTGATGGCTATGGCGGATGCCAATGGTAAGGATCTAACTCAATTTAAGAATTGGTATAGCCAGGCAGCTACCCCTAGGGTGAAGGTGCAGGAGCATTACGATGCAGCAAAAAAACAGTTTCAACTGACGCTGACCCAAAGCTGCGCACCTAGCCCTGGTCAGCCAGAAAAGAAGCCATTTCATATCCCGCTCAAAATGCGTTTGCTGACAAAAGCGAATGACCAAGTAGAGCAGTTATTGGAATTGACTCAAGAGACTCAAATCTGGACCTTTGAGAATATAGAAGAGCGTCCGGTTCTCTCAATTAATCGAAACTTCTCGGCACCAATCAATTTGGATTTTGAGCAGTCTGAGGCTGATCTACTAACTTTGTTCTCAAGTGATGACGATGCATTTAATCGCTGGGAGGCTGGTCAGAAATTGGCTATGCAGATGATTCTGAATAATCGTCTGCCTGATGCTCAATTGATTGAAGCCTATCGTAATATTTTGTTAGATCCCAATTTAGACCCCGCCTTTAAGGATTTAGCTTTCACCCTGCCAGCAGAGTCCTACTTGTATGAGCAATGCAAGAGTGTTGATCCACAGCAAATTTTCAATGCACGACGAGCATTCCGTCGAGAGATGGCCAAGCAACTACAGCTCGAATGGGCGGCTTTGTATCAACAAATGCAAACACCTGGTCCATTTAAGTCTGATGGGGTAGATGCAGGTAAGCGCGCCCTCAAAAATTTAGCATTAAGTATGTTGCTTGAGGCTGCACCAGCAGTATGGGCACCAATGGCCGCTAATCAATATCAAATTGCTGACAACATGACGGACCGCTATGCAGCTTTATCAGCATTGGTCGTACATGGCTCGAAGCAAGCTAAGGATTGCTTAATTGACTTTTATAGTCGATTTGCCAATGACGCTCTAGTAATAGACAAGTGGTTTGGCTTGCAATCTAGCCGACCTCCTGTTGATGGCCTTGATTCTACCCTTACTGAAGTGAAGAAGCTTCGTGAGCATCCTGCATTTAAGTTAAACAATCCAAACCGAGTGCGTAGCGTTATTCATGCTTTCTGCGCCAATAACCCAGCTAGCTTTCATCAGGCTGATGGCAGTGGATATGAGTTCTGGGCCGATAGCGTATTAGCTCTTGATCCCATCAATCCTCAGGTAGCCGCACGTTTAGCCAGAGCTTTGGATCGCTGGCGTCTATTCGCCCAACCCTATCAAGATCGCATGAAAGCAGCTCTAGAGCGTGTTTCAGCCTGCCAAACACTCTCTCCAGATGTGAGAGAGGTGATTGGAAAGGCTTTGGGGTAATTAAGAAGTTAGTGGAGCTCATTGCTATACGAAATGCCTAATCGAATTGCAAGTTTTTCTAGACTCTTATCCAAAGTCCAAAGCTGGGCATTCTCTGAAAGTAGAGTCGATGTAAGAAGTGAAACATCAATCGCTCCACATCCAGATTCTTGGAGTTGATGTTTTTCAATAAACTCCAATATTTCATAAGGGGTGGCTATAGCCGCTTGCCGTAATTTTTTAATGTATTCCAAGGTTTTAGAGCGTGGCGATGGCGATGTTCCGCAGGCTAGTTCTATTTGGATTAAGGGGTGACCTAGTATTTGGTCATTTAGTAATAGAGCTTTGAAAGATGCATTTGACTTTCTAAAGTGAGCCACCCAAACTGATGTGTCAGCTAAAACCATGGTCATGATTGCTGACCATCCTTTGGTTTGCGGCGAGGAATAGCCTTCATCTGAGGGGATTTGCCGCCTAATGCTGCTAATCTCTTGGCTACTTGAACTCGTATGAATACATTAATGGCCTCCCTAAAAAGATCGGCTTTATCCATCCCGGGGTCAGCAAGATCCAGCCCTCTCTGATAAAGGTCATCATCAATCGTCACAGTAGTTCTCATAATTACTCCTCATCAATTATGATGCATTATAACATCTAAAATAACATCAATATAAGAGGGACGGCTGCCAAAAGAGCTCTTTATTTGAGAAATGACCAGATTTTCAGTTTGGCATTCGGAACAAGGCAAAATAGACCTTAATTTCAATATAGCTTTGGAGTAATACCTTTGTCCTCAAGTACTCATATCAATTTCAAGCAATATTTGACCTCCGCTAAGCCGGCGGGTGCTGCCATTCCTGCAGGCTTGCAAGAATTACTCACTGCGGTAGTTAATACCTGTTCAACTCTCAGTCATGAAGTAGCGCAGGGCGCCTTGATTGGCTTATTGGGTTCCGCAGGCACTGGCAACGTACAGGGTGAAGTTCAGCAAAAGCTCGACATCATTGCCAATGATTTATTGATTGATGGTGTTAAGGGCTGCAAGTCTCTTGCGGGTTTGGCATCTGAAGAGATGGAGTTACCAGTTCCAGTTCAGGGTACTGGTGATTACTTGCTATTGTTCGATCCACTTGATGGCTCTTCCAATATTGATGTGAACGTCTCTATTGGAACAATTTTTTCTGTCCTAAAGAAACAGGATCCAAGTGCGCCTTTGCAAACTGCTGACTTCTTGTTATCCGGTCGTCATCAAGTTGCAGCAGGTTATGTGGTCTATGGTCCACAAACTACTATGGCTCTAACCTTGGGTGATGGGGTAGTAATGTTTACCCTGAATAAAGTGACTGGCGAATTTTTACTCACCAAGGATGAGGTAAAGATTTCCCACTCAACCAAAGAGTTTGCAATCAATATGTCGAATATGCGTCACTGGGCTGATCCGGTGCGTCGCTATGTGGATGAATGCTTGGCGGGTACGAGTGGTACGCGCGACAAAGATTTCAATATGCGCTGGATTGCCTCAATGGTGGCCGATGTGCATCGTGTTTTATCTCGTGGCGGAGTATTTATGTACCCATGGGATCAACGTGAGCCACATAAGCCAGGCAAGTTACGCCTGATGTATGAGGCTAACCCTATGAGCTTCTTGGTAGAGCAGGCGGGCGGCGCATCTACCAATGGGACTGATCTCATTATGGATTTGCAGCCAACCGATTTGCATGAGCGTGTTTCAGTGATGCTGGGATCCAAAGAAGAGATTGACCGTATTCAGAATTACCATGCATAAGTAAGTGTCTTCTTAAATAAAAAACCCAATCGCTTGATTGGGTTTTTTTGCTCAAAAAGTTACTTTTAAGGCCTTACCTGCTCCTTAAGATAAGCGAGTGATTCGTCAACTTGATCAATCAGAATCAGGCAGATATCGCCAGCGGCAAGATCATTTAGGGCAGTATCAATTGCCTTGAATTCCCCATGAATTTCTTTGACTTGCTTTGCTTTGGTGGCGCCAACTAAACCCTCTTGCAACAGCTTTAATACTTCTCCATCTTTACGGCCACGTTGGCAAGCATCCTGATAGAGAATGACATTATCAAAAGAATTGCCCAAGATACGGGTCAAGTCACGAATATCTTCATCGCGACGGTCGCCTGCGCCACTCACTACTACATGACTCTTGCTTGGCTTCATCGCTTCAATAGCGCTTGCTAGGGCGCGCATCGCATCGGGATTGTGCCCATAGTCAGCGATGACAGTGGCACCCTTATGTTGAAACTGATTAAAGCGGCCCGGCACTGAATTAGCGTCACTTTCAAAGCTATGTAGACCGCGAGCAATCTTTTCTGCATCAAGACCCAAAGCCCAAGCTGCACCAATAGCAGCCATGGCATTTTCTATTTGAAAACCGAGAACGCCATTTTGTGTCAATGGAATCTCGCTCACAGGGAAGCGGTACATGATGCGCGCTCCCTTAGAGGCAACGATATAAGTACCGTCAAAATAAATAACTTTTTTATTCTTGGCGCGATGTGCGGCAATGACTGGATGATGTTGATTCTGGGCAAAGAAAATGACTCGACCAGAACATTTATCCCCCATCTTCACTACCATTGGGTCAGCCGCATTTAAGACTGCAGCACCAGTAGGGGCTACGTTTTGTACGATGACGCGCTTCAGGATGGCTAAGTCTTCAACACTAGTAATGTAATTGAGGCCCAAGTGATCACCTTCGCCAATATTAGTTACAACAGCAACTTCACAGCGATCAAAACCAAGGCCTTCGCGCAACATACCACCTCGGGCTGTTTCTAGAACGGCGGCATCGACATCGGGATGCATCAACACATTCCGAGCGCTTTTAGGTCCGCTGCAGTCACCGGTATCGATGAGGCGATGATTGATGTAAACACCATCTGTGCCTGTCATACCTACGCGCATACCAGTTTCATTGAGTAAATGAGAGATCAAGCGCACGGTAGTAGTTTTGCCATTCGTGCCCGTAACTGCAACCACAGGAATGCGGCCATCATCTCCGGGTGCGAACATCATATTGATGATGTCTTCACCAACCGGGCGCCCTTTGCCGTAAGAAGGTTTTAAATGCATACGCAAACCAGGAGCAGCATTTACCTCAACAATACCGCCACCTTGTTGCTCTAGGGGCTTATAGATTGATTCACAAAGGATATCTACACCAGCAATATCAAGACCAATCATCTGCGCAGCTGCAATCGCACTCGCTGCTACATCGGGGTGTACATCGTCAGTCACATCAGTAGCGGTACCGCCAGTACTCAGGTTGGCGTTGTTACGCAATAAAACGCGCTCACCGGTTTTAGGTACATGTTTTGGTGATAAACCATTGTTTGCTAAATGTGCGAGGGCGATATCATCAAAGCGAATTTTGGTTAGCGCTGTCGCATGTCCGTCTCCACGCAATGGATTTTTATTTTCCATTTCTACGAGTTCGGCGACAGTATGAGTGCCATCACCAACTACTTGAGCAGGTTCGCGGCGCGCAGCGGCTGATAGGCGATTACCAACTACCAGTAAACGGTAGTCCGCACCAGGAAGATAGCGCTCAACAATGGTTTCTCGACCAAAGGCTTGGGTCACAATAAAACCTGCGCGAACTTCTTCTTCAGTTTGAATGTTAGCTACAACACCTTTGCCTTGATTACCATCTTTTGGCTTAAGCACAATGGGGCCACCAATTTTTTGAGCGGCACGCCAAGCATCATCAGCGGTAGTAACAACCTCGCCAATGGGCACCGATACGCCTGCAGCAGCTAGTAAATTCTTGGTGAGCTCTTTATCCTGTGCAATCGCTTCGGCAATCGCACTGGTATTGCTAGTTTCTGCAGCCTGAATTCGTTTCTGTTTACTACCCCAGCCAAATTGCACCATGCTGCCTTCAGTCATTCGACGGAAAGGGATGTTGCGTTGAACAGCGGCATCAACGATCGAGCCAGTACTAGGTCCAAGACGAACATCCTCATAGAGTGCTTCTAATTCGGAGAGTGCGGCAGCAAGATCAAAAGGTGCGTCATTGAGCGTTGCCTGGATTAATGCAAAAGCAAAGTCAAAAGCCATACGACCCACAACTTCTTCGATGTATTCCACGACAACTTGATAGACACCATCATCAATAGTTTGAACGGTGCGACTAAAGGTCACTGGACACCCAGCTTGCGCCTGTAGTCCAAGTGCCGCATGCTCAAGGGCATGTGCTAGTGAGAGTACTTCATTGTGTCCGCCGCGACGCATGCTACCTAACTGCGGAAAGCGTTCGCGGATCTTGGTTTCAAATTGGGGGATGGAGTCAATAGAGCGCTCTGACTCATCACAAGAAACAATCGCTTCTAAAGCGGTATGGCGGCTCCATAAATTTGGGCCGCGTAACATACGAATACGGGTGATTTCCAATTAAGCCCCTGTAGCAATAGTGGCATCAGGCACGAATGTTTCTGCGCCTGCTTCAATAACATTAAACGGAATGTCTAGAGCCCAGGCCGCAGCAATCGCCGCTCCTAAGTTCATAGTCTTCCAAGGAGAAGTGCTGTTGGCTTCTGAATGACGTGGCACAGGAATCGATTTCTGATCGAGCTTGCCAGACTTCAGAGTGATTTGTTGTTTGCCAATGGCAACTGCACGCCCACCATCTAGCAAGTGATTTTTGATAATCTCAGAGTCTGGATTTTCACTAAAGAAAATCACCTGTCCATCACAAAGCTCAGCCATCTGTACGCACATTGGATCATCAGCATTGAGAACGGCAACACCCGTTGGTAGCACCACATCTACTTGGGTACGTACAACGCTGAAAACTTGATCCTCATCGTAAATGGCGTACTGCGGGAAGTTCGCCTTTGGATCCACATTGAGCACAACGCCAACTTGGCAACGATCGTAGGCTAGGCCTTCAATCAACATCGATAAGTGATTATTCTCAATTACTACAGCTTCTACTGCGCGATTGAGTAATGTACGACGTGCGTTCTCCCAATTGGAAGAGTTGGAGTTGGAGATTGCACGATTGCCAAAAAAGAGACCCTTGCTGCAAGACAATCCAACGTAGAGATTGGTTAAGCGCAAGAAATGGGCAATCATTTCGGAAACAGGAGTTTTGCCATGTTCACCGCAGACGCCGACTACGGGAATGCGGAAATCTGCTCCCGGAGGGAAAAGGTGATTTGCGATCTCAACACCCACTGGCTGTGGTTTGCCGCTCGCAGGTTTTAAGTGCATTAATAGGCCTGGGCCAGCATTGACTTCAACAATGGCAGCATTTTGTTCGGCGAGTGGCTTACTAATGTCTTGGGCCACTAAATCAACGCCCGCGATTTCAAGACCAACGACACGAGCGGCTAATGCTACTTGACTGGCTACATCGGGATGAATTAAATCAGTCACATCAAAAGCAACGTTGCCGTTACTTTGGATTAAGACTTTGTGGTCAGCAGCAGGAATGCTGTCGCCGGTTAATTGTTGGCGGGCTAATTCGAGTTCCACTGCTGAATCAATCCGAACAGGATTAAGAGGGTGCTCTTCAGCGGTACCGCGACGCGGATCAGAATTAATCTGAATCTGAATAAGTTCATGAACGGTATGCTTGCCATCACCATTCACCCAAACAGTTTCACCTTTTGCCGCAGCAACTACCTTGTTGCCTACAACTAGCAAGCGATGCTCATCACCAACAATGTGACGCTCAACCAATACTTCGCTACCTTCGTCAATTGCAACAGCATAAGCAGCTTCAATTTCTTGTTGGGTATAGAGATTAATAAAGACGCCACGACCATGATTGCCGTCGATTGGTTTCACTACAACTGGTAGACCAATGTCTTGTGCAGCTTCCCAAGCATCATCAGGGCTGGTAACAGTTCTGCCTTCGGGCGTAGGAACTCCAGCGCTACGAAGTAAGCTCTTGGTTAAATCTTTATCGCGAGATATCGTTTCCGCAATCGCACTAGTTTGGTCTGTCTCAGCTGTCCAGATGCGACGTTGCTTAGCGCCATAACCCAATTGAACTAGATTACCTTCAGATAAGCGAATCGATGGAATGCCGCGCTCTTCAGCTGCATTGACGATGCATGCAGTGCTTGGGCCGAGTAATAGATCGTCACCGAGCTCGCGAAGATTTTCAATAATGGTTTGAGCTTCAGCTACACAATCTTTGTTATCTTGAGCTAGGGCAAGATACAGGTCGCGTGCGTACTTTAGGGCAGTGAGAGTGACTTCCTTGTTAATGGCGCTAACCATGACTTTGTAAACACCGCGCCTGTCACCGTCACGTGCCTTACCAAAGCCGCCAGGAATGCCGGCTAAGTTTTGTAACTCTAATGTGAGATGTTCGAGGATATGGGCAGGCCAGGTACCTTCTTCAACACGCTTTAAGAACCCGCCAGTTTCACCATAGCTGCAGCGATGCTCAACAAGACTTGGTAGCGCTTTGACAAGGCGGTCATAAAAGCCGGGAATGAGGTTAGAGGGGTAGTCCTCTAAATCGCCAATATCGAGCCATACCTCAATAACGGGATGATAGGTCCACATATTGGGGCCACGGAGATGCTTAACGCTCAGAATCTCAATGGATTTATCTAGTAATTGGGGCATATACAGTGTTGCGATGGTCATTGCCGTGGATTTGGCATTGACACGTCAGATAGTCTCTCTGTTTCTAATAGTTATTGAAAAACTCACAAAAATAGCAAAAATACATAAAAAGGCCTAGTTAGGTAATTTAACGGCTTTTAGGCCTCTAAAGTTGACATGAGTAATAAATCTAAATAATTCAGCTCCACTATACTTTTAAGGTCAATGAAGCCACAAATCCTACCTTTTGCCCCTGTGCTGCCAAGCTACTGGGAGACCGTTTTAGTTGATCAAAACTCCCCTGTAAAGAGCCCTGAAGCCCTATTGGCATGGGTTGAGCTCGACTTGGACGCTGAACTACACTTTGAAAAAAGCCTGCTTTTGCTCAGCGAACAAGGCCTGTTTTGGACTGACGGTAAGGTATTTGAATCCTGGAAATTGAGCCAAGACACCCATTTGGCTCATGGCGACCATGCTGGAGTGGGACATTTACGCCTAGAAACTCCCGAGAAATTAGTGAGATCTTGGAATTTCACTTTAGCTGTGAACCCCCAAGTGCTCCGTCTGCAATCGAGTTTTAAGCAACTGACTCGTGGTGAGGAAATTAGCAACGGTGAAGTTAGTGAATATGACAAACAGGTTTGCGCTGTTTGCTTGAGTCCAAAACCAGCAAATTCTGATTCATGCCCAACCTGCGATCCTGAAGATGATGCGCCGCCATCTACTTGGACATTATTTAAGCTTTGGCGTTTTGCCCGTCCTTACAAAAAGCAATTGTTACTTGGTTTTGTATTAACTCTGCTATCTACAGGCGCGACTTTAATACCGCCGTATCTGACAATGCCATTAATGGATCATGTATTAATTCCATACGAGCGTGGCAATCCGATTGATTTTCATTTGGCCAGTATGTATCTCTTGGCTTTATTCGGCGCAGCAATTGTTGCCTGGGCTTTGGGTTGGTGGAAAACTTATCTTCTTGCATTAGTCAGCGAGCGGATTGGTGCTGATTTACGCAATACCACTTTTGAGCATTTACTCAAGCTTTCATTGGAATATTTTGGCGGCAAGAGAACTGGTGATTTGATTGCCCGTATTGGCGCTGAGACTGATCGTATCTGCGTATTCCTATCTTTATACGCACTTGATTTTGCAACCGATGTGTTGATGATCACCATGACTGCAGCGATCCTGGTGTCTATTGATCCTTTGCTGGCTTTAGTTACCTTGGCGCCTTTGCCATTCATCGTATGGATGATCCATGTAGTGCGAGATCGCCTGCGTTTTGGTTTTGAAAAGATCGACCGTATCTGGTCTGAAGTCACCAATATTTTGGCAGACACTATCCCAGGCATTCGTGTAGTCAAAGCATTTGCTCAAGAAGATCGCGAACTCAAGCGCTTTGTAGATTCAAACAAACATAATTTGCAGATTAATGATCGTGTAAATCGCGTGTGGGGATTGTTCTCACCAACAGTAACTTTGCTTACTGAAACCGGTTTGCTCGTAGTGTGGGGGTTTGGTATTTGGCAAGTGGCTCATCAGAAAGTTACAGTAGGTGTCCTGATTGCTTTCTTGGCATATATCGGCCGTTTTTATATTCGGCTAGATTCAATGAGTCGCATTGTTTCTCATACACAGAAAGCGGCTGCTGGCGCTAAGCGAATCTTTGATATTTTGGATCACGTTTCCAGTGTTCCGGAGCCAATTAATCCGCCTCCTTTGGGTGAGGTGAAAGGCCGTATTGCTCTGCGTGGCGTGGGTTTCCGCTATGGCAACCGCGCGGTTACGAAAGGCATTGATTTAGATATTGCTCCGGGAGAAATGATTGGCTTAGTAGGTCATAGCGGATCTGGAAAAAGTACTTTGGTGAATTTGATCTGTCGTTTCTATGACGTAAGCTCTGGATCAATTTCATTGGACGGGCGCGATATTCGCAGCATTGGAATTGCTGACTATAGAAAACGTATTGGACTGGTATTACAAGAGCCGTTCTTATTCTTTGGCACGATTGCTGAGAATATTGCTTACGGTAAACCAGATGCCACGCGCGAAGAGATTATTGAGGCAGCACGTGCTGCCCATGCTCACGAATTTATTCTCCGCCTTCCCTTAGCTTACGACTCATTGGTAGGGGAGCGTGGCCAATCCCTATCTGGTGGTGAGCGCCAGCGGATTTCAATTGCACGTGCACTACTGATTAACCCAAGCATTCTGATTTTGGATGAGGCAACTTCCTCAGTTGACACTACGACTGAAAAAGAAATCCAGCGCGCTTTGGATAACTTGGTTAAGGGCCGCACGACGATTGCAATTGCACATCGCCTCTCTACCTTAAGAAAAGCAGATCGCTTAGTAGTGTTAGATAAAGGTGAAATTGTGGAGATCGGCTCACATGACCAATTGATGGAAGCCCAGGGTGCCTATTACACCTTGTATCAAGCCCAGCTGCGTCATGCTGCAGAGCTTGTAGAAGGCGGCGCTATTGGCGAAAGCTTGGAAGAAGATCAAGCAGAAAAACAAGAAGAGCAGCTCGAAGAAATTGCCAAGAAAATTGGGGGTGGGGTATGACGCAAGTCAATCAATCAACTCAACAACTCGAACGTGATGCGCTAGGCCGCCTCGTCTTTATTGATAACAAGGGCGAGCGTCACGTTGGCGTTCATCCGGTACGCCCTTTTCCAATCACTGCACCTGGTGCTGGCATTGGCATCATGAACCAATCAGGCAAAGAGCTTTGTTGGTTCCCAAACATGGCTGCGATCTCTGAAGCAGAGTTAGGTTTGATCGAGGAAGAGTTGGCTGAGCGTGAATTCATGCCAGTCATCCAAAAAATTACCAATGTCTCAACGTTTGCTACCCCAAGCATTTGGGATATCGAAACGGATCGTGGTCCAACCCGAATTCGTCTTAAGGGTGAAGAGGATATTCGCAGAATCGCAGGTAACACCTTGCTCATTGCCGACTCCAACGGACTGCAATTTCTCATCAAAGACTCTACGCAATTGGATAAAGTCAGCAAAAAACTGCTAGATCGGTTCCGCTAAAAAAGGACTTACCCTGCCAATCCCAGTTCGGCAGGCGTCACAAGGGCATCTCCCCAATTGAGTTAATTCCCTGTCAAAACAGAGGGTTACGACTTGCGAATCCGTGTTTTGGGCCTGTTGCACTGCAATAGTATTAGGGTTATAATCTAGGTACTAACCCTTAAGGAGATTCAAATGACTGTTTTATTGAATATGATTAACCAGCTTTTTTCTGAAAGCAAACCAAGCCAAGACAAGCCTGCTCGTCACTATGATTTCGACGGCGCATATCGCGGCATGTAATTTAAAAAATTACAGCAATTCAAAAGCCACCTTCGGGTGGCTTTTTTGTTTCCTATCATCACGCCTAAGTTGTGTCGCATATCTGATGATTAACCCTTGTTAAGCTTATATTTCAAAGGGTTAAGGCAAGGGTAATCACTAGTGGGGAATTGAAGAAAACTTGATTAGTGTCAAGTATCCCAATGTGTAAATGCTTAAAAATCACACAACCCAAATTTTTGGGCGTGATAAGTATTTATAAAAAGTAAAAATAGGAGATTCAGGATGAGCGGCGAGAAAACTGCAGGACCTTTAGGAGGTCGTTGGTTTCAGCTACTAATTGGCATCATTTGTATGTCGATGATTGCAAACTTGCAATACGGTTGGACTTTGTTTGTAAACCCAATTGACGCTAAGTTTGGTTGGGGTCGCGCAGCGATTCAAGTTGCTTTCACCATTTTCGTATTGACTGAAACTTGGTTAGTTCCGATTGAAGGTTACCTCGTTGATAAGTTTGGCCCACGCCCTGTTGTTTTCTGCGGCGGTATTTTGTGTGGCCTTGGCTGGATCATGAACTCCCATGCAGATACATTAACGATGCTTTATATAGCGGCTGCTGTTAGCGGTGTTGGTGCTGGCGCTGTTTACGGTACTTGCGTTGGTAATGCGCTCAAGTGGTTCCCAGATCGTCGCGGTTTGGCTGCTGGTATGACTGCTGCTGGCTTTGGTGCTGGCTCTGCTTTGACAGTGATTCCAATTGCAAACATGATTGCTAATCAAGGCTACCAAGAGGCTTTCTGGTACTTTGGTATTTGGCAGGGTGCAATTGTAGTTGTATTGAGCTTGTTGCTTTCTAAGCCGATCAAAGGCGCTATCACTACTGTTAAGGCAGCTGTTGCTCAGACTCGTAAAGATTTCCGCCCAATGGAGATGGTTAAGCAGCCTGTGTTCTGGATCATGTACCTCATGTTCGTGATGGTTGCTGCTGGCGGCTTGATGGCTACTGCACAATTAGGCCCAATCGCTAAAGACTTCCAGATTGCTGGCGTAACAGTGAGCTTGATGGGCTTGGCATTACCTGCCTTGACTTTCGCCTTGACAGTTGACCGGGTATTGAACGGCTTGACACGTCCTTTCTTTGGTTGGGTATCTGACAAGATCGGTCGCGAGCAAACCATGACTCTTTGCTTCACATTTGAGTGCTTAGGTATTCTTGGTTTGTACTACCTCGGTCGTGACCCAGTGATGTTTGTTCTGTTAACTGGTTTAGTGTTCTTTGCATGGGGTGAGATTTATAGCTTGTTCCCATCAACTAATGCCGATACTTTTGGATCAACATACGCTGCTGGTAACGCAGGTCTTCTCTACACAGCAAAAGGAACTGCTTCATTGTTAGTGCCTTTGTCTAGCGTATTGGTAGCTACTACTGGTGGTTGGGAAGTGGTGTTCTGGGTTGCGAGTTTCTTGAATGGAACTGCTGCAATCTTGGCTTGGTTTGTATTGCGCCCAATGCGTCGCAAACTCATCGAGCGCTCTGCTTCTATGTAATTCAGGTTAAAAGCCTAATCAAAGGGGTCTTCGGACCCCTTTTTTTATTGCTGAAAATCAGATAAAATCTCCCAATCATGAATGCCTCCAAAAACCGCTTCGTTCACTGGATTGCTGCCTTGGCAATCGCAATGAGCGCGCTTGCGCCGGCTGCATCTCAAGCGGTTTCAGTGGCCAAGCATGGCGAAGGTTTTGCAATGGAGATTTGTTCTGTCGATGGCAGCAAGATGCAAATCGATATTCAAGATGACGGTCAAGATGTTGCCAACCAAATGAAGCCTTGCCCGTATTGTGTAGCGCAGAGTGTTATCACTCCGGCATTCAATACTAATCTCAGATTTGAAGCTCCGCAGACTTTAGCTCTGCTGCCTCAGCTTTTCTATCAATCACCCAAGCCACTTGTTGTTTGGGTAACTCCACCTTCAGCAGCTCCACCAGCACTAGCCTAATCAATATTAGGGCATAGCCTAGCTATGTAGTGGGCAACGAAAAAATATTACGTTGTCATAGTAATCAGTGGAGTAGTAAATGTTGTTTGAGCAAAAGAAAATCAGCGCATGCGTGGGCGTGCTATTTGGGTCGGTACTAATCAACGCGCAAGCACAAATTGCGCAGCCACCCGACTACGGTCAAAAAATAGGTGATGTGGTTGTGAGCGCTACTCGCTCTGGTACTGAGTTAAAGGACATGACTCAAAATACTTCTATTTTGACGAATGAAGATATTCAAAACGCCCCGGAAATGACGGTTGACCAGGTCTTAAAGAATCAAGCAAGTGTATTTTTAAATGATCAACCGTATTATGAAAAGGACCCCACCGGTCAGAGTTTGAATGTCCGTGGTCTTGGTGCTGCGCGGACTCTGGCATTGATCGATGGACTGCCTGCAAACGACGCTATGTATGGAACTATTCAATGGAATCTGGTCCCGCTCTCAGCAGTGCAGGATGTAGAGCTGGTTCGCGGTGGCGTCTCCAATCTTTATGGCAACTATGGCATGGGTGGTTTAATCAACATCACTACCAAGCCCATTAACGATAACAAAGGCGAAGTGTCTGCCAGTTATGGTTCATACAATACAAGCAATGTGGCCGCTTCAAAAGAAGTGGCAGTAAATGACGTATTAAAGCTGCGAGTATCTGCGGACTACTTTAATACGGATGGTTATATTAACCAGCCCACTATCTCTCCGGCAACAGTCTACCCAGTAAAGAATAAAGTAGGGCAGTCTGCACCACTATTGCCTGGGATGGGTCCTGAAAGCGCTAACAGTACAAATTACCGACTTCAAGGAGCCTTGAAATTAAGTTCTGATGCGGATGCATTTTTTAATCTTGGTTCCCACAATATGCAAAATCTACCAACTGGTGGATATAACTTTGCTACCAAGACAACTCAAGAAACTACTTTTTCTGGAGGAGCAACTACGCGTTTGAGCGCAGCGCAAAAGGTTCAGGTAAATGCGTTTTATGAAAACACCACTCTTTGGCAGCAAAATGTCAGCAATAGCGGTGCAACCCCAGCTTATATAAGTGCCAACTATAACGATCCTTATTCAACGCTAGGGGCATCTGCGCAATATACCCATGACTTAAAGGATCAAACCATCAATCAGGTGGTGGTAAGCATTGATGGAAGACAGGTGGCTGCTCAGAATTTAACGAATACCTTTAGCTCTGCTGCTGGATATGCAAATGGGGTGGTTACCTCTTCTGATTACGCAAAAGGTCAGCAGCAATTTTATGGTGTGATGGCGCAAATGAAGGCTAAAACAGATGTCATCCCATTGCAAGCCACACTCTCGCTTCGAGAGGATCTATGGCAAAGTCAGACTCCAACCTATTGGATCGCGGGTGCAAATGGTGTTCAAAATTACACCAATGTCCCTAATCAAACTGCATATAAGTTCAGCCCTAATCTGGGCTTGTTATTGCAGGCTACTAAGGAATGGGATTTTAGGGGTGCGGCCTATCAGGGCTTCCATGCACCTGGTTTGAACAATACGCTTCGTACTTATGGGAATTCAACGAGCGTTAGCCTGGCCAATCCTTTGCTGAGCCCCGAGAACATGACTGGCTATGAACTAGGAACCGACTATCGTTGGAATGCGGGCTTTGTTCAGATTACTGGCTTTAATGCGAATGTAAAAAACGCAGTTTATGCACCCAATGTTTCTCAGGTGCAAGCTGCTGCTGCAGGTTGTCCAATCTCAGTTTGTACCGGAGCTAATGGCCAAACATATAGTTTGTATGGCAATAATCAGAATCTTCAAAGTCGTGGACTTGAGGTGCAGGCACATCATGATCTCAATGCTCAGTGGGCTGTTGATGGCACATACACCCATACGAACACCATCCTTACTTGGATTGGTTCGGGGGTTAATGCATCCTTAAATCCAATCGGATCTCAGGTTGGTGGTGTGCCACAAAACATGGGTTATGCAGGAGTGACCTATATGCCGCTTCCAAAGACCAGTCTGACAGCCAATATTCGTTATATTGGTAATTCTTGGTTGGATGGCGCACACACCTTACCAGTTCCTTCCTATGCAGTTGTTGGTTTAAAGGTGAACCATCAATTAACGCCAGAAGCCTCAGTATTTGCCAGTGTGATTAATATGTTCAATCGAAGCTACATCACTTACGGTACGGGAACTAGTCAAGGGAGTTATATCGCTGGGCAACCACAGAGCATTACTGTCGGTGCACGTATCATCTTCTAATCATGAATCCGACCCCATCCTCTCTTAATCGATTCTTATTGCTCGGAACGCTTCTTTCGGGAGTGCTGAGCCTTCCTGCGCAGGCACAAATGCAAATGGATCATTCTTCTATGGTTAGTGCAAAGCCTAGTAATGCCTGTCAGGGCGCTGGTTTGGAGTGCGCCAATGCTGCAACCCCATTTTTTACGCAGGATGGAAAACTCTTGTTAGCATGGACGGCAAGTGGGGTAGTTGCTGTTGCGCAGTCTTCTGATTTGGGAAAAACATTTTCACCAGCAGTCAAAATTGCTGAGCATGGTAAATCATTAGACGCTGGCGCTGATGCACGTCCGCAAATTGTTGCTGATAAACAAGGTAATATCTTTTTGGCATATGCTTTTTTCAAAGATACTAGTTGGAATGCTCAAATTAATACTGCTAGATCGACTGATGGGGCTAAGACATTCACTAAACCAGAGCCCTTGGTCAGTGACAGATCCAGTCAGCGTTTTCCATCGGTTCTGATAAAGCCAGATGGCGATATTTTTATCTCTTGGATCGATAAGCGTTTAGTTTCTGCTGCCAAGCAGGGTGGACAAAATCGTCTTGGCGGCTCAATTGCTTATTCTTTTTCTCAGGATGGTGGCAAAAGCTTTCAGGCAGAACGCTTTGCAAATGAGAGTAGTTGTGAGTGCTGTCGCATCGGCGGTAGCCTTGATCCGAAAGATAATCCTGTGTTAGCGTACAGGGCAATATTTCCCGGAGGTATTCGGGATCAAGCTAGCCAAGTGATTTTAGCTTCAGGTGCTGGACCAATCCGTAAGGTGGCTGATGACAACTGGAAAACTGATGCTTGCCCACATCATGGACCATCCATAGCAGTATCAAACGCCGGCACATACCATGTAGCTTGGTATACCCAAGGCAGTAAGCGCTCTGGAGTATTTTATGCAAACTCTAGCAACCAAGGGGCTAGCTATACTAAGCCTAGTCGCGTAGGCTCTGAAAGTGCCAATGTATCCAGGCCATATCTATTGGCATTGGGCCAGCAAGTTTGGTTGGTATGGAAAGAATTTGATGGCGTGCAATCTTCCGTATATTTAAAAGAATCTAGCGATGATGGAAAAACTTGGGCAACTCCTAAAATACTATCCAGCACAGCAGGGTACAGCGACCATCCATTATTGCTAGCCCAACGGAACAATGTATTTTTATCTTGGCTTACGCGTCATGATGGATACCAGTTAATTAATATTGGACAAAAGCAATGAAAAGATATTGGCTCTTTTTTATACTCGCCTTATCAGTGACTGGGTTTGCCTTTGCAGATCCAATTTCTCTGAAGCAGTATCAGACTGGAGATTGGAAATCGATCATCAAAGCAGCCAACGGCGGACCGCTAGCAATCAACTTTTGGGGCGTGACTTGCCCATCCTGCGTTAAAGAGATGCCGCAGTGGGGTCTTTTTATCAGAAACAATCCAAGTGCTAAAGTAGTTTTTATTCAGGTTGATGATGTCTCAATTGAGTCGATGAAAAAAATGTTGAGCAAAGCAAATCTAGATAAGGCCAATAATTATTATGTCGCAGCGCCTTTTGATGAGCGCCTGCGCTATGAAATCGATCCTAAATGGCATGGCGAAACACCTACAACCATAGTGATTGATAAAAATGGCAAAGCTACCAGAAAAACAGGCTTAGTAGACTTTCAGCAATTACAAAAAGCTTTGATAGTTAAGCCATAATTAAATGAATCGCTTTTCAATTACCGGGAGAATAGAAATATGAAGACAAAATTATTATTAACAATATGTACTGTTACAGGAATGGCTTTAGTAGGATCGGCATGGGCACAAAACGTTTCCAAAACTGTCACTACTAACGCTATCAAGATTGAAGATGCCTATACCCGTGCTACAGTTCCTGGCCAGCAGGTAGCCGGCGGCTTTATGAAGATTGAAAACAAAGGGGCAGCCGATCAACTCGTTTCAGCAAGCTCATCAGTTGCCGGCGAAGTGCAATTGCATGAAATGGCCATGGATGGCAATGTGATGAAGATGCGCCAAGTTAAAGATATTCCTTTGCCGGCGGGCAGCGCTGTTGAGTTAAAGCCAGGCGGTTTACATCTCATGTTTATAAATATTAAAGCGCCTTTAACAGCAGGTGAGACTGTGCCAGTGAAATTGAAGTTTGCTAAAGCCGGTGAAGTGGAAGTGAAGATGCCTGTAAACGCGATGGGCAACCCAGGCGTAATGAAGCACTAAGGCATTAATTGAGCGGTAATGCTGAAGTAATAAAAAAGCCCCTAGTTTTACTTAGGGGCTTTTTAGCAAGAACGATTAACTCAATTAGATTTTTAAATCTAAATCCGTTACCGCTCCTTTGCTCGCACTGCTTGCAAGACTTGCATATTTAGCAAGCAATCCGCGGGTATAACGCGGCTTAGGTTGTACCCAAGCTGCGCGACGTTTCGCAATTTCTGCTTCATCAACGTTCAATTGAATCAGTAGTTGATGGGCATCAATGGTTACCGAGTCCCCTTCATGAATGAGGGCAATCGTACCGCCTACATAAGCTTCAGGAGCTACGTGACCGACAACCATGCCCCAAGTGCCACCAGAGAAGCGACCATCGGTAATCAGGCCTACTGATTCACCTAGGCCTTGACCAACAAGGGCAGAGGTGGGGGCAAGCATTTCACGCATACCAGGACCGCCTTTAGGGCCTTCATAACGAATCACAACAATGTCGCCATCCTTGATTTTCTGAGCCATAATCGCTGCCATTGCATCATCTTCTGAATCAAATACACGCGCTGGGCCTGTAATTGATGGATTCTTGAGACCAGTGATCTTAGCAACGCAACCCTCAGGGGAGATATTGCCTTTGAGAATGGCTAGGTGACCTTGTTTGTATAAAGGATTGTCTAAAGTGCGAATCACTTTTTGATCAGCGCGTGGTACAGATGGAACATCCTTTAAGACTTCAGCAATCATTTTACCAGTGATGGTCATGCAATCGCCATGAAGCAAGCCACCATCGAGCAAAATCTTCATTACTTGTGGAATGCCACCAGCTTGATGCAGGTCAGTTGCAAGATAAGTACCAGATGGTTTCATATCAACGATCACTGGAACGCGTTTGCGAATACGCTCAAAGTCATCAATTGTCCAATCGATTTCAGCTGCGCTGGTAATAGCCAAGAAATGCAATACCGCATTGGTTGATCCACCAACTGCCATGATTACGCTGACAGCATTCTCAATGGATTTTTTGGTAATGATGTCGCGTGGACGAAGGTTATTCTTGACAGCCTCTACCAGGACGCGCGCTGATTCAGCGGCGCTCACTACTTTCTCTTCATCAACATTGGCCATAGTAGAAGAGTAGGGCAAGCTCATGCCTAAAGCCTCAAACGAAGAGCTCATGGTATTTGCTGTGTACATGCCGCCACAAGAGCCGCTACCAGGGCAGGCATGCTGTTCAACACCCTTTAAGTCTTCTTCACTTAATCGACCAGAAGTAAACTCACCAACCGCTTCAAATGCAGAAACAATATTGAGTTCTTTACCCTTGTAATGACCTGGCTTGATCGTACCGCCATAGACATAGATGCCCGGTACATTGGTACGCGCTAAGGCCATCATGCCACCTGGCATATTTTTATCGCAACCACCAATGACGACAACGCCATCTTGCCAAAGACCATTTACACAAACCTCAATACTGTCGGCAATCACTTCGCGTGAGACAAGGGAATATTTCATACCCTCGGTACCCATGCCGATACCATCAGAAACTGTTGGCGTACCAAATACTTGCGCTTTTGCACCAGCCGCTTCTAAAGCATTAACAGCGGCATCAGCTAATTTTTGTAAACCACTGTTGCATGGAGTAATAGTGGAGTGACCATTCGCAACACCAACCATTGGTTTTACGAAATCCTTTTCTTCGTAACCCATGGCGTAATACATCGAACGATTAGGTGCGCGAGCAACCCCTTCGGTGACCATGCGCGAGCGTTCATTAAGGCGTTTCATGCTTATTACTCCAGAAAAGGTTTGTGTCGAAAGACTCTATTGTGCCGTGAGATGAGCTCAAGGGTGACTAAGTTGCAGTAGCCTTCCTTGACTGATCTTTATGTTGCAATGCAATATAAAGATATCAATGAAATCATTGATTTAGACCTAATATTAGCTAAACAGCTAATAGCTTAGTAAAAGATGCTGCAGTACATTAAGTTATCGATCACTTTTCCTTTGAAATCAATGACTAAAGTCGGCCATATTTACCTAATTGATGATGACGAGTCAATGCGCATTTCTCTATCCAGAATGTTGCGTGAACTGGGATATATCGTAGATGACTATGCATCTGCTACTGTTTTCTTGGAAAAATCCGTTCCAGTCTCACCTGCCGTCATTCTGTTAGACATGCAAATGCCAGATATGAGTGGGCTAGATTTGCAAGAAATGCTGCAAAAGTTTGGTCGCAAGACGCCTATTGTGTTTGTCAGCGGCCAAAGTCATCCCCACCAAATCGTTCAGGGCCTGAAGAAGGGGGCGTTGGATTTCTTATTTAAGCCATTTAATTTGGAAGAGCTCTTAAAGGCAGTTGCAGATGCGATTGAGTTTGATGGCCGCCAACTGAAGCGCATTTCTTTGGATATTGAAGCTAAAAAAGGTTACGAGAGCTTAACCCCGAGAGAGCATGAAGTCTGTGGATGGCTGGTTAAAGGACTTTTAAACAAAGATATCGCTCTAAAGCTAGGAACTACGGATGCCACGATTAAGGTTCATAAAGCCAGAGTGATGGAAAAAATGCACGCAGATTCAGTGCAAAATTTAGTAAAGAAATACTTAGAGTCTGATTTAGAGAGTCACCCCTTGACTAGCTAGTCTCAGAGCTAATTTATTCATTGGTATAAAAGTACTAATATCTTAAAAAGCATTAAATTGAGCAATGCATTAGAGTTATACGATTAACAAATAGTGAGACAAATCTGCAGTGGTAATTAAAGCCAAACTTCCCGAGATTCGTAAAGAGGTATTTACCAGGGCTAGAGAAAGTCTAGGATTAAGCACGAAAGATCTATCGGGGATGGCTTGCCTGTCTGTTCGTCAAATAGAGCAGATTGAAAATGGCGAAAGCAGTAGTTTCTATGGTGATCAAGTTAAATTTACCGCAGCAAAAAAAGTAGCTGGCCTACTAAAGCTCACTCCAGAAGAAGCATTTGATTTTGGTGATTTTCCACAATCTGTAAGAGCAACAGAAGTCGAAGAGAAATTGCAGGAGGGGACAAATGCCTCTGCGGTAGAGAAAAAACCAAAGCCTGAAAAAGCAAAAGAAACAGAACAGGCAAAAGCCCTCGACCCAAAACCCGAAAAGGTCAGCGCAAGCACAATATCTGAAAGTGCTCTTGACTACAGAGTTAAGTCAAAATCTTCAGCCGACCCCAAAAAGAAACTCTTCCTACTATTAGCAATTGGCGCAGCGCTTATTTTTGCTGCGGTGAACTTGCAGCCTCTATTTTTTCCGGAGCCAGTTAAAGAAGAGGTAGTCATTATTCAAGAGGCGGCGCCAGAGCCTGCGCCGGCAGAACCCATAGCAGATGCAAGGCCAGTACCAGCGGTAGCCCCAGAAATTGTTTCTGCCACCGTTCCAGCTGAATGCCCGCCTATAGATGTCTCAGTCATCAATTACAAGCCTGAGGCGCCTAAAAAGGCCGGCGATATGGTTTACCTACAATCAAAGACTGAACAAACAGTTTGCGTAGTCGATGCTACTGGCAAGACCCAGAATAAAGCTTTGGAACCTGGTGTTGGTGTGAGTGTTTTCGGTAAGCCTCCGTTAAAGGTTCTTACTGGCGGCTTAAATCAGGTGGATTTGTACTACCAGGGTGCAAAGGTGCGTATCGGCAATACGACTGGTAAGACAATTATTTTGGAGCCAGCTGAAATCATTCAGCCAGTAGCTCCATCAACAACTTCAGATTCTCAGTTGCGTTAATCCAAATAAAAACAGCGGCTCGTCAAGCCGCTGCATTTGTTTGCTACGTTAAGCCTACTCTTACACTGCTGCGTTATCAGTTTCACCGGTACGAATACGAATCACTTGCTCTACTGCAGTAACAAAAATTTTGCCGTCACCAATCTTGCCAGTACGTGCAGCTTTCGTTATCGCTTCGATAGCGGCTTCAACGCGGTCATCCGCAACCACGGCTTCTACTTTCACCTTAGGTAAAAAATCGACTACGTATTCAGCGCCACGATAGAGTTCGGTATGACCCTTTTGACGACCAAAACCCTTCACTTCAGTAACGGTTAGACCTGTAACACCTACTTCCGCTAATGCTTCACGGACTTCGTCGAGCTTGAATGGCTTAATGATGGATGTAATTAATTTCATTTATTCCCCCTATTGGAGCAATCATACCTAGAACTTGAATGACTTGCCAAAAAGCCGGCAGTTTTTGGGTGTCTAGGCTCTAAATTGCGATGTGATTGGGTAGCGCCAATCCCTCCCAAAGGCGCGCGTAGTCACACGGACTCCTGGAGGTGCTTGACGACGCTTGTATTCATTAAGCTTAATTAAGCGGGTCACCTTCTCAACGCTTTCAGGATCAAAGCCAGCGGCAATGATCTGGGTAATCGATTGATTTTGCTCCATGTAGCGCTCAACAATCCCGTCCAATACTTCGTAGGAAGGAAGACTATCTTGGTCTTTTTGATCGGGACGTAATTCGGCGGAAGGGGCGCGAGTCAAGATTCGCTCAGGAATAACGGCGCCAATACTATTGCGGTAAGCACATAAGCGATACACCAAAGTTTTGGCAATATCTTTAATGACGGCAAAGCCACCGGCCATGTCGCCATATAGAGTGCAATAACCGACAGCCATTTCACTCTTATTACCAGTGGTTAAAACCAGTCGACCCGTTTTATTAGAAAGAGCCATCAGCAGTGTTCCACGTACGCGCGCCTGAATATTTTCTTCAGTAGCATCAACATTGAGGCCTTTGAATTGCTCGGCTAGCGATGCCTCTAAAGCATCTACTGGTCCGCTAATCGGAATCTCATCGTATTGGACGCCCAGGTTTTGAGCCATCTCACGAGCATCGATCCACGAGATATCGGCGGTGTAGCGTGAAGCCATCATGACTGTACGCACTTTGTCGGCGCCGAGGGCATCCACAGCAATAGCAAGGACCAGGGCTGAATCTACGCCGCCAGATAGGCCAATAATCACGCCGGGGAAGCGATTTTTGGTGACATAGTCACGTACGCCTAAGACAAGCGCTTGATAGGCTTGCGCTTCTACTGATTGGGGTGGAGTAATTAAACCTTTTTCTAGTTCACCAGAAGGAGAGACTGCAACAAGACCTAAGCCTGTTTCAAACTGTGGCATTGCCATGACAACCTCGCCACGACTATTTAGCGCAAATGAGCCGCCATCAAATACCAATTCATCTTGACCGCCAACTGCATTAACGTAAACCAGCGGCATATTGGTTTGCGCAATATGCCCACGCAATACTTCAATACGAAGCGCCTCTTTCTTGAGGTGATAAGGCGATGCATTCGGAACTAGTAATACCTGCGCTCCAGCAGCATGCGCCTGTTTAGCGGGACCTGCATGCCAGGCATCTTCACATAAGATCAAGCCGTAATGAATACCTTCGCATTCAAATACGCAAGCTTGATTGCCGGGAACGAAGTAGCGGACCTCATCAAATACTTCGTGATTGGGTAATTCTTGTTTGGCATAGCCTACGATCACTTTGCCGCTTCTTAAGACGGATGCGTAGTTTTGCAAACCTGCAGATGTCTGTTTGGGGTGACCAACGATGACGGTCAGATCTGAGTGCTGAGCTAACTCTTTCATTAAGAGCTCGAGCTGTAATTGCGCCGCCTCAATGAAAGCAGGGCGGAGCAATAAGTCTTCTGGGGGATAGCCCGTAAGCGAAAGCTCAGGGGTGACTACGAGTTTGGCGCCCTGATAGTAGGCGTCTAGAGCGGCTTTGTGAATGAGTTGCGCGTTGCCAGCCAAATCACCCAGTAAAGGGTTGATTTGGGCTAAAGCAATTTTCTGTGCACTCACTCCGACTCACAAAGCCTTTACTAATAACTATTTAAATAAATACTAAATTAACCGTGCTCTTTGTTGTAACGATCGATACCCTCAAGAATTTCCTTATGAGCATCTGCAACGCCACCCCAACCTCTCACTTTTACCCATTTTCCTGCTTCGAGATCTTTATAGTGTTCGAAGAAGTGTTGGATTTGATTTAAGCGAAGTGGGTTCATGTCTTCTGGTTTTTGCCAGTGTGTATAGATTGGCAAAATTTTGTCTTCTGGGACGGCCAATAATTTGGCATCTTCACCACCTTCATCTTCCATTTGCAATACGCCAATTGCGCGGCAAGAAACAACTACACCTGGAATGAGTGGGAACGGGGTAATGACGAGTACGTCAACAGGGTCACCATCACCGGCGATGGTTTTGTTGATATAGCCGTAGTTGCATGGGTAGTGCATTGCAGTGCCCATAAATCGGTCAACGAAAATTGCGCCAGACTCTTTATCCACCTCGTACTTCACTGGATCAGCGTTCATTGGGATTTCAATAATGACGTTGAAGCTTTCAGGGATCTTTTTACCTGGCTTGACCTTTTCGAGACTCATAAATACTCCGAATAATGATTAGTAAATACCCTGATCCTATCAAGGGGGCGCAGGGGTGATTCTGCTACATACTGGTACAGCTTAAAGACCTTAGTTTAAAGCTTTCGGGAACCAGGTCTACCTAAGTGCAAGTTATACAGAACAATAAAGATTAACAAATGATTAACAAATGATTAACTTTAGGGAGTTAAAGCATGAGTAATGTCACTTTAGGCTTGTATTTTGCCTTGGCGTGCGGTGTCATAGCCGTGATTTACGGTTTTGTGATGCGCGGCTGGATTTTGAAGCAAAGTACAGGAAACGCCAAGATGCAAGAAATTGCTGAGGCGATTCAGCAGGGCGCGGCAGCGTATTTGTCACGTCAATATAAAACGATTGCCATAGTTGGGGTGGTTTTAACCATTCTGATGGCGCTCTTTCTTGATTTTGCAACAGCGATTGGCTTTGTCGTCGGTGCGGTACTTTCCGGTGCTTGTGGCTTTATTGGCATGAATGTTTCTGTACGCGCAAACGTGCGTACTGCAGAAGCTGCTACTAAGGGTATGAATGAAGCGCTCAATGTGGCATTTAAAGGTGGCGCTATTACCGGCATGTTGGTAGTTGGCCTTGGTCTATTGGGTGTTGGCTTGTTCTTCATGTTCCTCGTGTCGATTGGTGCAGGGCAAGACCTTTCTTCTGTATTGCATCTATTGATTGGTTTGGCATTCGGCTCTTCTCTGATTTCGATCTTTGCCCGTTTAGGTGGTGGCATCTTTACTAAGGGTGCAGACGTTGGCGCTGACTTAGTTGGTAAGGTTGAAGCAGGTATTCCAGAGGATGATCCACGCAATCCTGCAGTGATTGCTGACAATGTTGGTGACAACGTCGGTGACTGCGCAGGTATGGCTGCTGATTTATTTGAAACTTATGCGGTGACTTTGATTGCAACCATGGTCTTGGGTTCCCTCATGGTGTCTGGCGCGCCAGTCGCGGCAATTATTTATCCATTAGTACTTGGCGGTGTTTCCATTATTGCTTCCATCATTGGTTGCTCATTTGTAAAAGCCACGCCTGGCATGAGAAACGTCATGCCAGCTTTGTATAAAGGCTTGATCATTGCTGGTGGCTTGTCGCTGATCGCTTTCTACTTCGTAACCAACTTCATCATGCCAGACGATGCATTAGGCATCCCCGGAAGCCAATGGCGTTTGTTTGGTTCAACTGTAGTGGGCTTGTTGCTTACAGCAGGCTTGGTATGGATTACCGAATACTACACCGGTACCCAGTTCAAGCCAGTTCAACATATTGCTGAAGCTTCTACCAAAGGACATGGCACCAACATCATCGCTGGTTTAGGTATCTCGATGAAGTCAACTGCTTATCCAGTTCTGTTTGTATGCGCAGCGATTTTTGCCGCATATTGGTTAGCCGGTTTGTACGGCATTGCGATTGCAGCAACAGCTATGTTGTCCATGGCAGGTATTGTGGTTGCGCTTGATGCCTACGGCCCAATTACGGATAACGCTGGTGGTATTGCAGAGATGGCAGGCTTGCCACAATCTGTGCGCGACATTACCGATCCATTGGATGCGGTTGGTAATACCACTAAAGCGGTTACCAAAGGCTATGCGATTGGTTCAGCTGGTTTGGCATCGCTCGTCCTCTTTGCTGACTACACCCATGCTTTAGAGGGTATGGGCCAACAAGTGTCTTTTGACTTGTCTAACCACATGGTGATCATTGGTCTGTTTATTGGCGGCATGATTCCTTACTTGTTCGGTGCGATGGCGATGGAAGCAGTTGGTCGTTGTGCTGGCGCTGTGGTTGAAGAAGTGCGTCGTCAGTTCCGTGATATCCCTGGAATTATGGAAGGTACTGCCAAGCCTGAGTACGGCAAAGCGGTAGATATGCTCACCTCAGCTGCTATTAAAGAGATGATCGTTCCTTCCCTCTTGCCAGTAGTTGCCCCAGTTGTCGTTGGTCTCTTATTAGGACCTGCTGCATTGGGTGGCTTACTCATGGGAACTATCGTGACTGGCTTGTTTGTAGCGATCTCGATGTGTACTGGTGGCGGTGCTTGGGATAACGCCAAGAAATATATCGAAGAAGGCAACTTCGGCGGCAAAGGTTCTGAAGCTCACAAGGCTGCAGTGACTGGCGATACCGTAGGCGACCCTTACAAAGATACCGCGGGCCCTGCTGTTAATCCACTCATCAAGATCATTAACATCGTGGCATTGCTCATCGTGCCACTCTTGCCAGTAGTCTCACGTTAAGCAATACAAGTGCAACAAACAAAAACGCCTAGCAATGCTAGGCGTTTTTTTGTCCACAAATTATTTGGGTAATTATTAAATGCAATACTACTATTTTATTTATAAAGGGGCTCTATGACTAAGAGGAATTTGTGGACCTCATTTTTTCTCAATGACTCGAATGTATCTGAAGATTTTTTTGGCGATCAAAGTATATGTCCAGAAGGAGAAATTACGATTAAGATACCTGTGGATCCTAATAATCCGGAGACATTTCCCAAAGGCTTTGTAAATAAAGATGCTCTTGATGCAACTACTGATATTGAAGTTGGGTTGCATAAAAAAGAAGATGATGATCAGGCGAAATTAGATGCCCTAAATAAAAACACCTAGCAAAGCTAGGTGTTTTTATTATTGCTCAGTTACTTAGATTCTTATTCCAAGGTTTCTAAGTAACGCTGCGCATCTAATGCAGCCATACAGCCTGTTCCAGCACTGGTAATCGCTTGACGGTAAATATGGTCTTGCACATCGCCAGCAGCAAACACGCCAGGGATATTAGTAGCAGTGGCATTGCCTTCAAGGCCTGAATGGGTCTTGATGTAGCCATTGTTCATATCGAGCTGACCAACAAAGAGTTCGGTATTCGGTTTATGGCCAATGGCAATAAAGGCGCCGGTTACAGCAAGATCTTCAGTGCTGCCGTCTTGCTTCTTAATGCGTACACCAGTAACGCCTTTTTCATCGCCCAGAACTTCGTCGAGAGTGGAGTTCAGTTTCAGTTCCACTTTGCCTTCAGCAACTTTTGCCATGAGGCGATCATTCAAGATTGGCTCAGCGCGGAATTTATCGCGACGATGAATCACTGTGACTTTTTTAGCAATGCCAGTGAGGTAGAGCGCTTCTTCAACTGCAGTGTTACCACCTCCGACTACGCACACATCTTGATTGCGATAGAAGAAGCCATCACAAGTTGCGCAACCTGAAACACCTCGACCCATAAATGCTTCTTCACTAGGTAAGCCAATGTATTGTGCTGAAGCGCCAGTGGAAATAATCAAAGCATCGCAGGTATAGACTCCAGAATCACCAACCAGGCGAATGGGTTTTTCTGTGAGTGCTGCCGTATGAATGTGATCAAAAATGATTTCAGTATTAAAGCGTTCGGCGTGCTTTAAAAAACGCTCCATGAGTTCCGGGCCTTGAACGCCATCTGCATCCGCAGGCCAGTTTTCCACGTCTGTGGTGGTCATTAATTGACCGCCTTGAGCCAGGCCAGTAATGAGGGTGGGGTTTAAATTGGCGCGGGCGGCATAGACAGCCGCTGTGTAGCCAGCAGGGCCAGATCCGAGGATGAGAACTTTGGAGTGTTTTGGGGTATTTGTAGTCATATTCAAATTATAGGTTTGCTTGATTACAATCGGTAGAACATGGCAAGAACCGCATACCCGAAGTCCAAGGCTCCTTTGAGCCCTCAGCCCCCAGAGAATGGCGGTCAGGGCAGGATGCCCCGCCTTTTATTAGAGGCCCGTTGGTTCATCTCTTTAGGCCTTTGCCTGGGTTTATTTGCTATTTTGCTCACGTATTCCAAGGCAGATCCAGCCTGGTCGCATGCCAGTTTTGAGACCCCTAAGAACTTGGGAGGTCGTTTTGGGGCCTATTTAGCCGATTTAATGCTCTATATCTTTGGCATTTCGGCCTTTTGGTGGGTCGCTCTCTTTGGGCGCCGCGTTCTCAATGGCTGGCGCGAGCTTTGGAGCATTCCATTGCCACCCGATCCAGATGCCAAGCCAGATTCTCTATTGATGCGTTGGTTGGGCTTTGGCCTGACTTTAGTCTGCAGCATGGGCTTGGAGTCTATCCGCATGCATTCCCTGTCCTGGGAGCTTCCAAGACCGCCTGGCGGCATTTTAGGCGAGTTGATTGGAGATCCCCTGCAAATGTCTCTCGGGTTTACGGGTGCAACCTTAGTTCTACTATTTGGCCTCTGTGCAGGTTTATCTCTATTTCTCCATTTCTCTTGGTTAGATGTAGCTGAAAAAGTAGGGCGCTTTCTGGAGGTTACCTATCACCGCATTCGGGAGCGTCGCGACAGTGAAGAGGATCGCAAGTTGGGTGAAGCTGCTGCGGAAGAGCGAGAAGAGTTTGTGGAAGAGTTCCGTGGGCGCGTTGAAGTGGCCGCTCCAGTACAAATCGTGCGTGCTCCTATTGAGATTCCAAAGAGTGCTCGTGTGGAGCGAGAGAAACAACAACCCTTGTTTGTGGATATTCCTGATTCTGAATTGCCTCCACTGGCATTACTTGATCCAGTGCCTGAAGCAAAAGAAACCATCTCTGCTGACGTTCTAGAATTTACTTCACGCTTAATTGAGCGTAAGTTAGCCGAGTTTAATGTCCAAGTGAAAGTAATTGCCGCCTATCCTGGCCCAGTAGTGACTCGCTACGAGATTGATCCAGCGATTGGTGTGAAGGGTAGCCAGATTGTTAATCTGTCACGCGACTTAGCCCGCTCGCTTGGCGTAGTGAGTATGCGTGTTGTAGAAACGATTCCTGGCAAAACCTGTATGGCTTTGGAATTACCAAATCCAACTCGTCAATCTGTTTACTTGTCAGAGATTCTGACTTCACAGGTCTACAACGACAACCACTCATTGCTGACTCTCGCTTTGGGTAAAGACATCTCTGGTAGCCCAATGGTGGCTGACTTGGCGAAGATGCCGCACTGCTTGGTTGCGGGTACTACCGGTGCCGGTAAGTCGGTTGGTATTAATGCCATGATTTTGTCTATACTCTTTAAGGCAAAGCCAGATGAAGTGCGTTTGATCATGATTGATCCGAAGATGCTAGAGATGGCAATGTACGACAAGATTCCGCATTTGTTATGCCCGGTAGTAACCGATATGAAGCAGGCTTATAACGCCCTCAATTGGGCCGTGAATGAGATGGAACGTCGCTACAAACTGATGAGTAAGTTTGGTGTGCGTAATCTAGCTGGCTTTAATAAAAAGATTCTCGAGGCAGAAGAAAAAGGTGAGAAGCTTACCAATCCATTTAGCTTAACTCCAGATGATCCAGAGCCAATTTATAAAGCGCCAGTGATCGTCATCGTGATCGATGAGTTGGCTGACTTAATGATGGTCTCTGGCAAGAAGATCGAAGAGTTGATTGCGCGTATTGCGCAAAAAGCGCGTGCAGCAGGTATCCATCTGGTATTGGCAACACAGCGTCCAAGCGTCGATGTTATTACTGGCTTGATTAAAGCTAACGTACCAACTCGCATCTCATTCCAAGTTAGTAGCAAGATCGACAGCCGTACGATTTTGGATCAGCAGGGTGCAGAAGCATTACTTGGTATGGGTGACATGCTTTACATGGCGCCAGGTACTGGCTTACCAGTTCGTGTGCACGGCGCATTTGTATCTGATGATGAAGTTCACCGTGTTGTAGAGTGGCTTAAAGAGAAGGGCGAAGCCAATTACATCGATGGCGTGCTTGAAGGCGCAGATGAATCCAATGTGGATGCATTGACTGGCGAGGGTGGTGGCGAAGCCGATCCGCTTTACGATCAAGCTGTTGCCATTGTTCTGGAAAACAAACGCCCATCTATCTCATTGGTGCAGCGCCATTTGCGCATTGGTTACAACCGTGCAGCGCGCCTGCTTGAGGATATGGAAAAAGCAGGTCTCGTATCCAAGATGGGTAATGGTGGCAATCGCGAGATCCTTCATCGTCCTTCAGAGTAAGGCTTCATTTTGCAAAGATTCTTTTCCGCTTTATTTCTAGGAACAGTCATTCTGTTTTCAAATGCAGCCCATTCCCAAAGCGAAAGTGGTTCAGAGCAGTTACGTCAGTTTGTCCGTAACTCCAAAACTGCTGAAGGCGACTTTGTGCAACAACAGCTGCGCGCTCCTAAGGCGAACGAATCACAAGACAAGGGTTTGAAAGTCCTCCGTCAAACTCAGGGCCATTTTGTCTTTCAGCGTCCAGGTCGTTTTATCTGGGATACCCAAAAGCCCTATGAGCAAAAATTAATTGCTGACGGCAAGCAACTGATCTTGTGGGACAAGGACTTAAATCAAGCGACTTTTCGTCCGGCAGGACAGGCATTGGCGTCTACGCCTGCAGCGATTCTCTTTGGTGAAAACTCCTTGGATCAGCACTTTGACTTAATTGAAGGTGAAGAGCGTCTAGGGATGAAGTGGGTTGCCTTGACTCCTAAAAAAGATCCCAACGCCAAGAATAAAAATGATCTTCCTTATACAAAGATCTCTATTGGTATGGCTAATGGCTTGCCTAAGGCGCTTGAATTAACTGATGGACTGGGTAGCGTAGTTCTAGTGACTCTGGATAAGATTCAGCTCAATGTGAACCTGCCAGCCAATCGCTTTACCTTTACTCCACCAGCAGGGGCAGAAGTCTTGCGCTTAAACTAGAGCCACAATATTAATAAGTACCAAACCAGACCCAAGCAAAGCTCCATATGATTGATCCGCAATTACTCCGTAAAGATATCGCCGCAGTCGCTGCGCGTTTAGCCACCCGTAAATTCCAATTGGATGTTGAGAAATTCAACACCTTGGAATCAGAGCGTAAATCTTTACAAACCCGTACTGAAGAATTGCAAGCAAAGCGGAACCAATTATCTAAAGCCATTGGTATGAAAAAAGGTAAGGGCGAAGATGCTGCTGCGGAAATGTCTGAAGTTGCCCAAGTCAATGCAGACATGGAATCTGGTGCTGCACGTTTAGCAGTTTTACAGGCGGAAATTTCTGATTTCTTGATGGATATTCCCAATCTTCCGCATGAATCCGTTCCTGCTGGTAAAGACGAAACAGAAAACAAAGAAGTAAAACGTTGGGGTCAAGAGCCTATCTTTGATTTTGAAATTAAAGATCACGTTGATCTGGGCGCTCCATTAGGTTTGGACTTTGAAGTTGCAGTCAAGATCAGTGGTTCGCGCTTTGTTGTTCTCAAGGGGCCGATTGCAAGACTGCATCGTGCCTTAGCGCAGTTCATGATTGATACGCATGCTACAAAGCATGATTATCAAGAAGTGTATGCACCGTATATGGTTAATGCTGCATCTATGCGTGGTACAGGACAGCTCCCGAAGTTTGAAGAAGATCTATTCAAAGTTCCGCGTCAAATGGGTGGCGAGGATGAGGGCGGTGAAGCTAAAACAGAAAACTTCTATCTCATTCCAACGGCAGAAGTACCAGTTACCAATCTAGTACGCGATGAAATCGTGAACGCTGATAACTTACCGATGAAGTTTGTTGCACACACGCCATGTTTCCGCTCAGAAGCGGGAAGTTATGGTCGTGACGTACGTGGCATGATTCGTCAACATCAGTTTGACAAAGTGGAGTTGGTTCAAATCACTAAGCCCGAAGACTCCATGCAAGCTTTGGAAGATCTCACGGGCCACGCTGAACGTATCTTGGAGTTGCTCGAGTTACCTTACAGAAAAGTATTGCTCTGTACTGGTGATATGGGTTTCGGCAGTACCAAGACATATGACTTAGAAGTGTGGGTTCCATCACAAAATGCCTATAGAGAAATTAGTTCTTGCTCTAGTATGGGCGATTTCCAGGCAAGACGGATGCAAGCGAGATTTAAAGCAGGCCAAGGTAAGCCAGAGCTAGTGCACACTTTGAATGGTTCAGGTCTTGCTGTTGGTAGAGCATTGGTAGCACTGCTTGAGAACAAGCAACAGGTAGATGGCAGTATTGCTATTCCTAAAGCATTGCAACCTTACTTGGGGGGTTTAGACGTATTAAAGCCGAATTAAATCAAAACAGCTTTAATTTTTACTTTATAAACATTTTTCGCTAAAACTTTATCAAGAGTTGCCAAAGATTTAGATTTGAATTGCCTTGCGGCGGCAAGATGAAGTGCGTCACCAGCCCTGAGATTTGATTTGCTATCAACAACTAAAATTCCAGCAGAGTAATACGTTTTGTTCTCAATCGGAATTAGTTCAATGTCGTTTTGGCAGAGATTGTCAAATTTTTTCCAAGCTTCACGACTCTGTTTTTCAGTTATTTGATTGGTTCTGACCTTTAGACAAAGTGCGCTAGAGAATTCTGTAAATGCCCAAGTCGAGGAAATCATTTTTGCGGAACTGTTTTCATACCATTTATCAACAGCATCACTCTTTTCTTCTGTTGTGCATAAAGCCACTAAAATACTGGTATCAACATAAATCATTAGTAACGCGCCCCTGAACGAACTTCATCCATTACTGATTTACCCATCTTCAATGTAGCTCTAAATGCTCTAAGATCTGCTGCAATTGCTTTGCGATCTAATTTTTGCGGCCTAATAATTAGTGAGCCATCCTTCGATAGGGTTGCTTCAACCTTATCCCCATCCTTTAGTTGGATTTCTTTGATGAATGCAGCGGGAATCCGAAGCGCCAGGCTATTACCCCACTTTGAAATTTGAATATTCATGTTTTAACCTCCTTAAAATAGATATACATTTGTGTATATCTATTTTAAGGAGGCTTATCTCTTTTGACCAGCCATTTTTAAGTCAACATTGGCTATATGGCTTTATGTGTCGCTAGCTATAATGATCACTTGGTTCGGAGAGGTGGCAGAGTGGTCGAATGTACTTGACTCGAAATCAAGCGTAGGGTCAAACCTACCGTGGGTTCGAATCCCACCCTCTCCGCCACTTAGACTCTGTAATTGTTCATATGCAGAAATATTGAAAATGCCCCGCATGACGTGGGGCTTTTTATTTGTACGTAGTTTGTAATATGCGGGCATTAAATAGACAAGGGAGCATTACTGTTGCAATCGAGTCATCAAGTACTTCATGACGTTTTTGGCTTTGATCAATTTCGCGGGGCACAAGAGTCTATTGTTAATCATGTAGTGGCAGGCGGGGATGCTTTGGTCCTCATGCCCACAGGTGCTGGTAAGTCGCTGTGTTATCAAATCCCCTCGCTTGTTCGTCGCGGTGTAGGGGTGGTAGTTTCACCCTTAATTGCCCTGATGCAAGACCAAGTTGATACATTAAATCAGTTGGGCGTTAAGGCTTCATTCTTAAACTCCAGTCTAGATGCAGCTACATCTCAACAGGTGACCAGTCAATTACTGGCTGGAGAACTTGATTTAATCTATGTAGCGCCAGAGCGTCTAATGAGCTCTAGTTTTCTATCGATACTCGATAGGCTCAATAGTGGCCCAGGAATTGCGCTATTTGCTATCGATGAGGCACACTGCGTTTCTCAATGGGGCCATGATTTCCGCCCAGAATATCGCCAATTAACCGTTTTGCACGAGCGATTTCCAAAGGTGCCTCGTATCGCCTTAACAGCCACTGCGGATGCACCAACCCGAGCAGAAATTGTAGAGCGCCTTTCACTGGAATCTGCCGTGCAGTTTGTGTCTAGCTTTGATCGTCCCAATATTAAGTATCGAGTACTCCAAAAGCAAAGTGCTAAACAACAGTTAGAGCATTTTTTAGATGCAGAGCATACCGATGACTCAGGAATCATTTACTGCCTATCGCGTCGTAGTGTAGAAGAGATTGCACAATGGTTGGTAGATCGCGGCTGGGATGCAATGCCGTATCACGCAGGTTTAAGTGTGGAAACACGCAGCGCCAATCAAAAACGCTTCTTGCGTGAAGAGGGCGTCATCATGGTTGCAACAGTAGCGTTTGGTATGGGTATTGATAAGCCCAATGTCCGCTTTGTGGCGCACCTAGATCTTCCTAAAAGCATGGAAGGCTATTACCAAGAAACTGGACGGGCAGGACGTGATGGTTTGCCAGCAAATGCGTGGATGGCCTTCGGCTTTGGGGATGTAGTGAGTTTACGGCAAATGGTGGATTCTGGCGAAGCCTCTGAAGACCGTAAGCGGGTAGAGCGCCAAAAACTCAATGCGCTACTAGGCTATTGTGAATCTACGACCTGTCGCCATCAAACAATCTTGCGTTACTTTGGAGAAACGCATGCTGGTGGCTGTGGAAACTGCGATAACTGTCTAGAACCAGTGGCAACTTGGAATGCCACGCATGAAGTGCAAAAAGCATTGTCATGTGTATATCGAACGGGCCAACGTTTTGGTGTAACCCATTTAATTGATGTGCTTCTGGGCAAAGCAACTCCTAGAGTGAAGCAATTTTTTCATGAGCAAGTGAGTACATTCGGCATTGGTTCGGAACTTAATCAGGCGCAGTGGAATAGCATCTATCGTCAATTAGTAGCGGGCGGTTATTTAGATGCTGATATTGCATTACATGGTGGCTTAAAGCTGGTAGATGCGATTGCCTTGCCGGTGTTGCGTGGAGAGCAAGAGGTTTGGCTGCGCAAAGAAACAGGCTATTCCAAAAGCAAAGCTACGAAGTCTGGAGCAAACAAGAAATCTACCCATCCCTTTAGCAATATTGCAGATGAAAAACTATGGGAGGCACTCAAGGCCAAACGTACTGACTTGGCACGAGAACAAGGAGTGCCGCCCTATGTGATTTTCCATGACAGCACATTGCATGAGATGGTTAAATCTGCGCCAACTACCTTAACTCAGTTCAGCCGTATTGGCGGGGTGGGGCAAGCTAAGTTGGAGCGCTATGGCGAACACTTTCTTGAGGTTATTCTAGAAAATCTAGAGCGCTCCAGTTAACCCATTATTGATATTGACAGTCAGAGCGTCTATTACAATCTGAGCGAGACGGGTGCATTAAGGCTACACAGCCCCCTATCTGCCAGTATCCCAGCTTAATTCCTTTTTTGATTAGAGGCTCATATGAAAAAAATTCTCTCAAATTTAGTTGTTGGTTTTTTGCTTAGCATTGGCTTCTCAGCAGCCCATGCCGATCCACCAATGCAACCTTTTTACGCTGCCGTCATGAAAATGGCGCCTGAAGGCAAGTTGGGGCAAGTAATTAAGCAAGAAAAAATCATCACCTCCATTAAAGGCGCGCAAGCTTGGAAGATTGCTTACATTTCTTCAGATGTTTCTGGTCGCAAAACTATTTCAACTGGTGTAGTGGTTGCACCTACAGGGGCAGCTCCAGTAGGTGGTCGTCCGGTAATGACTTGGGCGCATGGAACAACAGGCTCAGCACAAAACTGTGGCCCATCACAAGTTATCGATCCTGCCGTTCCTTTAAATGAGTACTTTTTATTAGGGGGCAATTCTTGGACTGATTACGGTCTTCCTGCGGCTGAAGAGTTCATCAAAGAGGGTTATGTTCTTGTTGCAACTGACTATCAAGGTCTGGGCGGTGGCGGTAGACATCAATATAGTGTTGCCGCTACTAATGGCATGGATACACTCAATGCTGCCCGTGCTGTAGTTTCTATGAAAGAAACAGGCGCCAGTAAAAAGACTTTAGTTTATGGATGGTCACAAGGTGGCGGGGCAACGATTGCCCTGGCTGGAATGCCTGAGTACATCAAGCAGACTGGTACGGTTGCCGACAATCTTGATATTGTGGGTTTTGTAGCCTTGGCGCCGCAAGATATTTCGATACTTGCCCCTGCAGGCAAACATGATCAAGCTACCGCAGATAAATACTTCCAAGACTCACAAAAAATGTTCTTGGATAACGTTTTCAATTTCACACATGCAACCATGTTTTATTGGGGCACGCAGGCTGCATTCCCTAATCTTAAGTTATCGGACATTTTTACTGACGAGGGTGTAAAGGTTGCTAACGAGATTTACAGTAATAAATGTATGCACACCGCTAGCGATACATTTAATTTTAACTATGGTTCAAGCTATGCCAGTTTGTTAAAGCAAAAGCCGAGCAATACTGTTGCTTGGGCTGAGGCGATGTTAAAGGGCGGGGTTCCAGTTGTTAAACCTGTTGCACCAATACAGATTTATTTTGGCTCAAAGGACACAGCAGTTCCACCAATGATGCATAAGCTCTATCAAGAGCAAGCCTGCAAGTTAGGCGGTAATGTTGGAAGAATGCAGTTACCTGGAGAGCAATCTCACTTTACAACTCCTGGATCATCCAAGCCCTTCTATCTAGCCTGGGTGAAAGACCGTATTGCTGGCAAGCCATTGGCTAACGCCTGTCCACAAAACTAGAGAAAGTCTTTCTCTTAAATAGAAAAGCCACCTTCGGGTGGTTTTTTCTTTGGCCTATTCAGATTAATGCTGAAGAAATAAAGCCATCTAAAGGAGTTAAATTTGGTTACCTATGGGCTGATGGCACAAACTATTCGTAACCAGAAACGAGAGAATTACACCTCATCTCCCATAAGTAGAAGATCACTTTACAAATGTAATGTGACAGGCTGATGTTACTTTGATGACATTTCATAGTCTGAAAAATCAAAGCACTATCGAATGCCTTTTAATAAAATAAAAGCGCTCTTAATAGGCTTTTAGGGTTTTGGAACACTCATATTTTGTCTTAGCAGGATTGGTGTAAAGCTAAAAGGTTGCTCAGACTTTGGATTTACTCCAATCATTACCGCCTGGACTTGTTCTGCACCCATAAGCTCTAGGCGGAGAACATTCTCAAGTATATGTTTTTGATCCACGGTCTTTAGTGGTTGATCCAGAATAAGGCGATGACTGTCGCCATGAATCAAGAGTACTGGCTTTTTGAATTCCTGCGCATTTTTACTTAAGGCGTGTAATGTATCTCGATACCCGCTATCCGCATCAGTTGCTTGTGTAGGCGTATAAAACATATCGGCTTGGTAGCAAAAAACCATTCCCAAATATCCCTTGGTTGACGCAAGGTCAAAGGCACGTTGTATCCAGTCTAAATTAGCCTGATTACGTTCGTAGTATTCAGCTTTTGCTTGCTCATTTCGTTCAAAGTTATTGTTTGAACCAGGAATGTGTAGGCTCACAAACAGAATATGATTTTTTACCCAGTAAGCGTTCTCAACAAACTTCTTGTGCCTTGGATCTATATCAGCCTGTCTGATGAGGTTAATCTGTTGCTTGCCAAAACTTTTTTGTGTGTCAAAGAAAGTGCTTCTTAGATTGTCTAAACGTTCGAGGGGGTCGTAAGATCCCGCTAGCGGACGATGACAATCAGTCCATTCATTGTCTCCAATGCTATAAATTAATGGAGATGAAAATTGATTGAAATATCCCTTAACTTTTTGGTTATATTCATCGCTACATGGCGTAGAACCCGATTTAGTATCGCCAACAAAGACGCTAAAACTCGGATTAGATTTGTTGATTGCTGAAATTAATCTTTCGTATCGAACATAATCTTCTGGAATGGAGTAGGGCACATCACCTAAGGCTATAAATTTAAACGGCTCCAATGACTGCGCAGATGCTATCAAAGAGCCTGCGATGAGAAGCCCACTGAATAGTGCTTTGAATGCCTTAAGTGATTTCATATTTATTTATAAGAAATGGGTGCATCGTCTAGCTCTTTAATTTCAAGCTCGCCAAATATGTAGGCCTTTGAGCTTACTCGAATCCAGCCCAAATCATGGAAGACATCTTCGTGGCTCTTCGAATACTTTCGACTGCTTTGGTAAAATATGTCCGTTAACTCATCTTGCTCTTCTTCTTCGACGGTATCTGAAAAATAAATAACTTTTTCGCCGCTATAGGTTTTGCTGACAACGCCGCCAGGGATATCTTCAATACAGATTCCAATATTGGGATCGTAGACCTTAATGAATGCGGGTTTAATGTTGGTTAAAACGGAGCCCAACCTCCAGACTGTGCCGCACTTAATCTCTTTATTTGATTGCTGAAATACATTGCGCTCTACTAAGGAGCCTATTTCTAGTGGAATAATCTGATAGAACATTATATTGTTCCAGTTCAAAGGTAATGTGTGCTCTTAGTTTGCTTCAAAATTATGACACTTTTATATTCACAGTCCAGTTTAAATTTAAAATCTCCAGGTAACTCCAACTTCACTGCGTGTGGCGCCGGCTTGTTGTGATGCAAAAGTTTCGCCATAGTTTGAACCAGTCCGCATGTAAGACACGCCAAGATCTATGCTGTCAGTAAGCGAATAAATTCCCGCAATTAAGGCGTAATGGCTTAAGTATTGTTCAGATGAAGGTGGATTGGTCGCAGCTCCAATATCTAATGCGATTTTGAAATTCTTGGATATCGACCAAACGGGAGCAATGGAAATCAAAAAGATATTTGTGCGATTAAGTTCGGTTGTGGTTCCGACGCTGTAATTCGTGTTGTAAGGTGAACGCATGTATACGGCATTCAGATGTAACTCTATGTCTTGCCAATATTTAGACGCGATGAAATTCACGCCATAGTTAAACGCGGCTAAACCTAATCCAGCAACTTGCTGCTGCTTGCCAGCAGGTAATACCACTGTAGGCTTGATAGCCAGAGCATAGCCCAGATTCTCGTCTTCGTAAAACCGCCATTTGCTTGCTAGCACATAGTTGGCGAATTTAGAGTAAGTACCGCTTGGTTCATTGAAGTACGTTGCGGAGATCGATGCTTCTACTTGGTCACTTAGTCCACGGGTGTACGTAAAAGGAAAGGCCTTTGCATCTATTCTACCGGTGTACTCTTCGCCGGGCGTAATAATATCTGCCTGTTGTGAGCTCCCTTGTCGATTGATGGAGAAAAAATACTGTTCTATCTGATTTCCACCGGCTTTTACAGTAGCCGCATCATCGGTATTTAAAGGTTCAAATGCAAAAACTAGCGTTGGTATAAGAAGAAGGGAAAGGCATAAGCTTTTCATGAAGGCCTGACGTAGCCAGAAGATTGGTAAATGAATCTGTTTAGATCACTTTCATGACATTTTGATGTCAGGTTGGTAAGAGCCCATTGATGTTGTGCCATACAATTTATCGATGTCTACAGAACTTATTGCAAAACCTTTTCCGGTAGCAGGTGTTGTGTTTGCCTGGGCTATGCCTACGTCAGGTGATGGGTATGAAATTCCTTTATTCGAAATTTCTGAGGCACTTGAAAATCCAAATATCTCAATCTGGCTACATTTAAATCTATCTAATTCTCAAATACAGCGATGGCTTGAAGATACACCATTGATTCCTGAGCGGGTAGTGGAGATGATTCAAGAAGGCGTCAATCTGAGTCGTTTAGAGCGTATTGAAAAGCTAGATGATTGCCTCTTAATGGTGATGAATGACTTTCAGCAGGAGTTTGGGGAGGAGGCCGGCGACTCAAGTCTGGGAACCCTTTGGGCAATTGTTCGGCCAAAGCTGATGGTCTCTCTACGCAATAACCCTCTTAGAACTACTGACAAGTTGAGGTATGACTTAAGGGGCGGTCAGCTCAACCCCTCCTCCATTATTGAATTATTCCATGAGCTACTCGATTTACGTGCCGAGCAATTGAGAACGCTCTTAGTTCATCTTTCAGAGAATATGGATGATCTTGAGGAGAACCTTCTTAGAGGAAGGGAATTTCCAGAGCATGAAAATCTCGGCAGAATACGGATTCAATGTAGTCGTCTTCGCAGACATTTTTCACCAGAATTAATAGCCTTACATCGTTTATTGAAACGGCTTCCATACTGGTTTAGTGAGGAAGATAAAAATAGCCTGAATGATGATTTGGACTTACTCTCCTACTTAGTGCAAGAGATTTCTAGCCTTTATGACCGCGCTAGAGTATTACAGGATGAACAAGCTGCCCATGTGGCCGAATTTAATGCAAAAAACTTACAAGTTTTGTCCGTAATGACAGTGATCTTCCTTCCTATGACTTTGATAACAGGTGTTATGGGTATGAATATGGAAGATCTTCCTGGGTTAAAAGGCTCCTTTTATGAGGTGATGGTTCTCATGTCTATTACTGGTGGAGCAGTTTTTGCATCATTAAAGCTTAAAAGGATCATTTGAGTCATCTAAGAGGGTGTCCTTCAGATTACTAAATTGCGCCGCATTAAGCTATCAATATTTTCTGTAAATCATTGTTTTATATAAGAAATATTTATTAAAGACGCGTTGTCATTAAACCGACACAGTGAAAAAGTATCGTCATGCTATCGCAATGTTGCGTTATTTCAATATCAGGACTATTTACATGAAATCTTTTTTGAAAAAAGCACTAATAATTAGCGCTATTTCACTTGCTCCATCAGCATTTGCTCTGGACATGACGGGCGCAGGCGCAACATTCCCTTATCCAATTTATGCCAAATGGGCTGAAGCCTTCAAAGCAAAGACTGGTTCTAATTTGAACTACCAATCTATTGGTTCTTCTGGCGGTATTAAGCAAATCAAAGCGAAAACTGTTGATTTCGGAGCTACTGATAACCCAGTTCCTTTTGAAGAATTAGAAAAAGACGGTATGGTTCAATTCCCAGCCATTATCGGTGGCGTCGTTCCAGTGATCAACGTTGATGGTGTAAAGCCAGGTGAGATTAAATTGGACGGCCCTACATTAGCTGACATTTTCCAGGGCGTTATCTCTGATTGGGGTGATAAGCGTATTGCAATCATGAACCCAGGCGTAAAAATTCCTTCTGGACCTATTACTGTTGTCACGCGTGCAGATGGTTCTGGAACAACAGCCATTTTTACTGATTACCTAGCTAAAACAAGTAAATTGTTTAAAGACGCTGTTGGTTCAGGCGCTAACGTTAAATGGCCTGCTGCTTCTACAGTAGGCGGTAAGGGCAATGAGGGTGTTGCTGCCAACGTTACCCGTGTAAAGAACGCCATTGGCTATGTTGAGTATGCATACGCCAAGAAAAACAAAATGACATTTATTTCTTTGAAGAACAAAGATGGTAATTTTGTGGCCCCTGATGACAACACCTTTTCAGCTGCAGCAGCTGGTACAGATTGGTCAAAGATTCCTGGTATGGGAACATTCATCACCAATGCTTCTGGTGCTAAATCATGGCCAATTACAGGCGCTTCTTTTATCTTGCTCTACAAAAATCCTGAGAATAAAGCTAATGCTGCTGAAGTGATTAAATTCTTTGACTTTGCATTCAAAGACGGCAAGAAAATGGCGGAAGAGCTGGATTACGTTCCAATGCCTGATGCAACTACAGATTTCATTCGCAAGAATGTTTTCACAAAAGTTGTAACCAAGTAAGGTTTGATGGTCTTCTTATCAAACATTTTTTAATGAACAGCTCCACATTATCGTGGAGCTGTTTCAATTTTTAAATAAGCCTACCTCAATGGATATTACTCAGTCTCATTCGGCGCCCACACCGCAGGCTCTTCGGATTGCTAAATTACAGCGAGTCCAGGACTTCTTGTTCCATGGGATAACGCAATTCTTTGCTTTATCCGTTCTTATTGCTTTAATGGGCATTCTGATCTCACTCGTCATAAATGCATGGCCGGCTTTACGTACGTTTGGCCCTGGTTTTTTCTTCTCAGAGGAGTGGGATGTTGTTAATGGCGAGTTTGGTGGGTTGATTGCCATCTATGGCACGGTTGTTACTTCTTTGATTGCATTGTTGATTGCCGTCCCTTTGAGCTTTGGCATTGCTGTATTTCTAACAGAGCTCTGCCCAGGCCCGCTCCGTAGACCTTTGGGTACAGCTGTTGAACTGCTTGCAGCCGTTCCATCGATTATTTACGGTATGTTTGGTCTATTTATTTTTGCACCATTGTTTGCAGAATATGTTCAACCTACTTTAGCCGCAACTTTGGGTCAAATTCCTGGCTTCGGTATCTTATTCTCAGGCGCTTTTAACGGCATTGGTATTTTGTGTGCTGGATTAATCTTGGCAATGATGATTCTGCCTTTCATTGCATCCGTTATGCGCGATGTATTTGAAATCGTTCCGCCAGTTCTCAAAGAGTCTGCTTACGGAATCGGCTGCACTACTTGGGAAGTGGTCAAGAATGTGGTTCTCCCATATACCAAGGCCGGCGTAATCGGCGGTGTGATGCTTGGATTAGGTAGGGCGCTTGGTGAAACAATGGCAGTTACCTTTGTTATTGGTAATGCACATCGCTTATCTGCGTCATTATTTGCTCCGGGCACATCTATTGCATCAACTCTGGCCAATGAATTTGGTGAGGCGGAAGCGGGTAACCATTTATCTTCTTTGTATGCCTTAGGCCTGGCGCTATTCATTATTACCTTCGTTGTATTGGCTTGCGCTAAGTGGATGCTAAACAATATGGAGAAGAAGCAAGGATTAAAAACATGAACAGTATGTCCAATATTGATCAAGCTGTTTTTGCCAAGCGCAAGCGCGCAAATAAGATTGGCTTGACCCTATCAATGGGTGCAATGACTTTAGGTATGGTCTTTTTGCTTTGGATTTTGAGCGTCTTAGTATTCAAGGGGCTATCGGCGATTGACTTAAGTCTCTTTACGCAAAGTACTCCAGCCCCAGGCTCTGATGGCGGTGGTCTTGCAAATGCCATTGTTGGAAGTCTTTTGTTGGTAGGGACCTGTACTTTAATTAGTACGCCGATTGGTGTTTTAGCGGGACTATATTTATCAGAATACGGTGATCGTAGTCGCGTTGCGGCTGTTACTCGCTTTGTTACAGACATCATGCTTTCAGCACCATCCATTGTGATTGGTTTGTTTGTATATGCATTTGTGGTTGCCCAAGTTAGACACTTCTCAGGGTGGGCGGGAACCATAGCGCTGGCTTTAATTGCTATTCCTGTAGTGGTTCGTACAACAGAAAATATGCTTCGCTTGGTGCCTGGTAGCTTACGTGAGGCTGCTTATGCCTTGGGTACGCCAAAGTGGAAGGTAGCTTTTATGATTACCTTGCGTGCTGCGCAAAGTGGCGTAATGACAGGAATTTTGCTTGCTCTGGCGCGCATTAGTGGTGAAACAGCACCTTTGCTGTTTACAGCGTTAAACAATCAATTTTTCTCAACCAATATGAATGCTCCAATGGCAAATTTGCCAGTGGTGATTTTCCAATTTGCTATGAGCCCATACGATAACTGGGTCGGACTGGCTTGGGGTGGTGCATTACTCATCACCTTTGCCGTTCTTGGCTTAAATATTTTGGCACGAGTAGTATTCCGTGAGAAGGTTCAAGGATGATGAGTAATATGAAAACAATGTTTGACTTAAATAAGATTGATGGTCAAGGGGGTAAAGTGGAAACAACAATTCAACATTCAGAGCAGGCCGCTATTAATGCGCTTGAAGTGAGAAATCTGAATTTCTATTACGGCACATTTCAAGGTCTAAAAAATATTAACCTTGATATTGAGCAGGGCAAAGTAACAGCATTCATCGGTCCCTCTGGTTGCGGTAAATCTACTTTATTACGCACCTTAAATCGCATGTATGACCTTTACCCTGGTCAACGGGCTGAAGGTGAGATCAACTTTTATGGCCAGAACATCCTTGAGCCAGGTCAAGACTTAAATTTGCTGCGTTCACGTATTGGTATGGTTTTCCAAAAGCCAACTCCATTCCCAATGTCGATCTATGAAAACATCGCCTTTGGAGTACGCTTGTACGAAAAGCTTTCTCGTTCAGAAATGGATGAGCGGGTTGAATGGGCTCTGAATAAAGCGGCCCTATGGAATGAGGCTAAAGACAAGTTAAACCAAAGCGGTTTATCTCTGTCCGGTGGACAACAACAACGTCTTTGTATTGCTAGAGGCGTTGCAGTAAAGCCATCCGTGATTCTGCTAGATGAACCTACTTCTGCATTGGATCCTATTTCAACAGGAAAAATTGAAGAGCTTATTAATGAGCTTAAGCATGAGTACACCATTGCGATTGTGACCCACAATATGCAACAGGCAGCTCGCGTTTCCGACTACACTGCTTATATGTACTTAGGCAGTCTGATTGAATATGGTAAGACAGATGAAATCTTCATCAAGCCTAAGCGTAAAGAAACAGAAGACTATATTACCGGTCGCTTCGGTTAATTGGAGACATTAAATGCCAGATAAACACCTATCATCACAATTTGATGCCGATCTTAATTCTCTTTCAAGCCGTTTGCTTGAAATGGGCGGCTTAGTTGAGTCACAAATTGCTACTGCGATGCGTGCATTCACTCAGATGGACATTGATACTTGCAATATCGTTATTGAAAACGAAAAGCTTGTTAATGATCTTGAGATTCAAATTGATTTGGACTGTACAGAGGTTATTGCGCGTCGCCAACCAGCTGCCCGTGACTTGCGCTTAGTAATGGCTGTTTCAAAAGCAATCACTAATTTAGAGCGTGCCGGTGATGAAGCTGAGCGTGTAGCTAAGCGCACTAAACGCTTAATTGAGGCTGGCTCAGTACATAACATTAACGTTGCTGAGATTCGACTTTCTGGCCAAATGGCGATTACCTTATTACGCCGTAGCTTAGATGCATTTGCAAGGCTAGATACCATTGCGGCTGCAGAAGTAGTCCATGAGGACCGCCATATTGATGAAGAGTTTAGGGGTTTTGTTCGCAAGCTCATCACTTACATGTCTGAAGATCCCCACACCATCAGTACTGGCCTCGATATGCTAACTATTGCAAAGGCAATTGAGCGTATTGGTGATCATGCAAAGAATATTGCTGAATTTGTAATTTACATTGCAAAGGGAGCTGATGTTCGCCACATACCGCATGCTGATTTGGTTCGCGAAGCTACTAAAGATTAAAGCAAACCAATCAAATGACTCACCGCATACTAATAGTTGAAGATGAGCCATCCATTGCAGAACTCATTGCAATTAATTTGACACATGCAGGTTATGAAGTGCAAAAAGCAATGCAGACTGATATTGCTCAAGGCATTATGAAGGAGCAATTGCCCAATCTTGTGATTTTGGATTGGATGCTTCCTGGTAAGTCTGGCGTTCAGTTTGCTAAAGAGCTCAGGGCCAATGAGCGTACAAGAGGCTTGCCTATTTTGATGCTCACCGCTAAAAGCGAGGAAGCCGATAAAGTGATGGGTTTAGATTCTGGGGCGGATGATTATGTCACCAAGCCTTTCTCACCCAAAGAGCTTATTGCTAGGGTTAAGGCCTTATTGCGTAGACAAACTCCAGTAGATGACACTGGCCCCCTGACGGTTGGGCCCTTAAAGTTGGATCCGAGCTCTCACAGAGTGCTAGCAGTCTGGCCCAATTCAGAACCAAAGCCTATTTCTTTGGGTCCTACGGAATACCGACTTCTCCAATACTTTATGGCTAACCCTGAGCGGGTTCACTCCAGAACTAGTTTGCTAGACAATGTTTGGGGTAATGAGGTTTACATTGAAGAACGTACTGTTGATGTCCATATCAAGCGTTTAAGAGCCGCCTTAAGTCCGTTAGACTGCGATCGTTTTATTGAGACAGTTAGGGGTAGTGGTTACCGTATTACCAAAATCCCAACCGATATCTAAAGCCTATTTTTTAGGCTTTTTTAGTCATTTCTGGGGTGTCCCTGAGATCGTCTAAGATTGCAATATGATTTTCACCTTTGCTCGCTTCGTTTTCTTTGTTTGTGTTGTATTGATAGTCGCTTTTATCATCCTTTATAACTGGGGTGCTCAATGGGCTATTTTTACATCAGTTGCATTGACATCCATTCCCCTGGTGTATTCCTGCATTATTCTAGTTCGACTTCAAAAGGCCATTAAATTGGACTCAGTTGAGACTATGACTTTGCCTGGTGGTTTATGGGAAGAAGTCTTGTTTCGATTGCAGCGCCTGGTTAATTCATTGAAACAAAGAATGCTGAGTATTGAGCAGCAGCATGATCACTTTATTGAAGCTTTTCAAGCTTCACCTAATGGCATTCTGATGCTTGATCAAAATGATCAAATTGAATGGTGCAATGAGATTGCAGAACGCTTTTTTGGTTTGAGCTTTAAGCGCGATGTATTGCAGAGAATTAACTTCCTCATCCGTCGTCCGGAATTTATTCAATACATTAATAAGCGTAATTTCGAAGAGCCCTTGCTACTGGAAAGAATGGGTCCAAATAGCAGTCTTAGTTTGCTGCTACAGTTATTTCCGTTCGGCAATCAACGTCATTTATTGTTGGTCCAAAATGTCACTGACCTACAAAAAACAGATGCGATGCGTCGTGACTTCGTTGCTAATGTCTCTCATGAGATGAGAACGCCTATTACTGTTCTGATGGGGTTTCTCGAGACAGTCCAAACCTTGGATCTTGAGAAGAGTCAACGCGATCAGTATTTCGACATGATGATGTCGCAGGCGCAGCGCATGAAAAGTTTGGTCGAGGATTTATTGACTTTGGCTAACCTAGAAGCCAACTCATTACCTGCAGTTACTAATGGTGTCAATGTTGAAACCTTAATGGCGTTGCTCAGGAATGATGCTGAGGCTTTATCTAAAGGCAAGCATAGCTTTAGTTTTAAGGTACAAGATCCATCTTCTTTATTGGGCGATGAAAGAGAGATGCTTTCTGCATTTAGTAATTTAGTCTCAAATGCCATTCGTTATACGCCTGACTCTGGAGCAATTGATGTGAGTTGGAGGTTAAATGCGCAAGGGCAGGGAGAGTTTTCCGTAATAGATAGTGGCCCTGGGATTGCATCGGAACATCTTTCGAGGCTTACTGAGCGGTTTTATCGTGTTGATAGAAGTCGTTCTCGGGATACGGGTGGAACAGGCCTAGGTTTGGCTATCGTCAAGCATATTGCCAGTCGCCATCAAGCTCAGCTGATTATTGAAAGCACGCCAGGTAAAGGTAGCACCTTCATACTGCGCTTTCCTAAAGAGCGTATCGCTCCCTAGGGGGCTAGTCCTTTTTCTTTTTCTTCTTCTTTTTGGACTCTTTAGGAAGCTTTTCGGTCTTGCCGCCAGCATATAGGCACCAGACTTTGATTTCTTCAAATAACTCATCAAGATCTTCATGAGGAAGGCTCTTTAGGTCGACAAGGCCAATGGCGCCAGTTTCCTGTAGCTGTTTTACTGCATCTTCATATTTGTAATCACTCATGGCTTTTTCTTGTATTTGACAAAGACGACTATCCTATCAAATAAATATGACAAAAGTCACTTTTTTGAGTATTTTAAGGGGGTTAGTCGGGTTCCCCTGAGATTTCAGAGCTTCTCCTAACGCCGTTAAGCTTGGCAAATAGTCTTTCTAGAGGGCCGCCAAGCAAGAGGGTGAGCAAAATCGCCCCCAAAGACAGCCCTCCAAGCGCAAATTGCCCGGCTCCAAAGGCTGCCCCAATGAGGGCGCAGGCCCAAAGGCTGGCTGCCGTAGTCAGTCCATGAACCCGTTGAGAGCGCTGTTCGCGAATAATCACGCCGGCACCCAAAAAGCCAAGCCCAGTAATAAGGCCTTGAAGAACGCGGCTGACTGATTGCGCATCATCTTGCGCAAAGTCGCCAATAAGCATGACGGCAGTTGCCGAGCCTATTGCCACTAAGGAGTGTGTGCGAATGCCGGCAGATTTATGGTGTAACCAGCGATTTAGGCCAAGAACAGCGCCAACCAACAAAGCTAAAGCCAGGCGGATCACAATAGTTCCGTAGAGGTCCCAATCAAACATGTCGTTTCCTTATTGGATATGGGTATAGGTGCAACTTAGTTTATCTCAGCTACATCATTGCGTCATAAAAGCGCCTTCACCCCGTCACTTCCATCATAAATAATCAACGTGTAGTCAATTTTGCTTCTCTACAAAATAGGGATGCCTAAAAATCTTTCACCACAAGGATGCAATATGAAAAAATTAATCACACGTTTATGGCAAGCATGGAGCGAAGCAAGAGTAGAGTACGCAAAACGTTATATTAGTCATCGGCTTGGTAGCTAAGCGATTCGTCATCAAGGTGTCATGAATCGGGGGTACATTGAATCGTCAGATCGCATCTGACCAAGATAAAACATCTTGTTTTCCTTTACAACCCAGCATGTGCTGGGTTTTTTCTTTTCCTCGCCATAAAAATAACTATTAATAAAAGTGAAATATAGATAGCCTAGGATAGTGGCATTCACCATCTTTATAAAGCCAAATTTATGAATGCTACGCTCACCAAATATTTATCGGATGTGCTGAGAAATGAAGTGCAGGAAAAAACGGGCTTAGGGTCAAAGGGGCAAGAACTTAAGGCTCCTGCCTTAAATGATCCAAAAGTGAGTCAATTTCTGATAGATAGAAAATATGCATTACGGCTTGATGAAATCATTTGAAATTATTAATGTTTAACTGAGGCTACATGACTCGTCCCTACAACATTCTCTTTTTGTGTACCGGTAACTCAGCTCGCTCCATTTTAGGTGAGGCTCTGGCAACCACTCTGAGTCATGGCCGATTTATCGGGTACTCTGCCGGCTCAAATCCAAAGAAGTCTGTTCATCCAATTGCTCTAAAGCTTGCTAAAGAGATGGGATATCCCCTCGAATTACTTAGAAGTAAGACTTGGGATGAGTTTGGTGGGCAAGACGCGCCACATATGGATTTTATTATCACTGTTTGTGACTCTGCTGCAGGTGAGGACTGTCCTTATTGGCCCGGTCATCCGACCACTGCTCATTGGGGTTTTATTGATCCAGCAGCTGTGACTGGTAGTGAGCAAGAAATCTGGGATGCTTTTAGAAAAGTCGAGATGGGTTTGCGTAATCGCATTGAGTTATTGCTTGACCTTCCAATTGATAAGTTAGATCACTTACAAATAAAAGATGAGCTTCACTCCATTCACCAAAAATGTAACTAGAGCTTTGATGAGCGCATATCACTATGGCTACATATACCGTTAATTACGCTGGTTTTTCACTCACGACCCATCAAAGATTTACTATTGCTAAGGCAATTACTAAAATTCATGCTGATGTCACTGGTGCAGAGGCCTATTTTGCCCAAGTGATTTTTAAGCAATTAGATCTGCATGATTGTTTTATTGGCGGCATTCTTCTTGATGAGCCCCACCTCTTTTTGAGTGGACAAATCCGCAGCGGTAGAAGTGAGCAAATGAAAAAGCAACTTCTAGTTGAGCTTGAGGTGGCACTTCAGAGCGCTTCTGGATTGGCTGGGCATCAGATCTGGGCATATATTGATGAAATTACCCCGGGTCAAATGGTCGAATATGGCCAAATATTGCCTGCGGTAGGGGACGAGAGTATTTGGTTCTCAACTCTGCCGGCGGGCATTCAGAAGAAGTTAAATTACCTCAATTCATAGTTAGCTCTGTTTTAGGAATGGCTTTAAGATGGGTGGGTATATTCATTGCTCAGGTAACCCATGCCCTCACAGAAGAAACCCCAATTTGCTGTTCTTAGATCGGTAGAGTCTTTTAGTGTTCCTAGGCCCAGCATTAAAAAGCGCATGGGAGATGGTAAGGCCTTGCGAAAAATGGTGAGCATTGCACAGCAGGGTATATATACCCCACCAAAAGATCGAATTGATCCTATTACTATTTTAGAGAATCAAGCCAAGACTCGAATTGAGTCTTTGATTCCGATTCGTTATGAGCGCATGCTGCAGTCACCCTTTGCTTTTTATCGCGGTGGTGCGGCCATCATGGCTCAAGATTTGGCAAGTCAGCCATACACCAATATTACAGTTCAGCTTTGTGGCGATATGCATGTATCAAATTTTGGTCTGTTTGGGACTGCAGAGCATCGACTGGTATTTGGGATTAATGACTTCGACGAAACTCTTCCTGGTAGTTGGGAGTGGGATATGAAGCGCCTTGTTACCAGCGCAGTCATTGCTTGTGAAAGCAATGGTGGGGATAAAGCATTAAGCAAAAAATTAGCATTGCGTATATGCGCTGAGTATCAAAAACGGCTAGCTCAATATGCCAAAATGCATTATTTGGATTTAGCGCAAGAGTTCATTGGCGAAGCGGATGTTCGCAAGAATTTTAGTAAAGAACATCAAAAACAAATTGAGATCTACTTAAAGCAAACTAAAGGTCAAGGGAATGTGCAGGTACTGCAAAAACTCACTACCCTTGTTGGCAAAGATCGCAAGATTATCAATAAACCTCCATTAATAGAGCACTTCAAAAAGAATGCCTTTGGACATCCCTTGAGTTCCCTAATAGATAATGCTTTACTCAATTATTCCAGCACCTTGCTGGCTGATCGCAAGGTTTTGTTTGAGCGTTACTTTTTGAAAGATTTTGCACGTAAGGTAGTTGGTGTTGGCAGTGTGGGTACTAATTGCATGCTGCTATATTTTGAGGGGGATAGTGAAAACGACGCCTTATTCTTGCAATACAAGGAAGCTCAAAAATCTGTCTTGAGTCCTTATTTGGGTGAATCCATTTATAGAGATATGGGTCGGCGTGTCGTAGCTGGTCAGAGGTTGCTCCAAGGCGCACCAGATATCTTTTTAAATTACGGTTCTATGCAGTTCGATATTAATAAAAGCCAAGGGTTTTATCTGCGTCAATTACGCGATATGAAAGGCGGCATTCAGATTGGGCCAGGCGGCATTTCCTTGAAGAATTTTGCGGACTATTCCAAATTATTTGGTTGGGCACTCGCTCTTGGCCACGCGCGCTCTGGAGATGCAGCTGAACTTACTGGATATTGCGGTCAAGAAAAAGAGTTTGGTGAGGCAATGTATTCATTTGCCAGATCCTATGCAAAGCAGAATGAGCGCGATTTTGAGTTATTTTGTAAGGCAGTCAAGAGCGGAAGACTTAAGGTTGCAAAGACATGATTCAGTCTGAGTAAGGCGTTGTAGGGCCGTCATCAAATTGTCACTTGATTGGAAGATAGTCTAATTTGACCTATCTTAAGCCCATTTTTCCATGAACACATTACCATTTCTGAGAACTGTATTTCTGATTGTCGTTGGAAGTCTTGCTGGCATAGCTCAGGCTGCAGCAGTTTATCCAATCGATCAAGCCTCTATTTTGGCCGGCTCTAAGTTTGATATCAAGATTGAATTTAACAACGTCATTAATTCTGATGAGGCTATTATTGAGCTTAATGGCGTACCAATTAATAAAATCATCAGCGTTAAACCAGAGTTTATTTCCAATGAAAATGGTAAAGGCAGCTCCATTCTGTTCAGGGATGTTCAGCTATCTAAGGCCGGTAAATATCAAGTTGTTGCTCGAGCATCTCAAGAGCGTTTGCAAGTCAATTGGGATGTTTATGCTACTGGTCCACGCCGTGTAAAGAATGTGATTCTATTCATTGGCGATGGGATGACGATTGCCAATCGCACTACTGCTAGAGTTCTCTCTAAGGGTATTCAGGAGGGAAAGTATCAGGGCAGATTGGCTTTTGACGATATGTCTAATACCGCAATGATTGGTACATCTGGGTCTGATTCTCTTATTACAGACTCCGCTAATTCAATGAGTGCTTATACAACCGGGCATAAAACAGCAGTAAATGCCATGGGCGTTTATGTATCGCGTGCAAATGACAATCTTTCACATCCCAAGGTAGAGACAATTGCAGAATTGATCAAGCGCAATACCAAAATGGCAGTGGGTATTGTTTCAGATGCTGAGTTAGAGGATGCTACTCCAGGCGCTATGGTTTCACACACAAGGCGCAGGGCTGATAAGCAATACATCGCGGACCAATTGCTATCTAGTGGTGCGGAAGTTATTTTAGGTGGCGGATCTGCTTACTTTTACCCAAAGTCAACTAAGGGCTCGAAGCGCAAAGATGAGCAAGATTTAATTGAAAACTTTAAGTCAAAAGGCTATCAGTTAGCTTTTACAAAACAAGAATTACTTTTAGCATCTGAGAGTAAGGGAACAAAAAAATTATTCGGCGTGTTTCATCCAGATAATATGGACGGCTCTCTAGATCGGCTATACCTTAAAAAGAATACGGTTGAGCAATACCCTAATCAACCAGACCTCACTGAAATGACGCAATCAGCGATTGATGTTCTATCCAGAAATCCCAATGGATTTTTCTTGATGGTGGAAGCTGCGCTGATTGATAAGTTTAATCATCCCCTCGATTGGGAGCGGGCGGCGTTTGACACCATCATGCTCAGTAATGCTGTTCAAATTGCCAAAGACTTTGCTAAAACCCATCCCGATACTTTAATCATTGTGACGCCAGATCATACCCACAGTGGCTCAATTAGTGGTGTAGTTCACGATGATAAGCCAGGTCCGCTGCGTGAAAAGGTGGGTATTTATGCGGAGGCAGGCTACCCAAACTATCCTAAGGCCGATTTACAGGGCTACCCAAACAAGATTGATGTCTCTAAGCGTATCGCATTCTTTTATGGCAATTACCCAGATCACTATGAAACCTTGCATCCAAAACTAGATGGCACTTTTGTGCCTGCTGTTAAGGATGATTCCGGTAAATATGTAGCCAATCCGAAATATATCCAGCTGCAGGAGGATGCTATTCATGTGGGTGGTAATTTACCGTCACATCAAGATTCTGGTGTGCATACAGCAGATGATGCCGTTCTGAATGCGATGGGTCCAGGGTCAGAAAAATTCAAAGGCTTCATGGATAACACTGAGGTATTTAAAGTGATGGTAGAGTCTTTAGGTCTTGGCTCAAAATAATTACTAGCACGATGGAATTTGTTAACAACATCAACTATGCATCCCTGACTGATACTGCAATTAGCTTGATTGCTGCCTTTTTCTTTGGCGGCTTAATTGGTCTAGAGCGTCAATATCGTCAAAGAACCGCTGGTTTGCGAACCAACATCTTGGTTGCTATTGGAGCTGCCATTTTTGTAGATGCTGCAAATCGTCTTACTGGTCATGAGGGTGCTGTGCACGTCATGGCATATGTTGTTTCAGGTATTGGATTTTTGGGTGCCGGTGTCATCATGCGTGAAGAGGGTAATGTTCGCGGGATTAATACAGCGGCAACCCTATGGGCATCAGGAGCGGTGGGAGCTTGTGCTGGCGCGGACTTGTTACTTGAGGCTGGACTTGGAACGGTATTTGTGTTGGCAGCCAATACACTTTTGCGTCCTGTAGTGACTTTCATTAATCGCCAACCCCTTGATACCATCTCAGTTGAAGTAACGAATTCGGTTTACATCATCACTCCTAAGCATGCTCAAAAGCATGCATTAAAGCAATTTATTAAAACGCTGGAAGAGGCAGGCCACCAAACCCAAGACATTGAAGTGCATCAATTTGGCAGTGAAGATGTTGAAATTCAAGCGGTATTAACAGCATCAGCTGTAGATGGCGATAAGATGGATAAACTCATTGATAAAATTGCTGATCAGGACTTTGTAACCCAGGCCTTCTGGAGCCCCAGCACAACAGATTAAGTCGAGCATCTGCCTTGACATACGATTGACATAATCTTGATTCAGTATTGCATTGTGAATAAGACTATCCAATACTCGCAAGCTACTGTCACTTGCCCATATTGCCAGGCCTCTGAAATCATTAACTCCGAAGAGGGTGCTCAGCATTTTTATCGCTGCCGTTCCTGTAGCGCGATTCTGAAGCCTAAATCAGGTGATTGCTGCATTTTGTGCAGTTTTGGTAATCGCGACTGCACAAGTTCAGAGCAAAATTTGGCGATCTAGCTTTAACTTCTTCCCCAGCCATAAAGGCTTTCTGCCCTTTTCATCAATGTGCCATTGTTTTTACTTAAAATAGACATAATTCATATAGCAGTCCATTTTTGGGGAATATTTTGGCCAGCAATCCCGTAGATCCTTTAGCGAATTCCGCAGACCTTGTCGCTGCCGTTGATTTGGGATCCAATAGTTTTCGTATGCTAGTGGCTCAGGCAGTAAATACATCATCCGGTACACAATTACGCCCAATCGATACCCTGCGTGAAACGGTTCGTTTGGCTGCAGGTCTTACTGATAATAAATTGCTTGGTAATGATGCATATCAGCGAGGGTTAATTGCTATTAGGCGTTTTGGTGAGCGTATCTGTGGATTTGATCCTTCTAATGTGCGGGCAGTTGCGACAAACACGCTACGGGTTGCTAAAAATGCCCAACAATTTGTTCAGGATGCGCAAGAAGCCTTAGGGTTTCCAATCGAAGTTATTGCTGGTGTAGAAGAGGCGCGACTGATTTACATCGGAGCAGCGCATGAAGTCCAGGCTATCCAGGGTAACAGGCTAGTTATAGATATCGGCGGGGGTTCTACAGAATTCATTATTGGCAAAGGCTATGAGCCAAAACTGATGGAGAGTCTTTATATTGGCTGCGTCTCTCACAGTATGCGTTTTTTCCCCAAGGGAAATATTGATGCGCATGCCTTTAAGGAGGCTGAGCTAGCTGCCCGCCGTGAAATACAGGTTATTTCAGGGGCTTATTTAAAGAGTGGCTGGAAGCAGGTGATTGGCTCCTCTGGAACTGCTAGAGCCTTAGCGGATTTGATTACAAATAATAACTTCAATAGATCCGGAGATGGTTTAACGATGGGTCGTGTCAATGGTTCAAGTGGCCTAATTACCCGTGAAGGCTTGAAGAACCTCAAAAAGCATCTCCTGAAGTATGAGCATGTAAATCAGGTTGAATTAGAAGGCCTAAAGGATGATAGAAGAGCGGTGTGGCCGGGTGGGCTAGCAATTATGTTGGCAGCATTCGATGAGTTGGGTATCGAAGAAATGGAAGTAACGGATGCCGCATTGCGAAGCGGTGTTTTATATGACTTGCTTGGTCGTTCACAACATCATGACATGCGTTATGTCACTGTTGAGCAATTTATGCAGCGATATGCAGTCGATCGAGAGCAGGCTGACAGGGTTGGTAAATTGGCTGCCGATTTTTTACAGCAATTACCTAAGCCTGAGGTAGAGAGCAGAGCAGATAACGTTGCTTTATTGCAGTGGGCAGCAAACCTCCATGAAATTGGTTTATCTATCTCGCACAATGGATATCACAAACATTCAGCTTACATAGCAGGCAATGCCGATATGCCAGGATTCTCTAAAAATGATCAAGCAAGGCTTGCTGCGCTATTGATTGGGCATACAGGTAAGCTTGGTAAGCTGGCCAGTAATCATAGTTTTGAAGACTGGCGGATGCTCTTTTGTTTGCGATTAGCACAGGTGCTCTGTCGCGGTCGAAATGACGTGAACTTCCCCAAGGTCAAGGTTTCTGAACATGGCGGCTCTTATCTTGTGAGCCTTTCTAAAGAGTGGGTAGCCCAGCATCCTCTAACGGAATTTAGTCTTATAAAAGAGGCTGCAGAGTGGGAGAGGGTTGGCCGCTCTTATCAAGTAAGTTTTAAGTAAGCCTCAAATAAGCCCCAAGTAAGGCTCAAGTAAGCTTTAAATAAATCTTAAAGTAAGCATAAAAAAAGCCACTTCAATCTGAAGTGGCTTTTTTTGTTAATGAATGTGCTGAGATTACAGGCCAAAGAAATGCTTTGCATAACGTGGGTTGATATCAGAGAGACGCAACATAGTTAATAAGTCAGCCGTATTGAAGTCTGGATCCCATGCTGGAGCGCTACAAATTTTTGCGCCAAGTTTTAGATAGCCTTTGATCAATGGTGGTGGTTGCACCTCTAAACCACCATTTAACTTATCTAGAGGCAAAGGCAGGCGTGGGAAGGCGTGAAGCTCCGTTGGTGCCATTTGATCGTTGCCTAGTGAGTTATAAAGACTCGCTGCAAAGTGGCCGCCATCAGCCATGGGGATGCTAGCGCAACCCAACATGATTTCATAACTATTCTTTTGCATGTACTGGGCTAGACCACTCCATAGCGCCATGATGACCGCGCCTGAGCGATAGTCTTGGTGAACACAGGATCTGCCTAATTCAACCAATTTCGGGCGGAGGTGGTCAATGCGGGAGAGGTCAAACTCGGAATCAGAGTAAAGACGACCAATTTCCAGCGCTTTATGTGGAGGTAGCACTCTATAAGTGCCGACTACTTTAAGGCTATCTTGATCGCGAATCAATAAATGATCGCAATACGAGTCAAATTCATCAACATCTAAGCCTTCAGCGTTTTTTGGGAGCTTGGCACCCATTTCTTCAGCAAATACCTTAAAGCGTAGTCTTTGCGCTTCTTTAATTTCGCTAGGGCTGCTTGCCCAAATAATTTGGAAAGCTGGCTTTTTAGGCTTATCAATTTGAATGGCTGGACTTGGATCTACTTCCCTTAATTCAGATCTTGTTTTAGTAACAAATGTTTTCCCAAATAATTTTTTTGCTACTTTTTTAGAGAGTTGTTTAAATGCATTTGGCTCTTTTCTTTTTAGTACCTTGACTTTCTTGAGGGCGAAAATCTCAAATGAGCCGATTGGGTTAGGGATATCAGACATAGTTAGCCTTGGGTATGATGAAATAGATAAAAGGTTTTAAATATTGAGGGCCAAAGGGGCGCAGACTGCAGCCCAGAGTAGCGCTGCTACAAGTAGCGCTAGCATGACGGCGGCGCTACCAAAATCTTTTGCTCGCTTGGAGAGATCATGATGTTCAAATGAAATGCGATCGATTGCTGCCTCTACGCTTGAGTTGAGTAGCTCAATGACGAGGACCATGACTAATGAAGAAACCAGCAATGCTTTCTCTAGCAGTGAAATCGGCAACAAGCAGGCAATTGGTGTTAGCAATGCAAATAAAGTAAGTTCTTGCCTAAAGGCACTTTCTTCCATAAAGGCATATACCAATCCACACCAAGAGTTTTTAGCTGCATGCCATGCCCTGGCAAGCCCGCGGTTGCCCTTATGGGGGTTTTGGTCGATATGGTACGGAGCGTTCAACAAGAACTTTCTTTAGGCCAGCGCAGTGACGTGCACTTCTGGAGTTGGTACTACAGGCTTGAGATGATTGGCAAATTGCTCAGAAGCAGCGCGCCAAGAGAACTTCTCGGCATGTGCGCGGGCTACCTCACGTGGAATCTTCAGTGCCTGCATACAAGCTGTACGCAAGTCTTCATCCATAGCGCCGGAATTAGAGTTCCCTAAAACATCGATAGGGCCAGTCACTGGATAGGCTGCAACTGGAGTGCCACATGCCATTGCCTCAAGTAAAACCAAGCCAAATGTATCTGTCTTACTCGGGAATACAAATACATCAGCCGCCGCATACACTTTTGCTAATTCATGTTGCTCAAGCACTCCCAGATAGTTCACTTCTGGGTATTTTTCTTTTATACCAGCTATAGCTGGACCGTCACCTACCACCCACTTCGAGCCTGGTAAATCAATTTCCAGGAATGCGTTGATGTTTTTCTCAACAGCAACCCGGCCTACATATAAAAAGATAGGATGGGCAGTATTCAAGGCTTTTGAATCTTGCATCTTAAAAATATCGAGATCCACACCCCTTGACCACAACACGACATTCTTGAGGCCATATTTTTCCAGATCATCTTTTACAACAATGGTTGGTGCCATCACAGCCATCGATGGACCATGAAACCAGCGGATAAATGCATAAGTAATTGCCAAAGGAATGCCGGTACGCGCTTTGACATATTCCGGGAAGCGGGTGTGATAAGCCGTGGAAAACGGTAGGCGATTTTTGACTGCGTAGGCACGGGCGGATAAGCCTAGCGGGCCCTCTGTTGCAATGTGCACTGCGTCGGGAGCAAATTCTTTAATGCGACGAGCTACTTCTTTGCCTGGGAAGAGTGATAAAGCAATGTCAGGATAAGTTGGGCAAGGAATGGATTTAAAGCCGGCTGGCGTAATCATCTCTACTTCATGACCCATAGCAGTTAATTCAGCGCGAGTTTGCTTGAGGGTTCTGACAACGCCGTTCACCTGTGGATCCCATGCATCGGTGATGATCATAATTTTCATAGCGCAGCCTCTTTGATAAGTGATTCAATAGCGGGTTGAAGGGTGATTTGAGGGGTCTCAACTGGTTCACCCTTGATTTGTGTCCAGAAAATCAGTTTGAGTTCGCCAGTTTGAGTTTCAACCAGGGCAGAGAGGCTTTCGACCCAATCACCATCGTTGCAATACAACAGTCCATCGATCTCGCGAATCTCTGCTTTGTGAATATGTCCGCAAACAACGCCATCGCATCCTCTTAAGCGGGCTTCTCTGGCCATAATGTGTTCAAAGTCTGCGATATAGCTGACTGCGTTCTTTACTTGGTGCTTTAGATATTGAGATAGTGACCAGTACTGCAGGCCCATCTTGGCGCGGACCATATTGAAGTAGCGGTTGACGTAAAGAATGAAGGAATACAGATTGTCACCAACATAGGCAAGCCACTTGGCATATTGCATTACGCCATCAAATTGATCGCCATGCGTTACCCAAAGCTTTCTACCGTCAACCGTTGTATGAATAACTTCCTCAACGACTTTGACGTCGCCAAAAGAGAGTCCAAAAAACTGTCTAGCGCTTTCATCATGATTTCCGGGGACATAGATAACTTCGCTACCTTTACGTGCTTTACGTAAAAGCTTTTGTACTACGTCGTTATGTGATTGAGGCCAATAGAAAGACTTTTTCAGTCTCCAGCCATCAATGATGTCGCCTACGAGATAATATTTCTCGGCTTCATTGTGTTTTAAAAAATCGAGAAGGTAGTCCGCCTGACACCCTGATGTTCCTAGGTGTATGTCTGAAATCCAGATGGCTTTGTAATGCATCATGAAACAGTATTAAGCCTACTGACTATGAAACTAGCATGACAGTTCTACGACAGTTTTATGACGATACCGCTATTTTTTAACAATTGATTTATATTCTTAACTCATATGAGTCAGAATCAAACCATAAAATATTCCCCTTTGGGGCGCTTGGCCACTCTATGGTCTTGGATTCTGGTATGGGGTCATGTGATCGGTGGATTGTTAACGCTGTCTTTTCGATTTCCATTTGCTACCCAGGAAACCAAAAATAAACTGATTCAAAATTGGTCAAGAAGACTATTAGATGTTTTTGGAATTACCATAAGACTGCAGAATCAGGAGATACTTCCCTCTACTCCATATCTACTGGCATCAAATCATATCTCTTGGATGGATATTCATGCGATTAATGCATTCAGGCCTATTCGATTTGTAGCTAAATCGGATGTGGAGGGCTGGCCAGTATTTGGATGGATGGCCAAGCAATTGGGTACAGTATTCATTAAGCGTGATAGCGCCCGTCATGGAAAGTATGTGGCTAGCGAAGTTAGCGATGTACTGAAAACCCAATCCGTCTGTATTTTTCCAGAAGGCACATCTACAGTAGGTGAGGGCGTTCTCCCATTTAAGCCTAATTTATTTGAATCGGCCGTTATCGCTCAGGTGCCAGTCTATTCACTAGCCATCTCCTACCAATCCAAGGGGAGTGGCGCTAGAAGCGAGGTGGCAGCATTTATTGGGGACATGGGACTTTTGGGGTCCATGGCGAAGATCTTAGGAGATCGGAATCTAGTGGTTGAATTAAGCTTTATTTCGCCCTCAGGAGCAAGCCCAGAGGCATCTAAAGATCGCAAGTGGCTTGCCTTGAATAGCCAAGAGGCTATTTCCAATCATTTAAAAGGGAATCATCGTCTGATTTAATAAATGTGTCATTATTTCTAGCTATAAATCTATTACTAGGAGCAAAAACCAATGACATCAAAGCATGCAGAAATGGCCGAGTGGTACCGACGTGCTCAAGAAGAGATCCTTGACAGCATGGATGAAGAGCTTGAAATGGAGCTCGATGATGATCGCTTATCTCAAGATGGTGATGAAAACTCCGAGATTCCACGCAATGTTTACTTCCGCGAGCTCTTCAGACTCCAGGGCGAGTTGGTAAAGCTCCAAGACTGGGTTGTAGCCAATAAGCTCAAAGTAGCGGTCTTATTTGAAGGAAGAGATTCTGCAGGTAAGGGCGGCGCCATCAAGCGAATTACTCAGCGACTGAATCCCCGCGTATGTAAGGTTGTTGCCCTGCCGGCTCCTAATGAGCGCGAGAAAACCCAATGGTATTTCCAAAGATATATTTCCCACCTGCCAGCTGGTGGCGAGATTGTTTTGTTTGATAGAAGCTGGTACAACCGTGCTGGCGTTGAAAGAGTAATGGGATTCTGTACCGATTACGAGTATGAAGAATTTCTTAGAACGGTTCCCGATCTTGAGCGCATGATGATCAGCTCTGGAATTATTCTCATCAAATATTGGTTCTCCATTTCTGACGAAGAGCAATACAACCGTTTCATGATGCGTATCCACGATCCATTAAAGCAATGGAAGCTAAGTCCAATGGACCTAGAGGCAAGAAGGCTCTGGGAGGCTTACACCAAAGCCAAAGAAACTATGCTGGAACGTACGCATATTCCTGAAGCACCTTGGTGGGTGGTTGCTGCCAATGATAAGAAAAAAGCTCGTTTAAATTGCATCACCCATTTACTAAATCAAATTCCTTATAAAGAAATTGATCATCCCATGATCAGTTTGCCTGAGCGCGTTCATAACCCAGACTATTTACGCGGGCCAGTGCCTCCTGAGATGTACGTACCTGAGGTCTTCTAAAGACTTATTTTTCAAGCTTAGATAAATTGCCATCCCACTTGAAGGTGATGTCTTTATCAGCCTTCAGTAGGCTCTCATCTTTGCCTGGATAAGAAACTCTAGATAGAAGATCTTGAATCATATTGATGTGGGCTACTTTTTTATCGTTTGCCTTCACGATAATCCAGGGCGCATCTTTGGAGCTGGTTTTTTCAAGCATGTCATCTCTACACTTGCTATAGGCATTCCAATTAATTTGCGCTTGCTGATCTATTGGACTGATCTTCCATTGCTTCAGAGGATCTTTGGCTCTATCGGCAAGACGGAGGGCCTGTTCTTTCTTGGAAATGTCTAAATAGTATTTGAGAATGGTCATGCCTGAGCTAGCCAGAATGGACTCAAACGCATTTACAGTTCCCATGAAGTTAGCGTATTGTTCTTTGGTGCAAAAGTTCATCACCACTTCAACGCCAGCACGGTTGTACCAACTTCGATTGAATAGAACAAGCTCACCTTTCTTAGGCAGCTGTGCAACATAGCGTTGAAAATACCATTCCGCAGCTTCGGCATCTGATGGCTTGCCTAGAGCAACCACACGAGTTTCTCTAGGGCTTAAATGTTGGTTAATCACTTTAATAGTGCCATCTTTACCGGCCGTATCGCGGCCCTCAAGAATGAGCAATATCTGATCACCATTACTGATTAGGCTATTTTGTAATTTTACTAATTCAATTTGTAACAGGCGAAGTTGTTCATCATAGCCAGATTGCTCTAGCTTATCTTTACTTTTTTGGCCCATTAGTTTGCTTCGGTTGTACTAACTACTTTTTTAGCTGGCACCTTTTTAGCTGGCACCTTTTTAGTCGGCACCTTCTTAGCTGCCGTCTTTTTCGCTGGAGCCTTCTTAGAAGGCACTTTCTTGGCTACCACTTTCTTGGCGGGTACTTTTTTGGTAGCCACTTTCTTATCTAGCTTATCCAATGCTTTTGCAAGCTTATCTATGAGCTTTTCTCTATCAGACTCTAATTTATCGAGCTTTTTTAGTAGTTGCTTAACTAGTTTCTTTTGGCTCATGATTTTCCTTATTTAGGTATGAATCTCGTAGATTATTGAATTTGAAATGAATCTTAGCAAATCCTACGTTTTATTCATGCTATTTTCAAGTGTTCATGACAAATATATGCCATTTATGGGGCATTGATTGTCATGAATATGAAATATATATTTCTATATAATTGGAAATATGAAAAATACAGATGCCATCAATGTATTTCTGGCTTTGGGTCAGGAAACCCGTTTAAATATCTTTCGCTTAGTGGTGCAGCGAGGTGATGCGGGCTTAACGCCTGGTGAGATTATTGAAAAACTGGGGGTAGCCAATGCCACACTCAGCTTTCATCTAAAGGAGTTGGTGGGGGCTGATTTATTGTCAGTAGAACGCCAGAGTCGTAATCTCATTTATCGACCTAATGCCAGCTTGGTTCAAGAGTTAAGCGGGTTCTTGCTTGAAAACTGCTGTGGTGGAAAAGCATGTGCACCAGTAACGATTATTAAAAAGGCCAAGGCTAAATGAAGCAGTTCAATATTCTCTTCCTATGTACACATAACTCTGCTCGCTCCATTCTAGGCGAGGCATTGGCATCGACTCATCCTAGTGGCAAGTTTGCGGGTTACTCGGCGGGATCAACTCCAGGCAGCAGTGTTAATCCCATTGCAAGAGAATTAGCTGTCGAGATGGGGATGGACCCCGAAAAGTTAAAGTCTAAAAGCTGGGATGTATTTGGCTTGCCCGATGCAGCTCAGATGGATTTCATCATCACGGTTTGTGATAATGCTGCTGGTGAACAGTGCCCATTCTGGCCGGGTAATCCGGTAACTGCACATTGGGGCTTTCCTGATCCATCAAGAGTAGAGGGCACCGATATAGCGAAGAAGACGGCCTTTGTTGAGGTCATGAACGGACTCAAGAAGCGTATTGATATTCTTGCTGCAATGCCATTGGATAAATTGGATTCCATGAGCCTAAAAGAAATTCACACCAAATTATGAGTACTGTTACTAGCAAGCTTTCTTTTTTAGATCGATATCTCACTGTTTGGATATTTACTGCCATGGCAGTAGGTATTGGCTTTGGGTATTTTGTGCCGGGGGTAGAGGGGTTTATTAATTCCTTTCAGTCTGGCACAACCAATATCCCAATAGCGATTGGGTTGATATTGATGATGTATCCACCCTTTGCCAAGGTGAAGTACGAAGACTTGCCAGATGTATTCAGAGACAAACGTATATTTGGTTTGGCATTTCTGCTGAATTGGATTGTGGCGCCAACCTTAATGTTCTTTTTGGCCATCCTCTTTGTGCCTAACCAGCCTGAGTACATGGCTGGCTTGATATTAATTGGCATTGCACCTTGTATTGCGATGGTCATTGTATGGAACGATATTGCTAAAGGCTCTACAGAGTATGCAGCCGGCTTAGTTGCCTTTAATGCGGTCTTTCAAGTCCTATTCTTTAGCTTCTACGCCTATTTTTTCTTAACTGTTCTGCCGCCCTATTTTGGCTTTGCAGGCTCTGTTGTCAATATCACTATTGCTGAGATCGCTAAGACAGTTGCAATCTATTTGGGAGTTCCATGTGTTGCAGGATTTCTGACTAGGTATATTGCGCTTAAATTTGTATCGAGAGAGTGGTATCAAAATACTTTCGTTCCTAGAATTGGCAAACTCACATTAATAGCCTTGCTCTTTACGATCGTGGTGATGTTTAGCTTGAAAGGTAAGTTAATTCTTCAGTTGCCAATGGATGTAATCACTATTGCTATTCCATTACTAGTCTTCTTTGTGGCGATGTTCTTGCTGACGTTCTTTATCACCATCAAGATGGGTATTGAATACAGGCGCTGCTGTACTTTATCGTTTACGGCGTCTAGCAATAACTTTGAACTAGCTATTGCAGTAGCTATCGCTGTATTTGGCATTGATTCAGGAGCGGCATTTGCCGCAGTGATAGGGCCCTTAGTTGAGGTGCCAATCATGGTTGGCTTAGTCTCAGTGGCTCTTTGGTTTAGGGAAAAGTTTTTTCTATCCCCTAATAACTAAATTATGAATGGAGCGTGAGCTTGATGAAGTTCACCTCTGAAATATATTTGATAAATATCAGGGTAAACCCTTGACTTTTGAGGAATTAAAGAATATAGTGATAATTCGCTGAGGGTTCGCCCGCAGCATTAAAGAGCGTACGGACGTAAAGTTTTACCGCAGATGTGGAGACTGTTAGTACGCTCTTTAAAAGAAATCTATCACAGATGTGAGGTTAACCAAGTTGACCGGTCGTTTCAAACGAATCACTACTGCAAAAAATCAAAAATATTAGAAATAAACAACGAAGTAAACAATGAAATAAACAACAGCAGCAGGGTCTCTGCTCGTCTTCACTCTAGGTGCTTTAAGATCAAAGAAATCATGGAGATTAAATGAAAGTCTTAAATAAAGCGATGTTCCTGGGATTGGGCTTTGGCTTGTTTGCTTGTTCCACACCACAAAGTGATTTTGGCGTCTATCAACAATCTGACGGAACGATTGGGGTTCATGCGCCTAAGACTGCCAAGGAAAGCGAGGCTCAGGAAGCAGCTCTTGCAGAGTGCAAGAAGCAGGGTAAAAGAACAGTAACGATTCTAGAAAGCAGAAAAACGGTCAATGACCGTTTTCCCTTAACTTATATCTATCTTTGTAGATAGTGGCGGGTAGTCACTCCGCCATTTGTTAGTGCTCAATTAGCTTAGCAGCCACTTCTTGATGGACTTATTTACACACATTGCATCTAAGGCGAGACCAAAGAATTCTGAACCATTCGTAACCATGCTTTCGATAGCTTCCACTTTGCCTGACTTGATGCCGCGCAAATAGGTTGCAGCACGATAGCGCAAGAAATGCTCAGTTACACCTTCTTCATTCTCAGTCGGGCAGATTTCTAGGTTACCGTAGCGAGTTTCTGGATTGATATTGAGAACAGCAAGACTTAAGGCCCCAACCAATTTCTCGGGTACTGGAATAGGTACATAGGAGTAGAGGGAGATCATCATTTCTTCTTCATCTACTTCAATGATGTGATCAATATCCAGAACATCTTTTTCAGTTAACTCTGTCTCACCAGAATCGCCACCACCAAAGGTAGATTCAAACTGCAACATCGCAGTATTGCTTCCCTTGGATATCTCGATCATGTCAGGATATCCAAGCAAGCCTTTCCACCAATACATGAGTGAGAAGGTGCAAGGTTTTACCTCAACCAATCCCTTGTTGGTGGACTTTGCAAAATAAAGACCGTAAAACTCATCATCTTGCTCGAGACCATATTGATCTACCTTTGGAGCTTTAGATGAAGCTGATTGAACAGTCTTTTTGGCAACTTTTTTAGCTGCTGGCTTTTTAGCCGCAGGTTTTTTTGCCAGTGATTTCTTAACGGCTACTTTTTTGGCAGCCGGCTTCTTTGCAGCCACTTTCTTAGCCACTGGTTTTTTTACTACCGTTTTGACCGTCTTTTTACTTGCCACTTTCTTGGCGACAACGTTTTTGACAGCTTTTTTAGCGGGGGCTTTTTTTACCACCTTGGTAGCTACTTTCTTTTTTGCTGGAGACTTCTTTGTAGCCATGGTTTATTACCCTTCTTTTGGTAGTTATTGTGCTTAATGCACTTACTGATATTACTGCAAAATTCTGTAGGAATTTATCTTTCCAATGTGGGGTTTTTCCTGCGGATTGCAAGGGGAGGGATGAAATAAATAGATGAAGGAAGTGATTGTTCTTGAAATGGAGGATTGCTACACTAAAAGTACGTAGTTTTGTACAACCCAAATATCAAGAGGTTCTATGTTTCCCGAATATCGCGAACTCATTACCAGGTTAAAAACGTCTGACCGTCATTTCTCGCATTTATTTGATAAGCACAATAATTTAGATCAGAAGATCCAGAGAATGGAAGCGCACAGCGAGCCAAGTACTCCGGAAGAAATTGAGATCTTAAAAAAGGAAAAGCTACTTCTGAAGGATCAGATTTATGCCGTCTTAAAAAAGGCGGCCTCTTAAGTTCAGTCAGTAGTCAAAAGCCTAGATGCCAAATGGTTTTAGGCTTTTTTCAGAAAGCAGGCCTTAAGCAACATATTGCCAGCTTCTGTTTTGCAATCGACTTCATGGTCTCCAGACACGAGGCGAATGCCTTTGATCTTGGTACCGACCTTAAGCGTAGTGGAAGAGCCTTTTACTTTGAGGTCTTTAATGAGGGTAACGGTATCGCCGTCAGCCAAAAGATTGCCGTTAGGGAAGCGCAGATTAAATCAAAATTAGCCTGAAGAACGCCGCAAAAATATTTCCCTATTTATTTTTTACGAAGTCTGTCTGATTTTTCTAAGATTTGACGCTATTTTGCCCTCTCTGAGTAGCCT
>NZ_JACVPJ010000035.1 GCF_018881975.1 Polynucleobacter sp. JS-Safj-400b-B2 | reverse complement strand
CCTTGATTTCAACCCGTCGATGCAACACACTACAAACTGCGTAAGCGCAAGGAGTGTTGCTCATGAAACAACGACCTCGAATCTATTACACAGCTACCCAGAAGGCTTTAATGTGGGAGCGCTGGAAAAAGGGAGATTCTCTCCAGCAGATTGCCCAGTTATTTGATCGCCACCACTCGGCAGTTCAGCGAATTTTGGCTGAGAGTGGCGGTATCAGACCCCCAGAGCGAACTCGATCAACCTTGGCATTAACTTTGGCCGAGCGTGAAGCAGTCTCACGTGGCCTAGCAAGCGGTCAATCCATGAGATCGATTGCAACTCAGTTAGGTCGATCACCTTCCACAATTAGTCGTGAGATTGGTCGCAATGGCGGTCCAAAGAGTTATCGAGCCCACCAATCTAATCAGGCTGCCTGGGATCGAGCGCAGCGTCCTCAGACTTGTAAACTAGTCTTGAATAAAGCCTTAGCGCATCTGGTGGCAGATAAACTGCAGCACTACTGGTCACCACAACAGATTGCCGGATGGCTAAAAGAGACTTATCCAGATCAGGAGGACTATCAGGTGTCACACGAAACGATCTACCTTAGCCTCTTTATCCAAGCCCGCGGAGCCTTAAAGAAAGAGCTCACCCAGCATTTACGACGCACCCGCATCATGCGCCGATCACGGCATCACACGCTGAAGGATGCAGGGCTTGGAAAAATTAAGGATGCAGTCTCGATCAGAGAGCGGCCAGCCGAAGCAGAAGATAGAGCTGTTCCCGGCCATTGGGAAGGTGATCTTTTATATGGGGATGCCAATAGTCAGATCGCTACTCTCGTGGAGCGCCAGACTCGCTATGTGATGCTAGTCAAGGTGGCTCGTAAAGACAGTGAGACGGTGGTCAATGCACTCATCAAGCATGCCCGCAAGTTACCGCAAGAGCTCTACAAGTCCTTAACATGGGATCGGGGTAAAGAAATGTCTGAACACAAACGCTTTACTCTAGCTACCGATGTGCAAGTGTATTTTTGCGATCCTCAGCATCCTTGGCAACGAGGCTCGAATGAAAATACCAATGGGTTATTAAGACAATACTTCCCTAAAGGAATGAGCTTAGCTAATTACTCCCAAGCCAAACTCAATGCTGTAGCAAGGCAACTCAATGAACGTCCTAGAAAAACACTAAACTATCAAACACCGGCAGAACGTTTTGCCCTAACTGTTGCATCGACGGGTTGAAATCAAG
>NZ_JACVPJ010000034.1 GCF_018881975.1 Polynucleobacter sp. JS-Safj-400b-B2 | reverse complement strand
CTTGGATTCAACCGGTCAACGCAACAGATTGGGCAAAACGTTCTGCCGGTGTTTGATAGTTTAGTGTCTTTCTAGGGCGCTCATTCAGTTTCCTAGCTATGGCATTAAGCTTAGCCTGTGAGTAATTAGCCAGGCTCATTCCTTTAGGGAAGTATTGTCTTAGTAGCCCATTCGTATTTTCATTGGATCCTCGTTGCCAAGGATGCTGGGGATCACAAAAGTACACCTGAACATCCGTGGCTAAGGTAAAACGCTTGTGCTCAGACATCTCTTTACCTCGATCCCACGTTAACGATTTATATAGCTCGTCTGGTAATTTTCTCGCATGCTTAATGAGTGCGTTAACTACTGTCTGGCTATCTTTGCGAGCCACTTTTACTAGCATCACATAGCGAGTCTGGCGCTCAACGAGAGTAGCGATCTGGCTATTGGCATCCCCATATAAAAGATCGCCTTCCCAATGACCTGGCACTGCACGATCTTCTGCTTCTGCTGGCCGCTCTCTAATGGAGACTGCATTGGCAATCTTGCCAAGACCAACATCTTTAAGCGTGTGATGGCGTGAGCGGCGCATCACCCGAGTACGACGTAAATGTGCCACGAGCTCTTTCTTTAAGGCTCCACGGGCTTGGATAAAGAGGCTACGATAAATTGTCTCGTGTGACACCTGATAGCTTTCGTCATCTGGATACGTTTGCTTTAACCATCCGGCAATCTGTTGTGGCGACCACTGCAAGAGCTGCAGCTTGTCTGTCACGATACTTGCCAAGGGCTTGTTCAAGACCAGTTTACAAGTCTTAGGACGAAGTGCTCGATCCCAAGCTGAGCTATCTGCCCCAGCTGATCGGTAGTCTTTGGCACCACCATTACGCTTAACCTCCCGACTAACCGTAGAAGGCGATCTGCCTAAAAGCTGTGCGATAGAACGAAGGGATTGTCCCGTTGCCAGGCCGCGGGAGATCTCTTCTCGCTCAGCCAAAGTCAGCGATAGAGCTGATCGAGATCGCTCTAGTGGTTTGATGCCACCACTTTCGGCCAAAATACGCTGGATAGAAGAGTGGCCCCGATCAAATAATTGCGCTATCTGATGAAGGTTATCGCCTTTTTGCCAGCGTTCCCACATTAAAGCCTTCTGGGTGGCCGTGTAATAGATTCGGGGCCGTTGTTTCATGAGCAACACTCCTTTTGCTTACGCAGTTTGTAGTGTGTTGCATCGATCAGTTGAATTCAAG
>NZ_JACVPJ010000004.1 GCF_018881975.1 Polynucleobacter sp. JS-Safj-400b-B2 | reverse complement strand
TACGGGCAACTCAGAGAAGGGAAATTAGCGCCAAATCTTAGAAAAATCAGACTGTCTTCGTAAAAATTAAATATGGGGATATTTTTGCGGCGCTCTTCAGGCTAATTTTGATTTAATCTGCGCTTCCTTAGCATTGCCAAAGGTTCTGGCTTTATGGCTGGCTACGGACTACGCTTAATTTTGATTGGTCAATCCATTGCTCAGTTTGAGGCGCAGGACTCCTACGGGAAAGACGATACACGCTCATTGGTGGCTAATAGTGCGTTGCAGATTGTATTTCCACCAAAGGAGCCCAAGGATGCCAAAGAGGTATCGGAAACATTGGGGTATCTTACCGAAAGTACGGCTTCATATAGTCGTGGTCGTGGAATTTTCAATAGCCGATCGGGTGATAGCGTCAATGTTTCTGACCAGAAACGAGCCTTGATGATGCCGCAAGAGTTGCGAACCATGTCTCAGGATAAGCAGATTGTATTTATGGAGTACACGAAGCCAATCTTGTGCGAAAAAATACGTTACTACGATGACCAAATGTTTATTCCCCGTGTATTACCACCTGCTTATGTTCCATCTATGGATATAGCTAGATATCAATCGGGTCTTCGCAAGATGGTTCGTGAACTCACAGTTGCTGACGTTGACCTGGAGAAAAAGTCCCTTAAAAGAACCTCCGATAGAGATCAGCTTGAGGTGATGACGCAAGCACCCCCAAATCGGCGCATCACTCCTAAAGATGCCAGCAAGGAACTAGTGCCTTTTTCGCAGTTTTATGCAAAGACAGCTGGTATTAATTTTGAAGATCTTCGCTCAATGCCAAGCACCGTCTCGCGAAAGGCCTCCCTTGACGAATCTCGAAAAATATTAGATGGGGAAAATTTGGGGCAGGGCACCGTTCTGCAAGACTTTTTGGCTCTAATAGATGGCGGTCAGGACGCCTCATTAATTAGCCTTGCTAAGCGTGGTGTTTCAGCATTTGAGGCTGATGCAGCATTCGATGGCGTATAAAAACGCTAACAATTTATAAAAACTAATTTTCTTATTTCAATGAACACAGACAAAATTCTTACGCCGGAAAACTTTGAACAGAACTTTGATTTCCAGCATTTTTTGGTCAAAAATACTACAGCGACCTATTTCTTTAGGGTGGGTAGCGATGCTATGGTAGGCATCGGTATACAAACTGGCGATCGCTTAGTCGTCGATCGTTCGGTTAAGTTTAAAAATCGCGATATTGTTGTGACCGTCAACCAAGGCCAGTTTTTGGTAAGGCGATTAATTATTTCGCAAAATAAAATACTACTGCTTGCTGAAAATGATAACTTTTCACCAATTACTGTTGGAGATGAGCGATTGCTGGATGTGTGGGGCGTTGTGGTTGGGTTGGTTAGGAAGTATTAAGCGCTCTCATAAGTTATTTTTTGCACTTCAAATCACACGGCTAAGGTCTAAGCTAAACGCATTAGCGCGTCACTTGCCATCCCTGCGGGCAAGCTTGCACTTGAGGATAAAATCCTCCAGCTGCAGGGCAATAATAAGCCTGTGGCTGCACTTGCTGGCTAACCAGCGATTGTGGCTGTGGAGCAGCAGCAACGGGAGGCGTCATATAAACTATTTGAGGTTGCACATATGTAGGCGCAACGACATAAGGTGCGTAGTATGGTGCGGGATAGTAAGGTCGGTAATAATTACTGGCAACAACACCCCCTACAATGGCGCCGCCAGCAACACCACCCCAAAAACCCATTGGTCCACCCCAGCCCCTTGCAATTACTGAATTTGAAAAAAGCAAGGTGAGTATTAGGGCTGAACTTAGTAGAATTTTTTTCATGATTTTGAAGGGTCGGTTATTGCGCTACGGCACTTATCCCGACCCATTCACTGTTTGTAAATTATTTTCCAGATGGTGTGACGACTGCTTTAGGAGCAGCAGGCTTTTCAGATTTCACCTTCTTTCCCTCTGCCTTGCTCGTCTTTGCTTCTTTGGCAACGGCAGCCTTCTCTTTTTGTGCATCTGCCGCACTTTGAGGGGTTTGAGCAAATAGGGCCGTTGTCAGGGTAGTTAAAGCGATTGCAATTGCAAGTTTTTTCATCTTATAACCTTTCGTTTAGAAGAGCTATCGGTAGCTCTTGCTATATCAACGCCTTTTAGATTGATGCTGTTGACACAAGTTAGCAGCATATTTATTTCTTGTTGCTTTTCATTTATTTATGTACTATAGGATAGTTCGGGCAAGTTTCTGATTTTTTGGTTTAACCAGAAAGTCGGGGACCCCAGTGGTAAATGCAACTCATACAACTTGGACTTCAGAGCTTGACAAGGCTCGTGATGCGCTTGGCTTTATCGATTCGGATGACCGAAAAGAGTGGCTACTCGTTGGTGCCGCCCTTAAGAACGCATTTGGACAAGAAGCTTTTGAGCTTTGGGACTCATGGAGTGCCAAAGCAGAGAGCTATAACGCCGCAACTGCTAAATACACCTGGAAACAACTAAAACTTACTAATGTAGGAATAGGTTCATTATTCAACCTGGCCAAGCAAGGTGGCTTTGACCCGTCTGGCCGCATTGGTTATGAAACCCTATCCCCCCCAGGAAAAGCAGGAGCAAGCGCAATTGCGCGCTAAACGATCCATGGAGAGGGCGGCTGAGCAAGCGCTCGAATTAGCTAAGCGGGAAGAGCGTTATAGCAAGGTTGCAGCTCTATCGGAACATATTTGGGCGTCAACTGCACCAGCCCTAGATGATCATCCATACCTCGTTCGCAAAGGCATCGCCGGCGAGAATTTACATGAAATTGACTTAACTAAATTAAGCTCGCTGATTGGTTATGCTCCAAAAGCGAATGGCGAGCCTTTGTCTGGCCGCATCTTGCTTGCCGGCGTTGGCCAGCAAGTCGGACAGAATCAAAAAATAGCCCTCTCAACATTGGAGATGATTGATGAAGCGGGTCGAAAATCTGCTTTAGCGGGTGGACGCAAATCCCAATCCTATTGGGTTGCCCAAAATCCTCTCCCGCTAAACTCAGATGCCAAGCCTGTCGCCCCCATTATTTATATTGGCGAGGGCATTGCAACCACCAGATCAATTGAGCAATCATATACAGCTCTGAAGGGGCAACTCGGCTTGCCAGAGGCTTTGATTGTCGCTTCATTATCAAGTGGCAATATGCCATCAGTAGCGCAAACCTTGCGCATGCAATACCCCCGCAGCATGATCGTTCTCGCAAGCGATATTGGTCGTGGCGAACGTGAATCAATACAGGCCGCTCTTTTGGTCGATGGATTGGTGGCAAAACCTAGTTTTAGCCAAGCTGATTTAGCCAGTCCTAAAGCCACGGAAAAAACAGATTTTAATGACTTGCAGCTCATTTCCGGAAATCAATCGGTCGTTCTTGGATTGCTTGCTGCGCAATCTCCCCGTGGCTTAGGTTTTGAGCTTCATGAGGGCAGGGTGGTGGCAACGGAAAGTTCGGTACCAGTCCAAGTAATCCCACCAGAAAAAGAGGTTGGGGCCGCATCACTTGCTAGCCAGAACCCTCCTGCAACCCTCTTAGAGTCCATCACCATACGCGGCTTTGAAGATCCTGAGCGCGCAGCGGCTGAGATTCAATTCTCAAAGCTTGTGAACGATAACCCTAGACGGTTTATCGATCGCTATAAACAAGACCCCAGATCTCATGGCGGTTTATATGTGAATTCCGATCTTTTTAAAGAAACCTTTGAGCTCTATGCGCAGTCAAATGAAACTAGAAGCTTTTATAACCTTCCCGCGCACAATAGCGCTGCAGTATTGGCGGCAGCACTTTTTCGAGAAAACTTAGCAGCTGCGCAGGCGCAGATCAAGGAAGGTGGTGTGCGTGGACGCGTTCTCTTGGTTACGGGAACGCCAGGCGCTGGAAAGTCATCAGCAATCGCCACTGGTCTTGGGGAAAATTTTGATATCGCTACCATCTTTGAGGGTCAACTTGTTGATGTTGCTGCGACCAAAATTAAAATTGATCAAATCCTTGAAAAAGGGTTGCGCCCAGAGATTATTACAGTTCACGCTAAAGCCGAAAACGCTCTAGATAACGCGTTAAATCGCTTTGAGCAAGTAGGCAGAGGCGCGAGCATCGACCTGATTGCCAATCTTCTGTCCAGACTTCCCCAAAGCCTAGCTGAAGTTCACCAAACCTATGGCGGTGCCGTTAAACTCACAATTATTGATCGCAGGGATGTAGATAATTCCTTGATTACCCTTAGCTGGGATAATTTACCAACCCTTTCTTCTGAAGGAACTTATGAGCACATTAGAGAACGACTCTCAAAGCATCTTGAAGAGCGCAACCAATCCGGATCCATCAGCCTTGCCAACTACGAGCAAGCCCGCGGAAGAGCTCCCATACGACCCAGTATTGGAATTCGCCAAGCGAGCAGTAGAGGGCCTGAACAGGATGAACAGCGATCCCGAGTTTCGCAAGAGGATACAAGAGCAAAGCTTCTAAAGCTTGACGATTTTCCGCCCATTTCAGCTGCCGATCTAAGGCAGTATGGGCAATCGGTAGAAGCTTTACACCAGCTCAAAGATCAACTTCTAACAAGCATACGAGTTTTTGCCTTTCATGAAGCCAGTAGCGAACCGCTCGAAATACGTGACATTGATGTATTAAATCGTTATACCTACGATCAGCTACTGACACTTCCCATAGACTTTGCGCCAAGCAAAGCGCCAGAATTTATTCCTGGCGACTTCTTCTCAGAAATCGAGCTCCCAGACTCTGACCTTAATTTACTAAGTAATACCATTAATCGAATTTCTACGGCGAGTGATTTAGCTCAATTCGAAAATGCTTTAGAAGTCATTTTTGGCAAAGATGGTCCGGTGCGCGATTATGCCAATGACTTTCTGATCCTACGCATGAATGAATTAACTGGTGTCGCTCCCACAGATATCCCAGATGGCGTGCAAATGGTGCCGCCTTCTTCTGCGCCATCTGTATCGGTGCATGATCAAGACACTGGCATGGAATCAGTATATTTACCCGCTACTGAATTGGCAAAATTGAGTAATCAAATCGCCCTCTTGGAAACAACGGATGCCGTGCGCTCCTATCAACAGGCTTTAGAGATTGTGTTTGGCCAAACTGGTGCCGTTACGGAGTATGCCGCACTACTTTTGGCAGCCAAAGACCAAGAGTTAATGCTTCCTAGCGGCCTTGATCGCAATGGTGATCAGCAATTTGATTCTCAAGAGGCGAATTTCTTTTTAAGCAAGCAAGACCTAGCTGCGGCAATCACGGAGCAGCAAGAAGAAGTCGCTGCAAAGTTTGGAGAAAACCTTGCTGGTGCATCACAAGAACATATTAATGCAGCCCCATTTCTAGACGACACGGTAAGCAACTCGCCAAAGGTCATTGAGGACTTTGGCCAAAAGATTGGTGGCGCCAGAAAAGATGTTTGGTCGGGCTATTTAGACAAGCTCAAACACTCGCAAAACTTGACGCCACGAGAAGTGCCTCTCTCGCAATATTGGCCAGAGCCGAATTACCAAAAACTCATAGAGGCAGGGCATGATAGGAAGGCGGTTGCCATTCTTAGAGTCCTGCGTGATGTGGTCCCCACTAAGCCCAAATCATCTTATAAGTTATCAGCCTGGAACAAAAAGGTAGCGGCAAGCAAATCATTGGCAGAGCAGATTATTGGCTCAATCGATAAACCCGATTTACTTTTACCAATTCTAGATCAATTTAAAACAATCCCTCAAATTAGTGATGCCGCAATACTCTATCAAATTGCTGGGCATGAACGCTCATTGGCAAGTTATCAAATCAAGTGCGCTAGCTATTCCATGATGAATGGAGTAAGTTATAACCCGCCTAAAGCGATCTGGTCGATTGAGGAGAGAAGTGCCAAAACATCTTGGCCAAAACAGCTACTTACTGCCGAAACTAAAGAAGCACTATTGGCGAAAATTGATGCCGACCATAAGACGCTCCTAGCAGCCACAAAGCAAACTAAGGCCAACGGTGATGCGCAGTTTGCGCTCTATCGTAAAAAGGCCGGTGAGGCTCTTTATATTGGCAAAAAGATTGGTCGGCGTTATATAGATTTAGCAGGCCCCTTTGAGGACGTTAAAGTAGCTCGTGAATATCGCCACGAGCACAGTCAAGAGCTAGAAAAGGAGCTGGCAAGACTCAAAGAGGTGCCCAGTATTCGCGCAACCCAAAATGAACCGCGGCTAGGAGTCGATTATCGCCAAGGGCAGGATATTAGCCCCGCAGAATTTAACGAAGTATTTGGTTTTAGGGGTGTTGAGTTTGGTAATTGGGTTGAGCAAGGCAGAAGACAGGCCGACTTAAACGAGGCCTACGATGCTTTGATGGATCTGTCTCGCGCATTGGCCTTGCCACCTGCTGCATTATCGTTCAATGGCGAGCTAGGCTTAGCATTTGGGGCTAGAGGTAGAGGTGGTGTTGATCCCGCTAAGGCTCATTATGAATCTGGCCATGTTGTCATTAACTTGACCAAAGAAAAGGGTGCCGGATCCTTAGCGCACGAATGGTGGCACGCATTAGATAATTACCTGGTGCGAAGCTCGCCTGATGGCAATCCTTTAGGCTTTGTCAGCGATGAACCTCAAGCTGTTGGATTACGCGAGCCATTACAGGATGCTTTTACTGCAGTAATGGCACAAATCAAACAATCTGATCTTCCTAAAAGATCAGCAAAGATGGATGCGTTTCGTGGTAGCGCTTACTGGTCTACGCCAACAGAGATGTCCGCGAGAAGCTTTGAAGGATTTGTGGGCGATCGCCTAAGCAATCTGGGTATTCGCAATGACTACCTGGTTAATTATTTGGCGCCGAAGGAATGGAGCAATGAAGATCTTCCACGTTATCCCTATCCAGTAGGCAATGAAGCCTGGGCCTTTAATCAGGCATTTACCAATCTATTTGCGCAAGTACAGACGCGTCAAACAGAGCGGGGAGTGGCGATTTTTAATACGATTCCTAAGGCTTTATCCGCCAATGAGCAAGTGTCATTCGCAGCGGCATCCGAGCGAATAGACGAACTTCTCAAACCATTTGCGAAAGAAACTAGGACGCATATTCACCTGATCGAGCGGATGGATTCCATTGGGATAATGCACCCGCCGGGAATGATCGCTTCTGGAGTGACATGTGCAGATCACTGTTTCCTTGCCCAAGAAGGACTGCGGGACGTAGTCATGGTTGAGAAGACACTTTGGCATGAGATGCTCCATTTAGGGTTGCGACGCTTTTTAACGCCACAGCAATATATTGAAAACTTAAACGAACTTTACACCCAAGATCAGTGGATTGCAAACAAGGCTAAAGAGTGGTTTGACTCTGCTGATGGGCAGCAAGTTTTAAAAATGCATCCGGACAATATTTACTATGTGCGCGCCAGAGGAGTCGATGAGGCATTGGCCCAGTTAGCTGAAATTACACAGTCATATCCTACAGGTTATCGCCTTAATGGTTTAGCTGATAAAACGTATCGCACCGTTTGCAATTGGGTGGCCACCATTGCTGATACTTTTGGATTTCACAAGGAAGCCAAGGGATGGCGAGACTATGCCGCTAGCAAAGCTGCTCGCAATTTAATTGCAAGCACTTTTGCAAAACTGCGCGCAGGAGAGCCAAGCATTCCCGGCGCAATGGTTGACAAGGAGCGCTTTAACGCCGCGCTACGTAGTCAAGCCAACGGCCCAGATATTGAGGTTCAAAAAAATGTTAAGGAGACCAAATTACCTACAGAGGTAGCCAATAAATCTAGCGGCCCAGCAGTGGAGCATTCCACTACTCATGAGGCAACACAGCTTGCAACACCATTTTTATCGTCACCATCAGCACAGGAAATAGTTATGGCAAAAATTGCCAAAGATCATCAACCGCCAACTGTAGAACCCATCCCATTTAACTATCAACACCCGGAATTTTCAAATGGCACACGGCCTATGTGGGCTCCTGAAGTAACTCCGCCGCAATTGATTGCCTTAGGCAAAGAATATTTTGGCAGCAAACGTGAATTTGTTGTGCCTATGCAAGATGGCGGCCCCTATAAAGGTGAGATTTATCACCATGATGATCGGTTCTTATTTCAGCAGCTTGGCGATGACAAATTTACATTGCATCAAGTAACCGATTTATCTTCCCAATCCCCAATTGTCAAGGAGCGAATGGGGAAAAGCTTTACTGGCATTTATTTAAGTATTCATTATGAAGGCAATAAGGGAGTCGTCAACCCTTATGATCCGTTTAAAGATCGCTTTATATCCAATGCGCAGTTAGTTGAAAAAGCGGCTGTCGATCGGGATTTTTCCCAAAAAAATCAAAATCTCTTCAAGACCATGTGGCGAGTTGCATTAGAGGACGTCATGCGTGCGCGGATGGGATTTCCAAAGGCCGTAGCTATTGTTGGCGAACAAACAAAACCCCCAGGCGTTTTGGATCCTTATTACCAAGATCTCAAGGCGTTTTACCAAAAACAGCAACTTGAAGATCGGGCGAAAGCCATCAAGAAAGCGTCCTTAACAAAAGTAGAGGAAAAAGCGATCGCAACGACCGGACCAAAGCGGTAGTGATTTGTTTTCCATTACACCTACAAGCCGCACAACACCCAATCTAAAACAGGAGAAACACCATGGCTACCTACAATCATTTACAAGCCGAGTATGGACAGTTTATAAAAGACCGTTTAATTAGCTCACTCGATCGTCTGGCTAAAGTAGCAGGGCAATCATCGGGAGATGATGCCGCGCAGATGGCAGCTTTTGCCATGAAATCACGTAATGTCGTTAATGAAGATTTAGATGGGCAAATAAGTGTTTTGCGCCAGGTTCATACTCGGCTATTGGCATACGACCCAGACTGGCAGCATGGTGGCCCGGGTCTTGAAATTCAATCATTTCTTCTGGAGGTTGTCGATTCGCTAGAGATCGCCCAGGAAAAAGCAATTGCCAGCTCACCAGAGCAATCACCAAATACTCCTAAGGTCGAAATACCTACAGAAGTTACGGCGCAACTTAATATCCTCAATGAGTTGCACGCCACTCTTTTTGAAGTAGATGAAAAAGCCGGTGGTATCGCAGATCTCTATCCGGTTTATTTGGATTTAGGTACCGAAATTGAGCATCTCAAGTCTTTGGCCCCAGATCAACTTAATGAGCAAGACATCGGTGAGTTTTTGCTCGATCGCCTCAATATCTACGGCTCCATCCTAAAAGAACATCTGCCAAATGAGACCTATCAGTCCTACGCTAACAGAATTATTCCTAATAGCGAACAATTGCCCCCCGAAAATAATCTAAACGCACTCAAGTCGACCAAACCCATTGATGTCATTCTTGAGGCGCAGTCAGTTCCAGATTTAGTGAAAAAACGCTTTCTACGTGGCGGCCAGGGGGACTATTTTTTCAAGGATCGTGATCATGACCTAGCATTTTCAGATGTGGGGCCACGACTCAAAACAGCCACCAATGATCCCCAAGTGATTGAATCAATGGTGGCTATGGCCTTGACAAAAGGCTGGACTACGTTAAAGGTAAAGGGCTCCACTGAATTTAAGGCGCAAGTTTGGTTGGCGGCACAAATGGTAGGTTTAGCTGTAGAGGGATATCGCCCCACAGCCAAGGATTATGCACTGCTAAGGCATGCGCGTGAATCATTGCAAAAGAATGAGATTGAGGGTGTTTTCACACGAGAAAACACGCCCGAGCTTTCAAAAGAGGCCGTCGCCGTTTCCGGTGTCGCGTCCCAGGGCGCAGTTGGAATTGATGGAACTACAAATAAAATCTTAGAAAAACATGAGCCCATCAATCCGTTTGCTGGAGTGCTGCTAAGTCATGGATCGGCACCCTTCGAGTTTGATAAGCGTCCAGGTGCTAAAAATAACTACTACGCACAACTGCGCTTGGCTGATGGAAAAGAAAAGTACCACTGGGGTCTAGGTTTGCGCAAAGCCATTGAAAGTTCTAACGCTCACATTGGTGAAGAGGTCGTTTTGGCCAAAGTAGGCGCAAAAGCAGTAGAGGTGGAAGAGCCCGTATGGAATGAGCGCAATCAGCTAGTTGGAAGCAAGCCCATCACCGCAAATCGAAACGACTGGAAGGTAGAGCGTATTTCACAGTCGCAGGCCATCGACTCTAAGAGCCATGCTCAGACTCAAGATCCATCAGCGCCAAAACTAATCATTTCTCAACGCCTTATCGCCTACAGCACCTTGGACGCATCGACTGCGATGACGCAGTTTCCAGAGCTCACCCAAGTTTACGCATTGCGAAAAGTACTGCTCGATCAAGCTAAAGATCAATATCCAAAGCCGGAGGAATTTTCTAAAATATCTACAGCCATTGAAAAACGATTATCTGATGAACTTGCCAAAGGCAATCTTCCAGCCCCCAATATTCCTGCTGAACGCCAATTTGTTCAGGTCGTAGGGGTTCAAAACTCTACAACCCCTGATACCGGAGAAATCCTTTCTTCCCTGCAATTTAAGGACCAAGCGGGGCAGGTGCAAAGCATTGAGGCCGCTAAGCTTGGCGGCTTAGAGCTTTCGGATCTAAAGGCGGGTGATGCGATTGAGCTACGCAATACAGGCACCCCTAATAAGCCGTCCTGGCAAATCATTAAGCAAGATGTATCTGTATTACTCCACGGCGTAGCTTCAAGCGAATGGGCTAGGTCATTAGGCGCTAATGAGGCACAAGCGAAAACAGTGGGTGCGCAAGCTAGCGCCATATTGCAAAAGAAGGTGGATATTGGGCAGGTGGTTTCGCCTCCACGCATCAAGGATGCGCCCAATAAGCCAGTTGATGTTTCCATCCCACTTGAACCTGAGCGCAAGCGTGCAAAAGCGCCTGAGGTCGCTCGCTAATATGAGCCCAAAACCGCTTCAGGCCTGGCTCTCCGTTCGACTTGGCCCCCTAAAGCCGCTTTGGAATGAGCATTGCAGAAAACGTGGGGTTAACCCCAGCGAGGAGTTGCGCCAACTCATTAGCAAGGAGTTGGCAGCGCCTCAAATGATTTCATCAAAGCCTGTTTCCCGCATTGATGCCGCTGATCGCAAGCGTCTGATTATTTACCTTGGCGAACAAGAGTGGAGCTACGCCCATGACTTATCCCGAATTGAGGGCTATAGATCTCTTAATCGTTTTGCTAGCGCCTGCGTGCGTCACCGAATCTCCAAGGGAGCCCAATTGGGTCAATCCGAAATCGACTCATTGGCAGACTCGAATTATCAGCTGGCTGCGATCGGCAGAAACCTAAATCAACTGACTAGAGATGTACATCGATTTGGTGAGGGCATCGCGGAGCATCGATATCAAGTTCTCCAAAACCTTACTACTGCCGTTAAGTCTCACATGGAACAAGTGCGAAAACTACTGAAAGCAAATTATGACCGCTGGAATTAGCAGTCAAACTCCGAACGACAGCCAATCAAATGGAATGGCAGAGCATATCCTCTGGGAAATTAGTGGCGCAATAATTACTATTGATATTACTGCTGCAGGTGATGTCTATGTAAATGGTGATTTAGTTCCGCAGGCAAGCTCAAACCCTCCCTCAAGCGGCATGATGCCTAAAGACCCGAATGCAAAATAATAAGGCAACCAACGGACTCCCATTTCCACGGAGTATCAAATGACCCAGTCCCAACACTATGATGTGATTCTTCAGGTAATTCAGGATGCACGCTCTTGGCTTGCTATCAAGCAGATATCTCTTTTGAGCAACATCTCATTGGGCAAGTGCAGGTTAATACTTCCTCAACTAGAGGCGCAAGGCCTTATTGGCGTAAAGCACCAAAGCAGTCTTCGCACTCCTGACGGTGTAGTCATGTACGCAAAAATCAGTATTGCAACACGTGAGGTCACGCAGCGAAACAATCCCAGTGATTTCAAATGCGCCAAATCACGCTTTACTTGCTGGCCACAATTGCTTGAAGGAAAGGGTGGTCGCCCCTATATTGCCGCACCTAATCAGGCCAAGTCATTAGCAATGCTCGCTCGCAAACCCTAATTAAATACTTACCAATCTGATAATAAAAATGAAAATTACTCAATACTTCACTAGGCAACATCTTTTTTCGGCGCGCTACTTTATAACGTGCACGTTCATTATGGCTGCACTTTTATGGTGGTTCGGAGTCAATCTCATCATCGCCGGCGCTTATTCCACAGCCGTTACGGCCGCCGGAATAGTTCTGGCAGGGGACTTTATGAAGAGCTTGCAAAAACGTATAGAAGCTACCGATGGAATTTCATGGGACATTGAAATCAATCGCATTAAGGTTGGTGAAACTGCAGACAATCAATACGCAACGATTGTTCTTTCCAATTTCTCAAACAGCCGCGTCCTTTGGGCTCAATTTTTCAATGGACTGCGCATGATTATCTGCTCAATCAATTTCTTTGCCTTGGCCATTGCCATATTAACCTTCTGGTTCTTTGTTGCTCTAGCCTACTTTTACCCAGAGGAAGCACTGCGCATATTAACTCAATTTGCAGAGGCTAGTCCTGCGGAATTGCCTCGTTTAATTTTTAATTTCCTGAGTTTAATTTTAAATGCAGTGCTCATTGCATTTATTTTTTTACTCCCAATCAATCTTTCTAGATTTGGTTTTATCAATCATATAAGACACGCAAATGGTCTAGCACTGCGTCAATATTGCAATTGCGCCGCCGATGGACTCATCACGCTCTCAAGAAACAGTGGTGATCGCACTATTCGACGAAGCGTCTATGGGCCACTCCTTTAACAACCTTTTCTTTGCTTCTTTTCATGTATAAAAAAATCTTGCTCACTTCCATCTGCGCTCTTTTGGGGTATTCTTTCTCGGCCTACGCCGACTTTGAATTATGCAAAGATGTTTTTCCAAATCGTCAGATTCCGGTCTCGCAAGAGCAAGGTAGAGATCTTTGCTTTGACGGCTTTGCGGTGTATTACTCACCCACCCAAAAGAAGCCCATTTATACAGCAGAAGTATTGAGTCGTGAACTCCTTGCAGAAGCACCTCTAGAGCGCACCAATCTATTTTATGAAGAGGCGCGACTGCCGGCAGCGGAGCGCTCTCATTTGGATGATTACCGCGGTTCTGGATTTGATCGTGGCCACAATAGCGAGGCTGCCACAAAACGCACCGCTGGAGCAATGGCTCAGTCATTTAGTCTTGCAAATATAGCCCCTCAAGCGCCCGAATTTAATCGTGGAACATGGGCTATAGACGTGGAAAAAGCTACGCGAAAATACGCACAAAGGGCGAAAGGGTCTGTATTTGTTTTTACAGGCACTGCTGGCAATTTAGGAGCGATTGGAAGGGGGCATGTGGTCGTACCTCAATACTTTTTCAAGCTGGTCTATGACCAAGCATCTAATCGCGCTTGGGCTTACTGGCTTCCCAATAGCAATGATGCCCGTATGAGTCGCGAGGCAATTATTTCGTATCAGGAATTAGTGCAACGGACAGGCATTAATTTCAAAATCGGCAACCCTTCTAGATAATCAACTTAAGAGAGCAATCATATGTTAAATAATTTACTTCGTGCAGGAAAAAAATATTTCGGCATTGGTGATACAGGCGGACCTCGATTGGTCGCCTCAAGCGGATTATTTGGTAACAGCGGGGTAATGATTGGTAAAGTCGGCCTCGAGTATATACAAGCCAAGGAGAGTGATCATGTTTTCGTGTTCGCCCCCTGCAGGTCTGGTAAGGCGGTTAGCATAGTAATACCCACTCTATTTTCTTATAAAGAGTCGGTTGTAGTCTTAGATTTGAACCTTGAAAAATTCGATATTACTGCTGGCTATAGAAAAAACATACTTGGCCAAGAGGTGTTCCTTTTTAACCCATATGCTGATGGCCTAGATTTGGATGGAGCAGCACCAAAAAGAAAAACACATCGGTACAACCCCTTGTCATCAGTACCCAAAACTGGTGAAGGTCGTATTAAGGATATTCTTTCTATAGCCTCCATCTTCTGGCCCAGGCACACTACAGAAGCCCTTTGGTCGTATGGGGCTCAGAACCTTTTTTTAGCGCTCGTGTTGATATTGCTTGAGCTTCGTGAACAACGTGAAATAGAGGGCCCCAGCTCAAAGCTCCCCAATTACCCGGTAACCATGGGGGAAGTGCTACGACAAGTTTCCAGTCCCGGAGGTCGACTATCCCTCAGAGATTATTTGACTGGCTTGTTGCAGGAATACACATGGCTCTCTACTGAGTGCGTAAGCTGCATCAGCAACTTTCTTTCTAACGCCCCCGAGGCTCAAGGTAATATTCTTTCAACGTTTAAAGCACCTTTGGCGATATGGAGAAATCCCATTGTTGATGCCGCAACCTCTGAAAGTGATTTTGATCTGCGAGATGTGCACAAAAAACGGATGACGATTTATATTGGAAACCCCACATGGCTCATTGAAGAGACAAAATTACTTTCAAGCTTGATTATCAGTCAGATCATCAATCTCAACGCAAATCAATATCTTCGCGCAGATCAAAACCACTCCTGCCTACTATTGCTAGATGACATTAGCTCAATAGGTAAAATTGAGCTTCTTGGTGAAGCAACTGGCTATCTCCGAAAGTTTAAATTACAACTATTGGCAATTTCTCAATCAACTAATCAATTGCAAAACATTTATGGACAAGATACTCAAGCGCTACTTAATAATTGTGCCGTGAAGATTTTCTTTCCAAGTTCAATTGAGGATGGGATGCCACCACTTGTAACAAAAGAGGATCTTTTAATTTTAGATAAAGATAAGGTGCTTGCAATAACTGGGCACGCAAAACCAATGGTGCTTTCCAAGATTAAGTACTTCAGTGACCCTACTTTCAAAACAAAAATATTGCCGCCACCAGAGATTCCAATCTTAAAGTTTGATCCTTCAATCTTCACTAAGAGAACTCTTAGCACTGAGGATGGTATAGCTCCCATAAACCCAGAATGGAAGTCCAAGGCTTATCCGTTAAAGAATATTACCATTGCAGCACAATGCACCAGGCTAGGTGATGCAACTCTATTAATCAACCAATTAGAAAGGGCAATTGATTTCATTAAAACCGGAAGGAAAGAAGGCTGCATTCATGATGACGATTGCGGATTCATTTTTAACGTTAACGAAAATTCGCAAACGTCAATTTTCGATTCCTTTCCGCCACCTGACAAGCATTGAATGACTTTTTAAATTACTACCCAACTGCGATCATCTTTTGAATAGCTGCGCATTAGGGATCAAACCTCTTAAGGAATAATATGGAAGCACACGAATCACACGAACTGATCGAGCAATCCGAAGAACATCGGCACGACTCCAAAAAATGGACGGCTTTAATTATTTCGATCATGGCCATGATATTGGCTGTTAACAATGTCGGTGGTGGGAACGCCTCCAAAGAGGCCACAAGGCACAATATAGAGGCTTCCAACTTCTACGCTTTTTACCAGGCCAAGTCCATTAAACAGCATCTATTGAAGCTGGCCGTCGATCGGATGGATGATGAATCTCATAATTTTCCAATCAAATTAAATCCAGGCGGCCCGTATTCAGCAATAGCCATGCAGGCCCTTGCTGACCGCAAAGGTCAATATGTAAATGATATTGCTCGTTACGAGTCAGATGAAAAATCGGGCGAAGGTAAAAAACAACTTCTCGAAAAAGCCAAAGAACATGAGGCAGAACGTGATCACGCACTCAAACAAGATCCTTGGTTTGATTATGCTGAAGGCATTCTTCAGATTGGCATTGTCCTGCTCTCAATTTCTATTTTGGCATCGATGCCTATTCTTACGGTAGCAGGTGGGATTCTGGGCTTAATAGGCACGGCTTGTATGCTCAATGGATTTTTTCTCTTTGCGTGAAACTCACCAAAGAACTGCTGCGCGAACGCATGCCAATCACCAGTCAATTGGTTGATCGCTATCGTGTCGTCTTTGGCTCTAGTCTCAAAGTGATTTGGGCAAAAGAAGGGGATTTCGAGGTTGGAAAGATTCCCGATGTACATCGGATATGCATTCCTTATGACCCCAATTACAAATCCGATTTAAAAAATAGCCAAGTGCACCCATGACTAATCCTACCTATATTAATGATCGCCTAGTTGAATGGGGTGACCAAGTCTTTGAACCACCCCTTCGAAAAGCTAGACCGAAAAAAGATCAGCACACATCCCTCTGGCTAAGTGCATACCATGCGTGGAAGGGTGTTGAGCCAGGTCATCGCGGTACGCTAATCCGAGAGCAAATTGAGCGCACCATTACCAAGGCTCCAGAGGTAATGGTGAAAATCACCAGCAAGAAAAATGCTGGCAAGGGAATGAAGGCCATCGCTAATCATTTGTCCTATATTTCGAGAAATGGCAAGTTAGAGATTGAAACTGACCAAGGTGAACTCATCATTGGCAAGGCAGCCTTAAAGGATTTGTTTTCGGATTGGCAAACTGATGCTACTGGATCGGTGATTCCTGAAGAGAGTCATGAAAGACTTGCCACCAACTTAATGTTTTCGATGCCCAAGGGCACCCCCAGTAAAGAGCTTCATGATTGCGTTCGTAGCGTGCTTCATGAAGAAATCCAAGGTAGGTACGCTTTTGTATTTGCCCTGCATGAAGATACCGATCATGTCCATGCTCACGTCTGCGTTAAACGAGCAGCATTAAAGCGAGGTCCATTGTTTGCACTCAAGAAAGCAGATCTCGCCAGGTGGCGAGAGCGTTTTGCATCACATCTTCGCGATCATGGTATCGAGGCTAATGCCACCCCAAGGAGGACTCGCGGCGTTACCAAAGAATCCTTGCCATTAGAGATTTACCATCTGGCCCAAGCTGGTCGGCAAAAGCACATTCAAAAACGGCCTATTGCGGTAGCTGCCGAAGGCTTATTTGAGAGGGAGAGGGCTGTTTGGGGCAATATTGGGGCTACTTTAAAAGCTTCCCCAGTTGTCAGCGATCAACATCTAGCCAATGGCATAAAGGCGTTTATGCAGGAAGTATTTAATGCCCCCGCGATCAATTCGAACGTCGATATAGTGCGGGATGACTCAACAAGGGATCTTGGTGTAAAGAGATAAACTTGAAAAACTTCTTCGGTCGGATGCTTGAAAGAATGTTTGCTCTTCAATGGAGGATTCCCTGCTTTCCTATGTGTCGGTTAAATTCAACTGGAATGTACAGCCCGAGGAACATTGATTCTCTGAAAGCTACAAAAACACCCAAGGGATTTAGCGGCATCCTAATTGAATTTGATATTGCCCCTTATCAATTTCTCTCGTACAACAATCTGCTTTTTTATGTTGTCATAATTGGTCGGGATGGCTTACGTCATATCTTTTGGGGGCATGAATTAAAAACTGCACTCATAAAATCTTCTGCAAAGGTGGGTAATCTCATCGTACTTCGCCAAACCGGCAAGAAATCTATGGCTCCAACTTTTGGAGGCGGTAACTCAACGTGGAAAGCTAAGCGCAATCTTTGGGTGATAACTCTAGAGTCTTCGCTAAAGAAAAGGCTCTTCTACCATTTTTGCTTACTCAGAGTCAGAATGATTCGTCAACCCTCATCTTTTTATCATTGAGGTTTAGTGGTCAGCGCGATTGGTCTTTTCGGTGGCAACCCGATCAACTTTGGCGGGCCCAGGCGGGTATATGGTGAACGCACTCCGTCACGATATACCTAATGAAGGCATGGGAATTCAAGTTAAAGTTAAAACCGCCCGTGTGTGATATGGACTCCTATTTAAACCAACAAGCTTATGCCGCTTGAAGCATGTCTGCTACCCAAGCATTAATGCTTTTGCCTGATGCCTGCGCAACCCTAGCAACCTTGGCATGAATCTCTGGTGGAATGCGTAACATCAATTTGCCCGAGTAGGGCTTTTGTGGCTCTACGCCATGTTTTTTAGACATGGTGATGTAGCCGTCTACCGCAGATTCAAAGGCAGAAACAAGTTCATCAACCGATTCACCGTGAAAAGACACAATATCGGTGATGCCCGTGAGGTGTCCGATGAAAATACGATCGTCAGGATCAAACTCAACGCTGGCAGAGTAGTTTTTATAACTTAGTGGCTTCTTCATGGTTTGACTCCTATTAGCACTAAAAAAATTCGCACATCCCTTATTTGGTATCGCTTGGCTTCCTTCCCTGGATGCGGTCTATGAAGATCAAGGCGATGATTGTTCATTAAAAAGCTCACCCTAGAACCCTCACCTTCGACGCATTGGCTGCCAACGGCAATAAGCAGAATTTCCACTTTTCTCCACTCAATCGTGGCAGAAGTGGGTTTAGCAAAGATCGCAAGGAGGGTCTTATGGTGTTTGCTATTCATACTATTATGATACCACTAAATGATATCATTACTAATCTCGTCAAACAATCGCAAAGGCATCTCCATTTGGACCGGTTATGCTCCACAAGAATGGCTGGCGGATTCCATGTGAAATGCGTTCGCGTGCGCATTAACTGGCAGAAGTAGGCGCAATTAGCGCCACTTTACGCCCACAAAATATTAAAGAACTGGCATCGACATATCCAAAAAGAGCGTTACCCATTAGAACTTCAGACCAAACTTCCGATGCTTTTTCATTCACACCATTGCAAATGATAGAGTTGCCAGCAAAACCCAAAAGGTTAGGCAAGCGCTTATCCGCAATATCTGAATAGTACAAAATCGGCCTTGTTGCACGCAGGTTCACGTAACGTCCATAAAAACACTCAAATATTGCTCCGGCAATAACCTCACTTAATTGATTTGCGCGATTAAATAGAACTATTGTGGGGCGATACTCGGTCTCAGTCCACATTACAGTGCCAAGGCCTATTTCGCTGGCCCTTAGAGAGTCATATAGCTTTTTCAGCAATAAGAAAACCTCCTCGGTAAGCGTTGGGAGATATTGCTCTAGGTCTCTTTTCAGATGCTCGCTTTCATGATCTGTCATTTGGACCAAGAGAGATTGTGTTAGAACATGATGGTTCGCCAAGAAAAATAATGCTTGTTCTAGGCACGAAGATGGTGCATCACCTCTATTTTGACCATCCCATCTTCCGATGTGGGCATAAGCGCTAATTAATTTCTCCAGAAGATAAAACGCCCCCGACGTTTCAAATCTTTCCCTTTCTGCAGGGTTTAGTATTGCGGCAATTGAGCGAACCCAGCCCCGTGGAGTGGCTGAAATTGATACTTGCAATACTTTTTCTCTGGTATCAATCACCCTAAATCGATTGGTAACCTCTTCGAGCCCAAGACTAGATATGGCGGACCATAGCTCTGTCTCCTGGATTGCCTGTTTATCCGTCTCAATGAGAATGAGTCCTGGGTTGCGTTGTGCCGATATCGTTTCCAGCCATAGGCAGTAAGCGGGTATGGCGGCATGGCATTGCGAGCCAAGAAATACCAAAGGCTTTGAATCGTTAAGCTCTAACTCGCAATCTATTAACCCCGATAAGATTTTTTCATGGAAATCTGATCTTGAGAGAATCCGATAAAACGGCTGCGATCGATCTGCGCTGGTACGAATGGCGATTTCAGATATATCGGCCCATTTCTTATAGCCATTGATTGCCGCAATAAGCTCCTGGCACTCTTCAATCGATAACTGGCGCCCAACAACTCTTAGAGAATCTTTTTGCAGTCTCTTTACTTGGCGCTTAATATTGGAAAAATTTGAAAGTACAGAGGCTGTAAGCCCCCTGATGAAGGACATGCTCATAATGAACCTTTCTATGGTCAGATCGAATTAAACGGCTACTTTGATGCAAAGAACTCTGCGCCTCCCAGCGCAGTACTGATGATTTTACGGCAATTGACGATACCGCTTCAATAGATATAAAAATACCGATTACCATGAAGTGGTTAGGTGGCCCTATGCCTGCAATAAAGATATCTTAACTAGAGCAGAGAGCCCACTTATAAATTGGGAAATACCCTTCAAAGGAGCGGAGCCGGCTCTCTCTTAAGCCTCTTGACTCTTGATTGTCAAATCTTCCGTATGGCTGTCTTTGATCAAGCGGATTAATTGATTGCTTAAATCATCTCGAATCATCTACAAACAGTATCAAAATCGTTACTTGTGTTACGTCTGGCACCTTGGTGCCTTTCCTGCACTAGCCAACAAAGTAGATTTAAATCTACTTTTTCAGTCATTCACCACCCAAATTAGAGGAAGGTTGATGCCTATGGTTTGCGCTTTCTCTCGCCGTTAATAATGCCTTTGGTTGCCGTTAGATCGTTCTTGGAGATGAATTAAATTGCCTTGCCATGCTTGCCGTTATTTGCCATTAGCTCGGCGTATGGCTTGTTTAATTGGGTTGCTCTAGCCCTTCAGCTCGATGCTGATAAAGCTACGCATTTCAGAAATTCACCACCCCACTGCGGGATGGTGAATCTACCCAAGTAGCGATGCGCCTGACTTTAATAATCCTCCACCACTAGTGATTTGATATGCCGAGTGGCTTTGATAGGGTTTTCCATAACGGCTATAAATTCACGCTCCAGCATATTGCCCTCTCTTAAGCACTCTAATATTTCAAAGAAAGCATCCATACCCATGCGATAGATAAATTCATAGGCAAGTGCATAGTCAATTTCGCTGGCTTGGTGATACCCGAAATATGACAGATCGGTAAGCTCACCCTCAATGTGAAGATAAATATCCTCATCATCAAGCTCAAGCATTTCTTCATCGAGCATGGATTGACTATATGCCGATTGACCACCCCATGAACTAAGTCCATAGCGAGATTTAGCTACTGGCAATACCGATACTTCATTTTTCCAGTTTGCCTTCTTGGATTTTTTCGGTGCTTGCGATTTTGCATAAGGTGCCGACCATGCGTAAGTGTTGGATAACCACAAGCCACCCCATTGCACTCCTACATTTTGGTTAATGACTTGGTATCTGCCCGCGTTATCCATCAACACAAACTTATTGCCTGACCCGATATGCTCAGCCACTATTTCAGCGAATGGTTCTGTGAAGGCAAAATCAGGATTCTTAGCCAACATCGGTACAAGATAGTTTTTGATGTAGTGCCATGTATCGGACTTGGTTTGATTCTCCGCATTACCAGTAGATAAAATTCCGTTGTGCATAAGCCATAAATCAATGCCATGCTCTTGTTGATTTAATACTTCATAGGGATGGCAATTTTCAAGATTGATATCGCCATGCGTTTTCATGCGAAGGTGAAAGGCGCAAAACTTGCCTGTGATTTCTTTGTTATAGAAGCTCTCAAAATCCTTGGCAGTTTTAGGCAATATTTTCTTGACAATCAGCTTGCCACCATCGGCATACATCACGCCGACACCATCTTGATTGTGAGAATAAAAATCTGCTAACCATTCTTTACCTAGCTTAGGCGCATCTTGATGTTGAATAACGAGTAGGCACATGATTACGCTACCTCCCGAATGTTATCTAGGCTATCGGGACTGATTAAACTAAATGCGCCTAGAGTTAAGCCATCGGCTCGCATAATCCCTTTTTGATCTAAATACTCTCTTAGGAATTTGGTATCTTTTAGGTTCTCTGCTTGGCATAGGTATTCCAAGAATTGCTCGGTGGTTAGCTTTGCTTTAGATGATTTTTTGCAAAAAAAATAGGTGGCGTAAGCAAATTGCAAGCAAGCCATAATCGTTTCAAAACGTAATGTGCCTTTGAATAAGCGAAACTCAATCGTGGCTGGATTTTGAAAATTCACCGCCTCATAGCGATCTTGATTCAGGTTTGATAGTTGATGCTCTTTATTATTTTTAAAGTGCTTAACGGCAAACTTCTTCCACTCTTGGTTATTCTTCTTGTCCTTAAAGGCGCACCATCTACTTTCATCCCGTCTTGCAATAGCTTTGATTAACGGGCGATTGGCGGGGTCGTTAATGAACTCGATAATTTTTGTGCCATGTAAGACGCTCATATCCGCTTTGGAGATATGAACATGAAGCCCACAAGTTTTGGTGTCGTGGCTTCGTGCGCCTACAAAACGCTCTTTAAAAAAGGATAGTTTCTCTTCATGGACATCTAAACCAGTCCAGCCTGTAACCATTTCAAAACCATGATTAAGTGAACCGTCATTCTCGCAAAGGGCATAAAGATACTTTTGCCCGTTACTAGCTTTGTGTAGAGAAAGGTTATCGAGCAAATACTGCGCACGTTCTTCTCTATCACCTTCTCGAATTTCAATCTCTAATTCCATGCCAAGATAGACGGCTGGCTTTCTGCTATCAAAACTGGATGGGATTTTGCTTAATCTTCTTTTGCTAGAGTGATAACCGCCAATCGCCCCATCACTAGAATCATCATCGTAGTCATCGCTATATTCATCTGACACATAACGATCTTCACGATCTGACCAGTGATAATGTCGATCAAGGCAATTTTGGCAATATGAACCATCACCATCAACTGACGAGCAATCTTCGTCATAGACTAACTTTCGGCAATGGTCGCACCAGCATACATTTACACCAAAGGCATTTTCAAATAGCTGGTCTGCCAATGCTATGCCAACACCAAAAGCATTGATTGCCTCCAATGTCTTATCGGCATCATTGGCCTCAATAGCCTTAGCAATCCGTATACCAAATCCAACGCATTTATTTCGATGGGCGATATAGTTTGAGAGATCGCCACAACGGCAATACCGAATATTGATAGTTAGATTATTTTTGATGGCATATCTAATTTGGGTTATTGATGCACCATGACTTTTCATCTCAATTAAATTCATTTGCTTGTCCTTTTTAAATAATTAAAAGAACCGCAAAAATCACCTTTACCCCCTAAAACTTTTTTCCTTGCTTTACATCCTTCAAGGGTTTTGGTGTTCCTCACGGTTGGACGAGCTGCAGGGCGATGGGGGCTGCGGGTCAAGAGAACCGTGGAATAAATGTCAGGGACGCACACCAAGAAATTTCTTGTGGGTCCCTGGCGTTTTATGCCGCGAAAGTCTCTTGAAGGGCGGGGCGTTTGTGCTAAACATGAGCACAAAGAGCCCTAAACGACCCGTAGAACACAGAGAACCAAGATCGGTACAACTGTGAGGTTGAAAGTTATTGTCAGGCGCAGCAATGAACCCGTTCATTGCAAGCTTGGCAAATCAATATCGTGTGCTCGAACGAGCACACACTTAAAGATGTTTGGGGGAAATTTTTAAATCTACTTTTGCGAGCCAGGCGAAGCAAAAGTCATTAATGAGATTGAGTCGAAATTACCTGGCGAAATTTTCGACCTGGGAGTGGGGCGCTACTAGCGCCTCTAATTTTTTACAAACTTTATAGTGCCGAAATAAATTTATTCCTTACCATCACACATGGCAATGAAAATCTCATTTACACTTTAATCATATGAACAAAGAACAACGAGAGGGCGCTGCTAGGGCGCTGGATACCCTGGCAATAGCGGCTTTAATTACCTACATCACCGCCTTTTCAGGTCGGCTATCAATCGAAATTTGGGAGTCCGTAATTTTGGTAACAACTACGTCTTCATTTTTTACGTTAAGCTATTTATTAAGGGGTGAATAATGAGTCAAATTTTTACGCCGCTGTTTACAAATCTATTCATAGCAAATCTCATTGCTATCGCTTGCATCGTTTATATCCTGATTAAGCGAGCCCAGAAGCGCAAGCACGATTCACACAAGACTAAGTAATCTGCATGAGGCGCAGATCTTACCCCGTATTTATGGGGTAAATTCCTTCTCGGGATACCCAACTCCAATCGGATCGCTGGTGAAGTCTAAAATCTTTTGCTTGAAATGATTACAGCAAAGATAATGAATGCGATGCGAGCAATTAATAGAGGATTTCTTGGATGCCGGATGGCTAAATAACCAATGGTCCCAAAATACCATCAAAACATACAAAAACGAACTGAGCTCATTTCGCAAGTGGATTAGCTCTAGTCGCGGTAAAAAACTACCTAACGTCACCTTTGAAGACATCACGGATTTTTTGGAAATTAAAGCGACGGGCAGGGTGTGTACCCACAATCTACGCATTAGCGTATTGCGCCATTTTTATCGGCATTTATTTCAACAGTGCAAAATTGGACGTAACCCATGTATAGGACTTAAAAGCGTTATTCGGCAACAAGATCTTCCGAGCGTTCTTTCTGAGTCTCAGGTCCAAATATTGCTGGATATGCCCGATGTAGGTACGCAGGCTGGACTAAGGAACAAGGCGATTTTGGAGCTGCTCTACGCCACCGGAATACGGGTCAGTGAGCTAACGCTACTGGAGCTTTCTAATTTATTTCTGCCGAATCGCTACCTGATTGTTCGGGCTCATACCAGCAAATCCAATTGCGATCGTATTGTGCCTTTTGGTGCCATCGCAGCTTTCTGGCTTACTCGCTACTTAGAAGAGGTTCGCCCAAGCCAATCACGCATACAGCATGCACTTCGCGTTGCGGTCAATCTTGTATTCTTAGGCAGATCTACGGCCGGCGGCTTGAGCAATAGAACTTGTTATGAGATTGTGGCGTTCCATGCTAGGCGCGCATCTATTACCCAAAGAGTTTCTCCGCACACCTTGCGCCACTCATTTGCAACACATCTTTTGAATGGTGGCGCCAGCTTAATTGTGATTCAAAAATTGCTTGGCCATAAGAGCGCACAAACTACCCAGATCTATACCCATAGAGCGATTGCTAGATTGCACCAGGTACATGCAAGACACCATCCTAGAGGCGAACTCTTTGCCAATCAAGCTCTGAAGAAAGGGCGACACTATCAATTACACCACCCAAATCAACCTCCAGATAATTAATGCCACCCCTATTATCAGATATGCAATTTGATAGCATATCTGTGATACGATAGATCATGAACAAAAAGACGAGGTCAAAAACTGAATCCCTAATTGAGAGGGAGGTTTTTCACCTGAAGGCAAGTAATGGTGGTGGCCTTTTAAGTTTTGAGGTGTGGGGGTATGTGCAGGATGGTAAGACCATGGTCACTAGATACAACTTGGCATATATCAATAAATTGATTTGCCAAAAAGACAATGGCAGGGTGCTTGGGTTTGATAATGCGCACGATTATCACCACAGGCACTATATGGGTAAAGTGGCGCCAGTCGAGTTTGAGAGTTATGAGCAAACATTGGAGCGATTTGAACGGGAGTGGCAGGAAATTATTGCGGGAAATAAAAGGGGGAAGAAATGACTAAGATGATTATTCGCACCGATAAGGTTGAAAGTTTTTTTACACGAGCACGTAAAGCTGCCCAAAAGGCGGACCGTGGTGAGTCATTTAAAGCAATGGCAACACTCTCGTTTGAAGATCCTCAAGAGATGTTTATGGTTCTGTCTGAAGCCCGCAGAAGCTTGATGCTAGAAGTCATGGATGAGCCCAAATCGATTACTCAATTAACAGTCAAGCTGCATCGTGAACGCTCAGCGATTACTAAGGATATTGGGCTTTTGGAAAAAGTTGGACTGCTGATTTCGCAAAAAAGAGTCAATCCTGGTCACGGCATCGAAAAGGTTGTCAGAACGGTTGCGCCAAAAATTGAGATGATTGCCACTTTGGGATAAGGTCAAATCATGTTTAGACGCTCAAAAGTGCATTTGGCGATTCACATTCGGTCTAATTAACTAAAAATTTTCCAGGCGATGGCCATGGTAAATATCAAATTTAATCCAACCATCCATTGCAAAAGAGTAAACTTGCCGTCAAATTCAGTAAGCTTTCTCTCGATACCAGTAAATCTGTTGTCATTTTCCGCAATGGCTTCTACAGCAGCTTTAGCCTGATCATCGGGTACGCCCGCAGCGCGAAATGCTTCGTAAACCTCAGAAATCATCGCAGTCACTTTCCCCCCAAGCCGATTTAAATCCAATGCCTGCACCTCACTGGGTGCATTTGATATTTACGTTGAATGGCTGAGCGTTTAAAAAAATTGCTTTGAAAAGTTGGCAATGGCAAGTGCAAGCAATACGCCAAGAATCCAGTACAGGCGATCAAACTTGGCATCAAAATGCTCCTTAGTAACGAGATTAGACTGAGCCTCGGCTAATACTCGCACAACCGTTTCAGCCTGTTTCTCATCAAATCCAGCATCTCGCAATTTGCGGGTAGCATCTAAGGTGTCAAATGTCACTGTAGTCATATCTTTCTCCAAAAACCGCTTTAAGCTTTATTATAGGTCGCCTTAACAGAAAACTTGCTGGTAAACCTATGATATCCCGCAAGCATCAGAATCGATTAAGCCTGTATCACTGTTGTTACGCCAGTCTTGCAGTAATTGGCGCTTCTAGGCCTGCGAATCACAATATCCACATCCCAACCAAGAAGATTGATATACCCAATGAGCTTGGCCCAACTAAATAGAGCTGTCTTCCCATTAAGTAGGCTTGAAATCTTAGCCTGGGAGATTCCAAGGTGCTGAGCAGCCTCAAACTGCTTGTATTTATAAAACGATAGCTGCTGGGCAATGATCTGCATTAGATCTAGCTTCACCTGATCCTGTTCTGTAAGCTCACTAAGAATAACCGGGTCTAGACTTGGGGTTTGCGGATTATTCATTGCTGTCATTGGATTGGCCCATTTGTTAAGTTACCATTACTGATATAATTACTGTTTCAATTTTATAGCTAAATTGAAATCAGCTTGCATTGTTCAGACCGATACTCATTAGCGCTCGCAGGGTTTGTCCTAAGCTCTTTTAGTTGTAAGTAAAGATCAAATAGATCTATATTTATGCAATAGACTATGGTTTAATGCTAATATCAGTTTTAATTCTAGTTAAACAGAAAGGGGTTTGGTGGCTTGATTTCACAATAGACTGATTTCGCTGTGTCTACGTAAATCACTCTATCTTTTTTGTCCTGCGTATAATCATTATTATGTCAAATAAGATATTCTTGTAATCTAACCCACTTAACCTAGACAATGTTCAGCCTATTTCACAATGCAGACCTCCCTAGCTTTGCAACCCTCTTTGGTGAGATCAATGCAGATATGGGAAATGGTCAGATCTGGATTATGGTGGTTTCAGCCTGCCTCATGCTTGCAGTTCATGCTGTTGTTGTTTTGGGTATTGCAGGGGCATTTCATGCCATCGATGACGTCATGACTAGGAGACGTATATTTGGTGCAAGCTTTCTCTCTTACTTTATAGCCATACTTTTAGTAATCGCAATACATTTAACTGAAATCGTTGTTTGGGCATACATCTGCGTGGCCTTGAAGGTTTTCCCAACTAATCCTCAGACTTTCTACTTTGCAGGCGAAATGTATACAACTGTTGGATACGGCGATTACAAACTTTCAGAGCAATGGCGAATTCTGCCCATCATCATTTCATTCTCAGGAATTTTTGCTGTATCTATGTCTGGAGCAGCTCTTTACACCATGATGGGTGCGCTATTGGGGCATAACAATCAAAATCGAAATCCTAAATCAGGCTCTGGTTTTTAAAACTAGGGCATTTATTAAGGTGGTAAAGGGTTCTTTTGCTTAAAAACAAGCTCAAGCACCCTGCCGCTGGACTCAACGGACCGTATACGGCCAGGAAGCCATTCCAAGTCTTTTGCTAGCCAGATATCAACCTGACGCTTGTATGGATCATTCTCACGCTGCATTAAGGCGTAATGGCGATTAACGGCTTTACCAAGACTGGGGATATCTTCTGATGTAGTCTCACCATAACTTTTGAAGTTCCACAGCTCTAAGGTGTTGTAGTCAACGACTGGAATTGCCCTTATAGAGCCTGCCTCATCCATTTTGCTATCGCCATTTAATAACGAAGCCAATTGAAACATCAGACTAAAGCGATCCTGAGTTCCTGGTAGTAACGCAGGGGTGAAGTCGGGCTTTTCTGAAAAAAACATTTGCCCTTCCCCTTTTTCATTGCGATCAAAACGTGAGTAGCGGGGAGTCTTTGTACCGCGTTGCGTCCAGTAAATACTGGGAGCAATTCCATAGGAATCTACTGTTCCGCGCGACTCAAAAACAAATGGACCTACAAATGCATAAGGGATATTGACGTAAAGACGATAGCTGCTCCCCTCAACAATCCAATCAATCTCTCCAGTTTGGAGCCTTTGCCCATCAAGATAAGAATCGTAATAAATGATTCCTGACTCTGGCAACTTAAATGCAACCCCTGATTGATTATTGGATCCACTCTGCTCTCCATCAATATTGGATTTACGATCCTCAGTAAGATTGCTTGATGAAGTTTCCTTTGGGGTTTTCTTTGCAGCTTTCGCCATCTGAATTTTTTTGGGCGGCTCGGCCTTTAATTCGGTTTTAATAATTAAATCATCCGCAATAGGCGGAGCAACTGAATATGAAATAAAGGGTAAGCCGAAAAACAAAAAGAGATGACCCGCTAAAGACAGCAGCAAAGCTGCGAGAATAATTCTCAGAGAATTGATCTTGGGCAATTGAAAGAAATGTTTTCGCCCTACTCTTAGATTCAGGGCAAGCTCTCTAAAAGGCGGCTGTTCTTGGGAAGATTTGCAGCAAGGAAGTCCATCTGATCAGCCAATATATTGCGACCTTTTAGAATCATATCTTCATAGAGACTAGGTAAATACGGCGTATATAACAAAGCCATGCCGGCCTGTTCTGGCGTGCGATTGCCTTTTCTTTGATTGCATGGCCTGCAGGAGATAACCAAATTCATCCAGCTATATTTGCCACCACGACTATTGGGAATGATGTGCTCAGCCTCTGCCTGATTTTCTTGAATCGCATCACCGCAATAAGCGCAAAGTCCGCGGTCACGCTTGAAGAGCTTGTGTTTTGTGATAACGGGCACAACATCAAATAAATTTATTTTGGCGCTACCCTTCACTGCAATAATGGAGTGAAGCTCAATGAGGGATTGTTTTCCAGTAGAGCGTGAAATGCCACCACGCATTTGAAAAATAGGATCGCCCAAAGTCCACAAAACACTATTGTCAGCATATTGTTTGGTAGCCTCTTCTGCGTTTACCCAGCCTTGAGGTATTCCACCTGCGTCTAATTTCAAGATGCTCAGCACAAACTCTCCTTTCTAGACGGCGCAAATGAGCTGCAGTCGTTTAGACCATCTTACAGAAGAAGCAAGCGGCAATCAATTACTGCTTACAGATAAACTTTAGGACCCTGGGTAAATGATCTGGATAGTCTGCAATGCCATGATCGCTTCCTTCTAGCACTAATTGTTCGGCACCTTGGTAAAAATCAACCATTTCCTGCCAATCTAAAAGCTCATCGCCTTTTGCCGCCAACAGAAAATAACGAGCGGCATCGCTAATTACTTCAACCTGAAGTGACTTCAATTCTTCGATATATTCTGGTCGAAAATCATAAGGCTCATTTGTATCGTAAGACGTTAGCATTCCAACATGCGAAGCTAATTCCTTAGGCGCCCATACTGCCGGGTTTAGTGCTACAGCCTTGCAACCATATTTTTCAGCCAAATAATTTGCGTAGTAGCCGCCCAAAGAAGATCCAATAACTACCAGACGATCATGCTTTGATTCTTCAATATGCTCAATAACCTTATCCATACTAGACTTAGGCGAAGCAACCAGTTGGGGGCAATACCAATCTATTGGATTTTCAACTGTAGATAAGGCCGCAATAGCATCACCAGTCATAACAGCCTTGCTTGATCTTGGTGAAGAGCGAAAACCATGCAAATAAACAATTAAAGTCGATGGCATAGAGCTGGCTTAGGCCTTTTGTCCAATCTCAAAATTCGCAAGCTTCTCTAAAGCTCGAACCATTGCAGAGTGATCCCAGGCTTTGCCACCATGTGCAGCGCAAGAGTTAAATAATTCCTGCGCAGTCGCAGTATTGGGCAATGAAACACCCAGAGCTCTAGCGCTACTCAGAGCAAGATTCAGATCTTTCTGATGCAACTCTATTCTGAAGCCCGGATCAAAGGTGCGCTTAACCATTCTTTCACCATGTACTTCTAATATCTTAGAGCTTGCAAAACCACCCATTAAAGCTTGACGCACTTTTGCAGGGTCTGCGCCAGCCCTTGAGGCAAATAGAAGAGCCTCAGCTACTGCCTCAATATTTAAAGCAACAATAATTTGATTGGCAACCTTTGCGGTTTGGCCGTCGCCATTTCCACCCACCAGATTAATATTTTTACCCATTAAATCAAATATAGGCTTCACCTTCTCAAAGACCTTCTCGTCTCCACCAACCATAATAGAAAGGGTTGCATTTTTGGCGCCTAGCTCACCACCCGACACAGGCGCATCTAAGTAATCACAACCCAAGGCATTAATTTTCTGAGCAAACTCTTTTGTAGCAATTGGTGATATAGAGCTCATATCCACTACGATCTTGCCCTTAGATAATCCTGAGGCTACACCCTTATCGCCAAACAATACTTTTTCAACACCTGGTGTATCTGGCACCATGATGAAAATAATGTCTGCCTTACTTGCAACCTCTTGATGTGAAGTACATTTCACGGCAGATGAAGCTACCAATACTTCTGGTACCTTGCTGCGAGTATTGATAAACACCTCATGGCCAGCATTTGCAAGATGGCCAGCCATAGGGCCACCCATTATTCCAAGACCAATAAAACCCAGCTTTAATTGATTACTCATTTTGTCTCCGTATCGTTATTTTTTAATTTATTTGCTATTAAGCTCTTTAATCCAGCCTAAACCAGCTTCGGTATTTGTTGCAGGCTTGTATTCACAGCCGATCCATCCCTTATAGCCAATCTGATCAATAAACTGAAAAAGATGCAGGTAATTAATTTCTCCAGTACCCGGCTCATTACGACCAGGGTTATCCGCCAATTGAATGTGAGCAATCTTTGAAAGATTTGCTTCTATAGTTTTGCAAAGCTCACCTTCCATTCTTTGGGCATGATAAATATCGTATTGAATGAACAAATTATCTGAGTCCACTTCATCAAGAATATCAATGGCTTGCTGTGTCTTGGATAAATAGAATCCTGGAATGTCAAAGGTATTAATTGGCTCAATGAGAAGTTTGATATTCGCTTTTTTAAGCTCCGCTGCCGCGTAACGTAAATTTGCAATGAAGGTTTCTTTAAGTAAGGCGGGATCCACGTTAGCGGGAATCTTTCCCGCTAAACAATTTAACTGTTTTACATCAAGCACTTTTGCATATTCAATTGCCTTTGCAACGCCAGCCTTAAATTCAGCAACACGATCTGGAAGGCATGCTATGCCTCTCTCGCCTGCATCCCAATCGCCAGCTGGTAAATTATGGAGAACTAGCTGAAGATTATGCTGCTCTAATTTTTGCTTAATTTCTTGAGCTGAAAATGCATAAGGAAAAAGAAACTCAACGGCCTGAAATCCAGATTTAGCCGCTTTTTCAAATCGATCCAAAAATAAGGTCTCATTAAATAGCATGGTCAAATTTGCGGCAAATTGTGGCATTTCAAATCCTTATAAACAGAATCAGGCGTTACATTGGGAATGATGATCTTAACAAAAGTTATCTAATTAAGCCTCGCTATTAAAAATCAGGGCAATAGGCCATTTATAGCCTTAAAAATAGGCTAAGATTGGATCTAGTAGCTTTTTATATAAGGAAAATAATGAAAACAAAATATGCCCCAATTGCCTTGGTTATTACAGCCCTATTTGCGGGATCTTCCGCAGCCATTGCCCAATCAATGCCATCGTCAAGCACAGCTAAGCCAGCAGTGATCGATGCTGCCGTCACCGATAATCGTTATCAGCTTTATGAAGGTGAAGTAGTCAAGATTGACAAGAAGACTCGCACCATTACCTTTAAGAATAAAGAGGGTGAATCTAAATTTGTTGCAGGTCCTGATATCACTAACTTTGCCCAGATCAAAAAAGGCGATCGCGTAAATGTAAATTACGAGCTAGCCGTAGCTATCGAACTCATTAAGACCAAGAGTGATGGTGTTCGCTCTAAGGTGGAGACCAACACAGTAACCAAATCCAAGGCGGATGAGAAGCCATCTGAATCGATTACAAACAAGACAACCATTGTTGCCGACATTGTGGAAGTTAATCGTGAAAAGAAATTGGTTTCTGTTAAGGGTCCAAGCGGGAAGATCACTACAGTGACTGTGAAGAACCCTGCTCTTTTGGCAGATATCAACGTAGGTGAGCAAGTTAAAGTGATTTACTATGACGCTATGGCTGCATCCATCACCACCCCTAAGAAGTAAGTCATAAATTGATACAGCTATTACTGGGCATTCAGGCGGCTATTTCGGCGCTGTACTATTTAACTGCACCTTTCCCCCTGAGTGTGCCGGTAATTGTATTTTGGCTTCTCAATACTTTCAGCATCCTCTTATTGCTGAAAAACTACAGCGGATTAGTTGGGCAGCTTTCGCCAAATTTAAAACGTTATCGACTCGTATTTACCGCAACCCTTATCATTTCCGAAATTATTATTAATGTCACCGCCGAAAACTACCAGGTGGATAACCTACATGGTTTAATTAGCGACACTGAGGTGCTATTCACCGGAATGACGCTTGGGGTCCTGTGGCACTACGAAATTACCAACAAATTCAAGAAACTGTTTTAAGTTTTTCGCAGCTTTGATATTAGGATGCTTGCATTAGAGCCTCCAAACGCAAATGAATTACTCATTGCAAGAGGAATATTTAAGTCGATCGACTTAAGTGGAAGGTAGTTAAGACTGCATTCCGGATCTGCAATGTCCAAAAAAGCAGTCCCTGGAGCAATATTATTCTGCAATGCTTGTAACGTGATAACCAGCTCTAACGCACCCGCCGCACCTAGAGTATGGCCATGAATTGCTTTGGTGGAGCTGATAGCAGTCTTTTGTGCAGCATCTAGTCCGAATGCAGATTTAATGGCGTTTGTCTCTGAAATATCGCCTACGCCTGTAGCAGTTCCGTGAGCGTTAATGTAAGCAACATCGGATGAGTTCACTCCTGCCTCAGCCATAGCGGCTTTCATGGCCTTGGCCTGACCTACTGAGTCTGGTCTGGTAATGTGAATCGCATCAGTGGTTGCGCCATACCCAACGATTTCACCAAGAATGGTTGCCCCTCTATTAAGCGCGCTGTCTAGTGACTCTAAAACTATGGCGGCCGCACCCTCACCTAGAACAAAGCCGCTCCGATTTTTTGAAAAGGGTTTGCAGGAGCTGGCAATGTTTTCTGGGTCAGGCGTTGCTAGAGTCCGTAAAGCCTCCCATGCTTTGATGGGTCCGGCATTAAAAAGGCTTTCAGATCCGCCGGCAATCGCCCTATCGCAAATCCCATACTTAATACTTCTAAATGCTTCTCCAACAGCGTGACTTGAGGATGCGCATGCAGTCGAATAGGTTAAGGATGGGCCTCTAAAGCAGGTTTGCATAGACAGCAATCCAGCGGATCCATTTGCCATGACGCCAATAATCGTAAATGGACGAAGGCGCTGCTTATCATTCAGATAGATTTCTTGATAGGCGCCATCAAGGGTGTCGGAGCCGCCAAAACCTGTTCCCCAGAAAATACCGCTCTTATCTAGATCCTCCTCGCTTAGATTTCCTAGACCCGACTGTTGTAGCGCCTCTTTTGCCACAAGCCATGCCAGATGGGCGGTTCTATCGAACATGCCCAGAGAGCTTGCATCCAGATCGAAATCCAGCTTTTCTTTAATGACAGAAGCGCAAGGGAGATCAACAGGGATAGCAGTTGGTGAAATAAAGCTTGATATGCCGGATTTGCATTCAATAGCGCTCTGAAATTGAACGCCTGCACCTACTCCAAGCCCTGAAACGGCGCCTAGGCCAGTTACAACGACTCTTCTAATGTCATTCCCGCTCAATGAGTTGGCTTCGCAGTATCAAGCAAAGCGGCAACCTCCGCCAAGGTATCTACTTTCGCATCCTCATTGGGTATGCGTACATCAAAGTGGTCCTCTAGATCAAAAATGAGTTCAATCTTTCCCAGAGAGTCGACGCCAAGACTTTCTAGGGTGGTGTCCGGACCCAACTCTTCAATTTTTTTATCAAACTTTTGAGAAACCAGTTCGATAAGTTTATTAAGGGTGTTTGACATTATTGCTTTCTCTTTAATTCCTGCAAAAGCTGATTATCTCTATGGAGCAATGTTAAGTATCGTGATTCCGATACCAGCAGTAATAACTTTGTTTTGTAACGCTGTCTTTGTAAAATTTCAATAAAGAAAATAGCGACGCCACCAAATAAAAGATTAATTACGAATCTTTCTGCTTCCTCTGGTGTCAGTGAAAAAACCCCAAAGGGAGGTACAAAATACAAATTGGCGTAAATACTTGAGACTAGGATATAAATGCTTGCTGTTATATAACCAAAAAAGTAGGCCAGTACAGTAGCAGCAAAAAAATAAAACTTATAAGGATGGGCGCCATAAAAATTAGAGCCCATCACATGCATCCACGCGCTAATGATCACAAAGGAGGAGAAAGCCCAAATCAGCGCCTCAAGTGCGCTGTGAGATGACCAATTATTGGCATTTTTGATAATCATGACTAGCTTTGTCTCTAATGGGTCTAAAATTATGAGTTATGAATGACCTTGAACATAATGATAATAGCAGCCCGTTGATTGTACTATTCCATGGTCTTTCCTCATCTCCTATGGAGTTCAATTTCCTGGGCTCCCAGCTTACCGCAGCTGGCTACAGGGTAAATACCCCAACTATTCCAGGGTATACCTTTGGCGACAAGGCGAGTAGTTGGAAGTTTTGGCTTAGCGAAGCAATCAAGCATGTAGAAGGATTGCAGAAAACTGAATCCAAACCAATATCCCTGGGTGGAATTTCCCTAGGCTCAACATTGGCTCTTGCCGTTGCATCCGAACTTAATGATATTTTGGGTGTAGTGGCCCTCTCCACCACCCTCAAATACAACGGCTGGGCTGTCCCCTGGTATCGCTCCCTCATTCCGTTGGGCATGATGCTTGGATTGGGAGATCGCTTCAAATATAAGGAGCGAGATCCCTTTGGGATCAAGAACCCACAAATTCGTGCTTATATCAAAAGAGTATTTTCAAGCCAAGAGCTGTCTGCCGTTGGCGGCTCGTATATGTCATTGAGACATATGCATGAGGGCAATAAACTTTGCAAACATACGATTGAACATCTTTCGCAAGTTAGTTCCTCCATATTAACAATTCATGCAATTGATGATGAAATTGCCAATGTACTGAATCCGCAAATGGTTGGAGATCTATCAAGCGCAACTCTATTGAGGCAGGTATTCCTGGGAAACAGTTATCACATGATTACCGTTGATAATGAGAGGGAGACTGTTGCGGCGGAAGCTCAAAATTTTCTGGATTTAATCTATGGAAAAATTAAACCCATACCAGAAGAAGAGAAAATTCTGGCCCCTGAATTACAGCGTTTTTTGAGAAATCTCAACAGAATTGATTAAATTATCAGAGTTGAGCCTATTGACGCAGAGCCCATCCGTTTAGGAAATTTGAAGTGGATTCTTTAATTCCCTACTTAATCTCACCTCTAGTTCTTATTGCATTCAGTCTTTGGGAGCGCAAGCATCCCCTTTATCCATATGAAGTAGATGGCGCATGGCGTATACGCCTTCTGATTTATGGGATTCTTGGTATAGCTGCCACAGCCCTTGTGGGCATTTTTGTTGAGCCTTATTTACATGATGTAAACCTATTTCCTCGACTCTCAGAATCATTAAATGCCGGACCTAGCTGGCTAAGTGGATTTGGCGCTTATCTATTAATCACTTTTTTTGTCTATTGGTGGCATCGCTATCGACACCATAGTCATTTCGCATGGAAAGTATTTCATCAAATCCATCACAGTACTTATCGCCTCCAAGCTTTCACGGCTTTTTATGCTCACCCTTCTGATTTTATTGCTAATGTACTAATCATTAGTTTGGTCAGCTATGGAATACTGGGTTTAAGTATTGAGGCTGCATCTTGGGCCACTTTGTGGGTTGCGGTGTTTGAGTACTGGGAGCACACGAATATCCGCACGCCTCATTGGTTGGGATATTTTATTGTCCGCCCTGAAATGCATCGCATTCATCACGAGCGCAAACAACATCGCAATAACTACGGTCTACCAATCTGGGATATGGTGTTTGGCACCTACGAGAATTCCAGCCGCCCAGTGGAATGCGGTTTTGATATAAGTCAGGAAAAAAAGGTTTTAGAAATGCTTGCCTGCAAACAAGTTGAATAAAAAAAAGCCCCCTATTAAGGGGGCTTTTTAATTGTCTTGGCGGAACGGACGGGACTCGAACCCGCGACCCTCGGCGTGACAGGCCGATATTCTAACCAACTGAACTACCGCTCCAAATACATCGCGTAACGCAACATCATACATCTTTACTGCAACCAGAAGAATCTGGCGTCCCCAGGGGGATTCGAACCCCCGTACTCACCGTGAAAGGGTGATGTCCTAGGCCTCTAGACGATGGGGACCTGGACTAAAACTTACTGCTATTTTAAATGCTTGGTGGAGATAAGCTCTTTCAACCACCTTTATAAATCAAATACTTACGTGACTTATAACAGTTTTATAACAAAACATTAATATTTTTATAAAAAACTGAAATTGCCTCTTTGTTGCCGTGATTCATTTTCGAACCAGCGTGAATTATATACACATTTTGATCGGGCCGCTCATTTTCTGTCGTGTTGGTTGTTTGACAAAGTTTGAGTCTTTGACAGCCAAGCACAAGGTAGCTGAGGTGTATCGCGCCCACATTCCATATTCCTTAATTATTCCCCTGCCATTCATATTGGTGGCGTCCAATCGAAACCCTTTAATAGATTAATTCTGATCTTTTAAAGAGTTTTGTCATGAAGTTCTCCGCAGTAAGTTTTCGCAACGTAATCTCAGCTGCCATTCTCTTCCTAGGTCTCAATATCTCGGGGGGGGGGGTAAACCTTGGCTCCGCATATGCTCAAACATGGCAGAACGTTCCCTCTCAAGCTGGCGCTTCAGGAACCTGGCAGGCTCTAAGTTGTAATACCACCTCTAATTTGACGTGGCAACCGCTAGGTTGCAACCCAGTTACTTATAGCTGTCCTAATGGTTACACACTGTCTGGGCAGACTTGTTCTATCGCGGTATTGAGCGCTGCTATTCCCAACTACTATTGTTCTAGTGGGGTTTTGAGTGGGGTGAGCTGCGTTACGAGCAGTAGTTATGCGGCGACCGCAAACTGGTACTGTCCGAGCGGTGGGAGTTTGAGTGGGACGACTTGCACTAAAGCAGGCTCGCAACCCGCCACTGGTACAAATTATTCTTATGGGCCACCAGGGGCGTATTGGGATGGAGCATGGGGTGTATGGCGCGTAAGTTGCGCCTCTGGAGCGGCGAATGGATGGGGGACGGGAATAGGCCCAGATGCTCGCAATCGCTCAATGTGCGGTTACTATTCTCGTACTGGCACAAGCTACTCATGTCCCTCCGGCGGATCGCTCAGTGGCAGCACTTGTTACACCACATCAGCCTACGCAGCATCGATTAGCTCCTACTCCTGCATATCAGGAGGCGTACTGTCTGGTGCCAGCTGCACGATCACCAGCTCAAGCGCAGCCAGTATTTCTAGCTATTACTGCAATAGTGGGGTCCTCACGGGGTCGCAATGTTCGATAACGGTAACGGTACCGGCTACGGCTAATTAGATAAATTTATCTTATTTGTTGAATTTGACTCCCCAATTCCCCATGCAAAACTGGTTTGAATTAACAACTCAAGTCGGCAATGCAAAAAGACGTATCACTAGATGGCAATATTCTCTACTTAGCTGATTGCCTGGTGGCCCTCAAAGATCTGCCTGACAACAGTATCGATAGCATTGTTTGTGACCCGCCCTACGGCCTCGGTAAGCAACCCGATCTAAACGCCCTACTCACCCATTGGTTAAACAACGAGTCCATGCCAATTACCGGGAAAGGCTTCATGGGCAAAGATTGGGATGTATTTGTGCCTCAGCCTGCAGTGTGGAAAGAATGCTTACGGGTACTTAAGCCGGGCGGCCATCTTATTGCGTTTTTTGGGGCTCGTACCTACGATTTAGGCGCCCTATCCATCCGAATGGCGGGATTTGAAATTCGCGACCAGTTGATGTGGATTTACTCCCAAGGCATGCCCAAGAACTTGGATATTGGCAAAGCCATCAGCAAACATCCCAACACGGCGGAAGTTGGAAAAAAATGGAATGGATATGGCACCGGCTTAAAGCCCTCTCATGAACCAATTTGCCTTGCGAGAAAACCGTTTGTCGGTACTGTTGTTGGTAACGTGCTGTTACATGGTGTCGGAGCAATCAATATTGATGCCTGCAGAATCGAAGGGCGAGATCGCACAAATTATGGGTTAAAGAATAGCAAGTGTAGCCAAGGTGGCGTATACGGCTCACCTAAAGCATCTGCTGATTTTGATTCCAGCAAAGGTCGTTGGCCGGCGAATGTAATTACTGATGGCAGTGATTGTGTGCGCAAAGATTTCCCAGCGGCGAGCGGACAACATTCTGACCTTGCCCAAGGCAAGACAAAGCGCATCAATGGCCACTGCTATGGCGGCATGTCTGAAAACCGATCTCATGAAGCCAGGATTGAGTGTGACCCCAATGCCTCAAGATTCTTCTACTGCGCCAAGACTTCATCATCCGAACGTCATGAGGGACTGGAAGATCCAGGCACCCGATTTCCAAAGGGCTCAACCTTGAGGCAAATTGAAACTAAACTTGAGGGCGACGAGCGGGGAAATTATCATGTCTCAGTAAAACCGGTTGATTTGATGCGCCACCTCATTCGCTTGGTTACACCTTACGGCGGCACTGTTTTAGACCCGTTTATGGGGTCCGGAACTACTGGTAAGGCGGCAAGGTTGGAAAAGGCTCAATTTATCGGTATGGAGCTTGATCCAGGGTATTTTGAGATTGCTAAGGCTAGAATAGCTTTTGAGGTCAAAAAGCCAAATCAAGAAGAGCTATTTAATCGATATTGAGTATTGCTGAAGAGTTAATTCAACCCAAATAAAGGAAAGTTCCATATGCACTACTTGCGCCTTAAGCATGCGACCAACACTCGTGACGCAGCTGATAATTTAATTGAGCTCATGAATAAACCGGAGTGCATTGAATCTTATTTTGTTAGAACCTTAAGCTCTGAAGATAGCTCCGTCGGCGAGGCTGACTTTCTTCCCACTAATTTTCCTCTTGTTGTTGGTTTTCTCAGGTTTTCGCTATCTGAAGCGTTGGAAGATATTGTGATTGTGTTTGATGGGTTTCATATGACGGGAGTTCGTGCGCGAAGAGGTTCGGAGCTACTGTCCGTGCTTGCCGCCGCGGCTAATAGCAACAAAGCCTTTGTTTCGGATCAGCAGGTTAGTTTTACATCATCCTTGCCGGCTGAGGCTGCACACGCTATTCTCTCCAGCGCAATATACCGACCAATGGGCGCGGAAAGTCTCAATGAAGACTTGAGATTACTTTCATCTGGTTACGCTTCAGCGGGGTAACTCAATATGCGGGCGTAGTTCAATGGCAGAACTCTGGCTTTCCAAGCCAATAATGTGGGTTCGATTCCCGTCGCCGCTCCACAACGCACTCTTTTGATGGGCTTAGGTGGAGCTGTAATATTGCAATATGGATTTTGAAAAGAAAATTATTATTATCGCTGGCCCCAATGGGGCTGGGAAGACTACTTTCGCTAAAAATTTTCTACCTCTAGAAGCCCATACTTTTCGCTTTATTAATGCTGACCTCATTGCTGCTGGTTTAGCGCCATTTAACCCTGAATCAGTATCATTCAAAGCGGCAAGATTGATGTTAAAAGAGATAGATGAATGTACTCAAGCAGGTGAAAATTTTGCTTTTGAAACCACTTTATCTGGGGTTCATTACCTCCAGCGTATTAAAGAGTGGGGAAAAATGGGTTATATAGTCAAGCTTTGGTTTATTGCCCTTAGCTCCCCAGAGGTGGCCATTTCGCGTGTTGCAGAGCGTGTCACTCAAGGCGGACATCACATTCCCGAGGATGTTATTCGCAGGCGGTATACGTCAGGCATAGAGAATTTATCACGCTATCAAAAAGCGGTAAACTCATGGGTATTACTTAACGGCGATACCACGCCTCCAGAGCAAATTGATTTGGGTTGAATATGAGATCCCCTGTTAAAGACATCCGCAATTCCACAGACCCTGATATCGCAGGATCCTATAACGCTATGCAACGAGCAGGCAAAGCTGCGATTGATCTAGCGATTCAAACAAACACCGCCATAGTGACCGTCATTAACGGCAAAATTACTCGCATCCCTGCGTCCGAGCTTCGGAGGCAACGCGAAGCAAACTAAGTGGCAGCCAGTTTAATAGGCGTATTAAATTACCTATAGAAAACGCCCCGCCGTAATGGCCGGGGCGTTTGTTTTGCTGCTGAACCGCTTTATCTAAAACCTGGAAACGCGCAATCTTCAATATCTTCGCGAAGATCCTCATCAATGACCGTTTCTGGACATTGCCATTCGCATAACGAATAAATCCGATACGCAAGCTCCTCGCTGCCCTTTGCAAGGTCAAGAAACGCCTGTTTATCATAATATCCACCATTCTCTGCCCAGTAAATATCCTCATCTAAATCTACAGCTTTAAAAGCCTCAAAATCAAGGCGATTAAAGTCTTTTGGGTCTTCACATGGGATATCAAAATCAGGGCCAAGATAGGGTTTTTGGGTGATGATATAAAACACACGGTTAACTAGGTGGTAGCCGCTGGTAAGCCAAAGCCTGCCATCGTCACCATCAACTACCGTATGCACCCTGCCCGGCTCTGAGTTCGCTATCTTGACCACTTCATCAATGTCCGGCGAGAAGGTTTCCCAGCCGTAGGACTTGTCGTCAATCGAGCCACCACAAGCAAACTTGCCTGCATTTTCAACAAAACCATAAACCTCTAGGAATTCATCAAAATTTTGCGGTGGAGCCAACTCGCAACGAATAATTTCCCAACACTCAGAATCATTTGATGTTGCTTGCTCTCTGGCGTGCCTTTCATTTTCAGCAAGACAGCAAAAGGTTCGCTTCCAATCCTCGTCCCCATGACGCTTATTTTGTAAATAAACAACCCATCTGTCTAAATTTACAAAATTAGGTGTTGAGGTTTCGGGCTCGGGAGGAGATGGCTTCTCCATCCAATGGCTAGCAGGGCCGCGATCAAAGTCAAATAGTTGACCTATGATCGTGAGGATCTTTCCTTGCCCAGTTTTAGTGCGCGAGCCCTCGTAAATGCCATCATCTTGCGCATCCCGTTCTGTTGGTATGTAAAACAAAAAATTACCCTCATCCGGAACGGTTTCTATAGGCTTCCACTGGCCATAATCTGGGCTCATAAAACCTCCCTAAAAACAGTCAGACCGCAGCAAATGCAGTTACGGTCTTTATCTGCAGGCGTGTAATCCTCACATCCAGAGCAATAGCCAAAGCCTTTACTATCGAGACGTCCAGAATTAACTGCATCAAAAATTGCAGCTTTCCCGCCTTTATCGTAGATGGCTTGCGCCGTATCTATTTGAATCATTTTTATCCCCTTTCAATGCCTCTGCTGAGGCGGTTAATGAAGGGTGCCATTTGGCTTTCTAATAAATCTCGTAAGATCCATTAGAAAGCCCCGAAGGGCTTTCATTGCTACAATTTTTCGGCTTCTGAAATCTTGATTCCAGATGAGTCATTTTCAACAAATAACTCATCGTTATTAGCGGCAAATTGTTTCGCCTCATCTTCTGATGCGGCTTCAACTATTGCCTCGTAGTAAATGACCTCTTTTGCCAATACCCTAAATTTAGGCATTGCTTTCTCCTTTATTAATTAATACGTAGCCCCAGGCAGAAACAGAGCGCTCCCTGTCCTCGCTTGAGCTATGCCAAAAATCATCCAATTGATCTGTGCATAACGGATCCGTGTAGGTAAGGAGGCCAAATTGAAACTCTCGTTGGTCATCAAAAACCAATCTGGCATATACAGGCGCAGCATCTTCCACCAGAACTTTTTGAATAAACTCAGGAATACGTTCCCAATGTCTAAAAGTTTCATCCTCTCGATTGCCGTCCGCGGTTTCAATGCAAACGTAATAGTGGTTATCGCCAACCTCAATAAATACTTGCGCATTAATTAGAGGAATGCTTAATTTGCATTGCTCACACCACTGCAAGTTAGTATCAGAGTCTTCAGATTCAAGGCCCCAATCGATTTTTTCGATCTGAATATCCCATTCTGGTAGCTTGGCAATAACTTGCCGCGCAAAATCAGGACTTATCTCAGAAGTTGGTTTGGTGGCCTTAAATGCATCAAACAATTTATCCGCGTTCTCCTCGCCATACCATGCAAAAAGATCCTCATACTCTACCCAATTTTTACCAAGTGGGCCGGCGTTGATTAATGGCTCGGCGATTTCATCTAATAAATCGACAAAATACTCTGTGCCAGTCCAATCATTGGTAAATCGGAATGTAAACCTAGGCTTACCATTGCTAAGCCAGATAATGAGCTTGCCATTTCTGTCTTTGCCTGAGTAATCTTCATTTACGCTCCAGCTGAGATTGGTTACTACGATCGAATTAAAATCCTTATTCTCTTGTAAAACCAAAATGGCTCTGGCAATAGTTTTTAACGAGCCTTCGTTAAACTGCATTTCTACGAACTCTGGCTGAACATCGTCGCCATTGGTGCTCATAATGTCATCGCAATTAATGACGATATCGTTCTTTACCATACACACACTCCCTTTCAATGCCAAAATAAATGGCTGTTATTAAGAGGGTTAAGACTTTCCAATGCCTATATAAGGTAAAAGCATTGGAAAGCCCTAAAGTGGCTTTCCGTTCATTTGTTAATGAACATTCAAATCGGCTAATGGGGTTCTATTAACCGCAATTTCAAAATCAGCAAGATGCCCAGTTTTACGTGAGCCTGCATCATCCATTGCTGTATAACCACCGCAATCATCTACATGAATCACCAACACCAGCCCCATTTTTTTGGGACCATCACAAAAGTACAAATTACCGCCTCTATGGGCTTCTTTTGTGCGAATTGTTAATTCTGAGATTCCGGTTATTGACTTAGCCACCTCTAAAACGTCAACCGAAATTACATTCCTCATTTGTTTGCCTTTCATGCCAAAAACATGGCTGTTAATAAAAGGGCTCAGAAGCTTTCTAATGCGCGGTATACACATTAGAAAGCCCCCGTAGGGGCAATCTAAAATAAAAAATAATAGTTAAGTTAACAATTAGGCGGCCATAGCCATTGCTTTCTTAACTACAGAGCAAATAACGACAGAAACACTTGCATCGGCAAAGGCGCTATCAATGGGCGAGGAATACACCACGTCGCAACCTTCGGCGCTGAACTTATTTTTGGCTCCTGCTGGCAATATTGCTACCAGCTTTCCGCCATCCTTCAAAAGTCTAATGGCAGCGTTTAAGTGCAGCATCGCACGACCATCTGAGAACGGTGGATTCATGATGATGCGGTCCCAGCGATAATTTGTCTTTTTCGCAAAAGACAGGAAATCATCGCAAACCACATGGCCATACCCTTTTCGCTCTAAAACGGAGCAATGCAATTTAGCCACCTCAACACAAGTCACATTTGCTGCCATGCGCCCAGGGAGATGCTGCAACAATCCACCAACACCAGCGCTTGGCTCCAAAATTGAATTATTTGGAGTGACCTGAAGCAGGTCCATTGCCGCTTTAGATAAATCACTCGGCGTTGGATAGAACTGATGCGACTTAGTTTCCGGGACGCAGCGCGTGAAGTTGATCTCGTTTAGCACTAAACTGCAAATGTCATAATCAAATGTGATGCTGCCACCCTCAATTACGCCACCCAATCTTGCTAGCACTGATAAAGCTTCGTCAACAGCAAAATGAGACTCACCAAAACTTCTCGATTCATGTAAAGGAAATGACCTTACTTCATCCATACCTTTGGTTTTAGTCTCAAGAATTTTGTTGATCACACTAATGACGTTGACCGCCAGCGGTTTTTGCATAAGCCCAAAATCTTTCACTAATTTTGGGTCTGGCTTGTCTCTAAATTCCGATGGGATGGCGTGAGGATGCAGGCTAGCAAGAATCAAATTTAGCCTTTGCGCCATCAATGGGTGCAGCTCTAGGTGAGCAGTTCCCTTTTTAAAGATCTTCAGTCGAAGTGCATTTCCATCAAGGCTAACCCATTGATTAAAGCGACCCGCCTTGATTAATGAGGCAATCAAATCAGAGGTTTGCCCATGGGGAATTTCCTCATTACCCATAAAGCGAGAAATGATGGAGCGCAGATCATTTAAATAACCGCACTCTTGATAGCTTGCGTACGGACCCCAAATGCCTAAATCAGAGTAGCTTGAGTACCACATAATGATTCGCTTACTAAACCCCTCGGGCTGGTTGGTTACATGCAGGCGCGATAACTTCGTAAAGCAGCCATCCACCTTTTCAGCTAAGAATTTAGAGCGAGCGATCATCAAGGACTGCAAAGTGGATCGCACCGATTCCTCATTAAACTCAGGCATGTCCTTGTCTGGATTTTCCCCGCGCTTGTAGTTATGCCCTCGCCAAGCGGATAACACTTCATTCCACTCCGCACGTCTTTTTTGGGGCATAAAATCAGCTACGTCAGTTAATGCTAACGCTTTGCTCCAGTAAGCTGCGGTTAGCGAGTTTTTAGCAGAATTAACGTCAAAGATGGTGTCAATTAAGTTATTTGCGTTATAGTGAATTTCCTTATTCTTGTTGCCGTCAAGATAAAAGTACAGGGCTGATTTAACCTCTGATGCAGCAAAAACCTCCTGTACTCGCATGATTCCTGCCTCTTCTTGGCGGTATTGGGCAAGTAAATGATCAATCGCATCTGATGATGTAGGCGCAAAAAAAGCCTCGTCCTCACCTAAAATTTCTAATTCCATGAATCTCCTTTCGTGCCAATAAAATGGCGGTTGTAAAGGAGGTCGGCAGCTTTCTAATATGGTCCATAACCACATTAGAAAGCCCAGAAGGACTTTCTTTTCTTTATTAACTCCAAGCATTCTCTGGCAGCGAATGTGCCAACTGAATTGCTTGCACTGGATCTGTTGCCATTAAATGGGTAATAACTTCTTTGCCATTCAAAACCGCAGTTACTTCATGCTTTACATAATCCATTGCGTCCGTTTCGCGGGAATTTTTCTGCACAACTCGTGCGCTAATAATTCTGATCATTAATAGCCTCCTCACGCCATTTCGTGAATAACAACATTCGGATCAATTGCCTTTAACTGCTTGGCAACTGCGACCAATCGGTTGTAACGTGCTCGAATATAGGGTAGCGTTAACTCCCCATCGCAAGATAAATTTTCCGGCGATAACTGCATATCAATGGCATTGGCCACCTCCTGCCTGCGAAGGGGTGTATCTAGGCTTAGCAAGTTCTCACCCTTGTAAACAATGGAACGCCATTTATTTTCCCGATCAATAAAAGCTTTGAGCTTTCTCATATCTTTACCGCCAGAATGGTTAATCACAAAAAGGGCTTTTTTCTCAATGAAATCGGCAATTGTGGGGGTGATTGTTACGTTCACGCCATCTCCTTTGCTGGGTAGAGTCGATCCAACCATTGGCGATAACTAATTCGATCCTCATTCGTCATTAAAAATCGCTCAGTCTTAATGATTTTTGAAAATTTCACTAAATGATCGTTAGTCCAGCAGATAAAACCAGTCATTGAGGCGCCTGCATAGGTAGCTACATCAAATCCCAATTGATCCTCTGGTTCGGCATTACCTTTTGCCCTGCAATACGCAAGATATTCAGGGTTCCACTGCTTGTTTTCCATAATTTCTCCATGCCACAATGGGCGTTAAATAAGAGAAGTGCAAAACACACTGGCAAGCCCTAAAAAGGGTTTGCCGCTACGTTTTGTTTTAGAAACACTTTCTAAGGTTGTTAACTAATTCTCGGTCAGCAGCATTGGATGGATCCATGTGCATCGAAATCTCACCAATAAAATCTGACATTGAATAACGGTCAACATATTCGCGATTCATTAGTAAGTGCCCGTAATAGGCCATTGCTCGTTCTATAACAGGCCCAGGGTCAATATCCTTTTGAAAGCAACATATTTCAATTTGAAGCTTGCCCTCACCAGCAATGATTGGACGATCTAAAGACGCACTCATACATCAAACTCCGGCATCTCTTTTAAAGCATTTTTGATTCGCTTTACGTAATGAGGATGCTTGACCGTGTTTTCAGAGTTGTAAGCTCCAATTGCGCGCAGCGTATCTCCATGGCGGTTTACCTTGGTTGCATACATGCGCGCACCAACGTCAATACTGGTGCAGGGATCAAATAATTGATCTACAGTAACGCCAATCTTTTCCAGTAATGGAAAATGAATAGAGTTAATTTGCATCAATCCGATATCGACGCTGCCATTGGCATTAACGTGAACCCTATCAGGCTGAAATCTGCTTTCCGCCCACCCGATTGCACGCAAATACCGCTCACTTACACCGTGTTTGATTGAGGCGTGTTTAAAGCATTGATCAATCGAACGAACTTCACTTTGGCTGCCGTTCTCGGTTGGTCGATTTTGTCCAATACCGCAGATCAACACAACTAAAAACAACGCAAACCATTTCAAAAAATAAAAATGACGAATCATTTTCTCCTTTCATGCCACATCTGGGCTAGTAGAAAGGTGTGTGGCAATCGAATTACTTCGCTACGCCCACTAATGAATTTATATATTTTTTGAAGTGAAAATTAATCAAATTCTCACAATTTTTTGCAATTTATTCACAGGTCTTAAGGGGCCCCGTATATCTCAAAACTAACGGTAAAGGCATTTCCGTTTAACGTGAGGCTGGTAATGGCTACGCCGCTCTGGGTGATTTGTGCAAGCATCTCCATAAAAGATGAGATTGAGACATAGGTGCCACTACCGTTAACCTTTAAAACCTTAAATCCCAGCGTTGAAGTTGTTGCCCCTTTTGTAAATTCGGCAGCCTCGGCGGAGCTTTTACTCTGGGGGTTGCTAATAGCCATAGTTACAAAATGATTCTTGGCAATGACTGGCCAATGTTTTGCAGCCCTCAATATGGCATCATCAATGGAGTCTGGCTTTGATTGAGTTTCGGATACTGGGATTGAATTTAACGTGCCAATCTGCTTTTCAATGCTACTTAGGGTCATTGAAAGCGCCGCACCATTGGACCTTAGGTCAGAAATCTCACTAGACTGCCTAATCCCGAGCAGAACCAGGGTCGCCATAAAGGCTAGAGAGATTAGCGTTATTAGTTTTGCATACATACTTTAATTCCAAAAATTGAATCGATGGATTTGTGAAGGCTCCAGCATATTTGCAGTCCGGAGGAGGGGTTTTTTCTTTAATCGCCTTTAATGTCAACTCTTTTTCTGCCTCGTTCTTCATCAGCACCACCACTCGATGAGTAGACTCTTGCCTCGTGGTTGATATTTTTTGAGTGGAAGACTGTAGACCCAGAGACCTAGCTCGATCTAAGACTTGATCAACATCAATAGAGCCGGCCTTTACAATATTATTAAAATTGCTCGCACCTATGTTGATTAACTTCTTTTTGGCGTCCTCTATATCGATCTTAGTGGTTTCAATGGATTGATTGGCAACGCTAACCTCGTTATAAGAAAACGCAGCGTATCCTCCAGCCAGGGCCGCCGATGCAACGCCAATAGTTGCAGCCGTTCTAAAAATCCTACTTTCTTTGACCCCAAAATACTGGCGCTCAATTGGGTAAGGTGACATTTGCCCAAAAATACCCACAAACTCCATTGCGTCAAATAAAATAATTTGATCTTCAGGTAATTTTTCGCCTTGAACAAACATCTTATTGCTGCGTGCATAGTTATCAATATTGAACTGCCACTTATCCACGTTTGGAATAATTTGCATGTGCGCAAGATTGAGATCTTCATTTGCTGCATATAAAATTAAAATATTGTCTGTGGAGCTCTGAATGGGCAACAGAAATCCAGTCACAAACTGACGGCCAATTGGTGGCATCCAGCCTGATTTTTTATGATTTTCTAAAAGAACCCGTAACGCCATTACGCCTGGAAATACGCTATTGGACTTGATCTCATTAAGCCGTGACTCTGGCGTAGCGTACAGACTGTCTAATTTCTTGATCTGATCAATATAAAACATTTTCTTGCCATACTCCTGCAAGATGTAGCTATTGATGTTTCTAAATAGCTGCTTATCCTTGGCAAGAATGTATTGATCTTGATCTGAAAAGGAGATGGACGCTTTTTTAAGATCTTCAAAATCAACCTTTTTGACGCATCCTGCCTCTACATCCAATAGCCAAGAGCTTACCTTATCGCCGCTTTCAAAATAGAGCTGAACATCAGGCTGGCGATCCAATTTAATCTCGCCTTCCACGCGCCTCTCCCTTTTTATTTTCTTGCCGAACATGCTCATCCTTACAGAGATTCTGATGAAATAAAGTCAATCCGATTGCCTGGGAGCACCGTGGCTCTTAGTAAAATGACAAATTCAGTGATTTTTCCGTTATCGTCAGTTCCACCTAGAATTTTTCCTAAATATGGAATTTGGGTTATTAATGGCAACCCAGTTGTGCTGCTGGTGGTTTGCTTATACCTATTCCCACCTAAAATGACTGTTTTGCCATTTTGAACTGGAACTTGGATAAACCCTTGTTTTGTTGCCAGCTGAGGCGCCATTACCTGGCCGCCTAAAAATGAGACCATTTGCTGAACTTGGGCGGTGACCGGAACTAGCGTGACGGCTACATTGGTGTTATCAAGGATATCTACGGTCGTAGAAAGGCTGACGCCATCCAATACATAAGACGCTGTGCCTGAGGTTTGTGATATGCCCGATGTCCCTGTAACGGTGGTTTGAACTGATGGCAAATATGGTATCTGAGTGCCATCAAAAATTGTTGCTGATGAGTGATTGGAGATAACAAGCGAGGGATTCGCCACAACCTTAACCTGAGTAGCTGTTTGTAGCGCAGTAATAATTGACGCAATGGAGGCATTGGTAAGGCTATATGCGCCAGCACTAGCAGCATTGGCGGCGCCGGTAACTGCGCTAGTTGTGTTGTAGCTAAACTTACTCCCGCCGCTAGTTAGCAATTTGTTCCATTGAATTCCATATTGAAATTCATCGGTAACATTTACTTCGACCATGTAGGTGGATACCTCGACTTGTCGCATTGAGTCAAAGACGTGGGTTTGTAAGAAATCGCTAACTCGCTTCATAGCCTGGCCATTAGACCGCACCATAATTAAGCCCTGTTCTGAATAGACCTGAACAACGGCATTTTGTCCTGCCAATTTCTGCAAAAATGTTTGGAAATTTGTAGTTGAGTTTGAGGTTTGCCCTTCAATTGTGAATTGAGCCTTAATGGGTGAGCCGCCGCCGCTAGTGCTGCCTCCTGAAGATCCTCCGCCACCACCACCTCCACTACCTCCCCCACTACCTCCGGTCGGGTTTCCACCAACCGTGTATTTAGCATCCATTTTCTTCAATACATCGGTTGGAACGCGAAATGTAAATGACGCCTGATCTGCGATGGTGACAGTTTTATCCAGTTTGTTAACGACAGCTACATAACCACCCAAATAGGCTATTTGGCGAATCGCTTGAATGGGGTCCATGCCAGCAATATCGACATTTACTCGCCTATAGATATCAACCGAATCACCGGCGATCGTCGTGAAGCCTTCATTTTTTGCTATATTTTGAACAAGTTGGAAAATTGCACCTTGATTCACTTTTAGAGTAATAGTGTTGCGAACGTCGGACTCTTCTGACTCTGTTGCCCTGGGAACATAATGTCCTCGTTTTTCAGTTACTCTAGCCTCGTTGTCTACCCGGGATGCTGCACTAACCTCATCTAATGATTCTTTCATTAACCCTTTATGCGAGGCTGTATTAACGCACGCACCTAATTGAGTTAGCATTAAAAGAGCTAGAGTGGAAATCAGTGTTTTTTTAAACATGGTTAACCTTTATTAATTTTCATTTTTTTCTGGGTTTGAAACAACAACGCGCTTATCATCGGTCCATACATCGACTTTCACGCCCCTGCCACGCAACAAGGTTTCGACAAGCAATGTCACCGTCTCGGGCTTGATAGCAAAATCTTCTGCTAACTTGAAATCTCGGATTTTAGATTTGCCCTCTCCCAAGGCATCCCATGACAATTTCCATCCAATGCTTGATAGGTATGAGCGCAATGCATTCGAGAGGTTTTGATCGGGGCTGATCTTAAATTCTGGCAACTCATTTTGGATGGGTGTCTGAGGGAGGTTAGATGGGGCGGCAGAAGATGCGAACCCAGGGACAAAGCCGCTAGGTAGAGGCCCCGATGGGGTCACCAATGCAGCCCCCGCAGAACGTTTCGCAGAATTTTTCTCTGAAATTACTAGTGATTTTCCAATGAATTCAGATTTAAGCTCCTGGGTGCGAGGGTTTTCCAAAGAAAGTCGCAAAAGGGCGTCTGGAAACTCTTTTTCAGAAATCGACTTTTTGATTTGGTAGTCTTCAAAATCGGCCTTAAGCTCATATCCAGCTAATTTTGACCATTTAAATAAAACTAATTTTGCCGAACTATTGGCTTCGGCATCATAGGCATCAAATTTGGCCATTGCGCTTGCTTCTGGTCCGGCAGTCAGATGGGTTATTTTTATTGCATGACCGTTTGTAGTTCCGGAAATATTCTTTGGAATACCGGGAACTGTTAAATACGGCCCTTCTTGGCGTGCACCATTAATGGCTAATCTTGAGCCAGCCATTGGCTGAATGAAGGTGTTACTTCCATCATTAAATATCACCGCAGGCCGAGGCCCATGCCCTTGGGTCTCGTATGCAAAGTCCATTGCAGTTTGGGAGAATGCCACCTGCCCTACGGCAACTGAGCCCATTAAAAAAAGTATTTTTTTATACATTATGAAATTAGATATAAGTGATTTGATTAAAGCGATTGCGCTGGTGATAGACGCATATCTCTGGTGGTAATGAACATAAATTCTTCGGCTGAGTTTTTAGTAATAGTTGGCGCTATATTTTTATTTCGTTGCATCAAAATATTGACGGAATCGGATAACGCTTGTGCCATAACCGTGCCACCTGTTTGGGTGCCGGAAAGGCCCTGCGTCACCGTGACACTTTGCCCTCCGGATAGGGCTGAGGCGGCACCAATAATTGCGGCGGAGCCAAACATTTTGAAGAAATGGTTGTTTACCTCACCCGGGAACCCAGACACCCCTTGCATGTCCGTCCCTGCGGCACCAGCCAATTGAATAGAGGACCCATCGGGACGAATTAGTCTTGAAAATGCGACTAATACCCGCTCCTGGCCAACGACAATGTCGTGGTTATAAATGCCAATCAACTTAGACCCTTTTGGAATTAAAAGTGTATTTTGATAAATTGAGTCATACACATCATTCACCACTCTTGCGGTGATTGATCCTGGCAAATCGGTATTCATCCCACTAAGCAGTACGCCACGAATAATCGTGCCCTGCTGAATAACCGCCCCCATTGGGGCGGTCTGCTCAACCAACGGAGCGGATGCTTGGGCGTTGGAGCCTTGATTGCTCAGCCATGCAGTGTCTTGAGCGCCCTTGGTTGGCGCCTGCGCTGGAGTGTTTTGTGAGCGCGTTAAATCGGCAATCTGCGATGCTTGTTTCACTGGGTCAGAAAGAGTCGCAATAGCCGCTTTTCCTTGTGCTTGTGCTGCCAACATCTGTGTTGTTGAGTTGCCCCCCACGCCAGCGCCATACGCCGAAGTAATTGCATCATATGGGTTTACTGCTGCTGGTTCACCAGCTTTCTTAAGCTTTACCCCTTTGGCATCAATTGCAGATGCCCATATATCTTCGCGGCGCTTTTCTTGCTCCTCTTTAGGTGAAAGTCTATTGTTTGATTGATTTTGCGGTACGTAATTGTTAATTGGCGCATTGCCGCTAGGCTTTTCCGCATAGGGATTTTGCTTGCTTTCCGCGCTACCGGGTTCAAATTTTTTAACCGTGAGTGACCCATTTTCTATTACGCCCCCCGGCATAATTGGCATATCAGCAGAACTAATGTTCTTGGATGCTTTTGCACTTTCCCGTTCACCGGCATCGCCAGCAATCTGTTTTGTCAGCATCTCTCTAGTTTGCTGAGGATTCACAGCTTCTTGAGGGGCCTGTTTAATTTCTTTTTTGACACCAGAGGGCAAAAAATAAACGCCAATCACCAGTCCAATCAATCCAATAACGGTCATGATCAGCTTCCAGTTTTTCTTTGGCTTTCCTTTGGCGTGCTCATCAATGCTTTGATGGGCATCCTCTTTAACTTCAAAGGGATTTTCTTTGGACATCTCTTACTTCCACCATGAGGCATGTTTATTAACTAGAACCTCCTTCGCGCCTAACTTCAGGGAGAATTTTGGCGCAATACGTTCAATAACAAAGGTGTCCCCTTTAACAACATAATTCACCAGCACCAGATCGTCGTTCTCAACCAAAAATAAGGCCGGCATGCTTTGAATTTTATTAAATTTAAAATATGTAAATTTTCCGTCATCAAATACCGATACCGGCTTAAATTCAGCATCTCCTTTGATATCGTAGGAAAAATTTAATTTAGAAGGGTTGATCTCAGCACTAACAACCTGAGACTGGATTCGATTGACTTCTGCTTGTGTCGCCTGAGCAATTGCCTTATCTCGTAACTTAATTTTTTGCTGCTCGTCAGGGTAATCAAAGGCTACCTTCTGATAACGTTTGCCATCAATCGGGCCAGAACGCAAATCAAATTGATATGATCTCTTATTCGTCACTAGCGTCAAAGAGGTCACAATATCTGGACGCAAAGGCTTGATATACATATTGCGCGGACCTCCAGAGACCCGCCATTGCATGGTATCGCCAAGACTTGGATCTTCAGTTAGCCCCTCGTCTTCTTGTAGCTCAATATGTGTTGTGTAGCCTACCGTTGCTAAAATAGTGTAAATAACATCGGGGCTATACGAGAACCGAACAATTCGATTGTCGGCAGGCAGTGCAACTGGTTTTGCCATGGTGTCCACCCATGTAGCGGAAGTGGGGATTTCATCTTGTGGCGACGGCGCCTTACCCTTAGCCATACTGATAGCTGGGACTGAAATTAACCCAAGAACAACAGCGATATAAATTGTTTTTAATTTAAACATTACTTAATGGATTCTTCTGAGTTGCTGAAATTGGTAATAAATATCCCGCCTGGATTGCGCATTACATCTTCGCGTGTACTCGGTTTAATTTTTACAAAGGTAATAGTCATTGCGTAACTCCTAACATCTGCTGGATGTGTCGCATCAAGACGGGTTGTTAGCCGATATCGAATAAGTGCCGTGTCGGATTTTATGAAATTAATAGAAATGAATTCTCGGTCTCGGAAAATAAGAGGATTTTGAGAAAGCGCTAGGATGGGATTTTCTTTGTGATACAAATCACTTAATTGGGCAACCGCTAATCCCGTAACCATTTCTGCTGCGCTAGCCTGAGTCTTACGAATGGTTGAAGCATTGATGCTATAAACATCCCCAAGCCATTGATTTAAAAAGTAAGCTGTAGCATCTTGGTCCGGCTCCCATGTCCCGCCAACTGACGTATCGGCAACTAACCTGCCAGTGTCCGCCTGCCGAACTATCACGGTATCCACCGTTTTTAGTGGCAGCATCGCCAGCATTGCAAAAACCGAGCCAACCAAGCCTGCCCCCAAAAGAATTGCAATAACGAACCAACGATTTTTTTCAATTACAGCTTTGCTGCCACGCTCAAAGTATTCTTTTTTTACCGCCTCATCTACTGGGCCTGGTGTGTAATCTGGAACGCCAGACGCGGGGCTTGGCTGTTTTTGTTTAAAAATTGGCATTGCCTAATTTTGCTTAGACGACCCATAAATTCAAAAACGAATAATCCAAAAATTCTTCTATTTATTAAAGAATTTAGTTTGACTTAAAAAATTAATCTTTAGGCATGACTTCTTTCTTCTTGCAGCTGCAAAACTCCCCCCCATTTTTACAATTAAGCCTTTTTTTATTTGGACTGCTGGCTGGTAGCTTCTTAAATGTAGTGATTTATAGGCTCCCCATTATGTTAGAAGCGCAATGGGCAAATGAGATATCCTCGAACCTGGATGCCCGGGCTAAATCACCCCAATATAATCTGGCGGTACCTCGCTCAAGCTGCCCAAAATGCGGGAACCAAATTTCATGGTACGAAAATATCCCTGTTATTAGCTATCTATTCCTAAAGGGAAAATGTAGTCATTGTCACGCGCCAATCAGTATTCGCTACCCCCTCGTTGAGTTGGCAACCGGCATTTTGTATGTGGCTGCAGCTCACCAATTCGGATTTTCATTAAACCTGCTTTTAACGATAATCTTCATTGGGATCATGGTGTCATTAACCATGATTGATATTGATCATCTACTTTTGCCGGACGCAATAACCCTTCCATTTTTATGGATTGGGTTGCTCATGAACTCAATTTTTCCATTGGCTGGATTTGTCGGCCTACAGGAGTCTATATGGGGGGCCGCTTTGGGATACGTTTTGTTTTTTGGAATTAACTTTTACTACGAAGCCTTTCTTAATAAAACTGGGCTTGGCGGTGGTGATGCTAAATTGATGGCTGCACTTGGGGCGTGGTTTGGAGTGCACACGCTCTTATTCCAAATAATCCCGGTGGCCTCGGGATTTGCTTTAGTTTGGAGTGCGGTGGCAATCTTAACTTCTAGAGCAACAAAAGACACTCCGCTTCCATTCGGGCCGTCCATATGCATTGCGGGCTCTTTGACGTGTTTATTTGGGTATTTTGTTGGTGGCTTTCTGCCTCTACCATAGATCCTTTGTTGATCCGCCTGTGCAGCCTCAACTACAACTGCCGCTTGCATTACAAGCTACTATTGCAACACTAGATTACTATCGGGGCCGCAATGCTCCACAACGGTTACAGTACCGGCTAGGGCGAATTAAATGTAGCAAGGCTATTGCCCGTGTATTACCTAGGCGTAACATTCCCAATTTATCCCCGACCATGTAACTGCTAGTGGTCGAGGGTTATTGCTTCAAGCTATTGATTTATAACAAAACCCACTTTTGAAAAGTAGGCCCTCGAGGGTTGGACGGGATCACTTTGCAAGCCAATCTTCGATCTGTTTTGCCGTCATTACGCCAGATGAAACTCTGCCATCAGGCGCAATGAGTGTTGGCGTTCCATTAATTGAGAGTTTTGCTGCCAGAGCAAGATTTTCATCAATTGGGTTTTGGCATTCCCTATCCACAACATTAGCGCCTTTACCAACGGCATCGCCCCACGCATTCACTTGATCGTCAGCGCACCAAATGCTGATAGCCTTACGCTTGGCGCCGGGATGCAATTGAGCAATTGGCATCTGAAACGTGTAGATGGTGATATCCGTTAATCCAATCATTTCAGATTCTAATTTTTGACAATAAGGACAGTCTGGATCCGAAAAAATTGCAAGGGTTCTTTTGCCGTTACCACGAATATCTCTAATCGCATTTGCCAATGGCAATTCTCCAAAGTCAACCTTGCTTAGCTCAGCCCTCCTAATGGCAGTAAGGTCTTTCCCCTCTTTGGCATCAATCAATCCTAAGAAAATGAACCTGCCATCTTTTGTTGTATAGGCAACTTCACGTCCTGAATCAATTTCATAGATGCCGGGGATGGGGGTTTCAAGAACTTTATCAATATGATTTGCGGGAAACTTCACTTGTAGTTTTTTTAGTAGGTTATCTTGATTGGTCAGCGCTATGGCTGAGTGACTCATCAAGGCAGTAATTGCAGCGGCAAGAAGAATTTTTTTCATAAAATTTGTGTTTGGTTGTTGATTCATCTATTTTGGGCAATAAAAATCCCTAGATGAAAATGTAATCGCTGTAAATTTTTAACTTTTAAGGCATGGTGCCTTAGGTGTAAACTTGCATTCATAAATCTGGCCTTTAGTATTGTTATTACAAACGAAAGGTCCTATTAATGAATAAAACTTACCTGCCGACAATTGCCGCATTCCTCATCGCACTATCCTTCGCTGCAATGGCAAGTGATGAGTCATCCTTAATCTCCGGAAAAGCCCTAACTCTTGCCAAAACGATGCCTACAAGTGAATTTATTAACATTTACTCTGGTGGCAATTACGTTATGTCAACGGCTGGTAAGGTATCGGTCATTTTTGATATTGATAATAAGGACCCGGAGCGACCTGCTAACGTTACTGCGACATGTATTGTTAATTACGATCAAGCCGAGAGATTTATTTTGCAAAATGGGCCCTCTGAGCCGGACACGATTACCGCTCCACTCAAGAGAAAAGATGGCAGCATTGTGATGTGGCCAGGTCAAAACACTGGCTACCTTGTTTTTAATAAAGGCAATGCAACCATTGATCATATCGATTGCAAAATCGATAGCTTTGAAATGATTGAGGATGACTTTGTGATCAAGTTTTTTAAAGGAATTTTTCACCCTAACGACTAAATCTGCTACGCTGTTTTTCTTATTCCCCTCCAATCACCAATTTCCCCATTCCTCTATTAAAACTCTTTTATGTGCTTGTTCAGCCTCAATAATGAGTGTTGTCATGAACCCCTTTTTTCCTGTTGGCTCGCATTCATGCTGCGAATTATGAACATTAATACTGCAGCCGCCAGCAGCAGTTATTACTGCAATAGTGACGCACTCTTTGGCCCTCGGCACCCTATTACACCGACGGTGATAGCCATGGTAAATTTGGGTTATTTTTGCTGATAAGCTATGGTAAACATCACATTGCGCCCCATTGTGTTGTAGCCAGAGACCAATTGGTATTGTTCATTGAAAGCATTATTTAATCGCACTCGCACACTTAGCTCATCAGTGATTTTCATACCAGCATAAAAACTCCACACCTGATAATTGCTTAATGTCACGGCTGTGCTTGGGCCATTCATCGGGGCATAAAAAGTAGACTGCCTTGCGCCAGAGAAGTAAACTTTTGTACCGATATCAAATTTCTCATTGATTGCTTTGTTCAGGTCCACCGACCCAAATTGCCTTGCAATCAATGGTGGCGTTTGTCCAGTAGATAAATCGACTGGGTTTTGATTTGTATATGCGGCATTTACCTTAACCCCGTAAACATTTGCCCGCTGACTAAACTCATAGCCGTTATTTCTTAATTGAGAAATATTAAAAAACTCAAAGCCATTGGGAACCTGTTGACCTTGAATTGCATTCATGGTTCTTGAATTGAAATAAACAAGTCTTGAAAGAAATTCTGACTTTTGGTACACGGCGCCAAGCTCGTTTGTATAGGACGTTTGCGGGACCAATCCTGCGTTAAAAGTGCTGCCGCCGCCATATGAGTAGCCAAAAATTTGGCCGGCTGTTGGCGCTTGAAATGCAGTAGAGATGGTTCCTGTCAATTTGAATTCTTCGGTGATGTGATAGCCCAGCCCAAACAAACCCGTATTGACCTTATAAGTTTGATTGGTGAATCCAGTATTTTGCTCTTTAACGGTTGAATAATCATGACGTCCGTTGATCTGGATATCGAGCGCATCGTACTGCTGGGTATAGCCTAAAAAATAGCCTTGATCATTTTGGGATAGGGAGCTATTCCCCTGTCCGTCGTCATAACCTGCTTGTGTGTAGTCCACCCCAGCAATGATTATTTTATCTTTATCAAGCTCATAACTGTTTAACCACTTTGTAGAGGTTTGAATATTTTGGGTGCTGTAATTTGGGTTATACCCATTATTTGCTACAAATTCCACAGCGTTTACATTTGAATAATATTGATTTTGAAGTTGCGATTGAGCAATATCGAATCTTGTCGTCCAATTTTCGTTCACGTTGTATTTTGCAAAACCACCAATATCCGTGCTGATGTTTTTTAAATTCCAGGTGTTACTAGATGTAGCACCATCGCCTCCAGCGCTTGTTGGCCCGGCATTTGGGTCCGCATAGTTAGCGTTGGACGTGAAATATCTTGCGCCACCACCCAACTCAAAATCCTTTGTAATTTTTTGGCTCAGAGATGCATTAATAGTTTGCGAGGATATTGCGCCCGTATTTGGATTGACGTTTGGATATTGAGCGGCATTTAGGGTTGGGATTCCTTTGCTAGTCATTTCATCGAAAGTTAAATTAAATTTTGTTTCGTTTATGGCGCCACCATATCCAACCATTGCCTCCTGGGTGTTGTATGAACCAACGCTTACTGATGCATACGCTTTCGGGTCGGTATTGCCCCCTTGACGTGTGAAAATATTAATTACCCCGCCAATTGCTGCATCGCCATAAAGCGCCCCTGCATTACCTCTAAGAATTTCTATGCGCTCAACTGTATTTGGCGGAATATTGAGGACGGTTAAATTTCCAAATCCATCGACTTGCGACCTCACTCCATCAACATAAATTACTAAATTGGTACCGTTGTTACCCCTAAGGTTGAAGGTGGTCACTTGACCGGGTCCTCCAGTTCTATGAAACTCAAGCCCTGGCTCACCTTGCAGCAGATCCGCAATTGAGGGTGCTTGCGATTTTTCAATTTGCTCCCTAGTAACGACTGTTACAGAAGGCAGAACATCTGAAAGGGGCTGCTTATAGCCTGTGGCAGTAACAACCAGTGGATTAACATCTGATGCTTGGCAGTAGGTATGAGCCGAAAAAAGAATTGGCAATAGCAAGGCGAAGGATTTCGCCAAAGATTTTTTATGAATTTGATTCATGGTGGTTCCGTCAAACAGCAATAGTCACGGACCTAGCTCCCACGTAGGCACTGGACTTAACCAATCGAAGGCGATCCCGCATCCAATTGACATATTGAGAGCCGGTATCCGGACTAGCGAACTGAACTCAATGACCTTCCCAGCCTAAGCCAGTGGTATTTCGATTGAGCCGACATAACCTTCTATGCGTTTGCTTACCGTTGCGGGGACAGCATGGTAGCCTTTACAGACTCCAATTTCCCGTTTAACTGCGCCTATTGAAAATTAGACGCGAGCACTATCAACGTAGGTATTCTAGCAAACCAAATTAGTGTGCCCTCAAAAATCAAATCAGTTCAATGATTTTGATTGGAACTTTGTCTCTTGGTTTGTAGTGTTTGAGATACTGCTTGATCCGCCCTTTTACCCTTGAAGCCTCTAGTTTTGTTTCGTACCGATAATCCTCTGTATCTAGCTCCGGGTAGATCATTCCGATCGAAACCCAGACGTTCGCACTCGATTTGGCTAAAAGCTGGAATTTGCTCAATTCAAAACTCGAATTCGCCGCTAACAGGCGCTTTTAACGGCAACGTTATGCTTCATGATAATTCCCGCAATATGAACTAATATAGCAATACCTAGGTACATCGATGTACTCATGAGGTCATATGGAAAGTACTCAATTAGACGTTCGCCAAACCCAGATAAGGTATTTTCGGAAAAGCGACCGCTGAGGAAGTAAAAGCTGCCACTGGAGATGATTTCGCATGTTGCAGCGCCGATGATTATAAATTTAGCAAGGGTTACAAATGCCATTGCGTTTGTCTGGTATTGCTTTGTAAATATGCGCCCTGCAAACCACATGGAGAAATAAGCGGGAATCAAGAAGGCATAAGCTGGCGTAATGCAATAGTCGCTCACCCCTAGTTTGGTTACGACAACATAATCAATAAATGCCGCCAAAGCAATAAAAGCCAAAAACAAAGACTTGCGCGCAGAATAAAAACCCAGGAGGAAGAAGATTGCCCAAGACGCATCAGACAGACTAATTGCAGTTACGATATGGTTTCCACGGGTCGCAATCATAGCTAGAGCAAGCAATATAAGCGCGACATTTTTTTTCAAAAAACTGGTCATTAGAGTGACTCCCGAGTCTTGGTGGATTAATTAATTGCTAATTCTATCTGAATGAGTCGGATGGATTCATTTCGGCGAAAATTCAATTCGCCGTAGCCGGTATCGTAACCGTTGTGGAGCATTGTGACCCCGATAGCGCTCCAGTGTTGCAATAGTAGCCTGTAATGCCGGCGACAGTTGTAGTCGAGACTGCACAGGTAGATCCCGACAAAACTCCGCTTAAGCATGAATAAATTGGGGTTGCTGGCACTGTTGTTGTGGTGATACATGATGAGCCAGATAAAGTGCCAGAGCCACATGAATACGAGCCAACGGAAGCGCCATAGGATGAGGAGGTAAAGCAAGTCGATCCAGACAAGCTGCCCCCGCTTGGGCAATAGTACGAAGCGATTGACGCACCATAGCCAGATGAAACATAACAAGTAGCGCCACTTAAAGAACCGCCCGACGGGCAGGAATAGCTATAGGTAATATAAGTAGGGCAATAATAGTAGTAAGTTGGATATAGTCCGCCCGGTCCACCGGTGACAGTTTGATTTGGGCAAAATTGCGAGTTGTATGCGGATTGGGGTGATGGGCCAAAGCGACATCTTCCGCCCGTAAATAGTCCAGCACTGCAGCCGGACGCTGCACCACTAGCTCCATAACTCCAGCTAGTGTTGCACCAGGCGCCCCCCAAACTACCGCCGCTTGGGCAATAGTACGAAGCGATTGACGCTCCATAACTTCCGCTAACAGTACAAGTGGTGCCCCCTAAACTACCGCCGCTTGGGCAATAATAATTAGCAGTGGCTGCCGTTGTTGTGGATTTGGTGCATGAGCTACCGGACAGGGTGTATCCAGACCCGCAGCTATAGCCCAAAGTCGCCGCGACAGTGCTGCTCGCAATACAGCTCGTCCCACTTAAAACCCCGCTAGAACATCCATAAACAGAGATTGCCGCGCTAAATACGGTGATTGAGCAAGTTTGTCCTGATAGCGTATAACCTGTCGGACAGCTATAAGTAACCGGGTTGCAACCTAGTGGCTGCCAAGTGAGATTGGAGGTAGTATTACAGCTTAACGCCTGCCAAGTACCAGCACTGCCGGACTGCGCAGGAACGTTTTGCCATGTTTGAGCATATGCCGAGCCAAGGTCACCCCCCGAAATATTGAGACCTAGGAAGAGAACAACGGCATAAATGAGGCTGTGAAAACCCCGAGCAATAGACATCATGGCATAACCCTTTAATGAAACTGAATCAATTCATTAAAGAGTTATGTTTAGGCGGCAGGGAAATAAGTAATTAGAGAAAAGTGAGCGAATCCAATTGATTACTTACACACATAAATATTCCCCGAAGCATCTCTTGACACAACACCAGTGCCGTAAGTCGCGCAGCTTGCTCCATTCGTGGCTGTAGTTGCCGTTAGCGCAACCTGGCCTGTTGATAGTTTGCCTGGGTCCGTAAAATTACCACTTTGGTCAACACCAAGCGCAAGCCAAGATGCCCCACTCCACACGAAAACTCTATTGGTGTCTGCAGTAAGGCGTACTGACCCAGCTTGATCGGTTGACGGTAAATTTGCGTAGGTAGTTACTGGTGAAAGCCAATATGAGCTACTTTGCAGTTGCCATGTGCCGCTTTGGCAGCTCAGTACCAAGCCCTGCGCGTTAACTGCTATTGATCCGGTGGTTGTGCATGCTGATGCAGCAGTTTGAACTGAGGCCATGATCAATGGAGTGTTCATTGTGTTGAGGCTAGGATTTCCGCTAACCGAATTTCTGTACAAAAAAGAGCTTGCAATATCCCCATTTGCAAACCATAACGCGTAGACGGGGTGGCCGGCCGCTAGCGAAACATTGCCGGCCATACCATTACAATTTGTGCCGGCGCTATTGGGAACGCTAAAGCCAGAAGTTGGTGTTGACCAGCTTCCGGCGGCACCTTTTATTGTTGCAGTTGCTGAGCTGTATATGCCTCCACCAGCCGCCCCCATTGTTGAGCTAATGCTGCCCAACATCACATCATCAATTACCGTGCCTGACTCTGAGACCACAATCCCTTGCAGTTGATTGCTTGATGGCTGCAAAACAAGAATGCAAGTACTCTGAGAGTAGGGATTTTTAGATGAAAAACCTGACTGTAAAAACCCAGTATTAATTAAACTTTGGATAGTAATTAAGGCCGGCGTGGTTGAGGTTGCCACCGAGGCGACGGCGCTGTAATTGGTTTTAATATAAGCTTGCGCAGCATTTGCAACCGTCGTTTCGTAGGTTGCCGTGAGATTTGCCTTGGTGTTATCCAGAATCGATGTGGTGATTTGGTTAAGCATGATCATAACCATGCTTAGAATAAATAATCCGCCAATAACCTCAACTAAAGTGATACCTCTATTTCTATTGCGAAAGTGTTGAGCCGTTTTTAGCGTCTTAGGCATCGCCTAGCTCCCAACAAAAACAATGGCGCCAGACGGGATTATCGCGGGCAATGAAACTCCTGTGGAAGCACCAGTCTCGTTTATTAATACGCCAGAAGAATTAGTGCCAACCAGATTTGAATTTAGTGTTTTTTGATACAAATTATTTAACACATCATTACTGGTATTGCCATATACATACAGGACCCCTCCTGAGATGGTGTTGAACCATAAGTAATTTCTGATATAGCCCGGATCAAATGTTAGAGACGAATCCGGGATTGAGCCAGAGGCTCCTGGGTTAGCATTTTTATATCGCAGTAGAGATTCTCTATAGGCAATAAAATTTGTTGCCGAAATATCCGTTGATGTAGCAGTGTTAATACTTGCCTCTTGAGGTAGCGTAAATGCGAGGTAAAAGGAAAGTATTAGCGCGCCAAATGAGGCCATGCATAGTGGAAACATGAGTTAGAAAACCAGCATTGAAATATCCAATGCTGGTTAATTCATCATTAGTTAGATGTGAACGTGATGGTGTTCGAGTTTGACGCACCGCAGTTAGTTGCGCTGGCTGCTGTAGCTGGCGATACCGGGAAGGTTGTAATGGCTGCTGCCGCGCCAACCTGAATTGATGTCCAGCTAACGGTAGCATTAGAGATTAACGCCACACAGTTTGATGTTGGAATTGCGGTTACCGCAACAGTAAATGCACTTGTTGCGCCGGTAACCGTAACAGTACCTCCAAACTGATTGGAGATTACCGCACCGCTAACCGGTAAATCGCTTGGTACACGACCAGCGCTAATTAATGTTGCATTTAATGATGTGGATCCATAGCTTCCTTGCCCACCCCAAAGTTGTTTTGTGGCTGCACGAAGAGATGCAACGTCTGCACCCAACTGACTAGATTGTTGCGAGGTCGTAGCGCTTGTTAAGAGCGCATATGCGCCGCCAAGCAATAGTGCCAGAATAACCAATACACCCAACGCTTCCGTTAGGGTCACACCTTTTTGCCGTTTAAATAGCTTACCCAAAATATTCATCAAAATTCTCCAAAATTTAGCAAGATTGCTAAGTTAGATTGTTATTAATGAGGCTTGATACGGCAAAATGAAATCTCAAATATATTTGCGCTTATCGAGCATTTAGTTGCGCAAACTTGGGGCTTAGTCCCCATCGGCTAACTTTAATCTACTCAGAGGTCAATGCCTTTGTTGCAGCAAGTCCTTCATTTGGGTCTGCATATCAATCATGCCAGCGACCATCATGGCAATCATAATTATGGCTATAACCAATAAAATATTAAAAATAACTTTCATCTGGCTTGATATTATTTTTTCCGAAGATTCAATCCACTCATTTCCAAGAGATTCCAATGAATCTTCAAACCCATTTAATGATGAGTAGATGATGAGATCATCTACTATTTCCCTGTCTGGAAAATTGTGCCCAGCCCTTAGCAAGGCATCCCCAACTGTTAGTCCTGATTTAAGCCCCTTTAAACAGGCAAGCAATCGTATTTTTAGCCAAGGGTTCGCTAATTTTGCCATCTGCTCTAAACCATCTTCAATCCGAACTCCTGATTTAACGAGGGCTGAAAAGCTAATAAGCCAGCTGCTACCTTGAATGATGCGATAGATCGAATAGGGTTTAAAGCCATCCAATTTAATGCGAAATTCCCCATTCCATCTTGGGAGCGAAAGCATAAAAACAGCTATAGCAGCTATGCAAAAGGCCATAAATGGCAGCAGTGCATATTGAGTAACAATGCTTGCCCTGGCTATAAGGTAGCCAAATCCTGAAAATTTTTCTACTGGGGCTAAATTCAAAAATGATGGGATCAACTTATACCCAAAAAGATACATGAAACCGAATAACATCAATACAATAAAAATGGGGTACGCTACACCACCAATCACGGCACCTTTAATTGATGCTTTTGCAGTCATAATCCTGCACATAGCTTCTAGTGACTTTAAGATATCGCCAGATTTTTCACCTGCACTTAGAAGCATCTGCTCTTCGTCTGTCACCCAGCCTTTTGTGCATCCAGCAATTGAGCTGCCATTATTGATACGCTGAAGCCAATGAGAAAGTGCGATGGCGTCCGGTGCCCCTCCTTTACCAATTTGTATTCGCCTTGAATGTAGAGTTGTAAGCGCACTTTTAATTGGAACGCCGTTTTTGATCAACGTTGCCAATTTTGTCCACAAACGCTTTCTTCCAGTGGCATCTGATTTAAATAAAATCTTATTTAAACTGAGCTTCATGCCGTCCAGGGCCCTGGCGTTCAAAATTGCCCCACCAAAGATTCCGTATCACTAGGATCACATATTCCAGCGTTTACCTTGCTAATTGCGTGGCCCTTCATTGTGATGCCTCCGGTACTCACCCAATATTTCATCGCCTCTTCATGATTCCCTGCTTTAATTAATTCCAAAATTTTATAGTTTGTCTTAATAACCTCAGCCACCACAGTTCTTCCGGTTACTCCTGTATTTTTGCAATGTTCGCAGCCGCAGCCCCTTAGATAGACGTTTTCAATCTCTAGTTTTTCTGTATATCGAGCGAAATCCTCAGCGGATACTTCGCCCTTATTGTCAGACAGCTTAACTTTGCACTTTTCGCAGAGTACACGAGCCAATGTTTGACAAATAAGGCCTGAAATTACATTTGGATCGCAAAGCAGATTAATGCTTACACCAATGTCAAGTAGCCTAGTAATAATCCCAAACCCATTATTCGCATGTACTGTTGTCCAAAGCGGGTGCCCAGATAAAGCGGCCTTAATCGCTAGGCTGGCAGATGGATGATCCCTTACCTCTCCAACCATCATCGAGTCTGGGTCCAGTCGCATTGCCGCCTTGATTGCGAGTTGAAATGCTGCTGAACGATCCTCTTCGGTTTTGGCGTTAGCAACAGGCGACTGAATCGCGCCCTTAATTAGGTATTCAGGCGGATCCTCAACAGTAATAACATTAATTGACCCCTTTGATGATTCAATGATCCTGGTGAGGATGCGTTGCAAAGTGGTGGATTTACCAGACCCCGTAGAGCCGGCTATAACTGCGATGCCAGTAGGGTTCTTTTCAATATCTTCAATATCTTTCTTTTGAGCCTCAGAGTATCCCAGTGAAAGTAAGTTTAAATCCATGTTCGTTGGGTTATATAAAAGCCGTAAAACCATTAGGAACCCATCCACCTGTGGACCGGTTGCGATACGAATACCATTAATCTGGTTTGGCAAATTTTTTTTATCAGCAATTCGGGCATCTTGTGGTGCATTTGTCTCAAAAGTTGGCGCGGAGACATCCGTCAATGATTGATAGATTGTTGAGCAAAGTTTTTGACCGAAATCATAAGGGTGCTCCTCAATTAGCTGAAGCATTCCGTTAATGCGAAATTTAATTTTCGTAGCCTCGGTTTTACTAACAGATAAGTGAATATCCGAGGCATTTTCGCTAACTGCCCTAGCAAATAAATCAACCGCTTTCCCTTGGAATATTGATAGCACGTCACCGCCATCAGCCGAGTAGGACTCATATATTTGCGATATTTTTCCAAGTTCGCATTGAACAACTTTGTATTGCTCGCCCAGCCTATCCAATCTACCCATAAATGCCCTGACATTTGGCGCAGTAATATGTGTTTTGGAGATGTACAGGCGCCCATCAGCCGTTAAGCAGAGAACGTCCCTAAGATCATTCCCAATAGATACATCCCCGTCTGGACCGGTTCTAATACTCATAAAAGTTTTCTCTATCTAATTCTTAGTAATTGAGTTTTATTTCCAGACTTTATGACCACGCCTGATGAATTGATGTCAACTACTTCCCATGACTTGTATTTAGACCCAGCGGACAGGGTAATCTTTTCACCTGTTGGCAAAATAGCGGTTGCCTTGTTATCACCATCAAACCCGTAAATGTCAATGATGGTAGGAAATAATAGGCTTTGCGACCTTATGGATCTATCTGAATTTGAGCCATTGTCTGGAGGGTTTTGCTGTAAGACATAACCTGGTACTGGTGATTGTTGCGTAACCCCTTGCCCTGGACTCCCGGTTGGAATACCCCCCTTCCCGGACTGTAGGGAATTAATTTCGCTGGTTAGACTTGCAATCTTCTTGCGCAGTTCTAGCTCAGCAATCTGCTCCGAGAGTAGCGCGCGTGAATCGCTAATTTTTTTTAAAGCAAGCTTAAGAGCGCTAGCCTCATCATCTGGTTTGGTTTGGCCAATTTGAGTCTGAGGCAGGATTATTTGCTGGCTTTTATTAATTGGGGTGGAATTAGATTTGTTAATGGGTGCCTCAGCACCGGCAGGCACGCCTTGTGCGGAGCAAGACCCAGCAAAAATTATTGAGCACATTAATGACGTTACGTATTTATAATTCATATTATTGCTGGGCATACTGAGTTCCTTCAAGGCTCCATGAGGAACCATTTGCACCAAATATTTTGGTGATTTTTGAAATTCGCAATCCACTGTTATCCATGAGGTCAATTACCCTGTCTGGCGTGAATGGTGTTTTATCAATAATCCAATCTAGTTCGGCTACTTTTTTTGGGATTAAATCCTGCCCAGGAAGATTCACAGATGAGGCTGCTGGTTTGTATTTCATTTCAATGCCATACGATATTGCTTTGTCGGTATTTAAATAAACATCACTCATGCTTGGTAGGGTAATTTTTCCCACATAATTCGCGGTAACGATTTGGCTAATTTTGATTGTGGCTGTGTTGGCCGCAAGGTTTACAATCGAATCTGGATACTTGGAAATTAAATCTTCGTAGCGCCCCTCATCGCTTTTTGTAAGGCTGGCAACCATACCGCTTTGACTGCATTCAATTGCTACCAAGTTCCAATTTGGAAAAATAAGATCATGTTCATTTATCAGACTTAAACATGCGCTAACCATTTCATAAGATGTTGGTAATGTTTGATAAATTGGCTTAGGTGCGTTTTCTTCCATGGCTTTTGAAATGCGCTCTTGCTCTAACTGTAGCCTAGCGGCTGCCTCATTTGCTTGGTAGATTACGAAACCTCTGGAGCTGGCGGCCAATAAAATTACGGCCAAAATCCCAATCACTATATAAGTATTCCTTCTTTTTTTATCTAGAAAACAGGGGCGAACCCTTGCCTGCGATAATCCAACCAATCGTCGTAGAGAGAAAAACGAATCTCCAAGAATAGTTTCAAAAGTGGCATGGGTTGAATTTTCAATCTCTAGCGATTCCGGTGCATATAGGACTTCAAATGGGCCGTATAAAGCAATATGTGAATTGAGTCTATCTAGGGCATCTTGCCTACTGCCGGCCAGATCTCCGTCATACAGTATTAACCCATCCTTTTGTCCGTAGTAAAGATACGAATCGGGGTGAATTTCTAATATTGCAGCTATATCCCTTGAGTGTTCTGAGCCACTAAACACTTGAAACAATATTGACGCTATTGAATACTTGCCGGATAATTTTTCATGTGACGAAGCAAACCCAGTTTGCGTTTCAACCCCCTTGATTAGCGTATAGAGATTAAAATCTTGCTCTTCCGCCAACTTTTGAATATATTTTTTTGTGCCAGCCTCTATTTCTATTGGTAGCGGCTCCCAATTCAAGCCGGCCACCATGGATTTCCCAAGCAGTTTAAATACTTGCATGGTATTTACTTCCCAACAACAATGGGCTGGATTAAGACAACTAGAACTGATTTAGATTTTGTTCCGTTCACATTGCCGCCAGCCAGTAAATTATCGGCTGAGCCTATTCCGCTCGAGTCTGCCGATGAGGTAATTTTTTCGAACCCAGATAATGCCAAGGTTTCGCCGGACTTTAGCTTAACTCGATTAAACAAATTTTTTGAATCAATTGTTGGCGTTTGAATTGTTGACGTGCCCGACGTGACCTGGACCATATTAACCAGGGTTGAAATATCCATGGAGTACTGCAAGAGCAGATCGTCGTTATCCATGATGTGCGGCACTACATTTAATGCATAGCCGACATTTATGGTGCCCGGTACAAGGGTGGTCGTTGTCCCCACATTTGCTGTGAGGGTTGTGGTTGACGACTGCAGATAGGCAATTTGCGAACCAACCTGAGTTGGTGCCGGCTGATTGTTTAGCGTTGTCACAGATGTTGATGTAAGCTCGGATACATCCCCTTGCTCCGATAGCGCCGTAATGATGGCAGAGCTTCCGGCTGCAGCACCATTTGCTGATGCTGGAATGGTAGTTGTAAGGCTGCCGCCTGATGAGATGGGCGCAAAGCTCGTTGCCAATACTCCAGAAAGCCTTGACGCAGAATTGGCCACTGCATTCCAGTTGATACCATAGCTATCTACATTTTTTACATCCACAGATAGTACTCGAACATTAATTACAACTTCTTTGGAGAGCGATTCATTTTGACCTTCAATATATTTCGCAATATCACCCACTACCGTTGGCAAGTCGGTGACGGTAATTGTTCCTGTTGCGGATGACATTACCGCCTTGCCTGAAGGCGACAGCATAGACTTAACGGCACTCTCAATTGAGTTCCAAATAGAAACTGCTGACGTTACGCCTGTCTTTTGTGACGAGGTTGAGGCTATCCCACCACCCCCTGATTGAGCGACGCCCCCTGAAGATCCGGCAGAGGCATTTGTGGCTGTATTGCCTATATTGCTTTGAAAATTAACATCACCAGGAAGGGCTGCAATGCGAAATGTTCTAGTTTGATATTTAAAAAGTCGAATAGCTCCACTTTCAGACTGAAACTCCCAATGGTACCCATAGGTTGGTAGAGTGGTATTTAAAAAATCCTCAAACCCTCCAGAATAGGTAATTTGTTTTGGGTTAATTCGATCGTAATCGTTTGCTGCATTAACCGCATTACCTAGAGCTTGCGGACTGGGTGCGGAATCTTGTAAATGAATTTGCCCTGGTAAGGTCGCGGTTACCTGTCCACTTTGCGGGGTCTGAATATCTACGTAAAATGGTATTTTCGTGATTGATGTTAAATAATTTGTTAAATCATGCAAGGATTGTGCCGTTTTGTTAACCAAAATTTGATGATCAATTTCATGAATTTTAATTTTTTTCTTAATTTTTCTCGATGGCACCCATTGCTCATCAAGAACTTCCACATTATTGTTATATTCTTTCGCGGCACCCTTTTGCAGGGTTGCCTGTGCTAAAGCGGCCTCATTACCCACTTTTTGAACGTCGGATCTTACCCCTGATACGATCATTGATGAGCAGCCTGAAAGGGTCGCCAAAGACCCTGCCCCAATGACAATTGCTACAAATATCTTATGCGTGATTAATTTTCTCATTAGTTTGCTTATTGGTAATCAGAAATTCGAATCATTTTGTTTTGTTTATAAATGCGAATTTTGAATTTATCCGCCCCTATTGCCTTTACTAGTTGATTGATTGCCAAAGGTAAATCCTTATTCACGCTCACATCACCTAGAATTTCTGCATCTGCCTCACAGCTCACCTGCCAACCCGAGTGATTTGCCCATTCTTGTATTTTTGAACATAAATAATCACCACGATGCACCGTCCATTTATTTGTTATTTCCACGGGTTGCGTGAAATTTGGCAAATCAACTTCATCCATTAATGGTGCACTTTTGACTGCATTTTCGTTAAATGAAATCTCGCGAATTTCAGCGATTTTTTGTTTTTCTGGGAGGTAAATTTCCGTGCCTGTATTTGCACTTTCAATATTTACATCACGCTTAACCGTTTCAGGTTTAACTGGTACCGCGATTGGCGGCAAAGCAATTTGCTTTTGTGAAGATTTTGGCGAGCGAAAATAGTTGCTTAAAATAATAGGGGGGCTGACCTTGCCACCCTGTGGCCCAGAATAAATGATTAAGGTTTTAATACCCTCCGATGTTCCAAAAATCAACTTATCCTCTAAGTCCCTTTTAGTGGGCTCTATAAAAATTACACTCAATCCCGATGTATCTTGCTTCTGGCGGGAAATTTTCCACCTTTTAGTTTTTCTAAGTGCACCCTCATTTTTAAGTACTTCATCGGTGATCACTATTTTTAATGGTTGCCCTATTGCGCTTAATGCATGGATTGGGGTGACAGCCAAGGCATGAGCCTCGTCCTTACCATGATCTTCGCTAAAGGTGCCGTCAACAGCCAATGGCTCATTCGAAGCCTTCGCTGGAATAATGGCTGCACAAAGAGCTATCGCACAAGCAACCGTGGACAGTAAGTGTTTAATGTTCAATTTATAGTTCCTTTTAGTCGCCAGAATCTGAAGTGGATGGCTTGGGCTTTGATGCTGGCCCCGCTCTTGGTGTGGCGCCAAGCTTCCCCATCATCGCTTCTTTGGCGTTTGACATGGCACCTGCCGCCAATTTTCCTGCGGCATCCTTGCCGGCCGACATTGCTCCGGCATTACCCATTAGCGCGCCAGCGCCACCGGTAGCGGCCGCCAAGCCCGCCCCAACGACTCCTGATGCAGCCGCCACAGCAGTCCCCATGGCGCTCTTTACGCTAACGCCAAGCCCGCCAGGCATTAGTGCGGACGCAATATTGGGCGCACTTTCCATCAATTGCTTCATGATCCATAGCGAGACTGCGAGAACCAATAACTTTCCAAACGCAAAGCCCCCGGCATTCATTTGGCCTACAGAGTTTTGAGCATTAGTCGATGAATCAAAAATACCAACCAAAAGGGCTAACATCGTCATCACAACAACCTTAACGAAAAGAGCGCTACATAAAAATCCAAACCATTTATCGAAGAATGTCCTTGTAAATCCGGATGCAATTGTGGCGATAAAAAGTGGCCCTAATGCGATAGCTAAACCTGCCATTAAGGTTCCTGTAAATATCGAACTAACCACTGATACAAACATCAAAATTGCCATGATCATGCAAAATAGACCCACAATCAACGTCAAAAGAACGTCAATTATTATTAGTAAAATTGCCTTAGCGTTCCAATCAAATGCATGAACCGACTCAAGCGCTGATTTAATCCCGTTGATAGCTAAATTAGTAAGCTGATTCCCAATGGATTGCACCTGGCTTGTTGAGGCTGACCCAGATACTAAATTTGTTACGCCCATAAAAAAGTCTATTGCCCCTTGCGCTAGTAATGGGTAGGCTCTAAGGACGGCACCTGTAATTACCGCCATTACAACGGAATGAATTATGGGGGGCCATATAAGATCGCGATGCCCCCTTAAAACTAGGTGGTCAATAGCTACCCATAACAAATTAATCAGAGCTAGCGAGCCCCCGAGGGTTAGGGCAGTGCTCATAAGCTTTTGAGAAATGCCTAGCCCAGCACCCAAAATGAGGGAGTCGGCATTTTGGAAGATGTTGAAGTTATTGAAAAAGTTATCCGCAATCGACGCAAGATTTGTCCACATCGATGCGGTAGGATCTGCGCTTGCCTGAGCAAAGGATGCGCCAGATGCAAGTATGAGTATTGCGGCAAATACTCCCTTTTTAAGCAATCCATTCATCAATTAACTCTTTCTTAAAATGGGGCGGTGATTGTTGTTGAGGATGTAGATGCGCCTGTGCCGTTAACTAGTTTCTGGTTGTAATTGGCCCTATCAAGCAAGAATTGTTGATATTGGGAGTTGCTTTGAGATTGCTCACCCGCCCTCATTTCAATATCCTTTTTGAGCAAAACTGCCATGGCCATAGTTACCTCGGTAAGATTGTCCACTGCTGTTGTTGTCAAATTAATGCTATCGGTGATGCCCGCAACATTGGGCATTTGCTCGGCAATAGATTTTCTTTTAGCGGAAACAATCGCAAGTTCAGCGTTAATGCTGTTATTTGTGGCGATTAAATCCTGCGCCTTTGCGTTTCCTGCTGCTGCGCTTAGAGCAAGATTCTGCGCGTAGGTCTGCCCGCTAACGCCACTTGCCCCATAATTTGCCTGAACATTTGTAAGGTAGGCTTGCTGGTTTTGAAGCGTAGTCAGCATTTGGGCGTCCACCTGAGCCATTGAGTTAGCCCCATTAGAGATACTCCCGAGGCAACCTGACGCAGATCCTGCCGCATTGTATGCTGCATACCCGGTGTTGTATTGGGGGTAGCTAGCGCTTTGCGCCGGCATTATCACGCAGCTTGAGAGCATTGAGCCCAAAGCTGGATCACGCATCATCAACTGTTGCGTAGCTGCCGAAACAACGCCTTGTCTTAGTTGATTTTGCAACTGAATGGCTTGTGTATAGACCATTTGCGCCGTTTGCAATTCATTTCTAACGGTCGAAATTGCAGTGGCATTAGTCTGCATCCATCCGGCTGCATCAAAAACTTGATATTGCGCATGGGCAAAAGAACAAATAGAAAGCAAACAAACTAATAATATTTTTTTCACTTAAGCACCATGACCTTTTCAATATATTTTTCTTTCCAGCTATCATCATCTGGGCTGTATGTGGCGTCGTAAATATTCTGCAAATGCTGTTCAGATCTCAAATAGGCAAGACATTCTTTTGAAAACTGGGTTTGAACTGTGCGTGCCTCGCCATCTGAAATAATGTAGTAATCGCGTTTTTTTACTAAACTTGCAATTCTGTCAACTTGATAATCATCAAGTCCAAAATACTTCTTATATGAATCACGATGGGCTTCAGCTGATTTATTGAATAGCAATATTTTGGTTTTAACGTTATCCGTAATGCTGGCCGCTATCTCTGCGTTGACAATTGACGTTGGCGATTGAACGGCCATCCAAACAAATGCCCCTTTTTTGCGAAATGTTTTTAACCAGTCATCGAGCATTTTTTGGAACGTAGGATGATTGAGTAGGAATGATGCCTCTTCAATGTAGATAAAGGTTGGCCTACCATCCAGCTTCGAATAAACCTTGCGAAATGCATAATCCAAGAAGGCTTGGGCCAATCTTTCGTTTTCCAAAAACTCTTTCATTTCAATGCAAGTAAATGAGCTTAGGGAGAACTCATCATCCTCGGAATCAAACATGCCAAATGGACGACCTTCTAGCCACTCCCCTAACTCAGCCGCCAAATGCTTTGGCAGCAATATTGCCAACTTAGATAATCTTGGCTTTTGAGCTGGCGACCCCTTAAGCATTAAAAGCCCATCATCTATTGATTTAATGTCCTCGGCAGTTAGCTTGTATCCATTTGCCTCAATTCTTCGTCCCACAAAATCCCTGCACCATAAGAACCCATTTGTTGTAGATGAGATTTCTTGATTGGAGTCGTCTTTTGTGTTGGTTTTTTCCTCGTTGGAATTTGCATCATCGTCAAAGAGCGCCATTAATGGGTTCATTCGAATGCGACCAGACTTTAAGTCAATGTGCGATGCATCCTGAAGCTTGGCGGTTATGCGAACCGAATAGTCCCTATCAAAAACAATCGTATTTGGCTCTTTGCCATCCTTCGTGTATTTCTGAAATTGTGATAAAGCTAGGTTTACAATGGTGGTTTTGCCGCCCCCTGTTGGTGCAATAATGATGGCGTGCCCCACTTGGTCAACATGACTATTAAAATATTCAACTCCACCGTAAATATCATTAAACACGCAAAGTGCATTAGCTTTTTTGCCGAGCATTTCTTCAAATGCTCCATTATTTTTGGGTCTATGATTAATAGTGAAAATCGGGGAAATATCAGCCAAATTCTCATTGCTCACCAATGACCAGCGTGACTGCATAGCCCACTGCCCCGGCAATGTCGCTGCCCATGAGGCGAAAGCATTCATGCTTTCAGCAATGATTTGAAAGTTTCGACTCAGAACTGTGCTGATGTTTTCTACTGACTGAGCAAGCTCTTTCTTTGATTCGGCACTAGTACACACGGCCATGGTGTGGTATCCGTACTGAATGTTATCAACCTCAAGTCTGGCTAGAGCCTGAACGCATTCTGCATATAATTCATATTTGCCCGGGTCAGGTTCAGGGGGTTTCTTAGTCAGCTTGGCGATGGCGTTTTTTATGATCCCAACTTGGGTTAGCTTGTAAAAATCTACCGCATCATTTAGCTTGGCTTGCGTCCCTTTATGACCCAGAAATCGCATAGTCTGGCAAACGGTAACTTCGGTATCAATCTCCATTAACTTACCCATTAGGTCAGGGTGAGTTAAGTTTGGCCATTCCTTTATGCCAATAATGCTCATGTACTTTGTCCGTCCAGCTCCATCAAATCGGATAATGTCAGATCCGGGCGTAACCGTATTACTAGGTAACCATGAGTCAAGCATTTGACCAAATGGTTTTTTGGCTGTGTGGTTGATTGAGGCTGGATTGATTTGCATTGAAAGAGCATTTTTTAAATCCTCATACCCAAGCCTTTTCCATTTAATCGACGGAGTTTGAACTAAGAACTGCGTAAGACGGCGCTCAAATTGCTCGATGTTATGCATGATTTGCTGCCCATCGATTTCATAGCTAATTCTTCCGGTTAGAGAGTCCTTTGCGGCTAAAAGCAATGCCGTTAATGCATTTTTTCCGTTTTTTTCAGTCTCTCTTGCGAACGTATCCATAAATCGCGCAATACCGGCCTTGCCCGTATAAAGGTAATACAGGCGATTTGAGAGGGTAAAGTAGTAACCCTGCCGAAATGGCTCGGAGTACAGGTCATCAATTCTTTTGGAGATTGGATTGAGAAAGATATTTTCTGGATAGCTGTACGATCGCTTTTTGTCAAACACCCAGGTTAGCGTATCTCTGTTATCAAACCCTTGATAAGCTCTTTGAAGCTCGTTGACTACCGCATTTTTATGCTCATCGGTAGCGTTTTCAATGTCTACGCCATTAAATTCAAAGCCAGCAAGCAATGAACCGTCTTTGCATAGGATCATTTCAGGGTTAATAAAATCTAACCATGGGCAGACCTCCTGTACCGGTCCGGCAACTTCTTTATCTTTAAATCGAAGGCCTAGCATCGCACGCCTCTGCCGTATTTACTTGGGCGCTCATGCATGCGATCTAAGATGCGGGACTCTGGGTGGTAGTGGTCTTTGGTTGTTGAATAGATTTTATAAATCTTGTCTATTAATGAATCCTTATCAAATTGGACTGCAATCAGATTGTGGATAGCCCAAAATATGGCTAGCACGCCAATACAATCCCACCAAGTCAATGCTTTAGCCACCCACAGACCTAGGATTGTGAAGGAGGCAATTGACCAAATAATGGCCAATATTTTTACAGGAATTCCCAAAACCAAGTGCGTTCTTGAAAGTGCCTTGTAAACATAAGAGTTTCTGAGCATATCTACTAATGCTCTATTAACAGCTAGGGGGCATTAAACCGGTATTCATAATGATTGCACCCGCGGCACCAACGAGTACGCAAGCCGAAATAATATATAACCCAACATCGGCTATATCTGCTTTTTTCATCATGTACATTGCGCCCCAAACCATTAAGGCGATGACTGCTACTGCAGCAATGATTAGCTTGAAGTTGTTGATAAAAAAGCAAAAAGCGGCAGTGTTGATTCCCTGTGCGTTAGCGACATCAACGCCCATCATTAAGAGCCCAATAAAGCCTATGATCGGCCACGACATCTTTTGAAAGAATCTTTTTAATTGTGGCGATGTAAGTGCAATGGCATTCATATAACGGTCCTTAATTCGTGTATTGGTGACCGTTTTATTTTGCTAACCAAGAGCCTCCATTGATTAACGAATACTGGTAAATAATTGAGTAATTTGGATTAAGAGCAATAAATTCAAGCCAACGATTCTCTTATTGCGTGAAATATTTACTAGAACTCCGTAATATTTGTCGCGAAAAAATCCTTAAAGTAGTGAATAACCAACTGGTTAGTTCACTAAAAAGGAAATTTCAGATGAAGGCGACATCAATTAGTTTTTTTGGCCCAATGTTTTTAGCAATGACCCTATTTTCTGGGGCTGCGAGCGCAGATAAATGCCATGAGCCAGATAAGCTAACCAAAAACAATGCGGAACAATATGCAGTTCGTATCAGCATCATGGAAAATGGGATCATCGATAGTGATTTCACCATCTTGACACTTGCGGATGGTCGAAAAGGCATCACTCAAACTGGTCAAACAATTGGTTATCTTGACTCCAGCTTATCAACTGTAGAGGCTGGCGGGGTCGCGCATGAATCATCGCATTACAAGGACTTGCAAGTCGGCAACACCATCTGGACTTCTTTGGAGCGCGGAGACCGGCTTGATAATCGTCATCTAAATTTAAAGTTTGAGATGCTTACATCTAAATTACTAAGCATGAAGGATGTGCGGGTAGGTGATCTGACAGTCCAAGTGCCGACAGTTGAAAGTACGCGCATCGAATCAAACCTGGTTGTGACTCTGGACGAGGAGATTGCAATTGCGAATGATATCAATGGACATCACAAGGAAGTTTTGATCAAAGTAAGCAAAGTTAATTAATGCATGCATTTGCCGACGTGCTAATTATAGTGTTGGCAGTTTGACTTATGGTATTTCAAGGGGAAGATGAGTTTTCTTTCCGCTGAATTCTAATCATGCTTACACCCCAATTTAATCTCCCCATCCATAACGAGCTCGTCGTAGATTTATTTGCAGGCGGTGGTGGTGCATCTACCGGTATAGAAGCGGCTATCGGTCGCTCAGTCGATATCGCGATCAACCATGATGAAGCAGCTATTGCCATGCATACAGCCAATCACCCTCAAACTAAGCATTACTGCTCAGACATTTTTGAGGTTGATCCGGTTGAGGCTAGCGGTGGTCGGCCTGTTGGTTTGCTCTGGGCCAGCCCGTCATGCACTCATTTTTCTAAAGCACGTGGGGGAACCCCTGTTTCCAAGCAGTTGAGATCTCTTGCTTGGGTGGTGGTTCGCTGGGCCTCCAAAGTACGCCCTCGCGTAATCATGATGGAAAACGTTGAAGAAATGCAGTTTTGGGGACCTGTTGTTAAGGATAAAAAAACTGGCGGCTTCATGCCATGCAAAAAACGCAAAGGCAAAACCTTTGACCTATGGATTGAAGCATTAAAAAGACTAGGCTACCAAGTTGAATGGAAAACCTTGGTCGCTAGTGACTACGGAGCTCCAACTATTCGCAAGCGCCTCTTTTTGGTGGCTCGCTGCGATGGCATGCCAATTGAGTGGCCACAAATTACTCATGGAAACCCAAAGGCAAAAGGCTTTGACCCTAAGAGGCTTAAGGAATGGCGAACTGCAGCTGAGTGTATTGACTGGTCCATTCCCTGCCCTTCAATTTTTGATCGCAAGAAACCTCTTGCTGAATCAACACTTAAACGCATAGCCAAAGGTGTAGTGCGCTATGTGATTGAGACTGGGGAGCCATTTATTGTCGGGCAAGGCGGCCCCGTGTATTCAGGAAAACCATCGTCAACATTAAAACCACTGGGTACCGTTCCCACGGAAAATCACAGGGCTATTGTGGTACCAGCCCTAGCTAAAGCTGATAGTGGCGCACTTAGACGTTGGCGCTTTGGTTGCGACAATTGTGGCGCTCGATATGGTGTGGATGATTACGAAAGAAATCCAACATGTCCAAAATGTGGTGAATCATCTTGTTCTGATGTACTAGATGAAATTGAGCTTCCATATGAAGGTGCAGACGAAGAAGAGTTAGAAAATCTGGTGGCAGCGCATATTTCAAGCTATTACGGCCATAAAACTGAGTCCGGTGATACGCGCGGATCTTCGTTTGATGAGCCCTTAAAAACCCAAACCACCGAGAATAGGCGCGCACTTGTATCGGCGTTCTTGGCCAAACATTACACGGGCGTTCTTGGCCAGCCATTAGATAAGCCAACCGGCACTGTCACCACAGTTGATCATCATTCGGTCGTTACTGCCCATATGACTAAGTTCAATACTGGTAGCACTGGCTTTGAGCTTGATACCCCGATGCACACCATTATTGCGGGTGGCCAACCAAAACGACCAGGCACCGCAATTACACAAGGTCTAGTTACTAGCCACATGGTCAAATTGCGTGGCGATAACGTTGGCAGCCCTGTAAATTCACCATTGCACACCGTTACCGCTGGGGGCACTCATGCTGGCGAGGTTCGAGCATTGCTGGTCAAGTATTACGGCAATGAAAAAGATGGTGTACCGCTCGATGAGCCCTTGCACACAATACCAACCAAGGACCGGTTTGGTCTAGTTATCGTACATCTGAATGGCGAGCCTTATGTCATTGTCGATATTGGTATGCGCATGCTCCAACCACATGAGCTTTATTTAGCTCAAGGCTTTCCAGAGAGCTATATCCATGAATTTGAGTTCAAAGGCAAGCCCTTATCGAAAACCAATCAAGTGAAGATGGTCGGCAATTCTGTTTGCCCACCTATCGCGCAGGCGTTGGTTGCGAAAAACTATGTTGATAAACAATTTATGGAGATGGCGGCGTGAGCGCTAAAAAAATATTAACGGGGGAGAGCCTTCAAATGGAAAAACCACCCTCTAAAACACCGTTAAAGGTACTTTGCAAATCTTGCGATCACCATTGGGTTGCGGCGTATCTGCCAATGCCGATGGAAAAATGTGCCACATTGCTTAAGAGCGCTTGCTGCCCGGTATGTGGCGAAAACAAAGCCATCTTTCTAGATGTGAGTGATGGCGACAAGAAAGCTAAAGGTGAGCAAGCATGATCGAGCGTCCTATCCTATTCAATGGCGACATGGTGAGAGCCATTCTTGACGGCACTAAGACACAAACCAGGCGTATTGTAAAACTTAACGCATCTGGTCGAGCACAATGCAAAGATAAAAACTGGCACGTTGAAGATCCTGACGCAATTCTTGCCTGCCCTTATGGTCAAGTGGGGGATCGCTTGTGGGTGCGGGAGACATGGGGTGTTATAAGCTATGCAATCAACGCAGACGGCGACATGATTGAGTGGACTCCTGATAGGCCAGCTACCCACGTCCACGAACTTAAACATGGGCGTGGCTACTACACAGGTCATGTGATTTATGCCGCCGATGGCGATCACGAATGGGCTGGGGATGATGACGGTGGCGGTGAGCGAAGATCAGCATGGCACCCATCTATCCATATGCCCAGATCTGCTAGTCGCATCACTTTAGAGATCACCAATGTACGCATTGAGCGACTTCAAGATATTAGCGAGGCAGATGCAATGGCTGAGGGCGTAAAAGCTGTAAGCGTGTTTAGCGCAACTCGCTATGCTCATAATGACGATGGCTTTTTTGGGAATGGAAAAGACACATTCCGTGATCTTTGGAGCTCTATTTATAGAAACTGGGACTCAAACCCTTGGGTCTGGGTTATTGAGTTTAGGCCTATTAATGGCAAGGCGACTCAAGGCGAGACAGGCGCCGTAAATTTTCAAAATTCACGGAAATAAAATGGCAAAAGATACTACTATTGAATGGTGTGATCACACCTTTAATCCCTGGACGGGTTGCGCCAAAGTGTCGCCCGCTTGCGATCATTGTTATGCAGAGAGTTGGGCAAAGCGTAGTGGCTCTGTTGCGTGGGGCCCCAACGCCGAGCGTCGCCGAACAACTGAGGCCAACTGGAAGCAGCCGCTCAAATGGAATAAAGAAGCCGGTGAAAAAGGTGTGCGCTACAAGGTCTTTTGCGCTTCGCTGGCCGATGTATTTGATAATGCAGTGCCACGCCACTGGCGCACGGATTTATTTGCCCTCATTCGCCAAACACCGAATTTAGACTGGCTACTTTTAACTAAGCGCATCGGAAATGCACAGCCTATGATTGCGCGGGCTACTGAGGAATTGGAGCCCGACAGCCTATGTAGCACCGGCCAACACAATCATTCACCCCTCGCGCAATGGCCTTGGCCTAATGTATGGATTGGGGCAACGATCTGCAACCAAGAGGAAGCCGATCGCGATATTCCAAAACTATTAAAGGTGCCGGCTGCAAAGCGCTTTTTGAGCATTGAGCCGCTATTAGGAAGGATCGATATTGCGCGCTGGCTCGATCCTACCGGCATTACCTGCATGGATGTGTGCCCAGATACACCTTATGTAGATAAAGATTCTACTGAGGTATTTTTGGCTGCCAACGGAGAAGTTATCCCTTTATGCCCACATTGCGGGATTGAAGCCTCATGGACCGGTTGGGACTGCGGTATCGATTGGGTCATTGTCGGCGGAGAATCAGGGCCTGGAGCAAGGCCTATGCATCCCGCATGGGCCCAAAATTTACGTGATCAATGCATTGGACATGATGTGCCTTTCTTATTTAAACAATGGGGAGAATACTACCCGGATCAACTGCGTGCCGGTGGCGATTTAGGTGGCGATATGCGCTGTGGAATTGTCGAGCATGTTCGGTTTGACCGCGAATGCGATGGCCGTTTTTTGCGTGGCGATGTGCATATGCGTAGAGTCGGCAAGAAAAAGGCTGGCCGGATCCTAGATGGGCGCACTTGGGACGAGGCGCCTAATTAAATGGTTAACTTGTGTCAACAAAATCACCGGCAATACTGTTAAGGTACCAACAACGACTCTGATTTGGGGAAAAATGAAAAAAATTCTAATCGCATTATTGGCAACAACTGGACTATTATCATCGCCATCTTTTGCTCATGGAGGCGGAAATTGGGGTGCGGCCCTGCTTGGTGGGGCGATGGTCGGCACCGTTATTGCAGCAAACTCCTATTACCGCCCATACGCTCCTTACGGATATGGGTATGGATCTTATGGCTATAGTTATGGACCTTACTATCCGTCCGCATACGTTCAACCACAAGCCATTTACATTCAACAGCAACCGCAAGTATTTGTTACGCAGCCAAACCCAAATGTACGGCCTTTAACTTATTTCTGCCCTCCTTCAAATGCTTTCTACCCAGTCGCACAGTCTTGCCCAACGGGTTGGATTGTCCAATAGTAAATTTAATTGACACCATAAAAGCCGGGATTCGTCCCGGTTTATATATTTCATTTCAAAAAAAATACCCTCGATGGTCGTATTGTAAAAAATGAGATTTGTTTTAAATCAACAGCTTATGGCAACGACCACAGACCACTAGTGCTTACATGGTCGTTGATAAATTAAAAATTATTTGATGTATTCAACCTCGTAATTTCCATCGCGATCAAGCCCCTTGATTACACAAATTTCCTCAACTTTACGAACGGCGCGAATAGTGCCGTCTGGCTGCGGGATATATCGTCGATTTGCATAGATAGTCATGTTGACTGATTTTGCAATGTACTGTCTTACCACTGCCGAACTAATGCCCGCTCCTTTTGGTAGGCTCATTTGATAAAGCATCTCAATCGCATCTAAGGCCAGCACTGCTGAATTAGCATGTACAGTGGATATGCCGGCGTGGCCCGAATTAAAGGCCCTTATTAAGTCGAATGTTTCTGACCCACGTGTTTCCCCTAGCAATATCCGGTCCGGGCGCAGGCGCAAAGCCTCTTTAACCAAATCTACCGCATGAATATTGTTAAGCTCATTTGATAACAGTGATACTTTATTCGCCACAGATATATGGAGTTCTCTTGTATCTTCAATCGTAACCACCCGTTCATGGTTTGGTATTTTTCCGGCAATTGCATTTAAAAGGGTTGTTTTGCCCGAGCCAGTAATACCTGCGATGATGATATTTTGATGCTTTTTAACAAACATATCCAATATAAAATCGCCTTGAGATTGGGTAATCATGGCGCAGTCAATCATATCTTCAAAAGTCTGCCTCTGACTTTTATCCTGATGTTTTCGAATGCAAATCGTGCTTCCATCAGGTGAAATGGGATGCAGCACTCCTGCAAAACGAAAATCTTCAAAAGCTGCGTTGACTAGCGCATTTTCATCGCCTGGGCTTGCCGCCTTACCGGTGAGTTTGGCTACCGAATAAATGGCGAATTTTATTTGATTCTCGTTGAGTAAAACGCCAATATGCTCAATCATTCCCCTTCGCTCAATCCAGACATCGCCCCCTGGATTAATCATGATTTCATTGATGCCATCACCCTCCAAATATTCTTTGATGGGGTTTAGTGCAATGTAAAGCGTCGATAAGATTGTTTCGTGATTGATCATCCCCCAATGATTTGTTTTTCCACAGTGGGTTGAGAAATGAATGCCCTCAATAAAAATGAATTATTTGAACTTGCAAGCCTCTTTTGCAGTGCTCAAATTAATCCCTTATAAATGATTGGGGTAAAAATGGCAGATGATATTGATGCGGCAAACGATACGGCCCAGGGCACAATTGATGCCCAGGTTGCCGCTCGCAGGCAGCTTGTTGAGGTCCAACGCAAGGCAAAAGAAGCCGCAGGTCAGGCGACATTTACTCATTGCTTAAATTGTCCGGATGAAATCACCGATCCAGTATTTAAGGGGGTGAGTCGGTTTTGCTCTGTTGAGTGTGCCGAGGACTATGAAAAACGCTATCAAACACGAAGCAAGCAAAATTCCAAAATTGGGCAGTACATCAATTGAGCTTTACTGACTACTGGATCAACTTCACCGTAACGTGGATAATAATGGCTGGGGCCATTCTTTATATTTTTATTTGGTTTAGGCTTGATAAAGCTGTGGATAAACTTCAGCGCTGGATATTTAAGTAGCGCTGAAGTCTTAACTAAGTGCTGCGGTGGTCATTGTTTTTTTAACGATCAGAACCCATTCCCCGTGGTTTATGACGGCATTCCTTTAACTGCTCCAGATTTTGTGATGCTTGCACGCAGTTCAAGTGTGACTGCAATTCGGCGATAGCTTTCTGCTTATGTTCTGCAAAATTACCGTGTTTTGGCGGCTCACCATGACCATCTTGTTGGGGCGGAGTGACCTGAGCCAAGGCTGCGCCAGCTGCAGCTAACAAGGCAAAAGTTAATAGCGATTTCTTCATTTTTAATTCTCCATAAAGGCCGATATTGGCTACCCTAAATTTAACTCCGCAAAATTCTGTGCGTTTACAAATACGCAAAAAATAGTATGCAATTCAATTTTTTAACTATTTAATTGGCTCTATCTTTGAAAAATGGCGCACAGAATCAACATCCTATTTTTCATCCTTTTGGGATGTTATTTGTTGTGCCTATCAATTCAATCCCGAAGAGGTGTGTATGGATGCATTAGGAAAAATCGAAACTCCGTTAAGAAAAACTCGTCGCAGTCAACTCGCCAGAATTAAAAAGTTGAGGTGCAAATATTGGGCTGGAAGAGCATCTCTAACCAAGCGACTTCTAGGTATGGTTTCCCAAACTCCGGCGATTTGTTCGTGCTGGGCATGCAAAAATCGAAAGGACCCACCCAGAAGATCGATATTAATCGAGGATATCAATGAGTTTCTTTAATTCGGAAATAATTTTTTGATTATTCAATGGTTTCTTTTCGCAATAACTTCATAAGCTAACCATAAGTCAATATTGACTTTCACTTTCTTCTCAAGGATTCAAAGATGAAAAAATTACTAGCTGCATCACTATTAAGCACCCTCACCCTCAGCGCTTTTGCCTTAACAAGCCAGGTTACACCGCAAAGCATCGAAGATGCGGCAAAGGAACAGGCTGCAGTAGAGGTCGAAGTCAAGGCCAACCAAATTAAGCCGGAAGCCCCAAAAGCCGCTGCAGCGGAAAAGCTCCAAAAGAAAACAGCATCTAAATTGCACCATAAAGCCGCCAAAAAAGCAGTTGTTGCCAACTAATTCGTAAGGAGCGCGCCAACCACGCGCCCATCTCAACCTCTTAAACCCTGTATATCTTATTAGGAATTTATATGCGAAGTACTGTTCTTGTCGCGGCAATTGCTGCAACCGTTTTATCTACCGGAGCCATGGCTCAAGTTTCACATCGATTCGAAGGGTTTGACGCCCAAATTGGCGTCGGCGTTCAAGATTCAAACTTCAAAAGCAATAATGTTTTAATGGGCGGTAAAAATTATCAGGCAAGCAATTCGTCGGAAGTCCAGGTGCCAACAAGTTTTGGTATCGGCTATATGACTTCACTCGACAGTCGTTACCTTCTTGGAGTTAGTGCGGACTATGGGTTTAATAGGCTTGGTGCTGGCAATTACACGCTTAGCGGCACAGGCCCTGCCAAATGCTCCACCGGTAACGTAGCATTGCGCAATCCCATCAACCTCTCCTTGGTTCCAGCCTACGCCCTTAGCTCAACATCACTCCTGTATGCAAAAGTTGGTTACGAGAATACCCAATTTGGCATCAATGGCGACTATCATTCAATTAATGGTTTGGCTCTCGGCATTGGCGATAAGCAGTACATTACCGACAATATCTACGGTTATGTTGAGGCAAATTACATTGCTAACAACAAGTCTAATTTTGCCAATAGCGATGGTGGTGTCTATCAAGTTCAATCCCAAAACTACAACTTAATGATGGGGCTGGGTTACAAGTTCTGACATCCATTTTGAGTTAATTAAAGCCGCCTTGTGCGGCTTTAATTATTTTAAATTCTCGACAAATATTGATACTTCTTGCGATTTGACTTGCATAAGTTCAGTGCGAATATTGATCGCTAGATTTAACTCTACTCAATCCCTATAAACATTACAAAGGAATTTATGTTCGAGACAATTATTCAATACTGGTGGATTCTGCCAGCAATTCTAGCCGTACTCGGCTATAAGTATGTACTTTGGACATTTGGCGTCATCATCGTTCCTGACGATTCAATTGGTGTGGTTACAAAGAAATTTGTTTTGCTTGGTAACAAAAGTTTGCCTGCAAATCGTATCATCGCGCTTAATGGCGAGGCTGGCTATCAGGCCGATACTTTGGCGCCAGGATTGCATATTGGCCTATGGCCATGGCAATACTTGGTAGAGCTCAAGCCCTTTGTCAGTATTCGTCAGGGTCAAATTGGTATTGTTCAAGCCCGTGACGGAGACTCTTTACCAGAAGGACGTATCATTGCAAAACAAGTAGAGTCGAGCAACTTCCAGGATGCGAGGGCATTCCTATCCAATGGCGGTCAACGCGGACCACAAATGGGCGTTCTTTCCCAAGGGTCTTGGCGCATCAACACCCTTCTCTTCAGTGTTGAGGCTGTTGATATCATATCAATCCCCAGCGGAAAGATCGGCGTAGTAGAGGCAAAGGATGGGAAGCCGCTACAGGATGGCAGAATTATTGCCAATAGCGTTAGCTGCGACTCCTTTCAGAATGCATCCGAGTTTATGGGCAATGGCGGTCAACGTGGTCCACAAATGAGCGTGATTCCGCAAGGAAACTATCGCATTAATACCGCCTTATTTGACGTGAAATTAGTTGATGTAGTTGATATCCCAGATAACCAAATTGGCGTCGTTACAACGCGCGAAGGTGAGCCACTTAAAACAGGTGAGATTGCTGGCCCTGAGATTACAGGTCATAGTATGTTCCAAGACCCGAAAGCTTTTGTTGAGGGAGGCGGCACTAAAGGCTTGCAAGAGCAAGTATTGCAAGCGGGCCGCTACTTTATTAATCCTCGCTTTGCAACCGTTGAAATTGTGAACATGGTCGAGGTTCCGATTGCTCACGTTGGTGTAGTTGTCTCTTACGTTGGCAAGGAAGGCAGGGATTTATCCGGCGAAGAGTTTAAGCACGGAAATCTAGTGAGTAAGGGTGAAAAAGGTGTGTGGAATGATGTTCTTGATCCCGGTAAATATGCATTCAACCCCTATACACGCAAGGTCATTAATGTTCCGACTGCTAACGTAGTCCTGAACTGGGCCAACGCGAAGAGCGAAGCTCATAAATTAGATGAGAAGCTATCAACCATCACCGTGCGCTCTGCCGATGGCTTTACGTTTAACTTGGATGTAAGCCAGATCATTCATATTCCGCGTAATGACGCCCCCAAGGTAATCGCACGATTTGGCAGCATGGATGCCTTGGTCACTCAGGTATTGGAGCCAATGATTGGTAACTACTTCCGCAATTCAGCTCAAGAATCCGATGTTATTGGATTTCTAAACGCCCGCACCGAGCGTCAAAAGGAGGCTAAAGAAGCCATTGGCAACGCTTTGGCCGAATACAACGTTGGCGCTGTAGAAACGTTGATCGGCGATATTTCACCTCCTGACGCATTAATGAAAACGCTCACAGACCGAAAAATTGCCGATCAAGAAAAAGTAACCTATGAAACGCAAAAGGATGCCCAATCTGTTCGCCAAACCCTAGAGCAAGCAACTGCACTTGCGAACACACAGGCTCAGGTGGTTGATGCTGAGCGAAAAGTTGCCATTGCTGAATTTACGGCGAAAGCAGCAATCGCTTCGGCCGAGGGAGACGCCAAGTCCAAGACGATTAACGCTGAAGCTGATGCCCAGGTTACGCGCGTAACCGGTGATGCAGAGGCGGCAAAAGTGAAAGCCATTGGCGGTGCAGAGGCCGATGTTATCAAGCAAAAGATTGATTCCATGGAATCGGGTAACTACGCATTGGTTCAAGTGGCTCAAGCGCTCGCCAGTGCTGGCGTGAAATTGGTTCCCGATATTATTGCCGGTGGAGGTACGGGGTCCAATGGCTCTTTAGTGGATGTCTTACTTGGCACTATGCTGCATGATGGGCTTAAGAAGGGTGACGATAAGAGCATCCCACAGGTTCAGGTTATCGCTTCAAAGGCATCCGAGGCTCCGCAGGCTACTGAATTAACCTAGTTAGTAGTTTTAAATACCGCCACATCTAAATTGTGGCGGTATTTCACGTTTGCTTTTCAAATTACAAACGGTCAAATAGTACATGCCAAAACAAATAGACCTATTCGATATCGCCCAAGCCTACGCCGGCACCGGAACGCTGAGTAATAAATCCCTTTATAACAAAGTTGCGCCAAATTCTGGCGATTCAGTACAGCCCGTTGGTAAGTGCAGGCAAAAGCACAATATCCTCAATCGAAAAATCCGATGGTACCAGCAAGATTTAAAGCGACTTGGTTTGCTTGAGCCCGCCGGCAATCGGTCAGAATGGCGCCTTACTGATGCTGGCAAGAAAAAATGGGTATCCGAGTTTCATGATTGATTTACCCATATCGTGCAAAATAGCAATTAACTCATAAACAGAGTTTTGTGATTGGCTGACTGCATTGCATCCAAGTCGCATCCACAATAAACGGACTAAATTTTGATAAAAATAATCCAAGATGTACTCGCCGCTGAGGCTAGGGCAATTGCCTTCATTCCAAAGGAAAATCCTTTTGAGCAATGTACCAAACTCTTTTTAAAAGCTAAGGCAAATAGTGGAAAACTTGTCATCAGCGGTGTGGGGAAAGCTGGCGAGGTCGGCAAGAAGATGGCTGTTACTTTTTGCTCTGTTGGTTTGCCAAGCGCGTTTTTGCACCCACTAGAGGCACAACATGGTGATTTAGGGCTTCTTCATCAAAACGATGTATTGATGCTCATATCAAACTCCGGCCAGACGCGAGAAGTCTTGGAGCTAGAGACCCTTGCAAAACGCCTCATTCCCTCCCTCAAAATTATCGCTATTACGGGCAAGCAAAACTCGCCATTGGCCAATAAGTCCGATTTCGTACTATGGACTGGCGATCCAGTGGAGGCCTGCCCGCTTGGGCTTACGCCAACCACTTCGACTACCGCCATGACTGTCATTGGTGATGTATTGGCTGTTTTAGTGGTGCAAATGTCGGGGTATGGAGCCAATGATTACGCCCTGCGTCACCATAGCGGCTACCTTGGCAGCAAGGCAAAGGGTGGTGATATTTAGGCGGTTGACTTCTGTATCCAAGTAGATGAATGCATAAATGTTTTATTAGTGTCATCAATCAAAATGAAAATTATTCAACGCATAGTAATTTAAGCAGCATCAACCACAAAACTCGGATACCCGAAAAAATTTGAGAGGATTCAGGCTGGAAAAATACTACTCGCTTTTTCAACCGATCTTGGAATCGCCTTATGGGGTGACTGTAAGGATATTTTTAGCCGTCTAGATGGTCAGCAAATTCATCTTTGCCTTACTTCTCCGCCCTACCCGCTTCGTAAGCCGCGCGCCTATGGCAATCCCCCAGAATCAGAATATGTCGATTTTATCTGCTCAGCCATGGAGCCCGTCATCAAGAACATGGCTAAAAGTGGAAGTATTTGTTTGAATTTAAGTAATGACATTTTCCTCGCCGGACTACCTGCTCGGAGCTTATACCGCGAGAGGCTTGTAATTGCATTGCATGATCGCCTTGGCCTTTTCAAAATGGATGAATTAATTTGGCATAACCCTTGTAAGCCGCCAGGGCCAATGGAATGGGCAAGCAAAACACGGCAACAGCTTAACGTCGGATGGGAGCCGATCTATTGGTTTTGCTTAGACCCAAAGGAATGCCGATCAAACAATAGACGAGTATTGCAACCGCATACTGAAAAACACCTCAAGTTCATTGAGGCTGGCGGCGTTACTCAAAAAAGAATTAGCTCCGACGGCGCTTACACGGTCAAAGAAGGTAGCTACTCCAGCCCCACACCAGGTCGGATTCCTCGCAATCTTCTCACTTTCCCGCATAACTGCGCAGATCAGCGTGCTTATAAAAAGGCAGCTAAAGATTTGGGTGTCGAGGCTCATGGCGCAGGCTACCCATTAAGTATGTCGAAATTCTTAATTGAATTTATGACGCAAAAAGATGACTTGGTAGTCGACCCAATGGCGGGATCCTTTACTACCGCCAAAGCGGCTCAAGAACTCGGTCGTCGTTGGCTTGCCTGCGATGTTATCTACGACTACGCGAGAGGTGGGGCCGAAAGATTTAAAAATGCTCCTGAATTTAGCCTATTTATTTGATTTCAACATTTTGAACATCAAACTTAACTAATGTCACTATTTGCGCAAAACAATATAACTCCCTCTTCTCTTGCACAGGTTTTTGAAGGAGTGAGATTCCGGTTTGCATCTGAGCTTGACCTTCAGAATGGAATTGAGCAATTACTACAACAGCGCAAAATTTCCTATGCGCGCGAACAAGCATTGACCGCCAAGGATAGGCCGGATTTCATTATTGATGGCGGCATTGCGCTTGAGGTCAAAATCCAAGGATCCCTAGCTCAAGCCCTTCGCCAGATCAACCGCTATACAAAACACCCTGATATTTCATCAATTGTAGTTATTGGCTCGCCATCTTGGGTTGGACAAATACCCTTAACTGTTGGCAGCAAGCCCGTAACATCAATACGCATAACCGAAAGTTTATTGTGAGTTTTGGAGAGATTAGACACCAGTCTGGGGCGTGGCAAATTACTTGCGAGCCCCATGTTAGGAATAGGCTGAGGCGGGTATTTCCTCAGGTTAGTCAACGCGTCGGAGAAACCATTGTTTTGTCCGATAACATTGAAAATGCCCGTGATTTACTCTGGTTTACTGAGCGATATCCAATGACCATGGCCACTAAAGCAAAGTCATTGCTCAAATCAAGATCAAAGTCCCATGAAGAATCTGAAACACTCATTGCGCAACTGCTAAATAATATTCAAAGCCCTGATAATTTTGAGCTAGCTAAACCAGCGCGAGAATATCAAAAATTGGCAGGAAGTCTTGCTAAGATCAAATCCGGTCTTTTGCTGGCTGACGATGTTGGCCTCGGGAAAACGGTAAGCAGCATTTGTGCCATGGCGCAAAAAGAGCATTTGCCTGTGCTTGTTGTGACATTAACTCATCTACCAGAACAATGGCGCGATGAGATAGCTAAATTCGCTCCAAATTTAGTGGTGCATATTTTAAAATCAGGTCAACCCTACAACTTAGTTTCATCACTAAACCCACATGGAGACAAGCAAGAGGCACTATTTTCAGAGGATTGTCCTCGCATGCCTGACGTCATTATTAGCAACTATCATAAATTAGGCGGGTGGTCGGAGACGTTGTCTGGCGTCGTAAAGTATGTGGTCTTCGATGAAGCACAAGAACTGCGAAGAAATGAATCCAATAAATATTGGGCTGCTAAACATATTGCCTCAAAAGCCATTTTGCGTATGGGTCTTTCGGCCACCCCCATTTACAACATGGGCCATGAGTTTTTTAATGTGATTGATGTGATCTTACCTGGTTGCCTTGGCACCAAGGAGGAATTTATTCGGGAGTGGTGTTCTACCGAGAATCAAATCAAAGATCCCAAGGCCCTTGGCGCATATTTGCGACGTGAGGGCATCATGCTTCGACGTACCCGCAAGGAGGTTGGACGAGAGTTGCCGCCCTGTCCCAAGATTATTCAAACCATCCATACTGATTCTAATATTTTGGATCGAGTTAGGGGTTCTGCCATTGAGTTGGCTAAAATTATTCTAGCTAATGGGCAATCTTATAGGGGTGAGAAGTTTCACGCCAGTGAAGAGTTCAACGTCATCTTGCGCCAAGCAACAGGCATTGGAAAGGCGCCGTATGTTGCTGAGTTTGTACGTTTACTTTTAGCCTCAGAACAAAAAGTCATTCTGTTTGGATGGCATCGCCAAGTCTACGACATCTGGATGGAGCAATTGGCTGAATTTAAGCCAGTTTTGTATACGGGCTCAGAATCCCCAAAACAAAAACAAGCCTCTAAAGAAGCTTTTGTAAATGGCGACTCTCGACTGATGATCATCTCCTTGCGCGCTGGTGCCGGGCTTGATGGGTTGCAAGATGTTTGCAAAGTTGGCGTCTTCGGCGAGATTGATTGGAGTCCAGGCGTTCACACGCAATGTATTGGTCGCTACCATCGTGATGGACAGAGTGACCCCTCATTGGCTTACTTCTTACTTTCAGACGAGGGATCCGATCCCGTAATTGCAGATATCCTGGGTCTTAAAAAGGGGCAAAGTGATGGCGTTCTAGATCCTAATGCAGAGTTACTGGAAACCTTGGCTGCTGAGTCTGGGAGCATTAAAAAACTCGCAAAAGTGTATCTCGAAAAATTGGGAGTGACATTGCCCGCATTGGAGATCGCTGATCAAGGGTTTGAAGTCTAGCGAGATCTCTTCGTATTCGTGATTTTTCAAACTTGCTTCTGCATTTCGGTAGCTTAATCTGATTCTATTATGAAAACACAAAATAACTACCAAACGCCCGAAGAAAAAAGCTACAGCAGCGAAGCATTTGCCGCAAACCTGTTATCTTGCGAGTTCAAAAAAGCATTTGAGCACGTATTTACAATTCAGGGTGCCATTTTCAAGCCCAATGACGGCCTCATGCCATCGAGCACTGAAGCGGATACCATCATTATTTGCGAGGGCGGCATTTTTGTATTTGAAGTTAAAAGTTGGGATGGATTCATTCATCAAGAGCAATCCACATTTTTTGTGACTCAGCCAGGTAAGCCGGCAAAACACCGCGACAATCCGATTCATCAAAATACCCGTAAGTGCCGCTACCTTAAAGCGCTTGTGCCCGGTATCAATGTTCAAAATCGAGTTCTCATTACAGGCGAAAATGCGGTGCTGGACTATAAATTGCCGCCACTGCTAATGACAAGGCAAGATATTCCTCATTGCGTACGTACTGACAGCTATTTGGCTCGCCATAAGTTAAACCTCATCCCGCCAGATGAGGTTAAGCGGATTTACCAAGTCATTGCTGGCGCGATTAGTGAGGCCAACGTCACCAAGGAAGAGCATATTGCCAATTGCCAGTTTCACCACAAAGGTGAACTTGCGCTTCAAGCCGCTTAACGCATCCTGTAGATCATTCAGTTAACCCACTCAAATCATGATTGCTTATAAAAATACCTTGTCAATTAACCCTAATGAGCGCGACTTTTTGCTGATGATTGCCGATGAACAATTTCCATCGAAAATTAGTGTTGAAGGGTATAACCGACTTATTAATGATGCTATTGAACGCAATACTCAAGAGGCGAGCGCAGAGGCAATGCTACTTAATGCTATCTTAGAGTCAAAAAAAATCACTGATGGGATTGTGCCGAACCTACTGGCAACCCAAACAGATATTGATTACGCACAGGAGAAATGCTATGTTTCGCATTAATAAGACAATAATTGCTACTATGTCGGCCGTTGTAGTGCTTGCCCTATCGACGAACGCTAAAGCGCAGATTGATATAGGCTCCGCTATGGAGTCTGCGGTCGCATCTATAAGCGGAGCTCTTTATCAAGGGGTAGCAGCCGCTCAAGCTGCCGCGCCAAATCAAAATATCCTGCCGGCTTGCCCTTCGGGGCAGTCACCTGCAGCATTGCAAAACTATTTATCGCAAACCCCAGGATTAGATGCGGCAATTGCCTCTGGTAACAATACTCAGGCGCAAAATTTAATTGCGGCCGCCATTGCCGCTTGTCCTAATGGCATTGCAACCATTACCCCAGGAATTGCTAACCCTTGAACGCACTATTCACCAAGCTCATTATTTCCATTGCAATTGGCAGCATTACTCAATCTGTTTTTGCGACCAGCGGCTGCCCAGAAAACTATGCAAGCGGACAACCGCCGCAATTGGTTAACCCGAAATTAGCGCAAGGTTTTGTGGAGCTCTGCGCCCAAGGCGGGGTGTTTGCAACTGGTTACTCCAAATTGACCAGAGACCCCCTTTATTCTGCCGAGCATATTACATCTGAGCACATGGCCGAACGTAAAGGTCGCGGCAGAGAAAATAGCTTTAGGCCAGATGATCGTTTATCTCATAATGATCGAGCTGAACTAAGCGACTTCAAACGCTCAGGATTTGATCGAGGTCACATGGCTAGTGATGCAGATTCGTGGTCCAATGAAACTGAATTTGCCACCTACAATCTATCAAATATGATTCCACAGGCACCACGTAATAATAGAGGCTTGCATGCACATATCGAGGGTGCCGTTAGGCATTTTGCCCAGAAGGTAGGCGAGGTCTACACTATTACCGGGCCTATCTTTGATGGCAGTAGTATTTCTTGGTTAAATAATCGAGTCGCCATCCCAACTCGACTTTACAAACTTGTGTATCTACCTTCGCGCAATGAGGCCGCAGCCTATTTGGAAATTAATAGCGATGGCCCAGAAGGTCAAGAATACACAGAAATTAGTGTTCAAGAGCTAAATCAACTCACTGGCATGAATATGTTGCCTGGCGTACAAAATGTGGGATTATTAAGACTTCCAAAACCATCAGGGAAAGGGGTAATCGGTGAGTAAATTTGTTACCTTTAAAAACGATGCTCAATCCATCCAGATTGGCGGGATCACCATTGAGAACGGCTCTGACTCGTTAAAAATTTATGGTCAGCATAACTTTGATTTTAGTCAGGCCGGGCTCGCTGACCTTAAGCTCTTAGCCCAGATTGTGAATGCCGGTGTTGACGCATTAGAGGATGTAACTGGGCTACCAAAGACTCTCGAAATTAAGCCTCCCTCTAGAAAGCCAAATCCATTTTCCTAACGGGAAATATATTCACCAATCTTGTCATCTAGCAATAGCTGCGCCACGTTATTTTGCCATGCGGACATTTCGTCTGCGCCTATGGAGATTGAAATCATAAACCGTTAACGTACCGGTGGCAATGGTGGCATATCTTTTGATTTTGTAAGATCCCAAACCCAAAGATCAGCCTCAGCCTTTCGATAAACTTCTTGCTTTTCTTTTTTGCGATTGTCGTACGCTTGATTGCCAACCATGCCGTAAATTTCCATAATGGTTTTTGATCGGGCTGTATCGTATAAAACAAAGTCAGGGAATACCTCATCCGAGCTATCGTATAGCAATGGTTTTGAGAAGTGTCGATCTGCCAAACGCAGCGCATCGGCAACCTTTAATTCATGGTTAGATTCGATTGGAATGAGTGCCGCGCTGGTATACATTATGCCTGCATCGATGAGGCTGAAATAGCCTTTTTCGTGAGGCATCAAGAGCGCCAAAACAATGCATTCGCCTTGGTTTTGTTCTATATGCGCAGTGAATCTTCCGAATCTCTTTTCTAATTTCTCAATAAGAGCATGTTTAGCATAAATGGGATAGGCATGATCTTTAAGTTTGATGATGTAACCACGATCGGTACGTTCAACTGCCTTTATTCTGCCAAGAATCATCCCCGTATGTATTCTGGTTATTGATTTCGAATTTTTCAATTTAGCAGGCGTAGCGCCCATTGCGCTACGTAGCAATGGTACGGACCAGGTATCCCATGATCTTTTAATTTCTTGTGCTGCATTTGTAGAAAACTTTGGCACAACATACATCGCCTCAGACATGCTCCTTCCAGCAATTTCCCCTTTGGATGTGGTTGCTAAAAGGTGATTGCGAGCCAAATACCAATCTCTACGCCACCCGGGAAACCAGCGATTGAGGTTGGACTCTTCCCATAGGTAGTGAAGTAGCCCCAAAAGCGTTGATGATCGTCTTGATGTTGATTTTGAATCTACCTTGGTTCGTGCGCCAGATGGGGGTCTAGTTGGCGCCCCAAGTTCCAGACTAAGGGGCTGGTTTAGCCGAATCGAAAATGAACCGTCACCCCTCTTTTGTAGCGCCTCTTGAGAATACGAATCCAAGCCAGAGCCCCCTGATTCGTTTTTGAAAAAGTCACACCCAGGATGATGTAGGTGACCCTCATTAGGCCATCCTGCGACATAGTATCGCCCTGCACGTCTCGCTATAACCAGTCTGGGGCAATCTTTATTGCATAGGCAATTGGCGTGCCCAACCGTATTTTTAGCCAGTAAAACAGCATGAGCGTATTTTTGCGGCTCATGTTGAAAGTGATCAAGCGAAATCTCCGAGGTTCCAATTTTAATTTTGGTAGTTGAGCTCATCCCCTACCGTAGCTTTTGTTTCTTATTGTTTTGTATTAAGAAATGGCTAATTTTTGCAAGATTTTGAAAGTTAATTGATCTGCTATTCGTGGCAATATTAAGTCACATATTGATGGGGTGATTGATGTCCACATTTACAACTGAAGATCGAATTGCGGCGCAGCTTGAACTTGAAAAGCTTCAACCTACCAGCGTCCAGCAAAAATTAATGGAAGCAAATTGCGAATCATTAGAAATAGAAGGACCCCTCAAGATACCAAGCCAATTACCTACGGAAAAATAACAAAAAGATCATGACTGCACATATTAAAGCGCCCTATTTACTGGCTATGGCTCGTAAATTATCTGACGCACTGAGAAATGATGTGCATATTCGATTTAGAGATGAAAGCGAAGAAGAGCACCGAGAGCGTCGAAATCAAATCGAGGAGCAAAGCGCTCGAATCCTCGATATGCTGGCCGCAGAATTCGAGAGAATTTCACTTCTCAATATACAGCTGGGCGAATATTTCGAATGTCCTAAAAAAGCACCATCTAGCTTTAGCGCTCGTAGACACAGCGGCAAGATCTCATCCAATTAATTAACCTCAAGGAAATATCGTGGAATCTACCTCATCAAAAATATTGGCCGGAATATTTGCAATTGCTGCAATTATGGGCATTGGCTGGGCGCTTACCTTCAACGGGCTTGCGCTGAAATCCTACTTCGCCCCCAAAAGCGTAGCGATCGATAACACGGTTTTTCATGAAAGCCAGCAATACAACGATGGCATGGTGCGGGATTTAGAAAATCTTCAGATCGAATACATCAATGCCGATGCCGACCACAAACAAGCATTAAGAGCCATTGTGCTGCATCGCTTCTCCGTCTATCCAGAAGACAGGATGCCGCCTAATCTGCGTAATTTTTATGAACAACTAAGGGGGAAATAAACAATGATTAAAAGATATAGTCTATTGATAGCGGGGCTGACTGCTGTCGCAATTCTCACGGGCTGTGACGACCCGCAACAAAACTCAACCCAGATTGAGCGCAAACAACAAGAGCAGCTAAGTCTCCAGGGGGTTCAACAGGTTGGTATGCCTTCCATCACCAACTTTGCTGAAAAGCGCATGATGAAAGATATTCTGGAAATCCGGGATCAAGCTGTGGCAACAACCACTTATTTAGTTGACATGCAGGGCGGACTCCATAAGCTCTGCAATTCTGTTGGCTACGGGCTTCCGTACGCAACTCAATATACAAACCCGCAACGCGTTTCCGGGGGAGCACAAACCCCAAGCACTGGAAATGTGGCCATTCCACAAGCAGACCCAAATGGCCTTTATAGCCCTGCGTCAGCCGACGGCACATGGGTTCAATGTGTAGACCCAAAAACAGGCAAAGCCAAGGTTGTATATGTGGAGCCGCGCATTATTGTGAGTCCCATTCCGCTTGGTTAATGTCACTCATTCGTGAACTACTCCCGCTAATTTGCATACGCAAATCTAGCGGGAGCTTTTTTAGCAGCCCAATAGAAGATTTTCAGTTTGAGTACTTAGTCATAAATTGGAGATTTCAAACTTGATTTTAATGATTTGCATGGAAAAATATCTATATGCAAAAAACACAAAATAATCAACCGTCTCAGTGCCCTCACCCATCACATATCGAGGCGGTGCTAAACAAATCTCGCGAGCATTTTGACGTGACCAAACATCCAGCATTAATTCTCAGCAGCATCAAACAAGCTTAGACGTGCCATGACAAATCAAAATCTTGAAATTGCCTTAACAAAAATTCAGGCACTGGTGGCGGGCGTTAAAAATCAAGAGCCTAGCTTAAATTTATACCGCGAAATTATTCGCTCCACCATTATCTGCGCTATCGATTCAAAGTCGGGTTACAGCGGACAGGAATTGAGAATATCTGGCGTAGATACCATTATTAATGGCGCTCCAACTAAATGCATTTCTGTATTTACTAGTTCGGCGCATGCTCAAGCTATGCACAAGCTGTTGAAGCCGGAGAACGATCCTGATCTCACCATCTCTAACCAGCTATTTCTGAAAATATTAATGCTTGGGTCGAATCTAAATTCTCCAATTTTGATAAATCCCAATGCACACAATTATGTAATACCGCCATCCTTGGCAAGTCACCTGCTTTTTGCCGCGGCATTATATGAGTCTGACTTACTTCGTGCTGCGGAGGAGATACCTTTTAATGCCATCGCTCACTAAGTCTCCACCGTCTTCCGCCGTCACTTTGTTTGCCAATATTCGGAAGTGCCAAGCACAAGACCGATTATGTTGGAAAAATTTCTCAATTGCACTTACTGGCGAGAAGTCTAACGCCCATCAACGGAGTCAGGCTCACAATCATGTCAGATGAAACAAAAGAACTAAACCTTCGTCCTGAGCTTGGAAGGCTTTTATCCTTTGTTGGCCGTGTGGCTTTAGCTATTCGCCTATATAGCGCTTATAGCCCCTCTAAAAAATATGCACTTGGACAGGAAATATGCGACATTGATCTTATGTGGCTCTCAGATAGCTTGCATAATTTTAATATGCTTGGTGATGCCATAATCATGGGGCATCGTGAAAGTATCGATGATTCCTGCGATTTCCTGATTAGCGCCTATAAAGGCTATCTTCAGATTGATCACCCCAATACACTCAACAACCCAAGGCGCGCTTCTGCGCCAGCATTTGCTCGTAACGAGCAATATTTTTTATTAAACGATGGAATATCCATTCTGGAAGCCATTAAGAAAAAGTGTGGTCTAACCGATGCTTAAGCTCAGAAAGAGGCCAAGGCGTTTGTTTCAAAGTGAGCGAAGTAGCAAGTTCAGCTTATGCGTAATTGGGCTTTCTTGTCTATGCGCCATCACGATTACATTGTGCGCCCTACTTGGCTATTTTCTCATTTTGGAGCCTGTTGAATGGTTTCCAATGAAAGAGCATGCCCAGCAATTTTTTATGTTTTTTATTGGAAACCACTTGATTGGTGTTGGCGGGGTCGCCTTTGTATTCATGGTTCGACGTAAGGTTCGGTGGATATTTATGGCATGTGCCTTTTTGGCTGTAATGTTCGCAATTTTGCTATTTGTATGGATGCCTTTGTGGTTGCGCATGCAAGATTTATATTTTTACGGTGGCGCCATCATCGTTGCCGCCACATCATTCTTCTGTATTTTGACATTCGCACTGGCGCTTACCAACGTTCGCACTGACAAATACAAGCAAATCCTTATATAAATATTGAGTATTCGAGTTTGACATCGTCAAATTCATTGCGAAGATATCCATTCACTTTAATGGAAAATTTCAATGAATTTTGTCAGGTCAATCAAGAAAAATCAACTTGGACGAGATTTTGTTGTTGGCGATATACATGGCTGTTTTGATGTGCTTGATTCAGCTTTGCTTGATATTCAATTCAATACCGCTAAGGACCGCTTATTTTCAGTCGGCGACATCATCGACCGTGGACGCCATTCTGCAAAATGTCTTGAGTATCTAGACAAAGATTGGTTTTACGCGGTAACCGGGAACCATGAGCAGATGGCGATCGACTATATGCTCCATGGCGTAGATGAAGAGTGCTACCGTAGCAATGGGGGCCAATGGCTTATTAATAATACCGATCCCTTTGAACGTGACCGCTTTCTAAGCGCATTTGCCAGCCTTCCAATTATTATCGAGGTTGAAACGGATTTCGGCATGGTCGGCATAGTTCACGCTGAATGCCCAACATCAAATTGGAGCGCTCTTAAATCTGGATTAATCAATCCAAAGACTAGTTACCACCTAACGCAAGCCTGCCTTTGGAATCGAAAGGTTATATACGACCTCTGCACTAAGCCTGTTGAAGATGTTCACGCAATTTATTGTGGCCACACAATCGTAGGCTCTGCGCAAGTACGAGGCAACCATCATTTCATAGATACCGGCGCTTTTAAAACCGGACGGCTCACTATTGGTCAAATTCAAGGCCAAGAATGATAACCATGCCATCCACTCGACTTCGATCAGGGTGCCTGGTTATTACGGCGGACTACGGCATGAGCCCAAAAGAGTTGGCCGGGGTGTTTACTCAAGCGCCTGCTGGTGCGGTCATGGATTTAATTTTAGCCTGCAGAATGCGTGTTTTTGCGGTTATTGGTTTGCCATCGGATTTATTAAGGCTAAATCATGAGCTTACGGATTCCGGCGAATTGTTAGCGGTTTATGCCAATGACCCCAGGCTATTAGGCGCCAAGAAACATGTCATTCACTGGCTCGCAAATGGTGCGCGCACCAGAAGCTCAGACGCTTTATTTACAGCACTATCTGGTTTAAATTTTTATGATACTAAGCGGGTTATGCCAACACCCAAAACTTCAAAGGAGCTGGAATCTTGTGTTCGCCTTTTAAGCGCCTGCCCCGAGCTTCAGGACAGGCTCTGGAAAATGCGATCTGTTTCTGAGAAATGGCGCGACTTAATTTTTAGGCTCGAAGACCAATTAGACGATCTAATTAATGCATTAGATAGCGATGAATGGTCTCGCCTCGCTAAAGAAGCTCTCACCCCATTAAAGGCGTTCGCTTGATAAAGTCACTGCAAAAAACTCGCTCAAAAGTATTAAATCAAATTCTATTTTGGTCGTTTTGGTACACCTTTATTACGATCCCATTTAGTTTTTCAACGCCGCAAACGGTAGTTGACCAGCTTTCAACAATATTCCACCTGCCATTAACAATTTTTTATATTGGCATCGCCAACCTACTATTTTCAATAGCCAGCCTTATGGGGTTGAAGATGTGGGCTCAAAAAAGAGCCTATCGGTTACGCCCTTGGAGCGATCGGGCAATGGGGCTGTTCCTATATTGGCTCTCCGGTAACCTGCCTTGTCGAATTATTAGCGATGGCTCGTCCCCTTACCTTGAGCGATATTATCTATTTAGCATATTTAGCGCCCGTTTTTATATCCACAGATTTGTAGCCAGCGACCCAGATAGAGGGTTTCACGACCACCCATGGTGCTGGGCGCGGTCCATTGTTTTATTGGGGTGCTATAGAGAGAAAACACCAAATGGTGAGTTTTTAATTGACAGCTCAAACCTATTGGATGGATACGACTTCCATCGTGTAGTGCTTGATAACGATGCCAATGGAAAACCTTTGGAATGCTGGACTCTATTTTTTCATGATGATATGTATTCAAAAAAATGGGGATTTCTTAGGCCCTCGCAATCCAGCCCAGGTCTCATGTGTTGGTACCCCTGGAATTATGACAGGAATGATCCATCCAAAGATGGTAGTGCCAGCTCTGGGTCATGGTGGCTTGATGCGCCATTAGGCAAGCGTTGTGCCGATCGCCAAGCAAAAAAACTATATTCATAAATAAAAGTAGCTTTCCCAACCGCAGCACCCTTACAAGGAGTTTTAAATTGAATAAAACAGAATTAGTGGCATTTGTGTCAGAAAAAGCAGATATTTCAAAAATTGCAGCAGCCCATGCTGTTGAAGCCGTCTTTGATGGCATTGCTGGATCCCTCAAAAATGGTGTTGGTGTGGCGATTTTTGGCTTTGGTTCATTCAAGTGTACCGAGAGAGCCGCTCGCACCGGACGTAACCCGCGCACTGGTGAGGCCGTTAAAATCACCGCAAAGAAATCACTGAAATTTTCAGCCAGTAAAACACTCAAGGATGAGCTCAACCCAAAGAAAAAGGCCGCGCCAGCTAAAAAATCCAAGTAATGGTTCGCAGTTTTGAATAAAAAATATGCCGGCATCGCTGGCATATTTCTTGACTTGCAATGCCTTACATCTGCTATACATTGAATCTATGAATACTTTATTAAACATATTTGTTGGCTGGACTGCTTTAGCGATTGTCTGTTTTGGCATGGTTAAAACATTCAACCTCGAGGAGCGTATTCGCAAGCTGGAAGAAGAAGATGCCGGGTATTAATGCTTATATCTTCGATTGCGAAACCACAGGCCTCAATGAACCCGAACTCATTGAAGCGGCGTGGCTCGAGATCTCATCCATTTTGCCAACGATATTTGTTGGCGATGGATTTAACCAACAATACAAGCCTAGCAAACCCATTGAGATTGGGGCCCTAGCAACACACCACATAATGGACGAGGATTTAGTCAATTGCCCGTCCTCTTCTTCATTCTCGCTGCCAGATGGAATCCAATATCTCATTGGCCACAATATTGATTTTGATGCCACGGTTATTGGCAATCCCGATGTTAAGTGTATTTGCACTCTCGCCCTGGCTCGTAAAGCTTGGCCCGAGCTTGGCTCTCACACCCAATCTGCACTCATGTATTTTTTGTATCGCACCCATGCGCGAGAAAAGCTGAAGAATGCGCACTCAGCAAAGGCTGACGTGCTCATTTGCGCCAGTATTTTGAAGGCCCTCGTAAGACATTTTGGAATTACCACCATCGAAGGCCTTTATGAGGCCTCTGAACTCGCCAGAATCCCGACGCATATGAGTTTTGGTAAGCACAAGGGCTGTGCTTTGACGGATTTGCCCGTAGATTACAAACGTTGGTTGGTAGGGCAAAGCGATATCGACCCTTATTTGCGCGCAGCATTGCAGACGTAATTTTCCGTAACAAAGCGTGGCAATCCTATGCTGGAGATTAAATGCCCTTATTGCGGCGACGAAGCTGGCCTTTATACCGGCGCTAGTTTATACGCGCACCGCGATCACCTTAGGGATGATTTTTTTTATCACTGCGCCCCTTGTAAGGCGACCGTTAGCTGCTTCCCTGGTAGCACCATACCCAAAGGCACTTTAGCAAATGCAAAACTTCGTAAAGCTCGGTTGCGCGCTCACGAGGCATTTGACCCTCTGTGGCAAAAAGGGTTTATCAACCGGTCCAATGCTTACGAATGGCTAGCTAAACAAATGCGGATGCATATTGATAATTGCCACATGGCCTTATTTGACAATGAGCAGTGCGAAGAGGTTATTCGGATCTGCAATTCGCCGGAAAGTTGGATTAGCTAGAGGTCGGGATTGTTAGCTTGTAAAATCAACTTTTACCCACTACTAGAGCCGATTAGCACTCGTTAATGATACCCACCACTGCTACCACGACAACAACACCCCAAACCCGCTTTTGTACCTCCTGTCAAACTACGCGCGACGTCGCGTCTGGAAAAACGGTTTCATTTAAAACTGCAGGAGTGGTTCGCTCGCGATGGAAATGCGGTCTATGCGTTGCTAAGCTTAGTCGCAGCCGCTTCTCTAAATCTCAATGAGCAAGCAACACGACAACCTAGCCGACATTCATGCCGATAGCGAGCTGATTGCGGCGCAATTCAAGGTTTTATTGCTTACTCCATTTTCTGCAAAAAATGTTGCCAGCTCTCGGATATTGGCTGCATGCATTAGGTTGTCGAGCTTAGAGCAAAATTTAGAATACACAGGCGCCTATCTGAAGCGTCGGATCGAGATGGATGGCGACCTACTTGAGTTAGTGCCGCGAGCACTTGTCGAGGGTTCCAGCTTTATTGCTTTGGCTCAGTATGCGATTCGAGCTTGCAAACACTCCAGAATTCCGTTGTCACCCTAACTTTTATGCAAATCATTGCAAATGAATTGTTTTTGACAACAAAGGTTTTGGCACACATTCAAGTAAGGGGGGGTAACCTGAGAGAATGGCGAGAATAGATTAAACGCCTTCTTTTTTATACTTTTCGGGACTTGCGGATGTGGATTCTCATGCAAAGATATCTCCTTGGTTAACAAGGAGAAGTCGTGAGTGGAATCAAAATTTCAAAATATTTCCGATGCATTCTTATATTCTCCTTGATTGGCTCTATTGCGATCGCAGCATCGGCAGAGGGTTGGCGAAACGAAAACCAAATTGATCGTTTTTCTGAATACGATATTCATATTTGGGATTCCGGTCATTGGCAGCATGAAATACGTGATGGGCGGCTAGGTTGGTATTGGCTAGTGAACGGCGTTTATTACCCATATCAATACCCCAGCTACCCTAGCCCCTACCCATATCTTCCAAGCCCATACCTTGAGCAATCACAGCCGCCCGCACTTGATGAGCCAGTGATGCATTCAGACCATCCACGCTGGTTCTACTGTGAAGACTCGAAGTCTTACTACCCTTATATTGCGTTTTGTAATCCAGGCTGGAAAATTATTACGCCGGTACCCAGCGAAAATGCTGACTCTTAATTGTTTTGAAAACGTCAGCATCCGATAGCTCCTTGTAGATAAAGGCTTCACCTTATTATGTTTAAAGAAAAATCGCCACCCACCTCCCCAGCCTTCCTCTCTCGTAAGATTCTTGATGCTGTTGCTTTTGCGGCGCACAAACATACCAAACAGCGCCGTAAAGACAAAGAGCAGACCCCGTACATTAATCACCCAATTGGAGTTGCGCACCTTCTGTCCGAGCTAGGGGATGAGGAGATTATCATTGCGGCCATCCTGCATGATGTACTGGAGGACACCAATACTACCGAACACCAGATTCAATTCCTATTTGGTGAGAATGTTCTAGGGATCGTCAAGGAGGTAACAGATGATAAATCCTTGACAAGCGATGTGCGCAAGCGTCTGCAGATTGAGCATGCGCCACATCTGAGTTATGGCGCCAAGCTTGTTAAGATTGCAGACAAAATATGCAATCTGAGTGACATGGTCAAGAGTCCTCCAGATGGATGGCCCATGGAGCGAATTGCTCAGTACGCCGATTGGTCTGAGGCAGTTATTGCCGGGCTTGGACCCATAGATCCTGGATTAGAATTTTTGGCGCAAGGAACCCTATCGGAACTCCGTAGTTCTTTAAAAGCTGAGACGACCAAAGCATAAAGAATGCGAGGTACCCTAATACCCCACCTTAACTTGGCGCTAGCTCAAAAGCGAAGCAGATCTACTGGCCGGGTGATTTCCCAAGTCAAATCAGACTATATCCCGCACTATTGCTACATATTCGATCGATCGACTGATGGTGCTATCGCGCTAAGAGATGCGCGACGTATTGTTGACGGCGGTCTTTCTGCCAGAATGAACGACAAGGCAGTCTCGGATCGGATGGGTGGTCGCCATGCTTACGCAGTCATTCAAGGCTCGTGGGGTTATACCGGCGGCTCTGCGATTTACAGCCCAAATTTAGGTGCCTTGCTTTCCGTAGATTTGCCTAAGATCATGAAAATCATTAAAAGCAAAGGGGGTCTGTGCAGTTTCGTTGTTGGTACAAACAGGGACAGTATCCCTCAAATTCAGGGCGCATTAGCAAAACTTCAGCCGCAAGAAATGTAGAAAAATTACCCTCGAGAGTCATATTTTTTGTAAGCGGGATTCGCTTTAAATCAATAACTTAGAGCAATGGCCAGTGACCACTGGTAGTTACATGGTCGAGGATAAGTTATGCGACTTAGGTCTCGCCTGGACCCAAGAATTCTGCAATTATTATTCAATGAATTGAATTTGCATAAACAATTTTGACGGTTAAATTAATAGCACCAACGAAAGCGGATGCTAGAAAACGACCAAAGAAGATCGCAGACTTCAGGGTGATATCCAATGGGTTACTAGACGCAGCGAGTAGTTGGTTTCACGATGGGCCGGTAGCTCAGTGGTAGAGCAGAGGACTCATAATCCTTTGGTCGCTGGATTGTTCCCAGCTCGGCCCATCACTAATTTTATGGGAGTAACGACTTTGAATCTGCAGGGACAAACACTCTCGTTTATTGACAAGATCAAAAACAAGCCCTCAAACCTACAAGATCCGTTTCAATACCAGGCTTATGGAGATTTTCTACTTTGGGCTACAGAGAGTCGCGAGATGATCGACGCCTTCATCAAAAGTGAGAAAAAGAGTGGATTTTCACGGACGCTTGAGACGCCAATTCGGTTCTTTGAGTATGTCACTGAGCATTATTGGAACAAAGGCATCCAAGAAGGCGTTGATGTTTTTGCAGCTACACTGCCCAATAAAATTTCCTAACTTGCATTTGTTACTTCCCTTGAGATGATAGTTCTTTAGACGCTCAAAAGGAAATGCCATGCAAGTTAAAGAACAAACATTACTGTCAGCACCGAGCAATAGCGGAGGCAAAGAATACCTTGTTATTCTTGGTCAAAACGATGACGACACATTTAGCGTTATGATCAAAAATGGCCCGGCCGGCAATCTTCGCCAGCAGCCAGAAAAAGCGCCCTACTCTGATTTTGATGCCGCAAGGAAAGCCTATACCAAGGCAATCGAGGCAAAGCTTAAGGGCTCAGGTTCATCTATTTATAGCATCGTGAGACAGACATGCCCAAGTGATAACGTCATCGAAATTTCGGAAGTTCGGGCCGTTACATCGCCTTTTGGCGCGCAGCTGCTTAACCCCCTCAATACGATCGAAGAGGTGCTTGAATTATTTGCTACTGGCCAATACGTGATGCAGCTTAAGGCCGATGGTGATCGTATGTCGTTACTGCACAAAGGCTCCAAGGTTGATCAAGTGACGGCCTTCAACCGCAAAGGCCAATGTCGCGATGTACCTCAATCCCTCTCCCAGTTTCTGAGCTCAAAAGCAATCAGCGAGCAGTTTTATCTCGATGGTGAGATTGTTAAAAACGTCTTCTACGTCTTTGATACACTCCTTTGCCCTAATGCCCCAACAGTGTCAGAGCAGCCTTATGCGCGACGTTTTGTTGCACTTAGGGAGATGTTGGAGAGCCTTGAATTGTCAGGCGAGCAAATCAAGCTTATTCCAACAATCTACCCAGAGGATGGCATCGAAGCTGCAAAAGCATTTTGCGATAGCGTGCTATCGGCTGCCGGTGAAGGTGTTGTGCTTAAGAAAATCAATTCCAAGCATGCGGCAGGACGACCCAATTCTGGTGGCGACTTCCTGAAATTCAAATTCTTGGAAAGTTCAACCTGTTTGGTAACCAAAATCAACCAACAGCGCAGTGTCGGCATATCCCTTTATGACGTCAATGGTAATGAGATCAATGTTGGCAATGTCACCATCCCCCCATCAGCCAATATCCCATCGTTAGGTGATCTTATCGAGGTTCAGTACCTTTATGCGTTTACTGGAGGCAGCCTTTTCCAGCCAGTGTATCTTGGCAAGCGAAGCGATCTTGATCGTGCTGAATGCACGCTTAGCCAAATTCATCGTTGGAAAACGGATGTGCAATTGGAGGTATTGGCTGCTTAATTAAGCTGAAATATAGTCAAATTTCAAACTTGCAAACCCCATTTTTCTTGAGATGATGGGGTTTCATCTAATAAACTGAACACATGAAATATCACCCATTCCGTATTAACAAAGATCAAAAAGCCATTATTGTTAAGGCCCTGTGCTTGGCAATTAATCAACTTGGTCGTAAACGCTTTGCAAAAAGCCTTATTCAGCACATGAAAAAAATCATTCGAGCGGTTATTGCATCAGCACTGCTTGTTGCATGTATGCCCGCATTCGCGGCCACAGAAATTGAAGATGGCGGCACGGTTAAGCTTGCAAACCATCACAGAAGTAGATTTAAATTGCCATTTCCTGATATAGCAGTAATCATTCCCCCTTCATTTGTCGGCGTCGTTGAGACCTCAGGGGATACGGTTTATATCATCCCGTCGGAATTAACCGAAGCCTATATCATTTTTATTAATAATAAAAATTACAATGCCTTGTCTGTTCACCTGGTAGTAACCGATGAACCTGCTGGTGCCGCAGACCTGGTTGTTAGAGGGGCTTCAAATGCCAAAAATTAACATAGAGTGTCAGAGAGCCAAAAGTGGGAAGAGCTACTAATGCCCTGCAATCCCGCAACCCCTATAGGTGATCGTGCGCATGATCTCGCGCCTTTCCTGGCGTCGACTATGCACCGCTTCACGCCGATGGAAAGAAGGGTTCTTGAATTCATTAAAATTCACCAGCCTTGCACGCTAAAAGATATTACCGACTCTGGCATTAAGCAGAAAACAGCCTCTAATATCCTGGCTCGCATAAAGTTCATTAAACGCGCTTCCGACAAAGTTACCCCAGGGGAATCCAGACGACTGGTGTATTGGTTTGACAAGGATCGAGCGCCCTTAAGGCTTGCTGAAGATGAGGCCAGAAGAGCTGCCATCATCAAGGGGCGCAATACCATCACGCAAGACCCTGTAATTGTCGCTTTTTTTGGAATGCCCATATCCCAATGCAGGGCAAATTTTTGATAATGACGTTTTAGGACTAACAATGGAACCGCACGAGACACACGAACTAATCGAGCAAACTGAAGAGGCTAAGCACAAGTCTCGCAACTGGACGGCGCTTACCATCTCGGTCATGGCAATGGTATTGGCCATTAACAATGTTGGCGGCGGCAATGCCTCTAAAGAGGCGGCACGACATAATATTGAAGCGTCCAACTACTACGCCTTTTATCAAGCCAAATCCATTAAGCAAACACAGGCTAAGATTGCTGCCGATTTTTTGCAGCTGGACCTAGATCTACCCAGTAAAGCAAAGTTGACCCCTCCTGAAGCAAAATTGATTGCTCACAAGCTAACCGAATATCAAGAGTCAATTATTCACTATGAGTCCGATGAGAAATCAGGTGAAGGTAAAAAACAGCTTCTAGAGAAAGCCAAAGAACATGAGGTTGAGCGTGATCATGCACTCAGACAAGACCCTTGGTTTGATTATGCCGAAGGCATCCTTCAAATCGGGATTGTCTTGCTTTCCATATCGATCCTCGCGTCTATGCCAATATTGACAATGGCAGGTGCATTTCTGGGGATTATTGGTTCGGTCTGCATGCTAAATGGTTATTTTTTATTCTTTTGAATATGCCTAGCCATAGGCGCTCCACCAACAGGAGAAATAAAATAAGAATTGCTCAGCAGCGTAAGCGCCAAAAAAGCTAACTCACAGGAATGCAAGAAAAAAAATCCCATACCAGAGCAATATCGGAAAAATAGCCCCAGCTAAACTTACGCACCTAAAGGCTATGAGATCGAATATTGATGGCCCATTGGATGCCATTTCCTTGGCAAGCTCAATAATTCTTGCCACCTCATACAGCACCTCTTGATTAATATTTTTGTCATCTTCTAATGTGTTGTTCGCATACCATTCCATATCACCTTCATGGGATTGCCCAACAAACAGGTTAATAGCCATCAAATGATTCAAACGTGCATACTCAAATGAAAATTCGAGCATGTAAATACTCCGCAACGGGATATTAATATAGGGCTCAGCCCAACCCAGCCATTCATAATCTGGATCAATAAAATGAAGTGAGCCCATATGGGGTTCACCACGCATTCGATTCACATTTTGCACAAGGTATTCTCGCGATAATGGGAATCCAAACATCAATCTTCGCTCTTGGGGCGGTATTTTATGGGCCAGCAGACTTCCACCAAGATCACAGGGGCGATAAACTCCATTCTTGCCGAATTTATCATTTTTGCGAATAAATTCTATCGCCATTATTTTAATAATGGCAAACCAGCGCAACGGATGAGCGAATAGGTGGAAGTTCATCTTAAATGCATCCCCCAGCGGTATTACGGACCAATCCATCACATCAACATCAACACCTCTATATATAGTTGAGAAGGATTTTTCAGCCAGCACAGGGTTTTTTGAAATCAATTTAGCCCGTGCAATCGCCTGATTAACCGAAGATCGATACCGCCTATTAGTTCCGCCAGTTAGACCATGGAATACGCCATATATGTGAAGAGTTACATCACCTCTTGTAATGGAGGTTGGTTCAAGTGCCAAAGGGCATTGTTGATCCTCGAAAAAATTGCGCAGAGATGTGAAGTTACTTTTCATGCCATATCTTGCCCTGGATGACGAGAATTGCAGCCCTTAAATCTACATATTTTCGCGATATATCTGCGATGAATCAGTAGCCATTGCTTTAATGCTTATTTACGCGTTGAGGCGTAAATGCGCAGATCAAATCCTTAATGAATTTTGATGGAACTCCAAAATTCACCAGAAAATATAATCAATATTATTTTCGTAAGCGGCAAAACCATTGTAAATAAAGAAAAATTCATCAAGAGGATGATTGAATCTTGACTTACCTCAATAGTAGATTAACTTTAATTTCTGAAACTTTTGCCCCATAACAGCTTACCAATTTTTTAAGGACAACTTATGTTTGTAATTATCCTAGGAATACTGCTTTCGATTCTATTTTTTGGCTTTTTAAGACTCGCAAATAGTGGGGCATTAAAAGCTGCCTCACCACTTGCTATCGCGCCGATTTTGCTTGCTTTGGCATTTGAGTCATTCACTATCGTCCCAGCTGGTCATATCGGCGTACAGCAAACCTTGGGCTCAGTAAATATGGGCACATTGGGCGAAGGCGTTCATATTGTTAATCCAATTTCTGACGTTAATAACGTTGATGTACGCGTTGTTAAGGCCGAGCTCAAAGGTTCCCAGGGCGGCACAAAAGACCTGCAAGTTGTCCACACAGATATTGTCGTGAACTATCGGATCGACGGTACTAAAGCGGCCCACATTTATAAAGAATTTGGCTTAAATCTTGAGGATAAGATATTAATGCCAGCGATCAATGAGTCCTTCAAGGCTATAACAGCCCATTACAGCTCTGAGGAATTGATCACGAAACGCGACGAGGTCTCTCACGCTATCCATGATGAACTCCAAGCCAAGGTTCTGCCTTATGGCCTCACCATTAGCTCTATTTCATTGGTTAATTTTGGATTCTCACCAGAGTATCAGAAAGCAATTGAGCAAAAAGTTATTTCCACGCAAGCAACCTTAAAAGCTGAGCAAGATTTAAAACGTATTGAGGTCGAGGCAGAGCAGGCTGTTGCAAAAGCTCAAGGTGAGGCCAAAGCGATTGCAATCCAGTCTCAAGCCATTAATGCCGGCGGTGGAAAGGATTATGTAAATCTCAAAGCAATTGAGAAGTGGGACGGAAAACTTCCCGCCACCATGGCAGGCACTATCCCGTTTGTGAATGTAGGCAAATAAAACCATACCACGCATGTGTCGATCGCCCTCGCCTGCGCAAGAAACCGTACACCTTTTTATGGAAGACATCGCAATCATGAGCATATTTGCATTTATCTGTTTTATATGTTCAGGGGGCTTGCTTGTCTTTTTGGGCATCCGTAATTTGTTGTTTAAATAGAAGTCTAGATATACTAACTCTAGGAATTTTAAGATGGGTCGCGAAGTGCGTCGAGTTAAGAAAGATTGGCAGCATCCAAAAGATAGAGATGGGCGCTATTTGCCCCTATATGATGGAGCGGAGTTCTCCGAACGGGCCGCTCGCTGGGATGAAGGGGCTCAAAAGTGGGCCGAGGGACTTAGACTAGACCCTCAAGGTAATTGGATTTCTTTGACCGAAGACCAGAGGGGTAAGCCCTACTCCTCGTGGGATGGTGAACGCCCTGACCCTAAAGATTACATGCCTCTTTGGAGTGATAATGAACGCACATATCTCATGATGTATGAGAATACGTCTGAAGGCACCCCAATCAGCCCAGCATTCGCTACAGCAGAGGAGCTTGCTTGCTGGTTTGATCAACGCCGCAAAGCCGGAGTTAGGCTTCGCCAAGCTGATATGCACGGCGCCGACATGCTTTTTAGCGAGTGCGATATAGAGGAGGTTAAAGAGCTGAAAGCAGCTTGATTCCCATGGGCGAGATGATGCTGTTTTCCGCCTTCCAGCGAAATGAAGCGTGTGAGTATGGCCTTCTTGACTGCGTGCCACTTGCTAAGGCGGATCTTTCTAGGCCTTTTGTGTATGAAAGGCGGTTTGGCGTCTTTTATGTTCCGGCCGGCCGCCACCTTCTCGCAATGTCTTTATTACTGGCTCTGCAAAATGAGTGCGGGACCGGGGTTGAAGTTGCATGCCACTTAAAACTCGAATACCCCGGCGATACTGCTGATTGCTGGCTCAAAAGTACAGCGGGGGCGGCATTTAAATCATCTGTCGGAAAACGGATTCAAGTTGCTACTGGACGGGGATTAACAGCTATTGAGCGTCGCCTTTTTGGTGATTTTGAACGTGTATTTTGATTGGATGCGTTAAATTTAGCCTTGATAGGCTTATGGGGTCTTATTGGGGCAATTACCCATTTAAGCTGATGTCTGAATTCTTGTAATATGACTTTTTTAATGAGGCCCACTAAGTGAACCTAAATCAAGCGCCAACAATCAACCAATTAAAAGTTATCTTTGAAACTTGCAATGACAAAAGCGCCCACCACATTCTTTGGGTGGACCAAGTTGGAGAGGTTCGAGTAACCCCGCTGCCCGACGATATTAATCCATGCGGTTTTGAGGATCGATTCCCAACGTCCGTTCTTCGCCATGAAACATTTCAATGCGGAAATGGTTATGTTGGGCAGAAAGCTGCTGCTGATGATGGCTTTATGCAAAGACTGTTTAATAGTTTGATGGACGAATGGAAGGGTCTGGGCGGAAGATTAACTCAACGCTATATTGATGTCTATTAAATATATATGCTTAATGTCCAAATCCCCGGCAACGCCAATCTTGTACACCTTCTAGATGATGGCTATGCATATGAGGAGCACAGAGCCCTTCCTACGCCAACGCTGGGCAATCCATTTCCAGAGATTATTGGGATGCTTAATGTGATTGTTCGTGCCGGCCAAATGGAGGGAAAACCTAAATATCAGCAAGAGCTTTTATTGCTTCAATCAATTCTGGATTGCGTCGTTGATTCAGGCGGTGACATTTTATGGATAAATGAATGGTACCCAGAAGAGTTAATTCGCGCCGATCATATTCCCGTGATTTATGCACAGTTTGATGATTGGGGAAGGCATAACTACCCTACAGTAGATAGCTATGTTGCCGAGCTTAATGAGGTCGATATTTGTGGCACCAAGTATTACTGCGAACCGTGATACTTGATTTTTAGGGGTCAAGCCCGTTTTACCAACAAATTCTAGCTGGCTGCGGGTGGAAAAATGAAGCGGCTTTATGAGGCGTGGATTTTTTATTCATTTATCAGTGGCTTTTGAATCTTGCCGCAGTAATTTCCAGCAATCGATAGCCTGGAACTCCCCAAAGTCTCGGGCACTCGGGCGCGAATCAGATCAATTTCCTCTTTAGGCGTTTGGTCGGTCATGACACCCAACGTCCGGACAGAAGACCTAATTGCATTACGATGTTTTTGGCGTACTCAACTCGAATCAGGTGGGGTGCTGGTAGACCGTTTTGAGCGATGATTTGGCTTCATTATTTATCCTATTTAAATCTTGATTAGCGGCTTACTGCATCGATGACTTTATTTTTGTTTTTAGCCTCATCCCTTCTTTTGGTGTTTTCTTTGGCAAGTTCAGATGAGCCGTAGTAAGCAGCCGTCACACTAGATCGACTATGCCCAAGACGTTCGCTCACCTGTTTTTGCTTAATGGTGAGGTCTTCCTTGCTCATTTGGTCGTTGGTGCCGCCCAGGGTTGGTGGAATATAGCCAAGACGAAGAGCTTGGTCTTCAGAGTACTCGGCTCTTAAGCCGTGCCCGGTAACGCCGCGATCCTTTTTGGTCATTCCTAGCTTTCGCATCAGATAGCCGTAGCGGTTGATGTTTACTTTTAAATCATGTGGCGTGCCATCAACGTCGCACCACCCTACTTTTTCACCTTTTTTGATAATGGTTTTGATGTATTCGATGATTTTTCTTTGAGCTGGGCTATCAATTGGGATATTGCGGGCGCGATTACCTTTGCCTTGGCTGGGTAAAATAGCAATGGAATGAATGTTATCTGTTACCCATGGGTCACAGAGCAAGCATTCCTGCATACGATATCCAAAAGCATATTCGAGACGGAGCATGCAGCCGAAACGTAAATCCATTGCATCGCCTCTGGTGATTTCCTCAATGACGTCAATATCATGCTCACTCCAGCTTTTGGATTCGGTGGCGGCAAAATGCACTTGAAGTAATTTTGGGTCAACATCGGATAGATAGTGCACAAGGTCTCTGACCATACCCTTCTTACCAATCCACTCCGCAAACTTTCTAAACTGGGTCAGATGGGTGGCCATCGTTTTAGGAGAGAGCTTGCGGGTGTAATACCAGTTTTTTACCAGCACTTCCATTTGTTTGTTTCCGAAATTGATGGGCATAGTGCGGTAACCCAAATCCCTGAGTGTATTGAACTCGGAGAAGAGTGTTTTGCAGGCGATATCTTGGGTGCGGTTTGAGGCGACTTTGCCGTTGACTCTGGTGCCGGAATTTTTATTGAGAATGTCTTGAAGCTGGCGCTTCCAGCCTTCGTTGAGGGTAATGTCTTGTAATGCGGTGTTTGTTTTTTTCGAAATCATTATGATTACCCATGTTGTGCCTTTGGCTGTTGCCGTAGGCTGGTTGTTTGTGAGTCTTTTACTGCCTTTATTGCGGTGATACTGGGTAGCGGTCGATTAAGAATATGCAGTTCAACTACAGTCGGCCTACCGTGCCGGTAATGCAGTTGCCTCAAGACTTCGAGGTTGTTAACGCCTTGATACTGGTGTTAACGTCCCGGCGTAACGTGCCGGTTGCGTCCGTTGTGAAGCTCGTGGCTTCTGGGAAACGGATAATCCCTTTGTTGTTGCTGACCCTAGTGCGTAACCGGGCAGAAGGCTAGAGTTGCGTGGTCTTTGACCGTGGGCAATTCTCAGCCCTTTAGGGGCTGTTAGCGTTCTTATAATTTTTGTTTGTGATTGCAGTCAGGTTCGCATTGTGCGAGGCTAAAAGCACTGTTTTAACGTTCAGAAATTTATTCTGTTTGATGATAGTTCTGAATGTGGACGCCAGAGGCGCATATTCGTTAAGTGGTGAGCGTACTCTGTTATGAGTAGTTTCTGAATATATAGATAAAAAATTTTGATGGGTTAAGCGTTATGCCAAACCAATCCTACGCAATCTCTCGCGCATATCAATAAAGACCGTCTTGAAAATCAGTAAACGCAAAGGTTGACGACTAAGAATAGGCTTTAAATATGAAACAAGACCCAATGTATATGGATAAATCAAACTGCGATGCCGAAAAGACGGCGAGTTAAAACGGTGCCCAACTACAACAGGCGAACCTAGATATTAGTGATTTTGATTCGCGCCTTGGGATTGAAATGTTCAATAAATTTTGCGTTATTCGAAAAAATAGGTTTCGCTCATTCTATTAAATTAACTGCATGGCATATTCACTCACAAATACACACCTTTACACGAAATCACAAATATTCACGTACCACAAAAACACATAAACACTTATTAAGACTTATTTACACCTATTTACACGCAATTAGGCATTTTTACGAACAAGCAGTAACACTAGATAATGGACATCGAAGAATTCATTGGGGCTAATAAACCTCAGAAAAAGTCATACGCCCTGCTTGATCATGGGGCTGCGATTGAGAAGCTAATAAAGTCTGGCTACACACATGAGCAAATTTACGACTATCTAGTCATGAATAATGTCATTTGCACTTTGCAGTCACTTAAATACTTCATCCGCAAGCATCTGAAATCAAGCCAAAAGCCATCAACCCTAGACCAGCAATCTAAGTCCTTGGCAAATAAGCCCAGCATTGAATCTTCACCGCCTCAAAAATCAGCGAACAATCAATCTGACCTTATCGACGAAAAATTTAGTCAACAACTTAATATAGAGGATTATTTATGAGCAGCAAAAACATCATCGCCATAGACGTAGGATTTGGCAACACTAAACTGGCCTGGGTAGTTAATGGCGGCCCAGCTAAAGAAATGATTTTTAGCTCGCAAACCCTGCGATCAACCGAACCTGCTGGTAGCGATATTGGCATTGGTCAGCTTGACCGAGTTCAAGTCTTAGTCAATAAGCAATTATTTTGGATTGGACCTGATATGGCCGGCGAAGGCAGCAATGAACTGCATGGTGATTACTCAGGATCAGATACCTACGAGGCTCTAGTCATAGGCGCCCTGCACTACATCGCTAAGGCAGAGGGCATGACATTGGATGTGATTGATTTTTTAGTGCTCGGCTTACCAGTATCGAATTTTTCCCAAAAGAAGGATGCGTTAATTAAGCGCTTTTGCAAAAACCTGCAAATCCCCAACACGGCCGGTCTTAAGCCAATTTATGGACCATGCTTCGCGTCAAGCATCAAGAAGGTTGCCGTATTGCCTCAACCTATGGGCTCCATGCTCCATTACATTGAGCTGGAGAATAATTCGGAGGCTTTTGATAAAACACACCTTGTGATTGACCCTGGATACCTAACGGTTGATTGGTTCACCAGTAAAGGGGCAAAAGCAGTTTTGGAGCGATCAGGCGCATTTAACGGAGGCGTTTCAGCAATCTTGAATGAGGTAGGGAAAGCATTCCTCAAAGATACTGGAATTTCGATTAACGAGCATGTAATAGATACCGCACTTCATAATGGGTATACCAACCTGATGGGCAAGCGCTACGACTTTGCGCCCTACCGCATCATCGCAGAGCGTAAAGCATCGAGTATTGTTTCTCTGTTGTTAACCGAGATTAATAGCCACCAGGTAGATCGATCTTCTGGGAAAGCCATCTCCATAGACAATGTTATTTTGACTGGCGGCGGCGCTACCTTTTTTGAAAAACCTATGCGCGAGCAATTTCCGGGGCAGTTTACCGTTTTAGATGAGCCAGTAATGGGGAATGCGAAAGGGTATTTGGAGTTTGGAAAGAGGTTGGCAATGCATTTGATATAACCTTGTTGGGTGTTTGGTGCTAGTTTTAAATGCGATTTGACTTTGTGATTAAGTAATTTAAGATAAACACATCTAAACAGGATTTATAAATTAATGAAAACAAATACAACGATTCTCAAATTAACCAACCTAGCCGTTATGGTTCTGACAGTAGGAATCATCGGTGGCGCCTTTGAGTTTGCAGTCCACTATCTGGACAGCGTTATCGGCGCAGACTATATTAGGGCTATTACCATTTTTATTGGCGCAATTTCGGTAGCTTTGACACAATGCATATTGGAGTGGGCATACGCTAAGTTGGGCCAAATTAATAAAGCCTGCGCATAAACGACAATAGCCCCTCTTTCGAGGGGCTATTATTTTTAATGCTACGAACGAATGACTGGGAAGGTATCACATTCCTTGTTATTGGTAAAAAGCGCTCCAGCGTCATTGCCCTCATCATCCACTGATGGGAAAATAATATTACCATCATCTAAATGCAATACAACGCATTTTTGAGTCCAGCCAAGATCATTCATTTCCTCTTCGGTAAGGTAACGAGTACCAATGATCCTTTTGCCCAAGAACTGCTTTTCAGCTTTCTTAACCCAGTATTGCTCAGTCGGATTACTCATTGCCAGCCTCCGCAACGCTAGGAATTCCGCTCGAGCCAAAAGCAACAATGAAAGTTTTTCCAGCCAATGTCTCACGAATAATGCAATCTGTATCCGCCAACAAATCGGATAGCACTGAGGCGGGATTTTGACCGCGAAGGACTCGAAGATAGGCGTTAAGGCTGCCTTTTTCAGTAGAGGCCCAACTTTCATCGTATTGATCGTCTGATATCCATGTATTGCATTGATCCAAAACATCTGAATCAGATTCTTTTGGAAACAGCATGATTGAAGGATCTACAAATTCAAAACCATCCTCATCGCAACCAATAGCTAGACCATCTTTCAAATCAACCCTAACCCCCAGCCCGATAGACGGGACTTCGATTAAATAGTGATCAACCAATAAAACAGCATTACCATTCCAATTACCAGACTTTAATGGCTCTGGATAGGTCACTTTTAGTGGCATATCAGAATTGCGATCTTCGTACTCAAAATCACTTAAGTCCGGAATCATTTGGGTATTAACGTAAACCCAGTGATTTGCGTCTAATTTCTTTTTCAAAATAATAGACTCAGATCTGCTGATTGCCATCATCAATGCCATAGCATATGGATGCTCCGAATTATCAATACCCGTTGGATCGCCCCTCAAAAAACCGCCGATCTTAACCTCTTCTTTTGTGAAGAAGTTTTTCTCTGGGCCGCGGTCTGAAAGTGGATTAATGGAGCATTGATATGCTTCAGAGCTTTTTATTGGGTGAGATAGCGTTCCGAAAAATGATCTCGGTAAAACCTCGATATCATTAAATACATCAATGAAATCCAAGTCAGAGATTGCAGAATAATAATTAAACAAATCACATGGATCCGCTTTCTTAATTTCCGAAATTTGGTTTTTTCGAAAATCAACTAATGCGCCGCTAATCCGGTTTTCCTCTTCTTCTGGATTAATTAGACAATCACGATCCGGCATCCGAGCCCTGAATGATTCGTCAAGATGAATAACCGTAACATCATTTCGGCTATGCGTGGAATTGTATCCATAGTTGCTATCAACTACAAACCCCTGAAGATAGGCAATATATGATCGTACTTGGGTGCAGCCGTAGCCGTAATTTCCGCGGAATTTGCTTAATTCGCTTTTAATTTTCCCAACTCCAAAATCCTTGAAATCATCAGTAAGTCGATGCGGACTAGGCATTGGTTTTTCTGACCCATTCAAAAACACATCAATTGGGAAGCCTGCGCAATGAACATGCAATGCATTCTCAATGTTTTCAACCTTGCAGCCATGCAATTCAACCCTGGTTCCAATATGAACATCTGAAGATGTAATTGCGATTTTTTGTGTTAAAAAATCAATCTTACAATCTACTGTGATTTTCTTGCCATTGCTATGAACTGTAACCTTGTCGGCTGAAAACAGCGTCGAAAAGAAACCCATACCGTAGGGTGAATTGGCTAGCATGACATCCTCATCCCATCCAGATTGAGCCAAAGTAAGCAAGTCAGTAAAGCTAGATATTCCACCACCATCATCAGATACGATGACAACGCCATCTTCTTCGCTGATGTTAATTTTTGTTGCACTAGCGCGATAAGCGTTTTGCATCAACTCTGACAATACCTTTTTGCTATCTGAAAAGACAGCGCCAAGATTGTTAATCAAGTTTGATGCATTTACTTTAATTTGTACTTCCGTCATAAAGACTCCCTTTGTCTTGCCTAAAAAAGGCGTTTAAAAAGGAAAGGGCTTTTTAATTGAATTTGTTATATCCAATTAAAAAGCCTCCTTTCGGAGGCTTAATAATCTATTGCACTATATGCCAGCGGTTGCTAACTAATGGCCTACCAATGACGGCGATAACCGTATCCATAACCATATGCCGGCTGCTGGATGATTACGGGAGTTTGAACCCAGTATCCCTGGTTATATGCTGGGGCGTATCCATAATTTACTGGCTGAGCAATCATTACTGGTTGCTGATTATAATTTTGCTGACCATAAACGGATGTGGCAATAGCGCTAGCTACCAATGCTCCGCCAATAATAACCGCGCCGACCGCAAAGTTATTGTCGTGAGCCTTTGCTGGAGATGTCATTGATCCGACTGCTACCAACATAGCAATTAAAAATTTCTTCATAATAATTCCTTTCAAATGCCATAGTGCTGGCTGTTTTAAAGGATTGCTTGAAACTATCCAATGCAATCACTATTGATTGCATTGGAAAGGCGCAAGGCCTACCCACTCAAGCAAAAAGCTGTTTAAGCTCCCTCTTAAGTTGTTTTTCTTGCTGTTGATGCTTGCGTTGTTCACAAGAATGGCGCTTTGTTGCGCCACCCCTATTGAGAAGAGCAAGCGCAACATGATTTCGAGACTTCATGTTGAGTTCTTTCTATAGCGCCGGGCTAGTAGCCATAACCACGAGGTAATGATTGTTGATAAGCCTGAGGATAAACTATGGGATTATTATTCCAATGTCCACCGTTATAGCTATATGGCGTATTTACGCGCTTTACAGCATAAACAACTGCCCCCGCATTACTATTTTCGTGACCCTGAGAAACATAACCAGGCAAAGGGGTTGCATTAGTCATATACCCAGAAATGATTGCTGGAGAAGAGGTTTGATTTTGCTGCGCTTGAGCAAGGACGTTACAACTCACAGCAAATAATATAACTACAAATAATTTATTCATAAAATTTTCCTTGAATTGCCAATTTATGGCGAGATTTGAGGGTGCGCTGCGAAGTTTTCTAATAAAGCCCGTGGCCTCATTAGAAAACCCCGAAGGGTTTTCTATATTCATTACATCGGGGTTTGATTGCCTTTGGCATACATACATTGCTTGTATGCTTGGTTATATTGCAGTTGCGATTGGTTTTGTTTGCCACTAGAGCCGTAAGCCCCAACAGCAGCACCACCAAGCAAGCCAACACCAGCGCCTGTACCAACCCCAACATGGCTTCCTCCACCAATAACAGCTCCAGCCACGGCACCTAGAGCCGCGCCAATTGCGGTAGTCGCAACACCCTGGGTAACAGCGGCAGATGATGTGCCTTCAGAATTTTCGGAAGCAAAAGCACGACATTCCTTGTCGTCAGTCTTAAATACATCAAATGGTTTTCCAACGGCTGGCATTACACCGATTGTTGGTCCAGTTGGGATTGAAGTGCATGCAGAAAGAGTGGCCACAACAAGAGCGGCAATGATGATGCGAATTGATTTATTGATATTCATGGATAAGTTTCCTAATTTCATTCCGCTATGCGGTGTTTTAAAGCCGTCGAAACTGTTCTAAGCCATCATTACAGAAGGCTTAGAACAACTCCGAAGAGCTGCGGGATTATTCGATTATGAAAATGTAAATTTCCATAGCTTTTTTAGCGATTGCTTAACCAACTTTAAGCTAAAAATAAGCAGCATTACTGGTGAAAACCAAAGGTATAAGAAACTCATTAGGATTGCCATTGGCAGCGGTAATTTTTGCTTCTTGCCATCTATTTTTTCCATAACTACTCCATTTAAGATGATTTAATTGAATTGGCTATTTGCCTTGAGTTCATTCCGCATCGCGAGGATATGAATTGTAAATATTAGGGATGTTTTAAGACCTCATTGCAGAGGGTTTAATACAACCCCAAAGGGTTGTATTATTTATTTTCCGCAAACCTCTTTTTGAGCATTAATCCAAGCTGCAGAACGCTCATTCCATGCGGCATCCCAATCAGCCGAAAAAAATTCCCAAGATGAGCCAAACGAATTTTCCGCCTCTGATCTAGCCAGCGTTTTTGAATCCATTAACTCAGCCTGCAAATTAACCTGGCAAAGATTCACAACAGAATTTACATCTGATGCGAAAGCTCCAAAAGTTGATAACGTTAACGCAATGGCAACAATAATTGATTTCATGACAATCTCCAGTTCATTCCGCTTTGCGGGTTAAGTAAACTGTTCTGAAGCTGTCTTAAACTCTCCCGGTAAAGAGCTTAAGACAGCCCCGAAGGGCTGCAATACCGACCCCAAAGGGCCATATTTCTTAATGAACCATAGTTAAATGACATGTATTAAATGTCTTCACATCTGGTTTATTAATTTCATTTTTTACACAGACAAACTCTTTCCAGAGAATGTTAGCGACCAAAGACTTAACTTTTGCTGGAGTCTTTTCATGATGTGCCAAAGCATCTAAAAACTGAACATCAGCCTTAAATGAGTCGATAATCCAATCAATTGAACGTAATCCGCTCAATAAAGTTGGGTCGGCTAAAACAACTTTTTTAAAGTCATTTTGCTTTGTAAGAACTAGGTTCTCAACACCTTCAATAGCCCCGCGAGTGGTAGAGCGAATATTTAAACTAGATTTCATGGTCAGCTTCCTTAAGAATTGAGACCATGTACCCTTATGGGATTAATGGCCCATAGGGTTTAAAAATTTCACGTCATTCCGCTTATGCGATCAGTGAAATTACATTCTAAGAATTAAGAACTAAATATCAAATATTTAAACTCGAATCTTTTTAAACAATTCAATGCTTAATTTGATGCCAATTGCACCGAATTCATTGCCATTAATGCCACATAGACTTTTCTTGCGTATATATCACGGTAATAGGGAGTTCTTGAGTTATAGGCCCCTACAGCATTCCATGTGTCGCCATATATATCGATATTTTGCCGATATATCCAGGCGCCAATATAGATGCTAGTACATCCGTCGTAAAGATGATTTTCGGTAATCCCAAATTTTCTCAATACTGGCAAGTGTATAGAGTTGATCTGCATTAAGCCAAGATCTCGAGTGCCATTTTGATTGTAGCCAACTGCTCGCTGATTAAAATTTGATTCGACCTTGGCAATTGCCCTTAGAATATTTGGGCGTATGAGATAACGGCACTGCACTTTGCCGCATATATTATGTAAATTTGCGGCGTCATCAAAGCAGTCTGCTTTAGCGTTGAATGATGCAAGCAGTGTGCTGGCAATAATTATTAAAGATATCTTCGTCATTTATTTCATTTTGAATTTAACAATTGCTTCATATACATCAACCACCCCCTCCTCCTCCACCAGAATCTGGTGGAGGGGCGACAGGCCCAAGATCCTGGGTCCCTGTAATTGGCTGTCCATTATTAAGGTTTATCCCTTGAAAAATTGATAAGTACTGCTCATCAACTTGACAGGTTCCCGTGTAAGTGTTGCCATAGATATCGTATTGCGTGCAGGATTGAGTGACTGGTGCTGTGTAATAACTCTGAAAAATGCTTCTATAGCTTTGCAGTGTAATGTCTTGCCCTTGATCGCTACTGCCCCCGCATCCATTTGAATTAATCCATAAATTTCCACTGCCATCGACCATCGCACTCCAGGGTGCTCCACCTCCGCAATGCGGGGCATTATCTCCTGTAACAATACTCATCTGAATTGGATACCAAGTATTTTGATTCGCCAACATTGTTTGCAGATTAGGCGAAGGACCAGGATTACAATCCATTTGAGTGTTCACTATAAGGTTGCCGGTTGTTGCGTCGCAAACAGCATTAAAACTCACCCACGCTCTATAAGTACGACAGCTAGATGACCATGAGCCTAAGCTAGGGCTAAAGCTACCAATATCTGTAATTGGAGCAAGCTGAGTCAATATGGCTACATCGCTAATATTAATTAAATTAGATGTAATGCCGGTTGGGTCGATGATTTCTCCAGGCAAAATCGAAGTTTGGGAGGGCAAAACCTTGATGCTGTAGTCATAATTTACGGATGGAGACCACGTTTGTCCGGAGTATTGATTTATTCGGCTATAAGTCCCATCCGCTTGAACGTAATATCGATCAACCAATGTGCTTAGGTCATAAGCATAATTGCCTTGATTTTGGTACGTGTAATGACAGGTGTTTGATGTTAGATTGCGCGCGGTGACATTCAATGACATCTGTGCTATTTGTGAAGTTGACCCATCGCCATTAACAACCGACTTATACAGCGGCGAAACCATCCGAACATAATCAAGTACCGCAGCTACAGATGAGGTTTGATTAATAAGTGCAACAATACTCACCTGACCCGATGCGCATCCAGTACCGCCAGCGGGGTTAATCAAGCATTTGAGTCCGGCATCAGCATCTACTCCACCAGAATTTGAGGTCGGCTGTGGCGCATCAAAAATTCCACCAGTATCAATTGAAACCATTTGAGATATTGGAGTTCCGTCAGTTTTGGTTGTTTGGTATTGCAAAACTCCACCATTTACATTTGCAAATGAAGCCGGTAGACCGCTCATTACATTTTTTGAAAAGTAAATTGCATAAAGCAGGTGGGGGTTGGAGTTCACTATGATTGGATTTCCATATACCGCCCTACCGTCTATGAGACTGAAATTCCAAAATAAGCGAACGGTACTTGATAGCCCTGGCAATGCTACCTCTTGATCAAAATTTAAGGTAATGCTATTTGCACCCTTCAATTTGGCATACGCCGTTAACTCAGAGGTTAATAGAGGTATCTGCAAAAAAAGGGTTGTGCTTGCCTGTCCAATAATATCGCCGCTCGTCGTGCCGACCGGGTAAGTCGCAAACGATACGGGCGCAATATATGAAGCAAGCGATGACTCGCTTTCCGAAACTCTAGATGAGGTGGCAATATCACCACCAATAAACATAGTTGGGCCTATGGTGGCCGTCATTGTTGATGAAGGCGCAGTTACTCCGTTGATGGTTTGCGCAATCACCACGGAAGTTTGGCTGGATTTTGAGACCGACCTCTGGGCGCTAGCGGACCCAGAAATGCTAACCCCAATCGAGAGCAAAAAAATTACAATCAGTCGAAAGCGTTGCAAGCACTGTATTCTTAACACCATTGCCCCTAATTAAGTTGCGGTGGCGGTGGCGCCGTAGAGGTTCCAGCGGCGTTATTGAGAGTGATCGGCTGATTTGCTTGGTTAGTCGATACTCCAGTAAAAGGCTGTGTGGAAGTGATGCTTTGAATTGGTGGCAATGGGCTTTGTGATGACGCCCCGATGCCGCTCGCCACTTTTGGTAAGTTGCTCGATTGCGCTAATGGAACACCATTAGGACCTGTTGGCACTTGTCTATCAACGGTAGTTTGCCGGCTTGCCTGAGATCCTACCGAATATGATCTTCCATTAATTTCAACAGTATTTTGGTTGATTGATCCGACCGTATATGTGCCCGATGACTCGCCCTGTTTGAGATACATGATCTGTCCAGCTACCTCAATCATTGCTGTTGGCTCACCTTTGGATGTCATGACTCCAACCACATTTGGTCCAATTGACTGAGGGGGAATTTGAGCTACCTCAAGCTTGCCTTTAATTTTCTTTTTGGCGTTAACGCTAATTACCGCAGACTCTTGAGGCGCCGGCTTTTGATCGGTTGCACCTACTTTTGGCGGGACCCCTTGCTTTAAGTTGTAGGTCAAAATCTCAGCCTCAGCCTTAAGTCGTTTTGCCTCCTCAAGCGCAATATCAGTTTGCTTTTTCTTGATGGATAAAACCCGGTCCAAGTCTTCGACGGTCGCGTCCTGACCGTTTATTGGATTGGTTGCCCCCGTTTTTGGAGCTGCTGCTTCCATCTTTGTATTGTCGGCTAACGCTGGTGCGAAATGAGTTGAGGCGGCATTCTTTTGCTTAGCTAAGGTCTTTTCCTCAACTTTTGGTGCGACGGATGGAGGGCTGTTTTGTGTGGCATTTTTAGAGGCTGGCACTGAAGATGCTGATTGAGAACTTGTATCAGCCTTTTTTTGACTGGATTCCTGCCCACGCTTAGCCAATAGGGCTGCTAATGGGGAGTCTGCGCTCACCCCTTGTGCGTAGGCTGCACCAGTAAATAAGAGCGATGCGCAAAGTGCAATTGTTTTGTGTTGCATTGTTTTTCCGGTTCTTGACTTCATTGATCTAAGTGGGAAGATAAACCTAGAAACAGCGATTGCACGTTTCAATTATTAAATAAAAAGCGCAGGTTATGAAAAACGAATTTACCCGATTCACACTTTTAACGGCAGCCAAGTTCGCCAGTTTGTGGATTTTTGCAGCCCTCTTAGTTTGCGAAATTAAGAGTCTGGGTCGCTACCCAACCCTATCATTTATACAGTACGCCTTGCGATTGCTTGGCGACGCATTTTGGGTCTCAGTCAGCATTTACGGCCTTTTAACTATTGGACGGGCATTATTAAAGTGGAATGTAGCGCGACTACATAGATACTCCAAAAATCAAACAGGTAATGCGATGCAGAAAATTAGAGTCGCTGGCTCACACGGTGAAAATATTGTTCGTCGCACCATTAGCTCTATAGTGAAATCAGGAAGTATTGGCCCGGCTCGTTTTTTGGATGAGCAAACTTTGTTATTTAAGCCATTAAAACAACATCAAAGAAGTCAAGAAATTGACCATATTTTATTGACTCAATTTGGAATATTTTTGATTGAAACAAAAAATTATGGTGGGCGCCTTTCAGTGGTTAAAGATGGCATTTTGTGTGGTGACGGTGTTGTACGTAAGGACCCCATCATTCAATCGATGAGCAAGGTTCAGCGCGCCAAAGAGTTCATTGGTAACGATATCCCCGTTCATGCAATTGCCGTCTTTTCATCGGATGATACAGTTTTGGACGCAAGCCTTCAGGGGGATATGGTATTGGTAGGCCGTCTTTATAACCGCTTGAATGAATATAAGTCTGACTTTGAGTCACGCGGCAAGGCAAATCTTGATATTAGTGAGTTAAATCAATCGATTTTTGGATTAATAGAGTCAGATCAAGGCGCGAAACATCGACATCTGCTATCTATTGAGCAGAAAGAATATTGTGCATTGCAAAATAAAATCGTTCGCCTTCAAAATGCTGCGCCTACACCATGGAAGGCATCGTTTATTAGCGCCAATATCAACCGCTATTGTGGGGCTCTTTTTGTGACGTTCATGGTTATTGGTGGTGCGAACTATCTGTTTCCATCCCATTTATCCATCATTGTTCCCGGGGGGCCAGAAAAGATTCAAAATCCATCTATTAACCATATTGATTATATTAACAAAGCCAGTAAAGGGTTGAGCGTTGGACATTAATCAATACATTTCAGCAAGTGATTTAAAAAAGCGTGGGTGGAGGTCTGGCCTTATCAAAAAACTGATGCCGCTTGCCGATGATTTCCTTCCAAACCCGTATTACCCAAATGCGGCTCCAATGAAGATGTATCTGTTGGATCGGGTCGCAATGATCGAATCTTCTGATGAATTCGCGGAGATGATGAAGTGCTCAGAACGCCAGGGCCAATGCTTGCTTCAATGTTTTACAAAAAAACGTGATGCATTAGTGGGTTTGGCTGGAAATATAGATATACCAGACTTCAAAATTTCTGAGGGAGACTTATTCCGCAAGGCTGCTCTTGAGTTTGAAATGAGGTCAATCTTAAAGCTGCCAGAAAATAGTTCGATATTGATTGAGCATAAGAAGATTGCTATTGATATTCTACTGAAATTACAGGAGCCGGTTTTATGGGTACTGGATGACTTCTATCAACACCAAGGCATTCGAGAGGCCAGAAAAATACTTCGCCGCAGGATTTTGGCAAAAATTATTGCGACGTTTTCCACACTTAAAGAAGAGTCATTGTCAAGAGCAATTGAGGAGAATGGTGATGTCTAAAAATACAAAACGTAATTCGAATGCATACACCCTAATCAAGGGCCAATTAAACGATTGGGCTGAGATCGATAAAAGATCATTCGCGGCTCACACATGCGGGACTGGAGATGGCCGTGAAAAGAAGTGGCTCCGTTATGAATCAAGGCTTATTGGTTTAGGTTATCCACCGGAGGTCATTGTAGAAAAATACCATCAAAAAGCGCTTCGTCAGTCTCGGTTATTTGATGCGATGGTTATTTGTTGTATTGCCCTTACATTGTTATCAACCCTGCACACACATCAAAACGCCCCTGAAATTAGTGGCACGATAGCATTTTTTGGGATTGCTGGATCCCTGTATCTCGTTCGGAAGTATATTAAAAAATCGGACGGTGGATTTATGGGTTACCGCAGTTGGATTAATCTTATCGCAAGGCATTAGAATTTAATTTCTTGTTTAATTAGCCGTAGCCGGTACCGTTACCGTTATCGAACATTGCGACCCCGTGAGGACCCCACTATTGCAGTAATAGCTAGAAATACTGGCTGCGCTTGAGCTGGTGATCGTGCAGCTGGCACCAGACAGTACGCCTCCTGATATGCAGGAGTAGGAGCTAATCGATGCTGCGTAGGCTGATGTGGTGTAACACGTGCTACCACTGAGTGAACCACCAGATGGGCAAGAATAAGATGCCCCCGATCCTGTTGTAACCGGACCGCCCATTCCATACCCACGACAAAGAGTGCCAACTAGCGTAAGGCCGGCTGAGCAAGTCCGCGTTACCGTCGCCCCATAACTCCCACTTACAGTGCACGTTGTTCCACTCAAACTCCCACCACTCGGGCAGTACCAGTTTGCGGACGCCGCATAACTACTGCTCGTAACGCAGCTCACCCCACTCAAAACCCCATTAGAACAATAGTAGTTGGGAATAGCAGCGCTCAATACCGTGATAGAACAAGTCTGCCCCGAGAGCGTATAGCCTGCAGGACAGCTATAAGTAACTGGGTTGCAACCTAGCGGTTGCCACGTCAAATTAGAGGTGGTATTACAACTTAGAGCCTGCCAGGTTCCTGAAGCGCCAGCTTGAGAGGGAACGTTCTGCCATGTTTGAGCATATGCGGAGCCAAGGTTTACCCCCCGAGATATTGAGACCTAGGAAGAGAATGGCAGCTGAGATTAAGTTGCGAAAATTTACTGCGGAGAACTTCATGACAAAACTCTTTAAAAGATCAGAATTAATCTATTAAAGGGTTATGCGGAGTGGAGATCGATATGAATAGCGGGTATTAATTGAAGAAAATGGAGCTTACTATCCAGCTTCATTTTATTTTTCACAAAACTTGTCCCTCGATGGTCAACTTTTTGAAAATGGGATTCGTTTTAAATCATTGGCTTACACCAATGCCCATCGACCACTAGGGGTTACATGGTCGAGGATAAATTAAGTAATTAACCAGCTCCTACCTGAAAGTTTCCAGCGGTTACCCATGAGGCAAGCGCTAGTGCGGCGATAAACACCCCAAGAACTTCATAGTTAATAGCCATCGGCAACATCGGCAAAAATATCGCCATTCCAATGCAAAACGAAAAGATGTGCATTGCAGAGTAAAAATAGACAGGGTTCTGAAACCCAAACTCATACTTCTTTTTAGATCTACTTACAGCCCCATCAAGCGCGAACGGCACCACGACCCCGAGAATTGCGTATCCAATAACCGGCCAAAAAGCGAAAATTCGCCAAATACTTCTATAGACCATCAGCCAGACATTTTGAATCCAGTTGCTTGTGAATGAAAAATTGGCGTTGGCGGCATTACTTGAAAATGAAGCTAACGGATTAGTTGAAAAAAAATCGATGGACCTATCAACAAAACTAGTGTCAATGAACCACGCCGTAAAATGTGCGTTGACAGATACATTCACAGACCGAATATCTGCCCACTGCTTTGCCAATGAAACTTCCTGCGGATTAATTTCAAAATAGGCTCTTGGCAGAAAGGCTGGCAATATTGCAAGCATGACCATTGGTAGTACCACAGCCCAAAATAAGATGTGGTTTGCAAACGGATTTTTAAGTTCGCGCATTCCGCCCCTTGTTAACTGGGGCCTGTTTTGCCGCCATCAGATTGGTAACCATTAATGGCATTGTGACGCTTGATAGTAGGCAAGCGTAATACAAAGGGTCCTTCGATGGGCTAATCTCTTTGCATAGCACCTCATTGCCATTGCATGACCTTAAAAACTCAACGTAAGACTCTTTTAGGCACTGCCATTGAATACTCTTCCCACCGATATCCTTAGAAGAGTGTTGGTAGTTAAATATTGAGCTGCTTTGAATTAGTAGGCAGGTAACATAAGCATCAATTTCGTTATCACCAGACTCCATGGCTGATCTATATGAAAGCAAGGCTGACCTTACAACCCCATCAATCAAGTGAGCCCCGGCAATATGAACACCAAAAAGATGCCCGGCAATTCTGGTTGTGCAATCAGCCAACACGGGATGATCCCCCCAGGCTTGCCTAGCTAATGGGACAAGTTTTGATTCTGCAGCAATATCGATAATTGTTTTTTTAGTAGCTATGTGCATATTAATTAGAGAATGAGGGGTAATCTTCCCTTGTAGAGCATGCCACCTGCAAGGAAAGCGTAAAACTGGAGTGGGGGCAAGCGGGTTAATAAATCTGGCGAAACTAAGGGGGCCTCAGCCTCTTTAAGGGATCGGCTCACGGTTCCCTTAAAGTCGGTGGCGCTAGCAGAGCTGTCCCCCGAATTTGAGTAGGATTCTTCTTGATGTCTAACCGCTGTTTTTCCAAAAGACTCCGATATCCATTTGGCAGTTTCAAAATCCTTAAGCCTTAAGCAGATCACGTTGTTCATATTTCCAAGCGCCTGCCTAGCCTTTTCACGACTTCCTAATTTCGTAATAAGATCGGCCTCTGTCTGGGTGGCTAAAAATATCTTGAATCCGGCTCCACCACCCTTATTCAAAAGCTGAATTAACTGATCATTGATAATTTCAGCTGCCTCGTCTGCAAAAAGATAAATATCCTTTTGCATCCCGCTGTTGTACATATCGCCGGCAACGCTAGCAAAGTCGGCCAAAATAATTGATCCAATTGCAGAGCCGATGATTTTATCCGCCAAAGAATCCGTGCCAACATACAGAACGGCCCCTTCTTCAATGACTTTTTTTGTCGTATAAATGTCGCGTTTGTCATTAAGATCTGTTGGGTCGGGTGATAACATTGCCCCAACTTCTCCAGTTCCAAGCATCTCTAAAATTGGCTCCAAAACCTGGATCATTTTAGAAAAATGCTCTTTCGAATGATTGTGCATTGAAATTAGTGATTCAATGGTGTCGATCATTTCAAACTCATCACCGATTTTGTTACCGGCAACTTCCTTTTGAAATTTCTGAATCATTAACTCAGTCTTTGGATCTTTGGAGTTTGATTGGGTTTTTGATGCCCTTTGCTGAGCCGCATCCGTGGGCTTAATGTTATTAATCTCAGCGTCCCATTTGGCCCCATGTTTACCCAAGAAATACTTTGTTAACAATGAAACCAATAAATCCTCTACCCCAGTTTGCGCATATTTTTTAACCGCACGAATTGTGGGCTTTTGCCCCTCCATAACGAGAGCGCGCATTATTCGGCTGAGCGTCTTCCACGCGAAGGCCGCGAAAGATCCATCGGCATCGACTAGCTGTGATATTCGCGTAGAGGCAGAAGAAACGGTGCTCCAGTTGGCAAGCGGATTTAAACGTATGGACTTAGAGGGGTGCGCCGGGTGAAAGTAAAGGAACTTTCTGCCCGCTGCAGCACATTCTTTTCTTAACCTATTTTCCCAATCCTTATCCCCTTTTGGGTCAATCACAACCATTACCGGACCAAGGTGGATGACTTGAGTACAGAGCAGTTCATAGAGCCTTGTTTTTCCTGCGCGAGTTGTACCCAGTATCAAAGTGTGACCCGGCAGAGACTTTAGCGGCAGCGGAATTGGCGTCTCTTCGGGATTTATGCCGTGAATCCATGGCATTCCGATTTCGTCCACGAGTACTGAATTTTTCGGCGCTAAATATTTAATCAATAGCTCGGTAACTGGTTTTGGAAACCATGTCGGCAAGGTTTTCATCTCGTCAGGATTTCGACGCATAATATGAGTGGCGATCTCGGCGTGACGCTGAGTCCAGCGAAAGCCATCACCAAGCCAAAGGGCGCCATTTTTCAGGGCGGCATGACTGCGCTCCATAACCTCACTAACGCTAATTTTGGCGACGCGAAAAGATGAAATTGATAGTCGAAACTTGTAAAGTGATGCCGATTGGATTGCTCGATATATCAAAGAAGTAATAGCGATTAATAACCATAACTCCCAATATGGGGGTTGCCCAATCGTGATTGCAAAGATTGCAAACGTCCAAACAAATACGCTCAATACATCGTAATTTGGTCTAAACATGTCGTGGTACGGGCGCATATTTATCCGTTACTTGACCAATAGATGAGCTACATCAGGACGAAGAACTATCAACCCCTCACGTTTCTCGATAACCAACCCGCATGACTCAAGCAATCTGACTGTGCCTCTAACCTCAAGCCCATAAGCGATAAATTTAAGGGGGAGCTCAACCCCCAAATTAGTTACATTCAGATCAGCCTTCATGGTTGAATATTTGGGATCGGTAGTAATTGCATCAAACAGATCTAAGACACTTCGATCAATTTTAGAAATATCGATAGAAGGTTTTTTAGGTGTTATAGCAACAGCTTTAGCCTCAGCTGGAAGAGTTGGTGTACGACCTATTGAGGCATTTTTATGAAGTAAAGCGTCAGCCTTTATTTCCGCCATAGACTCCGACATCATGCTTGCATTTGGCGCATGCGCATTGCCATTAAATTGATTTTCTATCGACTTTTGGTACAGGTCTATTGCTTTTTCATGGGATTTTCTAACGATTGCAGTAATTCGTGATTCGCCTGGAGATGGAATGTCGGGCGGATTGATTGACTCAAACATTTGGGCAACAATGCGGCTATCAAACTTTGCCCAAATGCCTTCTGGAAATAATTTCCATGACATACCTGCACCCAGCATCCTTGAAACGGGAACGCTCTTATTAAACCAATTTGCATGAAATGTCTTGCTGCCACTTAACCAGTGATGCATTGACTTGTGCGTTGATAGTGGGCTCCAAATTTCACCATCCTCATTTGTAATGGTGACGCCCGAAAAAAGGAACGCCGGCACCGAAGCAATGCTGGCGCAAAAGGCCGCGAACTTATACTGGGGCTCATAAAGCGCCCTGTCCTCAACAGTTCCTTGAGTAAATATCGATCCTTCGGCAATTCTCAAGGCCATCATCGAAACAATTAGCCCATACTCTAGCGCCCCATTTTCATAAGCGTAATACTCTCGATTAAGCGGTGAGGACATAACTGAAGCCGACAGCCCCAATAAGACCGGCATAACATATTTTTGGAAATTGGCGTGACCTAGCGCTGAATCGCGCTCTATTAAGCTTAGAATGCCGAGCTTTGCGTCAACCTGGTGCAATAGTTCCTTTGGGCTAAAAACCTTAATTTCCATTTACCAAGAATAGAAAATATTTTTTAAACAACAAAAATCAATATCGCTAATTAATTTATAGAATTTGATTTGTTATTTAATTAGCCGTAGCCGATACCGTTACCGTGGTCGAACATTGCGACCCCGTGAGCACCCCACTATTGCAGTAATAGCTAGAAATACTGGCTGCGCTTGAGCTGGTGATCGTGCAGCTGGCACCAGACAGTACGCCTCCTGATATGCAGGAGTAGGAGCTAATTGAGGCGGCGTATGAAGTGGCCATCGTACAAGCGCTACCACTGAGTGTGTAGCCGCCAGGACAAGTTTTATTAGTGTTGTAAACCTGACAAACGGGCGCACCCTGAATTATTTGACAGCTACCTACGGCCCAGCCTGATGCTGCGATTGTTGTATTGGCGGGTAGTAAAGCCCTCATTTCACGGCAAAAACCGTTACCAAGAGGCCCTCCGGCGATAAAGCCGCCACCATAAAGACATGGGTTAGAAGATGCGTAAGTTGAGGCTGTAGTTACTGATGATATACATGCGCTGCCACTCAAACTCCCACCACTCGGGCAGTACCAGTTTGCGGACGCCGCATAACTACTGCTCGTAACGCAGCTCACCCCACTCAAAACCCCATTAGAACAATAGTAGTTGGGAATAGCAGCGCTCAATACCGTGATAGAACAAGTCTGCCCCGAGAGCGTATAGCCTGCAGGACAGCTATAAGTAACTGGGTTGCAACCTAGCGGTTGCCACGTCAAATTAGAGGTGGTATTACAACTTAGAGCCTGCCAGGTTCCTGAAGCGCCAGCTTGAGAGGGAACGTTCTGCCATGTTTGAGCATATGCGGAGCCAAGGTTTACCCCCCGAGATATTGAGACCTAGGAAGAGAATGGCAGCTGAGATTAAGTTGCGAAAATTTACTGCGGAGAACTTCATGACAAAACTCTTTAAAAGATCAGAATTAATCTATTAAAGGGTTTCGATTGGCCGCTGCCAGTATGAATGGCGGGGAATAATTGAGGGAAATGAGGTCCAGGAGCCTAATTAAGGCTCCCGGCAGATTAAAATATATATGAGTATTTTCTGGCGAATCAGCAGCAAGCGGCGGAACCATGAGTAAATTCCTGCTATTTTTAAATAAACACATCCCGACCATATTGACGGTGAAAAACTTATGAAAACTATCTTACGGAAAGCCCTCGCATGGAGCGCTCGCTTAGCGCTGTTAATGATTACATTAAGCGTAGCCTTTTTCATTGCAATGACGCTTTGGATGGTTTTTGCGAAACGCGATACAGGCGCGCTCTTCTTTTTGGTTTTAGTAGGATTTATCGCAATTTATTTTCTTGCAAATAAGAAAATAAATCTTGAGAAGCATGGCTTTAATGCTTACATGAAACGACACGACTTAAGCGGAAAAACCAAATGCTTTAAATGCGGATCCACAAATATAGGCACAATGAATGGCAGGAATAATAGTGATCGTAGGACGCATTTTTGCCGAAATTGTGGCGAGAATTTATTTTTTAGCGCCGAATAGTTACTCAATTGCAATTTAGCCTGATGCCATGCAAGCCCGTTCATTTAAAATGTCTGCATGTTGTCATTTTCTTGCAGAGAATCCGGCCTTGGCATTGAGAATGTTATCCAATTCATCGCAACCATGTCCGATTTTCCTAACTTGACATTCATATTTCATGGGTAGAATTGAGATATGAAAACAAAACATTCACTCCTTATGAAAGACGTCCTTGCAGCTGGATTGGCGCTTTTTTCTTTGATGGCATCGGTGGACGCAAATGCTTGGGGCTGGAACGAAACTATGCAAGCAATGAGGGTATCCCTACATGGAAATCCTGCCTGGCATGGGGAAGGAAATTCTGATGGCGAAGGAATTGCCCAAGAATTCCTAAGTGGAAAAATTGTGTACGCACGAACAAAACCTAACTATAGCTATGCAGTAACAGAAAAGGTACTCCAAGATTTGTGCGGCCCAAATGAAAGTTCGAAATATGGCAAAAGACTTTTTGACCCGGAGCCTAGTTTTTGTACCAACCCCAATGCTGTTGATAACTACGCAATTGTCAGATTTACGTTCGACTCTGGAGTTGCGACTTGGAATTATTATTCTCTCTTGCTCCCAAAGACTGTGGCTGATGCTATTGAAGATAAAATCCTCAAAGTTCAGATGGGAAACACTATTACAAGAGAGCCGCCTCAGCTTTTAGGTGTGCTTGATAAAACTGATGCATGCAAGGATGACGGCCCATTATTGCCAGCGGGAAACAATAAAATTATTTGCAACGACTGGACTTGGGAGGCGCTGCATAACCAATACTGGGGTAAAGAAGTGCCGCCAGAACTAAAAGCCCTTAATGGCAGTGCCGTTAAAAAAGCTGATTAACCAGCGCTAAACGCAGAACAAGTAGCACGGCCAATAGCTGATAGCGCACTTCAAGCTAAGCCTCAATAACTCAATTGAGTAGGGTGAGTGATTGTTTCTCAACCCTCTCGCCCAGACGCTACTGCCTCCTATGCGATTCCTGTTCGTCATGCCGCAGCTTTGCCTGCGGCCTCTTTCGGGTTTGCGGTCGCCCACGACTCCGTTGCCTTTTAGCTAGTGGCTCCCACTATTAGGACCGCTGAGGAGGCTTTCGCCCCCAAGTCATAGACAATAGCCACGGCCGCTCTATGACGCCCGTGAGCGCGCTTTTTTGACTCTATTAATTAAAGTCCGGCGTGTTGTAATGCACCACGGTTGGATCATTTAAATTCAAACTCGGTGCAGCACATTGCTGCAATTGCCCACCAGTTAAATTCAAGTTAGATTTGCAATACTGAAAACGCTCATAAACCGAACGCATGTTGTCATTTTCTTGCAAAGTATCCGGCCTTGGCATGGTGCCTGGATCCAATCCAGAGGCATAGCAACTAGACTGACTAACGTACATAGGACAGCTTCCCAATAGAACCTGCTGATCTGCAGTTAGCCCATATCCAAAGTTGGATAGTATTTGCTTGCCTTCAATGGCCAATAGTAATGCACTCAAGTATTGGTTATTTACTTGGGCTGGGGTTTGCGCGCCATTTTGGATTTGGCCATAATAGCTGGCTTGTGCATCAACGATACTGGTTGATCCTTGCGCTGTAAATGCAGCAGTGGCATATATGGCCCCACCCGCAACGGCCTCAGCAGCAACAGCGGCGCCACCAGTTAAACCCAGCGCAGTGCTTGTAAGCCCAGCAGTTTCAAACAACGCTAATCCCGCCCCTCCACTTAGAGCTCCAATTGCAATCGCCACAATCATGAATGCTGCTACCGTCCAGCTAGAATTCGATTCGTCTGCCGAATATAGCAAATCTTTGGCTGTTGGTGCATTACCACCCTTCCACGGGCTTAACGATATCCCAGAATTCAAAATATGCTCAGGCGCATCGCAGCCGGACCCACCGTTCACAGTCACAGCGCAGATGGCAGTAGTTGTACCATGTGGATTCATTTCCTTTGTGCCAGCAATAAACCAGCTAGTGGAGGCGTATCCACGGGTGTGAGTTGTTGTGGTCTTTCTTAAAAAGTTTCCTGAGGTGGTCGTCCATTGTTGCAAATCAGGCACATCAACGCTCATGAACCCTACCGGCGCCTGGAACTTCGCCATAGCAGCACCCAAAATAACTGCAGCAGCTTGAGGGCTCACATTATAAAAAATGGGGTCAGTTTGATCACCGGAATAAAAACTTAAAAAAGGATCATGCGTGACACCAGTGGCCCGCTCCGCCTGAGTGGTAAGCATCCGCTGGGCCTTGAAAAATCGCCCGTATAAAGGTGTGTAATCAATACGGCGCATATGGTAGATCGAATCACTACCGTACCAGGTCTCGTAGACCTCCACTTTTAACTGAGATAATTCAGCAAAGTATTTTGAATAGACGACATATGAGCCTTTGCCGTTAACCCTCTTCATAACGCTGGCAACCGTAGCGGGATCTAGACCTCTAGCGCCTGCTTCCCTATCGTTTAGCTGAACCCAGTGCGGAGTATCGCCTTCCATAATCTTGATTGAGGCGTAATTGGATGTCCAAGTATTTTGTAAATCAACATCCATGATCGGCACGGCATTGACTGCGGGTTTATAGACCAGCTCACCACTTACAGGGATTTGAACGGGCGGATAGAAGTTTGGATTTGGATACTGACCGGAAGCCGCAAAAGCATTCCCAACAGGGCCAAAGGTTTGTATAAGAACGAAAAAGAGTGCAAGGCTATGTAGGATCTTTTTGAGGATTGGCATGGTATTGCCATCATCCATAAATATTACCCGTCCTTAGTATTGAATGCTGACAAATTTTGGAAGAATTGGCTTGATTGGATGTGCGTTTTGCCAAATTTATCCTCGACCATGTAACCACTAGTGGTCCACGGTTGTTAGTCTAAGCAATTGATTTAAAACAAAACCTATTTGTTAAAACACGACCGTCGAGGGTAAATCCCCCAAAAATATTAATACGCACCAACGGCAGTTTGAGACATCACCGTCCCCCCTGGTAAGTTGGTAAATATCGTCGCTGTATAAGGCGCCTGCGTCATATTTACATTTGCGTTGTCAGGACTTCTCACCAGGTCAGATGAGTTATCAAACAGAAATAGGTTGCCAAAACCATCCGTCACATCAGACATTGACAAAGCCAGCAACCCATTCAGATTAACCTGTGGCAATGTTAAAGCCACCCCTCCCGTAGATGGAATTGGTCCGCTGGAGTCGAAATTTGATGAAGCCGCTCCAGTTCTGCTTGCGTTTGCAAAGTAATCAATATTAGGTGAGCGTCCTGCACCCACTTGATATCTCGCGGCATAAAATATTTCCAACGCACTGGTGATTACTGATAGGCGTTTAGCTGTAATATCAATCGCATTTTTTGCAAGCCCCTTGCCGTCGATGAGAACGCCGACATCATCGCCAACTGTGGTTAATACACCGTTTGCTGATAAGTTTGTAGCGGGATCAATCGTACCGTTGCGACCGCCGGATACGATGGCAATCGTATGGTAGTTAACAGTAATGCCATTCATAACAACCTGTTGTTGAGGTGTAATAAAAATGCACAATGGCTCGCCATATCCATCTTGGTAGTTTTGGGTATATGAATTGGCCAAGTATTTAGCGATAGGTGCAAAAGTGCTGCTGTTTGTTCCGGTACAAAGTTTGTTGGACTGGCGAAGGCTTTGATTGATTGTTAGGTTTGGGCCACCAGGCGTGACGTTATTTGTAAAAGTCAATACTTGGCCTGGATTTGACTCCATCACCGAGAAATTATCTGAATAGGCATTTTGAAGACCCGTTTGAATATTTTTCAATATCTCAGTAGTTTGAATCTTCCCATAAAACCTTCGTCCAGCATCAAATGCCTGCGTAGAAAGTGAGATCAATATACTCAGCAAAATAATCGATATGAGCATCTCAAGAAGAGTAAATCCACCTTCGGACCGATATTTCTGTCCAACCTCTACCCCCGCGCCTAAAGGCAGGGGATTTACGTGTCGCCTGTTATAGTGTTTTTGATGATATTGAATTTGCATGATGATCATAACTTTTTCTCAAGCTCATCACGATCAAATGCAACGGCCAAAGCTGTCTCATGGTCAATTCGACCTTCGTCGATAAGCTTAAGCAACGAATCATTTAATAAGAGCTGACCATCCTTGGAGCCCGTGTACATCTCAGATCGAATCCCAACAATGTCATTTTTCTTAATGAGATTACGAATGGGATTGGTTGGGTTTAATACTTCTACACCAAGGCAGATCTTCTTTTCGCGGTCACGCATGGCAACCTGAGAAACAACGCCGCAAAGAACCGATGAAAGCACGTTAAGAACGGCGGCGCGTTCAGCCCCTTCATAGAAGCTAGCAATACGCTCAATTGTTTGATAGGCCCCATTGGTATGTAACGTAATCATAACAAGATGACCCGTTTCTGCGGCTTCTAGGGCGATATCCATCGTCTCGCGGCCTCTAACTTCGCCAATGAATAGTGTGTCAAAGTCCTTCCTCAAGGCTGATCTAAGGCATTCCCCGTAAGACGGCGCATCTGCATCAGGCCCAATTTCCAATTGGTCAATGAGGGATTTATTGCTTTTAAATAAATATTCAATTGGGTCTTCAGCCGTGATTATGTGCTCACTTCGGGTGTTATTAAAGTGATTAATAATAGAGGCGCAAGTAGTCGATTTCCCGCTACCAGTGGCCCCTGTAACGGCGACAAGACCTCTGCTCTTACTGAAGAGATCAAGAACTTTGTTTGGAATGCCAAGGGATTCAAATTTCAGCAGCTTTTCTGACAATTTACGCAGAACTATCCCCACCTGCCCACCAACTAAAAATACCTGTCCGCGCAATCGGTTTTTTCGAACGGTGATAGCAAAATCATGAGCTCCGCCCTTCTTCTTAAGTCGTGATTTGCAATCAGGAAAAACATGGGCATCTATCCAGCTCTGGATGACACCTGAGTCGATTGGCTCAACATTGGCTTGAAAGTGATTTCCAATATCAGACCGGAGCCATGGCGTCATATTCTCACGGATGTGAATATCTGTTACGGTATGGTCTTGCAGTATTGTGTCAATGAGGTCAGAAAGGTTCATATATATCATCTATGGTTGTGTTACGGTCATGAAAATTGGTTGCCCCCAAGGCGTAATCATCTCTAGGGATGCGGTATATGGAATATCTAAATTTGAATTTTGCAAATTAGAGAAGAGAAAATCATTGCCCCAGGCATCCCGCATTTCCAATGCGCTTATATTTGTGATTGCAGGAAAATTGCTGGAAACCACCGATGCATAGGTGTTAATACAGGGAATATCGTCGGGCGCTGGATTGGAGCAGTCTTGTGCGCGAAATAAGTTAGAAGACGAGTGCCCAGTTGAAACGCCAAACCCCGAACTAAACCGCTGAGCTAGTCTGGACCCAAGGTTATCTAAGGCAGCTATCGATTTAGTTAATAATGCGTCCTGTATTGACTTGGTTGATAACAGCAAAGAAGTCGAATTTGGTGCAGGGGAAAATTCTCCTGTCGCCGGATTAAATGCAGATGTATCGACGCCGCCTTTAGGTGAAACCCAAATGGCAAATACATGGTACGGGGAGCAATATTTCAAATCCGTGCAATTCTGCCCAATCAGAATCGAGGATTTTATATTCACAGAGGTTGGTAAATTCTGAGCAAAATTTGATTGCAAAAATTGGTCCGAAAAGGCAGACGAATTCTGGCTGTTAGCAGCGGCATTTATCTCATACCACTGAACAATCGCATTTTTAACCTGCCGGATTGAATCGTTGTAAACGGTCGACTGTTTGGCCACCTCATTTTGGGTGATGCGGCTAGACCAGCCCAAGGCGAACGCCAATAATGCCATCGCTAAAAACGCAACGGTACCGTATAAAACGAATCCACCTTGACCCCTTTTTGACAATTAGTTGGTCTCTTCAATCAATATGCTGACGCTACCAACTGAGCTCGATCCTGAGCCTGGATTGATAATACAAGTAGTGACCGGAGAGACATTAAATGTTCCGCCGGAAGTTTTCGAGTTATTGCAAATTCTACCCAGTTCATATAGCGTAGAGCTTGGAATATTCGACACGTCAATCTGATAGAAAGTCCCGAGCCCAGTTGCTGGTGTCGGCTGAGTCGAAATCGTTGCGACGGCACTAGAAAAATCTGAGAAGAGCCCATTGCCGTTGCTATCTGTTTGAACATTGTCCACATAAGGGCCATGCCAAGTAGCCGAGATATCAACACCGCAAAAATTTTGGCTAGCGCCGGAAAACGTGTTGTCCTTAATGGTTTGAAGTTGCTTTGGATAGCAACCAGTATCAAGCTTTACGCGTTTCATGCCGTCAGAATAAATCTTCAGATTATTTAGTAATTTCGTGGCTCGAGTTGAATCACCGCTAAAATTTGAAACAGCAAGCGTAGCCAAGATGCCAATAATGACAACAGTAATAATTACTGAGATTGGGTCAAATGCCCCGCGCTGAGTCTTCTTTCTAGCAACGCCATAAGGGCGAAAAAGTGGCAGGATTAGTGTAGGTGAATGCATAAAATTCCTTTAGAAGCTTGAAATCATAGGGCCCATAATTGGGTAAAGAACTAACATAAAAACAATTACGACAATCGTTCCCAAAACTAACTTTGAAAAAAGTTCTACCAGGTCGCCAATTTTTGACGACATGGCTTCAACGTCTTCCTTGAGGTTGTTTGAGAAGTTAATAAGTTCGTCTGCAAGTGATCCTGAATTTTTTGCCGCAATATATGCAGACGTCACAAATAGGGGGAATTGTGCAATTTGTATGGCGTTATTTTCATCAATGCCGGCCTTAATTCGTTTTGAGAAAATCGAAATTGAGTCTCGCGTTTCATCGCGTCTCACGGTCTTAGCCAGCACATCCATAATCTCGTCAGGGCGAACACCGGCCCGGTACAGTAATCCATATATTGACCAAATTTGAGCATGCTCTGCATAAATGGAAAAATTTTTAATTAGGGTAATTTTGTCCAGGATTCTTACCAATAAATTTGATTTCAAAAATGAAATAAATAGCACTGGCAACACCACGTAAGGAACTATAAAAAGAGGTGGATACTCATTAGCAGCCCTAACAAAATCGTAAAAAACGATCACATAATCTGGAATCTTTAGAGCATCTTTGCCAACCTTCTCAAAGAAAGAAAGCATTTTTGGGGCTAGTTCAAAAATTAATCCTGGAATAAATAAGTAAAAACCAAAGACAGCGATTTTTAACATTCGCAGCATCCCTGAAATTGCTACCCGCAACTTTTCTTGATCGGCAATTTCTTTCGATAGATCTAGGAATCCCTTTCCAGTTTGGCCGCCCTCCTGCATCGCCTTTATCATCATGCAATGGCGATCGTCAATCCCAGCAATCTTCATTGCCTCATAAATTCTTTCGCCTTGCTCAATTGAGCTTTTAATAATCGCGATGGCGCTACTTAAACGCTTATCCGTGACAAAATCTTGCCCAGCACTAATGGCCTCTAGTGGTGACCCATTGTTCCCAAGGCGTACGCCGACAGTTCGATAAAATCGAGAAAGTTCTTTTTGATCTACCTTCGCGCCCAGCCATGTATTAATCGTCTCAAGTAGGTTAATTTTGATGTATGGCTTAAAAAAACCATTTTTCTTAACTTTAAAATAAGCTAAATCCAGTGAGCTGGCGATCACCATCCCTCGAGTTGGCTTAACGGCTTCCCTTCCATTTTTATCCAATGACTTAGCGGAAAATGAATAAGTAAATTGCATAATTATTCTTTGCGCGTGACTCTAGAAACCTCTTCCATAGAGGTAATCCCCTGAGCAACCAACTTCAATGCGTTTGCCCGTAAATTTGAGTCTGAGCGAATGCCCTTTCTAGCAATCGCTGATGGCGCAGCGCCCGACTCAATCATGCCCCTAATTTCGGGGGTTACCACCAGAAGCTCGCAAATCATCCTTCTTCCGCGATAACCCCTGTAATCACAATGAGGGCATCCCGATGGATTCCTAGTAAAAGCCTTCTTATCATATTTATCCAGCCACAAATGATTTAATTCGTCAGCGGTACGGTTGCTTTCGTCTGGGATTTTGCATTTGATGCACAAGACCTGCACTAGGCGCTGTGCAAAGATACCCAGCAAAATCGACGCCAAAGTCGACATATCCAGTTTAAAGTTTTTAAGGCGCCCAATCGCTAGCGCAGCATCATTGGTATGCATTGTCGTTGCCGCTAGATGCCCTGTGTTTGCCAAATCGATCACAATTTCTGTGATCTCGGCATCTCGTACCTCACCAGCCAAAATAACGTCTGGGGCATTCCTCAAAAGACTCTTAAAGATTCTTTTTGCCCCATCGACTTCGCTGGTGTTGGCATTAGATCCCGCTTTAGGGATTTGGTACTGCATCCACAATCCCTTTGAATACTCAACTGGATTCTCAATTGACTGAACCCATCTCTCGATGGGGTCTATTAGATTAAGCCAGGCGTATAAGGTCGATGTTTTTCCGCTGCCAGTTGGGCCGCATACTATTAAAAGACCATGCGAAGTTTGAGAAAATTCAGTTAACTGTTCTGATGTTGTGGGATCCATGCCCAGCTGTTCAAAGTCCGACGCCTCTGATTGCTGATCCAAAATACGCATTTCAACTGAAATAAACCCATCTTTGTTTTCTGCGTAAGAAGTTAATTGAACTCGAAAGGCATATCGATCAATAATTTCAGGGAATTCTTTTCTATCCCTTTCCGTAAACTCAAGCTTGCCTTCTAAGGGCGTGGTTTTAAGGGAATCAGAATGTGCCGCATCCAACTTAAATTTATTGACTATTTTTGCGTAAATCTCCCAACTAATAAATCGAAATAACTCCCCTACGCCACCTACCTTAAGCAATATCACACCCCCCGTATTAGTGCGCATCGGATGAATCATGATGTCTGAGGCACCCATGTAACACGCGTGACGAATAAGGCTATTGATGGTCCTATTTAATGCCTCGGCCCCAGAGTCTTTTGCAAAATCAATTTGAATTAATTCCTCATGAATCGCATCAAATTTTTGGGCCGTGTTTGCAAAAAATTGTCTATAAATAGACTGAATGGTTTTGTTACTTGCAATCTGCCAGATAATTCGATAGCCCTCAAAATGATCCTGAGCTTTATTTATTAGCAGCCTTTCGGAAACTGCAACCGTAATGGTGTTGGCCTCCTTATTGATATCTACGGGTACAAAGCCCTCAAAATCCGGTATTTGAACCCACTTACTGATTTCGATATTGTTTACTCTCTCAATAATTGTGGGGTCAAGGTATTCCATTCCCTCCATATAGGCATTAATTTTGGCAATCGTCTCTGGATTTACAAACCCATAATCAGATGAGCGCATAACCTCGCTTAACGATTCTCTAGTGACGCGAACACGTTGGAGCGCCGCCTTTATGTGAGACTCTTTAATACCAAATTTTCGCAAACCATCCTCTAGGGAAATTCTTGCCATTTTGTCGAGTTCATCGCTGGATTGATTTGGTTGTGTTACCAATTGATTTGTAAGTTTTTCGGCAGGTGTAGCCTGGACATTGCCAACTACATCAACCTTGTTTGGCGCCGAAACCATAAGCTTATCTTTGGCCCCACCAGTTACTTCTGGTATATTTTTGGTATGATTTTTTATTTCGATTGGCATTGATTGGCTCTATGGTTACAGCCATATTTTTCTCAATACCAACTCCAAAACCATAACCAATCATTAAGAAATTTTTGCAGAATAAAAATTAAAAAAATATCTTTTAATTTTTTTGGCCCGTGAGCGCCTTTGCAAACGGCACGGCAAGGTTTTGTAAGCCTTCGGCGCCCTCGATCTTCTCTTCTGCACTGAGTTCCGACGAGCGCCGACACACCCAAGTCCACACACCGCCGCACCTTGGTTTTGGGGTTTGGGGACGAGCGCACCGTCAGGGGTAACCCTATAAAGAAACTAAATCAACCCATTAAAAGGTTATGTTTACGTTGCAAGGGAAGAAGTAATTAGATAAAAGTAGGTGAAACAAAATCGCCAAGTTAGGAGCCCGCCATCGGGGTAGTCTAATTGCTAGTCAAATACTGTAATTATTTTTACAGTTTTCGGAAGTTGACATCGCATTTACTCATGAGAACCTAATAGTGCAATTATTTTTATTGCATTAGACCTGTAGTACAACTTAATTAAGGACAAGCTCATGAGCGAAAATCAAATCGCGCAATATCAATCCCTATCAAAACTTACTAGCGATGACCGAACGGTCGTGCTGATGTTAATAAACGGAATTAATACATTACGAGACCAGGCGTCTCGCACCATGATAGACATCGGGTTAAAGCTTAATGAGCTGGAAAGCCATGTGCCTGATAATTTCTTGGAAATAGTTACAACACATTGTGGATTCTCCAGTCGAAATGTACGAAAACTTCAAACAGCTGCCGCAAACTATAGGCTTCATTTTGAAAATCTTTCAGCCCCTGAATTTAAAAAATTTCGCGAATTTCCAATCGCCAAGCTAGCATTACTTGGCCAAGATACAGATCCTGAAATTATCGAAGAGTTGAAAAATTTAGCTATTAATGGCACTCTTTCAAACTCAACAATAGACAAGGTGCTCGACTCAATCAAGGAAAACCGCGTAAATGCAGAGAAGTTATCTGATTATGAGCGAGAAAATATTGAGTCAGAATCAAGAATTATTGAATTGGAGCGGCAACTCAAGGAGGTTGAATCCGAAACAGCTCAATTACGAGTTAATTCTCGAAACGCATCAGATCGAGTACTGGAGCTTGAAAAAGAAAATAAGCTAATCCAATCGGATTTGATTGATGAAACCAAAAAACCGCCAAGAATTGTTGAGATTGAAGTAACTAAAGAGGTCTTGCCAAAGCGATATAAAACACTAGAAGATGCAGTTAACTCAATCGAGGATGAGATAACGGAGAAATCATCTGAGAAAGAAAGAATCCTCGCCGAAATTCAACATGAATCAAAGCGATTAAATGACATCAGAAGCGAATTTGAAGCAAAAAAAGTTTCCTTAGAGAGTGTGGAAAAAATTGTGGCCGATATTGATATCATCATCGCCAAGTATCCATCTGCGTTAATCACTCAAATATCGGCTTCAGCACCAGAAAGCAAAGCGATTCTTCAGGGGCTTAGAAAGAAATTATCAGCCTTAGCGTCTCAACTTGCAACCTAATCAAAGCTCCAAATAACGAAAGGAAAAGCATATGGAATCAAATCGTACGATTGTTAGCACTCCCCAGCATGTTTTGGATACAATTAGACGCTCAAATGAAGCTGTAATTGACACCATAATTGAAACAGGCAAGTCAGTTAACGGCCTCATTTATGGCATTCCTCCCGGGATTATTGATGCTATTTGCAATGCAAAGCGCTTTGAGCGCAATAAGCTGGCTGCACTCAACTTCCCAATTTGGGAGTGCCGAATCAAAAATAAATCCGTGATAGAAAAAATGATGGTGAGCGGAGTTGCAAGCGACGAGGCAATCAATGCACTGCTAACCTCAATCCAGGTAAGGGGGTAATATGGAATTTACTCCAATACGGCGTAACGCCATCTCTCGCAAAGAGCGTATAGCCCTAGCCCCTCAGCTTTTGGATTGCGGCGCAAGAGCCGTAACAATCTCAAAAGTACTGGGTTTATCTGCAACCGATGCCCGAAACATTTATCGTGACAAGTTTGGAACCAAAAGCGCAAGCGGTAAGACTCCAGAATCCGAATCATGGTACTTGCAGACCGACTCACGGCGCATTCACTCCTCGATGTTTTTGCAGATCTATGATGACGTAATGAAGTTTAACTATGATCCTGTACGCGGGTTTTTGCGTGCTTACAGCCTCTATTATGATGATATCTGCCAAAAGCAAACCGACTTAACCCCTGAAAGAGCTCACCTACTCATTCGCATGAAGAGAGATTCGGAACGATTGGGGGCTAAGGGTGAAATTCATGTTCGTCAAGTTAGCAAATCTGTTTTTGGTGCGGAAACCAACAAGACCAAGTCCGGCAAAAAGATCATAAACAAAGATGATGAAAGAGAGGTTGATGTGATGGTCTTTAAATCATGTCGTAAGTGCGGAGTTAAGCACATTGTCTCCAAGGCGTCCCTCAATTACAAATGCCCATCATGCGAAGATGCTGAAGCCTATCGACAGCAATAGCCAACCCTACAAACAACTAAAGCCCATCGAAAGGACGAACTGTCCAGTCTTTGGGCTTTAATTATTATCGCTAATTACTCTTCAACCGCATTGACAGTTAAGTCGATTTTATGGGCTCTTGTAGAGGCAATGGGATTTTCACCTTCCCGCGCCTTCCCAAAGATATCAACTAAAACACCATCATCCTCACGCTTCACATAGACAGAGAAGCCGTCAACCGTAATCCAAGCCGAGCTCTCAGAAGGTCTTAACGTGTAATCTGACCCGTCTTGTCCAGAATCCATGCTTAAGGCTTGGTTTTGTTCTTTTTCTCTTAGCAACTTTTGAACAAATAAAATCAAATCGCACGGATCGAATTTTAACTGCTCCGCTCTTGCCAGGCAAGTTGAAACATAATCAGATCGAATGGACTCCGGGTCTAAAATTGCTTCATAAACATACTCAACGGCTTTTTCCAAAGATTCTTGCGCAATATCGAATTCACCATAAACAACATATAGGCCGCCATTCCTTGATAGAGCAACAGCTCGATCTAATTGGGATAGAGGCACCCTCGAAATAAGCCGCCCAGATATATAGACTGGATTATTGTCGCTACGAGCAGCTAGCTCATAAAACTCCACTAGAGGCTTGTCTTCTCGGTTAATTTGGCTACCACACACTCCAAATACTTCATATTTACTGACTATTCTTAAACCAATAAACGTACCATAGCCATTATCAAAAATATACATATGCTTTCCTTTTTGAGATTGCTCTGGGCCAATTGCGCTCAGAGCAATCATTTAGATTGTAAAAATTTGAGGCGCTTCATTCACCTCATTTGTTTCGTTGTAGTAATGCCGAACGGTGATTGCGCGCTTATCCCGGTCAAATTCAGCCGTACCGCCGCCACCGGGCTCTCCATCGTAATATGCGCCGTAAAGGTCAGAAATTAATCCCTCACTAAAGTCGCGAATTCGATCGAATAATTCACCACCCCCATTACCACTAATGCTGGAATCAACCTCTTGAATTCCACCATCATCCCCTGCGCCGCTATAGAAGACCGTGATAATTTCACCATCAACCATGGCTTCAATGATCTGCATCGCTGTTTGGCGCTCTTCTTGGGATCCAAATTTAACGATTTCACCATCGGACTTTAATGTTGCGCCCTCAGACACCTCTTGGGTGATGTAGTCAATAAAGACTGCTTTAACCTCATCACCAGAAAAATACCTTCCAGCAAGATCGCCAGTTCTAATACTTAAAGACTCTTGGATACTCTTGCAGGCAGCGTCTAGCGCTTGTTCTGCCAATAGTTCTATTTGCTTTATTTCCATTGCATTCCTTTCTATGCCTAAATTAAGGCGATTAAAAAGGTAACGGTAGACTTTCTTATTAACCCCTTCTTGAGGTCAATAAGAAAGCCCCGTAGGGCCTTCCATTACATTTTAGATAGATCTTTAGTCCTGGTGATTCGTGACCAAATGTCGCAAAAATCTACGCCCTCCTCATCTGGGACTTTAATTCGCGCTTTTTGATCGTTAGACTTAAGCTTTTTTAGTAGTTGCTGGGCATAATGCTCCCCAGGTCTCCAACCAGTTTTCACGTCAACCGGATCGCGGTCTGCATAAATAATTACCTCATCAAACATGCCATTGGGAATATCAGCTTTCGCCAAATTTCCGGCATTTAAAAAGACCCATACAGCAATCTTGTTATTTGAGGCCGCCATTATTGCCAAACCAGTTTCAATGCCTTCGCAAACAGCTAACTTAGTGGATTGAGTATTGTTTAGGCGAATTGCATCGCCAGAAAGCATCCTCTTCCCCTTCATTTGCTTTTTCACATTTGCAAATGGAGCCTTAAATCCATCAGCAGTTAAGTAGGTGCGATGTAATGTGATTGGTTCGCCAGACGATGACTTGGCTCTTGCGAGCATTGCTGGCCACTTACCTTTTTTACCAACCCCTTCTTCGTAATACTCAATTCCCGGATGAAAGCGAACCTCTGAAGACAGCCATTCCAATTTAAACCCTGGCACACGATAGTTAATGTATCTTGCAACAGGATCGCCATTGGCGATTGATTTAGAGCCGACCCACAGATTTTGCAGAGCCTTCCTTAATTTATTAACATCATTCGCAGCAGCCTCTTTTTTTGCAAAGGCTTGACGCTTATGTGGTGTTATTAACTGCGCTCCATTTAATTTTTTGACAGCTTCGGCTATAGTGCATCCGGTGTATTTTGAAATTAGTGTTAGACCATTTCCAGCCCCGCAAAAAGAACAAAAAAACGTGCCCTTACCGCCTTTATTATCAAACCTAAATCTATCGGTGCCACCACATGTTGGGCATGGGCCATGTTTTTTTGATAGAAATTGACGATCAATGCCAAAACGCGGCAAAGTCGATTCCCAATCAATTGAAGTTAAATCAAACATATTGCTCTCCTTGCCACTATTGGGCCAAATAAAAAGAGCAAAGCCTGAATGAGTCATGAGGCTTTTTTAATGAATTTACAAACCCATTAAAAAAGCCCCCGAAGGGGCTCTTATCAAATCAATCGACAAATAAAACTAGTCGATCATATTTTTTCATGACTTCCTAAAACGGTTATGGGCTATTAAATAATTGTTAATAGCCATAGAACCAAATGCCACTTAAGCTTCACCCAGTTAATGGTCAGACTAGAGATTGCATTGTGTAAATTAAACCTAGTTTTAGGTCGCTTAACGCTTATTTATTTACACTTTTTAATGGATGTCGATCCCTCGCAAAACATTCATGCCAAATAATTTGGGCTTATGCACCATTGTTATTTTTTTCTAAACCCAGAGTCTTTTAAGTAATGGGAATTTTTTGAGTTTTTTATGGCTATGGAATTTGCTGGACCAACTGTAAGTGGCGCCTGCGCTAAATTTAATATGTTTCTGTGCTGAGAAATTAAGTCATCAATGATTTGATAACAGGGCATTCACCATGATTTTCATCTCTATTGGTACTTAGCCCTGCAATCCCGCTGGGGATTGTCAGCCTACAGCCATCTTCGAGCCTTAAGGGTGTTGAGATAGACCATAGATTAGATTCGCAGTTAGTTCTTTATGTGCCGCTCTCCAGAGAACCGAACCTGCTGGCAATGCATGTTCTTGTAAACTCGACAGAATTCCGTAAATCTCTAACTTACCCCAATAAAATATTCCGCGGAGGGCTTATGCCGGATACAGACACAGCTGGAGCACGCTTTTCATTCTTCAAGGGCGGTGAAGATATTATCGCCCCGAAGGGGGGCGATGATTTTGACTGGGAGAAAGGTGCGCTGCGTGTACGCGAAAACCTTCATGATGCGCTGAACGCCAAGAATCTAGGTTTTTTGTTTGGGTCTGGATGTTCTTCACTGGTTGTTGACGGCATGCAGCGGGGAATCGATACTATGGCACCCCTTGCCAAGGAATTCTTAGAAGCCAAACCGGGCTTTGACGACAATAGATTTCCCAGTGCAGAGGAGCGAAAGAGTTTAGCGGAAAATCTCGGTCTTGATCTCAATGCTGAGGAATTTTCGGGGAATCTCGAACGCCTTATGGAGGCGTTACACAGCTTCCAGTTCATACTTAAACGCAGCTCCAACAAGGAGATGGCAAAGGGAGCAGCCGCGGTAGATTCGCTGGTGGAGAAAGTGACCGCGTTCGTAACTCAGAAGTGCTCCGAAGCGCCCTTCTCCAAAGGAGATAATGCAATTGTGGGCTTGTATCAGGCTTTCTATCGAAAGTTGATCTACAGAGACAGGACACTTCCGCGGCCATGGATATTCACTACGAATTACGACCTAATCAACGAAATCGCGCTAGACAGGCTCGGGATGCCGTACTGCAATGGCTTCTCCGGCACCGTCGAGCGCAGGTTCAATCCGACGACCTATCGGTACGCATTGGCTGAGCAACTTGATGTCACGAGTCGTAAATGGGCTACTGTTGACAGCTTTGTCTATCTTTGCAAGCTGCATGGCTCTATCAACTGGATCGAAGAAGGAGGAAGCCTATTTCCGATACGAGAGGTTCACTTGGCTGCCGCAACAAAAGGAAGCCGTGTCATGATCTATCCGACCCCTATGAAGCAGAATGCGAGCTTTGGGTCGCCATACGCCGATCTATTCAGGGAATTTCAAGGGCGAATCGTGCGCGATCAGAGCGTTCTTTTTGCCCTTGGATACAGCTTCAATGATGAGCACGTCAACAATATGATCTTTCAAGCACTCACTATCCCGACATTTCGCTTGGTGGCATTCCTCCCTCCAGACGCTACTGGAGTAGCGCAGAAGCTCCGCTCGCTTAGCGATCCTCGGATCTGGATAATAGGAGGATCTGGCCCGAATCCAGAGACGAAAGCGCACTTCTTCGACACATTCGTTGAGAAGTTTATGCCTGAATCGCCTGGAGACAAGGTTGATACCGCTGTGAAGAAAGTGCTACAAGAACTGGTCACAGAGAGTGTCAAAGCGGCGACCAAGGAAAGAAGTGACCATGACGACTGATGACCGACGCCGAGCAATCGGCAAGGTAGTGTCGGTGGCTGCCGATCGCCTAGTAGTGGAGCTACATGGCGGGTCCGCTAACTTCACAGTCGTAGGTTTTGATGATGTTCACTATGTCGCGCGACTTGGGTCCTTTGTCGTGATGCCAGCACAATCGGAGTATGTCGTTGCGGAGGTTGTCGGCTTGCGGGAGAAGGACTCTCTTTCATTTCGCAGTGAGCGCGGCGAAGCGACAGAATTAGATAAAGCGAGTTCAGCAAAGTATCTGGATCTAGTTCCGGTAGGCATGCTTCCTCAGCGACGCGATGGCGCTTTCAGGTTCGGCGTTTCAGCGTTTCCGTCCCTCTACGCCGATGCCCTCTATGTCTTGGATGAGGAGCTTGATAGGATCTTTGAAGTTCAAAATTCGACCGAGATCGTTCCACCGCCAACAGGCGATAACTTAGCAACCCGCTACAACGCATTGTCGATCGGGACCTCAGTTGTCTTCCAAAACTATGCCGTCAAAGTCAGGGTTGATGAGTTTTTTGGCGGCCACTCGGCAGTTCTTGGCAATACGGGCAGCGGTAAGTCATGTACAGTGGCCACCTTACTGCAGTCGTTATTCGAGAAGAAGGATGAATTCTTCGCGCGAGGCGCCACTTTCCTTCTCCTTGATGTCAACGGAGAATACCGTCTGGCCTTTAGCGAACTGCCTCACTCTGTGCGGCGACGATATCTGAAGCTGGAAGCTGATCCAGCTACCCCACCTACCGCGCCGGCAGATGCGGCCGAGACTACCGCAGTATTCCGACTTCCTCACTGGTTTATGACCGTTGAGGAGTGGGAGCTTCTACTGCGTGCCAGCGAGCGGACACAACAGCCAGTCCTTCGATCTGCCCTTGGGTTGGCAACTTTGTTCTCGCCCGCAGGCGGCGACCAAAAGGCACTTGAGAAACTCAAGAACCATATCTTGGCTAAATGCCTTCTTTATGTGCTGAATTCGGATGAAAGCTCTGCAGCAAAAGGTGATCGAGTAAAGGCTTTACTTTTAACTTTTCAGACGGCTACATTAACATTAGAGGAGCTAGGGCCCCTCGCGTCTATCAGCTATGGAGAAATGAAACAGCTTAGCCAGTTGATAGAAAAACTAATGGAGCAATTGGATGATGATGTCAAGATTCCGAATTACTCGAACAAAAGTTTTCACTTTGATAATCTAGAACAAGCTTTTGATCTGGCGCTTCTTTATGAGGAGGCGCATGGGAACATGCAAATTCGAGATTACTGCTCACAAATGATCACGCGTTTTAAGTGGATTCGCGAACGTGATGAATTCGCCTTTTTAAGGGTGCCGCCCGAACAGCTTAAGGAGCACGAGCAAGACGTAGCGCAATTCGTTGAGAGCTGCATCGGCCTCTCTCGTAAGGATGGCAAGTTCGAGAAGTCCGCCCAAGTCATTGTGCTCGATATGAATGAAGCAAGCGATGAAGTTGTCGAGCTAGCCTCGGCTGTTATTGCAAGACTGCTCTTCGACCGACTGCGCCGTGCGGAGCCAAGGAACAGAACTCCAGTTAACCTCGTTCTCGAGGAGGCTCATCGTTATGTCGCAGAGCGCCCGTCTGGCCATGCGATTGACGCGAGTCGCATTTTTCAACGCATTGCCAAAGAGGGACGGAAGTATGGCCTCTTTCTCATGGTTGCATCGCAACGACCAAGCGAGTTATCTAAGACGGTTCTGTCGCAGTGCTCAAATTTTGTAGTGCACCGGATCCAGAACCCTGACGACCTTCAACATATTCGGCAGATGACGCCGTTTGTCTCCGATAGCGTTATGAAACGCTTGCCATCTTTGCCAAAACAGCATGCTCTGATCTTTGGGAATGCAGTCAATCTTCCGACGACGTTTAAAGTTCGAGACGTGAAACCAAGGCCAAAGAGCGACGACGCGGCAATTCGTGAGTTGTGGTTCCGACCAGCAGATAAGGAGCCGGATTTGCAGGTTCCGAGTCAAGCATGACTATCATGCGATGCAAGCCAACTTAAACCAGCGAAGCTCAATAAAATAGCTGAAGTGTTAAGCTCAAAGAAGTGCAGGATTAGCATAAAAAATTTGGAAGTTGGGGATGCTCTTATTTCCCTTCGTGATTTTAGGTGGGGATCAAAATCGCATGGGCGACCCATGACTCATACTCGTATGCGATGCTTCATCTTGGTCTTTCAGTAATTCATGCGGATTTGGACTACATGTACTCAAAAATTCCCGGCACTTGACTCTTGCTTCTCCAGAATAATTAGGGCCCTGCGTCATGGCCTTTTAGCAGCTAAAAGAATGGGTTAAGCACCCAGTCAAGATAAACGTGAGCCTCAAACAGAATAGACAAAGGGCTTAACTGGAGCATTGATAGAGTTGCTCGGAACCAATCAGGCACTAACAATATCCAAGCACTCATGTCTAACGCACTGGAATAGCTTGAGCCAAGCCTGGGGTAAGCTGACATTTTTTATCACCACTTTTTATATGGGAAAACTGATCGTCAGAAAAAATTGCGCACTCCAAGTTATTCGGAGAACTTACGCCTTTGGGGCATAAAACCGTCTTTTTTTCCATAATAAAGGCCCTGTAAACACATAAATAATTACTTCCAAGCCGAGGTTTTGGTAAATTTAACTTCGCATCAGGGTTATATATTTCTTCGTATTGAGCTTTATTCATTTTTATAGCCATGGTTTCACCAGGGCCATCCGACAGCCCCGCAATTTGAATGGCTCTATTTTTGAAAAAGGTTGAGGCTATCAAAACAATAAACATCAAAAAAGTTAACGCCGTTACGAGCAGCGAGGAGCGCACCTTGGCATATTTTTTTGCCAGACTATCGGTTGGCTTACCGTCCCCAACAATGCTATAAGCAATCGCATTAAATACCGTGCACCACAAGAACATAAAAGCTATCTGACCATATTTATTCATATCCCTAGAATCAAACCCAAAAACAGGAATGACTTCCACGCCACCTAAGAGAGGGGTTGATGCAATAAAAACCTCTATCAGCGACCAGGGGAGCACGCTAATTAACATTGTCAAAATTAAGATGGCAATCGCAAATATAACGCCGAGAATGACTTCCCGTTTTAGCCCCTGTCTTAGCAAAAAATACAGGGCTGTAGCTATGCTGCAAAAAATCGACACACCTAGCAATAACAGCGGAGAACTGGATTTAGTCGAACAAAATTGGTAGATGCCCATACTCAAAAATTGAAATATCGCCACCGAAAACACAACGGACTTTTGCCCGAGCAAGGGGCTTGATTCAAGGGTTTCAAATGAATTCTTAATGCCGTATACAAATGCGGGACCAAGATACAGCATTAAGAAAAACCCGGTTCCCAGCAAACCCATTGAGAAAAGAATCGCAAAAACTGTGCCCGTCGAACCAAGAGCAATCGGAAAGAGGTGGCCAAATCCAATATCCCGCAAATAAGAGTGGGTAATCATGACACCTAAGGCGGATGAAATTGTAAAAGTTTTTATACCCGCCTCAAGAAGTGAGTTGTATTTATTCAAGCCAAACCAGTGATCGCCAGACTTATCATTGACTCGCTTGTTTCGAGGGTAAAAAACTTGAGGCATTCTCGCTCTTTTTATGTATTTATTATTTGAAAAAATGTTATTTTTTAGCAATCTTTGATTAGTCATAGTATTGAGCCTTACTTTAACCTTTTCATCATGAACTTAGCAGAAGAAGGCAGGGCAAGTGATGAAAAAAATTGGTTGGAGCAAGATTGAAGATATTGCCTGGATAATCTTTCAAATAATAATTTATGTACCAGCATTTATTGTGTTTTTATATTTTTTTGCCGATGCAGTGGTAAAACTTTCGATGCCATCATTCGCAAAATAGATCCCTTAAAGCGAAAACTATTAAACACATTAATCAAGGCGGCTCTTTCACGACCCCACCCCATTTGCCTGTCACAACATAGTTTTCCAGATCGGGGGTGAAAGGCCTTCCTCCACACACTCATGAAGTGGCAACGATGTAGCGCTTATTTCCAAATTGGGCCAAGAGTCTGGCTGGCCAGATAACCTACTAGGCCGAGGAAGACATCCCCAGAGGTCGATATCTGGCGTAACAAATCCTGCCTCTAGAGCCAACTTTACCCAATATCCTTCATATTGCAATGCTTGACTTTGACTAACAACAATTTCGGTAAGAATAGTTGCAAAAACCTCAACCCCTTCGTGAGTAGCCCATTCAAAGAGAGCAAATGAAGATCGGCCCGATTGATGACGCCTTCTCAGATGCTCACGAAAACGCCTTTTGAGATTAACCGTTTGACCGATATAGCATGCCTTGCGCAAACCATCATTACTGTATGCCATCAGCGCATAAATCCAATACCTCCTAGCTTCACTAACATTGGGAATTAGCTCAAAACCAGAATTTGGTTGTGACGCTGAATTCTGTAGCCCCGCATCATCGGCAAATGCAAAGCGAACTCGAAACCGATGCCCATCAGAATCTCGCAGACCAAGATAATTGGAACCATTACGAGTAACCTCCAGCCCCTCAGAAGCCACCCTCTCAAGCAGCTGGCGCCTCGAAAGAATCTGACCGGTATCTATGGCGGACTGTAGTGAGATTTTTTTACTTTTAATAACTGTTACCCATTCAGTAGGTCGACTAATTGAATGCGCATTCATTTGGTTTGGTAGATTAAGCTCTGTTTATTGCTCTTTCACTTTTTCAACGACTTGTACCGCAAGCGACCTACCACCCCCATGAACATTCGCGATCTATAAGTTAATTCATAATTTGTGAGTATTTGATTGCGCGAAATATCCCCCGCCATGTAGCCTCTTGGAAACCCTACTGGAGATATCAATGAGATTACAGGCTGCCACGTTGCCAGATAATAAAATATGTCGACATATCCAAGAAATCATAAATGCATGCGATGGCTTAGTTGTAATTTCTAGCGATAATCTTGATGCATCCAAAGACTTCTTGGACAACATTACACCTTCATTAATTCAGCAGTTTGAGAGGGATCAATTTTTTGTGGCGAACGATGATCCGCGCTATTTTTCGTCACCCTACTTTGCGGTGCTGAACCTTCTCAGATTTGGTCCAGACATCTTGATATTCAGGGATGAAGTATTGGACGACAAATTACTAAAAATTCTTTGTAAGATGGCTTTTTCCATGAAAATTATTATGATCACCAATTCCATCGCCAGTCGAACATCGCTGCAAAACCTGCTGGATTCCAACGTAAAGCGCCCGATTGAGCTTGTCTTAAGTAATGAGGTGGAGTTGATTCACGACGGCAGCCCAATCAAAATCCAAGAATACAAAGGAGTGTTCAGGCCTAGGCCTTCAAACTTTTAACCGCCCTTTCCCACTCGTGTTTAGAAATTTCAATTGGGCTTGAAAGCATTGCGGTATTGACATCAACAATACAAATGGAATTTTCTTTAACACCACCCTCTAGTTCATTTTCATAGCTTATTGCTTTGATGCCATAATCCATTAAAAGCTTAGCCACTTCAATATTGCCAATTAATTTCCATTCTAGCTTGGATGACTTCATCTTCTTAATCTTGTCATATAAAGCGTCAAAATACCCACTTAAATCCGGGCGTACATTTTTCTCAATAAGGTGTCGTAAAAGACCCATGGGGGTTGGGCTGTACCAATCCGTGGCTTGCAAAATCTCTGAAGGTTGTAATTGAATGGAAACCTCATGCAATATTGGGTCGATTTTTTCGTAGCGCAAATGCTTTCGCGCAAGAGCATGCAATGCTGCCGCACGACTTCCAACATGACTCAATGGTCTTAGTTGCTGAATATTTGCTGTAAAGGTTCCATGAAACCATGGCTGGAGTAATGTCATATATTTGACCATGTAAGTTAAGTTATTAAATCCCTGTTCATTGATTATTCCTTATGACAAGCTAACAAAACTTCAAATATGGGTTTAGATAATCAAGTAATTTATGACAAACTTACCCTCCCAACTCCCAATCTCTCATTTTATAGATTGCAGCTAGTCAGGCTATATAATGTATGTTATAATGTATATTAAGATACATATTAGGAGCTCACATGGAACATCTGCTTACCCGCAATACCGCCTCCCTTACCGAATTCCGAGAGCCTGGAAAGGTGCTCGCAAAAGCTGGTAACGAGCCTGTCGCCATCCTGAACCGCAATGAAGCAGTTGCCTACCTTGTTCCTGTTGGTGCCGTTGCTGATATTACGACCACCCCACTCGGCAAAGAAAAGCTACGCAATTACATTAAAAATGACCTGCCCAAGATTTCTCACGTTCTTGAGTATCTTAAGGACAAGTAATGCAATTTTTTACTCTTAATGAATCCGATGTCATTGAGATGCATGATGCAATCATTGGATCTCATGAGCTACAAGGCCTGGCAGCAGATAAATCCCTAGCCGGGGTACTCGCTCGCCTGCAAAACAGACTTGATTACGGGTTCATTACCGACGTCTTTCAGTATGCAGCTTGTGCTGGAGTATTTATCGCCAAAGGTCACTGCTTTAATGATGCAAACAAAAGAACTGCCGCTGCTGCGGTTCATTTGATTTTATGTGTGCATGAGTTATCGCCTCAGTTTGAAAATACTGATTTGGGTAAATGGATCGTGCAAACTGTTGAAGGCAGTCTTTCTGATGAGGCCCTAGCTGATCTATTAAGACAATCCTGTAGCTGAGCCCATCAAAAGACATACAAAAACTTTAAGCCTTGAAAAATGTTCAGAGATCAAAATGAGCGCCCCAATTAAAGACATTCGCAATTCGAGCGATCCTGATATCGTAGGGTCCTACAATGCTATGCAGCGCGCTGGGCAAGCAGCCATTGATTTAGCCATTCAAACCAATACTGCCATAGTGAGCGTGATTGATGGCAAGATTGTTCGCACTCCTGCCGCCGAGCTTATTAGGCAGCGTCAACAAGTTAATACTAAAATTACCCCCGAACCAAACTCACCGCACTCATAACAAATCCAATTAAACCTAGTCCAAGTCCAATATATCCCAATCTCATCGGAACGCTATAAGCCAGATTGGGATGAAACCAGTGCGCCTTCAAAGCCTCTAAACGATTTGCTTTGGTGATGAACAAGATGCATGGGTAAAGCCCATCTACAGGCTTTTCTTTGCTCCAAGAATTCAACGCCCTAAAACCTTCGTAGTCGAGTTCCAAAGCATCAACTGGTATATCGATAGCACCGGCACCTTTGGCCATTCGATAAATCGCCTTACCCTTTGCGTTGCAGATCTTTACCCAACAGCCCGTTCCGCCCAATCTGGGGATATGCTCATTGCGAAGGCGCACTACGGAAAACGCTTGCTCATCTAGTTCGCGTGAATAGGTTTTTTGCTGTTTGATGGATATTTTCATGTTTATCAAGATCTACTGGTTAATGACAGGCAAATGGACGCCAAAGAAAGGGGTGCTGAAGAAAACGGTGGCATCTCGCGCTAACTTAAATTTAATAATCCCTCACATCAATAAATCGAATGCTATATCAAAATTCCCACAATTCTTTCTTGCATCCGAAGCAAACATTGCGATGATATTCGGATGCATAAATTTCAATCCCCAAAACGTCAATGGGAAATTGAATGGACTATTAATGCCGTCAGGCAACCGGGTACATTGCATAAATTATTCCCCCAATATAAATTCACAAGGAGATTGATAGTGATTAATCGATTTTCAAACAAGTTAAATTATTTTATATACGCAATTGGCGCTTTTGTTCTTTCATTCTCCATAGCCATTTGCCTTCTTCTGATATGTCTTCATTTTTGGCCGTAGCATAAATGCAGATGCCAAGAAATAGCAGGCAATAGCTACCCCAAGGTAATATGAAAAACTGAAATCCACAGCCCGCCAGAAGTCTTTGAGTGTTAACGCAAAGGGAGCCGCCTGCGATAAGTAGATAATAAATGCTACTCCCCCAATCGACATTACGATATTGATTAACTCGCTCTCAATATAATACAAATTATTGAGGTGAGCATCTGATGGGGAAATTCGTGCTAGAAATATAAAAATTAGATATACAGCTAGGCCGGACAAACCCAAGGAAAGAGGTAGGTAAAGCTCTTGAATTGAAATAATTTCAAATTTAGCCAAAGGATGCCCTGCAAAGTAGCGATACACATATTGGAGCGCATACAAGGCAAACCAAAACAAGAGGTTTGCTGAGGCGCACTGAAGGGGTTGATTCAGTCTTTTCAAATATACCCAGAGATCGCCCAAGAAAGTTAGCAATACATCGAATATTGATTTTTTTTGCACTCTAGAGGCCATGAAAAAACAAACATAGCTTATCCAAACACTCAAAGCTATTGAAGCCGCAAGTACAAATATGGAGATAGTAATTGTTATGAAGTCGCTAGCATCAACATTACATATTTTTTGAATTGTAAATGCGTATAAAACTATGGCTGGTATCCATGCAATTCTCCCGTCGTAGCCAGCATCATTTAAGCGCATCACCTGACTAGTCGAAAAAATTAATGAAAAAACAAATGTCAAAAAATATTTCAGAATCACATCCATGGTCAATGGAATATTTGTCGAATCAGGCAGTATTCTAATGATTGCATATTCGTTAAATTGATCAAAGGAATATATCAACGACAAAACGAATGCAATTAAAAAGTAAGCAATAGTGGTTGAGGCAATATATAAAAGAATATTTTTGTAAAATTGAATTCTTGTAAGTTTCTTTGATGGATGAAGAAGCCCTTTAAGCCAGCTCATTGATGTCCTTTTTTAAGTTGATATGAAATAACTGCCTAATGAAATCGTCAATCGTGCGGTTTAATGACCAAACGTGGGATTACCCTTGAATGTGCAACCTCACGGCCGCACATTCAGATCATTCAAATTACGTTAAACGATCCCACCGTCCTAGGTTGGCGATATATTCCGCAACCTCATGCTCAACCCATCGAACCATCTTCGAATCACCGCTTAATTTAACCGCTGCCGGGAATTGAGGATCTCGAGCAAATTTCATGTAGAAATAGGTCTTTGAAATACCAAGCATCTCTATAACGGATTTAAGGCGTATCAGCCTTACCCCTTGGGCTGAATCACTTTGACTAAGAGTATTTTGCATACTTAACCACCCTCCAAATTATCAATTAAAGGAAAGTCCATCATAGTTAATGAACTAACACCCGATCAAGTGGGGTTAGTTCTTACATTAAAAAACCAAAACATTTAGGAAAATCATTGGGGTCAGAAAAATATCAACATCCTAATCAGCTCAGAAACTTAATATATGACCCCAATCAACCGAGGCATATAAACTAAAGATTCGATGACTGAGCCTGAATACATAGATGTAAGTGAAATTGCAGATATTCTTGGCCTATCAAGGGCTTATGTTGTAAACGTCCTCACAAAGCGAATGGACTTCCCAAGCCAAGGATCTACATATCCCAAAAGACAAAACGTTGGCTCCGATTAGATTTTGAAGATTGGCTAAATTCAAGTAGATCAACCCCTCGCCTGAGACGAATTAGATCCAATACATAAGATCTATATGCGGCGTGGATTGCCAAGCCCCCCCCAACTACACCATATAAATATTGGGTAGCGGCCTATTTAAGCCATCAATGCTGATATTTTTTACCTGTGAGTTATAAGCCCAACGACTGAACTGTTCCAGTAGCTTTTGATTTTCATCTTTTACTCCCGTATTTTCGACAGGGGCGCATCAAGCAGATCCTCGGATACTCCTTTTATATAGGCGTTATAAACCCATCGGTTATATCTTTCCTGCCATTCCTGAATCTCAGATTTTAGCCTGACATTCTCAGCCTTCAAAAGTTGGTTTCTTTCGCTTTCAATGACTTCCTCAAAGCTATATAGCTTTTTATTCCCAGCCACCTTGAGCGGCAACCTAGCTTTTGCAATTTCATAGGCAGCCCTAATTCGCCTGTGGGCGTACAAAGCCTGGCGCGTATACCTTTGAAGGGTTCGCTTCTCGATTGCAGAAATTAATAAATCCCAAGTTAATTTTCCAGCCCACCCATCGAGAATTGTCAAAATCTTTTCACCGATCACATCGTCAATATTCTTTGATCGATGGCTAATTTTTATTGTCATTACCACCCCCATTGATCAATTTTTTCCTTTCTGCTTCGATAGCTCTTTTGGATTTTGCCAATTGAATAACGGTGCCCTCTGGAACTAAAGAATTGCTCAATATTTCATCTAACTGCAATAATCGCTCATGATTACCCCGGTGGTGCTCCAGCCACCTCCCCGCTCCATAAGCCCCTTCAGACGCTGCTAAGTCAGCATCCTTAAGAAGTCTTAAAGACTCGTCTAGGGCTGCCTTAATATTTCTTTCTGCAACCCTGTCCCCCTTAACGCAGACCATTTCCTGGCAGTTGATACAGTCCCTATGGATTTCACACGGCGCCATCGTGTAATCATGAATACAAAAGCCTAGATCGGTGACGTGGGCGGTCGGTATAACCAAGCGAGCAAATTCATCACGCGGAATTAAAGATTTTCCTTGAAGATGGGCCAACGGCCCATGAGCTTTAACCTGATCCCCTATTGCACCTCTGATTATTTGCACCATTTCTTTGGATGACACATGATCGTAAGCTGCGTTTTGCCTCACATCTTTACGACCCGACCACTTGGCAATATCTAACTGACTCATTCCACCGGCCTGGGCCAATGTATTTAAATAATGGCGAAATTGATGGGTTGAAACCCTTATGGGCGAGCCATCTAATTCGTAAAAATTATTTGATGTAAATATTGAGTCAAAATTGAACTCCACCCTAGAGCCAAGTGATTCATTAATCATGTTTGAATTTAGCGGATGGATTAAACACTTATATGCGCCTTTCGCAGCGTCCAACTCATTTTTTCTCACCAAAAACAAACTATTGCTGTATTTAAATCTTTTTTCTTTATCTAGATATGGAAATCCAATTGGTAATTTTTTTAACACGGCCTCTTCAATCTTAACGAACTCATATTCACCATGACTGGCTCGGCGAAATTTACCGTCATATTTGATCGCCGGGGGATCAATTTCCAAAAAATTGCTTATGCCGCTTGAATTAAAGCTAACCCCCAAAATTGTCGCAACCTCAGAATTTTTTAAGGTTTGCCTACCTCTAAAGCGCTCGCAATCGTTGCCTAAAAAAATCATGCCTGGATTTTGCTCATACCAAATTGCGACCTCTCTTGCTGAGTCTGTAATTTTTCTAATTCTTTTAATCGCCTCCTGCACTACCTCCACCATCGTTGGTACGACCCATTTAATTTGTGGCGCAGCCCCTTTAGCGGGCCACCATCTAAGCCCATAGTGAATTGAACCATCGGGGTTTTTCTGGATTACCTCACAATCTACCGGCAGCTCCAGTAACTCAGATATCCGCTCTGGTGCGGCACATAAAATTGCAACGACCGAGGAGATCAATGCATCCCTTGGAGATGTAGCCATTCGGAAGATTTTTGGGATGGCATCCAAGGCTGCCTGACTCGGCATCTTAGCAAGCCTTCGATCGTCCGCCTCCTTACCGACTCTTTGCGTATCAGATGGTCTTTTGATTGGATTGACCCATTTAAAGGGATTTGCCAACAACCTTTTTTTAACAAGAAATTTATGGAGACACTCAAGCTGCGCACCCATTCTATATGCGGCAGACTCTGAATAATTTTGCACCACCCACTGCGCCGCCCTGTTAAATTTATCAGGATTAAGCAATGCAATAGGCTGACCATTTAACGCATAACCCAGCGCCTTAAAGGGCACCACTCGGGCTCCATTTGACATAATTGGCCTAAATGCATACATATAGCGCACATATGCCTTTGCCAGCAATAATACATTTTCATCCAATGGGATTAATGTACTCCGCGATCCACTTTCGTAAAATCCAAAAGCGATAGTTTTAGTTAGATTTCTTTTGCCTTTTAAATGAATGTAATCCGTAACATCCCACTCATTAGAGTCAAAATTAAGCGTGGATCCAAATACCGTTAAATCCTCTTTGCATAACCGGATAAATTCATTGAGATTTTCTTCCGCCGTTTTGGACGATTTTGGTACAAATTGAATAACATTAGCCATTTTCATGCGCCAGCTGTTTTTTGCACATAGTCACAACTTGGGCGACAGCAAGAATGGTTTGATCATTAATTGCAGCAATCCTAGCATCGGAACTTCCAAGCAAACGCTCTCGTTCAGAAATTAAATACTCCAACACTTTTTCATGTGGGGCATCAACCCAGGGCTGGAAATTTTGGCAGGTGTAGCAAGCGATTGGTGCAAATGAGCCACAAAACCCAAATAAACCGCAGCTACCCACAGGCCTGAAATCACCAACTTGCTGAGGGCTGCAAATACGACTTGATTTATCATCACCCCGCACAGCATCCGACCCCGAGCTTATTAAAATGCCTTTAAAAGCTTGCGCCATAGGTGCTAATTTCATTGCTACGGCATTATCAATTCGCTTAATAATTGCTGGGGTAGCCTCTATGTACACGCCAACATTTTGAGTATCCTTATGCCCTAGAATCTCAGCAATTAAGAGCGGCGGAAGACCCTCTTCCGCCGCTCTTGTTCCTAATGTTCTGCGAAAACGCGTTGCATTAACAAACAACTCTTTACCAGTACGCTCAGAAATAATCCGCAATGAATTGATTACTCTCTTTATCGTTCTGCCAATTTTCTGAGGGCTGGCGTGATATTTAAACCCTTTTGAGTTTTTCTTAGTGCTTAAATCTGGAAATAGGGGCGCCTCATTGATATCCTCGATTTTCTCCCCAAGCAATTCTTTAACTGAAAAAATATGGCCCATTAACCCTGAAATCTTTCTCTCGAGAAATAACTCCCTTCGGAGCACCCTTTTCTTTGCTTCAGGCACCCTGGCAATTAATATCTCCGACCCATCTTGTTCGTTTGAGGCCAAAATATCAATGATCTTCATATCAGCATATTGGGTTGGACGCATGCCAATAGAAATAAATAACCAAGCCAGACAATAGTCAGAACACGTTATCCCTCCACTTTTATACCTATCGGATAAAGAGTGATGTATGGCCTGAATCTCCAACTCAGTAAATGGCCCCCTCTCGGGGTCCATTGTTAATATCGCCTCCCCTTTTACATTTCCCTTAATTCGCAACTCGCTTAGTAGGTTTACGACATTCTCATCTATACCGGGAAGCATCATAGCGTGCCATCTTTTAAGAAATCCAGAAATTGAACCCAACTTCCACTGATTCCTCTCGCCTAGGCTTGCCCTGTAATTCAAAATATCTTCTGAACTTACCCCATCAATTAATCTGTCAAGGTATCTAGCAAAGGATAAGAATCGCTGGTACAAATTTCTAGTGTGCACCAAGGATTCATTCTCCAAATACCATATCAATGTCGATTTAAAACCATAAAGCACCGATGCTGATAAGTTGAAATTTTCAAATTTCAAAATTACTTTTGTAGACCCCTCGGCGATATGCCATGTATTCAGCGATGGCTCGACCAAATATCCGACTTTTGTTGCTATTTGTGCTGGTAAATCATAAATACTACTTTCATTTTTTATTAAAAACTTAGGCATTTTTTCCCCTCAAAATCTTCTCCTGCTGCTTTTTCAAGACATCTATGGCCCTCTCCCGAATATGCCTTTTCGTATAGCAGCTTGGCATTGATGATGTTGGCGACCAGCCCATAAGCTCTGCCCTTAATTTTTCCTCCATTTCAGGCGAAATTTTTTGCCTGTCCATCGCCTCCGAAAAAGCATCATTCCATGTGTGCCTTAGAATATGGGGATGAATATTCTTTTGGAGATCTGGAGCCGCCGCCCTAATCTTGTCAAAAATTACATTCAGCGATTTCAACGAAAGTGGTTGCCCTCCTCTATCGGAAACAAATAAGTACCCATGCTTTTTTGCGTAAACTCCATTTCCTCGAAATCTAAATATATAGAGTCTTAATTTTTCACACAAATTTGGTGAAATTGGGATTTCACGGCCACGAGTTTTCACTAACGGCTGAAATTTTCGGCTATCTCCGGGATCATTTGGCCGCCTAATAATCTTTAGCGTTTGCGCTCGAAAATTTATGTCTTCAATCTTTATGTTTAGCAACTCCCCTCTGCGAACCCCTGTCTCAATAAAGCTTTGAATGATTAGCTGATTTCTAAATCGTACCGCCTCAGACTTGAAGGGATTTTCCGAGGACTCATGGTCCACGACTGCAGCCAAACGCTTCAACCGCTCTGGCGCCAACCCCTCTCTCTCGCTTAATGGGGTAGATTTCTTTGGGGCTCTTGCTTTTAGAAACTGCTCAGCAATTTTTAATTCCCCCTCCAATGAAGCTCTGGATGGGTTGTCATTGGATAACTTGAGGATGGTTTCCTGGCACCTAAAAACCAAATATTCGCGCACATAAATCAATCTGGCAGAAAACAAGCCTGAACCAATGGTTGTTGCGGTTGCAATCTTGGACTTGCTTATATTTAGATCAATTACCTTGTTTTGACCCAAAGGCGATTTATTGGATACTCTTAAGGCCTGAACCAAGCCTTCCAGTTCGCCCAAAGAGAGCAATCTTCCCGTGCGCAATCGAGATTCTAATTCCACTCCAGCGCCATCCAAAAACTCATAAAGCGCCTTAACTGCCCTTAAGACCGACTCAATAGTATTAACTGATTTATTCCTACCCCTGTAGGTTGACAGAGACCAAACAGTTGGCCAATACATTGGACTGCCATCCGGAGCAAATAGGTTTACAAACCTCTCTCCGCTTTTAAATGTCACAGCCCTGATGGAATATTTCATCTTTATTTACATATATGTTTATTAGACCTCATTGTCATATTTTCAAAATTGATAAAAATTGTAAATAAAGGAAAACCCCCAATAAGTACAATGACGTATTGGGGGTTTTTGGTAATACTATTAACAGTTACTTTTGTTAGACGCTAAAAGGGAATGTCGTCACTTGGATCATAAGTTCCGCCACCATAACTCGGTGACGATGCTTGTGTAGCCGCAGGTGCAGGCGCTGAATTGCCTGATCCAGATCCACCTTTGCTATCGCCCAAAAGCTGCATTGAACTAACTACAATTTTTGTACGATATACATCCTGACCATCCTTCTGATACTTGTCAGTCTTAATGCTTCCCTCCACATAAATCATGGAGCCCTTTTTGACATATTGACCAACAATTTCGCCAAGCTTGTTCCAAAAAACTAAGTCATGCCACGTTGTAATTTCTTTGGCTTCTCCAGACTGTTTGTCTTTGTATTTCTCTGAGGTGGCAATTGCAACTTCTGTCACCGTGTTTTGACCGGCAACTCTCGTCACAGGGTCCCTCCCTGCACGACCGAGCAGGATCACTTTATTTACTGATGCCATTTTTAATTCCTTTATCTATAGTTGGGCAAATTGCCCGTTTCTTAATTATTAATGATTGAAAAATCAAAGATGTTTCGAGTGCGAGCCTCTTCTTTACCGTTTACGGTAACGGTGAAACTCTCTCTACCAGCTTTTCTGATCTTTACTGTGTCACCTACTTCAGCCCCATGCTTGGCTGTTAATTCTCCAAGCATTTCGCCGCAGAAATTCTTCTTAAAACCATTCTTTGTTTGAACGGTAACAGTGTAGATTTCATATGCCTTACCAGTTTTATCTGTCTTTTTTATAGCTCCCATACTTAAAATTGGCCCGACAGTAAAATATTCGTCTGACCTTCCAGTCTGGGTGCGCTGTTCGGTTGAGTCTGGAACATGTTGCACACAAGCCTCCATTAAAGGAAGATCATGAGAATCCATGTAACTCTCAACTGGTGGCATATCAAAATGACTTTCAACGGGCTTTACCTCTGGAGTTTTTGATTTATCTTTAGCCTTCACGACTCCCTTAAGTTCATTTTTAGTAAACCTAATGGCGCCATTAATTGAAAAATCTAATCCATTTACCTTGGCATCTTCCAGCGTGTAAGGAGCAAATACTCCTTTGTGGTTGCATTGAATTCTCGTGATGAGACCCTTATTCTTGTAAAGGTAGAAGAACATTCCCGAGGGAACCCCTTGCACCTTAATGAATTTAGTTTCATCAGATATCGCAACAGCTCTATTAATTTGCGCTGCAGTCTGAGCAGTTGCGTACGCTGGATTCAATGGCGCTTGAATTTTTGACTTTCTAAGCGATACATTTGAGAATGCCGGAGTCATTGCGGCGCTTCTTACAAAAAGTCTCGATACCGATAGCATTAAAAATTTCGCGACAAGCGAAATGCTATACACAAAAAAATAAGCCGGAAACTCAGCAAGACGTTCTAAAATGTGCTTTTCATAAGGGCGCTTCATTGCGTTACCTTGCGATCAAGACTAATGAATTCAGCAATCTTGTCAGCCGCACATTTCGCGCTAACCTTTCCGCAAGTGATTTCAATGGTTTGAACCAATTCAATCAACTCATTTTGTAGGGCGTTTGCGGTGCACTGCTGAAACGATCTCGCATCCCTGCCAAGAACCTCGCAAGCGTAGCTAAATGAAATCGTAGGTTCACTTTCATGCAATTCAAATACCCAAATCAAAGAATCAAAAAATAAGCGCTTTGTTTCAGATAGTGTGACAAATCCAAACATGTCTGCAAATTTTTGCTGATCTTTATTGAGCCCCTTAGACTCACTATAACGACGAAAATCATTTACAACCAGGCCAAATGCTGCTTTAGCCAATCGTTTACCAAACTGTTCATCTTCCTTCAATATAACAACATCAGTACGATGCTTTACTTCATCATGAATATCATTCATATTAATTTCCTTTGCCTCATATGAGGCGGTTAATGGATGCCAAAAACCTTTCCTATGCCTGCTTCTAAGCGTGCATAGGAAAAGTCTTGCGACTTTTCCATGGATTAAAGCGAACCAACATCAATGATGTGATCTGCCATTTCCCATAACTCCGGTGTTTGTGAAATAAAATACTCCCTTTCATATCCACCTAGGGAAAGAACTGCCCTTTTCATCTGAATAAATTGGCGTTTTTTTTCAGGGTCCAAAGGACCGTCAGCCTCATCGCTAAAGAGCGTTTGATATGACTGGCCACTTTTTTGAGCCTGATATAACGCAATTGCCCTTGTTAAGGACTCATTAATCCAGACGCCTTCCCCTCCGCTTACCAAGCTTGCAGGCTTATCCTCGCCACGAAGACAATCATTAACCATCACCTCGAAGGTCTCTTTGAGAGCGCCCTGTTTAGTTTCTGTCTGAGTATCTATGCGAACAGTGAATCGACCTCCAAAGCAATCTGCCAAAATTTGATTTGTAATCCCTGAAATTTCAGGGCCACAGTCATCAATTGACAGAGCAACCAGACCATCGTTACCAAGGGCTTTAGCAATCAAAGACCAATGTGCAATTTCTTTGCCGAATTGCTCTACCGATGCCTCTAGTTTGGCTGCAGACTTAATCTTGTCCTGTGCAACCGCTATTTGGCGATCAAGCTCACCAACATTTCCAAGCAGCCCATTTGACTCTTTTGTCATATTGGCAATCTGAATTTCCAATGCCTCAAATGCTGCTTTGGATTCAGTAAGAACTGTCATATCGAATGCTTTTGGCAAAGCATTGAGTTGCGCCTGATAAACCAATTTCCTCGAAGAAAAATCAGCATTAATGCCAATAATCTTATGGTCAAACTCTTTTGTAGCCGAATCAATTGCTTGAAGGGTTTTAAGAAGTTTTTCTGACAAATCAAGTTTTTGAGGCCCAATTTCGCTTAGTCTTTTTTGTGAAATCGCCATCGTCTCCTCGGCTCCCTTTAGTAAGGTGGCCTTGGAAGCAATCAGGTTTTGCTGTGCAAGCGAATCAGCAATGCTGGTACGTTTACTTTGCATTCCCTTGATTTCAGACTCAATAAGCTCAAGTCCAACTACCGATTCCCTAACCTGAATTAGAGAGTCATTGTTTTCCTTGTATTGTCCACGTAGCAAAACAATGGCCCGCGTCAATTCTTGGACTTTTTGTTTTGCCTCTTTAGCCTGAGAAAGTAGTTGGCATGAATCTTGCATTGCGTTGCCAGAGCACGGTACTGCATCAATTAAGGACGCCGTAACAGTAATTGCCTCGAGCTTATCTTTTGCTGATTGTCCTTCTGCTTTTAATGACGATGATTTACCCGTGAGAGTGTTTTGCTTATCCCTAAGCGTCTTTATTTCTACTAGCTTTGCCTGTGCAGCAGCAATACTAGTATCAATAATCGCCAATTCAGAACCAAGTTCTACCGCCTTTTTAGCGGCGAGATCAATTGTTTCTTTGCTTTGAACAATGTCCCTGGCAGAGTTTAGTTGGGTTTGTTGGTTCAACTCTTCTTTATCAATATTCGCTATTGAGTTTTGAAGGGTTTCCCTGTTCTGATTAGTGCTAAAACACTCTCTTGTATAGGCTTCCTGAAAAGACTTCAGTGCAGCAGCCAACTCAAGGTCTAATTTACTTAGCTGGGTTGTCAGATCCGATCTTTGGGCATCATAAGAAGCCCCAGTTTTCAATTGCGCATCAAGCTCATAAATACCTCTTTGAGCCATATCGCGCTTGGTGTTTAGATCTTTTATCTGAGATGCTAACACCTCAGATTGAGTCAGCACTGCAGCTTTTTGGTTAGATGTTGATTCTAGGCTTTGTTTGACCTGGTAAATATCTTGAATTTGTAGCTGAATGTCGGCAAGCGAGACCTTTAGGATCTTCACAATATCCAATGCTTTTGCATTTAATTCACGATACTTTTCATGGCCAAGAACCGACGAGAGAATCGATTTTATTTCAGTGGCGCCCATTTCTGACAGTGATTTTCGTTTTTGCGCTGCAAAAGCGGCAACAAAATACACCTCCGGCTTTCCGAGAATAGCCTCAATGCACTTATCATATGAGGTAGTTTTTCCATCAGACTCTAGGCCATCAGGAAGTTTTACAGGCTCAAACGATCCGTTAACATCGATTAGCAAATAGCATTCCTGCTTTTGCGTTTTCCCAGTTTGGCGAAAATTTAGAATGGATTGATAAAGGTTGCCCCCATGCTCCCAAATGAGTTCTTTGGTAGCTTCTTGTCCAACATTTTCCCAGTATGAAAATCCTCCCGGAGTTAAAGATGAGGCTCGAGATGGCATTAAACGAAATGGATGCAAATTATCCATAATCGTGGTTTTGCCAGTCCCATTCTCACCAACCAAAGCAACTAAAGCAGCATCGGATGGTATTGAGCGCAGATCTAAGTGGATCTCAGGTTTTCCTCTACCTGAAGCAATCCCTATAAATCCTTTTAATATTAAATCTATTGGTTTCATGATTGCCCTTTCCGCAATTGCGGTAATAAAAACTTGGGGAATTCATGCATTGAATACTTTTGAATAATTCAATATTCAGAAATACTCAAGGAACAATATTTTTGTAGTGCTGCCGAAATAACGGCTTATAGACAATTTATCGCTATTTAGTTTTTTTGCTTAATTGAATACTTCCAATTTATTGGAGAATTCGGATTAGTCTGATTACTAAAAAGAAGCGGCTAACATTAAGTTAGTCGCTTCTTCTAGTTAAGACAAAATACGTTTTTTAATACCTTCAGCAATGTCCAATGCAGGCAAAGACTCCAGCTCTGAAATTCTTGGGATTAACTCCCCAGTATCAGTGCCGGTAACCTCTCCCCACTTTTGAATTTGCTCTGAAAGCGATGGGAGCACTGAAATTCCAGCAGCCCTTTGCCGTTGTACTGGCAAAATAACACCTTCAATTCGAACTTCCGCCGCTAGTGAAAGGATCTTTTTAATTGCATCTCTATCAACAGAGGCTTTATGCTCTTCATCAATGCAATACCGAACACGAACAAAAGCGTTCGCTACATCAGCCGCAACCGATGCAATTTGATCCAAGTCTGGAGGTCCATCAAAGGTCAAATCAATCATTTTGCAAGAAGGCGTTACCACCGGCTCAAAGCTGACGTCATGACTTCCAATGTCCCAAAGCAAGTAATGCTTCTCACCAAGTTCGCCATAGTGATTACGTCCAATTGAGCCTGGGTACGCCACAATTTGCTTATACCCAGACTGGTCTGTTTCCCAGTGCTGGTGTTTATGTATATGCCCAATCATGCCTGCGCTGCACGATGCTTGATAAATAGCTCCCAATGAAAACTCATGATCACTACCGTGCATTGGAACCCCATGTTCGGTCATGCATCCATCAACCGTCCCATGTGAAACAAAAATCGTTGGAATATCAGCCTTTCTTGCTAGTTCATTATTTAGCGAATACTGCATGATCAAATTATGCAAGTGATTGCCTAAAGCTTCGTTGACATTTTCATGTCCAGACGACTTAATTAGATCTGCTTTGTTGATGGTTGGAAAGACTGTAAAAAGCGCTTTCATCCCACTCACATCAGAATCATTTTCAAGAAACTGCCACGCAAGATCATTGGTTAACCCAATTTGACCTATCTTGTCTGCGATTGCAATCGAATACTTTGCCCCAAGCAACTCAAACAAACGAATCATGCCCGGAGCTTCATGCGAAAAAGTTCCCTGAAGAACTAACACCGGACAATGATTGGCAAGTTGCTGAATCCGCTTTGCCAACGCTAAAAAGGCTGGCGAGTGGGCATCCAGCGCATGGTCAGTCGAATCACCGCTAATGACCGCAACCTCAATACCGCTTGAGATGGCGTGCTCTACAGCAAATCCAAAACAACGATCCGCTTCAACTAACGTATTGGCCGCATAGTGAAGATCGCTAAACTGCCCAACTTTAATCGAACTCATAAATTCTCCCTTTTTTTCATGCGCAAATGAGCGCTTAACGTAAAACGGGGAGTAAGAAACTTTTAAATAGGTGACCTAGTTAAAAATTTCCTAATACAAGCATTCTCCACCCATCAATGGACTGCTTTCGCTCGAGATCTTTAAATTTGTTGCATTATTTAAAAATACCGGGGCGAACCCCGGCATTACTACAACAATTTGATTCCAAAATGTGAATTACCTTCAGTAGCGTAGAAAAACGGTAAATGCTTTACGGAAACTAGGAATTGAGCGGCATTTTCAGGGCCGTCCGCCTCCAGTATCCGAGCATGCTGTTTTACTATCCCAGATGAATTTCTCAGCATTTGATCAATCACATCTTTGCCAAAGGCATCGCGAAATCGATCAATCACTGCGGCAGTCTCAGGCATTTCGGAGCGCATATCATTTGCCATGCAAATCTCCTGCTAGTTAGTTGGCACCAATACCTTATAGAACTCGTCAAAATCGATAGGTTTATTTAAAAATGGCATGACAGAAGCTCGATCGAGAGAAATAGTCGTTCTGCCAAGGGTATCGAAAAAGTACATTAAATCCCAGCGATCCGAAACCAACGATTCGTCATCATGATTCCATGCAAAAATCGTTTGGCCATCCTCGGCTTCCTCTTCATCATCCCAATCAAGTTCGGTTGAAAATAAAACATTGTCGATCTTATAGATCCTAACCTGATTTGAATGTTGATCTTTGAGCTGTAAATTAATTAGATAAACGTCGCTAAAGAAATTGTTATCGTCGTATTCTTGACGTATTTCACCAATTAATTTAATCGATTCGATCTCTGGGTTTTGCCTAAAGATATCTAGAAATATCAGACAGTAATTTGCCACCTCTAACTCTTTTAAGCGAGTTAATTGCGATGAAATCTGCAATATTTTTCCGTCAGCATCCAAAGGTGCGAAACCAGGCTGCAGGGTGATTTTTGAAAGATTCACAACTCAACCTCCTCTTCAGGGTTGCTGATCGTTTCCATCCAATTATGTTGAATGATGACCTTTTGATTGACTGCATCGATCTCAACGGTGCCGTTACCGCCATCATTATTTTCATACCCCTCATATCCGGCAGCAATGATAATTTCGTCCGAAAAAAATGAAATTTCCTCTTCGAAATTATTGATATAACGTGCATTGATTTGCACGCATGGAAGGCTTTTTAATTGAAGATCTAGCTCATTTCCAAATCCGTAAGCTTCAATATTTTCTACCCCTCCGCTATCGCCTGAGCCGCTATAAGTAACAACAAGACGATCAATTTTGTGAGAAAGCATTGCTTTAAAGATGCTTTCCTTTAGTTCATCTAATTCCACTTTTCTTCCTTTCTATGCCTAAAAATTAGGCTGTTAATGAAAGGCGCGAAACTTTCTAATGAAATCCAACTAGATCCCATTAGAAAGCCCCGAAGGGCTTTCCATTACTTATACGGCTTGATTTTTTGACGCAACTTCTTGAATAATGGCAATTGCCACATCTTCGCCGCCGCGCAAAATATCCTTTAAATCAACATAGACATCATTTGAAACACTCTTCCAATCTTTGCCGAACTTGGCCTCTGCATACACATCAAACTCCGATGGAATAATGTTGTGTTGCTTAGACAAGATGCGAATTTGCATAAAGGGTTCCGCTTGATTTCCAAGTCTGGCAATAGCCTTTGGAATCAATGTGTAAACCTGACTTGCATTTTCTGATTGTTCCCAATCGCCCCCATAGACGGACGTCAAAAATTCACCCAAAATTTCAAGGTTTACCCCTGACTTTGAAATAAATTCCTGGTATGCATCTTTGTCGGAAATAACGCTTGATGCGGGATTATTCTGCTTGCTTGTGGTTTGATTCTCAATCTCGCTTACTTGTGAAATTGATTGCCCTGACTGCGACTGAATTACGCCATCTTCATCAACGACCGAGGTTTCCAACGAGGGAGTAGTGGCAAGCCCCATGCGAATCATTTGCTTATTGGCAACACCAGCAGCAAAATCAAGCTCAGAAAACAACTTCGGAGACCATTGCTTGCCAACTTTACGCTCACCTTTTTCAAAATAAGCCCGCTCGCACTCAACTTTACGCAGCCAAAATACCGGTTTTTGTGTATTCGGGTTTAATGCTGGCAAATGACCTAATGCATCTTTTGCCTGAACCAATGCTGCCCAAATGTCCTCGCTGGCATATGCTGAGCTCGTGCTCATAGATACCAGACCAATAGTTGTGCCTGGGATATAAAACTCAAGCGAACCATTAAACTTGCATCTTCCAGAGGCATACATCGCGCACTCATTAGGTATACAGTCGCTCTTAATCGAAAACTCACGCGGCAACACTTTTCCGCGTTTTGCCTTCTCAGCATCTATAGGCTTACGATGCATGCATAAATGTTTGCCGGTTGATTCGTCAATAACCATGTAATGGAATGTGCCATCAGCAAATCCTTGCAAGGTATTCGGAAAAATCTCCTCCAAATTATCAGACTTGAATGCTACGGGTACGGTGTAGATGCGCTTAATGCCATCGCCGCGGTCCTCGCCAAAAGCCTCGATAAATTGTTTCGCCGCCGCCGCGCTTGGAAAATCCTTAGCCGCTATGGAAAAGTACTCAACATTTCGTGGGTACATGCAGTTTTTTGCACTGGGGAACTTCTTGAGAATTTCCTTTTCAATGTCATTAAAACTCATTAACTCTTTAACGCCGTTATTGTAGATTTTGACAATCTCTGGGTTTTCTAATCCCGCCTTTGTGAGAACTTTAATTCCCGGACGTAATGATCCCCCCATTGTTGCCTTCATTTGTCCCTTGGCTTGTTTTTCACCAAGTAAACTCATAGTCATCTTACTCATTAAATGCCCTTCTATCGTATCTACGATTTAGTGGTTATCGATAGATATTTCCACCGATCCTCTCATGCCAGTTCTGGCGTTTGAAGAAATAAACCTGAAGGGCTTAGGTTCTTTCTTGTGCACCATTCAAATGATGAACAAGAAAGAACCCGCAAGCGGGTTCTTATATTTTAAGCGTTGGGATTGCTTTCACCGTCCGGCGATAATGGGTCGTTAAAATCTTTATTGCCATAATCATCGTCTCCACCAGTGCAGTAGTCGCCTAATACTTTCATATCGCTATTTTCAACTGAAAATGCAAACCACAAAGCGACAATGAAAAATAATATTTGACCAAAATGGTAAGCAAGCCCTGAAATATTGCCCATAGCTTTTCCTTAAATGCCAAAAAAATGGCGGGGGTTAGTAACTATGAATTTTTCATCATAGTTACTAACCCAACCTATTTACATATTAAATATCAAAAATAATTAAACAATTCGTTAAATTCGTGCCCTTACGTTTCTCAATTGATTTCCTTCCGAGAAAACAGTTGCTAATGGATGAATAAACGAAATGAATTCATACCACCAAGGCGCCCGCTCAATCTTTTGATGCGTATCCCCAATGCCATCGTTATCACTAAAATGAACTTCTAGGCAATTACTTGAAGCCAACATGTCCTGTACCAGCGAGATTTCTTGTTTTCCAGAATGCGCAGCAACAATATTAAGATGGCTTAAATCTAATGCGTAGGGTACGCCAGATTCAAACAATAGGCGGTATTCATGCCAATTTGATATTAGGTAAGAATCGCCTTTGGTTTGGTAGTGCCCCTCAATGCCAACGGGGCACCCGAATAAATCAGCGGCTCGCTTTGCATTTTCAAATAAGCCATCAATTGAACTCTCGGAGCGCTTTCCAGCATGAGCTGTATACGCGGGCGCTCCCAACATCTGACTAATCCTGGCGGCCTGGCAAAAGAAATTTTTATGACAATTAAACCCGGAAAGGTCAGCCATCACATGGTTTTTTAATACGCGAACATTTGCGTGAAGCCTAAGCTGAGTTTTACCCAAAAATTTCTCCTTCAGAACCAGGGCAAGATCTTCAGACAAGTGCCCAAAGTTTTGTGGGCACAATTGCAGATGGTCGTGTGATAGGGGACCCCAAAGGGGTTCACTTACATCACCAGAACAAGCAATTTCACATGCGGCGCCATGAGATTTTCCTGGAAATGCGCCTAAAGAAATGTTGACTATCATGATATTTCATCATGAGCAATCATGCCTTTAGCAACATCAAAGGTCACCTCTCCGTAACTAAAATAATCTTCATCATTATCTATGTCTTCTGGATCTGGGGAGTAGCAAAAATTTGGATTTAGGGTGTTAACGTAAATCCAAGCCATATCTTCAATAGCGCCACGTAGATCTGTCTGGTAGGTGGATTTGCTAGCGTTTTGATAGTCCACAAAATCAGGGTGAGTGTTGTTAAGGCTGACAACAACGTCTTCTGGATACCCATCGACACCTTGAATAGCATGGTTTTCTATTTGCCCGCTATCGCCGCCTCCAGAATACGAAACCACTACCATCGTAATGCCGGCAGCTTGCAGTGCAGTCATAATTGCTTTAGTGTTTTCAACGACAAGCTTGTCCTGCAATGAGGATGCTTTCTTCATAAGTATTTCCTTTTTGTATATGCCCTATGCAAGGCGTTTAAAAAAAGATTGGCAGAAGCTTTCCAATACGCAGTTGGCGCATTAGAAAGCCCCCGGAAGGGCTTTCTATACTGCTTAATTAACCACATGAACCAATGTGGCCACAGCTTGTGCAATACTCACAGCCATCTTTTTTAATGACGGCGTGGGCGCCACACTCAGGGCATTTTTTACCTGCCATAACTGTGTTTACCGATTCAATCACTTTCTGGGTTTCGCCAGAGGCTGCTAATGTCGCATTAGCATCGACATCACTAGTGATATGAGCGCTTAACTTCACGAGCGGCTCTCCATCTTCATTCATCAATCCACGCTTGATAAGGATGCGCTGAATTGCAAAAGCAATTGCAGCTACCTCGGAGTCGTGGAACTGAGGAATCAACGTTCCATCTTCTTTGGCTTTTTCACCAAGTCGAATGGATTGGTTATCAACCACTTTGCGCATGTCATTAAGGGCGCGAGAAAGCATGCCGCCCCTTGCTGATAAAGACAATAAACGCATTGCAGATGAAATCCACTGTTGTGACTCACCTGCTTGGCCTACCGGAATAAAAAATTCAACCGGTCGATCCACCACCACTTTTTTTCCGCCCAATACACCTTCAACAGGCATAAATGAGATATTGAGATAGAGTGATTTTTTGCCCTCTTTGGTGTAGTAGCTCAACTTCTCCGCTACTGCATTTAAGGCGCCTTCTGGACGCTTCTCAATAACGACCTTATTCGGATCAATATTTTGAAGGTTATCTTCTAGCGCTTGAGGCTCAGGCTTTTTCTCTTTGGCCGGCGCTGCAACAGACAACACGGATCCCAAAATATTATTTGGGCGGTATGTTGCGCAACCCTTTAAACCTGCTTTCCATGCCTGCATGTAGACGCTTTTAAAGTCTTCATAAGGATAGTCCGCTGGAATGTTGACAGTCTTAGACAAAGAAGTATCAATATATGGCTGGATTGCCTTCATCATTGCCAAGTGGTCATTGACGCTCATTTCTAGCGCAGATACAAAGGCTGGCGGAAGGTTGGTCACATCGCCGCCGAGCTCACGATACACGCGGTAAGCATGATCTTCTACCCGGTACATGCTGTGCGAGCCATCTTGCATGCGCTTCTTGCGATCATAGAACCACGAAAACGCTGGCTCCAAACCGTTAGATGCGTTATCCGCAAACGCCAAACTCACCGTGCCTGTTGGGGCAATAGAGAGCAAGTGGCTATTACGAATACCATGCTTGCGAATAAGATCTTTGATGTGATCCGGCAATCGAGAAGCAAAACTATGGCCATTATCTAGATACTTTTGTGCATCAAATAATGGAAATGGTCCGCGCTCGATGGCAAGCTCTACAGAGGCCAGGTAAGCATTATTGCGCATCACTTTGGCGATTTGCTTGCCCATCGCACATCCCTCTTCACTGTTGTATGCAATCCCCAGCATGATCAGAGCATCACCTAAACCAGTAAACCCAACGCCTACACGGCGTTTATTCATGGCTTCGATTTTTTGCTCCTCCAATGGCCAGTGAGTTGTCTCAAGCACGTTATCTAACATGCGCACTTGGACGGCAACCACCTCTTCAAAGGAAGCCCAATCAAAACTAGCTTCAGATGTGAATGGATCGCGGACAAACTTGGTTAGAATTACTGGCCCAAGATCGCAGCAGGCGTATGGTGATAAAGGCTGTTCGCCGCACGGGTTAGTCGCCTCAATGTTTTCACAATAATGAAGATTGTTATCTTGATTAATGTTGTCCAAAAAGATGATGCCAGGCTCAGCAAAATCATATGCAGAACGCATGACTGCATCCCACAAATCAATCGCTTGAACTGTTTCATATGTCCACTTTTCCTCAATTTCTGAATAAAAGGCACCGTCTTCAATCAACTTTTTAGAGGGCTCAGCCTTATGAACCAAATCCCATGACTCATTATTAGCTACAGCCTTCATAAAGTCACCGGTAACGCCAACGGATACGTTGAAGTTATTCCAGCGACCTGGCGTGCGTTTTGCCGTAATGAATTCCAAAATGTCCGGATGATCAATACGCAAAATGCCCATCTGAGCGCCACGGCGAGCTCCTGCGCTTTCTACAGTGCGGCAACTCGCGTCAAATACATCCATATAGCTACATGGACCAGAGGCGTACGAGTGGGTGCCCTTGACAAATGCATTTTTTGGGCGGATATGGCTAAAGTTATAGCCAACACCACCACCACGACGCATCGTCTCTGCAGCTTCGCGCAAGGCATCATAAATGCCTGGATAGCCATCGTCATCAGAGCCCTGAATGCAGTCGCCTACTGGCTGAACAAAACAATTAATTAGGGTTGCTTTGATATCAGTGCCAGCAGAAGACATAATCCGGCCAGCGCCAATGCCGCCCTTTTTCATATTTTCATAGAAAATTTGGCTATATTTGGCTTGATTTTTTGGCTCCTCGGCTTTTGCAAGACCATCGGCCACGCGCTTAAAAATACCGTCTTCAGTAGCTTCATTGCCCTTGGCGTACTTTTCTAAGAGTACGTCTTGAGAAATAGTTTGTTGCTTTAAACTCATTTTTCTTCCTTATTCAAATTACATTAAATTCCCCAAGGCTGGGGTGTTAAAACTGCGCTAACCCAATTCGCCAGCCGTCTCACTTGACAGCTTGCGAATTAAATCTTCACAGGGAAAGTGGAAACGGCCCACCCCAAAAGGGTGAGCCGTCTATTTGCCAGCCAAGGATCTACCTTGGCCTATGCGTCTAACGTAAGGACACGTCATCGCACAGCAATCATTTACGCAGATTCACGCTTAACAAGTTGTTAAGTCATTGAGCCGACCAAAGCTCATTGATTCAATTACAACTTTATGGGTTAGATAAAGCGACCGAAGTACTTTGAATACTCTACGGACTTTTGCAGGTTTAGCAAGGAAGATATAGTCAAACATCTGTTAATAAACCCTTCATGCCACAGTTGCGGCGGATAAATCTGATTCGTTTATAGCTTCCACGTTTAAATATTATCCCTTATCAATTTCATTGGAATTTGAAATATCACTATTTTTTTAATTATTGAAACGGCTCGCAAACCAACTTTGAAGAAAATGGGGTATCACTAACAAAATATCAATCGTCGCCAATGCAAACAAATCCTAAAAATGTAGAACGCATCGAAGAAATTCGCGTAAATATTGACGCAAGGGCTACATTGAATTTATCGACACCCTTCTTTAAGAGGATGGTAAACAGGGAGTTTCACATAGTTACCGCAAAGTTATTTGTCCAACTTAAAACAGATAGAAGCCCTAGCGGCAAACTATACTCAGATACAGCCGAGGCCCTTACAAATTTTGGCTTTGAGATTAGCTGTCTGGTGCTCGAGGCAAAAAAATATATCGATAACGAAGAAATTAGACTTGACTGGGAGCCCACATCCTACCCGTTGAGACTTGTTTCCCCGCAGTCTGCCAGTCTATTTCGATTTATTTCAAAAGCCGATCAATCGGCATATGCCTTGTACGCTGCAGAGCGAGCAGGGCTAATAAGCAGAGTTACAAGGGAAGAGATGTTGGTGCCGATTGAAATGGCATTTAATAGGATCAAGCAAATTGCACTAGGATTTGAAAGAAAGTCTGCAGCTCAGATTGCTGAAGAGCTTTCAATTGCTTGAAATCATAAGTTGGTTATTTTTGCCAATGTTGGGCAAGTGTAAGAAATATTTTTGCTGTTTATAAACTTGCTTTGAAGTAATCTGATGGCAATATGATTGTTCGATTCATAAGGACAGACCAGCCATGCAAAGTGCAGATTTAAATCTCACAAATGCTGAAAAATCACTCATTTCTCAAGCATATAAAGCGTTACCATATTTTTTACCTACATTCAAAAAGCGAGATCAGCAGCGCCAAATGATCTCGCAGGTTGCAAATTCTCTGGCGACCGGGACCAAGGGCCTAATTGAGGCAACAACGGGTACCGGCAAAAGCATTTCCTACCTCATCCCGGCTCTAGTGGTGGCCATGTGTCGTGATAAGCGTTTAATAGTATCCACAGCAACCGCAGCCCTGCAGGACCAGCTAGCCGCAAAGGACGTCCCATTAATATCTAAGGTGCTTGAAAAAGTTGGGCTTGGTAGTGTTAAGTGTGCAGTTGCAAAGGGGCGAGAACGTTATGTATGTCCTTATAGACTGGATGGAGTAACCACCCAATCATCTCTTTTGGAGGAATCCGCCACCAATATTGAATTAAATCAGATTGCTGACTTATGGGCCAATGGCTCATGGGATGGATTGCGCGATAGTTTGCCAAAACCCATTAAATTGGACTTATGGTCAAAAATTAACAACACTAGCAACTCCTGTAGCGGGCCATCATGCCCCAGCCACAAGGATTGCCCGTACTTCTCAAATCAAAAACTGATTAATGATGCAAATATCATCATTGCAAATCACGACTATATTCTTGCCTGCGTGACCAATGGAGTCACAAAGTCTCCGGTCGTTCAGTTTGATAAATGCATCTATATTTTTGATGAGGCCCACCATATCCCAGGCAAAGCAATTGAGTCTTTTGCCACAAAACTCAAAGTTATAAAGGTCCCTGCGGCTGAAATATTAAGGGCAGCCGCTGGAATTGGAGTAAGAGGCGCAGCCTTAGAGGTGGCCTTAAGCGCAATGCAGGGGATTGTCTCAGCCCTATCACAGAATTTACCGCTTATTGCTGGACCAGATTCGAGCATGTATAGATTTACCCTTGGTGAAATTCCGCACACCCTCAATCAGCTAATTGTGGAGCTTGGGAACTCCGCAACCACCGCCGAAAAGATCATTTCAGATGCAATATCCCGCTCCGAGCGTAAATCTAAGCTGGCTGAATTGACGGTAATCCACGCCAAGACATGGGCTGGGTATTTAAAGGATATATCGCGACAATGTGACGAGGTATCAGAAGTCAATGTGCTGCCAAAAGCAAAGTGGATTACGAGATTTAAGGGTGGCTGGACGATCAATAGCGCCCCATTTGATGCTGGCGGACTTCTAAGAAAAACATTTTTTGAGCAGGCTGGCGGGGTTATATTGACCTCTGCCACCTTGGCGCCTCTCGGTAAATTTGACTCCATGTTACGTCAACTTGGTCTTGATGAGAAAACGGCGTGTCTTAGATTGAGTAGCCCACTTAACTTTGACAAGGCCAAAATAACGGTCCCAAGGCACCTACCGGACACTACCAATGTTCAATCGCACACAAGGTTTGTAACGGCGCACATAAAAGAAAGAGCGATTAAGTCAATTGACAAAGGAGTGCTCGTCTATTTTTCGTCGAAGAAACAAATGGAAACTGTTTATGAGTCGCTGGATGAACAATCTCAAGGGCTGATTCTCATGCAAGGTCAGTGGTCTCCAACAGCGATGATCGAAAAACATAAAGAACGCGTTAATTCAGGCAATAAAAGCATTCTCTTTGGACTTGATAGCCTATCAGAAGGCGTTGATTTACCCGGGATATTGTGTTCAGTAGTAATGGTTTCAAAGCTACCATTCCCATCGCCAGATGATCCTATACTAGCAGCCCATGCGGAGCACTTAGAGGGAAAGGGTCTCCAGGTGTTCCCATTACTCATGCTTCCGGCTACAAGCCTGAAACTTGCTCAGATCGTCGGGAGATTAATTCGCACCGAAGATGATTGGGGCGAGGTATGCGTATTGGATAAACGTCTGATAGAAAAATCATACGGAAAACAACTATTAAAATCAACCGCATTTACCAGCGCCGTTTATTGTTAATTGGCAAAATTCTGACCCTCGAGGGTCCGTCTTTTTGAGAGCAGGTTTTGTTTAAACTCAGCGAGTTAGAGAAGCGACCGCGTACCACTAGTAGTTACATGGTCGAGGATAAATTACAGCAATTAAACGCTCTCATTGGAATCTAGATCTATCTGGTACTCGTGATTGACCGGTATATTTGATTCTTCAATAAACTGACTTTTTTTACCACCTGAAATTGAAATAGACAGCCAGTTTTTTGCTCTGGTCATCGCCACGTACATTAGCCTACGCTCCTCCTCAAGAGAGCCATCAGAATCGGGAAAGGTATCCTGGGTGGCCCCAAATATCCACACCCTATCGAACTCCAGGCCTTTGGATCCATGCGCAGTCATCAGCCTGGCAACCCAACCCTCTGGCTCCTTTTTGGTTTTTTGATCGGCTATTTTTCTTCTAATCCAATCCAGTCGATCCTCGATCGTTGAGTCTCCCGGCTTAAATAAGGGCGCAACCAAATTAATCATTGCTATCTGCTGCTTATTTTTTGCCCTTTCCAGCAACCAGTGAATGGCGCCCTCAACAGCCATATTTTGACGTCCATTGGCAATGTTCTCTTTCCATTGAGCAACTTTCTTTGCGAATGCCCGCCAAATGGCAATTGCCCCATCAGAAGTGCCCGACCCATTAAAGTCGGCAGCAGCACCAACTCGAATATGGTCTCCAAACACACCGTGAATCTTCGTGATATCAGATTCCTGAATACCGGCCCATGCCAAAAGCATGTCTACACCCCTCTTGTTTGGCTTAACCAGAATTGCCAATAAAGTTCCCAAGAGGGACACAACCGGATCCTCGAACAAGGACGACCCAGAGACCAAGACGTAAGGCGTCTTATTTGCAATGAATCTTAACTCTACATCCTTAAGCAGACGATTTGTCCTGGCAATGACAGCAAACTGAACCCCTTCTGACTGAGCTTTAATGGCTGCCTGATGGCACGCATAAGCCTCTTTTTCCCGATCCTCGTGGTAGTTCCATTCCGCATGACCGCCCGGCCCCTTGTATGCAAAAAGGTTTTTGAAAATTCGCTCAGTATTATTTCGTATCAGATGATCTGCTGCACCAAGAATCTCATCATGACACCGATAGTTGGTTCCGAGAACAATTTTTTGTGCATGAAAGTCCTTTGAAAACCTTTGGACACCCTCATAACCTAACGCACGTCGAAAACCGTAAATGGACTGATCATCATCCCCTACGGCCGTGATAATGCACCCATGGTCACCGTGAATCTTGACCCAATCATACTGAACGATATCAGTATCCTGAAACTCGTCAACCAGAAGATAATCTGTTGCAAGAGGCGAAATCTCGCCCGTTCGTAGATAATCATTTGTTTTTGTCAGGATATCTTGAAAATCAATTTGATTATTTCTAACCATGGCAGAGTTATAAATTTCACTCATACGCACAATGGACTCATCAAAGCCCGATGAACCTTGTGCCTTAATGATTTCAATAGCCTTAATGGACTCCATTAAATCAAGCTCAGCTCCAGACTCATTTACAGCGTGGGCTATATACGACCTTCTCATCGATTCGGTGGCAATATCCCACTTCCTGTCGCCCAATTTATTGACCATTTTTGATAAAATATTTTTACCAAACTTAGATCCCTTGGCAGCAGCAGGATTTAGCATGAATAGGTCAATGCTATGAAAAGTTCCAACGAGCAGATTATCGCTTTTATCCTCACCAGCCAACTGCACAATGCGATGCCGTAGTTCGAATGCTGATTCCCTGGTAAAGGTAACGGCAACAACTTTTTTATGTTGATTTAACAAGAAAGCCGCTTTCGCGGCCAGGGTCTTTGTTTTACCAGACCCAGGGCAAGCAGTAATGGAGCAGTGTCGAGTGCTTATTGCCGCCTCTAACTGCTCCTGATTAAGATCGTTAAGATATGGATGATCCAATCTTATGCGACCGTTTGATTGGCGCCCTCTGAATCCTTGGCCACCATTTGCTCAAACTTACGATTTAAGCCAAGAATAATTTGACGGGAGGCGCTATAGATTTTACGCATACCTTTTTTAACCCCCTGCTCAGCATCTTGAATTCGATCTTGCGGATAGATGCCGTTCCAATACAAGACGGTAAGCATTTCAATCATTTGGTCGTACGACTGAAGCGATCTGTAGAGGCCGTTACCCTGCGGCGTCAAAATCGACACCTCTAAATCAAGTGCTGGCTCCAAGTATGTTGGAACAATAAAATCATGATTTTCTTTCGCTGATTGGGTATAGATTTCGCGGACAGCACGTAAATCCTGCTCAATACCCTCTTTGAAATCGGCAATTAAGGCCTCTAAAGCTGCAAGTCCATCGTTCATTTTTCCATCTGAAAATACAAGCCTACTTTCATTGCGTTTTGCTAACATAATGGCAAATTCAGTTGACGCAAAAAAACGCTGGAATGAGCGCGCAACAAAGCGATTGTTGATTTTTGCCTCCTTGCGTACGGCAAGCAACCCTGGGTATTGCTTGACTAACTGCTCTGTTCCTTTTTGGGCCTGCTTTTCGGCGCGCCTAATCAAAAATTGTGTGCGGCGTTTCTGCTCCTCTTCAGTTAGGTCTGAGTATTTAACGCGCTCCTTACCCGCAGCCTCTCCAGCGCCACCATCAAGTTCCGCATCCGCAACTAATGCGCTGGCCTCGTGCAGTTGATTTGAGAATTCACCAATATTTTGTTCGCTCATAAGATTCCTAGTTGTGTTTGTTGGTTTTTAATTAATACTCAAGCTGATACCGTTTACTGCGCTTACTACTTGGACTTCTGCTCCTCAAAGACAAAATAAATTTTGTCAACATCATGTGCATAGCTTTCGGTTGACGGTCTCATTGGGGCAATCGACATCAAATCATTTAGCAGCTCTTTGGAAGCAGGCTTGCGCCATTGAATTCTTAGAGTCTGCGTTGCGCTGCGCTTGAGAGTGTCAATAAAAACACCTGCATCAACTATCGCCAATATTCGATTTTTATTTTTAAAGCCGATTGATACCAAAAGCTCTTTGACTTGCTGGAAATGTCTCAATCTATGCGCCTATAAATGAAATTAATGTATTCATAAATGGCATTCTCTACGATCTATTTTTTTTCTTTATTCGAATACTCATTAAAAATTTAGAGAAATTCATCGCAACAAATTTTTAGATCAAATTTAAGATGAATTAATCATGCGCAAACATATACATTTACTCGATTCGGCCGGTTAAAAATGAACTTGGCACAACGATGCATCCAGCAGGCGAAGAAGAGAAAAGATATTCCTTTGCTTTATTCCGTAAGCCGTAAGAAAACGCTCGGCAAGAATGAACGCAAGTCAACCGCAGAAGAGGTGCCGGCAAGAAATATCCAAAAGCAAGGGAATATGGCCACACCGAAGCAGGATTCCCCCAATACAAGGTTCAAGATCCCATATAGATCAATATTTTTAGCCATCACCAACATCGCACTAAATATTTCCATCACCATTTTTGTCTTTTGCGCCATTGCGTATATTGCATTGACATACCTATCTGGCGGCACCAGTTTTGCAAACCAGCGCATTGAATCACTGCTCTCCGCGACCTCGCCAACAACAACACAACCATCTATTGCAGTGGAGCCACCAACAGATGCGGCCCCACCAAAAGAAGAGCTTGTAGTTAAAAAAGATAGCGAAGATCATCTGGCCTCAGAAAAAAACAACCCGCGAGAAGCACCGCTCATAAGTGATGGCCCCCTCCCTAGCGGACCCATACCGAAGATTGCTGGAAAATATACGCCCCCTGTGGAGTTGGTCGTGCAACAACCGGTAAAAAGCAAGAGGGCTCAAGAAGGGCTAAGTGAGGATGACCAACCGGTATCCAAAGTGAAACTTATGGTCGTTGAAAAAAAGGCGCCGGCAGTGACTCTTGCGAATTCCCCCGCCATCGAGGTCAATAGGTTTGAGGTGGTTGCACTTACATCTCAATCGGTTGTCATTAAAACTGATCAAGGCATGAAACAAATACAGCTTGGGCAAGCACTCCCAGACGGAAGAATTATTGAGGCCATTGATCCAGCTAGAAATTCATACAGCAGTAACGGCAACACCATTCAAGTCCAATAACCCAAAGGAGTATTCGCATGGAAACAGATGTTTTAGACGCTCAATCAACTCATGATGGATGTCTAGTACCCAGAATCTCAATAAAAATTGCATGCATTTCAGAGTCAAGTGATGAGCATGAGTTAATGGATGAATATGCTAAAGAAGGAATTGTTCATAGCTTAACGGCCGGCGCCAAACTGGATGCTGGCAACCTTACCTGCTTTGAGGGCGGACTCTATTTTGATGGTGAAATTAATGGCAATTTAGAGGTAAGTGGCACGCTGATTATTGGAAAAAATGCTGTTGTACGCGGAAATGTAAGTGCGGCCAATATTTACAATTTCGGACTAATTAATGCAAACGACGTAATTTGTGATGGAGTGTTCGTCAATCGCGGAACTTTTAGCGGCAATTTAAAGAGTCCATCACCTCAGGCTGAAAATGAAATCACTCCTCCAAAAAGAAAATTTTTAGGGGGAATATTTACAGCATGAGAATCTTTCAATCGTCATTGCTTCTGTATCGCTACATCAGACTATTTTTGTTTGTTGCCCTTTGCTGGTGGGTTTACTACCATTTTGATTTAGACAAAATAATTAGCGAAATTAACTCCATTGCTTCAAGCGTCGGACCTCAATTAATTAATAAACTTCAAGGGAAATAGTCATGGGAAGAATGCCAGAATCAGTATCAATAGAACATCTAGAGGATGCTGCGGATTGCCTCAGAGAAGCGTGTGAAACGCTGAAAAAAATTCGCTACCACCGCACTCCAATTGATCAAGATGATTTAGATGGGCTAATGAAAAAAATAGTTGAATGTCAAACTCAAATTCTCAGCTACAAACGACACTTTCGAGACGGCTTAGATGAAGCTGCCATACCTGCCATAACACTTAATGCGCTTTGGTTTGGAGTTGAGGTTGGTATTGGGGCGGCTACTTGAGCTTACTCACGGGGTCCGTCGTGAAAAAGCGCATTGCATTGATTGGGCCCCACGGAGCAGGAAAAAGCACACTAGGTAAAAAGTACACATTAGATGGCTACACCCACATCAATATAGGATTTCTGGCGCGCATGTCAAGGCGCAAGATACTTCCCAAAGATATTCCCCTGCGAGTAATGTTTGAGTTGCGCAAGCATAAGCCTGGAACCATTCTTGGGGACTCTATCATTGTAGAGTTAATGAAGTGGATTAATAGCTTGGATCTGGTGGTTGTTGACGGGTTCCCTTCTCACCCAAGACATTTGGGGTTAATACCAGATCCTCAAAACTGGGAGGTTGGATATGTTTACTGCCCCAAAGCCATTAGGGAGTCAAGACTTACAGAAAGATCATTGGCCACCAATAGAAAATGGACGCCCGGACTGACAAGCGAGAGAGACTTATCTTTGGTATCGTTGATTAGGGAGATTAAGGATTCAAAGAAAATTACATTCAGGGTTATGAAAAATTAAAAGCATTAAAGCGCACTGGCAATCCCCAAAGGGATTGCCGCTACGTTTTACAGATTTATGCTGCGAGCAAAATACCCGCGGCAGTTTCCTTCAAGTTTGCGCCAGCGCCAAACCAAGCGGAATTTAGTCGGTTATCTTGATCTTTCGCGCGGATATGAAAGTCGGCATATTCCGTTACCGCATTGAGCAAGCCCCATGCTGTACCTTTAACACCATCCATTTGAGCACCTTTTGCGCCGCCATTGAATAAGTCAAGAATCAGCTTGTAGCCTCGAGACTCTACCGGCTCTTTAGAAGACTTTGCCATCAACGCCATCACAATGCCCTTAGCCTGATCTTGCGATACAGCGGTATTGACTAAGGATTTCATCTTGGCCATAAAATCCTGATAGACCACGTTGGCATTTAAACCCAGCTGACCTTTAACGGTTAGTGGATTAAAAGTGCTGTTGTGGCGAACCTTGACCTGCCCAACTGAATCTTGCCCAAGTGACATCTGCAGCGTGTTATTACACACCACGCGCACTGATGTGAATTGTGCTGTAGTAGCCAAACCACCATCGCATGAAGTCACCAACAGCAAGTAGGTTTTAAAAAAATCACCATCGACAATCTCACCATCTAGATTAGTCTTTGCTAATGCCCAAATACGACGACCGCCCTTTAATGAGCCAGCAGTTTCGATAGTAAAACCATCTTGACTGACCAAATCACGGAAGAACTCGAGCACCTCTTTTGGTTGGACCACCTTGTAGTTTTGACCAACTACGGACAAAGCCGCATTCGAGTCAGAGCGGTAAAGGACGTTAAAGTCATCGTAGTTATGCATTGAACCATTCATAAACTGAACGACTGAACGATTGATGTCCCAATCTAGCCCAGCTAACTTGCGCCAAGTTTCGATATCTGCGCCCTCTGGAACGTTTTGACCGAGGCCATGCCAAGGTTTTTCATTGCCAGCGAATGCCATTTCTGCAAATCCGGTTTGACGGATTGATATTTCATGTGCCATTTACATCTCCTGTTCATACCTCAATTGAGGCGATTAAAAAGGAGCAAGCTAGAAGCTTTCTAATAAGCCATAATGAGGCTCATTAGAAAGCCCCCGAGGGGCTTTCTATACTTATACGATTATTAAAACAATCCGGGCGGGCCTTTTTTAACCACTTTCAATTCAAATACAATTAAATTGCGCTCGATAGCGTTTTTATTTCAGCATCAGATAAAACCAACTTATCCCCATGAGAATAAAAATACGCATTCGAAATTTCTTCGCCATCTTCAAAATAATGGACCTCGAAGAATTCTCCGCTCCCAACATTAATTGTCTTTACTATTTTTGATGTTGTTCCATAAACTTCAAGTTCACTTTTCCGCGCATCCTCAAGAAATGAATTTAGGCGGCGCAATGGCTTGCCCATCATTTTCTGTCCCATACAAAACTCCTTTTAATTGCCAAATTAATGGCTGTTAGAAAGGGCTTCTAAGATGTTTTTTAATAAAGTGAACCCACCCTATTAAAAAACCCCCGAGAGGGTTAAAAGTTGTGAACTTTTTATGCTGATAAAGCCAAGCCAATTACCGCGGCACCAACTATTGCATTGTTGCCTCCAACAGCCTCAGATAGAGCATTCAAACTATTAATAAATGCACAACCGCTGCCATGTTGTTTTCTTGGATTTACTTTGATTGCTTCTGGAATTAAGACTTGAAACGTCTCATACGCAATTGGAAGCGACTTGTCATCGCCCCTCGCGTTTGCCGTTTTTGATGCCAGAGCGATAGCCTGGTCAAGCTGAAGCAAACTGAAGTATTGAGACTTTCCTATGTTGGGATTGTAATGATGGCTGCAACTCAACGATGTGCCTCCGTGATTGCGGCCCATCCCAAACGTAATAACATAATAACGGGGTTCGCCAGCCCGCTCGTAGTAAACCCCATCAATAATAAGATGCTTCGCTGCTGCGGCTCTGATGCCTTTAATGCGCTCCTTTTTGGATTCGCTGCAATTGTATGATCCATAGTAGCCAAAAGATTGATTTATTGCCGACGCATGATTGTCGTTTAGGTCAAATTGCTCCGGCAGATTTTCATAACTACTCTTGGTCCATAGTTTTCCGCCCCACCAGCGATACGAAATTGGCTTTGCTTGATCCCAGCAACGATTTTTAATGATAGCCACCGGGGCATCTTTTTTAGACACAATTGGAATGCTTACCGTCGCTCTGCCGTCTTCAAATCGAACGGGGCGCGCATGCCTGCAACGCTTTGGAATAATATTTTCCGTATAGGAAAACAATACTTCAATTTTCTTTGATTTCATTTATTGACTCTCTTTCTACCGGATAACCGGCGGTTAATAAGAGAAGAAGCTTATTGATAGGCTTGCATAAGCACATCAAAAAGCCCCCTAAGGAGCCCAAAAAGTATTTATTACTTTTTTATTGTTCTGCGTATATAGGTCCGCCCCAAGAATCTTCAGCCGTTTTTCTAGCTATCTGGGTTGGAACCCCAACATCTTCAATTAGCTTTGTATGCGCAGCTAGCATTATGTTGACGGCTCGTGCTATTACAGTTTTGAGCTTGTTGTCTGGGTAATACGGCACTTCATCGTCCCAGCCCTCAACAGGTTCATAATCTTTACTGTAGATGCCCAAGCCATCCTTCATGTGATCTAACCTACAAATTATCGTTAGTTCGCCATCTTGAATAGTTGGCGTGATCGCATATACATAGGCATCTGAAAATACTCTCACCAATTCAAATGAAATATACGGCGCACCTTTTTTTGTATATTTTTCAATATATGATGCTTCGTTAAAAACATCCAAAGCATTGCCAGTCATACCCATTAATATGTCCCGAAATTCAAAACGAAAGGTATCTGCATCATCATCGGTTTTGCACTTTTTAACCATAGCTAGCAATTGCTTGATCGTTGTATTTCCTGAAATATTCATCATTTTCCTTTTCTTCCGCCTTAAGCGAATGTTTTAAAGGGGTTTGAACTTTCTTATGGACTCAACAAACCCATAAGAAAGCCCAAAACGGGCCTTCTACATTAAATTACTGCAAGCAATAAGGACTCTTCGTCCCCATGAATCTGCTTGCTGAAATCTTTAATGGTTTTTTCAATGCTCTCAAGTGTTTGCGTCAACGCAAATATTTTGCCTCGATATGTCATGCGGCGTAAGGTGCTGGCGACATCCATGGTGGAGTCAACCAGAGATCCATCGGCAACTCGATAAACCGCATAGATATTCCCGCCGGCACCGGTTGCTTTCTCGGCAATCGAGACATACACATTGCTGCCCTTGGGGAATTTTTGTTGTAATTCTTTCACGATACTTCCTTTTAATGTTGATAGTGATGAACGCGCCTTGCAACCGACTCTTTAGTGCAGATTGCTGTAATGAGCGAGACCAATACTTGTTTACGAATTTTTAGCTTTGAAGATTCGCAGCAATAATCAATCAAATTGCCATTGCCATCCGTAACAAACATCCCATAAACAAATGGAATGAAGCCCTCAGGATTCTGGAATTGATAAATTCGTGCCTCCGAATCCATAAATGCTGGATTTGCATAGATATTACGAATGAGAAAATTTTTGTACTTGAAGTGCAAAAGCGCCTCATGAATAGCTTTTTTCTGCAATGTTCCTGGCGCGTGCTTAAGCTTAAATCCATTTGAATCGACGGTTTGATTAAAAGCCGGAATCACCTTCATGATCTCGCATGGAGAGATCACTTCCTCTCCCACATAAACTGTTTGAAGTTTTTTTTCAAATGATTTATTGGGCAATGTTGGGCAACTAATTTGCATATTCGACCTTTCATGCCAAAAAGATGGCTTATTAGAAATCGGTCTAATTGCTATTTCACTCCATTTACTTTACTGATAATGAAATTTTGAAATATTTCAAATACTTAGTAATTTTTAAATAATATGGACTTGCATTACAGTTTTGATGAGTTATTTTGGTTGGTATGTCTATTGTTAAAATACACCTCACACAAGAGCAAGAAGCTATCGTTGGCTCCCCTCTCTCGGGGATCACGAAAGTTATTGCTAGAGCTGGCACCGGAAAAACGAGCACTTTAAATGCCCTTTCCCGTGCAAATCTCGATAAACGTGGGCTTTATATTGCGTTTAATAAGGCAATTCAAATGGAGGCGCAATCTAAGTTTCCGCCAACCGTCAAATGCAGCACAGCACATGCCCTTGCCTTCTCTGCATTTGGCAGAAAATATTCTAAAAAATTGTGTGCTGGATTACGTCTAAACGATGTGATTTCGTATTTGGGGATGGATTACGACTACCCATTAGCCAAGGACATCGTTGATGCTGTTAATGGCTACTGCACTTCAGATTTAGGCGCGTTTCCCATTAAAAACCCAATAGCACCAGATAGAATGATTATGGGCGATGCAAATCGCATGGAACTAATTGGATACCAATCAAAAAAATTATGGGATATGATGTGCGACCCGTTCTCTCCCGTGGGAATGACGCATGATGGGTATTTAAAGCTCTACCAGCTATCATGCCCGCTGCTTCCGTATGACTTCATCATGTTAGATGAGGCCCAGGACACCAACCCAGTAACAGCTGCCATTGTTTTTGCTCAAAAGTGCCCCGTGATTTTGGTTGGAGACCCCTACCAAGCAATCTATGGGTTTAGGGGCGCGCAAGACGCGATGGAGCCCATTACGGCAAAACAAGAGTTTTATCTAACAAATAGCTTTCGATTTGGTCCAAGAATTGCTGAAATAGCATCACAATTACTAACAACCTTTTATAACGAATCCCACTTAGTATTTGGTAAAGGGTTTGATTCCACGGTTGGGAAAATCGATTTAGACGAGCGTAAATCAGTGCTTTGTCGCACCAACTCTGAAATATTCTCAAGAGCCGTGGGTTGCCTGCACTCAAACCTCTCAATGGGATTTATTGGCGGGGTAAACAGCTACGCTTTTGATAAGATTAATGATGCATACCTGTTATATGCCAATGAGAAGTCCTCCATTCGAGATAGCTTTATCCGTGGCTTTATGGATTTTGATGAATTCCTAAAATACTCCGAAGACGCGGGTGATCTTGAGTGCAAGATGCTTGGAAAGGTTGTTTTGCAGTATTCGCACGCAATTCCAGATTTAATTACAGAAATCAAATCGAAAGCCTTGCCAAATTATGTTGAAGCGGAGCAGATATTATCAACGGCACATAAATGCAAAGGGCTAGATTTACCAAGAGTGGAAATTGCTGGAGACTTTTGGAGCACGATGAACGCCGAAGGCCCAATACCTCATGCCGACCGTGTTTACGAGGAAATTAACCTCACTTATGTTGCTGTAACTCGAGCGGTTGAGCGATTGCAACTTAATTCCGATCTCACCACCTTTTTGCGGTTTCATGGAATTGGCTAATTCTGAGACAACCCAGCACCATGCTATCGAAGATTATGGGACATGGCAGCATCTTTATTATTTGCCAGCCCTGCACCGTGATTTAAGCTCCCCCATCGCAGATTTAAGCACAATTCTGCCGATTCACCACGAGTCCCGAATATTTATTCAGGCTGAGATTGTTGGCAAACAAGGCTTTGATCGAAGTAAATTGCCAACCAATGCAATAGCACCAGCAAAATTAGTGCTCGATCTTTCCGATGGAAAAACAAGAATTGCATGCACCATTTTTGGGGGCACCTTTGAGTGGAAGGATTGTTTTATTGGACAAACAATCTCAGCGCTCGTTACCGTAAATTGTTGGCGTGGGTCAATTACGCTTGTCGGGCCGGAAATAACCCATATACAAAAATTGCCTAGGGCCGAATACAAAGGCATCCCAGGAAAGCTATCGGGGGGAACGGTAAGTGCGCAGGTACATGAGGCCCTTAAGAATAAGAGCGCTTACGACCTTGCGGCAACAAGCCTGCACACCGGTCATCAGAAGTTGTGCGAGCAATTCAAAATGGACCTAGCCCGGTGCCGTCAATTGTTCGTAGATCTACACACGCCCAAAACAATTTCGGCCGGTAATGACGCTATTCGACTAGCAAAAAGACTTAGCGCAAGTGAAATTAGGTTGCGTGCACGAATCCATCATCAAGCCGGTCGAAGTGGATTCCATGTTAACGGGCTCCTTCAGGCTATCGACACCCTAAAGACCACTCAGATAGAAACATTAAGCGATGGGCAGTCCGGTAGCATCGCTACAATTTGTAATGCTCTTTCCGGAGAAAGTTCGGCGCGCATACTGTTGAATGGCGACGTTGGCAGCGGTAAAACACTTGTATTTCTATTAACAGCCGCAGCTGTAGCGCAATTTGACGGACGTATAGCCATTCTGGCCCCAACGGAACTATTGGCCAGACAACTGCATCGCCAAGCAACCACCCGCTTCCCAGATTTAAGTGTCGGCCTCTTTTGCGGCCCAAAGTCACCCACCTCAGATTTTCAAGTTTGGATTGGAACGACAGCTCTATTTTCTCCCGCCAAAAAACAGAAGGTTGAATTTGATCTCGTCATCGTAGATGAGCAGCACCGCTTTTCAATTGAACAGCGCATGCGCCTAGTATCGCCCAAGACCCACCTAATTGAGGCGTCGGCAACGCCGATTCCAAGATCCCTGGCAGTAGCTTTTTTTGATGGCTGCACGATTGCCAATCTAACCGGCCCAACCATCAAAAAAGAGATTAAAAGCTATCTTCTTGGCGGAAATGACCGGAAATTTATCAATAAGCTGCATGAAGGGTGCCTGTCCGCAAAAAAGAAGATTGTTTACCTTTATGCTGCTGTAAACGAGAAAAGCAATTCAGCTAACGAAGCTTTTAAAAGGCTTTCAGAGAAGTTTCCAGGACAAGTGTCACTAGCGCATGGGCAAATGGGACCAGGCGAAATGGCGGCATCAATTCAGCGATTTGCCGATGGTATTACACCAATTTTAGTGGCATCAACAGTGATTGAGGTTGGCATCGATGTGCCGGATGTGGCCGTTATGGTGGTAAATGATCCAGATAGATTTGGTGTGGCCCAACTTCACCAATTGCGCGGGCGCCTGGTGCGTAACGGCGGTCACGGGTACTTTGTAATGTACACAGACAAGGATCTGGGTATTGATACCCTTAATCGCCTTGAGTCCGTGCGCGATATTAAAGATGGCTTTGAGTTGGCCGAGAAGGATTTGATGCAACGTGGTTTTGGGGAGGTTGCAGGTGAAATGCAATCTGGAAGTGCGCAAACATTATTCAAGCTAGCTAAGTTAGCGCCATCAGACTTTTTTGACTAATCTGACAAAAACTTAAAGAGCCCATCAAATAGCGACTTTTCAGAAAAATCTTTTATAAGATTTCATTCAAAATTAAACTGGTCCCATTCCAGGGGGTGCTTTTAGTTTTTTACAATAAAAACTAAAAGCGTAAGCTTAAATTACAACCTATCTAACCTTGCAACTTTCTCAGAATTTTACCCTCGAGGGTTAACTTTTTAAAATCATGATTTCTTTTTAATCAATCACTTATGGAGGCGATCAGTGACCACTAGTGATTACATGGTTGAGGATAAATTGGACTTGCATTTCAACAATCTGCTATTAAATTGAGATAATGGCAATTCAAAAAAATCTCTTTGAACAGAAAATTGAAGTAGACGAACGTCTTATGCAATTTTTGATTGCCTGCAGGAGAGAGTTTGGCAGCAAGGTCAGATCAACCCGTGGGATAAACGCATTATTTTCACAGTCCAAAATCAAGCCCACCCTGCTGGAAACAAAAAAAATGCATGCTGTATTTGTAAGTGATACTTCATTGATGGCGCTGTCTGATGCAGATCGTGAAAAGATCTATGCATCCGTACCATCAAACAGTAGGCGCTTTACAACATATGCGCACACCTTTTGTAAATTGGCGGCAGATGCGGGGTTTTATGTGAACCGCTCTCAAGCCCAGGAATTAAGTGATCGATGGAACATTATTATCCGTGGTGGCACCAGAACGCATCGCAATGACAAGCAGTACACGGGGGAAGATAAATTTCCAAAAGTGATCGAAAAGGCAACCTACAAAAAATCTGCCAGCACTAAACTGAATCCAAACGCGAATTTTTTAGCCGACATCCTCTCGGATCATTTTTCAGTTTCCAAGACAAATCTGGTAAATGCAGCTCTCGTCTTTATGGCTAGAGAGGTTCGCTTTGGTCGAGGTGACGATATTTTGGATGCGCTTGAGTTTCAACTGCCGCACGTCAGGGCACTAGCCTCTACATTAAGCTGCCGAGAGCGCCACGTTGACAAGCGTGAAATGAAGGATAAGCTGATGAAGTTCATTACAAATTATGATTTATAGGGGGGTACTTATGTTTACAAAAATTTTGCAGTCATCTAAAGCGCTATGGGTTTATGCGATCCTGCTTTTTATTGCTTTTGCTGGGCAATACTTGCCGCTTAAACAATCAATTCATGACTTTGCTATGGGGGCCTTGATTATTTTGGCGTTACCCATGGTATTGCTTGTAACCCCTTTGCTTAAGGCAATGCTTGCGGGTGGAGTCAAAGGCTACCAAAACAACCAGGCATGGCGCAGTCGAACATAGGCCCGCCGCCAATTATTAATAAAGCCCTTAGATTCTCACCTAAGGGCTTTATTTTTGAGCGGCGCGTTTTACTTGACGTGCTTTTTGCCGCCGCAATTTTGCAGCGCAGCTTTTGCATCAGAAAGCTCTTGCTCTTTCTCGGCAAATACGCCTTCTGCAGCCTTAAACTTTTCAGTAAATTCAGCATTCTCCGTGGTTAATGTGGCAATTTTTGCCGCACTAGCAGCGCTTAGCGCCTCAGCAGCAGTCACCCGAGTGCTGAGCTCTTTATTTGTCGAAAGCTCTGAATTGTAGGCAATTGCCAAACCGCCAGCCAAGGCCACGGACAGCAAGAGCGACAAATTTTGACGAGAAAGTTTGATGGGTGTAAGTTTCAAGGGATGGTTCCTTATAGAAGTTTTTGGATTTTTAAAAATTGCAGATTCACGCATCCATTGAACCAATCTTTTTGAGGCGCTCAATTTCAAATACTACAAAATATTTTTTCTAATAAAAAATCCCGCAAACCCATAAGGGCCGCGGGATAGTTATTTACTTGATTACAATTACTTGTTCGTACTGTGGTACACCATTGGTTTCATAGCCCCTTGGAATGGAGGCATTTTCAAGCCGCAACGAATCATCGCCCAACTGCAAAACTAGCTCTTGATTGCGTTGATAGAGATTTAGCCAAACATTGTCCCCAATTGAGATGTGGGCGCATGGTAAATCGTCATCAGACCCTGGCAGACGATTAATTTCAAGAAATATCGTGAAATTATCATCAACATTACCACCCAAAGGGGCAATTCCAACGTCTAATTGACCTGTAACTCGATTATCAATCACATCCATCTCGAACTGCGCCGACGATTCTTCACTATGCCTGTTGTAGCGCTTGGAATCCCAGTACTCAACAACAATCGAAGATTTGGGGAGCACATTTGCATTTCCCTGTGTAGGACCGTCTTCGCTAGCCCCATCGCCCTGAAAAGCTGCTTGCCCCTGAGCTACAAAACCTAACGCTAGCTCATAATTAACACCTTGCGACCGACTTAGCAATTCATACAAAGAGGCAAAATGCTCGCTGATTTCAGGCCTTGAATCAATTGCGACGTCCGCTTGGTTGGGAACGTGATTGAAAAAGATCCGCTCTATCGCACCGATTTGTACATCATCATACAAAGGCGCTCTGATACGGAACTTATCCATCAGATCTTCGTAATTACTATAGAAGCAAAATGCGTCATCAGGCTGCCCAAATGAATCAACCGTATGGTTTTCTTCATCAAACCCTCCAAAACTGACCAAGCGATAAGTGGGCTCCTCGTCTGGGTAATTCAACATAACCCCCGCACTGGTTAATTCCACGGCGACCCACTGGGCATCGTAAGCCGTTGAATGTGGCAGTACGCGTGATTCTTTTTCTTCTTCGGTAAAAAAGGTGATATTGCCATCATTCGTAACCCAACCATCGGCATTAGACCAATAGCCCGCACCACTAACTGCAGCTTCATTTGGCGAGAAAATGACGTAATAGACCGGCGCTAGGTCAGAATCTTGATCTATTGATCGCTCCCTAATCTTTGATGCTTGCGCCAAGTCCGCACCATTCGCAGACTGCCTGAATAACTCTTCAAACGCTAAAAAAAGACGTTTGGCATTATTTAAATCAGAGGCATAATAAAGTGCTGCTAACTTGGCACCAAAGCCGCCGCGGCCCTCTAAAATCTTTGCTGACGCATGGCCAACCCAATACCAATTTTCTTCTAATTCATTCATAAAACTCCCTTTCAATGCCAAATTAATGGCTGTTAATGAAGGGATTGAAACTTTCCTATGGGCTTATCAAAACCCATAGGAAAGCCCCAAAGGACTTTCCACTGCTTACGCCAACACTAAATCTTCCTGTTGGTTTAAGGCTGGTGCGCTAAACTGTAATTCATTAGCCTCCAATTCAGATAAGTCGGAAATGAGTTTGGCGCGATTAACCTCATCCACGGAGATAACAAAAGTTCCCTCCTGGCCATTGTTAAATGCGTTTGCTAAATTCATACTGTGATTGCTTTTCCATTTATCAACCAGATTTTGCTTATAGGTAATTGATAATTTCGTGTCGCCTGGTAGTCTCTTAACGCCTTTAATGTACGCCTTATATTGACGTATAAAGTGCTCAGCGCAACCAGGAAACTCTTCCTCAAGTCCCGCAAGGTCATCAGAAATAAAATATTGAAGATACTGGTAATCTGATGAATAGCGCTTAATCAACTTACCATCTTCCAACACTAACCTGGCTTTAAAGTAACCACCAACACCATCATCAATATCAAAAAATTCAATCTTAGGAATATCTGGTTTTTTGCTTAATGGTGCCGGAATCTTTAAATCAAACTTCCGATTTGCGGAAATGTGTGAGCTATGCGGATAAAGATCTCTCAAAATATGCCACGCACCTAGATTGGTTGACGAGCCAGATCCATAGAGCGTTAGCAATACATTTAAATCGTCTTTCATATTCAATGGAATCGATTTTCCTGCCAATAAATCATCGGCAATCCAATCAAATCGCGCATCTCTTAAAAGTTTGATGGCTTTTGCCTCATTTGACCACTGCCCACCGATATCTTTTTCAATTGGAGCTGTCCAGCTTGTCCCAATGTAGAGATTTACCAGCGCTGGCTCTTCGTGGTTTTTATCTAGATCAGCATTTGCAATTGCATCGCGCCAACCCTTGATGTAACCTTCCGAGCCAATCCATCCAGATCGCCCTTGAAGCATCCCGCCATCGGTAGCCGAGGCGTATCTAAACACATGCCGCATTACGTCTTGATACGTCCCGAATGCAACCACACTCCATTTTGGTGTGTGTGGATAGCAGTTCTTTTCGTATGTTTGTTCTTCAAGAATGAAGACTGGAATACCTTCATTGCTCAAATACGCATGAGCCTTTTTTCCTACAGTGACTGTTGCACCCATAATTACTCTCCCGTTTCATGCCAAAAAAATGGCGGTTAATAAGGGAGGGCCAGATCTGGCTTTCTGATGCGCCCCACTAAAGATGCATGAGAAAGCCCCGAAGGGCTGTTCTTATTTCGATGTTTTTGCGACGATTCTATCTGTCGTGCTAACCAATAGGATCCACAAAGCTATTGCCGGAGCAAAAAAGCCTCGTGGCGTTTCTTTGGCGCCCTTAATAAAACCCTCAATAAACTCATTCATTTGATTAATTCCTTGCCTGCTTTATAGGTTGAATAGATTGTCCACCACGCTATGAATACAATATCGCTTAAAAATAGCACATTTTCAAGCAATTTTAGCCCAAGAACAAAAAAATCATTTTTGAAATATTCTCCCGCAAAATCCACCAGAATATGCAAAAAACCGCCAAAAACAAAAAGCGCCACCGCCATCAATGCTCCAATGACTAAATGCCCAAAAAACTCACCAAATATTTTTCTATTTTTCTGAAATTTTGTTAATGCCATATACCTCCCTTTCATGCCAAAAAATTGGCTTATTTAAAGGGGTTTGCGGCTTTCTAATGAGGACGAAGACATCTCCATTAGAAAGCCCCGAAGGGCTTTCTAAACCTACTTCCTATAGTGTTCGCGATACTGCTCAAGTAGCTTGATCTTCTCGTTAATTTCATCAATGTTATGAGGATCAAAACCAATAACCACTTCGCTTGGCTCTTGCGTTCTTGGTTGATAACCGGATACGTCTTCGGCCACTGAAATAGCAGATCTAGCGACACCACGCATCCATGGTGAGGCATCATCTCGGTTTTCAGCGGCTATCAATTTAAGGGCGGATAGCATATTCTGGCTAGATGCTAACAAAGTTGCCGCAGCATAGTCTGCCTGATCATCTCCGCTTTCGCAGACATCCGCCAGAACTTGTCCTGGAACTGGTTTTATCATCCAATTGCCAGCGTTGGCCCTAAAGACACTCATAACATTGTTTTGATTTCCGAGTTGTTCTTGCTTGAAATAATCCGCAATACTCTCTTTGAAAACTAAAACCTCTCTACGGTCAAGCAACTTAAATAACATCTTAGGGCTATCAGGCATAGAAAATTTTGCCCCTTTGAGATCATCAATACTAAGCAGCACATCTTTGCGAGAGATAACGTCCGTTGCATCAATCTTGCGCTCATTAGGCTTAAATTTAAAACTCAGCGGACAATCATTTTGCCATTCTCCGCAGCTCCCGCAATAGGCATCATTAATGCGTTGGTCATAGCTTACCTCCGGAGAGAGGCAATACTTACAACGTGCATGACCATCAACCACATACGTATTAACGGTTAATTCCATGCTGCTTCCATCTTGAGTTAAGTAATTGTTCATTTGCATTCCTTTCCAGTGCCAATAAATTGGCTGTTTATGAAAGGGGTGACGCTTTCATATGGATTCTTGAAAACCCATATGAAAGCCCCGAAGGGCTTTCAAAAATACCTAAGATAATTCAGGTAATTCGGCGTTCAATTTTTCAATTGGCACCATCACCTTAAACCACATCTGCTCAGCACCATCATCGCCGCGATCATATCCAGTAGCAACGAATTGCTCGTTTGTAACCACAAAACCATGAAATGCGGCCAAAGCCTCACCCTTCATAGTGTCGGCAACATAACCTGGGCAACCATAGCGATCAGATCTAGGGTAATAACCAACAAGCTCCGTACACACACCATGTTTACGAATCGCGTCCATTAGCTCGCCGCTAATTTCGGCATCCGATTCAGCCTCAGAAAGATCGATCTCGCCCTCAAGACTTGCCAAAAAGTAAGGATCCTCTTCATTGGGTGATACATAAATCCAAATGGGTTTATAAGATTCGTCAGGCTCTTCATCGGCAACCGTGATTTCGTCGATATCCATTTGTAACGCACCAAACTTTTTAAGAGTCTTCTTCAACTCAATAGCGTCAAAAGTGCAAAATGGCCGCACAATCCCACTAAAAAATATCTTCTTCATTATCTCCCTTTCAATACCTCATTTGAGGTTGTCATTAAAGGGTTATCGATGCTTTCTCATGCCCACTTCATAGATGGTCATGAGAAAGCCCCGAAGGGCGTTCTATATCTACATTAGGCTGTAATAGCCCAGACACCTCTCTCAACAGGCTTAAACATGGATGGATTTTGATTGAGCACTTGTCGTACCTTCTCTTTCCAGCTATCGTTTTCTGCTAGTTTTTGAGGTGCGTTCTTTGCAACGGCCTCGTACAACCGACTTAAGTCTGACTGGCCGCCCAGGCCAGATAATGTGGATTTCACAATATTTTTCCAGGTCCCAGAAAGTCTTGAGTATTGCTGTCTTGCCAAATTAGTCAACAGCACCAATGTTGGCGCATCTTTTTTCTTCCATAAAAGAATGTACTCATGGAGAATAAATGGCAGCTTCATGGATCCATATGATTTGGAGTCGCTTTGGCAGTTATGCTGAGCTTTAATTAAAACCGCAGCCAACTCTTCTTTTGGCATTCTAGCGATGCACTCAGCTTGATAGCTAACATACTCGCCTTTATGCCTCCAGTCGCCAATAATGGTTCCGTAATACTGGCCCGCTTTAGTCGCATTGCGCTGGTTCAAAAGAACCAGTTGAAGTTTTTCATGAAAATCTTCATCACTAACACAGCGAGACAAATCTGCAGGATTAGCCTCACCCCAAACGTTGCCGGAGTAAACAATCATTCCGCCATACGGAGGATGTGACACCACCAAATCAGCCTCTTTACCAACTTTTTCCAGAATCGAATCATTGGCAGCATTAAAGCCTTGGTGCAAATCTAGCCCATAGGCCTCAATATTCATTTCTTGAGCCACTTCGACCGATGTTCCCGATCCAACCATGGGGTCAACGAATACTTTAGGCTGCAGGCGAGTAAATAGCTCTTTGTAAACGTGGCCACTGCAATTGCCACGCCAACCAGATTTACCCCACTTACCCCTATCTTTAAAAGACAAAATTGACATTTTGAAATTTCCTTATGATGCCCGCTAACGAGCTGTTAATAAGGCTTTCGAAGCTTTCTTATGCACCCAAAGAGGGTGAATAAGAAAACCCCGAAGGGTTCCCCTGTTACTTAATATGCTCTTTGAACTCCCTGTTTAGAAGTTCGTCAGCATTAAATTCATTTAACGCTGCTTGAGCAAAATCCTGAGCCTCTAACTCCCTAATTCTGCTAATTATTTCATTGACATCTTGAGTGAATGCATCGGGGCTGTAGTTGTAAGGGCAATATCTGGCTAATGTAGTTGCATTAAAGCCAGCAAGTTCGACATTCAAGCAAACCGATTCAGCAGGAGTTGCCTCATTAAACTCGGAATCGTACAGAGTAAATTCAAGGGTGGCTTTAATATTTCCCTCAGTATCAGCAATATCAGCTTTTAATGACCACTCCTCGTCGCCACTTTCATACGTCTTCCCAAAAGAAAAGCCTTTATCAGCGAGACCATGCTTCATCTCAGTTTTGATCTCGGTCATTTTCTTTCTCATGACAGGGGCAATTTGCTTCCAATATTTCTTATAGGTTTTTAAGTCCATATTTATCCTTCATCCCTCGTATGAGGTAGTTTTTAAAGGATCGAGCGTCGAAGCTTTCCATTGAGCCCAATAAATGGCTCAATGGAAAACCCCGAAGGGTTCTCCGTAATTTAACGATAAATTACTTTTTTCTGATTCAGCGGTACACATAACTCAGCCGCTCGAATTGCTATGCCATGAATGATGCTTGAAGCTTTTTCAATCCGAATGGACCGCACTCTTGTTGGATACCAAGGCGAACCAGTATCAAGGCAAAACATGCCCCCGTAAGAGGTTGGCTCCGCTTCGATTTCAATGATTTTATGGTTGTGAAACACAACGCCAAAATCATTTACCAATGTCACTTGATCGCCAACACGAAATAGAGAAATACGCATCTCCGCAAGTTTGCCTTGCAAGTATTTGATCAATTTCATCGCCAGCCTCACATCAGCAACTGGTAATTTTTGAGGATCTCCTGCACCTCGGAAGATTGTTTGCTAACGGAATCCCGCTTATATGCCTCCATAAACTGAATCGGAGTCAAATAATTTAGATTGTTGGCGAGGTGATCTTGCACCACTCCTGCTCCACTATTAATTAGGCGGGTAAGCTTGTCATGGGCGCGTTTTTGTTCGTTTGCGAAAAGCTGTGAAATCTTATCATGCAAGTCAAGAATGGCTTTTCTTTCTTTTTCCGCTTCAGTCATAATTCCCTTTCAATGCCTTGATATAGGCGGTTAATAAGGATGCAGGCTTTATCTGATCCACCCATAAGGCAGATGAGATAAAACCCGCTTTCGCGGGCCTTATCAATACTTCAAATTACAAACGCATTGGGCTCAAAACTTCTACAAAGTTTGGGTCCTCTGGGTCATAAATAGCGATCGAAGAAAGCAGATCCCCATACTTGACTTGCACGTTTGCCTTAATACCAGAGATGGCATCAAGAAGGTAATCGGCATTAAAGCCCGAATCAAATTGACCGCCCTTGCCTTTAACCAACGCAATGCTGTTGGTATATAGAGGCTCATTTTCATCCGCTTCTCCAGAGGAAACAACAATTGCAGACCCTTCTTCAAGGGTAATGCGAACGGATGGGTCCTTTTGCGCAACGGTTTTAACGCGATCAAGATCCAGCGCCAAGCTAGCGCCATCAATGATGAAGTTATCCTGATGCTTTGGAATGACACGCTTGTAGTCCGGAAACGCGCCTTCAATAGCCATTACTTGACAAACCAAATCAGGGCTTTCAAACGTAAACGCTGAAGAACCTAGATGCAGCTTGAAGGTTTCGCTCGTAATATTGCGCATTACAAAGCCTACGGCATCAATTGGCAAAATAAAATTACCTTCCTGGCTAATGCCTTCAGTTGGTAGGTTGTACTTTGAAAGCCGATGACCATCAGTCGCAACAAAATTTATCGCGCCATCAGCTAAGTCCAGATTAACGCCATTAAGGTAATAGCGAATATCTTTAACGGCTGCAGCATGCGCCACACGACTTAAGCCTTTGATGAAATCAGCGGTTTTGAATTCAATTGGGCTGTCCACCATGAAATCTCGATTAATTGAAGCGAGCTCAACAGTTGAAATAGGCAATCTAAAAACTGACAAACCAGCTTTAACGACAAGCTTATTTCCAACCAGGCTCAAATCAACAATGTCATCAACGAGTGATCCAACGGCATGAAAAAGCATACCGCAACTAACGCCAGTCAATGGTAAATCATCAGACTCAACCTTTACTCGAGCGCTTGAATAATTAACGCCATTGGTGGAGCGCAACACTAATACACCTTTTGACGCAAACAAATTCACGATTCCCGCAGGATTAATTGTGGAGTTGCGTGCGATGGCCGCCAACATGCCAAGGGCGTTGACCAGCAGTTTTGTTTTTACTTTCATGAAATTTCCTTTAAAAATGCTCTAAGAGCGAGTTAAATGTCATGCCAAATTGGCAAAACAAAAGGATTGCTTTCTTATAAGGGCGCCGCCCCCATAAGAAAACCTTCCGGCTTTAATTTCAATGCTTTAGATAACGTTCGATACTTTGAGAACGCCAATGATTGATGAGCCCATGTAAAACAGGTTCATGATCAATAAAGGGACGACACGTCGGTAAATGGCTGAAACAATCCAGCTAAGATTAGCGACCAAAAACAAGGCCCACCCAAGCGCCTCCAACTCATGGCCAGTGCCAGAGGTTGCTAGGCAGTAAGAGCCAGCAATACCGGAAATAGCACCCAGCATCTCAATGATGTCCAGGAAAGACTTTTCTTGAATTTTCTTCATACGCGCTTTCATGCCGAAAGGACGGCTTATTAGTAAGCGTGGTATTGGCGCGAATGTGCAACCGCGTGCTAAAAGGAGTCGATCTTGAAACCTTCCGTTTACACCCGCGCCAATTGAGAAATTATCGAATGGCTGATGTAGTCTAGTGAATTAAGTGCTCGTTAATTTTTAGAGTATTAGAAACTGAAATCAAAGCGTCGCTCGTTATTCTTTTTACATGGAAGATAAAGCCAAAACCACATCAGCAGAGCCACTAATTCTTCTTAGGCGATCCGATGTTGAGCGGATGACGAGCCTATCCAAGACCAGTATCTACAATCTGATAAATGACGGGGAATTTCCAGCTCCAATCCGACTGCTGGATAACAAAGTTGCATGGGTTCAGACTGAGATCCAAGAATGGATTATTGAAAAAATTTATAAAAGAGATTGCCGCAGCAAGATTTAGTTACCCCGAATCCCTTCAATCTCCCAATCTTCAATTTGCTTGGCCCAGGCATCCATTAGGGCGCGTCTCTCGTCAAAATACTGATATTTGTTATAGGCACCCCGAACTTTATCGCCATCAACGTGAGATAACTGCAATTCAATTGCATCTTTTGTCCAGTTACCCTCTTTAACCTTTGAGTTTCCCCAGGTCGAAAATAGTGTCCTAAATCCATGCCCCGTTTGACGACCCTTGTAGCCAATCTTCTCAATAACCTCTAGCACTGTATTTTCGCTAATGGTTGCATTAGGGTTACGATCGCCATAAAAAACATACTTGGCATTTTTTCGTGGATCGCTACCAAGTAATGCATCCCGCTCAGCCCTTAGAACACTCAAAAGCCGAATCACCTTATCCGACAAGGGTACTATATGCTCCAGTCGATTTTTCATCTCGGCGGCCGGAATAATCCACTCTTTGCGGTCAAAGTTAATTTGATTGAGCTGCATTTGGCGCAACTCTTTCGTCCTTACCCCCGTTAACAACAGCATTTGGGTGGCAATCTTAGTTCTAACCGCTGACCTAGTTAACTGGTTTAATAGCCATAGAAATTTTGGCATTTCCCAAATATCGATTGCAGCCATGGATTTTCTTCTTCGCGGTGGCGGCAAAGACTGTTTAATGCCAACTATATCGATCCGATCAAGGTTAATCTTATCTTTTAACTCCTGCCGTCCGTTATAAGAAACCAGTATTGCCTTGAGATACATCAAGATATCTCTAGCGGTTCCATGTGCACCCCTAGCTAGAGCTCCATCGACAATTACCAGCACCTGCTTCTTGGTCACACTTCCAATGGGGGTCTCGCCGAACCCTTTTCCAAGGGTATCTTCATAGCCATTGCACATCTCACTTATAAACTGCCCCACCGCGTGATAGTGAACCTTAGACCAAGTTCCCTTATGGGAAAGCAAATAATCTTTAGCGGCTTCCTTAAAAATTTTTGTTCGCCGGACCGGCTTCACTCCATCATGCCCACCCGCGAACTTTACCCTAGAAGCCACCCGATTCGCCTCAGCCTTTGCATTTGCCTCTTTCAGGGACATATCCGGATACCTACCTAAAGTCATTAGGCGTTGCTGACCATTTTGCCTGACCGATTGACGCCAAGATTTAACTCCTAACGGAGAAACGTCAAGCCAAAATCCCCGCCCCAATAATATTTTGTAAGTTTTATCTTGTGGGCGGGCTTTTTTAACTTCCAACTCAGTCACTACGGGAGGTTGCGCCATATTTGTTATAAAAGTGTGGAAAATTGGATTCTACCCCTCTTTTATAACAACTTTTATAACAAAACATACGTTGCTTGGCATATCTCGCTCGGAACCGCAATGGAACGCTAGGGCTACAAAAAACCCGTTAAATCAAGGACTTAACGGGTTAATTTGGTGTTATTTGGGACTGCTGCGAACCGCAAAAAACTAGTCGTTGGTGGAGATAAGCGGGATCGAACCGCTGACCTCTTGCATGCCATGCAAGCGCTCTCCCAGCTGAGCTATACCCCCGAAATCTCGCAATAAAACTACAAGACACTCAAAACAATCCAAGATTTTATCCTATTTTTGTGCAGATGCGCAAATTCCTTACTGGATTACCTTAGAGAGCCTCTTTACAGCCTCTTCCTTACCCAAAACTACCAATACAGAATCAATGGCTGGAGTCTGTGTAGTGGCAAATAATGCATACCTAACGGGCATTGCTAAAGCCGGCATTTTAATTTGATATTTTGCAAGCACTTGCTTAAAAACAGCAGCGTAAGCCTCTTTAGTAGGCTCAGCCTCAGAGATTCCATCAGTTAAATCCTTTAATGCAGGAATGATGGCTTCAGTAATATTTTCTTTAATTTTTTCTGCACTTAAATTGGGGGCGGGCAAATAAAATAGCTTAGCCCCTTCAGCAATTTCAATCAAAGTATTGGCGCGATCTTTTAGTAAACCAACTACCTGCACAAAGTCTGGGCCTGATTCGGTATCAATACCAAGTTGATGTGCGAAAGGTTTGGTTGCTATCGCCAATTTAACTGGGTCTGCGTTCTGTATGTATTGGTGATTTAGCCAAAGCAACTTTTCTGGATTGTGTTGCGCTGGTGAGCGCCCTAAATTTTCTAGGTCAAACCAATCAACAAATTGTTCTTTGGTAAATATTTCAGCATCACCATGAGACCATCCAAGGCGTGCCAGATAATTGAGGATGGCCTCAGGTAAATATCCTGCTTTTTGATAATCGCGCACACTCATCGCCCCGTTGCGCTTGCTCATCTTTTCGCCAGAATCATTTAATACTGTAGGCAAATGGGCATATACAGGCGGCGTACCACCGAGTGCCTTCATGATGTTGATTTGCCTAGGCGTGTTGTTCACGTGATCATCACCCCGAATGACATGGGTAATATTCATATCCATGTCATCTATCACTACGCAGAAGTTATAGGTAGGCGTTCCATCTGGTCTGGCAATCACCAGATCATCAAGCTCATCATTGCTAATTTCTATTTGACCTTTAACAGCATCATTCCAAATGACAGACCCACCAATTGGATTCTTAAAGCGAATGACTGGATTCACACCCACTGGAATGGGGGGCAATAACTTTCCTGGTTCCGGCCTCCATAAGCCGTTATAGCGTGGCTTTTCTTTATTGGCCATTTGTTGATCACGTAGCTGATTAAGCTCTTCCTCGCTCATGTAGCAGTGATATGCCAATCCGGCGTCTAGCATTTGTTTTACGACCTCACGATATCTATCAATGCGTTGCATTTGATAGATTGGGCCTTCGTCCAAATCAAGGCCAAGCCATGCCATTCCCTCGATGATGACGTCGACCGCCTCTTGGGTAGAGCGTTCTAAATCGGTATCCTCAATTCTGAGAATAAAGTCGCCTTTATTATGGCGAGCAAATGCCCAAGGATAGAGAGCGCTGCGAAGGTTTCCCAGATGAATAAAGCCCGTGGGACTAGGGGCGAATCGTGTACGAATATGCATAAACAACATTATCTCAGGTCGGGAATGATGGGACTAAATCTGAAAAAAAGTGGATACTTTGAGGTATGAATGAATTACTAGTCTTTATGTGTGATGGCGCCCCTGTTCGCGGCGAGATTGTGTCAATTGGCAGCGCTTGGCAGGCTGTTTTAGAGCGTCGAAATGACCCCCCTGCCATACGACGCATTCTGGGTGACTTTGTAGGAGCAGCCACCCTGTTAAGTGCTAGCCTTAAATTTGATGGAACTTTGATTATTCAGGCCCAAAGCAAGGGCCCAATTCAACTGCTCGTGGTGGAATGTAAATCGGATTTATCGATGCGTGCGACCGTTAAGCTCTCGGTTGACCCTTCAGATATTGCGCTTGATGCATCCCTAGCAGACCTTTTAGACGTGAGCTCAAGCGGAAGATTGGTCATTACTCTAGATCCAGCAGACCGCGAACCAGGTCAGGCACCCTATCAAGGCATCGTTGCCCTTCAGGACCATCAAGGATCGGTAATAAAGCCTGTTACCAGCGCTGCTGAAGCAATAGCGCTATACATGCAAAATTCTGAGCAATTAGATACACGCATATGGCTCGCCTCAAGTGACACCCATGTTGGCGGCTTATTGTTGCAACGCTTGCCAAATTCAGGTGGCCATGCCCATTTAGACCCTGAAATTGCAGCTGAGGGTTGGTCTCGCATTCAAACACTTGGTGAAACAATTACCAACGAAGAATTACTTACCCTCCCCCCAGAAACCATCTTAAGGCGACTCTTTTTGGAGGAGTCCACTGAGAATGGCGTGAGGAGTTTCCCCGCCAGACCCATTCGCTTTGCATGTCGTTGTTCTCGCACTAAGGTCGCTGATATTTTACGAATGCTCGGCGAGGAAGAGGTTCAAAACATTCTTGCAGAACAAGGTGCTGTAGAGACTGTTTGTGATTTCTGCGCAAAGCCCTACCGCTTTGATGCAGTTGATTGCTTGCAAGTGTTTAAGACTGATTTGTTAAGTGATGCTACAAGACCGCCATCTAGCGGTCATTAGACAATCATTGCTTTGTAGCTTGTGCATCGGATGATTTATCCGCTGGCAAGATTTGCACAAAAAACTCGCCCTCTTTGATTAAGCCATGCTCGACACGAGCTCGCTCTTCTATTGCTCGAGTACCATCCTTGAGGTCTTTTACATCACCAGATAACTTGGCATTACGCAGAGCCAAGAGACTATTTTTAGCCTCTTGAAGCTCAACTTGTCGCTCCATCTCATACACCTTTAACCATCCACCCTTCCCCAGCCAAAGGGGGTACTGGATTGCTATTAGCAAAACCAGCATGGAGTAGATGACTATCCGCATACGTTATCAATAAACCAGAACTATCTCAAACAGAACGCTTGAGGTTATAAAAAACAGACTTTCCTGGGTAGGTAGCAACATCGCCTAAATCCTCTTCAATGCGCAAGAGTTGGTTGTATTTAGCAATTCGGTCAGAGCGAGATAAAGAACCAGTTTTGATTTGACCCGCGTTGGTACCAACGGCAATATCAGCAATAGTGCTATCTTCTGTTTCGCCTGAGCGATGTGAGATCACCGCAGTGTAATTTGCACGTTTAGCCATCTCAATAGCGGCAAAAGTTTCTGTTAAGGTGCCAATTTGGTTAATCTTAATCAGAATTGAGTTAGCAATTCCCTTATCAATTCCTTCTTGAAGGATGCGGGTATTGGTAACAAATAAATCATCGCCAACTAACTGAATATTCTGACCAAGTTTTTTAGTGATATCAGCCCAGCCATCCCAATCACCTTCATGCATGCCATCTTCAATTGAAACGATTGGGAACTGATCGGCTAAATTACCAAGGTAATCAGAAAATTCACTTGAGCTTAGTTGCAGGCCTTCGCCTGATAAGTGATATTTGCCGTCTTTGTAGAACTCGCTAGCTGCACAATCCAAGGCCAGCACTACGTCTTCACCAGCCTGATAGCCAGCGCCTTCAATGGCCTTCATGATGGTCTGCAAGCACTCGTGATTACTCTTGAAGTTTGGGGCAAAGCCACCCTCATCACCAACAGTAGTTGGCATACCTTGAGAACCCAAAATTTTCTTCAATTCATGGAAAATTTCAGCGCCACAACGTAATGCATCGCGGAAGTTTTCTGCGCCTACAGGCATCACCATGAACTCTTGTATGTCTAAGCTGTTATTAGCGTGCGCACCACCATTTACGATATTCATCATTGGCACTGGTAGCTGCATGCCGCCTGAGCCTCCAAAGTAACGATATAAAGGCAAACCAGCTTCTTCAGCAGCTGCTCTAGCTACCGCCATAGATACGGCCAAAGTCGCATTGGCACCCAAGCGCGCTTTATTGTGTGTTCCATCTAATTCAATCAGAGTGCGATCTAAAAAGGCTTGTTCGCTAGCATCCAATCCCAAAATGGATTCTGCGATTTCAATGTTGATGTTTTGAACAGCCTTTAGAACACCTTTACCAAGATAACGTGCTTTATCACCATCACGCAACTCAATCGCCTCGCGCGATCCTGTAGATGCTCCAGAAGGTACTGCAGCACGACCCATAACACCTGACTCAAGTAAAACATCGCACTCAACTGTTGGGTTGCCGCGTGAATCTAGAATTTCTCTACCGATGATGTCAACAATGGCACTCATGCACCTTCTCCTTAAAACAATATGAAATGGGTTTAACTGGTTTTCTTAAAGCAACTTGAAACTATCTTCTAAAAATGAACCAGTCGACTTAACAACGCTATCTATGGCAACCAATGACTCAAGCAGTTCCTTCATACGATCTAAAGGAACAGCATTAGGGCCATCAGATAAAGCTTTTGCTGGGTCTGGATGGGTTTCCATAAAGAGGCCGCTGATTCCTACTGCTACAGCAGCCCGAGCTAAAACGGGGACGAATTCACGTTGACCGCCACTGGAGTTACCTTGTCCGCCTGGCAGCTGAACAGAATGGGTCGCATCAAAAACGACTGGGGCTTTTGACTCACGCAAAATTGCCAAGCTGCGCATGTCCGAAACTAAGTTGTTATAGCCAAATGATGCGCCGCGTTCACAAACCATAAATTGATCGGCGAGATTATTTTCGGCAGCGGCTGCACGTGCTTTATCAATCACGTTAAGCATTTCATGCGGAGAAAGAAACTGGCCTTTTTTAAAGTTCACAGGCTTACCACTTTGCGCACAGGCTCGAATGAAATCAGTCTGTCTGCATAAAAATGCTGGGGTCTGCAATACATCCACGACGCTAGCGACGGCAGTGATTTCACTGATATCGTGAACGTCGGTCAATACCGGAACATCAACTTGCTTTTTGACTTTAGCCAAAATCTCTAAGCCTTTATCCATTCCAAGACCGCGAAAAGAGGTACCTGAAGAACGATTGGCTTTATCAAATGAAGACTTGTAGATAAATGGAATCTTTAAAGCAGAAGTAATTTCTTTTAACTGGCCAGCGATATCAATAGCAGACTGCTCTGATTCAATAACACAAGGGCCTGCAATCAAGAAGAACCGTTGATCTAAACCAACATCAAAACCACATAATTTAAATGTGCTCATGCTCTTCCTTTATGCAGCCCGCTTCTCAGCAGCATGTTGATGCTCAAGTGCAGCGCTAATAAACGCGGAGAACAAGGGATGGCCATCACGTGGTGTTGAAGTGAACTCCGGGTGAAATTGCACACCAAAGAACCAAGGATGAATTGAAGCCGGTAACTCCATCATTTCTGGCAACTCTTCATTAGGAGTTCTGGCAGAGATAATTAAGCCGGATTGCTCTAGTTGTGGCACGTAAGTGTTGTTAACTTCATAACGATGACGATGACGCTCATTTACTTCAGCGCCATAGATGCGGTGAGCCAATGTACCCGCCTTAACCGGACAACGTTGAGAGCCAAGGCGCATTGTTCCACCTAAATCGGAATCATTTGTACGTTTTTCAACGTTGCCTTCTCTGTCGAGCCACTCAGTAATGAGCGCCACAACAGGTTGCTCAGACTGCGGATCAAATTCAGTGCTATTTGCTTTTGTAAGATTGGCTACATGACGCGCAAATTCAATTACAGCCAATTGCATACCCAAACAAATTCCTAAATAAGGAACGTTGTTCTCGCGAGCATAGCGAATGGCGGCAATCTTGCCTTCTGTTCCGCGCTTACCAAAGCCACCAGGAACCAAAATAGCATCTAAGTTTTGCAAACAATCTACGCCATCTTTTTCAATGACTTCGGAGTCAATGTAATTAATATTGACGCGTGTGTGCGTATGAATGCCAGCGTGACGCAATGCCTCAATAAGTGACTTGTAGGACTCGGTTAACTCAACATACTTCCCGACCATACCGATGGTCACTTCATGTTGTGGGTTTGCCATTTCATAAACTAAATTAGCCCATACAGATAAATCTGCTGGTTTAGCTTTAAGGTCTAGTTCACGACAAATTAAATCGTCCATGCCCTGTGCATGAAGCATCTCAGGAATCTTGTAGATTGTGTCCACATCCCATACAGAAATAACTGCTTCTTCACGGACATTTGAGAAAAGAGAAATCTTCGCTCTCTCATCTTCTGGAATGGGGCGGTCAGCACGGCAAAGTAATACGGTTGGCATGATGCCAATCTCGCGAAGCTTTTGCACTGAATGTTGAGTAGGCTTTGTTTTTAACTCGCCAGCGCTATTGATATAGGGTACGAGAGTCAAATGAACAAAGGCACAATCATGCATTGGCAAGCGCAGACTCATCTGTCTTGCAGCCTCTAGAAACGGGAGTGATTCGATATCACCAACTGTGCCGCCGATTTCGCAAATGGCAACATCAGCTTTACCATCATGACTCGCTTTAGCGCCACGCTCTACAAAAGCCTGGATCTCGTTAGTGATATGTGGAATAACTTGAACTGTTTTGCCAAGATATTCGCCACGACGTTCTTTACTAATCACTGACTCGTAAATCTGGCCAGTAGTGAAGTTATTGCTTTTACGCATTTTCGCCGAAACGAAGCGCTCATAGTGACCTAAGTCCAAATCAGTTTCTGCGCCATCTTCGGTAACAAAAACCTCACCGTGCTGGAGCGGACTCATGGTGCCCGGGTCAACGTTGATATAAGGGTCTAATTTTAGGAGGGTGACTTTCAGGCCGCGGGATTCGAGAATCGCGGCAAGCGAGGCAGCTGCGATTCCTTTCCCTAAAGAAGAAACCACACCACCAGTGACAAAAACGTATTTGGTCATCGCTTAAGCTCTGTTGGAAAAAGTAATTATAACGACAGAGGAACATAGGCTATTAAATTCAAATTCGGTAATATGACAAGAACCTCCATTCATCTGAGCTAATTTAGACCATATGCGCCTTATATTTGCAGTGCTCCTCACCCTTCTATCCCTCTTCTATTTCCTACCTTTTGCGATCGCTTTTAACAAGAAAAGAGCTAATTCCGGGGCTATATTTGCCCTAAATCTCTTTTTGGGCTGGTCCCTTATTGGCTGGGTAGTCGCCTTAGTGTGGGCAATGAAGGATGAGCAAACCTTGTAAGTGGCCAGGTTTGGCTGCGCCTGATGTACAAATCATGTGCTGAATTGCGTAAAAACCCTAATATTTCCATTAATAGCCCATTTTTGAGCCAAATTAGGGCTTTAAACTCTTATATAAGACTTAAATAAGCAACTATAATTTCATCAATCGGGAGAAAATACCCTTTTGGCCTTTCTATTGACCACTTTTACCTCATAGGAAACACAATGTTAGAAGCCTATAACGCCCAAGTTGCCGAACGTGCAGCCCTTGGAATTCCAGCCCTTACTCTAACCAAAGATCAAACTGCTGATTTGGTGAAATTACTCAAAAATCCGCCTGCTGGCAAAGAAGCTGAGCTCGTTGAATTAATTACCAACCGCGTTCCTGCTGGCGTAGATGAAGCAGCCAAAGTAAAAGCTGAATTTTTAGATGCTGTTGCTAAAGGCACAGATAAATCTCCATTAATTTCCCGTGTACGCGCTACCGAATTGTTGGGCACGATGCTCGGTGGCTACAACATTAAGCCTTTAGTAGAAATGCTTGCTGATGCGGAATGTGGCGCAGCAGCAGCTGAAGCGCTCAAAAAAACACTCTTGATGTTTGACTACTTTAACGATGTTCAAGAGCTTGCTGAAAAAGGTAATGCAAACGCTAAAGCAGTAATGGAAAGTTGGGCAAATGCTGAGTGGTTTACTAGCCGCCCTGCAGTACCAGAAAGTATGAAACTCACTGTTTTCAAAGTAACTGGTGAAACCAATACCGATGACCTCTCCCCTGCACCAGATGCATGGAGTCGTCCTGATATTCCATTGCATGCAACGATCATGTTGAAGAATCCACGTCCTGGTATTGAGCCTGATGAGACCGGTGTTCGCGGACCAATGAAACAAATCGCCGCCCTCCAGAAAAAAGGCAATCAAATTGCTTATGTTGGAGACGTAGTTGGGACAGGTTCCTCACGTAAATCCGCTACCAACTCCGTTCTTTGGTGGACGGGCCAAGACATTCCATTTGTTCCAAACAAGCGTTATGGTGGTGTGTGCTTAGGCACTAATATTGCCCCAATCTTCTTTAATACTATGGAAGATTCAGGAGCGCTACCAATTGAATTAGATGTCTCCCAAATGAACATGGGAGACGAGATTGAGCTTCGTCCATACGAAGGCAAAGTATTTAAAAATGGTAGCGAGATCACGAGCTTTACATTGAAATCCCCAGTGATTTTGGATGAAGTTCGTGCTGGTGGCCGTATTCCTTTGATTATTGGCCGCGGATTGACTGCTAAAGCGCGTGCTGCACTTGGATTGCCTGCCTCTACTGAGTTCCGTTTACCTGTTAATCCCGTGGATAGTAAAAAGGGCTTTAGCTTGGCACAGAAAATGGTTGGTCGCGCATGCGGCTTGCCTGAAGGTCAAGGTGTTCGCCCTGGTACTTATTGTGAGCCACACATGACTACAGTTGGCTCACAAGACACCACAGGTCCGATGACCCGTGATGAGCTAAAAGATTTGGCTTGCCTTGGCTTCTCTTCTGATCTTGTCATGCAGTCCTTCTGCCACACCTCAGCTTATCCAAAACCAGTAGATATTCGCACTCAACATGAACTGCCACCTTTCATGACCAATCGTGGTGGGGTTGCCCTGCGTCCAGGTGACGGCGTGATCCATAGCTGGTTGAACCGCTTGCTCCTTCCAGATACCTGTGGAACTGGTGGTGACAGTCATACACGCTTCCCAATCGGCATCTCCTTCCCTGCAGGTTCAGGCTTGGTAGCTTTTGCTGCCGCCACTGGTGTAATGCCATTGGATATGCCTGAGTCAGTATTGGTTCGCTTCAAAGGCAAGATGCAGCCTGGTATTACTTTGCGTGATCTAGTAAATGCAATTCCTTTATATGCAATTAAGAAAGGTTTGCTCACAGTTGAAAAGCAAGGTAAAAAGAATATTTTCTCTGGCCGCATTCTAGAAATTGAAGGCTTACCTGATCTCAAGGTTGAGCAGGCATTTGAATTGTCTGATGCTTCTGCTGAGCGTTCTGCTGGTGGTTGCACAGTACACCTGAACAAAGAGCCAATCATCGAGTACATGACATCAAACATTACATTGATGAAATGGATGATTGCTAACGGTTATGAAGATAAGCGTACTCTTGGTCGCCGTATTAAAGCAATGGAAGCGTGGATTGCTAATCCACAACTTCTCAAAGCGGATGCAAATGCTGACTATGCAGAGATCATCGAAATTAACATTGATGAAATCAAAGAACCTATCCTTGCATGCCCTAACGATCCAGATGACGTCAAGATATTGTCTGAAGTAGCTGGCGACAAGATTGATGAAGTATTTATTGGCTCATGCATGACTAACATCGGCCACTTCCGTGCAGCTGGTCAGGTTTTGCAGGGCAAGAAAGATATGCCAACCCGCTTATGGGTAGCACCTCCTACCAAAATGGATGCCATGGTTTTGATGGAAGAAGGTTACTACGGTATGTTGGGTGCTGCTGGTGCGCGCATGGAGAGCCCTGGCTGCTCACTATGCATGGGTAACCAAGCTCAAATCCGCAAAGGATCAACAGCCGTTTCAACTTCTACGCGCAACTTCCCTAATCGCTTGGGTATTGATACTCGTGTGTATTTGGCTTCTGCTGAATTGGCATCTGTTGCAGCCCTTCTAGGTCGCCTACCTACTCCCGCTGAGTACTTAGAGCAAGTGAAGGCGCTGGATGCCAAAGCTGGTGATGTTTATAAATACATGAGTTTTGATAAGCTCAAGTCATTTAGTGATGTTGCAGATACTGTAACGGTTTAATTGGGCACATCCCTCAGTCTCTAAGGAGGCTGAGAAATAAAAAAGGCGATCAAACGATCGCCTTTTTTATTGCCCAAGGTTTATTTATATAGAAAGTTTTAATTCTTGCCTTGCATTCTCGCGACTAATGCCGGAAACCCATTTGTTGGTTGGCAATCCTGTCTTCTCAAGAATGAGCTTTGCACGCCTAGATACGTCCTTCCATTCTGCCTCGAGTTTAGGCCCTTTAAATGCGATTGCCACGACATTGCAATCATGGGATTCTGGAAACAAGAGCACTCTGTTGTCAAAAGCCTCACAGATGTTCTTGAGGTTTATGTCAAAGCTTTTATGCCTTGAAAAAAGATTAACCGTCATTACTCCCGGACCTTTGAGAATGTTGTAGCAACCTTTATAAAAGTCTAAGGAGCTAGCTGAAGGTCCGTCACAGATTGCATCATACAAATCCACCTGTACTGCATCAAAATGTTCTGTGTATTTTTTGTTATGAACGAAAAGTTTGGCATCTGTTTGCAGTGTTTCAAGTCTACGATCATCATTGGGCGTAAAAAACATCGATCTCGCAGAAACGATTACAGCAGGATTGAATTCGACAACAGTGGTTTTAACCGCTGGACAATAGCGATGCTGAAATTTAGTTAAGGCGCCAGTTCCTAGTCCAAGTTGTGCAATCCTCATCCCAGGCCTAGTCTCTAGAAAAAGTAGCCACGCCATCATTTGCTGGTTGTACTCAAGATAAATCTCTTCGGGATCACGCAAGCGCATCGCACCCTGAATCGATTCAGTACCGAAATGCAAGTAGCGAACACCACCACTCTCCGAAAAAGTGACGGGCTCCATTAATTGCTGATCTACCAACTTAATTCGCCCAACGACGGGCATTTCTGAATAGACGTAACCATGGGCTAGCGCCATCTGGTGTATCGAGCCATTCAGGAGGGCACCAACTCATCTGCGCAGCCCTAAAAACACGCTCAGGGTGCGGCATCATGACCATAAAACGACCGTCCGGAGTAGTAACACCAGTTAAGCCACTAGGAGATCCATTTGGATTCATTGGATAGGTTTCGGTGGCATTGCCTTGATGATCAACAAAACGGAATGCAGCTAAGCCCTGCTTTTGAATCTGCTCTAAATTGCCTTGCTGACTGAAATTGGCAAATCCTTCACCGTGCGCAATCGCAATAGGAATCTGACTGCCTTCCATGCCTTGCGTGAATATGGATGGTGAAGCCATTACTTCGGCCATAACTAAACGTGCTTCGTATTGCTCTGATTGATTACGGGTAAATTTAGGCCAAGCTTCAGCGCCAGGAATAATCCCTGAGAGATTGCTCATCATTTGGCATCCATTGCATACGCCTAATGCAAAACTATCTTGGCGATTAAAGAATGCGGAAAACTGATCACGCAGTTGTTGATTAAAGAGAATCGTTTTGGCCCAGCCTTCACCAGCTCCCAGAACATCACCATAACTAAAACCGCCGCAGGCAATTAGCCCTCTGAAATCATCTAACTTGGCTTTCCCACTGAGCAAATCAGACATATGCACGTCATAACTATCAAATCCAGCCCAGTTAACTGAATAAGCCATTTCCACATGAGAATTAACGCCCTGCTCTCGCAAAATGGCAACTTTTGGTCGAGCATTCATGGCGATGTAAGGCGCTGCAATATCTTCAGCCACATCAAATGTGAGCTTTGGACTCATGCCTGGATCAGAAATATTCTCTAAGAGTGCAAATTCACTATCTGCACAGGCGGGGTTGTCACGCAAGCGTGCAATTTGATAGCTAGTGTTAGTCCATATTTTCTGCAGAACTTCACGAGGCTCAGCAAAAATGTTTTTGGCGTCACGCCAAATTTCTATTCGACCATTGGTATTCGGTTTGCCAATGACATGACTAAATGCACTTAAACCTAATTTTCTCAATACGGCAAAGACAGCATCACGATCTTCTTTTCGAACCTGAATAACGGCGCCAAGCTCTTCATTAAATAATGCTCGCATCGTTTGTTCGTGGCGACGACCTGAAACTTGCTGCGCCCAATTTTTGGCATCGCCATAATCTGGCTCTTGCCCTGCATCCATCGCAATCATATCCACATTGAGAGAAATGCCGCAATGCGAAGCAAATGACATCTCTGCAACGCAAGCCAGCAAGCCGCCGTCCGAACGGTCATGGTATGCCAATAGCTTATCTTGCTTGCGAAGCTCAATAATGGCCTCAGCCATCGCCTTTAGATCTTCTGGATGATTAAGGTCTGGTGCAATTTTTCCTGATTGATCCAAAACTTGGGCCAAGATACTACCAGCCATACGATTTTTGCCGCGACCCAAATCAATCAAAATCAATTCGGTTTCTTGAGGAGATCCGTCTTTACCTTTTAATTGAAGAAGTGGCGTTAACGTTTTTCGTGCATCAAGTACTGATGCAAAGGCAGAAATAATTAAGGAAACTGGAGCTACTACTTTTTTATCTTCTCCGTGATCTTTCCATGTAGTCGACATAGACAGTGAATCTTTACCTACCGGAATAGAAATGCCAAGCGCTGGGCACAATTCCATGCCAACAGCCTTTACAGAGTCGTATAACTTGGCATCTTCACCAGGCGCACCGCATGCTGCCATCCAGTTAGCAGAGAGTTTTACGCTATCAAGGCTCGCGATATCAGCAGCCAATAGATTAGTAATAGCCTCACCAACTGCCATGCGCGCGGCCGCAGGTGCATCAATTACTGCTAACGGAGTTCTTTCACCCATAGACATAGCTTCACCGCGATAGCCTTTGTAATCCATCATCGTGACTGCGCAGTCAGCTACGGGGACTTGCCATGGCCCAACAAATTGGTCACGTGCATTTAAACCGCCAACAGTTCTATCGCCGATCGTGATTAGGAATGATTTGCTTGCTACAGTAGGCTGTTGCAATACCCAGGCAATCGATTGCGCTAAATCAGCATCTGTAACATCTAACTCTTTAAATTCCTGAGCCACTCTCATGACATTGCGATGCATTTTAGGAGGCTTACCCAACAGCACTTCCATCGGCATATCAATTGGTAAGACTTCATCAGCATTGGGGACCTGCTTAGAGTCGCTTAATTGCAATTGACGCTCTGCTGTTGCTTCGCCAACCACTGCAAATGGGCAACGCTCACGTTCGCAAAACGATTTAAATAAATCCAAATCCTTTTTATCGATTGCTAATACATAACGCTCTTGAGATTCATTGCACCAAATTTCTGCAGGACTCATACCGCTCTCTTCAAGCGGCACGCTACGAAGCTTAAATGAAGCTCCTAAACCAGCACCATCCGCTAACTCAGGGAATGCATTGGATAAACCACCTGCACCAACATCATGAATGGAGACGATTGGGTTGTTATCGCCTAAGGCGCGACATGCATTAATCACTTCTTGAGCGCGGCGCTCCATTTCTGGGTTGCCACGTTGGACAGAGTCAAAATCAAGATCGGCTGTATTGGTTCCGGTTGCTACAGAGCTTCCAGTCGCACCACCCATGCCAATGCGCATACCAGGGCCACCTAGCTGAATTAATAAATGACCTGCTTGTATTGCTTTTTTATCAGTGTGGATCGAATCAATGCTGCCGATACCACCAGCGATCATGATGGGCTTATGATAGCCACGACGCGTGCCATCTAGGGTTTGCTCAAAGACGCGGAAGTATCCGCCTAAGATTGGACGGCCAAATTCATTATTAAATGCAGCACCGCCGAGCGGACCATCAATCATGATTTGCAAAGGTGTTGCGATACGCTCAGGCTTACCGTATTTATCAGTCTCCCATGGAAGGTCTGTACCAGGGATATTAAGATTAGAAACAGAGAAGCCAGTTAGACCTGCCTTAGGGCGACCGCCAATACCGGTGGCACCCTCATCACGAATCTCACCACCAGCGCCTGTAGATGCCCCAGGAAATGGCGCAATAGCAGTTGGGTGATTATGCGTCTCCACCTTCATTAAGGTGTGAACTAAGCGTGTATCTTTTTCATAGCGATGATTGTCACCCTGAGGTGCCCAAGTTTCCGCTTCGCAACCAACCATGACTGCAGAGTTATCTGAGTAAGCAACAATCGTTCCATGCGGTTGCAATTGATGAGTATTGCGGATCATGGAGAATAGAGAACGCTCTTGATCATCACCATCAATTGTCCAGCTGGAATTAAAAATCTTATGGCGACAATGCTCGCTGTTTGCCTGCGCAAACATAATTAATTCAACGTCTGATGGGTTTCGATCTAGACGCGTAAAACTTTCAGCGAGATAAGCTACTTCATCGTCAGACAGGGCTAGGCCTAAATCTTGGTTGGCTTTATCAAGAGCCGCCCTACCTTCTGTCATTACAGGGATTCGCACTAAAGGCTTATCTTCCAATGATTGATATAAGTTATTGGCATCATCGGTTGAATCAATAACCGCTTCGGTCATTCTGTCATGTACAGCAGCAAGCACTAATTGTGTTTGTTCTGGAGTTAGTGCTTTTTTACTCTTCCATGCAAACTGAACTCCACGCTCGAGACGCAAAACATCCAGTCCGCATTGACGGGCAATATCAGTTGCTTTACTAGCCCAAGGAGAAACCGTTCCAAATCGTGGGGTAACAATCGCACCTTGGTTATCTGCCTTGCTATTTCCAAACCAAGATTTACCGGGATTAATTTTGGAATTAAATGGCTGGCCATAGGTCAATAAGCTTGCCATGACCTCTTGGTTTTTGGGACTAAGTTCAGCCGTCGACCAAATGAAATGAAGGTACTGAGCTTCGATGGACTCAAGATCAACCCCTTGCACTGCCAATGAAGCTAAAAGTCGCTGTTGGCGGAAGGGGGAAAGCGCATCAGCGCCGGGCAAAAAGTGGAAAAAAGACATCCCTAGATTATAAGGTTTTGCCTACAGCAAGCGCCCGCCCTGAAGGTGTAATTGCCGCTGGCACCGATCAGCCAAGGCCTGGTCATGGGTCACCAAAACTAGAGTTGAATGGTTGGCTCGATTTAGCTCAAAAAGGAGCTCAATAACCCGGTTTCCACTGACCTCATCCAGGCTACCAGTAGGCTCATCCGCAAAAAGGATGGCAGGCTTCATGATGAAAGCTCTGGCCAAGGCTACCCGTTGCTGCTCTCCACCAGAAAGGGTTTTGGGGAAATGGTTGGCACGTTCACCCAAACCCACTTGCTCAAGACACATCCGGGCATTTTCTTTGGCCATCTTAAGACCATTTAGCTCGGCTGGGAGCATGACGTTTTCAAGTGCCGTTAAATGAGGCAACAATTGAAAGGATTGAAAAACAAAGCCTACTTTTTGACCCCGTAATTTGGCCCGACCGTCCTCATCTAACAGATTCAGGTTTTGATTAGCCAATTCGACATGCCCACTGGTCGGAGTATCTAAGCCAGCCAATAGTCCAAGCAGGGTGCTTTTCCCAGAACCAGATGCGCCGGTTATAGCAACACTTTCACCCCCGCAGACATCAAAGCTAATGTCGTGCAAAATAGTTAACAATCCATCGCTAGATAAAACTTGTTTACCTAGATGTATCGCACTAAGGACATTTTCCGGAACACTCATAAATGAATCAAATTGTTTGGTTGAGCTTCTTGAATAAAAAACTAAGGGCCATAACACTGGCAGCTGCTCTATTTTGCCTGTTTATTCCCTTTGGCACACAAGCCCAAACGAACCCTACTATTTTGGTCTTAGGCGATAGCCTATCGGCAGAGTACGGCTTAGCGCGTGGAACAGGCTGGGTAAGGCTGCTAGGGGCTCAGCTACATAAAGAATCTAGTCCTTGGACTATTTTTAATGCCAGTATTAGCGGTGAAACCAGTTCAGGCGGCCTATCAAGATTGCCAAAATTATTAGAGCAAAAGAAGCCGGGTATTGTACTTTTGGAGCTTGGCGCAAACGATGCGTTGCGCGGACTCTCCATTCAAGAATCGGAGAATAATTTACGTAAGATGATTCAATTGAGTAAAAAATCTGGAGCAAAAGTACTCTTGTTTGGTATGCAGATTCCACCAAACTATGGGCAAGCCTATACAAAGCAATTTCAGAATTTATTTCCAGAGCTAGCTCAACAGGAGAAAGTTCAGCTGCTACCCTTCTTTTTACAGGGTGTAGCCTCTGACCCAACCCTGTTTCAGGCGGATCGCATGCATCCCAACGAAAAAGCACAAACAATTCTTTATAAAAACGTATGGGGCGCTATGGCCCCATATCAGTCAATATTTAAAAGTAAATAACTTAGCTGCCCGAACCAGATGATGGCGGCTTAAGTGGATTGATTACCTTAACCCCTGCTACATCACGCCAATAAGCCATAAAACCAGCAAATTCAGACTGAGCAGCTAAAGCTTGAATCTGTTGAGCTTGTGCTTTATGCACCTTTGCATCAACACCGGCAGGTTGGCGCACTTGATCAACGCGATACAAGATAGTGCCAACGCCAGGATTTTGTACTGAAATAAATGCAGGAAATTTATCAGGGTTAGCAGACATCACATCATCTAGCGCCCCACCTACTAAATTACCAGGTTTATTGCGAGAAACCCAAATAGGGCTTGCAAATCCAGTTGCGCTTTTAGGATCCTTTTCTAATGCGGCATAGCGATCAGCAGCAGCGCTTACGGCAAGTTTTTCTGCCATGCGCTGACTCACTTGGCGTTTCACTTCTGCCGCTACATCTTTAAATGGCAAAGTTTGTGCTGGGTGGAAAGTGATAACACGTGCCGAAATAAAAACACCAGGGGATGTTTGTACTGCTTCAATATTGCGCTTGTTCTTAACAGCTTCGTCGCCAAATAAAGATTGGATCACCTTAGGGTTGGCCAATGGATGATCTTTTGCAACGCCTGTTGCGCCAGAGCGAGTGACGCCCTTCTGAGTTTGGACGGCAAGCTTTAATTTATCTGCAGCCGGCTTAAGGCTATCTGACTGGTCATATGTCATATTGGCAAATTGATCGGCTTTTTCACTAAATACCTTAGCGTCATCCCTTGGATCAGCCTTGAGAACGATGTACTCAACGTCAACGTACTCTGGACTTTCAAAGAGTTTGGCATTTGCGTTATAAAAAGCCTGAAGCTCTTCTTGCGATGGGTTTACCTTAGACAAGTAATCTTTCGCATCAAATGATAAGGCCTGAACTTGACGCTCAGTCTCATACAGGGTTGATACGATTTCAGATAATTTTGGGCTAGCAATTTCAGTACGGGCGACGGAGTTAACAAGCTGGCTTATCTTCAAATCAAATGCCTGGCTTGCATAAAACTGCTCTTCATTTAATCCGTTACTAGCTAACAATTGTTTAAATCGAGCATCATCAAAACTTCCGTCTTGTTTATAGAGAGCACGAATTTGTGGAATATTTTGCAAGCTTTTGATAAGGGCTTCTTTGCCAACCTGCAAATGGAGATTGTTTACCGCAAATCCTAGGATGCGTTGTTGCAATAACTCATTCAAGATTGCCTGTCTAAATTGAAGACTTTGGGCAATTTGTGCGTTTCCACCAACACGTTCTGCTTGACGTTTCGCAGCCGAGTCAACTTCTTGAGCGGTGATCGGCTTGCCATTAATTTTGACAAGATCAGTCTCTTTATCTAAAAAACTGGAATAGCTTGAAATTCCAAAAAATGCAAAAGACGGGACGATCAAAAGCATTAAAACAAACTGCAAAATTCGTTGGTGCTTACGGACGGTATCAAACATGTAAAAGGTCGCTAGTTAAAAATATCAATACCACGAGTGTACTAGGGGTGTAGCAGATGGGTATTGAAATGCCTGAGTCGGCCAAGAAAGTACTGAAGGTAATAATTTGGTGGGCGCTGAGAGGCTCGAACTCCCGACATTCTGCGTGTAAGGCAGACGCTCTACCAACTGAGCTAAGCGCCCCAAAATATTACAGGTGAGATTGTAACCCAAGCGTGGATTTCGGGTGGGTTTTCCGCTAAACCATCCTCAATTGACGAGGTTCATTTAGCGGAAAATCGCCCTATTTTCAGTGCTTAAGAACGTCTGCTGCCGCACCCTTTTCACTTACCTTGCTGGCTTCGGCGGCCTTTTTAGCCAACTCTTCAGGGCTTGGATCAGGCAATGCTTCTGGCATGCGCTCTAGTGCTAATTCTAGAACCTTATCAATCCAGCGAACCGGGATGATCTCAATAGCATTTTTAACATTATCTGGAATATCGATCAAATCCTTAACGTTCTCTTCCGGAATTAATGCCAGCTTAATGCCGCCACGATGAGCAGCTAAAAGCTTTTCTTTTAACCCGCCGATCGGAAGAACTTCGCCACGTAAAGTAATTTCACCAGTCATAGCAACGTCTGAGCGAATTGGTATGCCTGTAAAGACAGACACCAAGGCTGTTGTAATTGCAATACCAGCTGATGGGCCATCCTTTGGGGTTGCTCCGTCAGGGAAGTGAATATGAATATCCTTCTTCTCAAAAGCTTCATCGGTAATGCCAAGCCGCTTAGATCTTGAGCGAACTACAGTACGCGCAGCCTCGACTGACTCCTTCATTACATCACCAATAGAGCCTGTGCGCGTAATCACACCCTTGCCTGGCATAACAGCAGCCTCGATAGTGAGCAAATCACCGCCAACTTCGGTCCATGCCAAACCAGTCACTTGACCAACTTGGTTTTCTTTACCTGCTAAACCAAAATCGTACATACGTACTGATAGGAATTTCTCTAAGTTATCTGCATTCACAACTACGGGCGCAGCCTCCTTCTTTAAAAGCAAGAGTTTGACTACCTTACGGCAAATTTTGCTGATTTCACGCTCTAAAGAACGAACACCGGCTTCGCGCGTGTAATAACGAATCATATTGCGCACAGCACTGTCTTCAATCTTGAGTTCGTCTTTTTTTAGACCATTATTTTTGATTTGTTTTGGAATCAAGTAATTCACGGCAATACTGGTCTTTTCATCTTCTGTGTAACCAGCCAAGCGAATAATCTCAAGACGATCTAGTAATGGACCAGGAATATTCAAGGAATTCGAGGTGGCCACAAACATCACGTCTGATAGATCGAAGTCCACTTCAACATAGTGATCTTGGAAAGTATGGTTTTGCTCTGGATCTAAAACCTCCAACAAGGCACTGGCTGGATCTCCACGGAAATCCATACCCATCTTATCTACCTCGTCCAAGAGGAACAAAGGGTTGCGGACACCGACTTTAGTAAGGCTGCTTAAAATCTTGCCAGGCATCGAACCGATATAGGTGCGACGGTGACCACGAATCTCAGACTCGTCACGCACACCACCTAAGGCCATGCGTACAAATTTTCTATTGGTTGCACGTGCAATAGATTGCCCAAGAGATGTCTTACCAACACCGGGAGGGCCTACCAAACAAAGAATGGGGGCCTTGACACGATCAACACGTTGTTGGACTGCGAGGTACTCCAAAATACGTTCTTTGACTTTATCTAAGCCATAGTGATCTTCATCTAATACTTTTTCAGCATTGGTAAGGTCATTGTTGATCTTGGTTTTCTTCTTCCAGGGAAGATTAACTAGCGTATCGATAAAGTTTCGGATGACCGTAGCCTCTGCAGACATAGGTGACATCAATTTGAGTTTCTTAAGCTCAGATTCTGCTTTCTTTAACGCCTCCTTAGGCATGCGCGCAGCTTTGATGCGCTTCTCTAGCTCTTCTAGATCAGCACCTTCTTCGCCCTCACCCAATTCTTTCTGAATTGCTTTTACCTGTTCGTTTAGGTAGTACTCACGCTGACTCTTTTCCATTTGACGCTTAACGCGTCCACGAATGCGCTTCTCCACTTGCAGAATATCGATCTCGCTTTCAAGATCCGCAAGCAAACTCTCCAGGCGTTGCACCACATCCATCATTTCGAGTAGACGCTGTTTCTGCTCAAGCTTTACAGGCAAGTGCGCGCAGATGGTATCGGCCAAGCGGCTTGGGTCATCAATACCACCGAGTGAAGATAGAATTTCCTGTGGAACTTTTTTATTGAGTTTTACGTATTGATCAAACTGCGCCATGATTGCACGACGTAAGGCTTCTGTTTCATGAGCATCAATTGCATTGATAGCAGTAGGCGTTGCTTCGCAATTAAAGTAACCAAGGCTATCTTCAATTTGGCTAACTTCTGCGCGCTGAACACCTTCAACAAGCACTTTTACTGTGCCATCGGGTAATTTGAGCATCTGCAAGATATTTGCAATGCAGCCGACCTCATAAAGGTCCTCAATGACGGGCTCATCCTTAGCAGCCGTTTTTTGGGCAACCAAAAGGACATTCTTGCCTGTTTCCATGGCAGCCTCTAGGGCTTTAATCGATTTTGGGCGTCCCACAAACAGCGGAATCACCATGTGAGGAAATACAACTACGTCCCGCAATGGGAGTAAAGGTAGTTGAATCGGTTCAGAGGGTAGTAATAAGTGGCCAGGCATAGGGCAAATCCTCCAAAGTAATCAAACCTCAAAAATCTTAGTTAGTGGCAATTAAAATAACAACCACTAAATAGAGACATTATTTATGAGTAGCATACTACCTATATGGGTAGGCTTTAGAGAAAAACAAGGGGTAAAAAGACAAAAAAGGGGCAAATATGCCCCAAAAATAGCAAAAACCCTAAGAATTTAGGCTTTTTTGCTTAAATCGGCCTGTTCAACATCTTGTTTATAGACCAAAAGTGGTTTTCCGCCGTCGGCAATACTGCTTTCGTCTATAACCACCTTTTGCACGTTCTTTAAAGATGGCAAGTCATACATGACATCCATCAATGAACCTTCAAGAATAGATCTGAGTCCACGCGCACCCGTTTTACGGGCAATAGCCTTTTTAGCTATGGATGAAAGCGCTTCACGGCGAACTTCTAGTTCAGAACCCTCCATCTTCAGGAGCGCTTGATACTGCTTAACTAAGGCATTTTTTGGCTCTGTCAGAATCTGAATTAAAGCCTCTTCATCTAACTGGGCCAATGTTGCGACAACTGGCAATCGACCAATCAACTCTGGAATCAAGCCAAACTTGATTAGGTCCTCTGGCTCCACTTCAACCAACAGGTCACTGACACCACGATCATCTTTACCGGGGACGGTTGCATTAAAGCCAATGCCTGTTTTAGCGGTACGTTGCTGAATCACTTTTTCTAGGCCATCAAATGCGCCACCACAAATAAACAAAATATTCGTTGTATCTACTTGCAAGAAATCTTGATTTGGATGCTTACGACCACCTTGAGGGGGTACGGCTGCCATCGTGCCTTCAACCAGCTTTAATAAGGCTTGTTGAACACCCTCACCGGATACATCACGAGTAATAGATGGGTTATCTGACTTACGTGAAATCTTATCGATCTCATCAATGTAAACAATTCCACGTTGCGCTTTTTCTACGTTGTAGTCGCACGCCTGTAATAACTTCTGAATAATATTTTCCACATCTTCACCAACATAACCCGCTTCAGTGAGTGTGGTTGCATCAGCCATAACAAAAGGCACATCCAACATGCGAGCCAAGGTCTGAGCCAATAGCGTCTTGCCTGAACCGGTGGGGCCGATCAAGAGAATATTACTCTTTGCCAATTCAACACCATCAACCATTGCTTTAGCTGGAAGCTTAGATTCTTTTTTATCTGCGCCCTCTGCTGGCTTGCCATCTTTATCAAGTTTCTCTTTTTTGGGCTTGGGCAAATACTGCAAACGCTTGTAATGGTTATAAACAGCAACTGCTAGGGTTTTCTTTGCATGATTCTGACCAATCACATATTGATCTAGGTTCTCACGAATTTGATGAGGTGTTGGCAAAGAATCATCGCCCTCTTCCTTAGGAAGCTTAGCAATTTCTTCTTGAATAATGTCAGTACAAAGATCAATACACTCATCACAAATAAATACTGATGGTCCAGCAATGAGTTTTTTAACTTCATTCTGGCTCTTGCCGCAAAAGGAGCAATGCAGAACTTTATCTGTTGCATTAGAAGTGTTGGTATCGCTCAAAATATGCTCAATATATGTTTATAACGATTTAAGGACGCTTCTCAATAACCTTGTCGATTAAGCCATAATCACGTGCCTGGTCTGCAGACATGAAGTTATCGCGATCGGTATCTTTAGCAATGGTTTCAATTGATTGACCGGTGCGATCAGCCAAAATTTTGTTGAGTCGCTCACGCAAGTACAGAATCTCGCGGGCTTGAATCTCAATATCGGATGCTTGACCACGAGCGCCACCCAAAGGCTGATGAATCATTACTCGCGAGTTTGGCAAGGCATAACGTTTGCCTTTCTCGCCTGCACATAATAAAAATGCACCCATACTTGCAGCCATACCCATGCACAAAGTGCTTACATGGGGCTTGATAAATTGCATGGTGTCGTAAATAGCTAGCCCTGCTGAAACCGAACCGCCTGGTGAGTTGATATACAGAGAAATTTCTTTATCCGGATTTTCGCTCTCAAGAAACAGTAACTGCGCAATCACCAAATTAGCTGTTTGATCATTTACTTCGCCAACCAAGAAGACGACACGCTCACGCAACAGTCTGGAATAGATGTCATAAGCACGCTCTCCTCTACCAGAGGTTTCAATCACCATTGGCACTAAGCCCAAGCCTTTTGGTTCTATATTTTCAGAATGAGAATGATTGTGGATCATTTTGAAACCTCTTATGGGTAAATGGATGACTTGGTTATTAACTGAGTGTTTAACTTAGTTTAGCTTGCTGAGCTCTTCAAAGGTTACAGCCTTATCGCTTACCTTAGCCTGAGAAGTGAAGTACTGAATCACATTGTCTTCAAGCACAACATTTTCAATATCCTTCAAACGACTTGGATTGCTGTAAAACCAGCGAACCACTTCTTTTGGATCTTCGTAAGTGGCAGCCTGCTCATCAATTTCAGCTTTGATTTGATCAGCTGTAGCAGCCAAGTTTTGCTTCTTAACTAACTCACTCAAGATCAAACCAAGGCGTACGCGCTTAGTAGCTTGTTCTGCAAAAATCTCAGCAGGAATTGGAGCATCTTTGGCGTTTGGAACACCGCGCTGCATCAAATCTTGACGAGCAGTTTCAACTAGGCGCTCTTGCTCTGAGGCAACTAATGATTTCGGAACATCAAGCTCACATAAATCATTGAGCTTATCCATCACTTCATTTTTCATCAATGAAGTGATACGACGCTTTACTTCGCGATCTAAATTCTCTTTCACTTCGGCACGCATTTTGGCAACGCCACCTTCAGTAACACCTAGAGATAAGGCAAAAGCATCATCAACAACAGGTAAATGTGGCCAGTTAACAGACTTCACAGTAATTGTGAACTCAGCTGTTTTGCCTGCGACATCTTTACCGTGGTAGTCCGCTGGAAAGCTCAAAGGGAAAGATTTACTCTCGCCAGCTTTAAGACCTAAAGTAGCCGCTTCGAACTCAGGAAGCATGCGACCTTCACCTAATACGTATTCAAAGTTTTCCGCTTTACCGCCAGCAAACTCCTCGCCATCAATCTTGCCAACAAAGTCGATAACCACTTGATCGCCGTTTTGAGCTGCTGTGTTAGAGCCGCCATCACCATGGGCACTAGCCACGCCACGCGGATGGTAATGGACCTGCTGTTTACGCAATACATCTAAAGCGCGATCAATTTCTGCTTCGCCGATATCTGTTGCGTACTTAGTAACCTCTGCTTTACTAAAGTCGCCGATTTTTACTTCTGGCAATACTTCAAAGAATGCATCAAAAACAACTTTGTCAGCATCAATTTCGCTCTTTGGCTCAAGACGTGGTTGTCCAGCTAAAGCAACGCCTTCTTTTTGTGCTTGCTCATAAAAAAGTTCAGCCGCTTTATCAAACTGAAGCTCAAAGTCCACCTGCATGCCATGTTGTTTTTCAACGAGATTCTTTGGAACTTTGCCTGGGCGAAAGCCTGCCATTTTCATGGTCTTACCTACTTTTGCCAATCGGGCTTCACGCGCTTTTGCCAAATCGGCACGAGCGAATTCCAAAGTCATTTTGCGGTCTAGTGAACCTAAATTTTCTATCTGCACAGCCATTCTCGTCTCTTAATTGAAGATCTGGAAATGTGAAGTCCAAGCCAAGTAGCAATCTTGTGGTGCGAGGAGGGGGACTCGAACCCCCACACCATTTCTGGCGTCAGGACCTAAACCTGGTGCGTCTACCAATTTCGCCATCCTCGCGAATTTCCGCAAACTGCCAAGCCTAGACTTCACTCTAAAGACCGTAATTCTACAATGCCCAGGGTTTTAGAGAATCTTTTAGGCCTTGTAGAGCAAAGCTACCGCGTGGACGGCAATGCCCTCACCCCTGCCTAAGTGACCCAAGGATTCATTGGTCTTAGCCTTGAGATTGACGTGGCTGGGGGTTACAGCCAAATCAGCGGCAATATTGCGGACCATTTCCGGCAAAAAATCCGCCAATTTAGGCTTCTGGCAAATAATGGTGGCATCCACATTACCGATCTGAAAACCTGCCGCCTGCACCTTCTGTAGGGCAGCTCTGAGCAAAATTCGACTATCCATACCCTTAAATTGAGGGTCTGTATCCGGAAATAACTGTCCAATATCATTCAAGCCAGCAGCGCCTAACAAGGCATCGGTTAAGGCATGAAGGAGAGCATCCGCATCAGAATGCCCTAAAAGGCCTTTATCAAAAGGCACATGGACACCACCCAAAATGAGCTTTCTATCAGCGACTAAAGCGTGAACATCGTAGCCCTGGCCAATACGAAACTGTGGAATATGAGGATTGCTTTGGGTCATTTTGGATCTCTCATTTATTAACGCTCGAAGTTAAAAGCAATTGCATTAATTCCCAATCTGCAGGATGGGTCACCTTGAAGTTGCGCGCGGCCCCCTCAATCAACAAAGGTTTAGCGCCGGTCAGCTCTATAGCACTGGCCTCATCCGTCACATCTGCCTCAAGACGGATTGCATTCTCAAGTGCATCATGTAATTGCTTTAATCCAAACATTTGCGGTGTTTGAGCTTGCCAGAGATGTTCGCGTGGAATGGTTCTCTCTGAGTGCGGAATGTTTCCTGCAACAACTGAATCTAGATCTGCCTGCTTTAGGGTGTCAGCTAAAGGCACGGCTAATATGCCGCCAACGTGAGTTTCTTTTACTGAATCAATTAACTTATTAATTAATGTGGGAGTGATTCCCGGCCGAGCTGCATCATGAACCAATATCCAATCATCCTCAGGAATGCCGGACTGCATCATTGCTGCCAAGGTATTTCGGACCGTTTCCTGTCGTGTTGGGCCGCCAGTTGGAACAACATGCATATCTGCGTCGATATTGGCAGTACTTCGCAAAATAGGGTTTTCAACAAAACTAGGGCTCACGCCAATCCAAATAGATTGAATCTGTGGAGATGCCTTAAAGGCTTCAAGCGCATAAGAAACCATGGGCCTTCCGGCTAGCTGCTGAAACTGCTTAGGCAATTCTCCGCCTAGGCGCGAGCCTGTACCTGCTGTTGGCAAAAGCGCATGACATTTTCTATTCGAATCTTTTCCAGAACCCATGCCTGATTCTATAATGAGCACAGATGTCTGACGCATTAAATCTAGTACCCCCTATACCCGCACCCCGGGCTGGGCAGCGCTTTACCTTTTCGGGGCTAGTCGGCTCAGCCGATGCTGCTTTAATCGCTCAAACCGCCTTACGGTATCGAAGTCAGTTTTCGGTCATGGTGATTTTCTGCGCTCAAGCCCAGGAAGCGCAACGGTTACTGGAAGAAATTCCTGCGTTTGCTCCACAACTTAAAACGAGATTGCTCCCTGATTGGGAGATCCTCCCTTATGACCACTTTTCACCTCATCAGGATTTAGTCTCAGAGCGACTTGCAACGCTTTATGAATTACTCAATGGCAGTTGCGACATTGTTTTGGTGCCGGTTACTACTGCATTGCAAAGATTAGGGCCTCCGAACTTTTTATCCGGTCATACTTTTTTCTTTAGACAAGGTGACAAGCTGAATGAGGCTGCATTAAAGCTGCAGCTCCAGCAAGCAGGCTACGACCCAGTGAGTGCCGTGATACGCCCGGGTGAATACAGTATTCGCGGTGGTTTGTTTGATTTATTTCCTATGGGCTCTAGCCTGCCTTACCGCCTCGATTTGTTTGGCGATGAGATTGAACAAATTCGGGCATTTGATCCTGATACCCAACGCAGCCTCTACCCCGTAAAGGAAGTGCGCCTACTCCCGGGGCATGAGTTTCCATTTGACGATGCATCGCGAACTGCCTTTAGAGGTCGGTGGCGAGAGGTCTTTGAGGGAGATCCCACCCGTTGCTCAATTTATAAAGATGCGAATTTAGGAATACCTAGTGCGGGCATTGAATCCTACCTGCCCCTCTTTTTTGAAGAGCAATCCAATCTCTTTGATTACTTCCCCCGCTCAGGTGACCCGGTTTGGCTAGTATCTATTGGCGATGTAGAAGAAACCATTAAAGGCTTCTGGAAAGACACACTCTCTCGCTATGAATTTCTTAAGCACGATCTTGATCGTCCTATTCTTCAACCAAAAGAACTGTTTCTGGACGTTGATGAATTTTTTACTTCCTCTAAATCGTATGCGCGACTAACACTTGAAAAAGACGCCGCAGAGAAGAGTCAGTTTCTCGCAGTTCCCGATATTGCGGTTCATCGTCGAGATACCGACCCAATCAGCCTGCTTCGTAAAGTAGTCGCTTCTGAACAGGTTCGTGTATTAGTTTGCAGCGATAGCGCCGGACGTAAAGAATCGATACGCCAACTCTTTGATGAAAGTAATTCGGTTGCTGGGCAAGATGGCAAGCCGCTCTACCCCCTTAAGCCAGAGGGCTTTGAAAGTATTGCGGAGTTTATAAAGAGTGATTCTTTGTTTGGCTTAGTAACCGCTCCGCTCTTCAATGGATTTTCATGGCCAGCAGAAAATCTGCTTGTCATCACAGAAGCCGAGCTGTTCACTACAACAGCAAGGCAGAGGCGTAAAGGCAAAACCAATGAGAGTTCAGATCCTGACATGTTGTTTAAGGATCTTTCTGAGCTCAAGATCGGCGACCCTGTAGTACATGCCGAACATGGTATTGGGCGCTACCAAGGCTTGGTGCTACTAAACCTAGCTCCGCCAAAAGAAGCCCCTATTTTTGAAGAATTTCTTCACCTGCAATATGCGGGTGAAGCGACTTTATATGTCCCTGTTCAGCAGCTGCAAATGGTCACCCGCTATGCAGGCTCTGACCCTGACTCGGCGCCACTGCATCAACTAGGCTCAGGTCAGTGGGATAAGGCGAAACGTAAAGCAGCCCAACAAATTCGAGATACCGCTGCAGAACTATTGAGTCTGTACGCCGCTAGAGCTATTCGCAAGGGCCATGCTTTTGAATTTTCAGCGCATGACTACGCAGCTTTTGCAGAAAGCTTTGGCTTCGAAGAAACTCCAGACCAAGCCAATGCGATTGCAGCTGTCATTGGCGATATGACGAGCGGTACGCCGATGGATCGCCTAGTTTGCGGTGATGTTGGCTTTGGAAAAACAGAAGTTGCTTTGCGAGCAAGCTTTGTTGCTGTGATGGGCGGTAAGCAAGTTGCTATTCTTGCTCCCACCACCCTTCTTGCAGAACAACACGTAGCCACCTGGAAAGATCGCTTTGCAGATTGGCCAGTACGTATAGTTGAACTTTCCCGTTTTAAGACCACAAAAGAAATTAATACCTCCTTAGAGGCCATTGCTAAAGGCGATGCCGACATCATTATTGGTACGCATAAGTTACTTTCTAAAGAAACTCATTTTGCTAACCTAGGCTTGGTGATTGTTGATGAAGAGCATCGCTTTGGTGTTAGACAAAAAGATGCTCTGAAAGCATTACGTGCTGAGGTCGATATCCTAACGCTGACTGCTACCCCTATCCCTAGAACGTTAGGCATGGCTATGGAGGGCCTTCGAGAGCTCTCGATCATTGCTACAGCACCACAGAAGCGTCTTGCCATTAAAACCTTCGTAAGGCGCGAGGGAGATGGCGTCATTCGTGAAGCCATCCTACGAGAAATTAAACGTGGCGGGCAGGTCTACTTCTTACATAATGAAGTAGAAACCATTCAGAATCGTAAGCATGCATTACAAGAACTTATTCCTGAGGCTCGTATTAGTGTGGCGCATGGACAAATGCATGAACGTGAGCTGGAATCCGTCATGCGTGAGTTTGTAACGCAACGTACCAATATTTTGCTATGCACCACCATTATTGAAACTGGTATTGATGTACCAACAGCTAACACCATCATCATGCATCGCGCTGATAAATTTGGTTTAGCCCAACTACATCAATTACGTGGTCGTGTGGGTCGCTCTCACCATCAGGCTTATGCCTATTTACTGGTTCCTGATCCGGAAGCCTTAAGCAAGCAAGCGCAGTTGCGTCTCAATGCCATTCAAGCTATGGAAGAGCTTGGCTCGGGCTTCTATTTGGCCATGCATGATTTAGAGATCCGTGGCGCTGGAGAAGTGCTGGGGGATAAACAGTCTGGTGAAATCCATGAGATTGGTTTTCAGCTGTATACCGAGATGCTCAACCGTGCAGTCAAATCCCTGCGTAGCGGAAAAGAGCCTGACTTACTTTCACCGCTCCAAGCAACCACCGACGTCAACCTCGGGGTGCCTGCTTTATTTCCTGAAGATTACTGCCCTGATGTCCATGAGCGCTTATCTCTTTACAAACGTTTTGCTGGAACAAATGATTTTTCAGAGCTCACGGGATTGCGCGAAGAACTAGTAGATCGTTTTGGTGACTTACCTGATCAAGCCAAGTCATTTTATGAGACTCATCGCCTGAGACTGGAAATGACTGGGTTCGGTATTAAGAAAATTGACGCAACTCCGGCTTCGATACAAATACAATTTATCCCAAACCCACCAATTGATCCTATGAAGATCATTCAGCTTATTCAGTCATCAAAATATATCCAACTCAATGGCCAAGATAAGCTCAAGGTATTACCCCAAAAAGACCGTGAATTTGAGAAGCTAGAGCAGCGCCTTGACGCTATCCGAAATATCTTGCGTCGCCTCAATGATTCTGCAGTATTGAGCACTGCCAAAGTAAGTTAATAATCCGATTATGATTAAGTGATGGCCAAATACCAAGTCCTTGTAACGATATCTAGAGATCCGATCGCAGAGAAGCTAATCTTTTCATTAAAAGATCATGCGCTGAAATTTGGTGCCTCCTTACATACTGTCGGCGGCCAAACCAGCAATGGAAGTTATTATGTCGAGCGCTTTGAATCTAGCTCTCACTTAGACGTCAACCAACGTGAACAACTGCGAGCTATAGCTGCCAGCGCTAATGCAGATCTGTGCTTTATAAAGCCCGATCTGTTACCGCAAGACATTCACGTGTTAGCCATGGATATGGATTCCACACTCATTAATATTGAATGCATTGATGAGATTGCTGATTTCACAGGAAAGAAATCTGCTGTAGCAAAAATTACCGAAGCCACGATGCGCGGTGAGATTAAAGACTTTAAAGAGAGTTTAAGAAGGCGTGTCGCCCTTTTAGAAGGCGTACACGCCGATGCTTTGGAATCGGTTTACCGCGAACGCTTGCGCCCTAATCCTGGCGCTGCAGAACTTTTAGCTGGGGCTAATGAGCGAGGGATTTACACACTCCTTGTCTCAGGTGGCTTCACATTTTTTACCGAAAAACTACGTGAGCAATTGGGCTTTAAGCAAACTCAAGCCAATACTCTTGAAATCATTGATGGAAAGCTCACTGGCCAAGTACTTGGCGATATTGTCGATGGCGCAGCAAAGGCCGCTCACCTAGATCAGGCTTGCGCCCGTCTTGGATGTACTAAAGCTAACGCGATCACAATGGGTGATGGTGCAAATGACCTCATCATGATGAACGGTTCGGGTATCAGTATTGCTTATCAAGCCAAGCCCGTCGTCAAAGAAAAAGCCGACGCGGCTTTTGACCGAGTCGGCTTAGATGCTGCCTTACTGCTAATCTCTTAAGTTTTTCCCAAAGAGATGGAGGTAATCATTATGCGTTTATATAAATATTTATAGACGCTCAAAGATAGTAGCAATACCTTGGCCGCCACCTATACACATCGTTACCAAAGCATATTTACCTTGAACGCGATGTAACTCATGAATAGCTTTAGTAGCAATCGCTGCACCTGAACAACCAATTGGGTGTCCTAAAGCAATTGCACCACCATTCACGTTAGTCTTGGCTGGATCTAAGCCCAAACCTTTAGTAACAGCTAATGCTTGCGCAGCAAAAGCCTCGTTAGATTCAATCACGTCGATTTGATCTAACTTGAGACCGGCGCGCTCTAGAGCAAGTTTAGTAGCTGGGATTGGGCCCTCACCCATGATGTGGTTGGGCACACCAGCTACTGCATACGATACCAAACGAGCGATTGGCTTATGGCCAGCTTTCTTAGCAGTTTCAGCATCAGCCAATACAAAGAACGCAGCGCCATCATTAATTCCAGAAGCATTACCGGCAGTAACAGAGCCACCTTCTTTTTTGAACACAGCCTTCATCTTGGCAAGTGTTTCCATAGTGGTTTCAGGCTTAACATGCTCATCGGTATCAAACACGATTTCACCCTTGCGAGTTTTAATCGTGATTGGCACGATCTGAGACTTAAAGCGACCCTCTTTAATGGCATTTGCTGCACGGCGATGTGATTCCACTGCCAGTGCATCTTGCTCTTCACGGGTGAGCTTCCATTTCTCTACAAGGTTTTCTGCGGTAACACCCATATGACCAACGCCAAATGGGTCAGTTAAAACGGCCACCATCAAATCGAGCATCTTGGTATCACCCATACGGGCACCGCTGCGCATTGCTGGTGAACCATACATGCCGCGTGACATTACCTCTACCCCACCGCCAATACCGTAATCACAATCACCCAACATAATTTGCTGCGCAGTAGTCACAATTGCTTGCAAGCCTGAACTGCACAAACGATTCAATGCCATCGCTACGGATTCCATTGGTAATCCTGCCTGAATAGAAGCTACACGAGCAACATAGGCATAACGACTATCTGTCGGGATAGTATTTCCAACAGTAACGTAGTTAATTAGAGCCGGATCAACTCCTGAGCGTGCAACCGCCTCTTTCATCACAATACCGCCGAGCTCAGATGGCTCTAAACTACTGAGAGCGCCATTAAAGGTGCCAATTGCGGAACGAACTGCACTTAAGACTACGACATCACGACTCATATTAATCCCCCTTTGCTAAGCCCTAATTTTGGGCTGATATTGCACTAAATAAGTACTAAATCAATATTTCAACTATCTGTTTTATTCGATTCGTCAAGTTTCGGCTATTAGGTCATGCCCTTGGGAGCTAATGACAGTGGCCTTAATGATATCGCCGGCACGATAGCGTTTAGAAGGCTTACTTGCGGGCAAAACCCTTACTAGACCATCAATTTCTGGGGCATCGCCAATAGTTCTGCCGATTCCACCAGAATCGTCTACTCGATCAATGATGACCTGAATTCGTTTGCCTAATTTTTTAGCAAGTCGCTTAATGGAGATATCTTCCGCCTTAGCCATAAACCTGGCACGACGATCTTCCCGCAGCTCACTAGGCACTGGATTGTCTAATTGATTGGCGGTAGCCCCCTCAACAGGTGAGTAGGCAAAACAACCGGCCCTATCAATTTGCGCCTCATCTAGGAAGTTAAGGAGATATTCAAACTCTTCCTCAGTCTCTCCAGGAAAGCCTGCAATAAAGGTGCTGCGAATCACTAAATCAGGACAAGCTTCACGCCATGCCAAGATGCGCTCTAAATTCTTTTCGCCACTGGCTGGTCGCTTCATCCGCTTAAGTACGTCTGGATGGGCATGTTGCAGCGGAATATCCAAATACGGCAACACGCCATAGCCATGCTCTGCGAACTCCGCCATCAAGGGCAAGACATCATCTACATGTGGGTATGGATAGACATAGTGCAATCGAACCCAAGCCTGATGTTCCCGAGCAATTTGATTTAAGGCATTTACCAAATCAAACATTTTGGTTTTGACTGGTTTGCCATCCCAAAAGCCTGTGCGGTATTGAATATCAACCCCATAGGCACTCGTGTCCTGGGAAACAACCAACAATTCTTTTACACCCGATTCAAACAATCGTTTCGCTTCAAGCAACACCTCACCAATCGGTCGAGAAACTAAATCACCACGCATGTTGGGGATGATGCAAAAAGTACAGCGATGATTACATCCCTCACTAATTTTGAGATAGGCGTAATGCTTTGGAGTGAGCTTCACACCGGCCGGAGGAACTAAATCCATGAATGGATCATGCGGCTTAGGTAGATGCAAATGAATTGCTTGCATAACCTCATCGGTAGCATGCGGCCCTGTAACAGCAAGCACCTTAGGGTGAATGCTTGTAATGAGGTCACTGCCATCCGCATTTTTTCTGGCACCTAGACAGCCAGTCACAATCACTTTACCGTTTTCAGACAAGGCCTCTCCAATAGCCGAGAGACTCTCCTCAACTGCTGAATCGATAAAGCCACAGGTATTGACAACTACAAGATCCGCGCCAGAATAATCTTTGGCAGTCTCGTATCCTTCAGCACTGAGTTGCGTCAGGATAAGCTCAGAGTCTACAAGCGCCTTAGGACAACCTAAGGATACAAATCCAATTTTTCCAGCCACAACTATTCTTTTTCAGTTTTATTGGGCTGCGGTGAAAATGGAAAGTTTCCAAAGATATTTTGCGAGCCTTGCACTTGCTCTTGCATCTTGATGAAAAGATCCTTGCTCTGTTGCATGTAATTACCCATCAAGCCTTGCATGAGGGGGTTTTGCAGATTCATCATCTGAGACCAGGCTTCTGGAGTGCTGCCAGCACCCAAGCCTTTGGTTTGATCACCAAGCTTGTTGTGGATATCCACAAAAGATTGCATGGTCTTCTCAAGATAGTTGCCCATTAAGCCTTGCATGGAGTTTCCGTAGAAGCGAATAATTTGCGAGAGCATTTGTGTAGAGAACACTGGAGCGCCACCAGCTTCTTCTTCAAGAATAATTTGTAGCAAGATATTGCGCGTTAAATCTTCTTCAGTTTTAGCGTCAACAACCTTGAACACTTCACTGGCCATGACCAAGTTTTTTATATCGGACAAGGTGACATACGTGCTTGTCTGCGTATCGTATAGACGTCGATTGGGGTACTTCTTAATGAGCCGATCTTCGCCAGCTCGTTTTGCGCGGGTAACCATTTATTTTCCTTACTCTTTACTGCATCGCAACATCAGCGTAGTTTAGCCTTAAGTTGACCGAAAGGTAAATGCGCTGAGTTGCGTAATACAAGAACTGCTCTAATTGCTGCAGCGCAATATTAACCAGTATGAATACCACCGTTTAACGAAAAGTCTGCACCAGTGGCATAGCCACCGTCATCAGATGCAATCCAGCAGCAGATGGAGGCAATCTCTTCAGGGGTGCCTAAGCGTTTTACCGGAATACCAGAAACAATCTTCTCAAGAACATCCTCTCGGATCGCTTTAACCATGTCAGTGCCAATATAGCCTGGGGATACCGTATTCACAGTGACGCCCTTAGTAGCAACTTCTTGGGCTAGAGCCATCGTAAAGCCGTGCAAGCCTGCCTTAGCGGTGGAATAGTTTGCCTGACCAAATTGACCCTTTTGACCATTTACAGAAGAGATATTGATGATTCGACCCCAGTTGTTTTCAACCATGCCATCAATCACTTGTTTGGTAACGTTAAACAAGGAGTTCAAGTTGGTATCAATCACGGCCTTCCAAGCATCTGGAGTCATTTTGCGAAATACGCTATCGCGGGTAATGCCTGCATTGTTCACCAAAACATCAACGCGCCCTACTTCAGTCTTTACCTTCTCAAAGGCGGCAACAGTGCTATCCCAATCTGAAACATTACCTTCAGAGGCAATAAAGTCATAGCCTAGAGCTTTTTGCTCGCCAATCCAGCGATCCTTACGTGGTGAATTCGGGCCGCAACCAGCGATCACCTTAAAGCCGTCTTTAGCAAGACGTTGACAAATAGCAGTACCAATACCACCCATACCCCCAGTTACATATGCGACTTTTTGAGACATTGAATTCCCCTTTTAAAAACCTTCGTTGTTGTTATTTAATTTCCGGTGTTGCTTTTTCTTTTACATAGACACCGGGTGCAGCTTCCATTTTTTTATACTCAACATTACCAAAAGTAGCGCTTGCTTGCCTCTTCTCACCGCTAAATTGTTCTAGCCACTTGGTGTAGTCAGGCCACCAGCTACCCTGAATTTGTTTGGCATCATCTAGCCACTCTTGAGCTGTAGGTGCAATCTTGTTATTTTCAAAGTAATAGCGCTTATTTTTAGCAGGTGGATTAATAACACCTGCAATATGTCCAGATGCGCCCAAAACAAAGCGATTTTTGCCTTTGAGTAGATGGGTGGATTCGTAAGCAGACTTCCAAGGAACAATATGATCCTCCTGCGAAGCATACAAATAAGCGGGACATTTGATTTTCCCGAGATCAATCTTCTCGCCACAAATTTTGAGTTTGTTTGGCTTTACTAAATCATTTTGCAAATAGGTGTGACGCAAATACCAGCAATACATTGCACCAGGAAGATTAGTGGAGTCGCCGTTCCAATACAACAAATCAAATGGTGGCGGTGAATTACCTTTGAGGTAATTCTCCACTACGTAATTCCAAACTAAGTCATTGGGGCGCAGGAATGAAAAGGTATTGCCTAAATCTAAGCCCGACATCATGCCGTACTTACCACCCTTGCCACCAATAGAGCTCTCGCGCATCTCGACCATACCTTCGTCGATAAACACGTCCAAAATACCGGTATTAGTAAAATCTAACAATGTAGTCAACAGCGTCAGACTTGCAGCAGGATGTTCGCCTCGTGCTGCCAAAACTGCTAACGCTGAACTGGTTAAAGTACCGCCAACGCAGAATCCCAAGATATTAATTTGCTTGGTATCGCCGATCTCTTTCACTACATCTATTGCTTTGATTACACCCTTGCCTACATAATCATCCCAACTCACTTGAGCCATAGAAGCATCTGGGTTTTTCCAGGAAACTAAAAATACAGTATGACCCTGGCTCACCATATGGCGCACTACCGAGTTGTCAGGCTGTAAATCTAGAATGTAATATTTATTGATACATGGTGGCACCATCAAATATGGGCGCTCGAACACTTGCTCAGTTAATGGCGTGTATTGAATTAATTCAAATAACTCATTACGAAATACGACATGACCTTCAGTAGTGGCAATATTTTTACCCACCTCAAAGGCAGACTCATCTGTCTGTGAGACCTTGCCTTTTTTCATATCCCCCAACAAATTGACAATCCCTTTTTGAATGGATTGCCCTTGAGAGCTGATAATGCTTTCTAGTACTTCTGGGTTTGTGGCAATAAAGTTTGATGGCGAGAGCGCATCAATCATCTGCTCAGTTGTAAATAGAATCTTTTGTTTTGACTTTTCATCAGTCTCAACTGCTTTTGCCAACTCCATTAAATACTTGGAATTGAGCAAATAGGTAGCAGCAATGACTTTGCTCCAGGAGGAGTGCCAAGCTTGGCCCGCGAAGCGACGGTCTTTAACCTCAATCGCTTCAGGATTAGTGGCAATATGCGCTAATTCTGTGAAATATTCTTTTTGAATTTCAGATAAACGCTCTGGCGGAATTAGTGCCATATGGTGCGGTGCCAAAGATGGCGTTGCACTGGTATTCATGCCTGCAAACATATTAGTCTCTTCAATTAGTTGGGGACATTCTCCGCCCTTAGGCACTATAGAGTTATACGCAAATACCCTAGCCCAAAGGATAAGCTAGTACTAACCCGTATGTTAGATGGTAAAACTATTTTTCAATCCAGATTGCCGATGCAAATCTTCCGGTTTCGCCATCTCGGCGATAAGAAAAAAATTGCTCTTGGTCTTTGACAGTGCAATGTTGGCCACCAAAAATCATTTGTACACCAGAGGCCTCTAAACGCGCTTTCGCCAACTGGTAAATATCCGCTAGAAACTTTCCAGGCTTGTGGGGAATAAGCTTAAATGCCTTTAAGGGGGTGGGTAAGCCAGAATCCTTAAAGGCCATGACTACATCTTCCCCAACCTCAAATGAATCAGGCCCAATTGCCGGACCAAACCAAGCAATCAAATGGCTCGGATTTTTATCCTCAGAAATTTGTAGCAGTTCTACCATCGTATTTTCTAAGACACCAGCGCAAAGCCCCCTCCATCCAGCATGAGCAGCGCCAACTGCAGTACCACTGGTATTGGTGAATAACACCGGCAAACAGTCGGCCGACATGATGACCAAGACCTCACCTGGAATATTGGTCACCGAAGCATCTGCTTCCACATATCCACTTGAGTTTAATAGTCGGTTTTGCGGTGTGCTAACTACAGTGCCATGGATTTGTTTCAGCCAAATGGGTTCTGATGGCAGCGCTTTAGAGAAGATGGCTCTATTTTGTGAAACATCCATGTCTTGATCACCCACATGATCCCCAAGATTGAGGGAATCAAATGGGGCTTTGCTAACGCCCCCAGAACGGGTGCTTGCCAAAGCGTGAACGGATCTTGGCGCCGGCCATTGAGGGGTAATAAAACTCATGCACGCAATTCATTTTCGATTGAAGCCAATACAACCGCTTCTTTAGGAAGAACGGCTTCATCCATTCCAAGCTGTGGCAATAAATCCAATAAGTCCTGTGGAGGCAGGCGGAACCAAGTCATCAACTCCTGCTTGACTGGATGTTGAAGGCTCAGTGCAAAGGCATGTAAGGCTTGGCGATTGAATGAAATATTTTTGGCGGCACCCGGTGCTTTTTTGCGATAAACCGGATCGCCGACCAAGGGAAAACCAAGTGACTCTAAATGAACACGGATTTGATGGGTGCGCCCTGTCTCAAGGCGACATTCCAAAAGGGCAACAGCAGCTTCCCCAACCAAACCCTTGGAAAGACGACGGAACAAGGTGGCAGCAGGCTTTCCCTGGGGGCTACCAGCTGCCATCTTGAGGCGATCTCGTTGATCACGGCCGACTGATGCAAGAACTTTGCCCTGACTTGGGGCGTCACCCCATACCCATGCAAGGTAGCGACGCCCTACAGTACGTTCTTGAAGTTGACGGACCAAGGAGGTCTGAGCCTGGGATGTTCTTGCTACAACCATTAATCCGGATGTATCTTTATCTAGCCGATGAACAATTCCGGCCCTGGGAAGTAGCTTCAGCTCTGGATAGTGAAATAAGAGCCCATTTAACAGGGTTCCCGACCAATTACCAGCAGCAGGATGCACCACCAGGCCAGGCGGCTTATTTATGACAATGATGTCATCATCCTCATAAACCACGTCTAGAGGGATATCCTCAGGACTAAAGGCAAATTGCTCGGGCATTTCTTGCGGAAACACCTTGACACTCTCGCCGCCATGCAGCAAATAACGGGCTTTGGTTACTTTTCCATCGACCATAACCGCCCCCGCCTCAACCCAAGCTTTCAGGCGATTGCGTGAATAATCAGGCAAAGACCCTGCTAGCACCTTGTCCAAGCGCTCGCCGGCCATCTCCAAAGGGATATCTAAGGAGATGAAATCCTCATCATCGATATAATCAATGGCATTCGATTCAGGAGTTTGCGGCAATGCCACGCTTAGAGAGCCTTTCAGTTATGTCCGACGTAATATCAGACGCCAGTTTAAGGCTTGCTGGGAATTCTTCCCTACAAAAAAAGAGCGCCCGCTTTTATAGCACTCCATTCGCTCTGCTTTTTGCCCTAATCATGGCATTAATGTTTTTAAGTGGATGCGCAGGTAGTGACGGCAGTAAAGATGACACTGATATTTGGTCTGAGTCAAAACTCTACTCAGAAGCGACTGACAAACTCAATGATGCTGATTTTGCTAAATGCGGCAAATACTTTGAGAAATTAGAAGCGCGCTTTCCTTTCAGCCCTTACTCGCAACAAGCTCAAATTAATGCTGCCTATTGTTACTGGAAGGCACAAGAACAAGCTCAAGCTCTTGTTGCCATTGATCGCTTTATCAAATTACACCAAGGAAGTCCAAGCTTGGATTACGCCTACTACTTAAAAGGCCTCATTACTTTTAATGATGACTTGGGTTGGTTGGGTAAATTTACCGGACAGGATTTGAGTGAGCGTGACCCTAAAGCTGCTAAAGAAGCTTTTGAATCCTTCAAGGTAGTTGTAGAGCGCTTCCCAAATAGTAAATACGCGCCTGACGCCCTAGATCGTATGCGCTATATCGTGAACTCCCTTGCAGAGGCTGATGTCATCGTTGCACGCTTTTACTATCAGCGTGGCGCCTACTTGGCAGCAGCTAATCGCGCGCAGCTCGTAATCCGTGACTACGACCGTGCACCCGCAGTCGAAGAGGCACTTTATATTCTTACTAAATCCTATGAAAAATTAGGCATGGTCCAATTAAGCAATGACTCTGCGCGCGTCTTTAAATTGAACTTCCCTGATAGCGAAATGTTGCAAACCGGAGAACGCATTAAAAAAGAACGTAAATGGTGGCAGTTCTGGAATAAGTAATCTGATTTAGCGTTACATGCACCAAAGTAAAAATCCTCCGAACTGGAGGATTTTTTATTTAACTTCGTTATTTTTATTATTTGATTTGAACAGGTACTCTGGGTGCTAAAGCACAAAGCAGTTCATAACCAATCGTATCGCTCATTTGCGCTACAACGTCAACCGGTACCTTATCACCCCAGAGCTGTACAACACTTCCAACTCCTGCATTAGGGGCATTATTCAAATCAATCGCCAGCATGTCCATGGAGACTCTACCTACTAATGGACAAATGACACCATGATCACCAGAAGCTACCCATACTGGCGTGCCGTCTTTTGCATGACGAGGATATCCATCGGCATAACCGCAAGCAACAATACCGATACGCATTGTATTTGGCGCTTCAAAGCGTCCGCCATAACCAATACGATCACCCTTTTGAAGTACCTGAATATCGATAATTTCACTATGAAGATGCATCGCCGCTTGAAGATTGGCGTGTTCTATATCAGCATGTTGCCCAGTGGGTGAAGCACCATAAAGCATGATTCCAGGGCGTACCCAGTCTCCTAAGGCATTACGATGCCATAAGATGGCAGCCGAGTTTGCTAAAGACGTTGGGCCCTCTAGATCACCAATCGTTTCGTTAAATAACTCTTGTTGAGAGCCAACTGATGGCAATCGATCAACCTGATCAGCATTTGCAAAATGAGTCATGTGATGCATGTGATAGCCAGCGGCATGCAAGCGATGAAAGGCAAGTCGATAAGCTTCGGGCTTAAATCCTAAGCGGTTCATGCCGGTATTCATTTTGAGAAAGACATTAAGGGGTTTATGGTTTTTACTCCTGAAGCGCTCCAACCACTCCACTTGAGCGTCGCAGTGAACCACTAGGTCGCAGGCTAAATCATCCGCCCTAGCAAACTCATTTTCATGAAAAAACCCCTCTAAAAGCAGAATACGCCCTTGCCAGCCGTGTTCGCGCAACCAAGCAGCCTCCTGAATGTCTAATAAGGCAAATCCGTCAGTGGAGGCCAAACCCTTAAGTGCAGCACCAAAACAATGCCCATAAGCACGGGCTTTGATCACAGCCCAAATCTTGGACTCTGGCGCCAATTCTCGAACTCGGTTTAAATTATGCTGAAAGGCAGCTGTATGAATAGATGCCAAAATTGGCCTATTAATCAGGTCATTAGCTGATTCACCCATATTTACCCCTCCTTTCATGTTTTAATTGCATTAATGACTAGATTGTACGAATGAACCGTAGCTTTTACATCATTATGGCGGCGCAATTTTTTTCGTCGCTTGCTGATAATGCTCTCCTAATTGCAGCTATTGCCCTCTTGGCCCAGCTCGAAGCGCCGGCCTGGATGACGCCTTTGCTCAAATTGTTCTTTGTATTGTCCTATGTTCTCTTAGCAGCCTTTGTAGGGGCCTTTGCAGACTCTAGACCCAAAGGCAATGTCATGTTTATCACCAACTCGATAAAGTTTATTGGTTGCGTGGTAATGCTATTTGGCAGTCACCCATTAATGTCTTATGCGATAGTTGGTCTTGGCGCCGCAGCTTACTCTCCTGCAAAGTACGGCATTCTGACTGAATTGCTACCCCCTGAAAAATTAGTAGCAGCAAATGGTTGGATTGAAGGACTTACGGTTGGCTCGATCATTCTGGGCACTGTCTTAGGCGGCGTTCTCATTAGCAGCACCGTATCTCAGAGTCTTTTGGCCTTGGATATGCCTGTTTTTGAGACGGGCATTGATACCCCAGCAGAATCGACCATCCTCATCATCATGATGATTTACGTTGTTGCTGCCCTGATTAATCTGAAGATTCCAGATACTGGGGCCCGTTACGTTTCTCAAAAAACTAATCCAATAGAGTTGGTTAAAGACTTTGCCATTTGTTTTAAAACACTCTGGAATGATCGCCTTGGCCAGATCTCCTTAGCGGTAACTACTTTGTTTTGGGGTGCCGGTGCCACACTACAGTTTATTGTGATTAAGTGGGCGCAAGTAGCTCTGCACATGAATCTATCGCAAGGTGCAATTCTTCAGGCGATCTCAGCAGTTGGCGTTGCCGGTGGCGCCGTCTATGCCGCTTGGCGCATACCTCTTCGCAAGTCATTGAACGTTCTACCTTATGGTATAGCCATGGGTGTTGTTGTCTGCGTCATGGCTGTCTACAACACTGACCTGCTTCCGAATACAAGCATTTTCTCCATCGGCAAATTACAGGTAACCCTGAACTTGCTGCCTGCTTATTTCTTATTAATTTTAGTAGGTTGGTTGGCTGGTTACTTTGTAGTGCCGATGAACGCTCTTCTGCAACATCGTGGACATGTCCTGATGTCAGCAGGACACTCTATTGCCGTTCAGAACTTTAATGAAAACATTTCTGTGTTGATGATGTTGTTAATCTATTCGCTTCTGATCTGGTTGGATATACCAATTCAAATTGTCATCATTGGTTTTGGTGTGGTCGTGAGTCTTATCATGTGGCTGGTCATTAAACGTCACGCCAGAAATCAAGCGGAGTATGACTCTATGCATTTGATTGGCGAACACAAGCACTAAGCTGGGTCACCACTAAATCAAGACTTAGTCTGAGTCTGAGTCTGAGTCTGAGTCTGAGTCTTTAGCTATTTTATAGGACGGATTTAGCAAGCAATAAATCCTGCCAAAGCAAAGCCTTCTCTTTTGGATTGGCGAGCGCTTGATTCAATTCAAATGAAGCAATTACTGGAATCTCTTCTTCATTACCAGTACTCAAAGCCAGGACTGTTTCGCGAAGTTGTGGCAACGAATCCCTCTCACCCGTAATTTTCTGGGCGGCAGGTCCGCCAAAAGCAACCACCACTACCGGTGATTCAGGGCTTGATAACTGGCTTAAATTCTCCGAAGTACCTTTCCAGGACCATTCATCTTTTGCTAAACCCAAAATACGGATGATGTTTTGAAATAAGATTTTTGCATCGCCCTGTGGTTCGTTGCCAAAGAACCACCAAGTACCATATGAGGGTCGCCGTGTTGATTCATTCCCTGAAGTAGAATCCTGGTTACTGCTGGTAACCGAAACCACTGTAGGAGGCTGTACAGCGTCCCGTGAGGTCCACTCTGTAATACCCATTTCTTTTAGGAATGCTGAATGATTATTGATCATGGCTCTAGCTTAATCGATTTAGCCATCACCAGTGCATTCTCTCGAGAGCCGGTCTCTGTACTTGCGGGATAGTAATTTTTACGCACACCAATTTGTTCATATCCCAATTTTTCATAAAGGGCTAAGGCTGCAGTGTTTGTGGGTCTTACTTCTAATATGATTCGTGGCATTTTCTGCTGAGCAGCAACCCCCTCAATTGCAGCCATCATTCTTTTTCCAAGACCAAGCTTACGTAAATGGGGTGATACCGTAATGTTGAGAAGATGCAACTCATCTACTGCAGGAAAAAGAATGCAATACGCCCAAAGGATAGCCGGATCTAAATACGATCCTTTCACCATTTGATCAACTTGAGGGCGAATGCAATAAGCCCAATGCCCGGCAGCTAAAGAATCCGAAAAATTTCCTTTTGTCCAAGGATGAATATGCGAGACTGATTCAATCTTTAGTACCTCATCAAGATCTGCAGCTTGCATCGGCATGAAAGAGAGCTCTGCTTCTTCCCCGGCTGATAAATGTTCTGACATTACTTGAATGCCTCTTCACGTTCAGCAGTAGTTAATGCGACTTTATTTCGTACATACATAGGCTCAAGTTGCCGAACATCGTGATGGAATCCCCCTTTAAACGATTGCTTTGCACAAGCCAAGATTCCTAATGCAGATATGGAGATCTCTGAATCCAAGACTCCCTGAAAGGCTGGTAAACGCTCGCCGAAAGCATTAATAGCACTGCCAGCTAATAGCCCAATATCCACGAGATCAATATTCTCGGGCTTAGTGAGCTGGATATCACTAATGCGTTTAGGTAAAAGATTTGTCTGGGTTTGGTATTTGGCCCAGTAGACCTCTTCCATCCGCGCATCAATAGCAATAACAAAATATGGGGGATTGGTTTTTTTAAAGGTACTGGTGTCAATTAATTGAGCCGCTATTGCGTCAAGGCTACACACAGGAATTACCGGCAGATTATTTGATATGGCTAAACCTTGGACTGCTGCTACGCCTAGCCTTACACCGGTAAACGCACCAGGTCCAATTCCAACGGCAATGGCATCTAAGTCTTTTAAAGTAATATTGGCATTAGTTAAAAGTGACTCTACCCAGGGAAGAAGAAGTTGGCTAGCGCCAGCTGAGACTGCTTCATGTCTTAGCTCAGGCGCTTGATCACCTAAAGATAAAGACACCGAACACCAGGCCGAGGAGGTGTCGATGGCCAATAGATTTGCCACATTAAGCCTTATTTGGTTATTTTCTTAGTGAATTGACTAATCAATAACGCAAATTATGAACTTAATCCAGCAATGACTTCAGAAGGAGCCTGAACCAACTCAATCAATACCCCCTCACCGCTCACTGGAAACTCATCATTTCCCTTGGGGTGTACGAAGGTAATGTCATAACCGGCAGCGCCCTTACGGATGCCCCCAGGAGCAAAACGCAGGCCATTTGCAGTGAGCCATTCGACAGCTTTTGGTAAGTCATCCACCCATAAGCCAATATGGTTAAGTGGTGTCTGATGAACGGCTGGCTTCTTTTCAATGTCAAAAGGCTGCATCAGATCAACTTCAATCTCGTGCGCACCAGAGCCAATAGCGCAAATATCCTCATCAACATTTTCGCGCTCTGAGACAAAAGTGCTTTTGTATTCGAATCCAAGCATATCAACCCACAACTTTTTGAGTCGATCTTTATTTTCTCCACCAATAGCAATTTGTTGGATACCTAAAATTTTGAATGGCTTAGTACTCATAGTTATCAATCCTTTTTACAACTGGATTACTCAAAGCGAATGATCAATTGGTCTACCGCCAAACTATCACCCTCTTTTGCGCAGATTTCAGCAACGACACCATCTTGCATTGCAGATAGCGTATTTTCCATTTTCATGGCTTCAATCGAAGCCAGTTTTTGGCCAGCGGTAACTGCCTCGCCAACCTTAACGGCAATCTTCGTCAAAAGACCAGGCATTGGAGACATGACTAATTTAGAAGTATCTGGCGGCAGCTTAACAGGCATGCGACGCTGTAGCTCAGCGCCCAAAGGGCTTAGAACCATGCACTCAAAATGCACGCCATCGAGAATTAATGCATACCTGACGCCACGACGCTCAACTTGTGCAGTGATTTTATGGGTACCATTAATGGTGGCATGTAGACAAATTTGCCCTGGACGCCAATCGCTCACGATGTCATAACGACTTACGCCATCCGCTTCATCAATATAGATAGAATAAATACCATCTTTGATCTCAACCCGAATAGGAACCTCATAAGGATCATCCATCGAGCCAGTTTTTTTGCCAGTAACGACAACAAACTTTTTGCCAATGATCATTTCATGGCCAGCCAATTGACCATCAATCATTTGAATATGCTGAAGGTAGCGATAGCGCATAAATGCGGCTAAGGCGGCCAAACGCTTAGGATCGGCTGGTTGTACGGAATCCTTTTTAAAGCCCTCTGGATATTCCTCGGCGATAAATCCAGTAGTAAAGTCTCCATTCACAAAGCGTGGATGCTGCAATAACGCTGCCTGAAATGGAATATTCGAATGAATTCCGCGAATCACAAAATCATTCAAAGCGGCACGCATTTTTTCAATGGCTTCAGTGCGATCCTTGCCGTGCACAATCAACTTGGCAATCATTGAGTCGTAATACATCGGAATCTCGCCGCCCTCGTACACGCCGGTATCAACGCGAACGCCGTTAATAGACTCTGGAGGACGGTATTTCACGAGGCGGCCGGTCGAAGGCAAGAAGTTTCTAAATGGGTCGTCCGCATTAATACGGCATTCCATTGACCAGCCATCTAGCTTCACATCTTCTTGTTTAAATGCCAATTTTTCGCCAGCAGCAACACGAATCATTTGCTCAACTAGGTCAAGGCCAGTAATGCTTTCTGTCACTGGATGCTCAACTTGCAAGCGGGTATTCATTTCCAAGAAATAGAAAGACTTATCTTTTCCAACAACAAACTCAACCGTACCGGCAGATTGATAGTTCACAGCCTTAGCTAAAGCAACCGCTTGTTCGCCCATGGCTTTACGGATTGCAGAAACGATAAATGGTGATGGCGCTTCTTCAATGACTTTTTGATGACGACGCTGAATCGAGCAATCGCGCTCATTAAGGTAAACCACGTTGCCATACGAATCGCCCAGCACCTGAATCTCAATATGGCGTGGGCCTTCAACAAACTTCTCAATAAAGATTCGGTCATCACCAAAGCTATTCATTGCCTCGGTCTTACAAGCAGCAAAACCTTCAGTTGCTTCTTTGTCATTAAATGCAACACGCAAACCTTTGCCGCCACCGCCTGCAGATGCCTTAATCATGACGGGGTAACCAATACCCTGGGCAATCTTGACCGCTTCTTCAGTAGTATCAATCGCCTCGTTATAACCAGGAATGGTGTTGACTTTAGCTTCTAAGGCAAGCTTCTTAGAGGCAATCTTGTCGCCCATTGCGGCGATAGATTGATGCTTAGGACCAATAAAAACAATGCCCTCATCCTCACAGCGTTTAGCAAACTGCTCGTTCTCAGATAGAAAGCCATAGCCAGGGTGAACTGCTTCCGCACCGGTTTCCTTACAGGCCTGAATAATTCGATCCATCACCAAATAAGATTCCCGTGAAGGTGCCGGTCCAATGCAAACTGCTTCATCGGCCAGTTGCACGTGACGCGCCTCTTTATCGACTTCAGAATATACAGCTACAGTTTTGATGCCCATTTTTTTAGCGGTCATCATTACACGGCAAGCAATCTCACCGCGGTTAGCAATCAAAATTTTCTTAAACATTTTCGTAGTCATAATTTGTCAGCGCCTTACAGAGGAATGTTGCCGTGTTTACGCGCAGGATTCTTCAAATCTTTATCTTTGAGCATTGCCAGTGAACGAGCAATACGCTTACGGGTTTCATGCGGGAGAATGACGTCATCAATATAGCCGCGACGCCCTGCTACAAAGGGGTTGGCGAACTTAGACTTATATTCGGCTTCACGTGCCGTAATCTTTTGTGGATCTGACTTTTCTTCACGGAAGATAATTTCTACAGCACCTTTAGGACCCATCACAGCAATTTCTGCTGAAGGCCACGCAAAGTTCACGTCGCCTCGTAAATGCTTGGAAGCCATCACATCATAAGCGCCACCATAGGCCTTACGGGTAATCAATGTCACCTTAGGTACAGTGCAATCTGCGTATGCATAAAGTAATTTAGCGCCATGCTTAATGATTCCGCCGTATTCTTGGGCGGTGCCAGGCATAAAGCCAGGAACATCCACTAGGGTCACTACAGGAATATTAAAGGCGTCACAAAAGCGTACAAAGCGCGCTGCTTTAATGGATGCCTTGATATCTAAACAGCCAGCTAGAATTAAAGGTTGATTGGCAACAATACCAATAGAGCGACCTTCGATACGAGCAAAGCCAATCACAATGTTCTTTGCATAGTCAGGCTGTAACTCAAAGAACTCGCCGTCATCTACGATCTTCTCAATCAACTCTTTCATATCGTAGGGTTGATTTGGGTTGGATGGGACCAATGTATCCAAAGAAAAATCCGGCTCTTCAGTACGATTCGCACCCTTGATCAAAGGTGGTTTTTCACGATTAGAGAGGGGCAAGTAGTTAAAGAAACGACGCAACATCATGATCGCATCAACATCGTTATCAAAAGCCAGATCACATACACCGGACACGGTTGAGTGAGTTACTGCACCGCCCAATTCTTCAGCAGTTACATCCTCATGGGTTACGGTCTTAACGACTTCAGGACCAGTCACAAACATATAAGAACTGTCTTTGACCATAAAGATGAAATCCGTTAATGCTGGGGAGTAAACCGCACCACCAGCTGAGGGACCCATGATCAATGAGATTTGGGGGATTACACCGGATGCAGTGACATTGCGCTGGAATATCTCTGCATAACCACCAAGAGATGCAACGCCCTCTTGAATACGGGCGCCGCCAGAATCATTTAAACCAATTACAGGAGCGCCTACTTTGAGTGCTTGGTCCATGATCTTGCAAATCTTTTCTGCATGAGCTTCTGACAAGGAGCCACCTAAAACAGTGAAGTCTTGTGAGAACACAAACACTAAGCGGCCGTTAATCATTCCGTAGCCGGTAACAACGCCATCGCCAGGAACAGTTTGATCAGCCATGCCAAAGTCATGACAGCGATGCTCAACAAACATATCCCACTCTTCGAAGGTGCCAGCATCCAGCAAGAGCTCAATTCGCTCACGAGCAGTTAATTTGCCTTTAGCATGCTGAGCTTGAATACGTTTTTGCCCGCCACCCAATCGGGCGAGCTCACGCTTGGCTTCCAGTTGCTCAATGATGTCCTTCATTTCTTACTCCTTAGAAAAATTCATGCCCCATGGCTTCCAGTAATCGTCTTGCTGCTACTGAAGCTGCCATGGTTCCTTGGTTTACTTGGGCGCTCAAACTTGGTAGAAGTTCTTGCACTGCCACATTGCTACGAAATGCATTTTTTAATCCGGCATCAATGCGATCCCACATCCATGCTCCAGCCTGTTCTTTGCGACGAGAATCAAATCTCCCATTGGCTTTCTGAAGTGATGCAAAATGAGAAACCTTATCCCACATCTCTGGGACACCTTTACCCTCTAAAGCGCTTAAGCCCATGACTTGGGGATGCCATACCTCTTTGATATGGGAGACATGATCAGGGTTGCCCTGAAAGCCCAATAGACGTAATGAACTCGTAATGAATAATTGAGCACGCATAGCGGCATCAGGATCAATATCTACTTTATTGATCACAATTAAATCGGCAATTTCCATCACACCTTTTTTAATTGCCTGCAGATCATCGCCAGCATTTGGCAGCTGCAACAACAGGAACATATCTGTCATACCAGCAACTGCGATTTCACTCTGCCCCACACCGACCGTCTCAACAATAATGACGTCAAAGCCAGCAGCCTCTGCAACCAACATGGCTTCACGCGTCTTCTCTGCTACTCCGCCTAGCGTGCAAGACGATGGGCTGGGGCGAATAAAGGCATTTTCAAGAACAGATAAGCGCTCCATGCGAGTCTTATCACCCAGAATGGAGCCACCAGAGATACTTGAAGAAGGATCAATCGCCAATACGGCAACTCGATGACCTTTTTCGATTAGATAAAGGCCTAGAGTTTCAATCAGGGTTGATTTACCAACTCCAGGCACCCCTGAAATTCCTAAACGAAATGATTTGCCTGTTTTGGGCAATAAAGTATTGAGTACATCATCTGCACGATGACGGTGATCTAGTCGAGTCGATTCAAGTAAGGTAATGATCTTTGCCAATGCGCGTCGCTGTTTAAGCGAAGGCGCACCAGTGAGATCATTCACCAGAACCTGATCAGCAGCTTCAAGCATGCCTATGATCCGTATTAAGCTGGTTTCACAGACTTGCGAATTTGCTCAAGCACATCCTTAGCCGAAGCCGGAATTGGAGTGCCTGGACCGTAAATACCTTTTACACCAGCTTCGTAGAGGAATTCATAATCCTGCCTAGGAATGACGCCACCAACGAACACGATGATGTCATCTGAGCCTTGCTTCTTTAATTCAGCAATGATGGCTGGCACCAAGGTCTTATGACCAGCCGCTAATGTTGAAACGCCTAATGCGTGAACGTCGTTCTCAATTGCTTGACGAGCACACTCTTCAGGAGTTTGAAACAACGGTCCAATATCCACGTCAAACCCTAAGTCGGCAAAAGCAGTGGCCACTACTTTTGCACCACGGTCATGACCATCTTGGCCGAGCTTCGCAATCATGACGCGTGGACGACGTCCAAAGTCTTTGGCAAAGTCGGCAATTTCTGTTTGGAGTTTTGCCCAGCCTTCGGCTGAGTCATAAGCAGCTGCATACACACCAGTCACCTTTTGAGTATCGGCGCGATGGCGCCCGTAAACTTTTTCTAAGGCATCAGAAACTTCACCTACAGTTGCACGCAAACGAATTGCGTTTACTGACAACTCCAATAAGTTACCGGAGTTATCTTCAGCAGCCTTGGTTAATGCCTCTAACGCAGCCTCTACTTTTTTGGAATCACGCCTGGCCTTAATATCTTTCAGACGCGCAACCTGACCTTCGCGAACCTTATCGTTATCGATCATTAATACGTCAACCAGATCTTCTTTTCCTAGTTTGTATTTATTAACACCCACGATCACATCAGAGCCAGAGTCAATCTTGGCTTGCTTTTCAGCTGCTGCAGCTTCAATTTTGAGCTTAGCCCAACCGCTTTCAACTGCTTTTGTCATACCACCCATGGCTTCTACTTCTTGGATGATTTCCCAAGCTTTGTCTGCCATCTCTTGAGTAAGGCTCTCCATCATGTAAGAGCCTGCCCATGGATCGATCACACTTGGAATATGCGTTTCTTCTTGCAAAATTAATTGAGTATTACGAGCAATCCGGCTTGAGAACTCGGAAGGCAAGGCAATCGCCTCATCCAATGAATTGGTGTGCAATGATTGTGTACCGCCAAATACAGCTGCCATGGCTTCTACTGTTGTTCTCACGACGTTGTTATAAGGGTCTTGCTCAGTCAAAGACCAGCCAGATGTTTGGCAGTGTGTACGCAACATCAGAGATTTTGGGTTCTTAGGCTCAAAGGATTTCATGATGCGCCACCACAACAAACGTGCAGCACGTAACTTTGCAACTTCAAGATAGAAGTTCATACCAATTGCAAAGAAGAAAGAGAGGCGACCTGCAAAACCATCGACATCAAGTCCTTTTGCGAGCGCGGTTTTTACATACTCTTTACCGTCAGCCAATGTGAAAGCCAATTCCAATACTTGGTTGGCGCCTGCCTCTTGCATGTGATAACCCGAAATAGAAATCGAGTTGAACTTGGGCATATGTTTGGCGGTGTACTCAATAATGTCGCCAATAATACGAATCGAGGGCTCTGGCGGGTAAATATAGGTATTACGCACCATGAACTCTTTCAAAATGTCATTCTGAATCGTTCCTGATAGCTGCTCCTGCTTTACGCCCTGCTCTTCACCGGCAACAATATAGCCAGCCAACACAGGCAATACGGCACCGTTCATTGTCATTGATACAGATATCTTATCCAATGGAATGCCATCAAACAAAATCTTCATATCTTCTACAGTATCGATTGCAACGCCAGCCTTACCAACGTCGCCTGTAACACGTGGATGATCTGAGTCGTAACCACGGTGAGTAGCTAAGTCAAATGCAACAGATACACCTTGACCGCCTGCATCCAGTGCTTTGCGATAAAAAGCATTAGATTCTTCTGCGGTGGAAAAGCCGGCGTACTGACGAATAGTCCATGGACGCACTGAATACATAGTGGCTTGTGGACCACGAACAAATGGTTCAAAACCAGGCAATGTATTTGTGTAATTAAGACCCTCAACATCTGAGGATGTGTACAACGCCTTTAAATGAATTCCATCTGGTGTTTGCCAACCTAAGGCATCAACGTCACCATTAGGTGCAGATTTTTGCGCCGACTTTTTCCAAGCCTCCAGATTGGCTTTTGGAAATGATGGCCATGAATTATTTTCTTTAGAACTCACAAAAACTCCTGGTTAATTTTTGCTGCGTTGCATCGTAATGTCCTTACATTTTGCTTGACAATTATTTATTTGTCTACATAATGTATTCATAATTATGAATACAAAACTGAATAATAGACCTCTATATGAGGATGTTGCCGATAGACTTCGGGAGCAGATATTTAGCAAACAGCTAGCCCCCGGGAGCTGGCTTGATGAGCAATCCTTGGCCGATCAATTTGGCATTAGCCGCACACCTATGCGTGAAGCCATTAAGGTTTTGGCATCTGAAGGCCTTGTCACCATCAAGATGCGCCGGGGCGCTTATGTAACGGAGGTTGCCAGGAAGGATCTGGAACAAATCTTTACTGTCCTCTCACTTTTGGAAGGACAGGCAGCTAAAGAAGCCGCTATTAAGGCGACAGAGGCTGAGTTAAACCTCTTGGACCACTTGCACCATCGCCTGGAAAAAGCAGCTGCTGATCGTGATATTGAGCAGTTTTTTGAGATAAATGGCAAATTTCATGAATTAATACAAGAAATTGCAGGCAATCGCTGGATGAATGGCGTCATTGCCGACCTGCGTAAGGTCCTTAAATTACATCGCAGAGAATCATTAACAAGTACTGGAAGACTGCAAAACTCCCTAGTTGAGCACAGGGAAATACTCAGGGCACTGTTAAAACGAGATGAGCAAGCAGCTGAATCAACTATGCGGAAACACCTTGCCCAAGGTCTAGAGGCGCTTCGTTAAATATTGAAAAACCTATAAAAAATAAAGGCTTAGAAGATTCTTCTAAGCCTTTGATGTAAGCAGCCTAAGGAAGTTTACTTTTTAACGACTAAGTTACCAGGTAGTGAAGCAACATAAGCTGCAATATCTTGTAAATCCGCATCAGTAAAGACTTGAACTTGTGAAGCCATGATGGCGTTGATACGACCGTATTGAGGATTGCCGTTACCTACTTTGTAAGCCTTCAGTGCGTAATAGAGGTAGTCAGCATGCTGACCAGCTAGCTTTGGGTACGCTGGCAAAATTGGGGCATTTAGTCCTGCACCATGACAAGAAGCGCAGTTAGCCTTCTCCACCAATGCCTGGCCTTTATCGACGCTAGCAGCATTTGCCACGTTTACTAAACCAATGCTTGAGAGCAAAACTGCTGTAATTAGTGCGAATTTCATAAAAGTATCTCTATGTATCTTTATCAATGAATCACTTCAATGGGTTTTTAGGTGAGCTGGCAGTTTGCGCGGCATAGTATTCGCCGATATCAGCCATATCTTGGTCAGACAAACTAGCAGCAATGGCACGCATCGTTGGATGCTTACGATCGCCTTTTTTATATTCAGACAAAGCAGTAGCGACATAAGCAGCATTCTGGCCGCCCAACATAGGCACTTTGTAAACCAAAGGGTAATCAGCACGGTAATCGGGAATGGAATGGCAGCCAACACATAGCCAAACCTTGGCATTACCAGCAGCGGCGTTACCTTTTACTTCATCAGCCTGAGCAACAGAACCAGCAAAAGCGAAGGTTGCGACAACAGCTAAATGAGGAAGAATTGAGAGTTTTTTCATAAAAATCATTATTAATGAGTTTGATTTTGATCAATTGGCAAGAGTATAGCGGACAGATGCCCTTCTCGCCATTTCAGAGGCCAAAAACACTATAAATACTGAAAAATTTGCCTCATTTACCTATACTGGAACGCTTAACCCTGTACTTTATAGACGGCAAAATGAGCAAACACACCTCTTCACCTCAGAACCGCTTCGATGGAAGCCAAAGCTACGTTGCTACGGACGATCTCAAGCTAGCAGTCAATGCAGCAATTGCACTACAACGCCCGCTCCTCATTAAGGGCGAACCAGGTACTGGTAAGACCATGCTTGCCGAGGAAGTGGCGGCCGCGCTGAACATGCCGCTATTGCAGTGGCACATCAAGTCCACCACAAAAGCGCAACAAGGTCTTTATGAATATGACGCTGTCAGCCGCTTGCGCGACTCGCAATTGGGCGATGAAAAAGTAAAAGATATTCGCAACTACATTGTTAAGGGCGTTCTTTGGCAAGCCTTTGAAGCCGATGAACCTACAGTGTTGCTAATTGATGAAATCGATAAAGCTGATATTGAGTTTCCGAATGACTTGTTACGTGAAATTGATCGCATGGAGTTCTATGTTTATGAAACTCGTGAATTAATTAAAGCGAAACATCGCCCACTCGTCATCATTACCTCCAATAATGAAAAAGAATTGCCGGATGCTTTCTTGCGTCGCTGCTTCTTTCATTACATTACCTTTCCTGATGCGCAAACAATGCAAAGTATCGTGGATGTCCATCACCCCAATATTAAGCAAGATCTTCTGGAGGCGGCCCTCAAGGCCTTCTACCAAATACGCTCTTTGCCTGGACTTAAAAAGAAACCCTCTACCTCGGAGTTAATTGACTGGCTCAAGCTTTTACTGGCCGAAGACATTCCACCAGAAGCACTTCATAGCAACGATGAAAAGATAGCGGTTCCGCCGTTACATGGTGCACTTCTGAAAAACGAACAAGATATTCACCTGTTTGAACGTTTGGTAATGATGAATCGCAATCATCGCTAGTACACAGCAATTCATCAGCGCACAGAATTTTCATGTTGATTCAATTCTTCCTTAACCTGAAAGAGGCCAAGGTGCCTGTTTCAGTCCGAGAATTTTTAACTCTTTTGGAGGCCTTGAAATCAGGCGTTATTAATCCTTCTATTGATGAGTTTTATCAACTCTCACGCATGACCCTGGTTAAGGACGAGCAGCACTTTGATCGCTTTGACCAAGTTTTTGGGGCTTACTTTAATGGTGTTGAGCAAATTATTGCTCTCTCACCAGACATCCCGCTAGATTGGCTTGAGAAAAAGCTACAACGCGTACTGACTGATGAAGAAAAAGCGGCACTCCAAAAATTGGGTGGTCCAGACGCCTTGAAGAAGCGTCTTGAGGAACTCTTAAAAGAACAAAAAGAATGGCATGGGGGCGGTAATAAGTGGATTGGCGCTGGAGGCTCCTCACCCTTTGGTCATAGCGGCTACCATCCTGAAGGCATTCGAATTGGTGGTGAAAGTGCTGGCAATAGAACTGCCATCAAAGTTTGGGAGGCTCGAGAATTTAAAGACTATGACAGCGATTTAGCTTTAGGCACCCGCAATATCAAAGTGGCCTTACGACGCTTGCGGCGTTTTGCTCGAGAAGGCTCTACGATGGAGCTTGATTTAGATAAGACCATTCATTCAACTGCTGCAAATGCTGGCATGCTCGATATTCAAATGCGGCCTGAACGCCACAATCAAGTCAAAGTGTTACTACTCATGGACGTTGGTGGCTCGATGAATGATCATATTCAGCGTATAGCGGAGCTATTCTCTGCTGCTAAAGACGAATTTAAGCATTTAGAACATTACTACTTTCATAACTGTGTTTATGAAAATCTCTGGCAGAGCAATCGCCGGCGGCGAGATCAAGTTACACCCACTCAAGACATCATTAACAAGTATGGGCCGGACTATAAGTTGATCTTCGTTGGCGATGCGACCATGTCTCCTTATGAAATACTGAGTCCCAATGGTGCCGTTGAATACAACAATAAGGAAGCAGGCGCTGTTTGGATTAATCGACTTATCGATCACTTTCCCCACTTTGCTTGGCTGAACCCAGAACCTGAATCCATTTGGCAATATCGTCAATCGATCGATATTATGCAAAACCTCATGAGAGATCGTATGTACCCAGTCACCTTAAATGGCCTTGAAAGTGCCATGTGTCAACTTTCCAAGTAAGATTTAAACAATTCAATTTAAATAAACGATATTCAATATGACTATAAACATCAGCGAACGCCTTAAAACCCTCGGAATTGATTTACCTCCACCAGGACCCCCTGCTGCTGCCTATGTCATGGCAGCTACCACTGGCAATACTGTTTTTCTCTCTGGTCATATTGCTAAACGCGATGGCAAACCTTGGGTTGGAAAACTAGGTAAGGATATGGACACAGAGACTGGCAAAACTGCCGCGCGCGCGATTGCAATTGATTTGATTGCTACCTTGCAAAATCATTTGGGCTCTTTAGACAAAGTAAGGCGTATTGTTAAAGTCATGGGATTGGTTAACTCCACTGACAGCTATACAGAGCAACACCTGGTAGTGAATGGCTGCTCAGAACTACTATTTGAAGTGTTTGGTGATGCTGGAAAACATGCGCGTAGTGCATTTGGTGTGGCACAGATCCCGCTTGGGGCTTGTGTTGAAATTGAATTAATCGCTGAAATTTAATTCAATTAAATTAAATAGGATCAAGTCCTAGTTTCTGGATATCAGCTGGTGTATCGACATCCATTAAATAGGCTTGGTTCTCAGTCACAAATACTTTAACTAGTTCTGGATGCTGATCCATATAGGGTCTACAGACCATCTCGGGGGTTACTAGGATTTTTTCAATCGCCCGCTTTGAAAACAATACTGGATTGCCGCGTTGATTATTAATCATCGGCAACACAATTTCTTGATTTGCGCTTCTTTGATTAAATTGCTCTAACAATACCTCGATCTCAGCGCTAGCGATACTAGGCTGATCACATAGCGCAATTAACAAAACATCATATTCAGACTTTAGCGACTCAAGACCCAGACGTACAGAAGAAGATTGACCTAAATCTGGATTGGGATTTTTCACCAAAGTGATTGAACTATGGATAGTTGGTTTTAATGAATTGATCTCCGCTTCAATTTTGTCTGAGTAAAAGCCGGTGACTACCAAAGTCTCGAGGGGATCACAAATTTGAATTGCTTGAATGAAGCGGGTTAACAAACTGTCCCCATCCTTTTTTAATAAGGCTTTGGCATATCCGCCCAAACGACTCCCCTGACCCGCAGCCAATATGATGATGGCTAGGCGCAATTTTGAGTTTTTGGAAGGTTCACTAGAAACGGTCATTAGAGTGATAATAAATAGTTATTAATAAAAATATTTGCAAAAGAACATATAAAAAGAAAAAGCATGAACAGTACTGATTTAAGCGTCCTCAAATCCGCCGTTGAATGGCTCCAATCGGGTCAATCTGTTGCTATTGCGACCGTTGTACAGACATGGGGCTCAGCACCACGTCCAATAGGCTCTTGGCTTGCTATTCGGGCTGACGGGCAAGTAGCTGGGTCTGTTTCTGGCGGCTGCGTTGAGGATGATCTGATACGCCGAGTCCAAACTGAAATTCTTACTCGCGATACCCCCGAAATGGTCGTTTATGGCGTAACCCAACAAGAGGCCGCACGTTTTGGCCTTCCTTGTGGCGGGACTTTGCGATTATTGGTTGAGCCTAAGCCAGAATTAGCAGTGCTGGAAAAATTACTTGCAAATATTTCTTCTCATCAAATTACCCGCCGCTCTGTAAATTTAGCTTCCGGGAAATCCACTCTCAGCCAAGGTGACCGCAGCGATGAATTTGCCTGCTCCGAGCAAGCAATGCAAACGACTTACGGCCCACGTTGGCGTATGGTCATGATTGGTGCTGGTCAGCTTTCCTTATATACCGCAGATTTTGCGCTAGCCTCTGACTTTGAAGTGATTGTGATCGATCCACGTGAAGAATATGCTGAGGGCCTTAATCGCTCAGATATTACTTTCTCAAAGGGCATGCCAGACGATGTATTGCTAGAGATTGGTGTTGATTCTCATACAGCGGTTGTTGCGCTTACACATGATCCTAAGTTAGACGATATGGCACTGATGGAAGCTCTGAAGTCGCCCGCCTTTTATGTAGGCGCATTAGGAAGCCGTAAAAACACTCAGAAACGCAAAGAGCGTTTACTAGAGTTTGATGTCAGCCAAGAACAAGCTGAGAAGCTACATGGCCCTGTTGGACTGTATATTGGCGCCCTCACCCCACCAGAGATCGCTGTTTCGATTCTGGCGGAAGTGATTGCCGTTAAATATGGCGTAAGTATTCCGAAGAAAACCTAAATACCTTACTTAGTTTGCTGTTAGCTTGCCGTCTTTTAAGCGCGGCTCAACAAAGTGGCCCTTGCGTGCACGGTTACCTGCAAATGACTTCAAGGTTTTCGCATCCAAACTCAGTTCAGTAGGCTTGCCAGCACGTCCTGCGCCTGAATAAGTGGCGCCGTCTGGTCCAACCGCAATAGCTGAAGCTAAATGTTCTTTTTCGTCCAAGCCCATCAGGATTACGCCCTTACCGCCTGTTGGCAAACGTTTGAGCTCATCCAATGGGAATACTAATAATTTAGAGGCCTCAGATAAACAAGCAACTTGCTTCATGCCGACTTTAACCTTGGCAGCACCCAAAGGTGCATCGCCAGGAACCTTGGCATCCATACTTAAGAATGATTTACCCGCCTTGTTACGCGTAGTCATATCAGCAACGTTGGCTAAGAAACCAAAGCCCGCTTTTGTAGAGAGCAATACCAAATCATCAGACTGGCCAGCGTAATACGCAACCATCTGAGAGCCAGCAGCCAAGTTAACGAAGCTGGTCAATGGAGAGCCATCCCCGCGAGCACCTGGTAATTCGCTGACGGGCACTGTGTACACACGTCCGTCACTGCCAAAGCCCTGAATGACGTCTACAGTCCTCACTTCAAAGGTCGCATATAAAGCATCGCCTGCCTTGAAGGCAAACTGAGTTGCATCATGCTCATGCCCTTGGCGAACACGTACCCAACCCTTTTGAGAAACAATCACTGTGACTGGCTCATCAATGATTTTGGTCTCCGCTACAGCGCGTTTGCCTTCCTGAATGAGGGTACGGCGATAATCGCCAAAATCCTTCATATCAGATTCGATCTCTTTAATGATGCGCTTGCGCAGTACGGTATCGCTTTGTAATAAACCCTCTAGATCATCACGTTCTGCTTTGAGCTCTTTAAGTTCTTGCTCAATCTTGATACCTTCCAAGCGAGCCAACTGACGTAAACGGATATCCAGAATATCTTCAGCCTGACGATCGCTGAGTTTGAATTCTTTAATCAGATCGGCTTTAGGGTCATCGCTATTGCGGATAATCTTGATGACCTTATCAATATTGAGAAGAACGATTAAACGCCCTTCCAAAATATGCATACGGTCTCTAACCTTGCCTAAGCGATGTTGCGTTCTACGAGTCACCGTAGCAACCCTAAATGCAACCCACTCTGAGAGGATTTCTTTTAAACCTTTTTGACGTGGGCGACCATCATTGCCGATCATCACCAAGTTCATTGGCGCATTGGACTCTAGCGAGGTGTGCGCTAACAAGAGATTTACGAACTCATTGACATCAATATTCTTGCTCTTAGGCTCAAATACCAAACGTACTGCGGCATCTTTACTAGACTCATCTCGCACGCCATCAAGCACATTCAGAATGGTTGATTTGAGATTATTTTGCTCAGGAGTGAGAGTCTTTTTACCGACCTTGACCTTAGGATTGGTGATCTCTTCAATTTCCTGCAAGACACGCTGTGAGGAGGTTGCAGGCGGCAATTCATTAACCACAATTTGCCATTGACCACGAGCTAATTCCTCGACAGACCAACGTGCGCGTACCTTGATACTGCCACGCCCTGCCTCATAAATCTGAGCGATTTCTGCTGCAGAGGAAATAATTTGACCACCGCCTGGATAGTCAGGACCAGGCATGATTTCTAACAACTCTGAAGTACTCATTTTCGGAGACTTCATAAGGGCAACAGCAGCAGTAGCTACTTCACGTAAATTATGTGACGGAATCTCGGTCGCCATACCAACGGCAATACCAGATGCTCCATTCAGCAGAACAAATGGCAGGCGTGCTGGTAATAATTTTGGCTCTTGGAATGAGCCGTCATAGTTCGGCGCAAAATCTACCGTACCTTCATCAATCTCACTTAATAGCAAGCCAGCAATCTTGGTTAAACGCGCTTCGGTATAACGCATTGCTGCTGCGCCATCACCATCACGTGAGCCAAAGTTTCCTTGACCATCAATTAATGGATAGCGTAAGGAGAAGCTTTGTGCCAAACGAACCAAGGCATCGTATGCGGATTGGTCACCATGAGGATGGAACTTACCGAGTACATCACCAACTACGCGGGCACTCTTCACCGGCTTAGCATCGGCACGCAAACCCATTTCGCTCATGGAGAACAGAATGCGGCGCTGCACAGGTTTCTGACCATCCGATACATCAGGCAGAGCGCGGCCCTTAACTACGCTAATGGCGTAATCTAAATATGCACGTTCTGCGTAAACAGCCAGAGTTAAGCTGTCTTTGCCATCTTCATTTAGATCAACCGTTTTTGGGTCATGATTATCTGATCCACCAGAGGAAGCAGCAACTGCTGGTGCCTGATTGGCCTTAGCTGCTTCAGTTGCTTCAGTTGCTTCAACTGCTTCCATTTCATCAATGGGGCTAGCAAATAAATCCGCCTGATCGGCCGGAGTATTTTGTCCAGGAGTCTTTTTAGTTGCCATTAGATATCGGCCTCCACTTCGTTGCCGCGCTCTTCCAACCAGTCACGACGTGCGCCAGATTCAGATTTGCCCATCAACATATCCATTGTTTTAAATGTTTCGTCTTCAGTCCATGCACCTAAGGTTACGGGCAATAAACGGCGAGTATCGGGATTCAAAGTAGTGTCCCAAAGCTGTTCTGCACTCATTTCTCCTAGGCCCTTAAAGCGTGAGATCTGCCAGGCAGTTTCTTTCACGCCATCTTTACGCAACTTATCTTCGATCGCTTGGAGCTCATTGGCATCCAAGGCATAAATCTTTTGCGCTGGCTTCTTGCCGCGTGCTGGGGCATCAACCCTGAACAGGGGCGGTCTCGAAATATGTATATGTCCTAACTCAATGAGTTTCGGGAAATGTTTATAGAATAGGGTTAAAAGCAATACCTGAATATGTGCACCATCAACGTCCGCATCAGACAGAATGCAAACCTTACCGTAGCGCAGATTAGATAGATCCGGGTTGTCATTTGCTCCATGAGGATCAACACCAATTGCTACCGCAATGTCATGCACTTCATTGTTGGCAAACAAGCGATCACGCTCAGCCTCCCAGGTGTTTAATACCTTGCCACGTAATGGCAGGATGGCTTGATATTCTTTATTCCGGCCCATCTTGGCTGAGCCCCCTGCGGAATCACCCTCTACCAGGAAGATTTCGTTCATGCCGATATCTTGACTCTCACAATCCGTGAGCTTTCCAGGTAATACTGCTACGCCAGAGGATTTTTTCTTTTCAACCTTTTGGCCAGCACGAGTTCTCGCTTGTGCCTGCTTAATTACCAAATCAGCTAACTTACGACCGTAGTCAACGTGCTGATTGAGCCAGAGCTCTAAAGCAGACTTCACATATCCAGAAACCAAACGTACGGCATCACGAGAATTAAGACGCTCTTTAATCTGCCCTTGGAACTGTGGATCCAAAACCTTTGCAGACAAAATAAATGAGGCGCGAGCAAATACGTCTTCAGGCATCAACTTCACACCCTTCGGTTGCAATGCATGCATCTCAATAAAGCCTTTAACGGCGTTAAATAAGCCTTCACGCAAACCACTTTCATGCGTACCGCCGGCAGGAGTTGGAATCAAGTTCACGTAACTCTCGCGTACTGGTGCGCCATCTTCTGTCCAACAAACTACCCAAGCGGCGCCCTCGCCTTCAGCAAAAGAATCATCATCACCAGAGCCCGTAGCGTATTGCTCGCCTTCGAACGGAGGAATGACTTCAGCGCCATGGCCGGCTTGTGCAATTGCTTCATTCAGATAGCCACGCAAGCCTTGTGCGTATTGCCAAGTCTGGGTGTCGCCTGATTTTTCTTGAATCAGTGTTACCTTCACGCCAGGCAATAGCACTGCCTTAGAACGCAATAGACGAATGAGCTCAGGCATTGGGATCACTGAGCTATCAAAATACTTACCGTCTGGCCACGCACGAACGCGAGTACCGTGCGATTTATCTTCTTTTGAAGAGGCAATCGTTTTGAGTTTTTCAATCACCTTGCCATCAGCAAAGGTCAATGTTGACATTTGGCCATCACGCCAAACAGTCACTTCTAATCTTTTCGACAAGGCATTGGTTACTGAAACACCCACTCCGTGCAAACCACCAGAGAAGGCATATGCACCACCAGTGCCTTTTTCAAACTTGCCACCAGCATGCAACTGGGTAAATACAATTTCGACTACCGGCAATTTCTCGGTAGGATGCATACCCACTGGAATACCCCGACCATCGTCTTCGACGCTTACGCTGCCATCGGCATGCATAGTGACGATGATTTGCTTACCAAACCCGCCCAAAGCCTCATCAGATGCGTTATCAAGCACCTCTTGGATGATGTGGAGTGGATTGTCGGTACGGGTGTACATTCCAGGCCGTTGACGGACTGGTTCTAGTCCTTTTAGGACCTGAATCGACGATTCGCTGTATTCGGAAGTTTTACGGGTAGCCATGCGCGCAAATTGTAGTCATGTCTGAGGCCTAGGCCGAAATTTTCAGGAATAGCCCTGTCATCCATGCCAAAATCGGGGGATGGGAGCCTTAAGTCACATTCGCGTTTTAGACCTTAGCCGTGTCTTGGCTGGTCCTTGGTGCGCTCAAAATCTCGCCGATTTGGGTGCGGATGTCATCAAAGTCGAGAGGCCTGGGGTTGGGGACGATACCCGTCATTGGGGTCCTCCATTTGCCAAAGACGCAAATGGCAAGGAAACCGACGAATCTGCCTATTTTATTTGCATTAACCGAAATAAACGCTCTATTACGGTGGATATTGCAAAACCTGAAGGTCAAGACCTCATTCGTAAGCTTGCCGCAGAATCCGATGTTGTCATTGAAAACTATAAAGTTGGCGACCTCGCAAAATACGGTCTTGATTATGAAAGCCTCAAAAAGGTCAAAGAGAATTTGATCTATTGCTCCATTACTGGATTTGGACAAACTGGTCCTTATGCTCACCGTCCTGGCTACGATTTCATTATCCAAGGTATGGGCGGTTTCATGAGTGTGACAGGTGAAGCACATGATTTTGAAGGTGCTAGCCCACAAAAATCTGGTGTTGCCATCGCAGATATCTTTACCGGCATGTATGCCAGCACTGCCATATTGGCTGCCATAGTCCATCGCGACCACACCGGAGAAGGCCAATATATCGATATGTCCTTGTTAGATACCCAAGTAGCCGTAATGGCCAATGTATCAAGCGCTTATTTGACTTCAGGCGAAGTTCCTAAGCGCTGGGGCAATGCATCTCCGATCATTGTTCCCTATCAAACCTTCCCGACTTCTGATGGCTGGATGATTGTGGGTGCCGGTAATGATGGTCAATTCCGACATTTTGTGACCGCTGGTGGCGAAGCCCACTTAGCAGATAACCCACTCTATGTCACCAACCCCTTGCGTGTTGAGCATCGCAAGCAACTCATCCCCCTTCTGGAGAAGATGACTCGAAAAATGACCAAGGGCGAATGGATTGCACTGCTCGAGAAAGCCAATGTTCCTTGTGGCCCAATCAATAACTTCAAAGAAGTTTTTGAAAACGAGCAAGTCATTCATCGTGGCGTACAGATTGATGTTCCTCACCCCACTGTTGGAAATATGAAATTGGTTGCTAGCCCGATGCATCTATCAAAAACTCCTACGGAAGTTCGGATGGCCCCGCCAACGCTTGGTCAGCATACCCAAGAGATCTTGCATGAGCGCCTCAAGCTTGATGATCAAGCGATAGAAGAACTACGTACCAAGGGAATCATCTAGATTGTGACTACGCAAACCTCCAAAGCAGGACTTTCAATGAAGGAAGTCCTCATCTATGGCGGACTCATGGTCACCCTATCCATGGGTATTCGTCATGGCTTTGGTCTGTTCAATTTACCCATTACTTCAGCCAATGGCTGGGGTCGTGAAACATTTGCGCTGACTATTGCCCTGCAAAATCTGATTTGGGGTGCAGTTCAACCAGTCACTGGCGCGTTAGCCGATCGTTATGGCGCATTTAAAATCATGGTCGCTGGAGGAATTTTGTATGCCTTAGGTTTGGCGGGCATGGCGATCTCTACCGATGTGATGAACTTCACTCTGGCTGGCGGCTTACTCATTGGTTTGGCACAAACCGCAACTACCTACAGTGTGGTCTATGGAATCTTAGGTCGCAACGTATCGGCAGAAAAACGGGTTTGGGCAATGGGCATTACTGCAGCTGCCGGTTCATTTGGCCAGTTCCTCATGATTCCAACAGAGCAAGGTTTGCTCAGTATGTTTGGCACTCAAGATGCACTACTGATGTTGGCATTGATGGCTAGTTTGATAATTCCAACTGCGTTTATGTTGCGTGAGAAGAATTTCACTCACAAGCATCATTTGGGTGATCAAACGATCAAGCAGGCTTTAAAAGAAGCCATCAGCAACCCCAGCTTTCGCTACTTAACCTTGGGTTATTTTGTTTGCGGCTTTCAGGTGGTGTTTATTGCAGTTCATCTAGCTCCATACCTAAAAGACCTCTCTTCAAGTTATCCAGCCGTAGGCGCTCCAGTTGTCGCCACAACTGCCCTAGCCTTGATTGGCCTCTTTAATATCTTTGGCACCTATAGCTCAGGCATCTTGGGTCAGCGCTTTCCTAAGCGATATTTGCTATCCGCAATTTATATTGGGCGATCCATTGCTATTACAGCATTCTTATTGCTGCCCCCAACGCCGATGAGCACATACATCTTTGCAGCCATCATGGGATTCTTATGGCTGTCCACTATTCCATTAACTAACGGTATCGTTGCGCAAATTTTTGGCGTGAAGTATTTGACAATGCTTTCGGGTCTCATTTTTTTCTCGCATCAGCTGGGAAGTTTCTGCGGGGCTTTCCTCGGTGGTTATTTGTTTGATCAGACAGGTTCGTATTTAATTGTTTGGGAAATTGCAATTGGATTGGGTGTCTTTGCCTGCCTAGTCAACCTTCCTGTAAAAGAACGAGCAGTACATCGAGTAGCCAATGCTTAGGAAAAGATCATTCCCATGGAACATCATTTCCTATGGATTTGCTTTCTTTGTTTTGCTATTTATTTTTTCGATGTACTTTGCACCCGATATGATGGTGGCAGTAACCAATCAGGTTTGGGCTCTTTGTGGTTGGTAGCTCTTGGCAGGTCTTGACGGGTCTTGATAGGTAATTCGTTAGAATTCCCCTTAACATATTTTTAGATTCACATCCGACTCGCCGTAGCACAATGGATAGTGCACATGCCTCCTAAGCGTGGGATACAGGTTCGATTCCTGTCGGCGGGACCAAAAATTCTTCAAACTTATCCACAGGCCTTGTGGATAAATCCTCAAAAGTTTTCGTAAGTCACAGATTTGTATAGGATGACCTAGCTTGCCTAATTTGTGTGCAGAATGCATTGCACTATTTTGCGTGTTTGCTTATGAATATTTAATCTAGTTCCTATCAGATTTTGTGTTAGGAGCATTGATTAACAAGGGCACAGAACGCCAAGTTCCCTTACACTTGGGCCATGAATAGCCTATCAACCAGCACACTAGCAGCCCTTGAGGAAATGCTCCAAAACACGGCGCGTTCTGCTCCCGGGGATTACTTGCCAATTTATTTATCCCGCGGTGCAACAGGTGAACAACTCATCGGCCACCTAAGTCCTGATTTCACCCCCTATTTGCAAGAGTCTTTGCACAAGGAATCTATTCCAATGATTTCAATAGGGCATGACAAACTCTCCATTCAATTAGGCAAACCCAGGGATTTATCAAATAGCCTTTATCAATTAGCTAATCGCATGAGGTTGGGTGGATTTATTCCAGGCTGGCGTAACGAAGACTTTGCTTGGGTTGATCAAAATGGTCACAAGTACTTTCGTATGGAACGCGCTGCGTTTCGTACCTTTGGCTTTCGCAGCATGGCAACGCATATCAATGGCTATACGCAAGGCAATACGGTTTGGTTAGGTAGACGCAGTGAAACTAAGCCTACCGATCCGGGCAAGTTAGATAACCTAGCTGCCGGCGGTATTACAGCCGATGAGACGCCCTGGGTCAGCGCGCGTCGCGAACTTTGGGAAGAAGCTGGCGTGCCCGAACAAACTGTAGATCAAATCGAGCCTGTTGGTCGTATTCATATGCGCCGACCATCCATCGGGCGAGGCTTTCATGATGAACAGCTCTATGTTTATGACTTAGAGCTTGCGGATAACTTTGTACCAACCAATCATGATGGTGAAGTAAGCGGTTTTATTGAAATCTCCCTCACCGAGGCTGCCGCACGCATCTTGGCCGATGAATTTACCTCTGATGCTGCTTTTGTTACTGCGGACTTTATATTGCGTCGCAATAAATAGATCTTTTGGTCTTATTGAGCCGTTTTATTCCTGTTTGACTGGCATCATGCCGTAATCAGCCAATTCGTGGTTAAATCCATGTTAAGGATGAAACAGGGGTGCCCTTTAAAGCGGATTTAGCTTGAAGGCGCTGAGAAAGACCCTATAACCCGATCCAGGTAATGCTGGCGTGGGGAGTTACATCAGACCGACACCCGGTTTCGTCCATCTAAAACAGCTAGGAGATGGACATGAGTACAGGCAACACCTCAACTAAAAATGCTAAACACGAGATTCCCAGTTTAAAAAGTTTGGAGCGCGACTTTGGACAAAAGTTTGCCTATCCAGCCTCGACAAAAACTTATCTCCAAGGTTCTCGAACAGATATTAAAGCGCCAATCCGCATGATTGAGCAGCTACCTACTCGGGTTGGCGAAGAAATGATTGCCAATCCGCCAGTACCGGTCTATGACACTTCAGGCCCATACAGCGATCCAGATGTTGTGATCAATCTTGAAAAAGGTTTGCCAAGACTGCGTGATGCTTGGATTGCAGAACGTAACGACACAGTACAACTTTCCGGCCCTACTTCTGAATACGGTGTTGCTCGCTCTCTAGACGAGGCTACACAAAATTTACGCTTTGCTCACATTAGCGCACCGCGCGTAGCCAAATCTGGTCATAACGTGAGTCAGATGTATTACGCCCGCCAAGGAATCATCACCCCTGAAATGGAATACATCGCTCTGCGTGAATCCATGGGTCTTGAGCAACTTCGTAAAGATCCAGCATATAAGCAGCTTCTTAAGCAGCACCCAGGCAAAAGCTACGGTGCTAACTTACCAGAAATCATTACTGGCGAGTTTGTCCGCTCTGAAATTGCTGCGGGCCGTGCAATTATTCCGGCCAATATTAACCACCCTGAATTAGAGCCGATGATTATTGGCCGTAATTTCCGCGTGAAGATTAACGGCAACTTAGGCAACTCTGCGGTTACCTCATCGATTAATGAGGAAGTAGAAAAGATGGTGTGGTCTATTCGTTGGGGTGCAGACACCATCATGGATCTCTCCACTGGCAAGCATATTCATGAAACGCGTGAATGGATTATTCGTAACTCTCCCGTTCCTATTGGTACCGTTCCAATCTATCAAGCTCTAGATAAAACGGGTGGAATTGCAGAAGACCTTACTTGGGAAATGTTCCGCGATACTTTGATTGAGCAAGCCGAGCAAGGCGTGGATTACTTCACTATTCATGCGGGTGTTTTACTGCGCTATGTACCCTTAACGGCTGATCGTATTACCGGCATTGTTTCTCGTGGTGGTTCGATCATGGCTAAATGGTGCTTGGCTCATCACAAAGAAAACTTCCTTTATACGAAGTTTGATGAGATTTGCGAAATCATGAAAGCCTATGACGTGTCATTTAGCTTGGGTGATGGCTTACGTCCAGGCTGTATTGCTGACTCCAATGATGCCGCTCAGTTTGGCGAACTCCATACACTCGGTGAATTAACTGCCAAGGCCTGGAAACATGATGTGCAAGTCATGATTGAAGGTCCTGGTCACGTACCAATGCAGCGTATTGAAGAGAATATGACTGAAGAGCTGAAGCATTGCTTAGAGGCTCCTTTTTATACTCTCGGACCATTGATTACCGACATTGCCCCAGGCTATGACCACATCACTAGCGGTATCGGTGCAGCGCAAATTGGTTGGTATGGCACAGCAATGCTTTGTTATGTCACACCAAAAGAACACTTAGGCTTGCCGGATAAAGAGGATGTGCGCGAAGGCATCATCACCTATAAGATTGCTGCCCATGGCGCTGACTTAGCAAAAGGTTTACCTGGCGCGCAAGTGCGCGATAACGCCCTATCTAAGGCTCGCTTCGAGTTCCGCTGGGAAGATCAATTTAATCTTGGTCTAGATCCTGAGCGTGCACGTGAATATCACGATGCGACTTTGCCAGCAGAAGGCGCCAAGATTGCTCATTTCTGTTCAATGTGCGGTCCGAAGTTCTGCTCTATGAAGATCACTCAAGAAGTTCGTGACTACGCAGCAACACTAGATGCAGATGGCAACCCCAAAGCTAAAGTCATTCCAATTGCTGAGGTGACCGATGCGTCTAAGGGCATGGAAGAAATGTCAGCTGAGTTCCGTAAACGCGGCAGTGAAATTTATCAGTAAGTCATTTGGGCATTAAGTCGAATAAGCAATGATGACTAGCGCGAGCTTCTCCAATAGCAAGTATGCGATTGTTGGCGGCGGCCTGATGGGTCGCCTGCTAGCGCTTGCGCTTGCTAAAGGCGGTGCTCAAGTTGATCTGTTTGATAAGGGGGGTCCCGACGGAGCTCATGCTGCCGCCAGGATTGCTGCAGCAATGTTGGCGCCCTTAGCCGAATCAGCCATTACCGAAGCTTCGGTGGTTCGCATGGGTTTGTATAGCCTGCCTCGCTGGAAAGAGCTTATTGCCAGTTTGACTGCTCCGGTTTACTTTCAGCAAGAAGGCACCTTAATTTTGTGGCATCACCAAGATGTTAGTGATGCAGAGCGCTTTGCTGCGCATCTAGAAAAAAACTGTCGTTCTAATTCTGGACTAAGTGCACCGCAAAAACTCAATAACGAAGCATTACGAGAAATTGAGCCTGGCGTTGCTGATCGGTTTAATCAAGGCCTGTATTTACCCAATGAAGGTCAATTGGATAATCGCCAATTATTAGATGCCCTCGCTAATGAGTTAAAGCTACAGAAAGTAAATTGCCGCTGGCATACCGAGATCAATCCATCAGAACTGAGTAAACAGACAAGCTATAAGGCAGTAATTGATTGCCGCGGCACGGGCGCTAAGGAATCGTGGTCTTCTGGCGAATCACCTAATAGCTTGCGTGGCGTACGTGGTGAAGTGATTCGACTCTACGCTCCAGAAGTAAAGCTGCGTCGCCCTACGCGCTTAATACATCCGCGCTATCCAATCTACATTGCCCCCAAAGAAAATGATATTTATGTGGTGGGTGCAACGGAGATTGAATCCGATGATTTGTCAGAAATGAGTGTGCGCTCTGCGATGGAATTACTGAGTGCGGTGTACACAGTTCATAGCGGCTTTGCAGAAGCCCGTATTTTAGAGATGGCTACGCAGTGTCGCCCAACTTTAAAAAATAATCTTCCAGAAATTAGATCCCAAAAAGATAAAGGACTTGCTGATTTGATCCTGATCAATGGCTTGTATCGCCATGGTTTTATGATTTCTCCAGCAGTGCTGGATTGCGCCTTGGAGCTTTTAGAATTTGACACGAGCAAAACGGCATTGGAGTTAGGCTTGAGCCTTACTCAAGACAATAATCGTATTGAGGTGGTATGCGCGTAATCGTCAATCAAATTGCTTATGAGCTGCCTAGCAAGAGCATGGTGAGTGATGCATTGGCTTTAATTAATGCAAAGCCACCTTACGCTGTTGCTGTAAATCTGAATTTTGTGCCTAAGACAAAGCATGCAAACTTTGCTTTAAATGAGAATGATCGCATTGAAGTCATTGCCCCAGTGACTGGAGGTTGAATTAAATGAATATAAGAATGAAGTTGAAATGAACGCACCTCTACCCAGCAGCCTCAACAGCGCCGATACGCTTGTCCTCTATGGCGAGAGCTTTGCGAGTCGCTTGCTATTGGGTACATCACGCTACCCGTCTCCGCAGATATTAGAGAATGCAGTGCAGGCATCTAATCCCGCCATGATTACTGTGAGTCTTCGTCGCCAGGGAACGTCTACTGCGCAAGCGCATAGTGGCTTTTGGGATTTACTCAAGAAAATGGCTGTTCCAGTTCTTCCAAATACTGCTGGCTGTCATAGCCCCCAAGAAGCGATTACGACAGCACAAATGGCGCGTGAAGTTTTTGAAACGGATTGGATCAAGTTAGAACTCATTGGTGATGACTACACTTTGCAGCCCGATGTTTTGCGCTTAGTGCAGACAGCAGAGACGCTCATCAAGGATGATTTTAAGGTACTACCGTATTGCACTGAAGATCTGATTTTGTGCCAACGTTTGGTTGATGTGGGTTGCCAAGCGGTGATGCCTTGGGCTGCACCAATTGGAACAGGGCAGGGCCCTTTAAATCCGTATGCCATGAAACTCTTGCGCGATCGCCTCAAGGTTCCGCTTTTGGTCGATGCTGGCCTGGGCCTCCCTTCACATGCTTGTACCGTCATGGAATGGGGGTTTGATGGCGTACTACTCAATACTGCAGTAGCCTTGGCAGATGACCCGGTAGTAATGGCTAAAGCCTTTGCGATGGCTACTGATGCTGGTCGTGCAGCCTATTTATCTGGCGCCATGAAACCCCAAGAGTCAGCCCAAGCAAGTACGCCTCTGGTGGGCACGCCTTTTTGGCACCAATCATAGTTACTTAGTTACACCAAGTTGAGTACACTGAACTCATGAGCCTAATTCGAGATCTTGCAGACCAAATCGTTGCTGCGCATCGCAATGAAGATCTAAGCATTGCGATACCAGCTTTTAGCCTCAACTCACCGCCTCCACTGATTGACAATGAAGCCGCTGCTGATCATTACGAACTAGCTGGTGCTTTAGCCAGTATTGAGATGGGGTTTATTGAGTCAGATGCAAAAGTGTTAGGTAAGGCATGGTCACGTATGACTTTGCAAGATGGCGGTTTTAATCCTTTTAAATGGCCCAGCAGACCAGAGCATTTTGATTTATTGCCTTGGACTCGGAACATGAATCCCAACGCCTTCAGAGAATGTCCAAAACGCTTAGGTTTATACGGTGTCATGCCAGATGCTGACTGGGTCAAACGTATGGTGGATGCCCAATTACCAACTGTACAGCTACGCTTTAAGTCGGATGAAAAATCCAAGATCAGAAAACAGATTAAAGAATCTGTTGCTGCCGTCAAAGACAGCAAAACCCTGCTCTTCATTAATGATTATTGGCGAGAAGCGATTGACGCAGGAGCATATGGTGTGCATCTTGGTCAAGAAGATTTGGTAGATGCCAACTTGGAAGAGATCCGTGCAGCAGGCTTAAGATTGGGTTTAAGTACGCATGGCTATGCAGAACTAGCTTATGCAGATCGATTTTGCCCAAGCTATATTGCGATGGGCGCTGTTTTTCCGACAAACTTAAAGAAGATGCCAACAGCACCACAAGGGCTTGGTCGCTTATATCAGTACGCCAAATTAATGAGTAACTATCCACTGGTAGCTATTGGTGGCATTGATCAAGATAGTATTCATGCGGTTAGTAAGAGCGGTGTTGGTTCGGTGGCCGTAGTGAGGGCCATTACACAAGCCAAGGACCCCAGGGCAGCAGTTAAGCACTTACAAGAATTAATGCAGGCTTAGAGCTTTCTTTGCTTCTTTCTCTGTTCAGTATTGGTTTTAATTCTAATCTTTTTCATCTAGCAGTACTGTTTGATAAAAATCATGCATATGCCATAAAGGGCCTGGACCTTCACCAATACTTAAGAAGCGACCCGCCTCTAGGCCTGCCTCTACATAGGCAATTGCTTTAGCAACTGCATGCGCTAGATCATGACCATCAGCAAGGTATGTAGCAATTGCAGATGCTAGAGAGCATCCAGTGCCGTGGGTGTTTGGAGTATTCACGCGATAGTGTTTGAATTCTTTTGTCTGGACAACTTCAAGACCATCTTCGAGTGTGCGCCACATTAGGTAATCGGTAATTTGTGTATGCGTGCTATCTAAGTGGCCACCTTTGATGAGTATTGCTTGTGGACCCATCTCGAGTAATTCTTCTGCGGCTAATTTGAAATCGTTGGGGCCACTAATCTCGCGACCAAGTAACAAAGAAACTTCATCCATGTTGGGTGTAATGAGCGAGGCAATCGGAAACAATTCAGTGATCATCGCTTGGGCGGTATCGTCACCACCTAAGCTTGCGCCAGAAGTAGCACGCAAAACAGGGTCAAGGACAATGCGTTTCACACCGTGCTTGCGTAAAGATTTAGCAACTGTGCGGACTATTTCTGGACTTGCCAGCATGCCGATTTTGACAATATCAGCACCAATATCCATTAAAACAGCATCAATCTGGGCTTCAACTACTTCAAGCTCTACATCCTGAATACGGGTGACGCCCAAGGTATTTTGGGCAGTTATTGCCGTGATGACAGACATCCCATAGCCACCTAAGGCGGTGATCACCTTGAGATCGGCTTGCAGCCCCGCCCCGCCGCCACTATCAGACCCAGCAATGGTCAGTACTTTGGGGATCTGTACAGAAGTAGGAAGAAGTGATTTCATCTTGCTATAATATCGGCTTATTCCTCGATAGCTCAGTCGGTAGAGCGCCGGACTGTTAATCCGTAGGTCCCTGGTTCGAGCCCAGGTCGAGGAGCCAAATAGTAAAAGGGGTTGCCGTCAGGTAGCCCCTTTTTTATTGTCCAAGAATAGCGGTTTATTAGGCAATTGCCTAATATTTTCTAAATAAGAGCCCCATAATCCCACGCATTTTTTGCTCAAATTCCCATTGGTCGGCGCAATCTTCTATGTCTTTATTACAGAACCGCCCTATCGTTATTTCCTCGTTGCAATAGAGGCATCTACCCGTGAACTTTAAGGGCTGATTCTTGGCTCTTTGACGTGCTACCGAGTAATCCCTGAATTTATCCTCATCTTCTGATGCCTGATCAATGAAATCGGTCATGGCAAGGCCTCATACTTCAAGATGACCTCATTACGCTCTGCCTCACTTATCGAACATTCAGCTGCGAAGTTGGTAAGTATTTGTTTAAGGTAGATTGCATCCTGTCCTGATAATCGGAGTGCTTGACCTCCAATTCCAAAGCTGGTTTCTGCGCCGGCTGGTACGCTGGCTCCTGATGGGCGCAAGCCGATAGCAGGGTTAATGTCAGCAAGGTATTGATTGCGTTTTTGCTCGATAGCATTTTTCTCTCCCAGAGTGTTTTTCTCGATCTTGTTTTGCTTGGCGCCAGCCTGATGCTCTGCCGCCCTTGCACCATCATTGCCTTTGGCGATCTCAATTACCTGATCTTTTTTATCCACCACGCCACGATGATGATCGCCGGCGACAAAGCCCCCACCAAATGACAAAATGACGGCCAGAATTGCTCCTAAAATGAAACTAAGACTTGGCATGATTTGCTTTCTGTTGCTGTTGTTGTGCGATAAGGTGCTCGTTAATTAATTCAGCCTGAAAGCGAGCCAAGGCATCGGGACAGGTAAAGATGCTTTGGGTGTTGTTTTGAGCCTTGAAGTTGGAGCCACCAGCCTGCCCTCTGCCACCAACTACAAAATAGCCCTCGCCACTTGCGCTCCAATTGGTTGAACCCTCACCACCTACTACGCCATCAATCACAAATCCCTTGGTATGGCTTATTTGATGTGTAGCTGATTGCCCGATTGTGAAGTGCGTATTAAAGGCTTTGAGGTTGTGAGCCTTATCCGCATTAAGCAGTTTGGACTCATGAACCCCGCCAGCCTGCGACTTGTCCAAGGTAATCATCATGGTGATGTCAGGATCAAGCGCCTTTTGCATCAATATCTCGTTAAGCTCATCGTCATCAAACCCAAACATGTTGAGATAAATGGACACACTTGCCCGAGAAAAAACGTGCTTTAGGATTTCGTGAACGTTATCTCTGCCAACGTAGAACAAACGAAAATCTGAACTTGAATTAGGCGAGAAACTACGCTCTTTGGTGTACTGAGCCAAATCATCCAAATTAAATCTTTGGAGTGTTGATGGATTATTCATGGCAAGAATCCTGAGCGCCGTGGTGAGAATACGAAAGTGGCTTGATAAGGGTTTGGCTTGGGGTTTACGTTGTTGTCAACCAGAGCACGTATGTTCCAGCCAAAATTACAGTAGAGACATGTATCAGTGGAAAATATCCGCTTCACATAGGTCAACTGAAATAGCCCACCAGCCTTAACAAGGCACCACCCCTCTTTGGCGCCTTGGTTGTCTTTAATGGTGTTATCACCCGAGAAGGTGGCGTTATAGGGCGGGGTCAACCAAACAAGGCAGAATGAATATGCAGGGTTACGCCTTAACCATTTGACTTGCGCCCAGTATCCGGTACCGTTAATTAATTTAAAAGTAGCGTCGCCATCCAAAGAGTTATCCGGTGTCATAAACCAATTGAGCCAGTTTGGTAAACGTGGGCCATAACCTTGATAGCTTTGGTTGTCGCACCAACCCATTTGCTGTGTTGCAAGTAACGGCAATACAAAAGCTAATGGGTAGGCTATCAAATATGAAAAGAGAAAGTTCACCAGCGCCAGCGCTGGGTAAAGTAAATACATCATGACAGCCCCTCTAGGCAAACAGCCACTTCAGCATTTCTGCGTTTAGTTAATCCAGGCAAAGGCACAAGTACCCCGCCGACCTTGGATTTATTCCACTTCGGCAATTCCTTGCAAGCGGCAACATAGTTATGACTGGCCAGATACCTAGCGGCATGACTAGCCGATTTATTGCAGGCGGCTGTAGGGCCCTCGTTGTAAACGATGTCGCCAAAGGCACCGAGCACATTGGCAGGCAATCCAGGCACGCAGCGCTCAACAGTGAGCACCGCCTCTTTCATATCTTGATCCATGAGCGCGTCACATTGAGCAAGGCTGTACTCTTTGCCGCGAACCACATCCTTGCCCGTGTGGCCCCTACATACAGTCAGAACGCCGCCTGTATCGTCATAAGCCCACCTACGCAAACCCTCTGCAGGCGTTGCTATTGCTACCGCCAAAGCTACAGCAGAAGCAATACGCCTTTGGTTCTCGCTTGGATTCATACGCTTTCCTGAAAAACAATGCGGGATAGATTGCTCCCAAAAATGGCAAGAATTGATAGCAACGCAAAAATGCCTTTGGGAAATGAGTCTGAGTAATAAGGCAGCAGATACTCTGCGCAAGAAAATAGCGCCGCCAATACGTTAAATCGAATAGACCATGCCCTTTTAAGAATCGTCTTCCAATTTGGGTAGAGCTTCATGGCTTATCGGCCTTCCGATCGAGCAAATCAAACATGCGCTTCATGTCCTCACGCAGGGCATGAAACTGTTGATCAAAGCGCTCCATGAATTGCTCAAGGTCGCTTTTTCTGTGATAAAACTCAGAAACATGGAGCTTGAATTCGCTTAACTCCTTTTGAGTTTGATCGACCTTCTTTTTGACGTCTTGATAGTTTGACCAAAGCACAGACCAGAGACCCAATATCAATAGGTAAACGAGCAACTGGACAACTTCTTTTGTTGAAAATGCTTCCATGCTTAATCTTTCAAAATGGCATCGCTGCCTAGGTTGGGTTCAAGGGCTTTATCGCAATGCCCCTTTTGAAATAGGTCGAGAAACTTGCACATCACACAGCCCCAAGCCTTGCCCTCATTGCGAGCTTTAGCGCTTCGGCTGGAAATCGTTTCTGCCGGATCACCTAATGTGATGGCGTTGCCACCTTCATCAATCCACAACAGCAAATCGACGATGTACTTTCGCAGATAAGCCCAGCCTGTTTTAAGGTATTTCATTGACGCTCCATAAATGAAAAAGCCGCCCGAAGGCGGCCTTAAGTGGTTTATAGGTAACTGTTAAAAGTTGATTGCTTGTACTGCATCAACAGTCTTTGCGGCTGCTACTTGCGCTTGCAAAGTCGCATTACGAGTTAGGCAATTGAGCTTAAATGTCTTAAAGTCAATTCCAACCTGTTGAATCTGCGCAACGGTGTGTGGCAGATACGCCCAGTTACTATTTTCATCGCAGCACGCCTGCAGAGTTGTCCAGTTCGCCGGTAAATTCGGAAACAGGCTAGACATAACGCTACCTGATAAATTGAGCTGGTCAGTCTCGTTGCTTGGATATGTGTAAGACTTGCCAAGCGCAGAAGATTTAAAACCACCGACTATGGCGGCGGCGCAAGCAGAACTAATGGTGGCTAGTTGGGCTTGCTGGGCTTGAGCTAATTTCTGGGCAGCAGTAGGTTGAGGAATATCTTTTAAAGTCCACGCCCCATTTGCAAACACTGCCACTTGATTAGCGCCGGCGCTAGGAGGGGCTAGAGCTGTTGCGAAGGCGGGAATCAAAAATACCCCATCCTCAAGAGGTGATGGATCTGCATTTGATGAATTAATAAAAGCCCCAGATTGAGGGTCATAGTTATAGATTTTGGTCATTTTCAGCTCTCAATTAAAATTTAATGCAAGCAAGCAGCGCAACGTTGCGTGGACGTGAAACGCCTCCACCCCATCCAACCCCATGCATCCAGTCCCCGCTATTTGTGCCTGCTGAAGCTGGGGAAATTGCATATTCGGTTGACCCACTGTAATTTGTTGATGAATTTGCATCATCGTCATACCCAAGTATGGCGCGATGAGTTTGTCCAGTATCGGACCCAGTTCCAGCGCAAAGACCATGAATCAAGTTTTCAGATTGCGGCGCATTCGCAGCAATTGCAGAACCCTTTTGCCACGAACCAAAAGTACGACCGCTATCGATCCCACGACTATCGTCGTATGCACGCAAAAACTCACCGCGTAAATCAGGAAGGTTGAAGGTCGTTGTCCCATCTCCTGCGCCAAAGGTTATCCCGATTGCGGAGAAAAGCGCCGAATATGTCGAACGCGATATTGCTGCGCCATTTGCCTTAAGCCATCCACTTGGTGCGGACGTATTTGCAAAGAAACTTACCGATCCTGGAGCGCCAGATAAAGCCAACATGGCGGCAGCTGCGGCCTGCACGAAGGCTGTAGTAGCAAGTTTTTGACTGTTATCACCTGCAGTTGGCGTGGTGCCGTGAGCAATGCCGCCTGTGTTTTCACACAAAACCCAGCCATTGAGCGTACTATTCCACTCCACCTCAACAAAGCCATTAGCCGCAATTTCACCTGACAGCAAAGCCACATGCGCCTGAGAATAAATTGTGCTGGCGGCTAGACCATTCGGTGAAAATGTAGCCGCACCGGTATTGGTGTTTTTAGCCTTAAATGATAGAAGCATTCCATCAACAGGCTGCGTGACAGGTGGGTTGTACTGTGCTTTATACGCATTTACCGTGCCAGTATCCATCGCAAAAGTCATGGAGCTACTTTGAATCGACGGGACTATTCCTGCTGGCAAGAAAGGGGCATTAATAGCTTGAGCAATATTTGCCGAAGTAATCGTGGTTTGACCATAAGCAACAGTAACCACCCACAAGCCAACATATCCACTATCAGCTGATGGTGTAACTTGGGTGCCAGTAGCTGCAGCAATACCAGCCTTAACTTGCAAGGTACAAACACCGTCACGGGTAGTATTTTGAGCTGCGCCATTATTGCCAGCGCCTGAGAATGCTTGAGAAGGATTGCTTGCGTTGTAATAAGGCAAGACCAGTGCATTTGAATCTACGTCCTGATAGATCGCCTCAATCAGGTAATTCACACTAAAGCCGTTAGTGGTTGGCGCAGGGCAACTCAGCGTTACAGCGTCCAACAAAATACCCTGTTTAAGGATCTGATGTGCGGTATCAGCCGCCAATGAGCCGTAGGCTGTGCCATCCAAGTTGGCAAGGCTATAAATCTCACCTGGCGCAACTTGCACCTGCATAGATACTGGGCTTGTTGGACTACAAGCCAGTCCATTCACAATCGTAGCCGTCCCAAGCATGGCAGCGGCAACCTTTGCTATTGCCACCATCGTATTTCGATTGGTGTTTAACAAGTCAGAATCTAAGGGGATAGATCCAGGGTACACAATCTGTCTTTTCATTTTGCATCCAATAAAAAACCGCCCGAAGGCGGCTGGTTGTTAAAACTGATTTGGGCGCAACTTTCTGCGCCAACGATTAATTGCTGATTCGAGCCCAAACGGTTGTGCCGACGGGTTTCACGCTATCAATGGCGGCATATATATCCGCATCGGTTACAGCGCCTTGGATCATGCTCAAAGAGGCAAGCTCTGCTTGTGATGCCTGTCCATAACCACCCGTTGAAATGCCATAGCCAGCAACATTCGGAATACCCGTACTCGTTGGCCTAAATGCGGTTACAAAGGCCTGAAATGGCAAGAGCATGGAGCCATAACCACCTGCTACTCCATAACCGATCAATGGGCCACCATAAACGCCAGTATCAAGCGGTCTAGTGGGCTCAAATACTGCTGGGGCTCTGCCCGTTAGATCGGTTAAGACTTTAATTAAGCCGTTGCGTGTTGCACGCTCACGAAACAAGTTGATGATGATGGTATTGCGAAACGATGCGTCTGATTGACCAGACTTGCGCAAGACAGATGAGCCAAAGAAATCAAAAGCAATCATGTCAAGCCAGCCATCCGTCGCAGTTTTAATGCGAGTCTGCAAGGTTGCATACATGATCATGCTGTACACAAATGCCTTGGCCCACGCGATACCGGACAAAAGAGCGTTGAGTATTGGATTGCTATCGCTAAACCAATTAGGGATTAGCGCCTCAATCCTCGACAAGAAATCATTTTGATCACCTGTTGCCATATCAAGCCACCGCTACCGTTCCAGCCTTAATGACCTGTTTATTGTTTGCAGACAAGTCGCCAGTTGCTCCATTGAGTAAAACTGCCGATACGTTAATCACCCCTGGGGATGCCTCATAAGCAACCTGAGATAAACGAGTCCACGCCAATGAAGACCCCAATGGCAATGCATTGATGTAATTTGTCAGCGCTGTAGAAACCAGTGCAGCAGTTGCGGCATGGTCATATCCCGCAGCCGTTGAAACCGTCATACCAATATTTGCCAGCACAACAATGGGAGCGAATACTCCGAAGGTGCTGGTTAATGGCCTTACTGCATCGACAGCGTTATAAACCGATGCTAAGAGTGACGATGTTGGATAGCCAGTTCCATCATCAACAACCAAATAGAAATAACCCATCTGAGCCGTACCGCTGTACTGCTGGTTTTCAACCAATGTACAGGTCAAGCCCTGCTTAAGCGCAGAAGCGGCAAAGCCAACGGCCTGTTTAGTTGCCTTTGAGAGTGACGAAATATAGGCAATAAACCGAATGCGCAATGCGGTATCGCTCTCCGCGTCGGCACCATTGGTAAACGCTGCGGAATTGGTGACCGTATCAATGCCAGGTATTGCCTGCCCTAGGGTATTAACCCCATTAACGGATGCATTGCCGGCGGCACCAGCAGAAACCGCAATAACTGGAACATTAACGGATGCATTGCCGGCGGCAGAAACATAACCCCCAAGAGCAGCGCTATAGGCTGGATTTGTGGCATCAACCACAACAGCATATTGCTGTGTACCGTCCGCAGTTTGAGCAATAGCACCAATGGGGATGATTGCTTGAGCTGTGGGGGTAAACCGTGAGAACGTCACCAATCCACTTGCCGCAACTACCTGCAGGCGAACAAGCCCAAAATCAGCCATCCAAGAATCTAAATCGGCATCGCTTGAGGTGGCTGCGCGCGTAACAACCAGTAACTGCAAAATCAAACTTTGCAACCAAAGAGCTACCGCACTGTAAGCCTCAACTATTGAGCGCAAGATGCTCCCAACAGATAGATCCACCAGCTGGGTACTGCTACCTTGAATTGCCGCAACTTGATTGCGTACTAGCGTTTGAAAATCTTGCGCCTGTAAATTAGACATATCACTTGCTCACATTAAAGTTCAAACTGGTTTGCTCACCCGTTGAGGCATCGGTATAAGAAATTTCCACCGAAAACCCACCAGATACACCGCCATTAATCGCTTTCACATTAACCACCGGTGCCGGAGTTTTTGCCACCGAATCTTCCAAAAGAATCTGCCCTCTAATGAGGGCAGTAATCTTAGGAATATCGGCTAATTGACCAATGTATTGCGGCAAACCAGCGCCGTAATCAAGCTGAAAAATGTAATCGCCTGGATTGGTTAGCAATCTTCGCAAGATACGCTGTTTGCCTCTCAGAATGCCGTTAGCCGTTTGCATGTCGCCAGTACCGGACGGGGATAAATCACCGCCTATGTAATGCGATAGATCATTTAAGCTCATTGTGGTTTTCCTGATGTTCCTGATCCAGGCTGTACGCCTGCGGTCAGATGGTTTTTCAGGCTGATGCTATCGGCTGTTACATCACCACCACTGACAGCCAAATTACCAGCCACAGATGCGCCATTACCACCACTGACAGCCATGCCGCCCTGACCAGTGATAGCGCCCTTGCTTAATGTCGTGCCGTCGGTCTCTGTATTGCCTTTAGTCGTTGTGTTTCCACTGACAATCAAATTTCCAGTGATGCGGACATTGCCATCGTTTGAAAGCTGAAGTACGGTGCCCGATGGGTCCGATAGCGTAAGCATTCCATTGTTGGTAGATTTGATTGAGGCCCCACTTTTATGCACCAACCAAAACTCACCAGACGGACAAGGAAGCGGTCTATCTTGGTCATTAAAGAACCGCATACCAACTGAGCCTACTTCGTTATCGCCCTCTTGATAGTCGATTTCAACCGCATCGCCAATGGAAGGAGGGCAAAAAATTCCCCAGCCATTCCCAATGAAGATTGATTTAAGCGGTAGCCAACCAGTCTCCACGTTATCCGGCTGAAGCATGACCTTCACAGCGTATGCGCCAGCGTCATAACTGGAAATAGTGCCGTGTCGCGTATTTGCACGCCCCTGAGTGGCCTGCTGTGCGGTTGATTTCAGCTGGTTGAGTAAATGATTCATTACTGCGGATTCTCCAATACAGGGCCAGTATTCTTAGCCCTGATATTCATGCGATAACCTTCAGACATACTCATGGAGCGCATTACGCTTTCAGGGTAATAGGCTTGATCAAATGAGCTGCCAGTGCCTTGAACCACGATCATTCTTGAACAATCCAAAATACTGTCCGCAGGCAAATACCCCGTAAGCCGCATTTCATGAGCCACGATCTGCTTATAGATGCTTTGTGCTCGTTGCTGGGCCTTATCACGATCAAGCCCAGGGAATGTATAGCGATAGACCTGCGATCTTGCCTCGGCTTGCCCAGGCTTTATAGCCTTTGCATTTCTAGGCCAAGTTTCTGAAAAGCCAGCTTTGCTTTTTGAGTTCCAGCTATGGACTTCAACAACAACACCCTTTGCGATATGCAAAGCTCTTGTAAACCTCAGATCCACAACATTGGATATGGCATAACCATGACTAGCATCGGGAGCCTTCCAGTCAATGATGTAGTCACCACTTGATGCGACGCGAGGCTGGAAATACAGATCCCGACCTTTGACATAAACATCAAAATCTTCCAAGTTCGCTAGGTAGGTTAAAAGCTCCCATTCGCTTTGCTCTTGAGTGGTGCTGGAATGATCGTGGGCATAGTAATAACCAGCCGTTTTTGTGGTTGCGACAATGTTGCCAATACCAAGCCCATGACGCTTTGCCAAAACTGCTGCAATCTGGCTAGAAGTCTTTTCCTTGAAATGCTCACTGGTTTTGGTATCAATCAGTTTTGCGGTTAAGTCTCGGCCTGTTAGCTCAAGAGCTCCTAGAACTGGGTCATAAGCAATATCATCAACGCTTCCAAAAATCAAACTATCAGCCTGCAGTGGCACATAGTTATTTGGGTCCAATGGACTCTCATTAGCAAATATTTCAACGCCAATATTTGCCTGATTTGAAAGCCAATTTATATCCCTTGTGGCTGGCAACAATGCAGCGGAAAACTTTACTCGAAAAGTGTCGGCACTGCGATAGGCATTGTTATCAACCTCCCATGAAGTCCATCCAGGCACAATCTCGCCAACTGAATTGCCATAATCATCAAGGTAGTAAATCTTTACTGCGCCCCTTGGCTGACGTGAGGATGGCGTGGCGGGAGTGATATTTAAGCTAGGCATTCCACACCCCTGTTGAATCGCCGTTGTATGGCGGAATAATCAAGGCCACCAGTCCGACCAACTTTGGATCGCTAAGTCCATTGGCTTGCGCTATCTGCACCCACCCCATTGGGTTGCCATACTGCTGCGCGGCAATCTGATAAAGATTCCCACCAGCAACTGTGATTTGCTTGCTCATTTCCCAATGGATCCTAAGTTGTTGGTCAGGCTACCAAGCGTTGCATTCATCGAAACTAGATTAGTGAGCTTCTTGACATTTGCAGTTTGATTAATCAATGCACTTGCCTGCTTTGCTATTGGGTTCCCAGGAAGAATTCCCCCAAGAGTGGTGACTGAACTTACGGCTGAGTTTGTAGCCTGGATAAGTTGCCCCACTTGCTGCCTTGCCTGGACCAAAGGCTGAATTACTTGATTTAACTGCGATTGAGTTGCCTTCGCAAAATCTTTGATTTCTGCAGTAGCAGTACGAATATCGGCCATTGCCGACGATAAGCCCGAATCATTTATCAAGCCAGCCAATCCACTGGATTTATCTAGGTCATCATTAATTGCCTGATTAATGCCTGTGCTCGATAGCGGCGCAGGCCTTGTCAGGTCTGAAATCACTTCAAGCGAAATGCTGTAAGGGGATTTATAAAAACGCTGAAACTTGTACTTGAACGAACGAATCAGCACGCTATACATGTAGTCATGCATCGAGAGAACCAATGGCAAGCCATCAATTCGCATGCCATCGATCATTTTGGCGCGATCAATTGCGCCTTGACCCATGAATAGCCCACTCCACTCAATCATTGATGGAGACTCGCCCATTACATCAATTTTTCTTACGCCACCAACTAGCTCGTGAACGTTTAGACGTTGATCACCACCAAAGCCGATTTCCTCTGGGACCTCAACACCATCAAATTGAAATGTTCCAAGCACTAAAGATGTATCAGGTGCCATAGTTAATTCAATCCAACAGGAACAGGGCCCATAGATGGGTCATAAGTAGGAGCGCCTGCACCAGGGCGGGATGCCTCTCTTGCTTGGTGCTGACTAACGGCTTCGGCTAACTTTCTGCCATCAACATTAAGTTCCGTTTTCACTTGAATGGTTTTTTGATTGCCACCATCAGCTGAGGGCTTGTTATTAACCCAAGTACCGCCACGCCCAGCCCTAACAAAGTGTTGTCCAGCATGATCTTGCTTTACAGCATCATTTTTCTTGGTGGCATCGTCATACACCCACACGCCATTATTGGCACCACGACCATGGCGCTCAAAGTGTTGGCCAGGATGATCTTTGTCATGAATGCCATCACCAAAAATCTTAGGCAGTACATAGGAAAGACCAGCAACAGCGGCCACCAATGCGCCCAATCCCAATAAAACGGGGGCAACAGCTACGCCACCAATGGCAAGTGGGGCGCTAGCCATAGCGACAGCCCTTAATCCAAGAGCAACAGGATTAAGCAATGACAAGCCCATGAGCGCAGACTTAAATAGCAATAATGAGCCACCTAAAACCGCCAAAACTGACACGATCGCGAAAGCCTGAACAATAAACTTAGTTAGAACTGGGTAGGATTGTGAAAATTGGGTGACCTTATCAATCACGTTAATTAATAACTCTAGAGATCTAACGGCTAATGGCAATATCTTCTGTCCAAGCTCTAATTTGAGACTTGCTAACTTAGCCTCATAGTCAACTTCTTTGCCGCTTAATGTTGTGGCGCCAAGTTTTGCAAGATCATCAACACCGAGCGCATTTTTTGCAGCATCAATATGTTTTTGAATATTGGCACGCTCTTGGTACATCGTTACCCATTGACTGCCGCCAACTCGATTGCTAAACAATTTAGCAATCTCCATCTTCATGGCCTCGCCGTCTTGAATGCCTTTTGCCCGTAACTGAGGCAACATGACTTCATTCATGTACCTGAATTGATCGGTTCGGAAAAGGTCTGCATCCTTTAGTGATCCAGCATCGATCTTAGCTAGGTGTCCCGTCTTTCCATAATGCAGCTTATCCTTTTGGAGCAAGCCCATTTTGTTCATTTCCTCAGCCACCTGCTGAGTAGTACGGCCCATATACATATTTTGGAATGCCGACATCAAGCCAGTACCGGTACGACTACCGCCCTGCTCCTGAGCCATGTGCATGAGCCCAAAATAAAACGCCTGATCAGACAAAGACTTGGCAGCAATACCGCCAGTTTTAATCATATTTAAATACTCGGTTGGCTTTACCAAACCACCAGACGCTGTATAGGCGCGAGTCATAAAGTCCATTGTCTCTTTGAACTTTTCTGCGCTAAATTTCCCAGTGCTCTGATCTATAAGGGCTCCACGCAACTCGCCTACTTTCAGCGCATCCATAAACATGCGCTCTGCTTTTTCGCCATGACCACCGCCATGCCCACCTTGAGTCATTACGGACTCAATGCCAAACTTCATCTTCAAAAGCATGGGCGTTACCTCTTCAGCATGATGCATATCGCGAAGTACGGAATTAGCCTCAGACAGCATCTTGAGCGTATCAGTCGAGCTGGCGCCAATAATGCGCTGTGCTTTTGAATACTTGTCAGCTTGAATTAATGCCGCATCCCCAACACCCTGGGCCTGGAGCTTTGCCATTTGGTTTTGATATTTCTTAGCCTCTTCAAGCGGCCCTTTCATCAAATGAAGCCCTAAACCACCTATTGCAACCAATCCACCGCCCAGCATGGCGGTTTGACCAATGCTTTTGAGCTGGGCATTGAGCTCTTTTGCGCCCAAATTTGCTGTGGCAAAATGCTTAGACATGCTGGCAAGGCCAGCGGTCACATTTTCAACCAGCGCTATCTTTACCGCAACTTTGTAAGCATCTAGGCTCATATATGACTTTCTTTGAACGCATCCAAGAGTTTTTAGCGAATAAATTTAGCTTTATTCAGTACCCACACATTCGCCAAGAATCTAAGCGCCCTAACTGGCAACGCCACGGAAGCAACCCATTAATTGAAATGGATGGCAATAGCGAAAAGGCGCGCCTCAGTTGGGCTGGTAAATTGTTTGTGCTGATGTACTCTTTGATTGCTGGGGGCTTCTCTTTAATTCTGATACTCGTTGCTTGCATAGTTCTCTACGCAATTGTTTCTAGCTGGTTCTAACCCTCATGAATATCGTGGTCATACTCCAACTCAGCGGGTATTGAGCCACCACCCAGCAAACCTCTAATTGCTGCGCCACCTACAATCTTTTTAATTGCATTACGGTTTTGCTCAACAGCCGGACCAAGGAATGGTCTAGGCGGTATCTTTTCCGTACCTAGCTCTTGATAAACGGCAATATCTGACGTTGAACCAACAACGGCTTCCAGGCTATTGACATCCGTTTGATGGCCTATTGAATCTCTTAAGGCGCCAGACCGAAGCAAGGGGTCGTTTTCAGTAAAGCCCCTCCTAACCCGATCTTCTTTGGTGCTATCTGCTAACTGCTCCCAGTCAGGGAATGGTCCAATAGCCTCTTGATATTCACCAATCTCATCTTTAGCGGTTTTTTCAACCTTTTGAGCCACCTTCTCAAGCCCATGAGCAAGTTGCATGTGAAAGCCAACCTCAACAGCAATTAGCTCGGCTGCGAATGAACCAAGATCTTCAAATGACCTCATGATTTGTCCTTAAAAGTCATGCTATTGAGATCAAACTCAGCGCCATTAAATTCTTGAAATGTAATAGCAAAAGCAGTTCTCGTCACATCATCAAGAGAAAAGGCGACATCAAAAGGAACTCCATTGTGGACAAGCCATAAACAATCGCTTATGGCGTTGTCCTCTAGGAGTTTTTTAGTTCTGAATCACTTTTCTGCTCAGACTGAGGATTAAGGAAATGCTCCATGACACCAAGCATTGCGGCTTGGTTGCCCTCATCCCCCAGGCGCTTGTATAGAGCCCTTAATTCACCCTCGGTGCTTGGCGTAATGACTATGTCGCCATCAATGCCAGCAACATACTTAAGGTGAAATACCTCAGATAAATAGCTCACGTTGAGCTTTTCACCACCCGAAGCCTTCGCAAAATCTAAATTCGCCAATGGGTTTGGCTTCTTCAATTTAATGATTCGGCCTAAATCGTCGATAACCTCAAATTCCTTTGCGGCAGCTCTTGCGATCTGCTCACTTGGTTTGAGGGTTACATTTACATCGCCAACTTTATTTGTATTTTCAGACATTTTCACTTCTCCAAAATCACCATTAAAGGTGCGTGGCAGGCGGGAGGTGTGCCCCGCTTTTCAGGAATGACCTTAGCCACGCATAAGTCTTAAATTGGTTCGCGAGAACTAAAAAAGAAACCGATGGTCAGCGACACAGACTTATCTTGCTGCCAATCGCCAGCGTTATCAAAAGTCAATGTACCGCCTGTAAATCTCCATTGAGTAACAGAACCATTTGGTTCATTAATTGTTAACTGCATGGTGCAAGGCTGACTGCTGATTCCGTTGTAATAATTTTTTTCTTGCGTTGCAAAGTAGTTATCAATATCGGCTGACATACGTTCAACTTGAATACTTCCACTCCAACCATCGATGTGGACTAACTCAGCATTTTTTCCGTTAATTGGCTTAACTCGCTGTTTGGTGATTTCTTGCTTTGGCTTGAAATCAAGGATATTTCCGAGATTGAAATTTGTGCCATCGCCAGCCACAATTGCAATGCTTAAGTCACGTCCGGTTGATCGTCCAAGAGTACTCATATTTGATGCCTCCAATAATGGAAAAAGCCCTCACGAATGAGGGCTTAGGTGTTAGTAAAAAGTATTTAGTTATTGAGCCGCTGGCACTGGTGCGCCGCTTGGAATAACCGTGGCTTGTGAGCCTTCAACGTTGACGAGGAAGGTTTCAATTACGGACCAGTATTGAACCTTGACATCGGCTTGCTCGATACCCAAAGAGACTTGAGATAAAGGGTTATTGCCTGCGTCTAATTTTGTCCAAAACGCTGGGCCACCGTTAACAGCGCCGATCATTCCTTGGTTTTGAAGGCTTGCAAAGAAGCCATCTAATCCAGCTTTTGCCTGACGGCGTTGATCGATCGTCTGCAATTTACCAACCCATTGACCTGACCAGCCACCAATGCTCTTAGCAATGAAGTTAGTCAATGATGTGTAGTTATCGCCACGCGTCAGCGGATTGCTTGAAGTGTTGTGACCAATGCGGGATGAGAAGAAGTTGCCGCCCACAGAAGGGTTGCTAATCACGTCGATACCAGCATTTGCCAATTGCAATAAATCAGCATCAGAGTATGGACGTGTTACTGAGGTGCCTGGCAAGCCATTACGCTGAGTACCGACAATGCCCTGCATTGGGCGATTCAACAGCGAGAGGTGCGGAGCATAAGCAGCTCGCAAACCAGCAATAGCCGCCTGTGGAGATACCAAGCGAATCAATCCGTTATCGGTATCGTTGAAGTAAGTCCAGTCACCGAATTGCAACCGGAAGCACCAGTTATCGATTCCAGCCGTATTCTTGGTTGAAACAGCATTAGCGATCGTGTCGCCTGCAGGACCTGTACCAATGACATAGCAGTTCTCACCAAGTCCAAATGCCGCCTGACTAGCCCATTGAGTGGAATCATCAGCATCGCAGAGTGATACAACGGCAGCGCCACTTTTACGCAATGCATACATGCCGGTACGATTGGTGCCATCAACACCAACCAATGAAGTGGAAGTTACGCCTGTGTATCCATCAGTACCGCCAGCCAATGTAATGCTTGCCACAGTTGCGGATGCAGCGCCCAAGTTATCGAATGTTTCCACATTTCGACCTGGCATTGATACCGTTACTTTTGTGGTGTTTAAGCGAGTGCCAGTGGCAACGCTAATAGCCGTATTGTTGCCATAACTGCCGGTGTACTTACTGCTCAGAGTTACGACAGCATTATTGGCAGAGGCGTTGATCAACGCAGAAGCCCCACGAATTGAGCTTTGACCAGAGTTAATGGCTAATGCAATAGCAGTAGCGTCAGCAGCACTTGCGGCTGTAATCGTACCTGTAGCCGATGTATCGGTTCCGTCGGTAACTCGCACGAACATAAACATGCTCGCGCCTTGCATACCCTGAATCGTTACATGAGCGCCCATGTCGTATTTGCGAGGCATGATTGGGCCAAATTGGGCTTTGTAGTCAGCAATGCCACCACCATAGGCAATTTGATTGACTGGACCCCATGATGCTGTACCTACCAATGCAGAAACATTGGATTGCGCGCCGACAATGGGAGCAGCGCTTGGCTGCATGATTTGCACCCACCAGTTAGGGACGTTCGATCCAATAGGATTAATTTGGCCTTGTTGAACAATAGGCATAAAACCTCCAAAATAAAAAAGGCCGCATATAGCGACCTAAAAATTGAAATCCACCATTTAAGGCGGTCGGGCGAAATTACTTTGCTGTCTTTTTCGCTACCTGAGCGCTTTGAACAGTGTCGACATCTGCTACCGGAGCATCTGCAACCTTTGTGACGAAATGCTCTGATCCGTTTTCGAGAATAAATTTCACCTCGCCGGCATCGGAAATTGATTGGCCTTGGCTATATGACTTGCCATTAGCTGTAAATGGTTGGTTTGCAATTAAATGCATGAATTCACCTATGTATTGGTTATGTTGAGGTTGGCGCTACCTGGTGTTGCTGGTGGCGAAGGATTGGCTTGCGGGGCAGAAACATTGACATTGACAACGTGCTTAGTCACAGGCCATGCCACCGAAGTAAGCACGATTGAGTATTCAACCGAATAAAACAAGTCGCGCCGATAAATACCCTGCTTTTGACTGCTATCATCCTGAGCGCTAGTTGAGTACCGCAAAATTGCGCTACTGCCATCTGACACAGGCAACACATTGATATTCGCCAAGGCGCTATCAATAGCCTTTGCAACAGGATCTCGCAAGTCATGGGTAGAAGCCCAAACCGTTATCTGAAAATCACGCTTGCGCCTTTGGATTTCTTGAAAGTAATTTACAGACCCATCAGGGTTTGTGGTTCCAGCCTGCGGAGTTCCCTGCCCCACCCAAGTTTTTTTATCACCAGGGCGAGGGAAAACAGAAATATGCACCTTACCGATCGGAAGATCAGAGGCTAACTGCTCTGGGTTGGGCCATCCCTGATAAACAAGAACTGGGCAATTTCCAATAGAGGGGGCGGCATTACCATTTGGATAAGCTGCGCCTGCAATCAATGCAACCAAAGCCTGCCCAACGTCTGTAATGTCTGCCATGTACCACTCTCTTAAGGATGCATTTCTATTGCATTAATTCGCCAACCAATATCAGACTGCTCGGCACCATTAACCACAAACATCCTGCCAAGATCGTCAATCAGCCTATCGCCAGAACCCACCACAATTGGTACAGATATTGGGAGGTAAACCATCGATCCCATCTGCTCAGACGTTCCGCTTGGTAATGCCTCAGCATTTCTTAGTCTGCCCTTGCCAAAGATCATTGAGCAAGGCCAGCCAATAAAAGTGCCGTTGTTATTTAATGGGTTAACACCAAGCACATCAGATGACTCGGTGCTCGTATCTGCAATACCGCTATACCCAAGGGCACCTACCGCACCCACAGCACCAAGAGGGGCAGCTCTCGCAATCCGAATAAACCGATTGCAGTCAATGCAGATTATTGGCAATAGTTGCTGTTGGGCTGCAATATATTTAATGTCTGTTGGATTTTCCGAATGAATCAGATAGTCGCCAGGTCGGGTTAAGCGCCCATCAAAATCGCCATACCAAATAGGATCGCCTGGTAGGTTTGGGGATTTGTAAGTACTATCACCAGCATTAAATGCGGCATTAATACTCAGGATCTGATTGCTTAAAGGGTCGGTGGCTTGGATTGGTCTATATACGTTGTAGACCAATCCCAGTCGCAATGCCGCCTTTGCCCTACCTGCATAAATCTTGGCGTGTATTTGAGCTGCGTTCATACGATGACCGTTATTCCACCGCCACCAAGGTTAGGCCCAGGTGGTATTCCAATAAACCCGCACATTTGACGGCGAAAATCAAAATACAATGCTCGTCGGTCTCGGTGCTCATTTTTGTTGTGCTTCCAAACTGCAGCTTCATCCGTATCAAGATTTTGCGAAGTTTGATCGACCTGATCAGTTTCTAGTTGATAAAGTCTGGCTAAAAAGACCGTTGTAAGAGTTGCCTCTTCCTCGGGTCTAAAGTTATTGAGCTTATATTCAAGCACGCCGTACTGGGTTGAAAACCGATAGCCAGAGGCGGGCAATGATTGAGAGCCAAAACTGCCATATCCAGCAAAGCGCCGGACGTCTGCCTTTTGTGCGTCGGTTAACATTTTTTACTCCAGTGGGGCTTGACGATCAATCAATAGCTTGATTTCTTCGGGGTCAGTGACTTCCATGCCAGCATGCCAGTAGCGATGCTCACCAGTATCTTCATCAATAAAACCATGCGGTGCCGACAATGTAATGCTTGTTGGCAGTAAAGGCTCATCGCTTTTTACCTTGCCTTTGTTGGGTTGCTTAGGAGCATCTTCGCCCTGCGCGCCATCCTGTTTCAAATCTTCAATAGATGCAGTTTTTGGATTAGCTTTTGCCATGATTTTTACCTTGCCTTTGTTGGGTTGGGTTGTGCCCGACCGCCGAAGCAGTCGGGCAACAAGATTGCTACCTAATTAATAGGTCAGGCCGCATGTTCAAGTATGATCGCGCGCTTGTAATAAGTTGGCGATGCAGTTGGAATGATGTTGCTAGTTGCAGTTGCATCAGTTGGGACGGCAAAGCCACCAATCCAAAACCATGACTGCGCAACGATTTGTTGCAAGCGGTCGATAGGTGCACGCACAACTTGCACAACATCGTCAACGGTTTGAACAACGCTATTTTTACCGGCGGTATCAAAAGCACGTTCAGCCATACCAGCAAAGTCGCCCTCAACCAATGCACCAGGAGCACAAAGAATTGGACGGCGAACACCGGCGGTAACGCCAGCATTGGAGGCCTGCACAGGGGCTTCTGTAGTTGGGATGAAGTTGCAACCAAGCAATTGGAATACCTTGCCAACACGCATTTCTTGGGAGCCGTACTGACCTTGATACATCAACTTAAAGTCGTTATCAGCCCACAACTGGCGCATAGACATATTGTCCAAGTACAAGTTGAAGTTCACGCTATCCATGCCGGTGTTGTTACGCAACAAGGCAACAGCATCTTCAACAGCGCCCAAGGTCAATTTATCAGTAGAAGCAAGTGAGGCTTGTGTAGCTGTAGCCTGAGTTGCTGAACCGCCGATGTATTTACCGTTTGGACGGATGATTGGAGGCGCATAAGTGCTTGTTACGGCATTTAGAGCAGTACCGTCAGCGACAGATACGTTACCTGAGAAGGTCAGTGTGCCAGACACGCCGCTTGTGCCGCCACCAGTGATAACCGTGGTAGATACGTTAGTGCCATCAGGCGTAGCGCCAATAACGCTGTAAACAGTGCCACCAACCAATACAGGCAATGGGTTGCTTACCGATACAGCCAACATTTGACCGTTTGACAATGCTGTGGTGAAACCACGAATATCATCTACCGCCAATGTAGTTGCAGGAGCGCCCAAAGTGGTACGCACACGAGTATTGCCACCCATGTAAGCGTTAAATAACGCATTACGCGCAATACGATCTAGCGACTGACGAGCCTGCACGCCATTGACCTGAGCGTTCTTTAAAAATTGATTGGCGATACCAACTTGTGAGGTAACGATATTCAGATCGATCGAATCGCCGTATTGGTTAATACCAAGCGTGTACTGCTCAACCGTGAAGGATGACGGCGTAATGCCATTGTCCATATTGGTATTTGTGTTGGCAGCCAATGGGGTTGTAACAGGGCCTTTTAAGCCGTTACGAGTTTTGGTGACAGTTTCACCAACGTTAATTGCTACAGGCTCACGATCCGCTACGGCACGATAGCCAATAGAGGATTGCAATGCATCATGGAACTCACGCTCCAAGAAACCTTGTTGAATAATTGGCTGTAAAGCCGTTGGCATATTTTGAATAGGCATATTTCACTCCAAGAAAAATGAGGTTGGTTTCATTCCCCTTGGTGGCCTGCACCCGATGGGATACTCGCCCTAGCTACATAGCCAGGGCGTTTACTAATTACTTATTACCTTTAAGCGCAGCGGCTTTAGCAGCCGCATACTCTTCCTGAGTCATTTCCGAAGCCTTTTTAGAGGCTGGTGGATTTGGATCAGGTGCTTTATTGGTGTTGGTGGTTGTTGACAGCTTTTCAAATAGGTAAGGCTTATCCGTCTTAAGGCCCTCCATTAATTCATCGGCACCCTCTAAAGAACCATCTTCTTTTAAAGATACCTTTGAAAGATCTGCCAACTTCAAACCGTCAAGATCGATCATCCCCGCCTTTAAAGCGGCGGCCTTTAGCTCTGCGCGAATAATTCGACTATCAGCATCAGCCTTAGCCTTTGTGGTCGTTTCTTCCGCATCCTTAGCGGCCTTAATCGCAGCTTCTTCCTTCTCTTTTGCCTTTGTGCGGTAGTGCGCATTTTCACGACGCAGCTCTTGCACATATTCAGCGGAGAAATTTTCAGGCTCCTTTGGAGGTGGCGCTGGTGGCGCTGCCGGTGGAGCCGGAGGATTTGCTGGTGGATTAGGATTTGGGTTTGGGTCTGAATTAGGCATCTAGCCACTCCAATAAAAAAACCGCCATCAGGCGGTCGGTTACAAAATTCCCACATCAAGCGGAAGGTTTAAAGCATTAAGAGTCGTACATGCTCACGCCGAGCACCAAACTTGTTGGGACTGACCCAGCTAAAGTAAGTGCCACCCTAACCCTCGATCCAACGGGTTTGCAGGCCATGACGTTGCAGTTTGTATTGGCGTTACTCGTTCCAGGCGTATTTGCATAAATGCTAAATAGCAATGGTTGAACACCGGTATTAAATTGCGGATCTACTGATGACATTACCAATGAATCTGCGTTGCTTGTCGAGCTACGCTTCTGACTGGTGATCGTTCGCACCCATTCAGGTACATCAATATCGAAATACGCAACGTCGCCAACAACTAAGCCAGCCTGTGCCAGCACGTTGTAATAGCGATCGTAGCGATAAGCGCCATTGCCATTTTGACGCTTCATTGAATCAACAATTAATGCGTTGGCAACAGTATCAAGGTTGTAAGTCGTCATTTAGAGCCTCAGTCGTTTGCATCTGAATTAGGTTTTTGCAGCTTTGGCGTTTGCGCCGTTGGTGCAGGCGGGTCAGCCTTAATGCTTTCTAACTCGTCTTGTGGATCTTCAATGTCGTAAGAATTTGACAGCGATTTGATTGCTGTTTCTCTCGATAAAAGCTCGCCAGTACGAAGCGTTGTCAGGGTTTCAGCTTCCGTTTGCTTATCTGCATAGGTTGGCGCATACCATGCTGGCCAGCGCAATGAAACCTTTTTGTCAGCATTAAGAGGCTCAATTGCTTTGCCGTAAATCTTGAGCTCATATTTTGCTGAAACGGCTACTATTTTGCGTAGAAGCGAGAGCAAAGCGCCTTCTCCATAGCTAATGCGTAGCTTATCTGCAAGCCAGATCAAGGCTTGATTCATAAGCTCCATGGCGCGGCCTGATTGGGCGGCGCTTACCTTGTCAGCATTGGCGCGATTTCCATGAATCGACTCAAGAGCCAGCTCACGTAATGCGCGCACATACTCAACCACTGCAGCTGCAGCATCACCACTAATTTCTAAGAGCTTGGCATCGCCTTCAGCGGAAACCACTAAAGCATTTCCGGCACCGCGAACAATCTTGCCATCCTCGACAGACGGCTCTTTAAGAACCAATGTCGGCTCACTGCTGTATTTCAAGCCTCTACCAGCTTGCGATAGCTGGTAATCGATTTCAATGCTGGTATTAATGGCATCCAAGAATGTGCAGGCACCATCAATGCCATTACCGCCAGGCAGATTCTTCACCCACTCAACCGGCACAAAGCCTAAAGAATGATTTTTTGTCTTGGCTGCATCCACTACGGGACCAGCATTTTCATCCTTGACCTTCCAGGGAGTGAACCACGTCTCGTTTGTGTCATCCCATGTGCGCCGAAACCAAAAGTCAGCAACTAGATCATCGTTGCTTATGGCGTAACCAGCCAGTTTTAAGGCTGAACCTTTAACCTTGTATTGCTCCGTGATTGACTCTAGCGTATCAGGCGCATCATCACGCCAAACGGGGGTCAAGAACTGTGTGCCCTTAACTTCAAAGAACATGCGTCCGTTAATCACGCGCATGAAGATTGCCACCGATCCCACTGAGCCACGCAATGCTGCCTCGATCATCACCTCATTGAGCTTTGATTCTTTGATCAAGTCAGAGAGTGAATCACGGGTGTTCTCATCTTCGCAGTCGATGGATGGGAAATGCCCTTCGCTAAACAGTAGCGAAACAGAATCATCAACCACAGTCTTGCAAAGTGCATAGCGCACAGATGGGCGACGATTGCGTAACGGGATATATTCCCCGCTAGTGGTCATTTCCGTTTGAAAATCATGCTCCAAATGGTCGTACAGCTTTCCCTCTAGCACCCTAGTTAACACGTCGATGGTGAACTGGCGCTCTGGGTAGTCCTGATCTCGCTCAATTTTCGAGGTAATTGTTTTAAACATCAGTCCTAATCCATATTGGCCGCGCCTGCCGCCGTAAAAACACGCCTAAGCGTAGAAGGAGATTCGGCACGCTCCACATCACGGCCTGCAAGTTTTATTAGCCCCAATCCCTTGCTGTGGGTTTTACTATCGCTGCATGTGTGGCACACGAATGGTTCGAGCTGGTTCAGGCGGTGCAATCAATTCAGAAAATGCCCTTGATAGCGCATCGACCTGATCGTCCGCAGTTCCGTTTGGAAACATTCGCATTTCATTAATCAATTCATCATTCCATTGCCCTCTGAGCATCAGCACATTGCCGACGTTGATCTGAGAAGCTAATGGTTCAGCCCTGACAATCTTGTTTCCTGATTCAGGGGATGAATGAACGGTGTATCCAGTCAAGCTACGAATCAAATACAAAACCTGACTCTTGCCTGATTGCCCTGGGTCTTGCGGCAAGCTAATGCGCACACCTTTGCCATCACGGGCAGCGGTATTTTTTAACGCCGCATCACGCTCATCAGTCGTACAACGCAAACGGACCATGTCGCCAATGATGAAACGACCATCAGCCATCTTTCCAAGTTTTGCGCCGACGGTGTAGTCACCATCAACCGATGCCGCCAAGTCCCAGCCACGAATCCATTTAATGGGTTCAGCGGGTATTGCATCAATCACCTGAATAGCATCAGGCTTAATAATTCCACCCTCGGGAGGCGCTGGGCGTTGCAGATATTGACCTGCAAACACATAGGGCGCAGCCCTTTCCATCCGATGTAAATCTTCAAGAGTGTGCTTTTCAGGCCATAGCGCAGTGCCATCTTCCTGAATTGCGGGTAAGCAAACATGCTCCCACTCTTCTCCGTTACCACCATCAAGCAACCACCCTGCCAAGTCATGCTCATGCAATCTCTGCATGATTAAGATGATTGGAGTTTGGGGGCTATTTTTACGACTTTCTAGCGTATTTTGAAACCAATCAATAACACCTTGCCGAATCACATCGCTTTTAGCCTCATCAGGCTTGTGTGGGTCATCGATGATGATCGCACCACCAAAGCCATCACGATGCTTGCCGGCGCCGAAACCTGTAATGGTTCCACCGGCACCAGCCGCATACATCACGCCACCCTGCGTGGTCGTCCAATGACTTTTTGCGTCAGAGGCAAGCCTGCAGCCTGGAAATACTTGTGCGTAAGCCTCATGCTGAACCAATGCACGCACGTTGGCGCTGTTATTGATCGCCAATGGCGCCGCATAACTTGCATGAATAAACTCAGCATCAGGCACTTGACCCAACGCCCATGCAATGAAGTTCACTACGGCAATCTCGGTTTTTGAGTACCGAGGTGGCACGTTGATGATCAGACGCTTGCATTCGCCACGAAATACCCTCATTAGGGCATCGCAGATAGGCTTGTGGTGTGGGCCACGGAGCCATTTATACCTACGCCGTTGAAAAAACATCCAACGGCAGAATGAATAAAGGTCTGCCTGCGCTAGTTTTGCCGCCGCGAATCGTTCGTCAGGGCTAAATTCGCGCATGGCTAAAACTCATCGACAATGGTTTTGGCTACCCGATGAAATTCATCGTTGGTCATGTAGACGCTTTGAATGGGTCCACCGGAATTACCAGTTACCTCAACCCGCTGCGTATCTTTCCAGCCAGCTTGCGACTTCAACCAAAAGATGATTGAGGTCGTGTCGCCACCAATTGCCTTCTTGTAAAGCGTTTGAGCGACCTTAACATTGGCTTTTAGTTTGCCAGTGGTAAGTTCGTTCTTGAAATTCTTAAGTAATGTTGGTTCAGAGATTGATTGACCATTGGCGCTTTTTACAAATAACGCAATGTCAGCATGTCGCAGACCAAAGGCCGCTAACTGCATCACCAAGTCTTTTTGCTCTTCTGTTGCCTTAAACGCCATGCGACCAGCGCCAGTACGTTTACCGCCAGATTTACCCTTTGCTCCAGGCATTTACATTCTCCATGCGCTCTTTTTCCACCAGGGAAAATGCGCGTCCATCACCGGATAGCATTGCCTGCTGTCCAGTGAATTCTTGCCAACGACGCACGATAACGTCGCAGCACTTTTGATCAAGCTCCATTAACCGAGCTGATCGACTGTGTTTTTCACAAGCGATTAAGGTGGAGCCTGAGCCGCCAAACAAGTCCAATACAACATCGCCACCGCGACTGCTATTGCAAAGCGGATACTCGATGAGCGCTACTGGCTTCATGGTCGGATGAACATCGTTACGCTGTGGGCGATCAAAACTCCAAACCGTTGTTTGCTTGCGATCACCGAACCAACGATGCGACCCTGTTGGCTTCCAACCATAAAGGACGGGCTCATGCTGCCAGTGATAGTCTTGGCGACCCATCACAAGGGCTTGCTTTACCCAAACACAACATTGCGCCAACTTCCAGCCTGCATCGAGCATGGCCTTGCGAAAGTTCATACCTTCCGAATCGGCGTGAAATACATAAATTCCAGCACCGTCTTTGGAAACAGCAAAGAGCGCGGCATACACGTCATACAGGAATTGATAGAAATCCCCGTTCGACATGCTGTCGTTCTGAATCTTCAATGCGTCTTTGGTTTTACCCTCATACGACACGTTGTAAGGCGGGTCGGTAATCACTAAGTCGGCTTTGTAGCCGTCCATCAGCAACTCAACGTCGACCAGCTTTGTGCTGTCACCGCACATCACTCGATGATTGCCACAGAGCCAAATATCACCAGCGCGGGATATGGACTCACCACCCAAGGCGGGGGCATCATCTTCATCGGTTAACCCAGCTTTGGAGTCTGGCTCGAGCAATTTACCCAAGTCTTCGATACCAAAGCCAAGCAGATCAAGATCAAATCCATCCGCCTTAAGATCGCCTAGCTCTAAGGCCAGCAGGTCTTTATCCCATCCGGCATTTTCAGCGAGCTTGTTGTCAGCAATGACGTAAGCACGCTTTTGCGCCTGCGTCAGATTGCCGATCTCAAGACATGGCGCCTCGGTAAGCCCAAGTTTGCGCGCAGCTAAAACGCGTCCATGTCCAGCAATGATGCCGTTATCGCCATCCACCAAAATTGGATTGGTCCAGCCAAACTCTCTAATGCTTGCGGCGATCTGAGCTACCTGAGCGTCAGAGTGTGTCCGCGAGTTACGAGCGTAAGGTATCAACTGCTCGATAGAACGAGTATTGATCACTAAGTCGCGCATTAATTCGGTGTGTGGAAAAGCAAAAAACCCGCACTTGGCGGGTTGATGCGGGAAATTTGTTAGACCAAAATCCCTACGATAGACAAAATGTACCTCAAGTGAACCAAACCCGCAATAGTTTTTTAAAAATCATTAAAACCGACTAAACCATGTATTTCAAAAAATGAATTCAGCCGATCGCAAGCGCGCTCTTGAAGCACTCTAGCCGTGTTGCGAATGATCTTGATGTCACGCACAACCGTACTTTGAGAAAGTCCCCACGACTTCGCAATCATGCGGGTGGAATATTCCTCGCGCTGCCTTGCGGTGCCAAAGACGCTCACCGCCATCGCCAGCGTAGCCCAGTCGTCTTGAGTAGCCATCATCGGCAGGCTGTAGTCACGAACCCCTTTGATTCCATTGCTCTTGAGCAGGTGATAGCCGTACCTGGCGTGAACCGCATCAGCTTCGGGCTGAGGCAAGTGATGCAGTACCGCACCCCTCACCATGGCGCACTGCCCCCTGATTTCAAGCGAGGAAAGGCCGCTAAAGTTAATCGTACCCTTCTCCCTCTCTTGCACAATTCCCATTTCTTCCATCATGCGCTCGATCATGCTTTGCATGGCGCTCTTTTGGGTCGCTGGCAAGATTTCCATCAGGAAACTCACATGCAATGCCTGCTCAACGGATTTAAAAATCGGGGTAACCACATCACTCATGACTTCATCCTTTTGAACAATTCGCAACGTATGCCATAAACTCGGCGCTTAAATTCACAACCAAAATACTTTTCGCCATTCCACTCAGTCGTGACCTTGTAAACAAACTGACCACATGCCTTGGCCTTCCGTAGCGCATCAAGCTCCCTACGAATTGCGACACGTTCAGGGTCTCCGTACTCCCAAGATTCCAAAGCGGTCATTGGCGCACCGTCACTTCCACCTCAACTCTTGGATCGCCATAACTCTTGCTGGCTAACACTCGAACAACCTGAGAGTCATCCTTCCACACAACCTCGTTTGCGCCGTCTTTAACGGCTTTGACGACGTTATCAAGGTCTGGGCGCTTGGTATGCAAGATCTCGCCCAATGCGGCGGCACGTTGCTTTTTAAGGCTCCAACTTTTGGGAATGGAGAAGTAGGCTCGTACCGTGATTGCAACCGCACCTTCGATGGGCGTTAATGAAGCCATGGCCTGACCAGCTGCGAGTTTTACGAGGTTTTCGTATCTTGCGGTTTTCTCGGGGGTGTAGTGGGCCACATGACCATTGCGCACGAATGACCTTGCCCTACCCTTTGCAACTGGCTCACCAGGAATGGTGAAGGCGATGACTTGAGGCATCAGAATTTCCTTTTTATGTCAAAAATATTCAAATGGAGATCCGCAATCACCATCGCCTATCCCAATGCCTTAAACGTTTTGAAAGGCTTTGTGCCACGCAAGCTCTTTTCGTCGTAACGGTGAGGCATTGGATGAGTTCTTGAATAATCCAATTCAAACGAATGCTTTGGTTTATTTAAAACTCTTGCGTTGATGCGTTTTGCAGGTTTTTGACCGTTCTTAAATTTCATACACACCCTCTCTCGTTAAAAATGCTTTTCTTGACCTCATAACCACAAACCCCATTGCCCACGATTTCCGAGCTTCCATTGCTTGATGAAGTCGTCCTGCAGGGTGATCCACATGGGATAAATCTTTTTATCGAAGCAAAAATCTCTAAACTTTTCACGTCCCATTCGTTGGCGCCAGGCAAGCATTTGACGGACGGCACAGCGGTGCTTTTGTACTTGCACATTCAAGCCTTAGCCTTTCTTTTCTCACGCCAATCCAAGATGAATTTGCGCATGTCGGGGTAGCTGGCAAACCGTGACTGCTTCGGGTCACCACCGCATTCGACCCGATAGGCGTGTTCGATCTGAGCATCTGTACCAAGCGGCAATTCTTTGGTTTTGGGTGTTGCTTCGGCTGGTGTCCAGTCGGCAAGGTAATGCTCGTCAGGACCAAAGAAGGTTGCTGGTTGCTTGATGAACTGAGAATCGGTTGCCATGGTCTTGCAGAAGTTGGCATAGCGCTTAACCCCCTCAACCATCACGCATGGATCAACTCCAGCCTTGATTCGTGCTTTCCATGCCTTTAGCGATGCGGCCTTACTTGCACCTGGGCGTTTTGGATACAAACCCCAAGCATTTTCAAAATCAGAATCGACGGAAGGCGCAGCCTTCTTAGGTTTTATATTTGGTTCTTGGTTATTGGTTATTGGTTCTTGGTTAGTAATAGCCGTATCACAACTCGTATCAGGTGCGTTGCAGTTCTGCTCCTGTACTGAACCTGTACCCGTTTCAGGTGCGTTGCAGTTTTGATCGAATAATCTGCGCAATGTTTCCATTGGTGTATCCCATTTAGGAATAACACCAAATTCCCGCAAGGCTTTAAACATAAGGCTTCGCTCTTCACGATAGCGTCTTAATCGCTCCTTCTCATGTTGCTTTTTCTCTTGATCTTCATGGCTGCCTTCGTGGTATCTTTCGAGCTCTTGATCGCATCTTTTGTTATGCCACCCATCCGCTTCAAGAATAAAAAATTCATTGAGTACAACCTCGACAGAATTTTTTTCTTCTTTTGTTTTTGCTCCGATGAGTCGTTGCACTTGAGAAATTTCTCTCGGAAGGGCTTTTTCGGTCGAATAATATTTGCGAATGCATCTGAAGTAAGTGGCGTCCTCGACAAAACTAAGGTGCCCAGTTGCTTCGGCATAGTCGCCTATATGGAATGGAAAGTGGTTCATGCAATTAACCTTTGCTGGTAATTCTCTGGCTCGAGTGAGGATGTGCAGCTATCGTTTAGCCACATGCACTCTGTTTTGGTTTTTGTGCCTCTGAAGGCGCTAATTCGGGCGCTGGTGCTTACCTTTGTCCAGCCCTTAAATGCCTGCTCATAAAACTCTGATTCATAGCCGCACACCATCACCATGCCTTTAAGTGAATGCACCACATCAATAAGCTCTTGATGATCCTCGCGGCTCATTTCGTGGAAATACATTTTTTCCTTGGCGCGCGATCTCACCTCTGGCAAATACGGTGGATCCACGAAATGCAAACAATCTTGTGCATCATGCTGTTGCAATACCGAAATTGCCGGACGATTTTCAATGAGTACCGCAGAAAATCTTTGGCCTAAAACAGCGATATTTTCTGGGTACCGAGCCCATAGATGCATCGCCGTAGAATATTTACGTTCGGTATCAATACGAAAGCCAGTGGTGTTTTTGGTAGCTCCCGCCGAACCAAATCCCATGCTTGCCCTAACAACCATGCGTCTGGCCAGCTCTACTGGGTCATCCGTTGGTTCATAAGCAAGCTCAAATTCATCCCTGGCGTACGGCGTTAGTACGCAAGCATCAATTAGTCTTTGGCTTAATGCGGGATCGCGCAGCACGCGGAAAAAATTGACGACCTCAGAATCAAGGTCGTTGTAAACCTCGCAATAAGCAGGCTCCTTTTGGAGCAACACACCAGCTGCGCCACCAAAAGGCTCAACGTAATTGCGATGCTCTGGCATGTGGCTAATAACCCACTTAGCCAAGCGCCATTTACCGCCGTGGTAACGCATTGCGGGATGTTTGATAACGGTCATAGAAGCTCTAATTGACCCTTCGGAATTGAAACTGGATGAATGAGCACATGACTAAATGAGCACTCTCTTTTTGTGGCAAGCCTGATTAGGCGAAATTTCTTATTCACAAGGACGTTGATAGCCCTTGATATAGAGCTGTAATCAATCTCTTCGTAGCGACTCTTGTAGGCAGCCTCAATCTCGCGCATGGGCATATTTGGACGGCGATCATTGGAGACGATGAAGAAGATTCGATCCTCTTGGCTGGTGAAATACTCAGCCGGCAAGCTGTGAAAGCATTGGGCGCTGGTATCGCGAAAGGCGGTTGATTGCCTCATTTGAACCCCAACAAAAGCCGAGCAGCTGCAAGCTGATCCCTCAAAATTCTGTTTTCACGCTGCAGTTCAGTTTCTCTTTGGCGCAAGCTGGTTAGGTCATAACCTCTAGCGTGAAGCATCCACAGGAGCGGGGCATCGTTTCCACAACGATCCATAAGGTCAGTAAGTTTTTCCCACTTAATACCTTCTTGGTTGGATTTCCATCGGGAAAACTGCGCCTTATCAATACCCAAGTCTCCAGCCGGAGTTTTATCAATGTCATACCCTGCTACTCGAAGGCAAAGCGATATTGATTCGCCAAGACTTCTTTGGATTGATACCTGTTCAGGCGTTACTGGGGTTGGTAGTGCTATCTGGCTCATTGATACCTCGCAACATTGTTGAGAGCGGTTGAGTGGTCAAAATTGACAAAAAAAATGAAACTAGAGTCATGGATCAACTCACGCAAAAACTGGCGACCACCCGCAACCTGAGAGAATGGAGTTCTCACACAACCATTAACAAAGGAAGGGGTAGTCATGACTTCAAACAACACTGGGGCCACCATCACTCTTCGTTGCCCCAAGTGCAACGAGCAAACCTTCAAAACCGGAGCCAAGCCTCAACGAATAGAGGATTTCAATGGGGCCATCTGTACGGGTTGCTCCTACGTTCTGACAGAGAACGACATCGGATTCCAGACCGTCGAGATAGTCAAGAACCAAATCTCTATCGCAATCAAGAAGGGGTTGGGGTAATTTTTGAAGGGCCACAGAGAACCTTTCGGTCTGTTCTAGTAGCTCGCTTATGTCGATTTTTAGCTTGGCCAGGACCAATTCAGACCCCCTCTTTTTCGGCCAGCTCGGGCCAGCGCTCTTTCCAGCAACTTGGGCACAGCTCCCGCCTGATTACCTCCCCCGCAGACTCCTGTTCGATAAGCACGCAGAGTTCTGCGCCTAGCAATTTATTGCTACTAACTGCATTTCGAAGGTAGCCAACAGATGTGCCGCACTTATCTGCAAAGGCCTTTTGCTGGGATGTTTCTAGTGAATTTAAGAATTTGAGTAATTTATCCATAATGAACGAAACAATACCTACAGGTAATTATCTTGTCAAGGAAAAGTTACCTTTAGGGAATTTACCTATAAGTAATTACCCCCCAAAATGCAAATCTATGGATAGACGCAAAGCGCTCGAGCTGTTGATTGACGAGAATTACCCTTCGGTTGCCGAATTTGGCAGGGCCGTAGGCTTGGATCCGTCCTATATATCTAGGTGTATGTGGCCAGAGGACAAAAAGGGGTACAAAAAGATTGGCGTAGAGATAATCGACGCAATTGGAGTGGTTCACCCTTTTTGGGACTACGAATACTCCAATAAGGCATTTAATGAAAAATTTGCCAGCATCGCCAAATCCTCCCCGTTGACAGAGGAGCTTTTAGAAATTTTTGAGAACCTGAAGAATTTAGATGACAAAAAGGCAGTTATTGGACTAGCCCACCGATTGGCGGTTACTCAAAAGAAAAGCCCTGGTGATTCACCTGCCGCCACCCCAAAAGCGGCGTAAGGTGGATAAATCCAAGCCCAAGGCGCAACTCTTATTTTTTAGCGAATTCCACTTGGTCCCATAAATACCCTGCGCAAAGGAGAGGTAATGAAAGTTTTTGAATCATTTGAGAAGAAATTTCTTTTTTCAGCAACGCGTGCAATTTTTCTGGTCTTAGTGCTCTTAACCATGCTCGCCTTCATGGTCGGCTCCTATAAGTTTATTGATAGATACCAAGAATCAAGAGTTAGTACAAAAGTCTCCGTCGATAGTGTTTTTTCAGCTATCGAGACTAGCAATAAGAATTCGCCACGACAAGGCGCCGCCACAACCGAGAATCAAGACCTGCCAGAAGATGTGGAATCTGGATTAAAAATCCCAAAAATCATCAAAGAAACGATGACTGGAAGAAATAAGGAAGTTCTTGATGCATGGCTAAATTCACTTGACCCAGAGGATCGTCAGAATTTTATTGACGAAATACATGCCGTCTTTGAAAAGGCGATGGAAAAAGAAAAGGCGCAAGGGAAAGTTCCTAGCGAAAAGCAGGGCATAATTTTTGGTGAGGCGCTCAATAAATATAAAGAGTTAAAGTTTCAAAAAATTGACGATCGCAATTCACAAGAAGCAAAATTTGAATCAAATATGACTTTGTACGCTGGCATTTTTGGTGGTTTTATTGCCATAATTTCACTGCTATCTCTTGTATTGGTGCTGCTTGCCATTGAGCGGAATACAAGAAAACCATCCTGAATATGAATGACGATAAAAACCAATCACTCCAAATAAAACAAGATTCTGCGGCTCGAATCAATCAATTGCTTGAGGCACGAGATGCTAACGAGCAAACATGCCCAATTTGCCAATCTAAAAATAGCTATGTGGTATTGGATAGGTATCTTTTGCTAAACGTAACGGATAGTGGGGACCCTAAAACCGCAAAGGTTGCGGGATCCTTGCCGCTTATTCCTCTAACCTGTAACAAATGTGGGAATACCCAGTTGCTCAATGCCTTTGTTTTGGGCGTTGGTAACGATTTTTTTAAAGGTAATGCAGAATGAGCGTACAAAAACCAAATTTAAGGCTCATTGCCGGAGCAAACAATTCTCTACACGGCGGATCTGAACCGCCATATAATGACCCGATGGAAGCTAGAGTAACCCGAATTGAAACGATCATCCCAACGCTTGCGACTAAAGAAGATTTAGCCAAGGTGGGCGGCGAAATTCGCACCGAAATGCATAAAGAATTCCACGCCATGACTTGGAAGCTCCTAGGTGGAGCCTCTGCCCTTGTCGCTGCGGTCTACTTCATCGCCACTCACGCCAAGTAAAACCTACATTTTCGACTCCTAAACCCGCTACGGCGGGTTTTTTGTTGTCTAAATAAAATGGCGTGCCATTGATGGCGGAAGAAAAAATCACCTCCTAACCCAGTAGACATAAGCCTCAATCATGGCGGAAGGATGGCCTTGATGGATTTAAACGGCATCTTAAAATCCGCAATCGCCCATGCCGATGACGTCGTCATCCGCCATCTTTGTGAGCGCAATATCAACAAAAAAATTAAGTGCACTATGGCTGAGACTTACTGCACTTAACCATTCCAAAACCCAAAAAATCCTGCTACGGCGGGTTTTTTATAGCCCAAATTGCGTACAAGCGCCCTAGCCTCTCAAAAATCCCAAAAAAAAAGCATCAAAACCTCATTAGGGAATCTACTTAGAAAATAATTACCTGTGGGTATTGACTAATACATTACCTGTAGGTAAAGTAGAACCTATCAAGACGTTTTTATGAATTTCAACTGAAGGGGACTTAGTGATGAGATTAGCAGGAATTGACCGCAGTCTAGCCAGCACAGCAGCTGCTCACATGGATGCCGAAGGCGATCGCACCGATGAACACGACAACAAGGTTAGCGAGATAGAGGCTGATTGTTTAGCTGGCAAAGGCACTGATCACCTCGACTTTGAGGACACGATCTATGGGCAACGTAACGCCATTAGCAAGATCTTGGTGGAATACAACCTCATGAAGCGCCCTGCTGACGAGTGCGCCAAAGAGCTTATCGAGCTTTTATCAAAGTTGCACATCGAAGCCGTAGAAAAGTCTGCTGAACACCAAATCATTTGGAGCCGCTAATCATGAAAAAAGGCTTCTATGTCTCCCCTATCGGCCAGCCAATCTTTTGGGTTGATGAACAAGAACATCAAAGCGCGCACAAGCGCACAGATGCCGCATTTAACTGGTCACTTATTGGCGCGGCAGCATTTTTGCTTGTGGTTCAAGTTTTTCACGCAGCTAAGGCGGCGTTATGAGCGTAGAGCCATCAATCATCGTCCGCGCAAGTTCATGGGCAAGTCTTTTTGACTGCGCCTACAAATGGAGCGCTATTCACATCGACGGCATGCGTAATGTCGTTGGATTGAGAGCCGCCCTTGGCACCGCCATTCATGCCGGCACAGCTGTATTTGACCAAGGCCGACTTGATGTTGCCGGCATTAGCGCAGATGACGCAGCTGGTGTTTTTGTAGATAAGTTACGCGATCCTGAGAATGAGTTTGATCCAGGTCGTGATGACATCACCATGCCCGATGCAGAGCGTATTGGCCTATCGCTACTTACCAAGTATTGCCTTGAAGTATCACCGAACTACAACTTTGTAGCGGTTGAAATGGAAACCAAACCTCTTGATATTGATTGCGGAGGTGGTGTCATCGTGCGGCTTACCGGAACCATGGACCGCGCACGCATTCGCAAATCCTCTTGTGGTGTTGGCATTGCCGATATTAAGAGTGGATCTGCCGCAGTTCAAAAGGGCGTTGCCGTTACCAAGGGCCATGGCCCACAAATTGGAACTTACGAGCTTCTGTACGAGCACACCACTGGCGAAGAAATCACTGACATTGCCGAGATTATTGGCTTAAAAACCAAAGGCACGTCTGAGATTGCTACGGCAACACTCGCCAACAGTAAACGCGTAATGATCGGCACCGAAGATCAACCAGGACTCATTGAGTTTGCCGCCGAAATGTTCAAAAGCGGTCGTTTCTACCCAAACCCTAAATCGTTGCTTTGCTCGGAGAAATACTGCCCACGCTTTGCAACTTGCCACTTTCACGATTGAATTTTTTAACCAACTAGAAGGATTAAACACGCCATGACAACATCAAATATTGCAGATTTAAAAAGCAATCAATCACCAGTTCGCCCATTGGCAGAAATGAAGCCAAAAGAGCAAATTGCTTATTTGCTCAAAACCAAGCAAGCAGAAATTGCCAAAATGCTTCCAAAGCACTTAAACGCTGAACGCTTACTAAAGGTGGCTCAAATTGCAGCAACCACTACGCCAGCTTTGGCAAAGTGCGACGTTGCAAGTCTTGTTGGGGCTATCGGTCAGTGCGCTCAGATGGGGTTAGAGCCAAATACCGTATTGGGTCATGCCTATCTTGTGCCATTCAACACTAAGCGCAAAGATGCCAATGGTGTTGAGCGCTGGGTAAATTCTGTCCAAGTAATTATTGGCTACAAAGGCTTGATTGACCTTGCGCGCCGATCCGGTCAGATCGTTAGCATTGCCGCCCACGAGGTTTGCGAAAACGATGTTTTTGAATTGGTCTATGGGCTTGATGAAAAGTTAAACCACACCCCTTCGATGGGTGAACGTGGCGCAATCGTCGGATTTTACGCAGTCGCCAAACTAAAGGATGGCGGTCATTGCTTTGAATTTATGAGCCGTCTGCAGGTTGAGAAAATTCAAGAGGCAGGCGATAAGAAAAATAAATATCCATCAAAAGTTTGGCAAGAGCATTTCACCGAAATGGGTCGAAAAACTGTAATTCGACGCCTAGCCAAGTACCTTCCACTTTCAATTGAATTTCAAACTGCAGTCGCCCTTGATAACGCCGCAGCAGGTGGAAATGATCAAGCGCTTGACACGATTGATGGTGAATTTAACGTAATCCAGGATGGTCAATATGGCGCATATGTTGGCGATGAAGGCGGTCAAGTTGTTGACCCATCAACTGGCGAGATAACCGATCAATCAGGCCAATCAAATAGCAACTGGACTCCATCGTCAGAAGAGCAAGCTGCAATCAAACAGCGCGAATTGCAGGAAGCTGGAATTGCTCCAGAGACAACATCAACCAAGACTCGTAGAGCAGCCGCGAACTTGGAATAACGATCATGGGGCCAATGCAAATCAAAGGGAAGTCCTCCGCTAGTGATCCTAGCGGCCCGATAGTAGTTGCGGCCCCGCCCTATCAACGAGCTGAAAGCGGATGCTGGACAGGAAAGCAAACGGAGGATGGGCAAGCTATATGTGGTTTCTAGAGACCCATGTAGCCCGACACCCCACCGAACAGACGCAGCGAGTAGGTTCACCCAAACACATTAATTAATTTATTAAGGAAATAAAAAATGACCAAAAAATCAACAAACAAAAATCAAGACGATGATGTAAAAAACTTACTCTCAATGACCTCTGACACCGTAGGCCGCGACTTATTGCAAGCCCTCGTTCAAGAAATCAAATTGCTCCCTGATTTATGGGTAAAGCTCTCAAAGAAAAAGCAGGATGACGTGATCGATCGCTTGCGTGATCGTGTTGAAACCAATGTGAAGATGGTGGTTCACCTGATTGCCAGTAACGGCGCAATCAAAGTGGTTGCCGATCTTGAGGGCGTAGCAATTAAAGATGACATCAAGGCCACATTCAAGGTTCACAAAGCCCAAGATATTGAGTCTTTGCAGCACCTATTTGAATCAGTGGGTCAACCTTGCATGCTTGTAGTGGCTGACGTAGATGCTCATACAGGCGGCATGAAAGACATTCAAGGTGAATCAGATCAGCGCGCCATGGACTTGGGTAAGGAATACAACCCCAAGGGCGATGGCGACGGCATGGATGGGGCGTTTAAAGGTGGTGAAGTTGTTGATGTTCAAGCCATCGAGCACAAGCCTTTGGAGGCTGAATTAGATAAGGCTTTCGAAGATGGCTATGAGGCCGCCAGCGAAGATAAAGACCAATCGGCATGCCCAACAATGACCGGAGCATTGTGCATTGAGTGGATCAAAGGCTGGAAATCCTACCAAGAAGAAAACAATACCGACTGGTGGCAAGAAAACGGCAATGATGATGAACTTGGCGGGGAGGCTGCTTAATGAACCTCGCACTTTTTTATGATACAGAGACAACAGGTTTGCCATTGTTCAAAGAGCCATCTGAACATCCTGATCAACCCCATATTGTGCAGTTAGCTGCTTGCGTTGTTGATCTTGATACGCAAGACGTAATCAACAGCATGAACGTGATCATTAAGCCTGCGGACTGGTCTATTCCACCCGAAGTATCTGCCATACATGGCATTACAACTGATCAAGCACTGCAAGTAGGCATTCCCGAGTCAGAAGCTATTAATCAATTCTTAGCTCTTTGGTCTGGTCGCTTACGCATTGGGCATAACGAGCAATTTGATGCCCGAATCATTCGCATTGCATTAAAGCGTTTCAAAAGCGAAGCTACCGCCAATAACTGGAAGTTAGGAATTAGCGCCTGCACCGCTAGATTGGCAACTTCGCCTTGCGCCCTTCCCCCAACCGAAAAGATGCGCGCGGTCGGCAGAAACCATTTCAAGACCCCGAATCTTGCTGAGGCCTACCGCCATTTCATGGGCGCAGAAATGGAAAACGCTCATAACGCTATGGCAGACGTGAACGCCTGCATGAAGGTCTATTTCGCAATCAAGCAATCAGAAGCTGCGGGAGTCCAATAATATGAAACTCACCAACTTAAGTATTCAGAACTTCTTGGGCGCTCAATCGGTTGATGTTGCCCTAAGCAGGCCCATCACGATCTTTGCAGGCAAGAATGGTGCTGGCAAGTCCTCCATTCAAGAGGCGGTTCGCATGGCTTTAACTGGCGAATCCGTCAGGGCAAATTTGAAGAAAGATTATGGCCAGCTCGTAACGGATGGTCATAAGTCTGGGTTTGCAGAAATTGAGATTGATGGCTCCACCCGAGTATTTGTGACTCTGCCCGATGGCAAGACAAATCCACCAACTGAGTACGTTGCACCAGTAGCCCTACCCTACGTCCTTGATGCCCAGCGATTTGCCAAGTTAGCACCAAATGATCGACGCGCATTCTTATTTGGGCTCATGGGCCTATCTGCCAATGGTGCAGAGGTTAAGAAGCGCCTAATAGCCAAGGGTTGTGATGAGCAAAAAGCGGACTCCATCATTCCCATGCTGCGCTCGGGATTTGATGCGGCATGCAAAGAGGCACAAGCCAAGGCGCGTGATGAAAAGGCGGCATGGCGCGCAATTACTGGCGAAACCTATGGGGAGGTCAAGGCTGCTTCATGGTCTGCTGAGAAGCCAGCTTTTGATGCCCAAGAGCTTGCAGATTACGATCGCGAACTGGCTGAGTGTGAAGCTGATCTTGCCACTGAGAATCAACGCATGGGTGCATTGCAAGCAGATGCAACCCGCCATAACACTGCCAAAGCCAAATTACCCGCTTTGCGTGAAAAGGCTGGTAAACGAGATCGTATTGTTGAGAAGCTGTCTCGTGATGAGGCTGAGCTCAATGATTGGCATAGCAAGGTTGAGTTCTTGCGCGACCTAGTAGCCAAAAAGAAAGCCGTATTAAGTCCTCCGGAGAAGTTGCATTGCCCTGATTGCAAACATGAGCTCATGTTGCAAGACGGTCGCTTAATTGGCTGGATTCATTCGGGGCCCAGCAAGGTAATTTCTGATGAAGATGAAAAAAGGCTTCCCGAGTATGAGAATGCATTTAATCTCATGCAAAACACCGTCGCCAACGACAAGCGCGATCTTGCCGAGGCCGAAGAAGCGATCAAGGCAATCGCTGAATTAGAGCTTGCGGCTGAAAAATACCCCTCGGATGAAGATATTAAAAAGTCAGGTGAGGCAATCGACGGCCTAGTTAACGAACGCAAAGAGTGCGCTAAGAAGATCTCAGAATTAAAGGATGTTGAGCGTAAGGCCAAAGAAGCCGAGGGTATTACTGTCAAGGCTAAATCCTTGCACCAGGGCGTTGAGCAATGGTCGGCTATTGCCGATGCGCTTTCTCCAAATGGCATACCAGGCGAAATCCTCTCGGAGGCATTGGAGCCGCTGAATGATCGACTGCACCAATCCTTTAGCGCCACCAAATGGCTAAAGGTTGAGGTTCATAACGATATGAGCATTACTGGCGGGGCACATGATTACGCCCTACTCTCAGAGTCAGAGCAATGGCGAGTTGATGCAATGCTGGCTGAGGCCATTGCTCACCTCTCCAAATTGAAGCTGCTTGCACTCGATCGCTTTGATGTTCTTGACCTTAGCGGTCGCAGTGAATTAATTGAGTGGCTTGATACCTTGGTGGATGCTAACCAGCTTGATAGTGCCTTGATCTTTGGAACGCTCAAATCAGCACCAAGCGGCCTGTCAGAGTCGATTGAGTCATTTTGGATTGAGGCTGGATCGATTGCTCAACTAAAAGAGGCGGCCTAAATGACCAAGGTATATCTAAAGTCACATGAAAAAGCTCAAGCGATCCTTGATTTTCTTAAAGAGCATCCACAGTCATCAGCTAAACAAATTTCAACAGGATTGCAACTTGGTCTATCAACGGTCTACAACACTCTTGATGATCTTGGAGACTTGCTCGATAAAAAGAGTATCAGGACAAGCCACCAACATCGCGCCACTGTATTTAGCGTTAGCAAGAGCGATACGCGGAAAGTTGTTATGGGTAAGGCCGATGGCAAATCCAACGCGCCAAAACCACATCCACTAATGCAGCATCTATATGGCTGTCGCTCCTAATGCAATCCCGCCTTCATTCCTTCATCGAAGCATGGTCAAACACCTTCATTGGCTATTTCGTGAATTTGCTTGTACAGCTAGTGGTGTATCCGCTATATGGCGCCACCTTCACATTTGGTCAAAACATCCAAATAGGCCTAATTTTTATGGGCGTAAGCATTACCCGTTCATACGCATTGCGTAGATTTTTTAACAAGAAAGTGAAGAAATAATCATGGGAAGAAGAAAAGCAAGTGAAGCACCAACCCCTCAGCCAAGAGCCAGGGTCAGGGAGTCAAATTACACGCCCAAACCTCACCCAAGGCAGCGGGATATTGATTCATATAGGTCACTTCCATCATTGGTTACAGGGAGAAGAATATGAGCGACAAATTTACTAAAGCATTTCCAGTTGAAGGCATGGAAGTCGGGTCGGAAGGCATGAACTTGCGTGATTACTTTGCGGCTAAAGCCATTTCATCCGTTTATGAATTCAATATTAAAAATCTCGAACCAATGGCTGATTTTGTGCATTTTTCAGACTTGATGGCAGAAGAGGCTTACATGATCGCAGATGCAATGATGGAGGCTCGTAAGGATGACTAACTATGAAGATGCAGTTCATATGATGCAGGAATTCGGCGGGTCGTTTGTTAGCCTGATAGCTAAAGCCTGGTATGCGGCAGATGAAATTAATAGGAAAAAGTTAGAGGCTTGTTTTTCTGAATATTTTAAATCTTACGAAAGGATGTACATGCGACATTCAAAGAGGGCAAGGCCATGACCACATTCACCAGAGAAGATCGCATTATTGCTCAAGCAAGCGATATGTCGGCGCACATCACAAACGCCAAGAGAATTCTTGATCAAGCCATGGCAATCATTAACTCAGACCCCATCAATGTCGACTGGAAAGCAGTTGAAGACAAGCTCATGGATGCCGATGTAGAGACTTCACAAATTTGGAATATTTACGACAGGATGAAAAATGACTCAAATTAAATTAGAGGTCGGCAAAAGGTATCGAAACCGTGAAGGTGAGATCGTTGAGATAAGAAAATATGACGGCGCATGGCAAGACCCATATTCCGATGGCAGTAAAAGCTATCGCCCAGATGGAAGATTCTCCATTCCAGGCTTTGACCATTGGGATCTTGTGGAAGAGGTCATTGAACCAGCCAAGAAGTCTCACAAGCTATCCGATGATCTAGCTGATGCAGCTGGGATACTGGCGGCGTGGGGACATAGCGAACTAAGCGAGAGGTTGCTTAGAGAGTCAGAGGCTATTTCTAGGTGTGTCAAGCCCGAGCCAAAGCCTGATGTAATTAAAACTTTTGCCCTTGAATCGAATCCTTTGCTTGGATTGCGATTTAATGAGGTGTTTATTGATGAAGGTCAGCCAAAGATTAAAGTAATTTTTGACGGCCAAACAGGATGGCCTAAATCATTAGAGGTGTTGAAATGAGTAAACATACTGCTGGGCCTTGGAGGTATATAGAAGGAATTAGGGGGGAGTTTGTTGTGCTATCGGGAACTCACCCCGATTTGTCCATTGGTGTTGCTGTAACGATGGGTGAAGAAGCCAACGCCAATTTAATAGCCGCTGCACCTGAGCTATTAGAATCTTTAACAGCATTGGTGACGCTGTTTGCCCCACTTGCTGGAGACTCTACTCAAACCTTATGGATAGATAACGCCCGTGCCGCTATCACTAAAGCTAAAGGAGAGCAAGTATGAATAAGCGCAACAAAAACAAACTACAAAAATTTATAGACCGCCTTGAAATTATTGCTTCTGAAATTAGCGACATGGCTGATATTGAAAAGGATGATGATATTCAAGACCATCTTCAGGACGCACACAGCTATATTGACTATTGCATAGACTTTATTGAAGAAGCTATCAAGCCAAATGCTTTGCATACATATAGCGAAGGAATATCGCCAGTTATGGCTGCAACACTTTCTCCTAGAAATTTTGACCCCAAAAAGGAGCAAGCATGACTGAGCGCCCTATCCTTTTCAATGGTGAAATGGTCAGAGCCATTCTAGACGGCACTAAGACGCAGACCAGAAGATGCGTTAAGCCAATCCTTAATAAGGATGGCAACTACATGCATGGAGGCAATGTAGATCTTGCCCATAAGGAAATTTTAGAGTGGCGACTACAAGATGGTCGTTGGTTTGGATTATATGGATACACAACCGCTGCATATGCAGATTGTCCTTATGGTCAAGTAGGGGATCGCTTATGGGTGCGTGAGACATTTATTCAAGGCTGGGAAGATGTAAATGGTGATGGAGAGCCTGATCAATACGATCAAGACGGCAACGAAAACCCAATCAAAACCTTTTACAGAGCTGATGGACACATAGATTGGGAGGTCGATGGCGAATGGTGCAATACACCATGGAAACCATCTATTCACATGCCTCGCAATGCAAGTCGCATCACATTAGAAATTACCAATGTCCGTGTTCAGAGATTGCAGGAAATTTCAGCTAATGATTGCATCGCAGAAGGCATTAAACACTCGCCTGATGTTGATCCATCTCATGAATTCCAAGAACTTTGGGATTCTATCTATAAAAACTGGAGCTCAAACTCTTGGGTGTGGGTTATTGAGTTTAAGAGGGTTGTATGACCGACAAATTAAATAGTGAGCCAGTGGACTCAATGATGAACGCAAATTACTTAGCGACTGCGCTTCACGGCAGAGTCGAAACAAATCGTCTTTATAGCGACCAAAATCTACTAGCCGCCACCATGCTACGCCAGCAACAAGCTGAAATTGAGGCCCCTGGATGTGCAATTTGGAAAACTCCCGAAGAATTTAACCAATACAAAAAAATCATATTGGCTACTGTCGAGTTTTTAAGAAAGGCAAGTGAGAAATGACATTAGAGGATATTGCAAAGAAATTTGGCCTAATTAAAGCCGATCCTTACTATCCGGGCGGCTATGTTGAAAACGATTTTCCACCGGAAGGCTTTATTAAGCTTGAAGCGCTTGCCAAGTTAATTATTGAGGAATGTCATGATCTTTTTATTATTCGAGGCATTGATAATATTGACATTGCCATGGAGCAATTTGGAATTAAGGCGAGTGAAAAGTAATGTTCCTCTCTAAAGAAGAGCTAAAGCAATTTACTGGCTATCAGATAGTGAGCTGTCAGATACGTGCCTTGAAAGCTTTTGGCGTGCCCTTTGCTATTGGTCTGCATGGTCGCCCTGTCGTCTTAAAATCCGAAGTTGAACGGCTGCTTGGGTCAAGTGATGAAAATAAAAACAGAGAACACCCAAAAGAACCTGACTGGAACGCACTAGGCGCTTAATATGGGTCGTAGAAGATCGTCAAACCTCCATTTACCCCCGCGAATGTATCTTAGTCATGGGGCGTATTTCTACGTTACCCGTGAGAATAAGTGGATTCCGCTTGGTAGAGATTTGGATGCAGCCAAGCTGAAATGGTGCGAATTGGATGGGAGCGAACCCCCTACTGGAATGACTGCCCTCATTCATCGTTACATGGTTGAAGTAGCACCGCTAAAGGCTCCTAGAACCTACAAAGACAATAAGACTGAATCTCTTAAATTGCTAGCAGTGTTTGGCAAGATGAACCCGAGGGATGTTAAGCCACACCATGTCGCTAAATATTTGGACTTAAGGGGTAAGGATGCCCCAGTGAGGGCTAATCGCGAGAAAGCCTTGTTGAGTCATGTATTCACTATGGGAATGCGCTGGGGGATAGTTGATTCAAACCCATGCAGAGGTGTTCACAGAAACAAAGAAGTGGATCGAGATAGGTACATTACCGATGATGAGTTCAAAGCGGTCTGGCAAAAGGCCAATCTCACTATTCGATGCTTGATGGATGTAGCCTACTTAACGGCTCAGCGTATTGGAGACTTATTAGACATTAGGATGCGTGACATCACTAAAGATGGGATATTGTTCGATCAGAACAAAACGGGGAAAAAGATATTAATCGGCATGAATTCGGATTTACAGGCCGTTATTGATAGATCTAGGCGCATTCACCCTACTGTCAAGGGCTTGACCTTGTTTCACAACCGCAAGGGCAAACAATACTCATACGATGGTTTTGACTCCATGTGGCAAAGAGCCAAGAAGAAAACCGAGGTCAAAGACTTTCATTTTCACGACATTAGAGCCAAGGCGCTGACCGATGCTAAGCGCGCCGGAATTGATGCTCAGATGCTGGCCGGACACGCTACTGAAGAGATGACGGCGCACTATGTAAAACGGCGAGAAATTGACTCTATAGAGGCCTTAAAAATGCCTAATATTTTGAGAACTGGAACAGAAGAATAAGGGTCTGCGGTCTGCTTATATTAGGCAATTGCACATCTAAAGCATGGGTAAAAAGGTAATCAAAATAAATGCTTGGAATGATTCAGGCGGTTGGGACTGTTAATCCGTAGGTCCCTGGTTCGAGCCCAGGTCGAGGAGCCAAATAAGTAGAAGCCTTCAGAGTTAATAGCCCTGAAGGCTTTTTTACTTTCTAGTCCATAGACAACATATGGACAACATTCACCACATTACGGCAACCATTTAAAAGCCACCTCATTGAGATTAATTGCAACAACTACCTGTGATTTAGTCTTCAGGCACTAAGGCATGGGGGGGTGGGGTAAAACTCCTCTATTGATATAGCTGCATCAGCCAATATTCACAAAAAAGATCTTTTATGAATGAGTGGCAGCTATCGACCTTGATTTCAACCCGTCGATGCAACACACTACAAACTGCGTAAGCGCAAGGAGTGTTGCTCATGAAACAACGACCTCGAATCTATTACACAGCTACCCAGAAGGCTTTAATGTGGGAGCGCTGGAA
>NZ_JACVPJ010000033.1 GCF_018881975.1 Polynucleobacter sp. JS-Safj-400b-B2 | reverse complement strand
TGAGCTGACCCCCAAAAGTTGGACATTATGTCCAACCAAGGGGGTTTTGTTTTATGAGCAAGTACAGCAAGCAGTTCAAGCTAAAGGTAGTTAAAGAGTTTCTAAAGTCAGGTGGTCTTAAGCGGGTAGGTCACCTGTTTAAGATTAGCCATTCCGATGTCCGCAAATGGACCTTGGCCTATCAAGCCCATGGTCATAGTGGTCTTAACCCCAGCTTCCAACGCTACTCCCCAGTTTTTAAAGTCCAAGTTCTGCAGCACATGGCTGCGCACCAGATATCAGCAAGGCCAGCTGCCGCCCACTTTGGGATTGGGAGTATGACTACGATTTTGCAATGGCAAAAACTCTACAATGGGGGCGGTATTACAGCCCTTGCTAATCGACCGAGAGGACGATCTCCTATGCCCCACTTCAATATCAAAGCGCTACTTAAAAAGCCTATCTCTGAGCTCACGCCGGCAGAGTTGCGACGACGCCTGGAATATGCCGAGGCCGAGAGTGCGTACCTAAAAAAGTTAGAAGCCTTAGCTCAGAGCAAAGCAGTAAAAGAGAGCAAGCCCAAGTAATTACTGAGCTAAGGCAACACTATCCTTTATCGGATTTACTAATCATCGCCAAGATGGCTAAAAGCGTTTATTACTACTGGCGAGAAGCCAGTAGTAAAGCCGACCCTTATCAGGACACTAAAGAGCACATTACCCAGATCTTTAATGCCCACCAAGGTCGCTATGGCTATCGGCGAGTACACCTAGAGCTATGCAATCAGCACCAACACCTAAACCACAAGACAGTGCAAAAGCTCATGACTCAATTAGGACTTAAATCGACTGTGAGACCTAAGCGATACCGGTCCTATAAAGGCACTATCGGTAAGGTGGCGCCCAATTTACTAGAGCGTAACTTTGGAGCAAGCAAACCTAATCAGAAGTGGGTCACTGATGTCACTGAGTTCAATATCAAAGGTGAGCGAGTATACCTATCGCCGATCTTAGACCTCTATAACCAAGAGATCATCTCCTATGAGATTGCCGATCGACCACAGATTAGCTCAGTAATGCAAATGCTTCAAAGCGCATTTAAACAGCTGGGACCAAAAGACAAACCTATGTTGCACTCAGACCAGGGTTGGCAATACCAGATGGGACTGTATCAACAGGCCCTGCACCAGCAAGGCATTACTCAAAGCATGTCCAGAAAAGGCAATTGCCTAGATAACGCTGTCATGGAGAACTGGTTTGGGATTATGAAAACAGAGTTCTTCTACCAAAAGAAGTTTGAGACTATTGAATCATTTAAGGCGGGGCTAGAGGAATATATCCACTACTACAACCATGATCGAATCAAACAAAAACTAAAGGGATTAAGCCCGGTGCAATACCGAACTCAATCCCTCGTGCTAACCTAACTAAACTGTCTAACTTTTGGGGGTCAGTTCATCGGGTGGCTTTT
>NZ_JACVPJ010000003.1 GCF_018881975.1 Polynucleobacter sp. JS-Safj-400b-B2 | reverse complement strand
ATGCTGACGGCACCTTTACGCGCAAACTCCAATCGATAGCTAAGGTTGATTTACTGATTTTGGATGATTGGGGCCTGCACCCTCTAAACCAGGAAGAGCGCTCCGATCTTCTAGAAATCATGGATGATCGGGTTGGCACAAAATCCACCATCATTACCAGCCAGCTTCCAGTAGAGCACTGGCATGAATACTTGAACGACCCCACCTTGGCTGATGCCATCCTTGATCGTATCGTCCATCAAAGCCATAAGATCAAACTTAAGGGTGAATCCATGCGCAAGCAAGAAGTGGAAAACACGACGGAAATAGGTAAAAAACCGAAGGTATCGTGACCGCTAAACTACAATAAACGAACCTTCAAATACCAGAACCTAGCCGGTCACGATCAATCTGAAACGGGCGGTCACGATCGCTGAAATACGCATACGTGATCACCATCCTCTAACCAGCGAGTGGGTACAAATGCCTTTGCATGACCAAATCCAAATCGTACAGTTTGCTCGGGCAATTGATCTAACCAAAACTGTTCATCAATTTGTGGGCCTTCAATAGGTACATCCAATTGATCCGATAAGTCCTTAGCTGCAGCACAATGATCAAGGTGTCCGTGAGTTAATAAAATCTTTTTAACGGTGCCGCCCATTTGTTTAACAGCACCCATGATCTTGTCGATATCACCACCTGGATCCACCACAGCTGCATCACCAGTTTCTTGACAAACCAAGATAGAGCAATTTTGCTCGAATGGAGTAACGGGAACAATTCCTAATTTGATCGGCATAAATAAAAATACTTAAATTGATTAGCCACTAGTTTATGGCAAAGACGCTAGAATATATCTCACAGGATACACAATGAAAACTCAAGACACGTTTAAATTCGCAGAATCACATGAGTGGGCCAGCATCGAAGATGATGGGCTAGTGTGGGTCGGCATTAGTAATCACGCGCAAGAAGCTTTAGGTGATGTGATGTTTTTTCAGGCACCGAAAATTGGGCAATTAGTAAAGCAGGGTGAAGCTATCGCTGCAATCGAGTCTGTTAAAGCGGCAAGCGATATACATGCGCCTATCAGCGGTGAGATCGTCGCCCTCAATGAAGAGATGGATGCAAGCCCCGAGATGGTCAATGCAAACCCCTATGCAGTTTGGCTTTTTAAAATTAAGCCGACATCAACAGAATCTCTGGCCGCAGATATCAATATCTTGATGCCTCTTGCGCAATATGAATTTGGACCAGGCGCTTAAATAGAAATTGGGTCGCGCTCTACTAGCCAACGAATGCGCGATGTTTTACTAATTCTTCCAGCAGAATCTTGACGTAGTTCTTGATCAATCATTTCAAGCGCCTCTTGTAAAGCCTTACGATTGCCTGACTCAATAAGTAGTTGGGCGCGCTCTGAGCCAGCCACCCGCATGACCGGCTTAGGCACAGGGTCATAGACCTTCAATTCTTTAGTAACCATGCCTCTGCTTTTCATGCGTGCTTTTAGCTCATTCAAAAACTGAATTGCCTTATCGAGGCTTTTACCTTCTGCATGAATAAGTGCTTGATAAGAGTAGGGCGGTAATTTTGCCTCTTCACGCTCACTCGCAGTAAATGCTAAAAAGCCATCCACATCATGTCTAAGTAAATACTGAAATACCGGTGACTCTGGGTATTGAGTCTCAATATAAATATCACCACTAGCTTGACCGCTAGTGCCAGATCTTCCTGCGCGACCAGCAACCTGCACCAACTGGGCAAATAATCTTTCAGCCGCCCTGAAATCAGCTGAGTAAAGTCGACTATCCGCATCTAAGACTGCAACCAATCCAATGTTTTGATAGTCATGACCTTTAGCAATCATTTGAGTGCCAACGACAATATCTACATTGCCATCATGTATTTCCTGAAAGAGTGCTTCTGCTCCCTTACTTTTTCTGCTTGAGTCTGTATCAACTCGCAGCACTCTAGCTTGTGGCCACATTTCCTCAATAGCATCTTCCAGCTTTTGTGTGCCATGGCCCAAAGTTTTTAAATCAGCATTGCCACAGTCTGGGCAAAATTGAGGAATAGACTTTGCCAGCCCACAGTGATGACAACTCAATACCGATCGCTTTCCTAATGCACCAGCTTTATGCATTACGGTATAAGCAGAGCACTGGGTACATTTTGACAACCAATTGCATGCTGAGCAACTGAGCACAGGAGTATAACCACGTCTATTAATCAAAATCAAGCATTGTTTTTTTTCTGCGAGTGATTTGGTAATAGCGTTTGCAAGTGTTTTAGTGATTAGGCTTTTTTCTTTCGGCGCACCAACATCACCTGGACTAAATTGATTTTGTGGGTCTCTAGTATTGATGAGATGCACACTTGGCAAGCTTGCACCCTGCGCCCGTTGATCCAGCCGAATATATTCATATCGACTGGATTTAGCAGCCAACCAAGTCTCTAATGATGGCGTAGCCGAAGACAAGAGAATAGGAATTTTTTGATCATGAGCGCGCCAGATTGCCAAATCCCTTGCAGAGTAGCGCGTCCCGTCTTGTTGTTTGTATGATGTGTCGTGCTCTTCATCTACGACGATAGCGCGTAAGTTTGGCATTGGCGTTAAAGCTGCCAACCTTGTTCCTAGAATAATTTGTGCCTTGCCTGTCATTGCTTCATACCAAGCAATGCCCCTTTTCTTTTCACTGACGCCGCTATGCAGTACGGCCATTTTCTTATCTGGAAAATAAGCTTTCACACGCCGCTCTAATTGCGGTGTTAAATTTATCTCCGGCACCAGCAATAACACTTGGGCACTTTCATCTTTCAGAATACTTGCCAGCCAATTCAAAAAGACTGCGGTCTTACCGCTGCCTGTTTGGCCCTGCAATAAGATTGCTCTAAATTGATTTTCTTTTGCACCGCCCGCCAACAATTCTTGTAATGCTTTTTTTTGCCCTTCGTTCAACTGATCGAACGTGATCAGTCCTTCTGGTATCACTTCTATCTTTTTTTTGCTTTTCTTTTCTGCTGACTCCAATTTCTCTGGAATCTTTTCCCAATCATCGGCCTTTTTCCACATCTGTGGAATAACGGGCAATATGGTTTCTCCCAAAGCATGGACGTAATACTGACTTGCAAAATTCATCAAGCGCAATAAGGCTGGGTCGAATACAGGGAGTGGGGCGAGGCGATCTACAGATTTTAGTTTTGCTAAATCAAACTCAGAGTGATCGCTCACTTTTATAACAAGCCCAATCGCTTTCGATCTGGCAAAAGATACTTCAACTACATTGCCTATCTCTGGTAATTTGCCTAATTTTTCAGCATCCCACAGATAGTCAAATCCCTGAGCTAAAGGCTTATCTATTACTACCTGGACAACGATGGGCTTGAGCATCATTTACTTAAATTTTCCATCCTATCCTGTGGATAAGTCTGTGGATATCATTCGCTGTTTTACATTTCTATAGTCATTTTATAGGAATGCTGTTTTTCTTAGAAAATCAATATAAGGTTAAATTTATATATAAATCAATAACTTACAGTGGTTACTAAAGGTGAAATTTCAAAATTATCACGAATCTCACTGTATTTATGATTCTGCACATTTCTGTGCATAACTTTTGCAGAAATATTGACTAAAGTTAGTAATTACTTGTGCTTATTTCGATACCCGCAGGGCTTTTGACTTGGCGATTACAGTCTCAGATAGTGCCGCCACGCTTTCGGGCGGGGTGAACTGATTAATCCCGTGACCAAGATTAAAGATGTGGCCATCCAGCGAATGAAGGCCCGGCTTTAGTGCGGGGGCAGTAGCCAGATCATTCAAAAGAGATTCAGCAGCTGCCGAGATTTGATTTGGCTCTGAAAATAAGATAAGTGGGTCTAAATTACCCTGAAGTGCTAGCGGCTTGTTAATTTCTAATAGCTGTTTACGGGCTCGGCTTAAGCGCATAGTCCAGTCAATCGCAATAACATCTGCGCCGACCTGAGCCATATCATTCAACCAAATTCCACCGCCTTTAGTAAACATAATGATTGGAATCTTACGTCCATCATGTTCACGAGGTAACAGCGCAATCACTTTTTGCATGGCCGCCAAAGACATACGTTGATACCAACCATCAGGAAGTAAACCTCCCCATGTATCGAAAATCATCAGCGCTTGTGCGCCGGCTTTTACCTGCTCAATTAAATATGCGGCAACTGACTGCACATTAATTTCAAGAATATGCTCGAGTAAATCAGGGCGACTAAACATCATGGTCTTGGCATGACGGAAATCGTCAGCACTTGAGCCGTCAATCATGTAGCAGGCCAATGTCCAAGGACTTCCAGAAAAGCCGATCAATGGAACGCGTTGTTTGCCATCCTGAATAAGAGCTTTACGAATTTCTGAAACGGCATCAAAAACATATGTGAGCTGATCCATATCAGCGACGCGTAATTTTTTAACTGCCTCTTCAGTGCGAAGAGGGTGCTCAAAGCTTGGGCCTTCGCCTGTAGTAAATTTCAGACCCAATCCCATCGCATCGGGAATAGTCAAAATATCAGAGAATAAAATCGCCGCATCCAATGGATAGCGATCCAAAGGCTGAAGCGTTACTTCAGTAGCGTATGCAGGATTTTTTGCGAGCCCTAAAAAACTTCCAGCTCTTGCGCGAGTAGCGTTGTACTCGGGGAGATATCGGCCAGCTTGACGCATGAGCCAAAGCGGTGTTTGATCAACCGCTTCGCCCAGGCAGGCCTTTAAAAACCGGTCATTTAACAACAAGGAGATGACCGGCTATTACTTTTTACGACGGAAACGAGCAATTGCAGCTAACTGCGCTGCGGCCATGGCAAACTCAGACTGGGCCAAGGCCAGATCAAAGTCGGTGCCACGATTTTGCATAGCTTCTTCAGCACGTTTCTTAGCTTCAATAGCTTTAGCTTCATCAAGATCATGGCCGCGAATAGCAGTGTCTGCTAATACGGTAACGCGATCTGGCTGAACCTCTAAATAGCCACCTGCTACGAATACAAACTCTTCATCACCGTCAGCTTTTTCAATACGAACTGAACCTGGACGAATACGTGTAATCAAAGGGGTGTGGCCGCGCAAAATGCCGAGCTCACCACTTTCGCCAGGAAGCGCAACAAACTTGGCTTCCCCACTGAAAATAGACTGCTCAGCACTTACTACATCGACGCGTATGGTTGACATGATTTCCCTAGATTAAAGCTTCTTGGCCTTCTCGATGGCTTCATCAATTGAACCCACCATGTAGAACGCTTGCTCAGGCAAGTGATCCAATTCGCCGCTGCAGATCATTTTGAAACCACGGATAGTTTCTTTCAATGGAACGTATTTACCTGGTGAACCAGTAAACACTTCAGCAACGTGGAAAGGCTGGGACAAGAAACGCTGAATCTTACGGGCACGTGATACAGACAACTTATCTTCTGGTGACAACTCGTCCATACCCAGAATTGCAATAATGTCGCGCAACTCTTTATAACGCTGTAATGTCATCTGTACTTCGCGAGCTACTTCATAATGCTCTTGACCAACCACTTGTGGATCGAGCTGACGGCTAGTTGAATCTAATGGATCAACCGCTGGGTAAATACCCAACGCAGCGATATCACGTGACAACACAACTGTGGAGTCTAAGTGCAAGAAGGTTGTTGCTGGTGATGGATCGGTCAAGTCATCCGCAGGAACGTAAACGGCCTGAATAGAAGTAACGGAACCAGTCTTGGTAGAAGTAATGCGCTCTTGCAATTTACCCATCTCTTCAGCCAATGTAGGTTGGTAACCCACAGCTGAAGGCATACGGCCTAGCAACGCAGAAACTTCAGTACCAGCCAATGTGTAGCGGTAGATGTTGTCAACGAAGAACAAAATGTCACGGCCTTCGTCGCGGAATGCTTCAGCCATTGTCAAACCAGTCAACGCAACGCGCAAACGGTTGCCAGGAGGTTCATTCATCTGACCGAACACCATCGCCACTTTGTCGATAACGTTAGATTCCTTCATCTCGTGGTAGAAGTCATTACCTTCACGAGTACGCTCACCAACACCGGCGAACACTGATAAACCTGAGTGTTGCTTAGCGATGTTGTTAATCAATTCCATCATGTTCACGGTTTTACCAACACCCGCACCACCGAACAAGCCAACCTTACCGCCTTTAGCAAACGGGCAAACTAAGTCAATAACCTTAATACCTGTTTCGAGCAAGTCAACGGAAGGGGAGAGTTCGTCAAACTTAGGAGCTGGCTGGTGAATCGCGCGACGCTCTTCAGTTGCAATCGGACCTGCGTCATCGATTGGGCGACCTAAAACGTCCATGATGCGACCTAAAGTTGCTGGGCCAACAGGCACAGAAATTGGGCCACCAGTAGATTTCACTTCCATGCCGCGGCGCAAACCATCGCTTGCGCCCATGGCAATTGCGCGAACTACGCCGTCACCGATTTGTTGCTGAACTTCAAAGGTCAAGCCCTTTTCGGCAAATGACTTTTCGCCGCTATCAACTAATGTCAACGCATCATAAATGTTTGGCATTTTGTCGCGTGGGAACTGAATGTCCACCACTGGACCAATACACTGCACGATATTTCCGTTACTCATCGCATTTCTCCGCTTTTAATTCCTGAATTCTTTCGTATTCTTAAACGCTGACCGCTTAAACCGCAGCCGCTCCACCAACAATTTCTGACAACTCTTTAGTAATAGCAGCCTGTCGTGTTTTGTTGTATTCCAATTGCAATTCGCCGATTACATTCTTCGCATTATCTGAAGCAGCCTTCATTGAGACCATACGTGCAGATTGTTCTGAAGCCATATTTTCAGCAACAGCTTGATAAATCATTGCCTCTACATAACGCTTTAGCAAGCCATTCAAAATGGACTCTGCGTCAGGTTCGTAGATGTAATCCCAAGAATTGCCGGTTTTCTCTTGTGGAGCTAGGGCTTCTGGCTCCAAAGGCAAGAGTTTTTCTAAAACAGGCTCTTGTTTCATTGCATTTACAAAGCGGGTGTATGCCAAATAAACAGCATCAATCTCGCCGCGCTCAAACGCTTCTAATTGGGCAACAATTGCACCAATCAAAACATCCATATGTGGCGTATCGCCAATTTGGATTGTTTGAGAAATCAGTTTTGCTTTTGAGCGGTTCAAAAATTGCAGGCCTTTTGAACCAATTGCGGTGTACGCAACCTCAATACTCTTGTCCTGCAAATCGCGCACTTGGTTAGCAATCAAACGCAACACGTTGGTATTTAAACCGCCGCATAAGCCTTTGTCTGTTGTAACCAAAATCGTACCAACTTTCTTCACTTCACGAGTAGCCATGTAAGCAGGGCGAAACTCTGGATTTGCTTTAGAAAGGTTGGCAACAATCTCACGAATTTTTTCAGCATAGGGGCGCGCATTACGCATGCGCTCCTGGGCGCGACGCATCTTGGATGCGGCGACCATTTCCATTGCCTTCGTGATCTTGCGCGTGTTTTGCACGCTCTTGATCTTAGATCGTATCTCTTTTGTGCTTGCCATGATTTATGCGAGCCCTCTTAGAAAGAGGCAGAACGCTTGTAATCCTCAATGGCAGCGCGCAATGCAGCTTCGTCATCTTTGCTCAAATCTTTGGTTTCTTCAATACGCGCAACTAAGTCAGCGAATTTAGATTTCAAATGATCTTGCAAGCCTTTTTCGAATGGCAATACATTCTTTACTTCGAGATCATCGAAGTAGCCGTTATTAACAGCATAGAGTGAAGCAGCCATTTCCCAAACTTGGAGTGGCTTGTATTGAGCTTGCTTGCATAATTCAGTAACGCGACGACCACGCTCAAGCTGCTTGCGGGTTGCTTCGTCAAGATCAGATGCGAACTGAGCAAACGCTGCTAATTCACGATACTGCGCTAAGTCGGTACGAATACCGCCAGACAGCTTCTTAATAACTTTAGTTTGCGCAGCACCACCAACGCGGGAAACAGAAATACCGGCGTTAATCGCAGGACGTACTCCAGCGTTAAACAAGTCAGTTTCCAAGAAGATCTGACCGTCAGTAATCGAAATCACGTTAGTTGGTACGAATGCAGAAACGTCGCCAGCTTGAGTTTCAATGATTGGCAATGCAGTCAATGAACCAGTCTTACCTTTTACTGCGCCGTTAGTGAACTTCTCAACGTACTCAGCATTTACACGGGCAGCGCGCTCGAGCAAGCGTGAGTGGAGGTAGAAAACGTCGCCAGGATAAGCTTCACGGCCTGGTGGGCGGCGGAGCAACAAGGAGATTTGACGATAAGCAACAGCTTGCTTGGTTAAGTCGTCGTAAACAATCAAAGCGTCTTCGCCGCGATCGCGGAAGTATTCGCCCATGGTGCAACCTGCATAAGCAGAGAGGTATTGCATTGCTGCAGACTCTGACGCACTCGCTGCAACAACAACGGTGTACTCCATCGCGCCTAATTCTGTGAGCTTGCGAACAACGTTAGCAATAGTGGAGGCTTTTTGACCGATCGCCACGTAAACGCAATAAACGCCTTTACCTTTTTGGTTAATGATCGCATCAACCGCAACTGCAGTCTTACCAGTTTGACGGTCGCCAATGATCAACTCACGCTGACCACGGCCAATTGGAACCATCGCATCAATCGCCTTCAAACCAGTTTGAACTGGCTGGCTAACAGATTGACGTGCGATAACGCCTGGAGCAACTTTTTCGATAAAGTCAGTTAACTTAGTATTGATTGGGCCTTTGCCATCAATCGGTTGACCGAGTGCGTTTACAACGCGACCGAGCAACTCTGGGCCAACTGGCACTTCCAAAATGCGGCCAGTACATTTCACTGGATCGCCTTCCTTAATGTGGGTGTACTCACCCAACACTACGGCACCAACAGAATCACGCTCAAGGTTTAATGCGAGGCCGATAGTGTTGTTAGGAAATTCCAACATTTCGCCCTGCATAACGCCAGACAAGCCATGTACGCGGCAAATACCGTCGGTCACTGAAATTACAGTGCCTTCGTTGCGAACTTGGGAGTCAACGCCCAATTCGCTAATTCGGCTTTTGATCAGCTCGCTGATCTCGGAAGGGTTGAGTTGCATTACTTACTCCTGGGTCTTATTTCGTTTGTTCTTAATAGGGATCACTTATGCGCCAAGACTTGCTTGCATTTGAGCTAACTGGGCCTTAACAGAACTATCCATTACTTCATCGCCAACTTGAATGCGAACTCCGCCAATCAACGTTGGGTCAATTTGAATAGTTGGGCGCAATTCTTTACCCCCAAAGCGCTTCTTCAAACTTGACAACAAATCATTTAACGCAGATCCCTCTAAAGGGAATGCGCTAGTAATATTTACTTCTGCCGCACCTTCGCTCTTGTTCTTCATTGCTTCAAATTGATGAGCAATTTCAGGAACAGCTGCCAAGCGGTGGTTTTGATTTACAAGATTCAAAAAGCTAGCAACCTTAGGGTCGAGCTTGGTTTTCACCATGCCAGAAAGTAGCTTGCTTAAATCATCAGCGGATACTTTTGGGTTGTTTGAAAGAGCAGCAACTTCTGGCAAAGCAGCAAGCTGTGCCAATTCGTTCAACTGCTCCAAACATCCAGCAAGCTCAGCTGACTTGGCGCTTTGAAAAAGCGCTTCCGCATAAGGACGTGCAATAGTGGCTAATTCAGCCATATCAAAGTTCTGCCTTTAGTTGGTCAAGCAACTGGCCGTGAGTTTTTGCATCAACTTCACGACGCAAAATTTGCTCGGCGCCTTTAACAGCAAGAACAGCAACTTCTGCGCGCAACACTTCACGTGCACGCGTTACTTGTTGATCTGCATCTTGCTTGGCTTGAGAAATGATTCGAGCGGCCTCAGCTTGTGCGTTAGCGCGAATTTCTTCGGCCGACATTTGTGCACGTTTTTCAGCTTCAGCAACGCGTTGAACACCTTCTTGGCGTGCTTTAGTTAATTCTTGCTCAGCTTCATTGCTGGCCAATGCGAGTGCTTCTTTACCACGCTCGGCAGCAGCTAAGCCATCAGCAATTTTGCTTGAACGTTCGTCTAACGCCTTAACCAGCGGTGGCCACACAAAGCGTGCAACAACCCACCATAAGACGAAGAAAACGATCATTTGCGCGAATAGGGTCGCGTTCAGATTCAAGATATTCCTTTCAGTATTGTTGAGAACAGTAGGATGACCAGTTGGTCATCCACGCCAAAACAATTACTTAATAACTGCGAGCAGTGGGTTTGCAAAAGCAAACAACATTGCAACACCAACGCCGATCAAGAACGCAGCGTCGATCAAACCAGCCAAAAGGAACATCTTAGTTTGGAGTGGCTCCATCAATTCTGGTTGACGCGCACATGCTTCGATGTACTTGCCACCCATCAATGCGATACCCAAACATGCGCCGATCGCGCCGAGGCCGATGATGATGCCGATACAGATAGCTGTTGAACCTTGAATAGTTGCTAAAAATGCTTGCATGTTGCTGACTCCTGAAGTTAAAAGAGGTAAGTTAAAAATAAAATCTTAGTGATGGCTATGCGCTTGCCCGATGTAAACCAAGGTCAACATCATGAAAATAAAGGCTTGCAACAAAATAACCAAAATGTGGAAGATAGCCCAAGCTGATCCAGCAATAACGTGGCCCACCAATCCGAACAGGGATAAATCTAAATTAAAGGTCCATACGCTACCGAGTAGGGCGATCAATAAGAAGACCAATTCGCCAGCGTACATATTGCCGAAAAGTCGCATTCCTAAAGAAACGCCTTTCGCCAAATACTCAATAATGTTCAATGCAAGATTGAAGGGAGCCAAATACCATTTCGCACCGAATGGAGCAGAAATAAGCTCATGCAAGAAGCCGCCAAAACCTTTTACCTTGAAGCTGTAGTAAAACACCAAGAGCAACACAGAAAGCGATAGACCCATCGTTGCGTTGAGGTCAGTCGTTGGCACAACCTTGTGGTGGGGCACATGCACACCAAAGCTCTCAATAAAATTATTTACGCCCAAAACCCAATCTACCGGAATTAAGTCAAGGGTATTTAAAAGAATAATCCAGAAAAACACAAAAAGCGCGAGCGGCGCAATAAATGTGCGATCGCCATGGACAATACTTTTTGATTGTGTCTCTGCCATCTCCACCATCATTTCAATTAAGCATTGAAAGCGGCCTGGAACACCCGGAGTAGCACGACGTGCTGCGATTAATAAAATCAATACAGCTATCAAGCCCATTAAAGAGGCCCAAAAAATAGTGTCTAAGTTAATAACGCTGAAATCAACAATGGAAGATTGGTGCTCACCAGTGCTGGTGAGATTTTGTAAATGCTCAGAAATGTACGCCGTTGGCGTCATTTGTTCTGCTGCCTCGTGGGCTTGGTTTACTTCGCTAGACATCTCTTAACTAGTCCTTTGTTTCAATCTCAATTTTCACTACTTAGCGCCACAACCACGCTAGCCATACGCACTTCAAAACAAGCAGATAAGTCACCAACAATGGGACCCAAAGCACGCCTGGGACGTAATACGCAATCCCTACAAACAACATCAAGGTCGCAACGATTTTGATAAATTCGCCAGAAACCAATGCAGCTAAAAATCTTCCCGGATTCAATCTTTGCGATTTCTTTGCTAACTCCAACCTAATTAAGAACAAGGTTGTAGGCAAGACGCTAATTAAACCGCCTAAAAAGGCCGACTGAGTATAAACGCTTACCCTTACGGACTCCCCAAAAAATGACCAAAACACCATGCTGATAGCGGTAACAAGCACTTGGGCCAAAATAATTTTCCACGGTGAAAGGGCTCGGTACTTTGTTGCATCGCTTTGCCGCAGCGCAACAATTTCCTCTTTGCTGTAAACCCGGATAACTTCTTCGGGCTCATCCCACTCATCTACTTCGGAAAATTGATTTTTTTGAGGAATCAATTTAGCCCCGAAAGTTTAGTGTGTGCAGTGCAATATGTCAAAGGATTTGGGGACATTTTTCGACCTAATTTAGGACTCAATACCCAATTTTTTTAATAGGGAATCTAATTCATCGAATTGACTGAACCGAAGTCTGAGCTCTCCACCCTTGCCTTTAAGCTTGAATTCTGTGCTTAGACCAATCAAATCTGCAATTTCTTGCGTCAAACGCTGCATGTCTGGATCGGCACTTTGCGAAGATTTGCCAGGCTTATTTTTAGACTTTTTATCCCCAATTTGACCTCCCGCAATTACCAATGCGGCTGTCATTCGCTCTGCTTCGCGAACTGACAAACCCTGCGCAGAGATTTTTTGGGCCAAAGCCACCTGGCTGGCACCTGGTAGCGGCAAAAGCGCGCGAGCATGGCCCATATCAATATCACCGGCCAATAACATGGCTTGCACTGGCTTTGCCAGCTGGGCAAGACGCAATAAGTTGGTAATAGCGCTGCGAGACTTGCCTACTGCCTTTGCTGCCTGTTCGTGCGTAAAACCAAACTCCTCAATCAATCTGGCTAATCCTTGGGACTCTTCGAGAGGATTTAAATCCTCACGCTGCATGTTCTCTACCAAAGCCATTGCAGCAGCAGCCTGATCATCGGCACCCGAAACCAAAACTGGAACTTCTTTTAAACCCGCAATAGTTGCTGCACGAAAACGTCGCTCGCCCGCAATAATTTCATACTTACCAGGGGCGACCAAGCGCACCAACAAAGGCTGCATAACACCTTGCTCGCGAATGCTTTCTGCCAACTCTTGTAATGCACCCGCCTCCATTTTTTGACGCGGCTGATATTTGCCTGCTTGCAAAGCAGTTAGCGGCAAACGATTGATATCTGTAGACGGACTTACTTGCTGAGTCTTTTCTCCAAGCAAAGCTTCAAGGCCCCTACCTAAACCTTTTTTCTTAATAACAACCATGATCTTTATTTTCTTTCTGCAAATTACATATGTTTTATGCGCTCAACCATCTCGGCGCCAAACTCTAAATAGGCTTTTGCGCCACGGGATGATTTATCAAAAGCTACGCCTGGAAGCCCATAAGAAGGGGCCTCAGCAAGTCGTACATTGCGCGGAATAATGGTCTTAAATACTTTATCGCCGAAGTGCTCAAGCAACTGATCAGAAACCTGCTGCTGCAAAGTCATGCGCGGATCAAACATAACGCGCAACAAACCAATAATGACCAAATCCGGATTTAAATTTGCGTGCACTTGTTTGATGGTGTTTACCAAATCAGATAAACCTTCCAGCGCAAAGTATTCACATTGCATTGGAACAATCACGCCATTTGCTGCACACAATCCGTTAAGCGTTAGTAATGACAATGCCGGCGGACAATCAATCAAAATAAAATCGTAATCATTGGCAACTTGTGCGAGCGCATCTTTCAAGCGAGATTCGCGCGCATCGATGTCAACCAACTCAATTTCTGCTCCAGCTAAATCGCGATTTGCGGGCAACACATCGTATCCAGAACTTTCGCAACGTTGCGCACAATCTTTTACCGAAGCTAAACCAATAAGCACTTGATAAACGCTACTATTCAGATCTGCTTTTTCTACGCCAGAGCCCATGGTGGCATTGCCCTGGGGATCTAGGTCTACTAGTAAAACGCGCTGTTTCAGTCCAGCCAAACCCGCTGCCAAATTAATAGCGGTAGTGGTCTTACCAACACCACCTTTTTGATTTGCGATACAGAAAATTTTGGCCATGGCTACTTTTTGATTTAACTTAAGGGGGTGGAGGTGGATTTTCTCACGGGGGACAGCACCAAAAGGCGCCGCTCTACCGCTAGATTAGGTATATGAAGGGGTTCATCAGCCACTAGGCGCCAATCGTCCATACAAACATCCTTCATTTCGTCATCAGCACGCTTGGACTTCATTGCGAATACCAGGCCTTCTGGTTTCAAGAATGGCAAAGACAACTCTAAAAAACGTGCAAGATTAGTAAATGCACGAGAAATCACTGCATCAAATTGCGCTGGTTGTTGCACTGCAGCATCTTCTACTCGTTCACAAAGTACTTCAATGTTTTTAAGCTTTAGCTTACCGCGTACATGCTGCAAGAATGCAGTCTTTTTGCGAATGGCCTCAATCAATGAAAGACGCCACTCTGACTGAACGATAGCAATCGGAATGGCCGGCAACCCACCACCAGAACCAAGGTCTGCAATCTTGGGTGAGGGGCCCTTCAGAAATTGCCGTAGTACCGGTAAAACTGCAATGGAATCAATTAGATGTAGCTTAATAGAGTCTCTTTCACCCTCAATTGCTGTGAGATTATGAACCTGATTCCAGCGCCCCATTTCCTGCAAAAATAACTCTAAATCAGCAATATTGGTCGTACTTAGTTCGAGGCCAAGCTCCTCAATTCCTAAGGCGAGCAACCCTTCACTCATGCGCTTCTTGGGTGCGGCCCAAGCCTTTTTTAAGGTGCACCAACAAGAGGGAAAGGGCTGCAGGAGTAACGCCGGAAATACGACCAGCCTGTCCTAATGTTTCAGGTTTATGCAAATTGAGCTTTTGTTGAACCTCTTTAGATAAACCAACAACCAGCGAATAATCTAGTGTCTCAGGCAAAGGAAAAGACTCATTGTGTTCTTGACGAGCAATTTCTGTCGCCTGACGGTCGATATAGCCTTGGTATTTAACGGAAATCTCTACTTGGTCGCTAATTTGAGCAGCCAAACCAAGATCATCATCCAGGGTTTCTGGGGCCCACATTCCATCACCTAAAGCCGTTATTGCCTCATAAGCAATGCCAGGGCGCCTCAATAACTCGGTTAAGCTGCATTCATGGGATAGGTCCTGGCCCAATAACTGGGAAACCAGGGGAGCAGCCTCATGTTTTGGCCCAATCCATATATTCTGCAAACGAGATGTTTCACGTGAAACAGCCTCCTGTTTTCTGCAAAACACTTCCCAACGATAGTCGTCCACCAAACCAAGCTCTCGACCAATGGTGGTTAAGCGCATATCTGCGTTATCTTCGCGCAGGCTCAAACGATACTCGGCCCGGCTGGTAAACATACGGTACGGCTCCTGAACGCCTCGGGTTATCAAGTCATCAACTAAAACACCAATGTAGGACTCACTGCGCTTTGGTAACCAAGGCTCTCTTCCTTTAGCTGCCAATCCAGCATTAATACCGGCCAGCATGCCCTGAGCAGCAGCTTCTTCATAGCCCGTTGTGCCATTAATCTGGCCTGCAAAGTAAAGTCCGCCGATAACCCTTGTCTCTAGGCTGTGTCGGAGCTGACGTGGATCAAAGAAGTCATACTCAATCGCGTAGCCAGGGCGGACAATTACTGCCGACTCCATGCCACGAATACTGCGAACCAGGTCCCACTGAACATCAAAAGGCAGGCTGGTAGAGATCCCATTGGGGTAAAACTCATTAGTCGTTAGGCCTTCTGGCTCTAAGAAGATCTGGTGACTGTTTCTGGAGGCAAAACGATGAATCTTATCTTCAATAGAAGGGCAGTAGCGGGGGCCAACACCCCCAATAACGCCCGTATACATCGGTGAACGGTCCAAGCCACCCCGAATAATGTCGTGAGTCTTTTCGTTTGTATGAGAAATCCAGCAAGGAAGCTGCTTCGGGTGCTGCTCTGGGCGCCCCAAATAAGAAAATACTGGCACTGGATCTAAGTCTCCAGGCTGCTCAAGCATGACTGAAAAGTCGATTGTTCGACCATCAATGCGAGGTGGGGTACCAGTCTTCAATCTTCCCTGCGGAAGCTTCAATTCTTTTAATCTAGCTGATAAGGAAACTGCGGCAGGATCTCCAGCACGCCCACCGGAATAGTTATTTAATCCAACGTGGATTTTTCCATCCAAGAAAGTGCCAACCGTGAGCACGACCTTTTTGGCCATGAACTCCAAGCCCATTTGCGTCACCACACCCCGGATCTCATCACCCTTAACCAATAAATCATCAACTGCAGCCTGAAAGAGGCTCAAATTAGGCTGATTTTCTAGGCGACGGCGAATGGCTGCCTTATATAAAACTCGGTCACCCTGAGCGCGAGTGGCTCGAACAGCGGGACCCTTACTGGAATTGAGGATTCTGAACTGAATGCCAGCCTCATCTGTAGCGGCCGCCATTGCACCACCCATTGCGTCAATTTCTTTGACTAAATGCCCTTTGCCAATCCCGCCAATAGAAGGATTACAACTCATAGCTCCAAGATTTTCAATGCTATGAGTAATTAACAAGGTATCGCAACCCATGCGTGCGGATGCAAGGGCGGCTTCAGTCCCAGCGTGACCGCCGCCAACTACGATGACATCGAAACTTTTGGAATAACGCATGATTTGCCTTAGATAGGGCGATGATCATAGCATTTTGTTTGTTTCACGTGAAACAAAACTCATCAAAATAACTAGGAAATAAATGTAGTATTTCTAAGTAATTGATTTAATTGGAGAAATAAGCATTCCAGGCTGATTTCAATATCAGCATACTCACAATAACTAAAAAGGCTTTTCTTACAAAACCACTGCCATGTTTAATCGCAAGTCGACTACCGAATTGACTCCCAGCAATATTCGCAATCATCATTGCAATTCCCAAAGTCCAATTAATTTGTCCAAGACTAGCTAACATCAAAATAGCTGCCAAATTGGTTGCCACGTTTACTAATTTTGTTGCCGCTGATGCATGCAAGAAATCAAAACCAAAAAAACGCACAAACCCAAACAATAAGAAGCTTCCAGTCCCTGGGCCAAAAAAACCATCATAAAAGCCGATGGTTAAACCAAGAACCACACCTTTCGCCCGTTGAAAGCGCCCAAGAATTTTTGGCGCATGCGCCTCTCCTAGCGACGGCTGAAACCAGGTGTACAACAAAAGAAATAGCAAGACAAATGGCAGTGCCTTACGTAAAGGCTCCGCAGGAAAATTACTAACTGCATTAGCGCCCATGAGAGAGCCAATAAAGCCGGCGATTATTGCTGGCAAAACAATTGCCCATGGCAATGACACGTGCCGCAAATATTTTCTGGCGGCATTTAAAGTTCCACCAACTGCGGAAACTTTATTTGTTGAAAGAAGGGTTGCTGGGGGCGCCTCGGGATACGCGGCAAACAAAGCTGGCACTTGAATCAAGCCGCCGCCGCCAGCCACTGCATCCACCAAACCCGCAAAGAAAGCCGTTGCCAAAAGCAGCGGCCATATGAAAATTGAAAATTCGATGAGAGTCTCTTTTAATTAAATGGGTGCGGCGCAATTAATAGCGCCGCACTAAAAATCAAATAATAAAAGGAAAAGTAAAAACTTAGTTTTTGTTTTTAAAGTGCGCGGCAATCTCACCAACAACGCCACGACGGAATGCTAAAACACAAACCACAAAAATGAATCCGGTTGCAATCGTACTCCAAGAGCCAATGTTTGCTAAATAGTTTTGCAAACCAACAACAATGCCGGCACCTACTACAGGACCAAGTATGGTTCCCATGCCACCAAGCAAGGTCATCAACACAACCTCGCCTGACATGTGCCAATGAACATCGGTCAATGTGGCCAACTGGAACACCAGAGACTTCATTGATCCAGCCAACCCGGAAAGGGCGGCAGAAATTACAAAAGACATTAATTTAAATCGATCGACATCGTAGCCTAGAGAAATGGCTCGAGGTTCGTTTTCGCGGATTGCCTTCAGAACCTGACCGAACGGAGAGTGCACTGCACGCATGATCACAGCAAAACCAAATAAGAAAACAGCCAAAACAAAGCAATACATCGCCACGTCATTTTTCAAGTCGATTAGACCAAATAACATGCCGCGAGGAACACCCTGAATTCCATCTTCCCCGCCAGTAAAAGGCAATTGAACAGCCAAGAAGTAAACCATTTGCGACAGGGCCAGGGTCACCATTGCGAAATAAATACCTTGCCTACGAATGGCGAGTGAGCCAATCAAGAACCCAAGAAGTCCCGACCCAAGCATACCGAGAACAATGCCGAGCTCAGGGGATAAACCAACCTCTTTACAAAAATAAGCTGTAATATAAGCTGCGGTTCCAAAGAAGGCGGCATGACCAAAAGACAATAGACCCGTAAAACCAAGTAGTAGATTAAATGCGCAGGCAAAAAGAGCGAAACACAACACTTTCATTGCGAATACAAGATAAATAAAATCCTGGAATGGCAACAACAGCGCAATCAGAATTAAGATGCAGTACAGTAATTTTGTTTTTGGATTCATGTTTATTTCTCCCGTCCAAATAAACCGGCTGGACGAATCAACAAAACAATTGCCATGATCACAAAAATCACAACGCCAGAAGCCTCTGGATAAAAGACTTTGGTAAGGCCCTCAACAAGACCCAATCCTAATCCAGTCAAAATGGCGCCCATGATGGAGCCCATACCGCCAATCACCACCACAGCAAAAACAACAATGATGAGGTTGGAACCCATCAATGGGTTCACCTGGAAAATGGGGGCTGCTAAAACACCAGCAAAACCTGCTAGCCCAACGCCATAGGCGTAGGCTAAAGAAATCATCAGCGGGACATTGATACCAAAGGCTTGTAGCAATTTGGGATTTTCGGTGCCAGCCCGCAAATAAGCACCCAATTTCGTTCTTTCAATGACATACCAAGTTGAGAAACATACCGTCATGGAAATGACCACAACCCAGATGCGATACTTTGGCAAGATGATGCCGAGCGACTCCAAAGGAATCGCTCCCTGCAATAACTCAGGGGCAGGGTAGCTTTCACCAGAAATTCCATACCAATGGCGGAACATGCCTTCAATAATTAGGGCTAGACCGAAGGTCAACAATAAACCATACAAATGATCGAGGTGATACAGGCGGCGCAACATAGTACGCTCAAGAATTAAACCGAATCCCGCCAACACTAGCGGAACAATAATTAATGCAAACCAATAATTAATAGATAAATCAGGAAAGCCTAGCCACTGGCTAATCTGAGTTAAGCCAATCCAAGCAATAAACGCACCCATGGTGTATTGAGCACCATGTGCAAAATTAATGATGTTGAGAAGGCCAAAAATAATGGCCAATCCCAAACTCAATATGGCATAGAACGAGCCATTAATAAGCCCCACCAAGAGCTGGGCCACCAGCCCTTGAGGGGTAATTCCGAGAAGTTCAAACATTCTTGATTTCTAAATTTCTTACTTATTAACTAACTTGCACTTCGATTGCGAAAGCGGCAAGGTTGCTTCGGCAGCAGGGATCGTCGCGCGCACATTGTAGTAATCCCACGGGCTCTTAGAGTCAGCCGGCTTCTTCACCTCCAACAAATACATGTCATGCTCAAACTTTCCATCCGCACGAATCTTGCCCTTGAAGAGGCCGTCATCGATGTTGGTTGATTTAAGCGCCTTCATTACAGCCTGTGTATCGTCTGTACCAGCTTTTTGAACCGCATTTAAATAAGCAAGAACGGATGAGTAAACACCGGCTTGAACCATGGTTGGCATACGCTTGTGTTGCAAGATAAAGCGCTTGGAAAATGCGCGGGTCTTGTCATCCTTGTCCCAATAGAAGCCCTCCGTAAGGTACATGCCTTGTGCGGCAGGCAGACCCAAAGAATGCACGTCGGAGATAAACATCAACAAAGGAACAACCGTTTGCTTTTTGTTGATGCCAAACTCAGAGGCTTGCTTAACAGTGTTGATGGTATCTTGACCAGCATTTGCCAAGGCAACCACGTCTGCTCCACTAGCTTGCGCCTTTAAAAGGTAGGAAGAAAAGTCGCTATTAGGGAATGGGTGTTTGCTGGTACCTAAAACTTTACCGCCATTAGCAGTTACAACAGCTGTCGCATCTTTCTCAAGAGCAGCACCGAACGCATAGTCGGCAGTAATAAAGTACCAATTCTTTTTGCCCTGTTTTACAACTGCCTTACCTGTGCCATTCGACAGCGCATATGTGTCATAAGCCCAATGTACATTGTTTGGGGTGCATTTTTCATTGGTAATAGTTAAGGAGCCCGCACCAGAAACCAAAGTAATCTTATTCTTTTGCTCAGCAACTTCCATTACCGCTAAAGCCACGTTGGTTGAAACCAACTCAACAATAACGTCTACACCGTCTTTGTCATACCATTCACGCGCTTTGTTAGCAGCAATATCGGCCTTGTTTTGGTGGTCGGCGCTAACAAGCTCAGTCTTCTTGCCAATAACAGTGCCGTCTTTAGAAAAATCGGCAATTGCCATCTTAGCCGCAATCACCGCACCAGGGCCAGCCAAGTCAGAATAGGTTGAAGAAAGATCGGTCAATACGCCAATCTTCACTACGTCGCCACTGACCTTTGGTGCGCTTTGCGCAAAAACTGGGTTTGAACCAAACATGGTCGCCGCAACCAGACACGCGGTTATTTGCTTTAACTTCATTACCGTCTCCTATAGAAATGCACTAAACACCAAGATACTCATTTAAAAGAGATGCTTTTTCAGCAAGCTCATTTTGATTTACAACCTCAACCACGTTTCCGTGCTCAACCACATAATGACGATCTGCCAAGGGTGCAGCAAAGCGGAAGTTTTGTTCAACCAACACAATGGTGAAACCCTTTTTGCGCAAACTAGTTACCACCTCACCAAGCTTTTGCACAATTACAGGGGCCAACCCCTCGGTAATCTCATCTAATAGCAACAGCTTTGCACCGGTCCTTAAAATGCGCGCCATTGCCAACATTTGCTGCTCGCCACCCGATAGGCGGGTGCCAGGGCTATTTCTTCTCTCATAAAGGTTTGGGAACATTTCATAAATCTCATCCAAACCCATGCCACCAGGCGCAATCTCCGGCAAAAGTAATAAATTTTCTTCGGCACTTAAGCTTGCAAAAATCCCACGCTCTTCGGGACAAAAACCAACCCCGAGGCGCGCAATTTTGTAGGTCGGCAAAGCTATGGTTTGTGTTCCATAAACCTCAACCGAACCAGTTCTTTTGCTGGTTAGTCCTAGAATTGTTTTAAGGATGGTGCTTCGGCCAGCTCCATTTCTGCCAAGCAAAGTAACCACCTCGCCATCGCGCACTGCAAAATTAACGCCGTGCAAGATATGGGACTCGCCGTACCAAGACTCTAAGTTTTTAACCTCTAGTGCCATGGTGCTCATAGGTTGTCTCCCCCATGGCTTCCCATATAGGCCTCAACAACCAATGGATTATTGGAAACCTCGTGATAAGAACCCTCGGCCAAGACCGAGCCTCGCTGCAGAACGGTAATACGATCAGCAATAGAAGAAACTACCTTCATGTTGTGCTCAACCATCAAGATAGTGCGGCCCTTAGCCACCCTATCAATTAATTCGGTGACACGCTCTACATCCTCGTGCCCCATTCCCTGTGTGGGCTCATCCAAAAGCATTAGCTCGGGCTCCATAGCTAGAGTGGTTGCAATTTCAAGCGCCCTTTTTCGGCCATATGCCAGATTTAAAGTCTCTACATGGGCAAAGTCTTCCAAACCAACTTCATGAAGAAGTGCCAAGGCGCGCTCATTCAACACATTTAGAGAGTCGCCGGACTTCCAAAAATGAAATTCAGTACCCAATCCACGTTGCAGTGCAACACGAACATTTTCGATCACGGTTAGGTGTGGAAAAACTGCTGAAATTTGAAAAGAGCGAATAATACCTCGGCGTGCGATTTGTGCGGGCGCCTCTTTGGTGATATCAAAACCATTAAACAGGATTTGGCCACTGCTTGGCTCCAAAAACTTGGTTAGTAAGTTAAAGCAGGTGGTCTTGCCCGCTCCGTTGGGTCCGATCAGCGCATGAATGGTTCCTCGGGCGACATCTAGATTCACGTCAGTAACCGCAGAAAATCCCTTAAAAGATTTACCCAGTCCAATTGTTTTTAGTATTGTTTCTTGCAATCTCATACCCTCTACCCCCTACCTGGGAGCAAGAATATGAGAATACCCCAAGATAGACCAGCTTTATATAGCAATAACCCTAAACAATAAATGGGTCGCAGATAAAAAGTGCTTAGGAGGTTTTTTGATATTGTTGGATTGCTGAACGAGCCAACTCGTCTAAGACATCTACCGGAACCCTTTGGGCTCCTTGGACAATCATTAGCGCATATGGTTTGGCTAGCGCAGAGGCTTCTGGGCAAAGGCGCAACTCGTCACCCTTTGATGGGGACTGACTCCGCCAATAATTGATAGCGGCTTCTAGCTCTTGAATTGTTACAAACAACATGAAAATTATTTTTACTTATCTTTAATTGCAAGCATGGTGCCACGACACTTTTTTGCACCACAACGACACGCGTAATCTTTTTTCATTTGCTTAGTAATCTTCCCCTCAATATCGAGTGAATAGTCATAAAACAACTCTTCACCAACTTTGAGAGCACGCTTTGCATAAATAAAGACTCTTGGCTTATGATCAAAACTGTCTTCGCGAGTTTCGCAGCTTGGTTTGCATGAATGGTTAATCCAGCGAGCAGCATTGCCACCGTATTTGGCATCGATTACGCGACCATCTTCCAATGAAAAATAGAAGGTGTGATTAGGGTCTTTGGGGTCGTGCGGGTGACGCTTCTCAGCCAACTTCCAGCTGATACGTTCGCCTTTGTATTCAATGATTGCTTGGCCCTTTTTGATGGGCTTGACAACAAAAACACCTTTCCCATGAATGGGTGAAGTCTTGACAACAATGGCGGATCTGTCCACTTTAGGTGGTTTCAATTTTTTGGATGTCATAAATTAAACGTCTAGGTTACGTGCAATCAGCGCATTTTTTTCAATAAACGCACGACGAGGCTCAACCTCATCCCCCATTAGAGTTGTAAAGACCTGGTCTGCAGCAATTGCATCCTCAATCTTTACCTGCAAAAGCGTTCTTGAGCTTGCGTCCATGGTGGTTTCCCACAACTGTGATGGATTCATCTCGCCAAGACCTTTGTAGCGCTGACGGCTTAATACGCGCTCTGCCTCAGATAACAACCACGCAAAGGCGGCCCTAAAGTCACCAATTTTTTGCTCTTTTTGATTTTTATCTGGATCGCCGCGGCGAACCTTAGAACCTGCGACCACTTTGCCTGACAAAACAGCTGCGGCATTTGCAAGACTTTGATAGTCATCGCCATGAACAAAATCTGAATTAATGGACGATAGTTTTAGGTTTCCATGAATTCTGCGGGACAGCAACAAACGAAAGCGCTCAGTGCGATCCTCTTTTTGCACGATGATTTCTGGTGGCAAAGCTAAAGGGTTTAAAGAGTCTGCAAGCGCCTGCCTTAGTCGGTCAGCAGATTCGTTTGCTGATTTTTCTGTATCCAGGTTGAGCGGTGTGCCAGAGGCAATTGCACGCAAGGCGTCTTCGTCAATCGTGCGGGACAAGCGGTCAACAATTGACTGAATTACTTGATAGTGCTTTGCCAACTCATTAAGAGCTTCACCCTCAATAACCTCGCCGGATGGGGTTTGAAGAGAGGCTGTTTCTAGTGCGATCTTTAACAACAACTGATTTAACTCGTTGTCGTCTTTGATGTACTGTTCGTTTTTACCAAACTTCACCTTGTAAAGTGGTGGTTGAGCGATATAGATATGGCCACGCTCAATCAACTCTGGCATCTGTCTATAGAAGAACGTTAACAACAATGTACGAATATGGCTGCCGTCTACGTCCGCGTCGGTCATGATGATGATGCGGTGATAGCGCAACTTTTCTGCCTTATATTCTTCAATGCCGATACCCGTTCCAAGAACGGTTATTAAGGTAACCACCTCTTGGCTAGCCAGCATTTTGTCAAAGCGTGCTTTTTCTACGTTCAGAATTTTTCCCTTTAAAGGGAGAATGGCTTGAAAGCGACGATCACGGCCCTGTTTTGCAGAGCCGCCCGCGGAATCGCCCTCAACAATGAAGAGCTCGGATTTGGTTGGGTCTTTCTCTTGGCAGTCAGCCAACTTACCAGGCAAGCCAAGGCCGTCTAATACGCCTTTGCGTCTAGTCATGTCGCGAGCTTTACGCGCCGCTTCACGGGCACGGGCTGCATCAACAATCTTGCCACACAAAATCTTAGCATCTGCTGGCCGCTCTTGCAAGTAAGCGCTCAAAGCTTCTGCAACAATTTCTTCTACTGGGCCACGAACTTCACTGGAAACCAATTTATCTTTAGTTTGGCTGGAGAATTTTGGTTCTGGAACTTTAACGGACAAAACGCAGGCCAAGCCTTCGCGCATATCGTCACCAGATATCTCGACTTTTGCCTTTTTAGCAACCTCATTCTCATCAATGTATTTATTAATGACGCGCGTCATTGCTGCGCGCAAGCCCGTTAAGTGTGTGCCACCATCTCTCTGGGGAATGTTGTTGGTAAAACAAAGCACTTGTTCACTAAAACTATCATTCCACTGCATAGACACTTCTGCAGTAATTTGCCCACCAAGATCAGATGGACGAACGCCTTCAGCGTAAAAAATATTCGGGTGCAGTACGTTTTTAGTTTGGTTGATATATTCAACAAAGCCCTTAACACCGCCAGAGAAGGCAAAATCTTCTTCTTGGCCAGTACGCTGATCAATGAGCTTGATATGAACGCCATTATTTAAGAATGAAAGTTCGCGAATACGTTTTACTAAGATTTCATAATGGAACTCTACGTTTCCAAAAATTGTCTCGTCAGCCAAAAAATGGACTTCTGTTCCTGAAAGCTCCGTATCGCCAGTAACAGTAATTGGTGAAACCAACACACCATCCTCATCTACTATGTTGCGGTTTTGAATAACGCCGCGCGCAAACTCCATGTAATGCGCTTTACCATCACGTCGAATGGTTAGTTTTAACCATTTAGATAGCGCATTTACGCAACTGACACCAACACCATGAAGGCCACCAGAAACTTTATAGCTGTTTTGGTCAAACTTACCACCAGCATGCAATTCAGTCATTACGATTTCAGCAGCACTACGTTTTGGCTCATGCTTATCATCGTATTTAATACCTGTAGGAACGCCACGGCCGTTATCAACAATAGAAATAGAATTATCAGTTTGAATAACTACCGTAATCTCAGAACAATACCCAGCTAACGCTTCATCGATCGAATTGTCTAAAACCTCGAAAACAAGATGGTGCAAACCCGTTCCATCAGAGGTATCTCCAATGTACATGCCCGGGCGTTTACGAACAGCCTCAAGACCTTCTAAGATTTGAATCGATGAAGCGCCGTACTGCTCTACTACTTTTTTTTCTTCAGTCATTTTTTTCTAAGTTAAATACGCATTGGCATCACAACATACTTGAAGCTCTCTGAGCCAGGCAGAGTAATCACAGCGCTACTGTTTGCATCACCCAAACTAATTTGAATTTTTTCATTTTTGAGGTTTGACAAAACATCTAGCAAATAGCTGACGTTAAATCCAATCTCTACAGAATCGCCCGCATATTCAGTTTCAATCTCTTCTTGAGCCTCTTCTTGTTCGGCATTGGTTGATTGAATTGTGATGCGATTAGGGGACAAAGAAAAACGCACACCCTTAAATTTATCTGTTGTCAAAATAGCGGCACGCTGAAGTGCAGATTGCAACGCGTCGCGCCCAACCACCAGCGAATTCTTTTGCCCTTTAGGAATTACTCGTTGGAAATCTGGGAATTTACCTTCAACTAATTTTGAAATTAATTCGATATCACCAAATGAAAATTTCACCTGGTTTGCGGTCAAACTAATTTCTAAAGACTCCTCAGAGTCTTCAAGCAAGTGCTGGCACTCTAGAATCGTTTTACGAGGAATAATAATTTCTTGCTTTTGACCAGAACCAGATGGCGCTTCAGTCAACTCAACTTGTGAGTAAGCAAGACGATGTCCGTCGGTTGCTACAGCAACCACTTCCTTACCTTCAATCACCAATAACATACCGTTCAAGTAGTAACGAATGTCTTGCTGAGCCATTGAAAAATGAACTTGGCTGATTAATTGACGGAAACTTTTTTGCGACATCTTCCAAGCAGCTGTGACCTCACCAACACTTTGCATTACCGGAAACTCCGTTGCCGATAATGTTTGCAAAGAGAATCGACTCTTACCGCTTTGAACAACCATCTTGTTATCTTTAAGGTTTAAAGATACCGGGCCTTCTGGTAAAGCACGCAAGATGTCTAACAATTTTCTTGCAGCAACAGTGGTTGTAACGTCTTCAGTACCAACACCAAAATTCGCGTTGGTTGTGATTTGAATTTCAATATCAGTTGAGATAAATGAGACCTTCTCTCCAACCTTTTTGAATAACAGGTTTGCCAAAATTGGCAGTGTGTGTCTACGTTCAACAATTCCACTAACAACCTGAAGGGGTTTTAGTAGGCTATCGCGAGAAGTGTTAACGAGTTGCATTGCTTTTAAATCCTTGTATATATCTTAGTAGTAATAGTAATAAGGGCTTGAAATTCCGTGGATAAGTCAAAAACCCTTTATAAAACAACACATTGAAGGCTAAAAAACCTGTGGAAAACTTTTGTATAAGCATTGCATAAAAAGGGGATAACTTTTCTTTAATACCCTATTTTTGCATGAAGCCGAGTCTTTCCACAATTTATCCACAACTAATCCCCAAACTTATCCCTAGGATTGTCCACAAACCTATCCACACCCAAAATTTACGCTTTTAAGGTCTGCTCGATAACGTGAATTTCGTGATTCAACTGTCCATCATGAGCTCGCTCATCCGCAATCTTACGAACAGCGTGTAAAACGGTTGTGTGGTCTCTTCCGCCAAACAGCTCACCGATCTCAGGAAGGCTCTTTTGTGTGAGCTCCTTGGTCATAAACATGGCGATCTGGCGCGGTCTAGCAATGTTTGCCGGACGCTTTTTGGAGTACATATCGGCCACCTTGATGCTGTAAAAATCGGCAACCGCCTTTTGGATGTTATCTACCGAAATCTGCCGATTTTGTATAGACAACAAGTCTTTTAGGGCTGTTCTAGCAACATCAATCGTTACCTCACGGCCGTGAAAGCGCACAAAAGCCAAAATCTTTCTCAAGGCCCCCTCTAGCTCGCGAACATTTGAACGCAAGTGCTTAGCAACAAAGAATGCAACATCCTCACTCATGGGAATGCCCTCACTAATAGCCTTTTTCATCAAAATAGCTACACGCATCTCTAGCTCGGGCGGCTCAATCGCAACCGTTAAGCCCGAATCAAAGCGTGAAATGAGGCGATCATCTATTCCCGCCATCTCTTTGGGGTAGGTGTCGCTAGTAATAATGACCTGAGCTTTATTACTCAGCAGTGCCTCAAAGGCGTAGAAAAATTCCTCTTGAGTTCTAGATTTGCCGCTAAAGAACTGAATATCATCAATTAATAACAAATCCAGCGAGTGATAGTAGCGCTTAAAACGGTCAAAAGCCTTTTGTTGGTAGGCTCGGACTACGTCTGAAACATACTGTTCGGCATGAATGTAACGAATTCGGGCGCTTGGCTTCTCTTTTAAGAGGTGGTTCCCAATAGCGTGAATCAAGTGCGTCTTACCCAATCCAACGCCGCCATACAAAAACATTGGGTTATAGGATGTGCCGGGGTTGTGCGCCACCTGAATGGATGCCGCCCTGGCTAATTGATTGGCTTTACCAGTTACAAAAGTATCAAAAGTAAGGTTTGGGTTGAGTTTGGAATGGTCTTCTATCTCGAAAGCATTTTCTTCAACTGAAATGCTGGGCTCTACAGACTCGACCAAGACCGGTTTTTGTATAGGCTCACCTATATCTGTGGCGGGTGTTGGGTTTGTGGCGCCACCCTCAACAGCCAAAGTAAAACCGACATTAATAGGGCGCCCAAAGTACTGGGAGGCCAACTCTTGGAATCGGTCAGCAAAAGTCTTTTTGGTCCAATCTAGCTTAAAACGATTGGGGGCTCCTATTGTTAGTAAGTCATCACTTTCAATAAAAGACAATAGCGTAAGGGGCTGAATCCATGTTTTAAACTGTTGGGGTGACAGTTCGCGGGACAGGGTGCCAATGGCATCATCCCAAAACCCCAGTGGGCTAATTGAATTCAAGGCGGGGGGATTGTGTAAGTTGCTCATATTTTTGGAGGATCCATTGTAGCGATGCTCCAAAGTTATCCACAAGCAACAAAAACGTGGAAAAGCTGTGGATAACTTGTGAATAATAAGAAAATCTCTATTTAAATTAATGATTTAAGAGTAATTTATAAAAAAATAGAGAAAAACACCTACATATTCGTCAAGATGGATTGACCTTTTGCTCTGCAACAAGGAAAATACTTGGTTTTCCAGGGATCGAACATGAAAAGAACTTACCAACCCTCAGTAACCCGTCGCAAGCGCACACACGGTTTCCGTATTCGCATGAAAACCAAGAGCGGACGCGCAGTTTTAAATGCACGTCGTGCAAAAGGCCGCAAGCGTTTGGCTGTTTAATTTAGCCATTGAATAGCGCAAGGATTTCTGAATTACTAAAAGCACGCCCCAAAACAAGTTTATATTGGGGAATGTATGCTGCCTCTATTCAAGAGGGCGCTAAGCCTGACTTGGGTGTTGCGGTAGCAAAGAAGTTAGCCAAAAGAGCGGTTGATCGAAATCGCCTAAAGCGGATGATCCGCGAATTGGTTTGGACGGCTCAAGCCAACACATTAAATAAAGATGTTGTGGTTAAGCTTAAAAAACCAATTGGCCGTGAGACTCGAGGCAGACTCAGAAAAAAAGAAAAAGAAATTTTGCGCTCTCAGATTTCGGGGCTAATTTAAGGTGCGCACCTTAAATAATGTGGCTATAAGGTTAGTAAAGATATATCAACTAGCCTTAAGCCCTTATTTGGGGATGCGCTGCAAATACGTACCCAGTTGTTCGCAATATGCTTGTGACTGCTTTAGTCACTACGGACTCATTAAAAGCTTTGGGCTGACGGTGTGGCGCATTTTGCGCTGTAACCCATGGTCACACGGCGGTTATGATCCTGCTGTAAAAGATACAATACACCAACTTAAGTGAATGTAAATGGACTTTAAAAAAACAATTCTTTGGGCAGTATTCTCGATGTCGGGTCTCATGCTCTACAACAATTGGCAGGTTCATGAAGGCAAGCCGTCCTTGTTTGGTGGAGCACCAGCAAGCACCGCGGTAGTTGCGGATAAGGCCGCTTCGAGCAACAAGGTTGATGTGCCTACCCAAATCTCAGGATCCCCAGTGGTTGCCATAACCCCAGTTGTAAATGGTGGGGCCATTGAAAACGCAGAAAAATTCACCCTACAAAATGACGTTCTAGCGCTTGAAATCAGCTCTAGCGGAGCAAACGTAACTGATGCCAGGTTGTTAAAGGAGTTAACTGCCGAGAAAAACCCAGTCGAACTCTTTCAATACACCCCGACACACAAATACTTTGCACGCTCCGGTTTAATTTCTTTAAACAATAACGATCTTCCAAATCACACAAGTACATTCAAATTGGTAGAGTCAGGAAAAGATGGTTCCGGCAGGCCATTTGCTATTTTTGCTAGCGAGCGTAATGGCGTCAAACTTGAAAAAACTTTCATCCTAAATCCTGGCAGTTATGTTGTTGATGTTGGCCATCGCGTTACACAAACAACAAACAACCCAAACCCCATTGTTCTTTACACAGAAATTGTGCGCGATGCTACGCAAGAGCAAAAAATTGGCCCATTTGGTGGCGCCTTCTCAGCCAGCACTTTTACTGGACCCGCAGCCTATACAGATAAAGAAAAGTTCAATAAGCTCGAATTCTCAGCAATAGATAAAAATAAAATTACCATTCCAACGCAAGTTGCTGCTGGTGAGCCTGCTTGGGTCGCCATGGTGCAACACTATTTTGCTAGCGCCTGGATTCCAGGGGACAAAGATACGCGGGACATTTATGCTGGAAGAATAGACAATGGCTTGTATCGCATTGGTATTCAAACACCACTTGGTGTGGTTGCACCAGGATCAACTGTTGTAGAAAAAGCCAGATTATTTATTGGACCTCAAGAGGAAAAAGTTTTGGAGACGATCGCTCCAGGCTTTGAATTGCTCAAAGATTATGGTTACCTCACAATCATAGCCAAACCTATTTTCTGGTTGCTAGAAAAAATTCATGGTTATGTTGGTAATTGGGGCTGGTCAATAATCCTGTTGACCATATTAATTAAGCTGGCGTTCTTCCCCCTATCGGCCGCAAGTTACAAGTCAATGGCTCGCATGAAGGAGGTGCAGCCGCGCCTAGTGGCTATGAAGGAGCAATACAAGGGTGAACCGCAAAAGCTCAATCAGGCAATGATGGAGATGTATCGCAAGGAAAAAATCAACCCAGTGGGTGGTTGCTTGCCGGTCGTCATCCAGATCCCAGTATTTATTTCTTTGTATTGGGTTTTATTGTCTTCAGTAGAGATGCGTGGAGCGCCATGGATTTTGTGGATTCACGATCTTTCAGTGCCTGATCCGTATTACATTTTGCCGGTCATTATGGCTGTCTCCATGTTTGTGCAAACTAAGTTGAATCCAACACCACCAGACCCAATTCAGGCAAAAGTAATGATGTACATGCCGATTGTCTTTTCAATCATGTTCTTTTTCTTTCCTGCTGGCTTGGTTTTATATTGGGTTACTAATAACCTTCTGTCTATCGCACAACAGTGGCAGATTAATCAGATGTTTGGAAAAAAGCCCGCTAAGTAATTTGCGTGCCACATAAAAGCTTGTAATAAGTAGACAGCAATGATGACGAGAAAGTTGCCAATCATTGCTGTCGCTACTGCACCCGGCAAAGCTGGCGTCGGCGTTGTTCGTATCAGCGGACAAAATTTGAGTGGGCTTGCAAGCGCCCTCTTTCAAAAAAAACTTTCCCCAAGACAGGCGAATCTTTTAACCTTGTGTGATGAACATGGTCAAGCCATTGATCAGCTCATTGCAATTTTCTTTGTTGGCCCCGCATCCTTTACGGGTGAAGATGTTTTAGAGCTTCAGTGTCATGGCGGCCCCCAGCTTCTTGAGTTGGTGATGAAGCGTTGCCTCGAGCTAGGCAAAGTTGAGGGGCTAGTTATTGCAGAGCCGGGTGAATTTACCCTGCGCGCTTATCTAAACAACAAGATTGACTTAACTCAGGCAGAGGCAATTGCCGATTTAATTGATGCGCAAAGCGAGGCTGCTGTGCGCGGCGCGGCGCGCTCCTTGCAGGGCGCTTTTTCTGATGACATCAATAATTTGATTGAAGAAATCACCCAACTTCGCATATTGGTTGAGTCCACCTTGGACTTCCCTGAAGAAGAAATCGAATTTTTAGAAAACGCGCAGGCACGTCAGCGCCTAGCTGCAGTCAAGGAAAAATTACAGGCCCTGCGCGCGGGCGCCAAGCAAGGAAAAATTCTGCGTGATGGTATTCAGCTGGTACTTGCTGGGGCGCCCAATGTTGGAAAAAGTTCCCTTCTGAATCGCTTGGCTGGAGAGGATGTGGCTATTGTTACCCCTATAGCAGGAACAACCCGAGATCGTGTTAAGGAAAGCATCACCATCGAAGGCGTGCCTATGCACATTATTGATACGGCAGGCTTGCGCGATACGATGGATGTTGTGGAGGCAAAGGGTATTGAGAGGTCATGGGATGCCATCCGCTTGGCGGATGTAGTAATTTTTTTGACTGATTCTCAGATGGGCGCGCAACAAGACGACCTAAAAACCCAGATTTTGAAAGAATTATCCCCAAAATGCGCGGTACTCGAGGTTATTAATAAGGCAGATTTGCTGCAGGAGTCGTCAAAAATAGCAAAAGATGAGGCTTTATTAATTTCCGCTAAAACCGGGGTTGGAATTGAGGAGTTAAAGCGGAGGATTTTGGAGTTTGTGGGCTGGTCCGGACCTCAAGAAGGTGCTATTTTGGCCCGCAGAAGGCATTTGGACTGTATTGAGCGAGCAGCCGAGCACATTGAAAAATCAGAGCAATTTGCAGCAAATGGCAACAATTCACTCGAATTATTCGCAGAAGAGCTCTCTTTGGCCCAAAAACACCTCGGTGAAATTACCGGAAAACTCCTTCCAGATGATCTTTTGGGCAAAATCTTCAGCCAATTCTGTATTGGTAAGTAAAGGGTTTGCTCTGTGTTGTCGTTACACCGAAAATATGACCAAAATGTTAAAATCGAAAGATTAAAATTTAATCTTCATAGGGAAATATATGACTTCAACAACCGGCGGCCAGACTAATGTAAATGCGGCAGCTTACGTAAAAAACAAACGTTTAATTGAATGGGTTGGCGAAGTAGCCGCCCTTACCAAACCAGATGCTATTCACTGGTGTGATGGTTCGCAAGCCGAGTACGACGAGCTATGCGAGTTGTTGGTTAAAGCGGGTGTATTTAAGCGGCTTAACCCTGCTAAACGTAAAAATTCATTTTTAGCGTTATCTGATCCCGAGGATGTGGCGCGTGTTGAGGATCGCACATTTATTTGTTCGGCAAAGAAAGAAGATGCTGGCCCAACTAATAATTGGGTAGAGCCAAGCGAAATGCGCGCAACATTGAACCCACTGTTTGATGGTTGCATGCGCGGTAGAACAATGTATGTGGTGCCGTTTTCAATGGGCCCAATTGGCTCGCCAATTGCTCACATCGGCGTTGAATTGTCTGACAGTCCTTACGTTGCCATCAATATGCGTCTCATGACTCGTATGGGTAAAGCGGTGATTGATCAGCTGGGTGCTGACGGTGAGTTTGTTCCTTGCATTCACACGGTTGGTAAGCCTTTAGCTGTTGGCGAAAAAGATGTTGCATGGCCTAACAATAAGAACAAATATATTGTTCACTACCCAGAAACTCGCGAGATTTGGTCATTTGGTTCGGGCTACGGCGGCAACGCATTGTTGGGTAAAAAATGTTTCGCGCTGCGCATCGCTTCGAACATGGGTCGTGAGCAAGGTTGGTTAGCTGAGCATATGTTGATCTTGGGCGTAACCTCACCCGAGGGTAAGAAATATCACATCGCAGCTGCATTCCCATCTGCATGTGGCAAAACAAACTTCTCCATGATGATTCCTCCGGCAGGATTTGAGGGCTGGAAAGTAACCACCATTGGCGATGACATTGCATGGATCAAACCACGCAAAGACCCTGTTACTGGTAAAACCCGTTTGTTTGCAATCAACCCAGAGTCTGGTTACTTTGGCGTGGCTCCAGGAACAAACCGTCAAACAAACCAAAACTGTATCGACTCTCTTAACCAGGATGTGATTTTCACTAACGTTGGTTTGACTGATGATGGTGATATTTGGTGGGAAGGCTTGACTGAAACACCTCCAGCACATTTGATTGATTGGCAAGGCAAAGACTGGACTCCTGCTGATGGAGTTGCTGGACGCAAGGCTGCACATCCAAACTCACGCTTTACAGTTGCTGCAACCAACAACCCAGCGGTTGATCCAAATTGGGACGATCCTGCAGGTGTTCCAATTGATGCATTCTTGTTTGGTGGTCGCCGCTCAAATACAGTGCCTTTGGTTAGCGAGGCGCGTGATTGGGTTGAGGGCGTTTACATGGCTGCAACGTTGGGTTCAGAAACTACTGCAGCAATTACAGGGCAAATTGGCGTTGTACGTCGTGACCCATTTGCAATGATTGCATTTGCTGGTTACAACATGAGTGACTATTTCCAGCATTGGCTCAATATTGGTAAGAAGCTTGAGGCCGAAGGCGCAGTATTGCCAAAGATCTACTGTGTGAACTGGTTCCGCAAAGATGAGAATGGCAAGTTCGTATGGCCTGGCTTTGGTGAAAACATGCGCGTTCTTTCTTGGATTTTGGGTCGTGCAGAAGGCAAGGCAAGTGGTAAAGAAACACCATTTGGCATCTGCCCAGAGCATGCTGACCTTCAGTGGAATGGCCTCGACTACTCTGCAGAGAAGTTTGCAAAAGCAATTCACGTTGCGGTTGATGATTGGAAAAACGAGCTCAAGCTTCATACAGAATTGTTTGAACACCTTGGCGATCGTTTACCAAAAGAGATGAAAGAAACTCGTTCTAAGATCGAACAACGCTTGAATGCTTAAGCCATTAAAGCCTTTAGTAGCAACCAAGGTTTTATCTAGATCTATTCAATGACCGAACCCCAACACCATGACATAGTGGTGATTGGGGCGGGCATTTGTGGCGCAGCAATTGCAAATGAATTGCTCGAGCGCGGCAAAGCTGTTTGTATTATTGATGCCGCCCCTGCCCCAGCTACCGCCTGCTCAAGCCATTCATACGCCATTGCACATCCCCATATTGGCAAAGGCGCACCGCGCTTACTGCGCTTAACGCGCATTGCATTCTTGCTGGCCGAAGCGCGCTGGAAAAATGTTTGGCAGCAGCATGGAATATTTCAGCCGACTAAAAAAGATAAAACTTTTGATCATGCAGAAGTAACGAGCCTTCTTCTCTCATTGGGATTGGATCAAGACATGGCTATTGCCATGGATGCTCAAGAGGCAGCAAAAGTTTGTGGAATTAAGCAAAGCGGAGTTTGGTTGCCGCGCGGCGCCGGCTTAAATTTGCCTGAAGCAAGCAAGCGCTTGTTACAAGATCATGAGCGTCTAACCTGTCTGTGGAGTGCGCGAGTTGAGCATCTAGAGGCTCACGGCAATCGATGGCATTTACTCAACGCTTCAGGTCAAATGATCGCTATAGCAAATAAGGTTGTGGTGGCTTGCGCCATGGAGGCCAAAGCCTTAATGGGCACTATTGGTATTCGTCTGCCCTTAAGGCCGGTACGCGGCCAACTGAGTATTTTTAAGATCAAAGAAGATTCAGAAGGTAGCCCTTGGATCGAAAAGCTACCCAAAGTTGGCATCTCCGGTGATGGGTATTGCTTGCCTGCCAAACGGCTTGATGACGGTAGCTATCAATGGATTGTTGGCTCAAGCTTTGATGAAGGTGAGGACGATCTTGCCCCCAGAGAGGCGAGTGATGACTTCAATCGCGAGCAAGCGAGGAGCTTATTGAGCTATCCAGATGGCGATCTTGCTTCATTAACAAAGGCTGGAGAATTTGTTGGTGTTCGCTGTGTCGCAGGTGATCGTTTGCCAATTATTGGCGCACTTACTCAGCGATCAGGAATATTTTTAGCCACAGCCCTAGGGTCGCGAGGGATTTTGTGGTCCGCTCTAGCGGCTAAGCTGATTACAGCTCAGCTACTAGAGGATGATTTTGCTTTGCTTGCGCGCTTTGGTTTAGCTGCAGATTTGGTAGCAGCGCTAGCGCCAGCACGTTTCTTTGCGGGAGCAGCACCTTCAGCTTTAGGGGCTTTGGCCTCAAATTCAAAACCAATTTTCCCAGTAGAATCCAAGGCCAAATAGGCCTTAAAGCCACGCCCAGTGCGGTTTGACTTAAAGTTTGTCAGAAGATCTGTCTTGCCTTCTTTCAATAATTTCTGAACTTGCTCTGCTGAAACCTCTTGCTGTAAAACGACTTTTCCAGTTTTGAAATCACATGACTTACTAGGGCCAGTATTGTTCTCACAAACGTAACGCATGCCATCTTCATACACTGCACCAGAGCACTTTGGACAGACACCCAATGCCAAGCGTCCCGTAAAATCAACAGCTTCCGTTTCGTCGTCTTGTGCATTACCAAAATCAAACTCAAGCTTAAAGCCAGCATTCGGATAATCTTTATCGTCCTCTGGTATTTCGCTTAACTTAATAATGGCAGCGAATGGGCGCCCCATTTTGCTGCGGAATCCTTGTAAAGGCCCGATAGTTTTCTCACTCAATAACTCTTCAACCTCAGGATATTCAAAGGCGCGTCCGCCAGGTGTCTTGCTGATAGTAAAACCACACTTTTCACAAGCAAAGCGGCGATAGTTCTCTTTAACCGGACCCTTACAGTGTGGGCATGGCGTGGTCATTGTGGCATAGTCGCCAGGAATAGTATCGCTATCGTATTCTTTGGCGCGTTTGACTATACGTTGAGTCATTTGTGCAATTTCTTGCATGAAGGTGTCACGATTCATCTTGCCCTGCTCGATGAGTGACAGCTTATTTTCCCAGCTACCGGTTAGGTCAGGACGCGTTAGTTCTTCTACGTCAAGGCCGCGCAATAATGTCATTAGCTGAAATGCTTTTGCAGTTGGAATGAGTTCACGGGCTTCACGCACCATGTATTTTTCAGCCAGCAAACCTTCAATGATCGCAGCACGTGTTGCAGGGGTACCCAAGCCTTTTTCAGCCATGGCTTCGCGCATCTCATCATCATCAACCCATTTCCCGGCGCTTTCCATCGCAGAGAGCAAGGTTGCTTCTGTATAGCGTGCAGGAGGTTTGGTTTTTAAAGGTACGGCGGCAATAGATTCTGTTTGCACTGACTCGCCCTCTTGAACCGGAACCAGCTCATCATCTGCTTGAATGGACTTGCCGTACACGGTTAACCAACCAGGGTTTACAAGAACGCGACCCTCGGTTTTGAAGTGATGCCCAGAAACCTCGGTAATGCGTGTTGTCACGCGAAACTCTGCAGCAGGATAAAACACTGCCAAGAAGCGACGCACTACCAAGTCGTATAGCTTGGCCTCAGGTTCACTTAAGTTCTTGGGCGTTTCTAAAGTTGGAATAATCGCAAAGTGATCAGAAATTTTAGAGTTATCAAAAATTCGTTTGTTTGGTTTGACCCAGCCATAGCCTGCTTTAGCTTTCGGATCTTTTGGATCACCTTTAAGAATTTGCTTAGCAAAGGCACGATAGTCTTGCGAATGTTCAGCAAGATTTTCCATGGTTTGCTTGACGGTATCGAGGTAGTCCTCTGGCAGCGCTTTTGCATCGGTACGCGGGTAGGTTAATACCTTGTGGCGTTCGTATAAAGCTTGTGCAAGACCCAATGTATTTTTTGCAGAGAAACCAAAGCGTGCATTTGCCTCACGTTGCAAGCTCGTTAAATCAAATAATTGAGGGGCAAGCTGTGTGGCAGGCTTGGCTTCTTCGGTGACGTTTGCTTTTTTGCCGCGACATGCCGCCACAATGCTTTGTGCTGCTGCTTCGCTCCACAGACGGTTCTCACGCGCATCGGGTTCTGCAACATCTTTTTTAAATTTCGGGTCAAACCAACGGCCTTCATAGATGCCAGCAGCGGCGATAAATTCAGCCTTTACTTCCCAATAGTCTTTAGAAACAAACTTACGTATCAGCTCTTCACGTTCAACCACAATAGAAAGGGTTGGAGTCTGTACGCGGCCTACGGTTGTTAAGAAGAAACCGCCACTCTTGCTATTAAAGGCTGTCATAGCACGCGTACCATTAATGCCGACCAACCAGTCTGCCTCTGAGCGGCAACGTGCAGCATCAGCAAGCGGCTTCATATCTTCATCGGTACGCAAGTTCGTAAAGCCTTCGCGAATTGCTGCCGGCGTCATCGATTGCAGCCACAGACGTTTAATGGATTGCGATGCTTTTGCATGTTGCGCAATTAAACGGAAAATTAATTCACCCTCGCGCCCTGCGTCGCAGGCATTAATGAGGCCGGTAACATCTTTGCGCTTAATGAGTTTTTGAAGGACCTTGAGGCGCGACTCAGTTTTTGCGATTGGACGCAAATCAAAGTAAGGGGGCACTACAGGCAAATTAGCAAAGGACCATTTGCCACGTTTTACATCAAACTCTTCAGGGGCGGCAATTTCTAATAAATGACCCACTGCAGAAGAAATTAAGAATTCATCACTCTCAAAATAATCTTCATACTTCGTAAAGCCGCCCAAGGCCTTGGCAATGTCATTGGCAACAGAGGGCTTCTCCGCAATGATGAGCGCCTTAGGTTGATCCACGGTGGGGGTCTTTGAGATACTTTTTTTGGTAGTTGCTTTAGTTGCCACGCGTTTTGCCTAAATTTGAGCTAGAAATGATGTTTTTTGGGATAAAACGGATGGCCAATTTAAACCAAAATCAGGCCTGACCAATCACTTACCCCTTTTTTATTATTAACCGATAAATTGATAAAAGTCCAAAAACCCCTATTTTTTGCTTGTTTTGGGAGGGTTGAAATCAGGAGTTTTTAGCATAAAACCCTCTTCTAGGCCATTTAAATGCAGGTTCTTGCTTAAAAACAAAGTTCTTCAAGAACATCGTTCGGTCTAAAAGCTAACTTCGCCCCTTGCTGAATAAGCAGATGGCAGCCAGCAGAATTGACGCTATGGATAGGCCCTGGAAGCGCAAAAACCTCCCTGCCGAGATCTGCAGCTAAGCGAGCAGTAATTAAGGATCCCGATTTTTCTGCCGCCTCTACCACCACCACACCCACTGAGAGCGCAGCAATAATGCGATTGCGCTTCGGAAAATGCCAGGGTTTTGGCCCTACCCCTAAGGGAAATTCTGATATCAAGAGGCCTTGCTGGCTAATGGCTTTGGACAGAGCAATGTTTTGACGGGGGTAAACAACATCTAGGCCGTTACCCAGTATGGCTGTGGTGAAATGATTGGGCCCAATCTCAATCGTAGCTTGGTGGGCGGCGCTATCAATGCCTTTTGCAAGGCCAGAAACGATCATCACACCTGTTTTTGAGAGCGCTTGTGCAAATAGGCGGGCATTTTTCAGGCCCTCTTGACTGGCGTTTCTAGAGCCTACGATGGCAATCATCGGCATCTTTAAAAGGCCAATATCGCCATATATATAGAGTGAGGCTGGGGGATCGTATAAATCCTGGAGACGATGTGGGTAGTGAGGGCTTCCACGATCGATTCGGGTAACGGGTTTTGGCTTGGGTGATATTTGCATAAAACAATTTTGTCTTGTGGGGAAATTAGAGCAATCAGGACAGACTGATAGCTCTGTTGGATAATTCTTATATGGCTTTATTAACCGTCCTTTGTTATCCAGATCCCCGCTTGCACAAGGTTGCCAAACCTGTTGCCAAGGTTGATGCGCGTATTCAGAAAATTGTTACTGATATGGCAGAGACTATGTATGAGGCACCAGGTGTTGGTCTGGCGGCAACTCAGGTAGATGTTCATGAGCGCATCGTGGTGATTGATGTATCTGACGAACAAAATGAATTGATGGTTTTCATAAACCCGGAAATTATTTGGGCAAGTCCTGAAACTAAGGCATGGCGTGAAGGCTGTTTATCGGTTCCTGATTTTTATGACGAAGTTGAAAGACCGTCTGAGATCCGAGTGAAGGCTTTGGACGTTGATGGCAAAGAATTTGAAATCACTGCCGATGGATTGTTGGCTGTTTGTCTTCAGCATGAGTTAGACCATTTGCAAGGAAAAGTATTTGTTGAGTATTTATCAATACTTAAAAGAACTCGTATCTCGCAAAAAATGAAGAAGCGCGCTAAAGAGTTAGAGAGTCAGCGCTAAGCGCACCAATGAAAATTGTCTTTGCTGGAACCCCTGAGTTTGCTGCACAAGCAATGCGTGCAATCTTTGATGCTGGCCATGAAATCGTGTTAGCTTTAACGCAGCCTGATCGTCGCGCTGGCAGAGGTATGCACTTGCAACTCAGCCCCGTTAAAGAGTTTGCCTTGCAAAATAGTATTCCGGTGATGCAGCCAGAAACCTTGAGGCGTAACAGTAGCGATTCACAAAAACAAACTCAGGCACAGGTTGCTTATGAGAGCCTATCCTCAATTGAGTTTGATGCCATGGTAGTGGTTGCTTATGGCTTGATCTTGCCCCAAGAAATTTTAAACATTAGCGAGAGGGCTGGTAGATACGGCAGCTTTAATATTCACGCCTCATTGCTGCCTCGTTGGCGAGGCGCTGCACCAATTCAGCGAGCCATTGAATCAGGCGATTTAAAAACGGGTGTTTGCATTATGCAAATGGATGCCGGCTTAGATACTGGAGATGTTGTATTAGTTGCAGATATTGAAATTGCTAAAGATGAAAATAGTACAAGCTTGCATGATCGATTGGCACACCTCGGCTCTAAGCTCATTGTTGATGTTTTAAACGACTTACAGCAAGATAAAAAACTAACTCGAGTGCCACAAGAAACAAATGGCATTACCTACGCTGAAAAAATTCTGAAGAGCGAGGCCGAGATTAATTGGGCGCTAAGCGCTAAAGAAATTGATCAACGCATTCGAGCTTTTAATCCCTTTCCAGGGGCAAGCAGCAATTGCAATGGGACCGCAATAAAGTTTTGGAGCTCCAGGCTTGCAGAAAATCAAGCTGTAAGCCCATTCGGCAATGCAGGCGATGTCCTGGGGTTTAGCAGTAATGGCGTATATATTCAGTGTGGTGAAGGGGTTCTCGAGGTTTTTGAAATGCAAAAACCTGGTGGAAAAAAAATAGATGCCAAAACGTGCCTGCAGTCGATGGGCGGTGGTGAAAAATTGTTGCGCTTTGAAGCAAAGGAGTAGAGATGTTTAATTTTGCAAAGACTGCTGTTTTGATGGCGGCGATTACCGCTCTATTTATTGTGGTTGGTGGTATGTTAGGTGGCGAGCAGGGCATGTTGCTGGGATTGCTCATGGCTGTTGGCATGAACTTTTTTAGTTATTGGTTTTCTGACACTATGGTCTTAAAAATGACCAATGCGCAGCAGGTTGACGAAAGATCGGCACCCCAGTTTTATGGCCTAGTTAAAGAGCTATCGGAGAAGGCTGGCCTACCAATGCCCAAAGTATTCCTGATTGACGAGGATGCTCCTAATGCGTTTGCAACCGGGCGCAATCCAGATAATGCTTCTGTTGCTGCAACCACAGGTATCCTGAAAATTCTCTCTAACCGTGAATTGCGTGGCGTAATGGCGCATGAGTTAGCGCATGTTCGTCATCGTGATATTTTGATTTCGACTGTTGCGGCTACTATGGCCGGAGCCATTTCGGCATTGGCTAACTTTGCTATGTTCTTTGGCGGGAGAGATTCAGAGGGTCGCCCCAATAATCCAATTGCTAGCTTGATGGTAGCAATTTTGGCGCCGATAGCCGCGAGCTTGATTCAAATGAGTATTTCGCGTGCAAGAGAGTATGAGGCTGATCGAGGCGGTGCAGAAATCAGCGCTGATCCCGAGGCGCTCGCACATGCATTGGAGAAGATTCATAACTATGCGCAAGGCATTCCGTTTCAAGCAGTTGAACAACATCCTGAAACGGCACAGATGATGATTCTCAATCCCTTAAGTGGCGGCGGTCTTGCGCAACTTTTTTCTACTCACCCACCTACTGAAGAGCGCGTAGCACGCTTAATGAGTATGGCTAAAAACGGGACTTATCCCGGAGCAAATTAATTTGACTGATCAAAAAACACCACGCAGTCTCCCGCTTTCTGAAGCAATCACAATTGCTGCACAAGCCATTAGCGAGGTGATGAGCGGAAGATCGCTCACGGAAGTTTTGGACCAACTAGAAGCCCATGAGCGGCCGATTGTTCAGAGCTTGACCTTCGATGCTCTTCGCAAATGGGTGCGCTCACATGAGTTGATTAAGCAATTTATTCCAAAGACGCCGCCTCCCGAGGTGGATCATTTGTTAAGTGTTGCAATTGCTTTATTTTTACAAGACACAACCGAGGGCAAAGGTTATCCAGCGCATACGATTGTTGATCAGTCGGTGAAGGCATGCGGCGAATATGACCCCACTATGTATGCCAAAGGTTTAGTGAATGCAGTTCTGCGCAAGGTAAGTCTATTGGTTCAGCCGCCAGAGGGCGAGAAACGTTTTCCACCCGATCCAATCCCAATGTATGTGCCGGCTTGGTGGCGAGTAAATCTCAAGCGCAATTATTCCAAGATGTGGCAATCGATTTTGTTTCAACAAGCCAAGCGCGCGCCATTAATTTTGCGCGTCAATCAAACGCAATACACTCGTGAGCAATATCAATCTCTGTTATCTGAGAGTGGAATTTCATCTAAGCCAATAGATGAATTGGCGGGCATTCAATTAAATTCGGCCCTCTTATTGCCTGAAGCAGTGCCCGTATCTGACCTACCTGGTTTTTATAGCGCCGCCGTATCTGTTCAGGATGCGGGCGCTCAGCTAGCTGCAGTCTTATTAAACCCTCAGGGGGGAGACTTGGTGCTTGATGCTTGCGCTGCTCCTGGTGGAAAAACAGCGCATCTATTGGAGCTCGCAGATTGTTCAATGAGAGCGCTAGAGTTAGATGGCGAGCGGATCGGGAAAATTGGGGGCAACTTAGATCGTCTGCGCTTGCATTCTGAAAAGGTACAAGTTTTGCGCGGAGATGCCTCAAAAGGTGCATGGTGGGATGGCATTCTTTTTGACAAAATTCTGCTGGATGCCCCCTGTTCAGCCTCTGGAATAGTCTCTCGCCACCCCGATATTCCTTTTCTCAGGCGCGAAGCAGATATCAAGGCCCTTCAAGAAAGACAGCGAGCGATTTTGCAGCAAGCATGGAAAATGCTCAAAGTTGGGGGCGATCTTTTATACGTCACTTGTTCAATATTTCCTGAGGAGGGGGAGGAGCAGGCAATCTGGTTTGCTGAGCAACATCCCGATGCGGTACGATTAGGCGCTCCAGGTCAGCTTTTGCCTGGTGAGCTAAATGACGGTTTTTACTATGCTTTGTTTAAGAAAAAATAGGCCATGAGCCGAAGCATTAAACAATTTCTCTTTTTGTTCTTGATGGTGTTGGGTATTTTTTCAACAACCGTTAGTGCAGAAGGCATCAAGCTTAAATCCTTTGAGTTAGAGAAGGTGGATAGCGACTGGCTTCTTAATGCTTCTTTTCAGATTGAGTTATCCCCAGGATTGGAGGATGCTGTCCAAAAAGGTGTGGTCTTATATTTCCAAACGGAGTTTGATTTAACAAGATCGCGCTGGTATTGGTTTGATGAAAAACCTGCCTTAGTACAAAGGCAAACACGCTTGTCTTATCAGCCACTGACACAGCAGTATCGGATTGCTTCAGAAGGATTTACTTTTTCTGCCAAAACGATGTCTGAGGCATTGCAAGCAGTGGGCAGTATTGGTGGATGGCGAGTCATGGAAGGCTCTCAACTAGACCCAAGCAAATCGTATACAGCCAGTATGCGCATGAACCTGGATCTCAGCAAGCTACCAAAACCATTCCAAGTAAATGCGCTCAACAATCGCGATTGGAATGTTTCAAGCGATTGGTATCGTTTTCCATTTTCCTCTACTGGCCCTAATCTAATCAAGCGATGATATCGATAGCGGCCATGCTGGACCCAGGCTTTTTTACATCCAAGGCTTGGAGCAAAAAAATTATTCCAGTCACGATCGGAATAATTGGCGCCTTTGCTTTATTGCTTTTAGTTCTATTGGCAATTGCCTCATCCAACACAGAATTCTTTGATAATTACTTTATTTGGTTATACGCCGCAAATGTGGTGATTGGAATTTGCCTAACTTTAGTTATCTTGATTTTGGTGGTTGTAATTGCCGTGCGATGGTATCGAGGGCACTTCGGTACGCGTTTAATAGCAAAGTTAGCCATGATTTTTGCTTTGGTTGGAATTGTTCCGGGTTTAATTTTGTATGGCGTTTCATTACAGTTCGTGTCTCGCAGTATTGAGACTTGGTTTGACGTCAAAGTAGAGACGGCCCTTAACTCAGGCTTGGAGTTGGGGCGCGTTACTTTACGGGTGGCCCAAGAAGAGATTTTGGGTGAGGGAAACTTCATTGCCGAACAGATTGTGCAAACTCCTTCGGGCACGACGTCTGAGCAGGTTGCTGCCACCGTTATGAAAATTCGCAATCAATTTGGCATTCAAGAGGTCAGCCTTTTTAATATGCAGCGCACTTTGATCTTAACCAGTGAGGTAAAGCCAAAAAAATACTTCCCTGCACCTAGTGCCGAGGTAGTTGCAGAGGCATTTAAGAAGAAGGGTGTCACCTTTCTAGATCAAATTGAGATGGATGGCGGGCAGCGTGGCTATCGAATTAGAGCCATTGTTCCGATTGTTCGTAAAAAGCCCATTAATAGCAAACTAGATTCTGGCAAAGAGGTAGAAGACAAGTATTTCTTGCAGCTGGTGCGTTACATTCCGGCGCCCTTAGCTAAAAACATCTATGCAGTTGAATCTGCATATAGCGAGTATCAAGAGAAGGCTTTGGGACGCACTGGTCTACGTAAGATGTTTGTGGGCACATTAACGCTGACCCTTTTCTTTGCGGTATTCGTGGCGATTACTTTGGCCCTCATGCTGGGCAGGCAGCTTGCTCGACCCCTGTTGATGCTTTTAAGAGGTACCCAGGCAGTTGCGCAGGGTGATTTGTCGCCTAAGCCAGAGTTGGATACTGGCGATGAGCTGGGTATGCTTACGCGGCAATTTAATGTCATGACTAGGCAGTTGGCAGATACCCGTTCATCTTTGCAAGAATCCAAGGCGTTCTTAGAGCGTGTATTGGGAAGTCTTACTGCAGGTGTATGTATTTTTGATAAAAATTACAACGTTGTATCTAGCAATGCAGGTGCAGACAGAATCTTTAAACAAGACCTCACCCACCTTGATGGCAAACCCCTTAGTAGCAACCCTGCATTGCAGGAATTTGAGGGGGCTATTAGAGAGGGCTTTGCAACCATGAAGCTTGCAGTAGTTGGCGAGGGCGAGCAAAAATCTACGCAAAACACTGCGCCGGTATGGCAAAAACAAATTCAATTACATAGTACGAATGAATTTGAAAACGAATTAGGCGTTACCTTGTTTGTGCGCGGCACAGAGCTTACGGGTGATTTGCGCATGGTCGTTTTTGATGACATTACAGACGTTGTAAGCGCGCAGAGATCAATTGCTTGGAGCGAGGTAGCAAGACGCCTTGCGCATGAAATTAAGAACCCCTTAACGCCAATTCAGCTCTCAGCCGAAAGATTGCAGCATAAGCTTGCAGGCAAGTTGAGTCCAGAACAAGAAGAAATGATCAATCGCAGCACCGAAACCATTATTGGACAAGTGCAAGCCATGAAAGAAATGGTGAATGATTTCAGAGATTTTGCGAAGACGCCAACACCACAACTAAAACCAGTTTCTATCAATACACTTACCTCTGAGATTTTGGGTCTTTATGAGGGCAGCCCCTTGAAAACACAGTTAGATCCAAATTGCCCAGAAATCATGGGCGACCCTACGCAGCTAAGACAAGTTATTCATAACTTATTACAAAATGCCCAAGATGCCACGCTAGAAGGACCTCGTCCTAGCAGTCCTGTAGAGGTTAAAACCGAGTTAGTGCCGTATGGTGAGCACAATGGCGTAGTTCAAAACGCTGTGCGATTAACAATAAGTGATAGTGGTATTGGATTTCCAGCTAAGATATTGGCAAGGGCATTTGAACCTTATGTAACTACAAAAAGTAAGGGTACGGGATTGGGTTTGGCAGTAGTCAAGAAAATCATTGACGACCATGCCGCCAGAATTGAAATTCGGAACCGTATGCAGAATGAGGAAGTAATTGGTGCGCAAGTGTCGATATTGTTTATGAATCTAGCAAAAGAGGCAGTCTAAGCATGGCTAGTATTTTGGTGGTTGATGACGAGATGGGAATTCGTGAGCTTCTCAATGAGATCCTCACTGATGAAGGCCATACCGTCTACTCTGCAGAGAGCGCCATTCAGGCGCGCACTATTCGCGAGCAAATGCGCCCCGACCTTGTTTTGCTAGATATTTGGATGCCTGATACAGATGGCATTACTTTATTAAAAGAGTGGTCCAACACAGGTCAGCTCACGATGCCTGTAGTGATGATGTCTGGCCACGCAACAATTGATACTGCTGTTGAGGCTACGCGTATTGGTGCGCTCAACTTTTTAGAAAAGCCAATTGCCTTACAAAAACTTTTGAAGACGGTAAGCAAGGCTTTAGAGAGTTCTCCGAAGTATGTAGAGCCAGAACAAGAGCGAGCCGTGCATTCAAGTTCAAGCGCAATAACCGCACCAAAGCAGGCCGCTGTTGAGACTGCGCATATGCCTGCTGAAGGCGAGCACATCAGCGGAATTGCAAAAACCTATTACGACCTTCCCCTTAGGGAGGCAAGAGATTTGTTTGAGAAAGCGTATTTTGAGCATCAAATGCAAATCATGGGCGGCAGCATGACCAAGATTTCAGAGTACACGGGCTTAGAGAGAACACACTTGTATCGCAAACTGAAGGCTCTGGGAATTGATACTTCCCGCAATAAGGGTGAAGGCTAAAAGCCCATTTAATCAGGGTGCGCGCCCTGAAGGATTCATAAAAATCAGTCATTCAAGGGCACTCCAGGGAAATTTCATGAAACCCCAAGCCAATTCGTTATAATTCTCAGTCTTGGCCTGGTAGCTCAGTCGGTAGAGCAGAGGATTGAAAATCCTTGTGTCGGTGGTTCGATTCCGCCCCGGGCCACCAAGAAATACCAAAACCACCTTCGGGTGGTTTTTTAATTTGGGCCCTTAGGAAATATATCTATGCTAAAAATGTAACTAATCAATGGGGAGTCTCAAATGAAGCTAATCACATGCTGGATCTTGCTATTACTTTGCTTGATTGCCGGCCTTTATCCGTTCTCATATCATTCTCCGTTAATCACATATGCCGTTTCAAATATGGCGGTTGCTTTATGTTTAATCCACTGCAGTATGTGGGCGGGACGGCCGACTACCATCAAGATATTTCTTGTCACCTGGTTGACTGGCTACTTTACTGAAGTACTTGGCGTTAATTTCCAATTTTTGTATGGACTCTATTACTACCCAGAAGGTCTCAGTGGACCCTTAGTTCTAGGTGTGCCGCCAATGGCTATGTTGATTTATTTTCCTCTTGGCTATACCTGCTTCATTATGGGTAGGGCAGTGATTGGCGGTTTATCAACCAGGGTAACTGGGCTTAGATTAATAGGCGTCGCCATTTTTGCCGCCCTTGCCATGACTACTCATGATTTTTCAAATGACCCCTTTCAATCAACCGTTCGAGGGTTGTGGGTCTGGCCTAATGGAGGCGCTTACTTTGGTGTCCCACTTCAGAATTTTATTGGTTGGTTTGTGTTAACCAGTTTCTTTACGGCATTAGTTGGGTTGATTGCGAATAGTGCTAAGGCAATGGAATTTATATCGAAACCTAAAACACCCAATTTCTTTTTATTACCCATTTTGTTGTATCTAATATTTGAAGTGCCACAGATGTTGAGACCTATTTTGCTTGATCCATCTCCGATTAATCTCGCGGGATCGGGAATAGCTATGTTTGCCACTACCATTCCAGTCGTAGCGGCTTTACTTGTTTTATATGGGCAACATTCAAGCCAGGATAGCCATTAGTAGCTTTAAGGATCTCGAAACCCTGGCCCTGGCCGATTCCGCCCCGGGCCACCAAGAATCTCAATAGCCCACTTGTTGGGCTATTTTCTTTTATGGGCGTAGAGTACAGAAAGCACACTAGGAGAGCCCCATGACTACAGCCATACCTACCAATCAAGAACTTCAAGTTTTAGACGCTTTGCGTGCCCACAGAAAAAGGCATCGCCAAGGACTGCCGACCCAAATTACAGCCCATGTCGAGCAACCCATAGGACCATTGACTGTTGGGCAAAAAATATCGGATGCGGTAGCAAGAACGGTGGGCTCTTGGAAGTTCATCATTATTCAAAGCGTTTGTATTTTGGGTTGGATTTCTTATAACTCTGTAAATAGTGCCAATGTTTGGGATCCATACCCTTTCATTCTTTTGAATTTAATGCTGTCATTTCAAGCGGCTTATACAGCGCCAGCAATCATGATGAGTCAGAATAGACTCTCAGAGATAGATCGGCAACATGCCAATAACGACTTTGAAGTCAATGTAAAAGCAGAGCTAGAAATCGAATTACTTCATCAAAAGATCGACATGATGAAAGAAAAAGAGCTTTATGCTTTAACTAAGGCGGTTGAGGCTTTGAGCGAGAAATTAGATGGCTATAGAAGATAGGATTGGACATCCTCGATTTGGTTCGATTCCGCCCCGGGCCACCAAGAAACACCAAAACCACCTTCGGGTGGTTTTTTCATTTGTAGGGCGTAGAATGGAATTATGAGAAGGATATGTATCGCCCTTTGCTTTAGTCTATTTGCCAGCTTGATTCATGCGGCAGTGATGCCTATCGATTTATCGGTTGAACAGGCTCAACATCAGGTTACTGTTGCCGATAACTCAGCCCATCATTGTGATGAGGTAGTGAGCAATTCTCACGATACAAATACCAATCAACCTTGCCATGGCGATAGTTATCAGTGCTGTTTAGGCTTAGTCGTTATTCCAATATTGAGTATTGAGTTATCGATAGCCTCAACCCAAGCCCCACCTTCAACAGGCTCATTATTGGTTCTCCAGCCAATGATCAACTTTATCTATAAACCTCCAAAAGTCTAGGCTAATTTAGTAATACAAGTTAGTTTGATTTGTGACACCTAGTCACGCTTATATTTTGGAGAAACACAATGAACATGACTCACTACATGGAGTTATTGGCTGTTAACCAGCCTTGGAATTTAATTATTTTTATGGCCATACCAATTGTTTTGGCCGAAACCCTAGCTATCACTGAGTTATATCTACTCTTCACTCGCAAGTTCGATGGTGCTGTTTATTACCTCAATCGCTTTTCTGGGATTGCTGTGGGTGTTTACTTTGTTGGGATCATTTACTACATTGTGACTAACGCCATTATTCCTATTACACAGGCAGGCGAGTGGAGAACAGTGATTGATGTAATCGCTGTTAGCACTTATGTCATCGCAGGATTACCGCTGATCTGGATTGCCCTACAAGAGTTCGGTTTGGTTAATCGAGCACTAGATCAAATGGGTAAGCTAAAAATTCATGCGATCTGTGTTGCTTTGTTCTTGGTTTTTGGACACATCGCCATGATTGCCGGCATGCTTGATCCAGGTATTCTGGGATACAAAGGTACCAATGCTCATCAAATGAGTGATAACTTGGATCATGAGTTTTGTCATCCTGATGGGCATGGCGACATGATCAAGCAACATCAGAAAATGATGAATGGTCAGATGCCAATGAATAAGCAAGGGCATACCCATTAATGCCTCAAGGATTTGACATCCTAGGCCCTGGTCGATTCCGCCCTGGGCCACCAAGAATTCTTGAAGCATTAGAGTTGGCCCATAGAATCTCTAGTGTCAGCCGCGGTCAGTCACCATTTCTCCCAGATATCTCCATATTGAATCGTCCTTTTAAAGGACGCTTAATGAACGGGGGATTTGACATCCCTGTAGTGGTCAAGTGTCGATTTAAGCGACACTCATCTAGGGTCGGTGCTTGAGATGTCGTTTTAAACGACATTACCTCTTGAGTATTATTTTTTCTTTAGCAATTCCAAGGAATCAGGATGTTTTTCTAGTAGACCTTCTTTTTCTAATGTGGCGATAGCCCTATATAACGCCTCATGCGTAACGCCGATCTCTGAAGCCATGGATTTGAAATCAGACTGAAGTGTCAATACGCCTTGTTTGCCTTCGGTCTCAATCAGATGAATTAATTTACTGCGAATGTCTTTGAGTCCCAATCGTTCAGATTGTGTTCGAAGGCGCATGATCTCTTTGCTTAGCAACTGCACCCATTTCATTGAGAACTTGCTATCGGCGAGTGCTTCTCTTAAAGATTTAATGGGTAGCGTGATCGCTTGTCCATTGTGAGTCGCAATAGCATCACAGTGATAAGCATCTACTAACAAACTGGCTTCACTGACAAAGCCACCCTTACATCTTTGTAATGTAGTGGGCTCTCCATGGCTACTGATTCTCGTAAGAACAGCTTCGCCCGAAACAATAAAGAACATGTATTCAGGTTTTTTGCCCTGATGGAAAAGGTAATCACCTTTTTCAAAGTGATGGGCATGACATTGCCCCAATAGTCCTTTGGGCAGGAGCTCCTTTAGCAGTTCAGGAATATAGATGTCCATATGATTTAAATCATACGCTCTTTGGATGATTGAGCGAATAATCAATTCATACAAAGGAGGTTGGTATGGAAACAATCAATTTAACGGTAAGTGGAATGACTTGTGGTGCTTGCGTAAAGCATGTTGAAAAAGCCATTAATTCAATTGCTGGGGTGCAAAAGGTTGAGGTAGATCTTGCCTCTGGCGCAGTCAAGGTTGAAGGCAATATCTCGCAACAGGTAAAAGAGATTATTGCGGCATTAGAAGAGGATGGTTATCCCGCAAAGATCAGTTCTGATGCATCGCCTCAAGCAAAGGCTAAGAGTGGTTCTTGTAAGAGTGGCACAAGTTGTTGCTGTAACTAACTAAATGAATAGGAAATTCAAAATGAAAACTGTAAACAAAATTGCAATTAGCGTTGCCACTGTCATGGGTCTTGGATTGGCTGTAGCCTATGCTCAGCCAGGTCCAATGGGTAATGGCATGGGCCCAGGCATGATGCGCGGCCAAATGATGCAAGGTCAGATGATGGGGCAAAACGCCAACATGAAAATTATGCGTGAGTTGATGACTCCTGCCGAAAGACTGGCCATGATGGACAAGATGATTGATGCCAAGACAGTAGAAGAGCGGCAAGCAATCATGACAGCTACACATACAGAGATGGAAAAGCGCGCCAAAGAAAAAGGCATTACTTTGCCAGCAGGACATGGCCCGCAAATGATGTCGGGCAGAAACTGCGGATAAATCAGTTGAGCGTGGGTAGAAGCCACCTTCGGGTGGTAACACCGCTCAATGCAGACAAGTTATTGATATAGATCAAATGGCTTGGTGCTTATGAGCATAGTCTTAACAAAGCAAAAATAATAATTAATGGGGGTTATATGAAATGTAATGTTGGCCGTATCGATCGCGTACTACGCATCTCTGTTGGACTGGTCTTAGTTGGTTTAGCCGCAAGCAATGTGGTTGGCGTATGGGGCTGGATTGGAATTATTCCTTTGGCAACTGGCTTATTTAAGTTCTGCCCAATGTATCCAATCTTGGGAATCAATTCTTGTGGCGCTGGCCGTGGCAATGGCAGTTGTTCTAAGTAATCTTTTGCCAACAGCTAACAAGCAAATCACTAATAAGGATTTACGATGATCAATCCAGAACAAACTAGAGCATCTAGCTCTAAAGGGTGGAGTCCCTATTTGACAGGTGCCTTAGTTGGAGTACTGGCTATTGTTTCTGTATACCTGACTACCATTTATATGGGCAAGTCTACCTATTTGGGGGCATCAACTACTTTTGTTCGCGCGGCAGGTCTAGCAGTTCAAGTGGTAGACCCCAGTTATGTTGCACAAAATGTTTATTACGCAAAAGAAAAAGTTGTTATTGATTGGCAATTTCTCATGGTGATTGGCATCTTCTTTGGCGCATTGCTTTCCTCAAAAATGGATGGCAGTTTTAAGTTAGAAAGCTTGCCACCATTATGGGAAAAACGTTTTGGCTCTTCAGTTCCAAAGCGTGCTGTATTTGCTTTTGTTGGTGGCATCGTGGCAATGATTGGCGCTCGCTTAGCTGATGGCTGTCCTAGTGGACATGGACTGAGCGGCATGATGCAGTTATCCGTAAGTTCTTTTGTCGCATTAGCCATGTTCTTTGGTTTTGGCGTCATCGTCGCAAACTTCATGTACAGAAAGGCAAGCTAATCATGTCTATAGATCAACTATTAGGATTAGCAACTGGCGTTATCTTTGGTTTCTTATTACAAAAAGGGCGTGTTCTACGCTATGACAAGCAAGTTGCCGCATTGTTATTAAAAGACATGACGATTTTTAAATTTATGCTCTCAGCTATTGTTGTCGGAATGTTTGGCATCTTGGCTTTGCATGAGATGGGGCTTATTACATTGAGCCTTAAAGCAATGAATGTTGGTGGCATTTTGGTGGGCGGCGCATTGTTTGGGGTAGGTTGGGCAGTCTTGGGCTATTGTCCTGGCACCTCAGTAGGCGCAGTGGGTGAAGGTCGCTGGACTGCAATCTTTGGAGTTATTGGCATGGTAGTTGGCGCAGGAATTTATGCCCAAATGTATCCATTCTTTAAATCAACGGTGCTTGCTTGGGCCGACTTAGGAAAGATTGGATTACCCGAGACTCTTGGCGTTAATCAATGGGTTGTTGCCGTAGTATTCGCGTTGATTACTCTTGGTATGTTTCGCTGGTTTGAGAAAAAAGGACTTTGAAGGTATGCGAGAGCTTTGTAGTTGGCTCTCGCTACGCCTTAACTCGCGATGTCGTTTTAAACGACAAATTCGGCATTATCTAAAACTCATATGAAGGCATTAAAAGAAGCTCTAGAGAAATTAAGACAGACTGGGTCTATTGGGCTTGAAGACTTTAGAAATCTGAAGATGAAGGATATTGAACAGCTCACCGAAGAAATTAAGCAGTGGTGTCTTTATGGAAATGGCAATCCTGAGAAGTTGGGTAAGAAATATAAAGAGCTTTAACTTCAAGTGTCGATTTAAGCGACGCAGACTCGAGCGTCCGTTAAAAGGACATCTTATATATACGCATATATGGCTATTAGCACTTTCATTTCAATCGTCATGTTGAGAAAAAGACTATTAAGTCAGGCTCAGCAAGCCATGAAAGTAAAGAGCATAATAATTTAGGTAATCTATCAATAAGAGGTAATTAAATGCTTGATACGCTTATTTTGAGCAGAATTCAATTTGCTTCGAATATGACCTTTCATATTCTTTTCCCAACGATATCCATTGCATTGGGGTGGGTACTCTTCTATTTCAAAGTTAAATTTAATAAAACAGGCGATTCGATATGGAGTGATGCTTATCAATTCTGGGTCAAGATATTTGCCTTAACTTTTGCTCTGGGTGTTGTTAGTGGCATTACGATGAGCTTTCAGTTTGGAACCAATTGGCCTGGATATATGGAGGCTGTAGGCAATATCGCAGGGCCATTACTGGGTTATGAGGTTTTATCCGCATTCTTTCTTGAGGCAACTTTTTTAGGAATCATGTTGTTTGGCTCTAAGCGAGTCTCTCAAAGGGCTCATACTGTCGCCACATTTCTAGTTGCTTTCGGTACTTCGCTTTCAGCATTTTGGATCATTGCATTAGATTCATGGATGCAAACTCCACAAGGGTTTGTGATGATCAATGGACAAGCACATGCGACCAGTTGGATTGAGATTGTCTTTAATCCTTCGATGCCCTATCGCTTGTTCCATATGATGACAGCCTCATTTTTGACGGTAACATTTTTAATTGCAGGCATTTCTGCTTATCGATATTTAAAGGGCATTAATCTTTCTGGCAACCGAGCCCTGATTAAGTTAGCAATGTCTGTAGCGGTTGTATTGACACCATTTCAAATTGTGCTTGGTGATTTGCATGGCCTAAATACGTTAGAGTATCAGCCTGTAAAAGTGGCGGCAATGGAGGGAATTTGGGAAACAACAAAAGGTGCCCCTGCGGTTTTATTTGCCATACCCGATGAAAGCCTTAAAGCTAATCAATATGAAATAGCCATTCCAAAGCTGGCATCTTTATATTTGACCCACTCATTAGATGGAGAGGTGAAAGGTTTAGATGCCTTCCCTGGCGCTACTCCACCAGTTAAGCCCGTGTTTTTTGCTTTTCGCATTATGGTCGGCATTGGTATGTTGATGCTCTTTACTGCAGGCATTGGCTTTTATCTGACCAGAAAAAGTAAAGAATTACCAAGGTGGTTCTTAAAAGCTCTAAACGTTATGACATTTTCTGGTTGGCTAGGAGTGCTTGCTGGTTGGTACGTGACTGAAATTGGTAGACAGCCCTATCTTGTTAGTGGAGTCCTAAAAACGGCTGATGCAGTTACTAAAGTGCCTACTAATATGATTTTGGGAACCTTGGTGATGTACGTAGTACTTTATTTGGGACTCATTGTTTCTTACATTTGGGTGGTTTTTTATTTGGCAAGACAAACTAATCCTGTGCATATTATTGATGGGCAAAAATCAGGCTTGACCAACAGCATTGCCGGAGCATAAACATGATTCCTAATTTATCTGAACCATCGGGTTGGTTGCCACTTTTCTTTTTGGTTGCAATGGGCATTGCTATGGTCGCTTATGTTGTTCTGGACGGATATGACCTAGGCGTTGGCATCTTATTAAATCAGGCAAGCGATTCTGAAAAAGACATCATGATTTCATCAATCGGCCCTTTTTGGGATGCGAATGAAACGTGGTTAGTGCTTGGAGTTGGCGTACTCTTGATTGCCTTTCCAATGGCACATGGAATCATTCTGACCGAGCTTTATTTGCCTGTGGGCATCATGTTGGCCGGCTTAATATTGCGAGGCGTATCTTTTGACTTTCGCGCAAAAGCACATTTGAGCCAGAAGGCAGTCTGGAATTTTTTATTCTTTTTTGGTAGTTTCTTGGCGGCGGCATCCCAAGGTGTGATGGTTGGTAGAGAGGTGATTGGTTTTGATTCGGGCTACTTAGGTTGGATATTTTCTTTCATCGTGGCGCTTTGTCTGCCTGCTGGATATGCTCTATTAGGAGCCAGCTGGCTGATTATGAAGACGTCTGGCGAGTTACAACTTAAGGCTGTTGGCTGGGCAAGAAAATGCCTCTTATTAACGGCGCTAGGTGTTGGGATTATTTCTGTGGCGACACCATTCTTTAGTTCAGCGATTGCGGCTAAGTGGTTTAACCTTCCTAATATCTTTTTCTTACTTCCTTTTCCAGTTCTGACCCTGGCGTGTTTTGTCTTAATTGATTTGAACTTGATAAAAATGCAAAGAGATAAGCCAGCGGCAGTTTGGATTCCTTTTGCCCTAAGCGTAGCCATCTTTGTTCTGGCTTTTTTAGGAATTGCTTACAGCATGTTTCCTTATATCGTCGTGGACAAAATGACAATCTGGGAAGCGGCTTCCGCTACAGAGTCATTATGGGTAATATTTTGGGGCGCTGTAATTGTGCTACCAACTATTATCGGATACACCATTTATTCCTACAAAATCTTCTGGGGCAAAACTGAGCCGCTTAGTTATTACTAAAACAGCAATTTAAGCGTCGATGTAATAGACGCTTACTGAAACGTCCTTTAAAAAGACATCTCATATATGCGTATATACGCATATAAGGCTATCAAAGTAAAAGTTGCCGCGATAATTAACGATAGATGTCGTTTTAAACGACATTACAAGACACTATGGCAGTTGAGTGGAAGGATATGGCAACACAATCTGTGCGCACAGAAAAATAGCCCCTCGCAAGATTCTGATTTCATTGCCAAATTTGACCAGCACAAGGATGCACAATTTTTAGACAAGTTGAGGCTGGTGGCTCAAGCCCTTGAAATCAAAGCGAAAGCGGTCTATCGGAGGATATTTGAAAATCCTTGTGTCGGTGGTTCGATTCCGCCCCGGGCCACCAAGAAACACTAAAACCACCTTCGGGTGGTTTTTTCATTTGGTCCGACGGAATGGTTGAGTGAATTAGGATTTTTAACCCCAGTTGCTTGCTCCAATTGATGTATGTACAATGTACATATGACTTTATTGCGATTTGAATGGGAACCCAAAAAAGCTTCAGCTAATCTGAAGAAACACGGCATTTCTTTTGAAGAGGCGAAATCTGTGTTTTATGATGAAAGCGCTAAGTTGATTTCCGATCCCGATCATTCGGAGAATGAAGACAGATTTATTTTGCTGGGAGTAAGCCATTCACTTCGTGTGATTTTGGTTTGCCATTGTTATCGAAGCGAGGGTAATGTCGTTCGTATTATTTCGGCTCGTAAGGCAACCCCTAAAGAGTCAAAAGCTTATTAAAGGTGATGAAGATGCGTAAAGAATATGATTTCTCAAAGGCTCGTAAAAACCCATATGCTTCTATGCTAAAGAAGCCTATAACCATTAGATTGGACGAGGATTCAGTAAGCTACTTCAAATCTATATCAGAAGAAGTTGGCATTCCTTATCAAAGCCTCATTAATCTCTATTTGAGAGATTGTGCCACTTCGCATAAGAAATTGAACCTTAGCTGGAAGTAGTCTAGAGGTAGGATGCGAGTCTCCTGAGGCCTTGGTCGATTTCGCCCTGGGCAATCAAGAATGGCCAAAACCACCTTCGGGTGGTTTTTTATTTGTCACTACTGATCGTGAGGAATTATTGATATTGCCTGTGTTAATTTAGATATTTCTATATATTAGAACTTTATGACCCAGTTGACTGAATTAACGTATGTGAGTGAGCCTACCCAAGAAATGTCCTTTCTAGGCTTGATGCGTTTGCTTTATCACTCCTATTTAAGAAATACGAGCTTGGGGGTAACGGGCGCTTTGATTTTTGAAAATAATCGCTTTGGTCAGGTTATTGAAGGACCAAGGGTTCAGATTGAAGAGCTATGGGAAAAAATTCAAAAAGATACTAGGCATAAAAATATTCACCTCGTAGAGTCAAGGCCAATTGAACATAGAAGCTTTAGTAAGTGGACTATGGTTTTTCAGGGTAGTGAAGAAGTGGCTAAAAAATTACCCGAAATAGCAGTAGCCGTTGAGAATATGAATTTTCCTGCTGACCACCCGCTCTTAATCGCTCTGAGGGATCTGAAATAATTCACTGGTTTCATTGCGGTGCTTATTAAGGGGGTTGGATTAAGCATTCTCGGCCATGGTTTGGTTTCGCCCCAAGCCACTAAGAGTCACCAAAACCACCTTTGGGCAGCTTTTCATTTTGACTGGCCTAGATTTAATGAGTACCAATGTCATAGTTTTATGCTCTAATCCGACTCAATATGATTACTGTCGTTATTGCCTCATTTAGGTACGGGCACCTTGCAGCCCATTGCATTGAGTCCCTGCTTTCACAAACTATTCGTCCCGAAAAGATTCTATTTGTTGATGATGGCGGGTTAGATTGCGGTCATTTGCCAGACCTATATCCTGATATTGAGTACATACTAAGGCATGAAAATTTGGGGGTTGTAGATAACTTTCAGAACATACTGTCTCAAATCGACACAGAATACGTACTCTTCATAGGCGCCGATAACTGGTTACGTTCAGATGCAATTGAGCTGTTATCAAATGCTAGCACCGATATTGTTACCTATGACATTGTTGTAACAGGCGAATTAAAAGAAGAAATATTAGATCGGGTGCCCGGTGAGACCGTGCCTTATCAGGGCGACCTTTATTGGGATCGTCAAGAGCAGCATCACGGGTCAATGATGTACCGCACAGCATTTGGGCAAAAAATTGGCTATAAAAAAAGATATAAAGATGGCATCCATCCTCAAGAAGATTGGAACCTTTGGGATAGGATGCTTGAACAAGGCGCCTCGGTGACTAGCATTAAAGAGGGGCTTTTGTTCTACAGAAGGCATCGAGAAAACTTTTTGAAATATTCCCATGAAACTTCACGGGCACGGGATTTAGAAAAAAGTCATGCCCAGGAAGAATCGCTTGAGAACGTAATCTTAGGTTCTGCCTGAGGCCATTTAAAGACACCAAAACCACCTTCAGGTGGTTCTTTATTGCAGAAGGCAGGTAATTTAATTATCAATAATGGCATTAAATTTCATGGATAATAGAATCCTTATTGGCCATCACCGGTATTTTTTTGCTTTCATTTTTGAGTGCTTGCTCTTCAGGGCCGGCAAAGCCCCAGTTGACCTCTCTTGAAATTCAGGCGATTCAGGCAAAAAACTTTGACGTAGATAAAAAAACTTCGTTTGATTCTTCTTTGTCAGTTCTTCAGGATTTGGGATACATCATCGGGTCTGCCAGTTTTGAAACAGGGTTCATTACCGCGCAGTCACCTGCAAAGGGCACTAGCGGCAGCGTTTATTTCATAGGCATGCTACCCATTCCAGTTTCAGGCTCAGAACAAAAGACAGTAGTGACGGTGGCGGTAGAAGCAGTAGGCCCCAAGAAATCCCGCGTCCGTTTAAATTTTGTTGATAAAACGCGTGGTGGAGGTGTGTTTGGCTCTGGTGAAAACGACACTCCGATACTAGATCCGGTCATCTATCAAAATGCTTTTGATAAGATTAGTGAGACAGTCTTTATTAAGACAGCTCAAAAATAAATAACCACCTTAGGGTGGTTTTTTATTGGGCGCGCGTTAAGCTAGACAGCAGTTGCTAGAGCAATATAAGAAGGTAAGGGCTAAGGAGAATAATGATGCCATTGGTCAGAATTGATTTAAGTAAAAAATACCCCGAAAGCTTTGCACAGCAAGTCGGCAATATTGTCTATAACGTGATGCGAGAGCAAATCAACGTTCCTGAAGACGACAAGTTTCAGATCATCACTAGACACGACGGATCAGAATTGAATATTCCAAAAAGTTATTTGGGGATTGAATACTCAGATGGGATTATTTTTATTCAGGCAACTATCAGCTTTGGTAGATCTACGGATCTAAAAAAGAGTTTATTTAAAGCTATTTGTGAGGCTTTAGTTCAAGACCTGAAAGTCAGACCTCAAGACGTCTTTATCAACTTGATTGAGGTGAGCAAAGAAAACTGGTCATTTGGGAATGGCGAAATGCAATATGCCGATAAGGATTGAAGGTAGTCTAGGCTCCTTAGTTAATCAGGCTATTGGCTGGCCGCTATGTGTGCTGCAGAACATCTCTATCGAAGTAAAGCTTATAAAGTGAATACGAGAATGGTCAAGCAGACATTAGAGGAAACGATAAGTAAGAAGTTTTCTGCTTTCCAACTTACAGCTAGCAATCGCAAAATCTTCATTCCTCATTTTTTCCGATCAACTCTTGCCGTGTTGGTACCCTAGCATAGAAATAAAGTTTTTACGACATTAAAAGATTCTTAACCAAAGGCCTGCAAATGAAAAGAATACTCCCAGCACTTATATTGTTCCTTTCAATCGTTGGTTCATCTCATGCGGCCGATACTGCCCCGACCAAACAAGATCCGGCATGGCTCACTCAAGCTAGGGCAAGCATTAAAGCCGAAAAATATGATCAAGCAATACAGCAACTGCAGTCTGCGAATGACACAAGCTCCGCCGATTGGAATAATTTGCTTGGTTATAGTCTTCGAAAAAAACAGCCGCCTGATTTGGTAGGCGCAGAAAAATATTATCAAGCTGCATTGAAAATAGACCCCAATCACCGTGGCGCTCTTGAGTATTACGGAAAACTTAAGTTAATCAATAATGATTTGCCGGGTGCTGAGGCGCTTCTAGCGAGATTGGATAAAGCCTGTACTTTTGGATGCGAGGAATATTCGGATTTAAAAGAGGCTATAAAAAAATACAAGTCTAAGAAGTAGGGCTAGAGCTACTATAGCCTTGGTCAAATTCATTTCAGGCCACTAAGAAAAACCAAAAACACCCGCAGGTGGCTTTGGTTGATAAAAAGGCAATCATCCGCCCCTTTGTACTGCCTTGCAATAACGTTATTCAAACATATCGGCATTCATTACTTTCGCCCAAGCAGAGACAAAGTCATTTACAAATTTCTCTTTATTATCGTCCTGTGCGTAGACCTCTGCATACGCACGCAGAATAGAGTTTGAGCCAAACACTAAATCAACACGTGTGGCGGTCCACTTTGTTTTGCCAGTACCGTTATCAATAATGTCATAGCTGTTAAGACCAGTTGGCTTCCATGAATAATTCATATCGGTCAGATTGATGAAGAAGTCGTTACTGAGTATTCCCTCTTTGTCTGTAAATACCCCATGCTTAGAATCGCCATAGTTCGTACCGAGCACGCGCATGCCACCAATGAGAACGGTCATTTCTTGCGCTGTCAGACCAAACAACTGCGTGCGATCTAGGAGTAACTCCTCAGGAGTGACTGCATAGCTTTCTTTTAACCAGTTTCGATACCCGTCGGCTAATGGCTCGAGAACTTCAAAAGATTCGATATCAGTCATTTCTTGAGTAGCATCTCCGCGACCCTGAGTAAATGGAATGTTGATATCGAAGCCACCCGCTTTTGCTGCTTGCTCAATGCCCACATTGCCTGCGAGCACAATGATGTCGGCAACACTTACGCCGAACTCTTTAGAGATTGCTTCGTATACACCAAGTACCCTTGCTAAACGCTCAGGCTCATTACCAGCCCAGCTCTTCTGGGGTGCCAAACAAATACGTGCTCCGTTTGCCCCACCCCGCTTATCTGAGCCTCGAAAAGTACGTGCACTATCCCAAGCAGTTGTCACCATATCACTAACTGAAAGTTTGCTACTTTTAATCTTCGCTTTAATAGATTCAATGCCATAGTCTTTTCGACCGACCGGCACAGGATCTTGCCAAATCAAATCTTGCTTAGGAACATCAGGTCCAAAGTATCTTGCTTTAGGACCCATATCGCGGTGGGTTAGCTTAAACCAAGCCCTGGCAAAAGTTTGGGCGAAGTAGGCTTGGTCCTGTGAAAATTTTTCAGAGATTTTGCGGTATTCTAGATCCATCTTTAAGGCTATATCTGCATCAGTCATCATTGGCATGCAAAGAATGCTTGGATCTTCAACATCAGCTGGTCGATCCTCTTCTTTGATATTGATGGGCTCGTATTGCCAAGCGCCCGCAGGGCTCTTAGTAAGCCTCCATTCGTAGTTGAGCAATAAACGGAAATAATCGTTATCCCATTGGGTTGGGTGGGTAGTCCACGCGCCTTCTAGGCCGCTGGTAACAGCATCTCTGCCAATGCCGCGAGTCTTGTTGTTCATCCAACCAAGACCCCGCTCTTCTATGGGCGCACCTTCAGGTGCTGGGCCAAGATTGGCTGCATTACCATTTCCATGGGCTTTGCCTACGGTATGTCCGCCTGCAGTCAGTGCAACGGTTTCTTCATCATTCATAGCCATACGAGCAAAAGTGACCCGCATATCTTTGGCAGTTTTTAGTGGATCCGGTACTCCATCGACACCTTCTGGATTAACGTAGATTAAGCCCATCATGACTGCGGCAAGGGGGTTGGCTAATTCTCGGTCGCCCGAGTAGCGACTGCCATCACCACCACTTTTTTGTAGCCATTCTTTCTCAGACCCCCAATAGGTATCTTTTTCTGGGTGCCAAATATCTTCGCGACCAAATGAGAAGCCAAAAGTTTTTAGCCCCATTGATTCGTATGCAGTTGTTCCCGCCAGAATCATGAGATCTGCCCAGCTAATTTTGTTGCCATATTTTTTCTTTAAGGGCCACAAAAGTCTGCGAGCCTTATCTAAATTAGTGTTGTCAGGCCAAGAATTGAGTGGTGCAAAACGTTGGTTGCCTGTGCCAGCGCCGCCGCGGCCATCGGCAATGCGATAGCTACCCGCAGAGTGCCATGCCATGCGTATCATCAGCCCACCATAGTGCCCCCAATCGGCTGGCCACCAATCTTGACTGTTCGTCATCAATTCGTGCATATCTTTTTTGAGGGCGCTAACATCAAGTTTTTTTAATTCATCGCGATAGTTAAACGATGGCCCCATGGGGTTAGTCTTCGTATCGTGTTGGTGAAGAATATCGAGATTGAGCGACTTAGGCCACCATGCCATTGGAGTGTTACCAGATTCTGTATTTGCCCCGTGAGCAACAGGACACATTCCCTTTGATGTCATAACAATCTCCTAATAGGTAAAAATAATTTAGATTTACTAATGTGCGCCGTTCAGGCTACCCGATAAAGCTAAAGAAAGTCTGTGTGCTTGACGGTTTTCTTTGCTTATTAAGTCATATTGTCCCCAAGATGAAAAGCAGTCAACCGAATTAATATGATCTTATTGATCGAATAAACTGATAACTGCATTTCACGCCCATTGAGGACCTGGTCCGGAAACAGCAGGAAGCACCAAAATAGCTCCAGGCAGATACATTGATTCTCTAAGCTTACCGCCGGCTTTATTTTGTATAGAATCAACTAATGACAAATCTCAATCAGCTTCCAACAGGCCTACCCATTCCTCAAGATGATGGCTCGACCAATCACTTGAAGGGGATGAGTTTGCCTAATGTTTCTTTAATTGCCACTAATGGCCAGAGCATTCATTTTGGCGATATTAAGGGTAAGTTGGTGATTTACTGTTATCCAATGACTGGGCAGCCTAGTGTTGCATTGCCCGATGGTTGGGATCAAATTCCTGGAGCAAGAGGTTGTACGCCCCAGAGTTGTTCATTTAGAGACCACTATCAAGAGCTCCAAGCATTGGGTGCGGAGGTAGTGGGTTTAAGTGTTCAGTCTACTGAATATCAAAAGGAGATGGCCGATAGACTCCATCTACCATTTCCAGTAGTCAGCGATGAAGGTTATCAATTTCAAAAAGCATTGAATATGCCAACCTTTGTGGCGGCCGGGATGACTTTATTAAAGCGCGTGACATTAATTGCCAATCATGGCGTGATTGAAGCCGTTCACTACCCCATCTTCCCAAGCGATAGTGATCCAGCCTGGGTAATGGATTATCTGAAAAGTCAGCAGAGTTAGGGGCTGTATGTACAAGCTCATAGCTTTTGATGCCTACGGCACATTGTTTGATGTGTATTCTATGGGGCAGCTAGCGGAAGAGTTATTTCCAGGCCATGGGCAGGCCTTTGCCTTAATGTGGCGCGATCGCCAAATTGAATACACCAGACTTGTCACCATGAGTGACCCAAACCCAAATGGTAGTAAGCACTATCTTCCATTTTGGGAGCTAACCATTCGTTCATTGCGTTATGTCTGTAAGCGTATGGGCCTAGATCTCACTGCGCAATACGAAAAACGTCTCATGGATCAGTATGCAAAGCTTACTGGCTTTGAAGATAGCCTTAATGTACTGAAGACAATAAAACAAAAGGGAATTTCAACAGCGATATTGTCCAATGGCAGCAGAGAAATGTTGGCTACTGTGGTGCAGAGTAACGGCTTAGACCCTTACCTAGATAAAGTAGTCACTATTGAAGATGTGCGTTTATTTAAAACGGCTCCACAGGCCTATCAATTACTATTAAAAGCATTTCTAGTTAAGAAAGAAGATATTCTCTTCGTATCGAGTAATGCTTGGGATGCTCTGGCAGCAAAGTGGTATGGATTTGACGTCTTTTGGGTTAATCGGCAAAGCCACCCCTTTGAAGAGATTGGGGAAAAACCAAACTATGAAGGCAATTCTTTAAGTCAAGTATTAGAAGTTATCTAAGGAAATATCCATGCTCTTAATGACCTCAATCATTGCATCTGTATTAACGATTATTTTTATCAAGCTCTCATTTGCTGTCATTGGCCTAAGAAGAAAAAATAAAGTCGGCCTAGGAAGCGGTGGTCATGATGACCTAGAACGAGCTATTCGCGCTCAGGGCAACTTCGCGGAATATGTACCATTTGGCATCATCTTAATTGCGTGTCTTGAGCTAAATGGTGCCCCATGGTTGTTAGTCGCCATTCCGGGTATCGCACTCATTATTGGGCGCTTGATCCATGCAAAGGGCATTAATACGCCCCCGCCAGATTTCAGTAAACGTGTTTTGGGAATGAAATTTACTTTTTACACACTCATTGCATTGGTTGCTTTGAACTTAGGATGGGCTCTATATGCCTTGGTTGGATGATATGAGAAAAATTTCCCTAACTTTAGCTGTCATTTTCTTTGCCCTACTGCTGAATGGTTGTCTCGCCAGCACCACTTCTCCTGACGGAGTGAACTGCAACTATTCACAAGATAAACCGCTATGGGAAATGCCTCTAGCCTGCCAGGGGCGCTGATATTTCTAAAAAAATAATTGAGATAAGCAAGTTTGTCTGATCTTATTTTGCAGGCTCTAGTACTCGGCTCTCTCGGGCTAGGTGCCGGCGTATTGGGTGGCGTCATTGGCTTTGGAACCACCATCATATTAATGCCCGCCCTAGTTTATTTTTATGGACCCATCCAGGCAATCCCGGTAATAGCTTTGGTAGCTACCGTAGCAAATCTTTCGCGTATTTTCTTGTGGTGGAGTGTCATTCAATGGCGAGTTTGCTTTGTCTATGGCCTGACGGCAATTCCATTTACCGTGCTTGGTGTTAATACTCTAGTGCAGCTTGACGAGCGCCTAATTGAAATAACACTAGGAATATTTTTAATATTACTCATTCCGATTCGTCGTTGGATGCGCAAAAAGAATTTTTACTTAAAGCTTTGGCAGATGGCTCTCGTCGGGGCTGGTATTGGGTATTTGACCGGCATTGTTGCTACTACAGGCGCTATTAATACACCTTTCTTTTTGGCTTATGGCTTAAGCAAAGGGGCTTTCCTGGGTACTGAGGCAGCTAGTACGTTATCAATCTTGTTTACTAAAGGCATTACTTTTCACCAGTTAGGTTTTCTCAACACAATGGCTATTATTCAAGGTCTATTGATTGGAAGCTGTGTTTTGGCTGGCTCCATTTTTTCCAAAAAAATTGTCTTGGCGTTGCCTGAGAAGAAATTTTTATTGCTCATGGAGCTGGTCATGTTGATCTCAGGACTTTCCATCCTGGCAATGTCTTTTTAAGATCGCATCAGATCAAAATAAATAGTCTCTAACAGGCAGCCTATTTCTTCTGCCTACTCAAAGCGATAAGCAAGCGCCATAAAAATATTGCCTTGAAATGAGCGATTCATGACGGGACTGTTATTGATTCCACCACCCATCCATTTGCGCTTGCCATAAATATTGATATACCAGTTATCCACTACCGGAATTTCTACTACTAGGCCTGCCATGAGGTTGTTTGTTGCTGGAGCGCTATAGGCTGCATAGCCAGTCAGGCTCGACTCCCCAGGGTTGATGCCATAGTAATAATTGGCATACTGACTAGATTGCCGTTCTATGCCAATTTGAGGGTAGATCATCACTTTTTTGTAGGTTTCAAGCTCGGCGAAATATAAAAATTCATATAGCGCCCCTTTTGACTTTCCAAAGTCGTGATAGGCGTTTATAAAAAATCCGCCAATAGGTGTTTCTTGAAAAGTTCCTAGTCCTAAAGGAATTGGATCGCTTCGATTAATTGAGTTTCCATTAATCGAGGACTTCACTTTATAGGTATCTAAATTTACTTTTCCGATTACCTCAAAGTAGCCATAACCCATCTTAAAAGTCTTAACACCCACTTCATCAATGCGAACAAATAAACGTTGATAGTCAGCGAAGGCATAAGGTAAGACTAGGGACTGAGTGCCTTCAGTCCCAATGTGTAAATTAGAGGTATAAAAAGCTGCGCCGATATTTCCCACAATACGATCTGGTAGCTCATCTGGGACGTCAGTCATTGCATAGCCAGGATTGCACGCCAAAGAAGCAATAAAAAGTGCAGTTACCAGGGAAAGTAATTTCATGCGTAGATCATAGACTCTAGAGATCTAGATTATCTAAGGCCAAGTCTTCAAGGTGGCTTGTATCACCCCAGCCATCCACCTTCCATGCATGTCCATCATGGCTAATCCAGTTAAGCGAAGCATTGGGCACTGCAACTGCTTTTTCTTCATGCAATGGCTGATTACTTGCAAGTCTGTACATCATGTCTAATGCACCGCCATGACTTACCAGCAAAATAGTTTTACCTGAGTGTTGCACTCGAATTTTTTCAAGCGCAGTTTCAATGCGATTTGCAAATTGCCGAATACTTTCACCATCACCTAAGCGCTCTTCAATATTTCTGCTGAGGTGAGACTTCCAAAGCTCTGGCTCGCGTATTGGAGCCTCATCGGTAGTCAGCCCTTGTAATGCACCAAGATGTCGCTCTCTCAGGGCTGAATTAGTTATTGCCGATGTTTTAAATAATGCTTCGATAGCTCTAGCGGTCTTGGCTGCACGCTGGAGATCACTCGTGTATAAAACATCAAACTGCAAATTGATTCTTTTGAGGGCATGCGCCATTTGATTTGCTTGGGCGAGGCCTCTAGTATTTAGATCGATATCAGTATGACCTTGCAGGCGGCGTGCTGCATTCCAGTCGGTTTCACCATGGCGCACTAAACAAAATCGAGTAATAGTCATGCGGCAATGATAAAGACTTAATTATTTTTTGAGAGTCCAAGCACGTGGATTGTGCTCAAAACCAATATGTTCGTAGTAATCATTTGCCTTGGGTGCTGCCAAAAGCACAATCATGCATTCAGGGCCTAGTAGCACTTTGGTTTCTTCAATGAGCTGTTTGCCAATACCAGAGCGTTGATATTGTTCGTCAACTGCTAAATCCGCAAGATAGGCTACATAAGAAAAATCCGTTAGCGAGCGAGAAATGCCTACGAGCTTTGCCCCATCCCACGCAGTAACTGTGAGATTTGCATTTTTGAGCATGGCCTCAAATGTTTGGACATTGTGAATTGGGCGCCGCTCACCAAGAGTAGAGCGCTTATACAGATCAATAGCTTGCTCAGCAGTAATGAATGCATCGTTGCGGTATGCAATCATGTCACTTTCCATTTTGTTGGAATAGTTTGTCACCAACAGCAAGAGTTCCCGAATTAAGGATCTTGGCTCTAATGCCGCCCCGTCTTTCAAATGCCTCCATGAAGCTAGGTCTGCTCAATAGCTGGGCGGGCCGCTCACAGGGGGTACAAAGCTCGGTGCCCAATAGTTGTAGGCTGCCCAGTTGAAACGACCGCCCTACTAGTGCATTTAACTCCTCAGCGGTAATGTCTTCAAGCACGATATTGCGGCGTGTTTCCGCTCCGTCAAAGGCGGGTTCATCGCCAGCCATTAGCCAGTCATTTGCTATCTCAATGCCTGATAAGGCTATTAGGCTGATATGCCTTACTTTTATTGGCTGGACGGCTGAAAATGCACCTATACCTAGGGCATAACGATCACCTTCAATACCCAGGCCAGCATTGACTTTGGCATGACTAACAGATTGCATTGGCGCACCTGCAGAGGTAGCAAGATAAATGGCTTGAATATGGGCGGTCGATTTCATAAGAATTGCTTACATATTATAACCCGTGCATTGAGGATTGTTAATACAATTAATCCACTATTAGATAAAGGGTGACGGTGAATAAAGAAAGCAAGGGAATGCTGATTGGGTTTATCGGCATCCTGATTTTTAGCTTAACGCTGCCAGTTAGCAAGATTGCTGTTTTAAGTTTTGACCCCTATTTCATTGCTTACGGTAGGGCAACTTTAGCTGGGCTTGTTGCGTTGGCGTATCTTATTTATAAAAAAGAGCCTATACCTGGCAAAGTCGATTTTATAAAATTTGTAGTCATTGCCCTAGGCGTAGTATTCGGATTTCCCATCTTTACTACCGTAGCCATGGCCCATGGATCCTCGTCACATGGCGCAGTCATCTTGGGGATGATGCCGCTCGCTACAACAGTTATTGGAGTTCTTCGCTTTAAAGAGCGTCCCTCCTTAGGATTTTGGTTGGTATCCCTGCTGGGCGCGGGCTTAGTTGTGATGTATGCCTTACTAAAAAACGCCGGCAGCTTTACTTATATTGATGGCCTTCTAGTTCTTGGCGGAATCAGTGCATGTATTGGTTATGTTGAGGGTGGCGAGCTCTCCAGAAAGATGAATCCTCGCGCCGTCATTTCTTGGGCCCTGGTTATTTCATTGCCAGTAAATATTTTGATGACTTGGCTTACTTACAGTCCAGATTACATAGCTGCAGGAGCTATTGCTTGGACTAGTTTTATTTACCTGAGTTTGTTCCCAATGTTTCTGGGCTTCTTCTTTTGGTACGAGGGGCTTGCGGTTGGTGGTATTGCGAGGGTTAGCCAAGTACAGTTGATTCAACCTTTTTGCACGCTAGTGGCCGCTAGCATTTTGCTTGATGATTCGCTTACGGTAATGAATTTAATCTTTGCCATGCTAGTCGTATCGACAGTCATCCTTGGAAAAAGAATGCTGGTTAAAAGAGTTTAGAAGTACCCAGTCTATTGAGGTGCTGAAATTAAAAAGCCCCGCTTATTTGATTGGCGGGGCTTTTTAATTATGCGGCAACAGCTGGACGTTTCTTAAGTGCTCGTAAAATTTTGCCTTTTTCTTTAGGCTTAGTGCTTGATTCTAATAACTTAGTAAGCTGTGCTGCATTCAGGGGCCCTAAGCGGGCTTTTCCTGTCTTGGTGAGCATAGAGTCATTTTTTCTGGTTCTTTGATTTTGGCCTACAGCCATGGAGTTTTCCTAGAGTAATGGAATGATGAATCTCAAAGACTTTCTCAAGAGATTCCCCTGTCTAGGGCGCACAATAGTGATCACAGTCCAGAATAACAGTTAACAAGCGCAGACGCTATGATGATGTCATGATCAATCTACCCAACCTTATTTTTGCCTTAGTCATGGGCTGCTTAATGTCTTTGAGCATTACTCTAGCCACTACATTTGTTCGAGCTGGCCTTACAGAAAATTTCTTCTGGGTTTGGCTTGACGTGTGGCTGGTAGCTTATCCAGTAGCGATTGTTTGCATCTTGATATACAAGCCGTTAGCCAGCAAAATAACTGCACAGCTTATGAAAGCGCTAGGTTTTAATAAGCCTTAAATTTAATATGAAAGATCCTTACATGAATGCATCGATGAAAATTTTTATCTTGAGCCTAGCCTGTATATCTATGCTGGGAGCTTGTGCTGCGGTGTATACCGATGCATCAGATACAAATCACGTGACTTTTCTCAATAGCAGCGGTGAGTCAATCGACCAGTTAACTCAGAAGGCTAGCGCCTATTGCGCCCAGTATGGCAAGGTTGCCTCATTTAGAAGTAGCGATAGTCAGCTCGTTGTCGTCTTTGATTGCAAAACAACGCGTTAACCAATAGGGCAATCTAGAAAATGAACTGCCCTAATTAACCAGCCAAATCGGATTGATAAATTAGACCGGCATGCTCTCTGAGGGCATGGAATTGAATAGACTCCCAGCGTTGTTGGGCAACGTCTAGTTCTGATTTGTGTGACGCCAAGAATACAGACGCTCCCACCACATCTTCGGCCATACGGTGGATATTTTCTTGGGTAAATTTTTTCAACGCCACAGGATCATCCGAGCTAACCCAGCGTGCCAAGTTATAGCGGGCTGGTAGAAGACGCACTTCTGCGCCATATTCCGTCTGAAGGCGATGGCTCACCACTTCAAATTGAAGTTGGCCAAACGCGCCAAGCAACATGGTGCCACCGGCCATAGGCCTAAAGACCTGAATTGCACCCTCTTCTCCCAATTGCATTAGTCCAGTGCGCAATTGTTTTGAGCGCAATGGATCTGCAGACTCAACCATGCGGAAAATTTCTGGAGCAAAGAATGGCAAGCCAGTAAATTGCAATTGCTCACCTTCGGTCAGGGTATCACCTAGGCGCAGTAAGCCATGATTGGGGAGGCCGATGATGTCACCTGGAAAGGCTTCATCCAAAATATCGCGCCTTTGTGACAAAAATGAAAGTGCATTATTGGTGCGCACCTCTTTACCATTTCGGCAAATCTTTAATTTCATGCCGCGCTGAAAATGCCCAGAGCAGATACGTAGAAAAGCAACACGGTCGCGGTGTGCTGGATCCATGTTTGCTTGAATCTTGAACACTACCGCTGAGAATTTATTTTCTGCAGGGCTTACTTCCCTTTGCAGTGCTTTGCGCGATCCTGGTGATGGCGCAAGCTCAACTAATGTGTTGAGAATCTCGCGCACGCCAAAGTTATTGATCGCAGAGCCAAAGAAAACGGGTGACTGACGGCCTGCCAAGAAGGCCTCAAGATTAAATGCAGGCATCGCTTCTTTGATGAGCTCTACTTCAGTCAAAGCAATTTCAAGGTCAGTACCAAGCCGCTCTTTAAGGGCTGGATCATGCACATCAACTACAGCGTGAGAATCTTCAGTCACACGATCTTCGCCTGCTTTAAACATCCGCATACGCATGTTGGCAATATCGATAACACCCGCAAAAGATTTGCCCATACCTACTGGCCAAGTAAAAGGGACTACTTCAATGCCAAGCGCTGTTTCAATCTCATCCATTAACTCCATCGGAGGCTTGACCTCACGATCCATCTTATTAATGAATGTGACGATAGGTGTGTTGCGTGCACGGCAAACTTCAAGCAAGCGTAGGGTTTGAGATTCAACGCCATTAGCAGCATCGATCACCATAAGTGCTGAATCAACAGCAGTAAGAACTCGATAGGTATCTTCCGAGAAGTCTTGGTGCCCAGGTGTATCCAATAAGTTAATGATGCAATCGCGGTACTCCATCTGCATTACCGAGCTCGCTACTGAAATACCCCGTTGCTTTTCAATCTCCATCCAGTCAGATGTTGCGTGACGACTTGCTTTGCGAGCTTTAACGCTCCCTGCAATTTGAATAGCTCCTGCGTAAAGCAATAATTTTTCAGTAAGCGTCGTTTTGCCTGCATCTGGGTGAGAGATGATGGCAAAGCTACGGCGTCTAAGTACTTCTGCGCCTGGAGTGCTGGAGATAAGAGTTTCGATGGGAATTCTGCGCTGATTAATCTAGGTTCGGACGCAATTATAAGGGTGCGAGGCCGTTCAGAACTGCTCTTCAGGCCTTACATAGCGCCATTGACCCGGAGGTAGCGGACCTAGGGAGATACGACCCATTCTGACGCGCTTTAGCCCTAAAACTTTAAGGCCCACCATTTCACACATCCGACGAATTTGACGTTTACGACCTTCTCGCAACACAAAGCGAAGTTGATCTTCGTTTTGCCAGCTAACTTGTGCGGGTTTGAGCTCCACACCATCAAGCGATAGGCCATGACGTAGGCGATCCAAATCTTCGAAAGAAAGTAGTCCCTCAACGCGTACTAAATATTCTTTTTCAATGGGACTATTTTCGCCAATCAATAATTTGGCAATGCGACCATCCTGAGTCAGGACCAGCATGCCTGTGGAGTCAATATCTAGGCGACCTGCAGGCGCCAACCCTTTAGTGTTAAAGCGAGGGTTTCTGCCCTTATCCATCGGGCTGGCAAAGTAGTTTTCGGGTGTGATCAAGGAAGCAGCTGGTTGGTATTCCTGTTCATCGTCATAGTGAGAGATATAACCAACAGGCTTGTTAAGGATGACGGTGATGCGGGATGCTTGTTGCGCTTTGGCGCCCGATTGCAATTCAATCTTTTGATGGCGGTACGCACGCGTACCCAGCTCATTGACTACTTCGCCATCTACGGTCACTAAACCTTGCTCAATATAAGAGTCTGCTTCTCGACGTGAGCAAAGACCTAGCTCTGAGAGTAATTTTGAGACGCGTACTTTTTCTTCCATCCCTGCATTATCCAATATGAAGGCCATTTCCTAGCCTAGAGTTAATATGTCATCAGCCGAGATGAAAAATACCTGCTAATAACTAAATAAAGGATATCGAAATGACCGTTACATTAAAAAACCACCTTTTTATAAAATCCTTTATTTTCAAGTACTTACAGCAGTTCTAATTGGTGTTTTATTGGGCCATTTTTACCCTAGCTTAGGTACAGAAATGAAGCCTTTTGGCGATGCCTTCATTAAAGGCATCAAGATGTTAATTGCCCCCATTATTTTCTGTACGGTTGTGCTTGGTATCGCCGGCATGGAAGATATGAAGAAGGTTGGTAAAACGGGCGGACTAGCCCTTTTGTATTTTGAGATCGTGAGTAGCATTGCTTTGGTAGTGGGGTTGGTCGTGGTTAATCTGCTCCAGCCAGGTGCGGGTATGAACATCGATCCAGCAAGTTTGGACACGAAAGGAATTGCTGCATATACCGGGCCGGGGAAGATGGGCACCACCACCGATTTCTTAATGAACATCATCCCGAGCAGTGCAGTAGATGCATTTGCTAAGGGTGAAATTTTGCAAGTCCTTTTCATTGCAATATTGTTTGGATTTGCACTGCATAAGTTCGGCGGTCGCGGAACATTGGTGTTTGACTTAATTGAAAAATCATCACACGTTCTTTTTGACATGATTGGCGTCATCATGAAGTTTGCGCCTATTGGCGCTTTTGGCGCAATGTCATTCACTATTGGTAAATATGGCATAAGCTCTTTGTTCTCATTGGGCAAATTAATGGGTGCGTTTTATTTAACCTGCTTGCTCTTTGTATTTATTGTCTTAGGGCTTATTGCGCGATTTAATGGGTTTAATATTTTTAAATTCGTTCGCTACATTAAAGAAGAGCTATTAATTGTTTTGGGGACTTCATCTTCTGAATCTGTCTTGCCGCGCATGATGGAAAAAATGGAGCTATTGGGCGCCAAGAAAACCTGTGTTGGTCTCGTCATTCCAACAGGATATTCATTCAACCTAGATGGCACTTCTATTTATCTCACTATGGCCGCAGTATTTATTGCACAAGCAACCAATACGCCTATGACACTCATGCAAGAGGTCACACTTTTGCTGGTTCTGTTACTAACATCTAAAGGCGCTGCAGGTGTAACTGGTAGCGGATTTATTGTGTTGGCCGCCACTCTTTCTGCTGTCGGAGATGTGCCGGTTGCAGGTTTAGCGATTATCTTGGGCATTGATCGCTTTATGTCCGAGGCACGGGCATTAACTAATTTGGTTGGCAATGGCGTGGCCACTATTGTGGTTGCTAAGTGGACTGGTGAACTAGACCAAAAGCAATTAACTAGCGTGCTCAATCGAGATAACTGGATTGAGGCGCAAGAGCCTGAGCTCATCTTGGATCAAAAGCAAGACAAAATGCGCTGAGTTTAAGTCCTGACAATATGCACGCTGCAGGGGGCTTCCTCGACAATCTTAGTCATGGAAGTTCTCCAAGGCGTTACCTTGTTTGGTAGCTTATGTGATGCTCCAATCAAGATAAGAGAAGCGTCATTATCTTTAGCAAACTCCACGATTCGAGAGGCCGGATCAAGGGCCTCTAGTACGTGATAAGAAATTCTTTCTGGCGGTAGCTTAAGTGGTTTTGCCCAATCCATCAGCTGTACTAAATGGCCGCGCACAATGCCACTCGCAGTTTCATTTTCTTGATTGCCCTCGAAGGTGGGTGTGCTGCTAATAGTGCTGATACAAACCAAGCGACTCTCAGGGTAGGCATGAAGTAAGTTCTTCGCAGTATTTTGCATGCGTTCACGTAAGCCTTCACCCGACTGGCGAGTATCAATCGCAGCAATCATTAGCGGCGCATCAAAATTGCCCATGCTGGGGCGCGGGCTTGGGGAGGGCTCGTAGCCCGCAGCCTTGAACATACCTTTGAGGTTTTGCCAAAAGCTAGGCGGCTCAACTCGGTCAGCGCGCTCAGTGAGCGTAATACCCTCTGGGTCTCGTAAAACTTGTCGTAAACGCGCAGCACTTTGATAACGATCTGCAGCCCGCGGTTCTAAGCATCTGAGTACTACCTCTTGTAACCAGCGAGGGATTTCTCTGCGAATGGCGCGCGGAGGAAATGCTTCGGCCCACATTCTTTTGCGCAGACCGCTCATTGTTTGGGGGTTGCCAAACGGTAGCTCACCGGTCAGCAATTCATACATGATTGCGCCAATTGAGAATATGTCGCTACGAGAATCTGAGCGAATTCCAACTACTTGTTCTGGAGAAATGTATGGTGCCGACCCAACACCTTTGCGCATTTCCTCAGCAAGCAAATCGGGATATCGGGCGTGGTGCGATAGACCAAAATCAATGAGCGTTAGCTTACCTTTGTCATCGACCAAAATATTTTCAGGTTTGATATCTAAGTGAATAGCATCTTGTGAGTGCAAAGACTGAACGGCTTGCGCAAGATCTGCGCCAATGCGAACAACTTCATCAATCGTAAATACTTTTCCTTCTTTGATGTAGTCCTCTAGCGGGCGACCTTCAACTCTTTCCATTGCAATATATGGACGCGTAGCCATATTGCCAGATCCTAAGTATTTAGGTACATAGGGACTTTTTAGTGAGCGCAAGATCGTAAGTTCGGTTTCAAAGCCGATCAAGCTTTCCACGGGCTGGTCTTTGCCAACGCGTGGAATTTTTAGCAGAATGGGTATATCTACACCTTCTTTCGTTGCCGAAAAGAGACTAGCCATACCTCCGCGATGCACTTCCTTGCCTAAGACAAACCCGTCTACTACTTTGCCCTCTTGGAATATATCGTCTACTGCTTCAATATCTGTATTGATTGCCATTAATTTTATTTGCCGGTAATAAGGCGATTTGCCAGGTCTTCTGGCAGACCGGCGCGACGCACTTTATCTGCGGCGGTAAAGTAGTCGTAGGCTTCGCGATGAAACGTGAGAACTTCAGACTCGGGTTCAAATACGGCAAAGCATGCTTCAGGATTGCCATCTCTGGGCTGACCAAGCGAACCTACAACGCCTACCCATTGTCGATGGTGAAGTACGGGTATTTCGTCGCCAGGGTGTGGTGCAAAGCGAATCAATTTCCCAACGGCACTTTGATAAAAAAGCGCTTGCTCGTGCGCATGACCAACAAAGGTATAGCTTTTCCCAGAGTTTTGTGCGCATTGCCATGCACTCATGCTGTCAGTAATGTAATTCCAGTCAGATGGATTGTGTGCTGAGGCGTGCACAAAGCAGATATTTTCTTCTTGAACTATGAGCGGAAGATTCTTAAGAAAATCTACATGATGTTTTTTTAGTTGTGACTTAGTCCAATCAATTGCGGCGTTAGCATTCGCATTCATTTGATCACGACTATCTTTAAAAATAGCCTCATCATGATTGCCTAGGATAGCAATGGCTTTTTTATCTTCCACGAGCGATGCGATGCGATCAATGACCGCCACCGGGTCGGCATTGTAGCCTACAAGGTCACCATTAAATACCATGCGCGTTACGCCAAGCTCTTCTGCCCGAGCCATGCAGGCTTCAAAGGCTTCTAAATTACTGTGGAGATCGGCAAATAGCCCAATACGTTCGGTCATCCCTCAATGATAGGACAAATGACCTTTATTTAGAAGCGCTATAGGGGCTTGGGCCGCTATCTGGTGGGTTTTTGAAGCGCTTGTGTACCCAGTAGTATTCGGCCGGCCTCAGACGAATTTCAGTTTCAAAATATTGATTCAGGCGTGCTGTATCTGTCTTAGGGTCTATCCCTGGAAAGTTTTCTATAGGCTTTCTAATTTCGCAAAGATAGCCAGATTCATCGGGCTTTAATGTGGTGGTCATCAAGCAAACATCGGCACCAGTAATTTTTGCCAAACGGGAGATGGTAGTGATGGTGTTGGTCTGAATTCCAAAAAAAGGGACAAATTCAGAATCTTTGAGGCCAAGATCAATATCGGGCGCAATGATGATGAAGTCTCCATTGCGAATTTCTCGAATGATTGCCTTCGCATTGCCTTGTCGATCAATGGAGTTGCCGCCAAAACGATTGCGCCAATCAATAATCTTTTTATTGAAGAATGGATTTTTCATTCTTTGAAAAAAACCAGAAGTGCGCGGCCAATGCTTTTCTTTGGAAAGAGCGCTCAAAATAATGCTGCCCTCAATGCCTGTGAAATGCATGTTGACAAGGATGCGCGGTTTTTTGCTGGAGAGATCTACTGCTGATCTCACTTCAATCATATTGCTGAGCTGTTTTGAGCTGCCGCACCAGATAATACTTTTTTCTACTAGGCTCCGCCCAAGCAATCGCCAATGCTCCTTGGCAAGATCATCTATTTCGGTTGCGTTTAATTTTGGAAAACATAAATGGAGATTTGTTTTAACTACTCGATTTCTATCGCTCGGAATGCGAGCGGCTATATAGCCAAGGCTATAGCCAATAGAAACTAAAAGCTTGTATGGGAGTATTGCAAGGAGCGCAAGAAAACCAACTCCCAGGTAGTTCAATAATGACTTAAGCAAATTAGTTGTGTTCTGATTCGTAGCGCTTTACTGATTTGGCATAACGCTCTGTCATCTCTTCAATAGAGCTGCACGACATTCCCAAATCATTTACTAAGCCAGTTTCTAGACGGTAAGCCCAGCCATGCACAGTCAGATCTTGCCCGCGGGCCCAGGCATCCTGCACGATAGTTGTTTCACATACGTTAACAACTTGCTCAATGACATTGAGTTCGCAAAGTCGATCTTGACGTTTGGGTGTTGGAATCGCATCGCCCAAATAACGTTCATGTTTTTGATGAACGTCCTTCACATGACGCAACCAATTATCAGCAAGGCCTACTCGCTTTTCCGTTAGTGCTGCATGGACTCCGGAGCAGCCATAGTGACCAACTACCAAAATGTGTTTCACCTTAAGTAAATCAATAGCAAATTGAATAACCGACAAGCAATTTAAATCAGTATGAACGACTACGTTTGCAACATTTCGGTGAACAAATAATTCGCCAGGCAGTAAATTCACAATTTCATTTGCCGGTACTCGGCTATCGGAGCAACCAATCCATAGATATTCGGGGGCTTGCTGTGAAACGAGGCGCTTAAAGAAGTTAGCATCTTCTGCGACCATACTTGCGGCCCAGGCACGATTATTGGAAAATAGCTGTTCTAAAGCTTGAGAATTCTTCATCGTCATGCTTTCAGTTTAAAGTACTTTAATGACGCCTAATTGGTTAAAACAAACCCCTACTGGAATTATCTTAAATTTACATTGCCAACCAGGAGCAAAGGTAACCAAGGTCGTTGGCCTTCATGATGGTTGCCTCAAAATTTCTCTCAAGGCGCCGGCCCTCGAAAATAAGGCCAATGAGCTTTTATTGGCGTGGCTTTCAAAGCAGTTAAGGGTGCCCCAAAAGCAGATTCAATTTGTTTCCGGCCAAAATAGTCGTCAGAAACGAGTAGAAATCTGGGGCCCCATTGGTCCGGAGCAAATTATTCAGGTATTGAGCCCATAAAACTCAGGCTTGGGTTACCAGAAAATAGCCCACAAAATTCCCAGAATGAGAACCCACTTACCCACGTAATAAACAGAACGATGTTTTGCTTTTAGCTTTTTAGCTTGGGCACGAAGATGGTAAAAATAGGTAAACAGAACATTTACAAAACCTATTTTTTCACCTTCAACGTTTTGGGATGAAGCGGCACTCATGACATAACGCCCAAACCAGCGATTAAATAACTCGACTACCTTGGTATACACAGGACGCTCCACATCGCAAAACAAGATGATTCTTTGTTGATCTGTTTCATTTGCGGCGAAATGAATATAGGTCTCATCAAACATGACCGCTTCGCCATCTTTCCAGAAATAACGTTCCCCATCGACATTGATAAAGCATTTAGGATCATTGGGTGTCACTAGGCCAATGTGATAACGCAAGGAGCCGGCATAGGGGTCGCGGTGGCGTACAAGCGTTGCGCCGGGCGGTAGAGAGGCGAACATAGCAGCTTTGACTGAGGGGATAGATTTTAGGAGCGCCACTGTTTTAGGGCACTTTGCTTGGGCTGACGGCACCTCTTGTCCATACCAGCAAAGGTGAAAACGCTTCCAGCCAGTGCGAAAAAAGGAATTAAAGCCAATATCGTTATAACCAGTGGCGGCTGCAATCGAGCCACCTTCTTGCAAGGAAAGCGCCTCTTGACGAATCATTTCCCAGTTATCTTGGATGGGTTTCATTTCGGGAAATTGATTTACTGGAATATAAGCACCAGGCTTTACTTTCGAGAATAGATATAAAAGTGCATTTACTGGCGCCAAAAGTACTTGATAGTCAGTAAGAGATCTGACAAGCCCGAAACGAACTGTGCCGCGAAAATAAACATAGATTGCAGAGGCTACAAAAATAAAAAAGATGATGTGGCGAATTTCCATGGACTTTGTCTAATTAAGGTAATTGCTAGTATTTTAATTTGTATGTCGCAGCCAATTAGACTATTTCTTCGACTGGTATGCTCATATACTGCGTATAGAAAATATCAGTACCCGATAAGGGTTTGTGTGTAGATCTACCAAGGAAATTCTGATGAATAGCTTTATAAAGTGGCTCTTAAGCCTTGTTTTAATTGGGTTAGTGGGTATTTCAGTTTATACATGGGTAATGCTAACTTGGAGCTACGGAAGTGGTGAGCGCGCAGGATATGTGCAGAAATTCTCTAATCGTGGCTACATATGCAAAACCTGGGAAGGTGAATTGGCCATGGTTTCTATGCCGGGCACGATGTCGGAAAAATTCCTTTTTACGGTACGTGAAGATGCTGTGGCGCAAAAAATAAATGCTAATTTAGGCAAAAAGGTTGCCCTAAAGTATGAGCAACACATTGGTTTGCCAACTACTTGTTTTGGCGATACCGAGTATTTTGTTTCTGATATCACCGTTTTGGATGAGTAATTTGTAGTCGTATTAAAAAATTGCTGTAACGCAACTTTATTTTTATAATTTTTTGTGGTTAAAATCATGTAAGCGCAATGTGCGCTGACATCAATATCTATAAGGAGCTTCACTTGAACAAAGCCGAACTAATCGCAGCGATTGCTGACGACGCGGAGATCTCTAAAGCTAAAGCTGAATTCGCGTTGAATTCTGCTATCGAGACAATCATTAAAGCTGTTACTAAGGGTGACTCAGTACAACTGATCGGCTTTGGTACTTTTGCTTCTGGCAAGCGTGCTGCACGTATGGGTCGTAACCCAAAAACTGGCGAGCCACTCAAAATTGCTGCTGCAAAAACTGTTAAGTTTTCTGCCGGTAAAGCATTTAAAGATTCAGTTAACAAGCGTAAGAAGTAATTCTTCCTTTGTTGATAAAAAAGCCCGGTATGCCGGGCTTTTTTATTTTCTCAGAATCTGAATAAATATAAACACCTTAGCCCATTAATGTTAGCTTTGCACTAAACGACGGTGACGATGAATACTCATCAGTATTCCAGCTCCAAAACCGAGTGTTACAAGCGCAGTGCCACCATAACTAATGAATGGTAGCGGCACACCAACAACTGGCAATAAACCACTCACCATGCCGATATTCACAAATGCATAGGTAAAGAAAATTAAAGTAACTGCTGCGCCAAGCAATCTTGTAAATAAATTGGGTGCGCTGGCGGCGATAGCAAGACCGCGCTTAATCAATGCGAAGAAAAGCCCTAGTAACACTAAGTTGCCTAGCAAGCCAAACTCTTCTGAAAAAACAGCAAATACAAAGTCGGTATGTTTTTCTGGAATAAATTCCAAATGTGCTTGAGTTCCTTGGAACCACCCTTTGCCAAAGAATCCGCCAGAGCCAATTGCAATCATCGACTGAATTGTGTGAAAACCTTTTCCTAGGGGATCGCTTGTAGGGTCTAGCAAAGTACAGATACGATGCTTTTGATAGTCATGAACAAATGGCCACACCACATCACGAGCACAAATGGTGCTGCCGAAAATAATAATCAACAAAATACCTACAACGCCAAGCCCTACAAATGGAAGAATCCACTTCCAAGGCAGCCCTGCCAAAATAATGACATAGAGACCAGCAGCAAAAACAAGCAGGGCAGTTCCCAAGTCTGGTTGCCGCGCAATTAAAAAGACAGGAATCGCCAATATGATTGCAGCGACCCCATAGTCCCAAGATTTTTGAATGCCTTCACGCTTCTGAAAGTACCAGGAGAGCATTAGCGGCATTGCGATCTTCATAATTTCAGATGGTTGGATCACAAAGCCGATATTGAGCCAACGACGCGCACCTTTTTTAATTAATCCAAATACAGCAACCGCAACTAAAAGAGCAATACCAAAACCATAAATCCAAACTGCCCCCATCTCCAACCATTTGGGTGGAATGCGTGAGACAACCCACATCACCACAAAAGAAAGTGCAAGATTGCGCAACTCATCTGCAATTTGCACAGGGGTATTTTGGGAGGCAGATAAAAATGTAAAAAAGCCAACAGCCGCTAAGCCAAGCAGAATAAGGCCTAGCTGGCGATCTAAACCAGAAAATATACTGAAGAAAAATCCTTTAACTTTTATTAAGGGGCTCTTTTCCATTCAGGAACCTCCTTGGGCCACTTGCCCTCAATGTAGTAGTCCAATGCTTGACGTGCAATCGGAGCAGCATACTGCGCGCCGAAGCCTGCGTTCTCTACAACCATCGCAATCACAATGGTTGGCTTATCTGCTGGAGCAAATGCAATATACAAGGCATGGTCGCGCAAAAATTCTGCTGTGGATCCATGTTTGTAATCTTTAGAGTTCAAGCTAAATACCTGTGCGGTTCCGGTCTTTCCACCCACTTGATATCCAGTGCCCTTAAATGCAGCTGCAGATGTGCCAGAGTTATTAACCTCGACCATGGCCTTCTTGATCACTTCAATATTCTCAGCATTGAGATCGATGCGATAACTTTCTTTTGGCGTTGTTAGCACTCTGTTGCGAGTAAATGGATCTTCAATTGCTTTGACTAGATGGGGCTTCATCACAATGCCGTTATTAGCAACGTTTGCCATAGCGTGAGCTAGTTGCAAAATGGTAAAGGCGTTATAGCCTTGGCCAATACCAAGAGAGATCGTTTCGCCTTCGTACCATTTTTGCTGCTCAGGCTTTTTAAAGGTATTTTTCTTCCACTCTGTGGATGGTAGAACGCCTCTTGCTTCACCTTGCAAATCAATGCCGGTAATTTGACCGAAACCTAATGGTTTCATAAAGTCGTGCATCATGTTGACGCCCATATCTCGCGCAAGCATGTAGTAATAAGTGTCGCAAGATTCAACGATCGACTTTTGCATATCGACAATTCCGTGTCCGCCTTTTTTGTCGTCACGGAAAGTGTGATTACCAAAGTCAAAGTAACCAGGATCAGAAATAGTTTGTGATGGCGTACGCTTTTTATTTTCTAAAGCTGCAAGCGCCATAAAGGGTTTATAAGTTGAGCCCGGTGGGTAGATGCCTTTAAGTGGCCGGTTATAGAGCGGCTTTTGTGGCGAGTCGTTGAGTTCTTTCCAGGTTACAGAATCAATGCCCTCAACAAAGTCATTTGGATTGAAGTTAGGCTTAGAAACAAAAGCTAATACGTCACCCGTCTCTGGTTCAATCGCTACAAATGCACCGCGGAAATTGCCATACAGTTGCTCGACTAAATATTGCAACTTGATATCAACTGAGAGAACAACATTTTTACCGGGAACCGATGGCGAGCTTGAAAGCGTACGCACTGGTTTGCCGCCTGCTGTAATTTCCACTTGATCGTATCCGGGTACGCCGCGCAAAACAGTTTCATAACTTTGCTCTAGACCAATCTTGCCAACATACTGAATGCCTGGCAAAAAAGAGGTCTGCAATGCATCGGGATCATCTACTTTTGCGCCCTCAATTTCGGCCTGCATACGCTCCTTATCTTTTTGGGAAACGCGGCCAATATAGCCAATCAGATGGGAGGCTAATTCGTTGTATGGGTACTCCCGAAAGCTTCTAGCGCGGATTTCAACTCCTGGAAAGCGGTAGCGATTGGCCATAAAACGGGCTGTTTCGGTCTCGTTAAGCATAGATCGCAAGGGAATGGTGCCCATATTGCGGGAATCCTCAAGGGATCGCTTGAAATTACGACGATCTCGAGGGGAAATATCAATGATTTCAGAGAGATCGCTAATGAGTTGATCAACATTCCCTTTCACCTCTTCAGCATTGACGTCTAAAGTAAGTGCAGAATAATTTCGACCAATGACGATGCCATTGCGATCAATTAAAAGGCCGCGGTTTGCAGGTGCTGGAACCAAAGCAATGCGATTACTTTCGGCTAGCAGTGCATATTTCCCATGGCTTACGAGTTGCAACCATACAAGGCGGGTAATGAGCAGCAAGAAGCAAAAAGTGACAAATAGAGTCGCAATATGAATGCGCTCTTGAAATGAGTCGAGGTCCGGTTTTTTAAAAGAAACCATACTACTTCTTAGAGGGGTCGATTGTGATCAACATCTACAGGACGACGCTGCGGTGCAAGCAAAATACGTGTAGCAAATGGCCATAGTATTGCTTCAATCAGCGCCTGAATGGCGCCTGTTAAGGCCCACCAATAGAGTTCGCCGCTGAGTAGCCAATGCACCAATACCGGAAACAGGGATACCAACAAGAAAATAGGAAGCAGGTGCAGGGCTTGCGAGAGAACGGTGAGAGCCACAATGCGTCTGTGCCATGAGATAGCAAGGTAGGCGACTAGGGAATAGCTAAAGGCGTGCAATCCTAATAAATCGGAATTATGTACATCCATCATCAAGCCCAAAATGAAGGCAGTGATGACGCTGACATAACGATGCTGATGAATATTCCAAAACACAATGCACAGAATTAACCAATCTGGCACCCAACCATAATTGCCTATAGGCAATAGGTTTAATAGCAGCGCACAAAATAAGCTGAAATAGATAAAGACCGGATTTACCGGGCGCAAAATATAGCCGCTCTGGAAATCGATCATTGCATTCCTCGCGCACGAGTTTGGCGTCTGCCTGGTGCATTGGTCAAAGGCGCGCCAGAAGCGGATTTGTTATTTGTCGTTGATGCCTTCGCATCAAACTGGGGGTCATACAACAGGGCAAGCGCTTGACGATAGCGATTGACTGCAGCAACTGGAACGCAGAATACATTGGAAGAGTTTTTATCGGCATTACGTTCAATTTTGCTAATGACAGCAACCGCAAAGCCCGGCGGGTAAACGCCATCAATTCCTGAGGTTAGCAAAATATCCCCAACCTCCAGATCGCTAGCTACTGGTAAATAACGTAACTCCAGGGGATTGCCTCGCCCTGCGCCAAATACAGCAGCACGAAGTCCATTACGTGCGACTTGGACGGGAACCGCAAAATCACGGTCTTCAAGCAGGGAAACTTCAGCTGAGCGCTCATACAGGCGGACTACCTGGCCCAGGATTCCGGAGTCATTGGCAATCGGGTTGCCAAGCTTGAGGCCATCATTACTACCGCGATTGATAACGATGCGTTGTGAAATCGGATTGGGAGGATTAAATAGAATTTCTACTGGTAATGTTTTGAATGGAACCTGTTTTTGTAGAGTCATTAACTCACGCAGGTTTTGGTTTTCCACCATCAAAAATTCAGATTGATTTGCGAGCAAAGAAAGTTCCGCTTGCCGTACTTTCATCACTTGGTTTTCTTGATCAAGAGTTGATCTCGTTGTGAAATATTCAGATGCTGCTTCGAATGCATTTCGTGGCGCCATCATCACATATTCCAATGGACGCAGAACCCAATTGACGTTGTTGCGGATTGGATCGAGTGCTTTAAAGCGATAATCGATCAGCATCAGAGCAATGCTGATCGACAGACAGACAATCAGTTTAAGTAAGGCCGGAATGCCCTGTCTGAAAAGTGGTGGAGCGCTATGTTGCAATTCCCTGTTCGACGTGTATGTCGCTTACTCGTGCGAGAACACTCCGCCTAACTTATCCATGCGCTCAAGTGCAATACCGCAACCGCGAGCCACGCAAGTTAATGGATCTTCTGCTACGTGAATTGGCAAACCAGTTTCTTCAAGCAGAAGGCGATCAAGGTCACGCAATAAGGCGCCGCCGCCCGTTAGCATCATGCCGCGTTCGGCAATATCGGACGCCAGCTCAGGCGGGATCTGCTCGAGAGCTGCTTTTACTGCAGTCACGATTTGATTCAATGGATCGGTCAGAGCTTCCAAAATTTCATTGCTCGTAACGGTAAAGCTGCGTGGGATACCTTCGGAAAGATTGCGACCTTTTACTTCCATCTCGCGCACTTCAGCGCCAGGGAAAGCAGAGCCAATTGTTTTCTTGATCAACTCAGCAGTTTGTTCACCAATCAACATGCCGTAGTTACGGCGAATGTAATTGGTAATGGCTTCATCAAACTTATCGCCACCAACACGAACGGAACCTTTGTAGACCATGCCACCCAATGACATCACACCAACTTCAGTCGTGCCACCACCAATGTCTACAACCATTGATCCAGCAGCTTCTGAAACGGGTAAGCCAGAACCAATTGCAGCTGCCATCGGCTCTTCAATCAAAAACACTTGTGATGCACCGGCACCCAATGCAGATTCGCGAATCGCGCGACGCTCAACCTGGGTAGATCCGCAAGGAACGCAAATGATGATGCGTGGGCTTGGTTTTAATAATTTGCTTTCATGCACAAGCTTGATAAATTGCTTGAGCATTTGTTCGGTAATCGTGAAGTCGGCAATCACGCCGTCTTTCATTGGGCGAATTGCCTCAATATTCCCTGGAACACGACCCAACATCGCTTTTGCCTCTTTGCCGACGGCCAAAATGGTCTTTTTGCCGTTTGGACCTCCTTCTTGGCGAATTGCCACAACAGAAGGTTCATCGAGGACAATACCCCGCTCACGCATATAAATTAGAGTGTTTGCGGTTCCTAGGTCGATGGCTAGGTCATTAGAAAAGTAGCTGCGGAAAAAACCAAACATGATGTAGTGGGAAAATAGAAAGTGTTAATGAAAATATATAGGAATGATACTCTCGTCCCATGAAACTTGATGATGTCCAGCGCATTGCGCACCTATCTAGGCTTGAATTAAATCAGGCAGAAGCAGAAGCAGTTTTGCCTCAACTGCAGGCTATTTTTTCCTTGGTTGAGGAAATGCAGGCCGTTGATACAACTGGTCTTGAGCCTTTGGCACACCCAATCCTCTTTTTGCGTGATTTGGCTCAACCCATGCGTGTTGACCAGGTAACCGAGTCAGACCACCGCTCTGAAAACATGCAATCAGCCCCTGCGCAGCATGAGGGCTATTTCTTAGTGCCAAGGGTGATCGAATGAGTTGGCACAACACACCTATCGCCTTAATGGCAAAAGCGCTTGCTGCTAAAGAGGTCTCCAGCACCGAATTAACCCAGTATTTTTTAGACCGTATTGAGGCGGGAAAACAGTGGAATGCCTACCTTGATGTGAATGCTCACTTAAGTTTGGAGCAAGCATCTAAGGCAGATGAACTAATTTCTTCTGGTAAAGCTGGCAAATTGACTGGTATCCCAGTTGCGCACAAAGATGTGTTTGTAACCCGGGGTTGGAAGTCGACCGCAGCCTCCAAAATCTTATCTGGATATCAGAGTCCCTTTGATGCCACCGTGGTGGCCAATCTGGGGATTCCGGATGAAATTAATCCCCATGGCGCTGGCATGGTTTGTTTGGGTAAAACCAATATGGACGAGTTCGCGATGGGCTCCTCTAACGAAAACTCTGCCTTTGGGCCAGTCTTAAATCCCTGGAATGCCGCTCACGTAGCTGGCGGTTCCTCTGGAGGTTCGGCTGCAGCTGTTGCTGCAGGCTTGGCGCCGATTGCGACCGGCACCGATACAGGCGGCTCGATTCGTCAGCCAGCAGCGTTTTGTGGTTTAACTGGAATTAAGCCTAGTTATGGGCGCGTGTCACGCTACGGCATGATTGCCTACGCCTCCTCACTGGATCAAGCAGGTCCTATGGGCAAGACGGCTGAAGACTGCGCCTTGTTGTTATCTGCAATGTCTTCACATGATCCACGTGATTCCACCTCATTGACTGATTCAGGCGAAGACTATGGCCGCTACCTCAATCAGGATTGGAAAGAAGGTAATGCAAACCCTGCAAAACCATTAGAAGGTTTGCGCGTTGGCTTGCCAAAAGAATTTTTTGCTGAGGGTTTGGCCGTTGATGTTGCGAAGTCCGTTAATGAAGCGGCAAAGCTTTTAGAAAATCTAGGCGCAACATTAATTGAAGTAAGTTTGCCAAAGACCAAGCTATCTATTCCGGTGTATTACGTTTTAGCTCCAGCAGAAGCATCGAGCAATTTGAGTCGCTTTGATGGCGTACGTTATGGATATCGCGCTAATGAATATCGTGATCTCAATGATATGTATGCCAAGTCACGGACTGAAGGCTTTGGCTCAGAAGTGAAGCGTCGCATCATGATTGGTACTTATGTTCTGTGTCATGGTTACTACGACGCTTACTATCTTCAAGCGCAAAAAATTCGTCGCATTATTGCAGCGGATTTTCAGACGGCATTTAGTCAATGTGATGTCATCCTCGGCCCTGTAGCCCCAGATGTGGCATGGCGTTTAGGCGAGAAGTCAAAAGACCCGGTGCAAATGTATTTAGAAGATATTTATACGCTCTCAACAAACTTGGCGGGTTTACCGGCAATGAGTGTTCCGTGTGGCTTTAATACAAACAATTTACCTATTGGTATGCAATTGATTGGCAACTATTTTTCTGAGGCACGCTTATTGCAAGTAGCCCACCAATATCAGCAGGCCAGTGATTGGCATTTGCGCCCAGCAAGCGAGGTGGCATGATGCAATGGGAAGTCGTTATTGGTCTAGAGACCCACGCACAACTACAAACGCAGTCCAAAATTTTTAGTGGTGCAAGTACACGCTTTGGCGCGGAACCAAACACGCAAGCATGTGCAGTTGATTTAGCTTTGCCTGGCGTATTGCCGGTACTAAATCGCCAAGCCGTTGAACATGCGATTCGTTTTGGTTTGGCAGTCAATGCGAAGATTTCTCCAGCGAGCATCTTTGCCCGTAAGAACTATTTCTATCCTGATCTACCGAAGGGCTATCAAATTAGCCAGATGGATATTCCTGTCGTTGTTGGCGGGCATCTCGAGATCCTGGTGGGTGATGAGGTGAAGGTAGTTGAGCTCACACGCGCTCACATGGAAGAAGATGCTGGTAAGTCAGTCCATGAGGAGGGTTTTACGGGTCCTCATGGTGAGCCTTCTAGTGGAATCGATTTAAACCGTGCAGGCACACCACTTCTTGAGATCGTGACGGAACCGGTGATGCGCAGTGCTGCTGAAGCCGTTGCCTATGCCAAAGCATTGCATGGCTTAGTAGTATGGCTTGGAGTTTGTGACGGCAATATGCAAGAGGGATCTTTCCGCTGTGATGCGAACGTTTCGGTTCGCCCTCAGGGTCAGGCTGAATTTGGCACCCGTTGCGAAATCAAAAACTTGAACTCTTTCCGCTTTTTAGAGGAAGCCATTCAATATGAAGTGCGTCGTCAAATCGAACTCATTGAAGATGGTGGCACAGTCGTTCAGGAGACGCGTTTATATGACCCTGATCGCGGTGAGACACGCAGTATGCGTAGCAAAGAAGATGCTAACGACTATCGCTATTTTCCAGATCCCGATTTATTGCCAGTAGTGATCGATGCCGCATGGATTGCAGATGTGCGTAGCAAGATGCCTACACTGCCGGCCCAGTTGCGCGAGCGGTGGCAAAGCGAATTTGGTTTAAGCGCATACGATGTCCAGTTGCTTACGCAAGACCGCGATACAGCAAAAGTATTTGAAGAGTTATTGGCGATCTTAGGCAAGCCTCTAGCTAAAGCCGCAGCCAATTTAATTGCTGGTGAATTTGCCTCATCTGTAAATCGTGCTGGTATTACTACAGCAGATGCGCCATTGAAAGCTAGTCATTTGGCGCCTTTGCTGATGCGTGTAGCCGATGGCACCATCTCCAGTAAGATCGCGAAAGATATTTTTGCGATGCTTTGGGAGGACGCTATAGCAGGTAAGACTATCGGCACAGTTGATCAAGTCATTGACGCTAAAGGCTTGAAGCAAATCAGTGATAGCGGAGCAATTGAGGCCATCATCGATCAAGTCTTGGCAGCCAACCAGAAATCAGTCGAAGAATTCCGCTCAGGCAAAGAGAAAGCATTTAACGCGCTTGTTGGCCAGATCATGAAAGCCTCTCAAGGCAAGGCAAATCCTGGTCAGGTAAACGAGCTTTTGCGTAAAAAACTTAGCTAACTAAGTTTATAAAATTAGTAAATAAAGAAAGAAATACATGAGTGCAATTGATCCAAAGCAAGCCGAGCAAGAGGAGTTGGTTGCAGAGTGGTTGCGTGTAACCCCAGGCTTCTTTGAGCGCTACGCTGATCTTTTTAATGAGATTCGGATAAAGCATCCCCATGAAGACCGTGCGATTTCTTTGCAAGAACGTCAAATGACGGTATTGCGAACACAAAATCAAGAGCTCAATCGTCGCTTAAGTGAGATGCTGCACTTTGGTAGCCGTAACGATAAAACCCAACAAAGTTTGGTTGCTTGGTTGTTACGTTTAATGAAGGCTAACAATAAACTTGATGTGGAAGAGGCTATTGCCGCGGGTTTGGCTGAAGTATTTGAGGTAGAGTCTGCGCAATTACTATCGCCTAACGCGGTATTTGGTCCTTGGGTGGATACACCTCTATGTGGCTCCGCTAAAGAGTTAGCTGCTGCCAGTGTAGACTTGCTAGCAAGCCAAACAACTATTAATCCTGAGTGGCAAAGCATGGTGGCTATTGGCTTACCCTTAGGTAAGAGCATTGGCGTCACTCAATCTCCAGCTGTATTGCTATTGGCCAGCAAGGACGAGTCGCGTTTTACAGCCGATATGGGCGCTTTCTACTTGCGTCAGATTGCCGAATTAACTGCCGCAGCTTTGGATCGTATCCAGGCTTATGAAACTAAAGGCGACTGATCTCGATCCACTCATGCAAGAGTATTTGCATGAGCTACATGTATTGCGTCAACTCTCGCCGCATACACTCAAAGCGTACGCCATGGATTTGAGCGACCTCCAAAATTTTGCCCTTGAAGATTCCATTGAGCTATTAAAAGTTAGCAATGGTCATGTACGTCGTTGGGCTGGGCGCCTTCATTCCAAAGGCCAATCCTCAAGAAGTATTGCGAGAGCACTCTCTGCATGGCGTGGCTGGTATAACTGGCTTACTGAAAAAGACGCCAGGCGCGATGCCCGTGCCGGCAAGGTAACCAGCAATTTAATTGCCAATCCGGTTGACGACGTCAAGGCACCCAAGCGTCTGAAGTCTTTACCTAAGGCCTTATCCGTTGAACAGGCGCTTTCCTTGGTAAACCAAGCAGTCAAAGAGGCCGAAGAAAAAAAGGATTTGGAGTCGATCCGAGATGCAGCAATTATTGATTTGCTGTATTCCTCGGGCTTGCGTCTATCAGAGCTCCTTGGGATCGATGTGATGCAAAGCAAAGATCGCCAACATGAATCTGCTGGCTGGCTAGATTGGGATGCTGCTGAAGTAACCGTTTTGGGTAAGGGTGGTAAACGCCGCTCTGTCCCAGTTGGCATACCTGCGATGAAATTACTGGCCGCATGGCGAGAGTTGCGTGATGCCCTAAGTTACACAGAAGAATCCAACGCCTTGTTTTTATCGGCAACTGGCAAGCGCCTATCACCCCGCACCGTACAAGCAAGATTACGTACTTTGGCCATGCGCGCTGGCCTTCCTACCCATGTACACCCTCATATGATGCGCCATAGCTTTGCGAGCCATGTGCTGCAATCTTCCCAAGATTTGCGTGCCGTCCAGGAGATGTTGGGGCATGCCAGCATCGCCAGCACCCAGATTTATACCTCCTTGGATTTCCAGCACCTTGCTCAGGCGTACGATAAAGCGCATCCACGCGCAAAGGCTGGCAAAGACTGAGGAACTCGGTAAGATAGAAGGTTTCCCGCTTTGGGAACCGATGGCTTTTAGATTTTGATTGGATCATCCATGGCATTAATTCCGGTAACGATTTTGACGGGCTTCTTAGGAAGCGGCAAAACCACTTTGCTTAAACACATTCTGACTGAGGAGCATGGTAAAAAAATTGCCGTCATCGAGAATGAATTCGGTGAAGAAAATATTGATAACGACATCTTGGTACAAGACAACCAAGAGAATATTGTGCAAATGAGCAATGGCTGCATTTGCTGCACCATTCGCGGCGACCTTGTAGATGCTTTAAATGAGCTCTGGGAGCAGCGTAAAGATAAAAAGATTAGCTTTGACCGCGTCGTCATTGAAACCACAGGCGTAGCCAATCCTGGCCCAGTTGCTCAGACATTCTTTATGGATGATGATGTGGCAGACCATTATGTCTTAGACGCGGTGGTAACCTTGGTGGACGCCAAGCATGGTCAGCAGCAGCTTAATGAGCACGAAGAGGCTCAACGCCAGGTTGGTTTTGCGGATCAAATTTTTATTACTAAGACTGATTTGGTGGCCCCGGCCGAAGTAGATGCTTTGCGCAATCGCCTGATGCATATGAATCCGAGGGCTCCTATTGCAGGGATTTTCAAGGGTGTTGTGCCTTTGAGTGCTGTTTTGGACCTTAAGGGCTTTAACTTAAATGCGAAGCTCGATATTGATCCACATTTCTTAGAGCAGGATGACCACGATCATGCCAATTGCGGCCATGACCATAGTCATGACCATGATCACAGTACCTGCGGGCACGACCATAGTCATGATCACGAACACCATCACCATGGGCATGCCGGCCATACAGACCGCATCCAATCCTTTGTTTTTCGTAGTGATAAACCCTTTGACCACAAAAAACTGGAAGACTTCCTTGGAGGCATTCTGGAGGTCTTTGGGGAGAAGATGCTGCGCTACAAAGGCGTGCTCTATGTGAAGGGAAGTAACCGAAAAGTGGTATTCCAGGGCGTTCATCAGATGATGGGCAGCGATTTAGCCGGTCCATGGGGTGCTGAGCATAAGCAAACCCGGATGGTCTTTATAGGCATCGATTTGCCTAAAGACACCCTATTGGCTGGGCTTGAGGGATGTTTGGCTTAGCTAGATTCGGGTACAATCCGCCGCCACGGCCCATATTGATGAATATTAAAGAATATTAATAAGGGGGCCGTAAAAGTTTGGCAGAATGAGGCAATAATGCTTCAAACCAAGGAAGAATGAAATGACGGTAAAAACAGCAACAAAACCAGCAACCGCTCCAAAAGCTAGTAGCAAGGCTGCAAGCGCTAAGGTTGCAAAAGGTGCTCCATTAACTGAAGCGGAATTACTCAAGATGTCCGACAAGGACTACATGAATTCTGCCCAGTTAGATTTTTTCCGTCAAAAATTACTTACACTCAAAAATGACATTCTGAAAAATGCTTCTGAGACTACAGAGCATTTACGTGAAAATATTTTGGTGCCTGATCCTGCTGATCGTGCAACGATTGAAGAAGAGCATGCATTGGAATTACGCACACGTGATCGCGAGCGCAAGTTGCTCAAAAAAGTAGAGCAAGCATTGGCTCGTATTGAATCTGGTGATTACGGTTGGTGTGAAGAAACTGGTGAGCCAATCGGCTTGAACCGTTTAATTGCAAGGCCTACAGCCAATTTATCTCTTGAAGCTCAAGAGCGTCGCGAACTCCGTCAAAAATTATTTGGCGAATAAATTTTAAGTGGCAATGACTAAGCATTTACCAACTATTAGTGATATTTCTCCTCTATTGAAGGCGGAGATTCTGGCCGAGGCTTTACCTTACATCCGCGCGTATCACGGCAAAACGATTGTGATTAAGTACGGCGGAAACGCAATGGTTGAAGAGCGCTTGAAAGAGTCTTTTGCGCGCGATGTCATTTTGTTGAAGTTAGTTGGCATGAACCCGGTAGTAGTTCATGGCGGTGGGCCGCAGATTGACGAGGCTCTCAAGAAAATTGGCAAGACCGGTAACTTTATTCAAGGTATGCGCGTAACCGATGAAGAAACCATGGAAGTGGTGGAGTGGGTTCTCGGTGGTGAGGTCCAGCAAGATATAGTGATGTTGATTAACCACTTTGGTGGCCAAGCTGTTGGCTTGACAGGTAAAGACGGTGGGCTGATTCATGCCAAGAAAATGATGATTCCTAGCGACACAGAGCCGGACAAGATGGTTGATATCGGTTTTGTTGGTGAGATCGAGGCAATTAATCCTGCGGTGGTAAAAGCTTTGCAAGACGACGCCTTTATTCCGGTGATTTCCCCTATTGGCTTTAGTGCAGAAGGTCAGGCCTACAACATCAATGCGGATTTAGTGGCCGGCAAGATGGCTGAAATCCTCCACGCAGAGAAGTTAGTCATGATGACTAATATTCCAGGTGTGATGGATAAAGATGGCAAGTTGATCACAGATTTAACTGCGCGAGAAATTGACGCACTATTTGCTGACGGCACTATTTCCGGTGGCATGTTGCCTAAGATTTCTTCTGCATTAGATGCTGCTAAGAGCGGTGTCAATTCAGTGCACATCATCGATGGCCGTATTGAGCATTCTTTATTGTTAGAAATTTTGACCGAGCAAGCATTCGGTACGATGATTCGCTCTAGATAAGTAGGCAAATAAGCATGCGCGAATCCTTAGAGCCAGCAAAAATCAATGAAAGCAAGGCTGATGCTGGCACAGCTCGTAAGCGCCCTCGCCCAGGTGAGCGCCGCTTACAGATTCTGCAAGTGCTTGCTGTGATGCTGCAAAACCCTAAGGGTGAGCGTGTTACTACGGCGGCTTTAGCTGCCAAGATTGAAGTATCAGAGGCAGCCCTATATCGTCATTTTGCTAGTAAAGCGCAGATGTTTGAAGGCCTCATTTCTTTTATTGAACAAACTGTTTTTGGATTGATTAATCAAATCAATCAAAAGGAAGAGTCTGGCCTAGCCCAAGCTCGTGGCATTTTGCAAATGCTCTTGTTCTTTGCTGAGAAGAACCCTGGTATGACTCGCGTTTTATTAGGCGACGCTTTATTGCAAGAAGATGATCGCTTGCAAGAGCGTATTACTCAAGTGCTAGATCGTGTTGAAGCATCTCTAAAGCAAGCTCTGCGTATTGCCCAAACTCAGGGTGGCAACTGGGGGCAGCTGGGTCAAGAAGAGGTCAGTATCCGTGCTGCCATGTTGATGAGTTTTGTTTTGGGTCGTTGGCATCGCTTTGCCCGTAGCGGCTTTAAGAAATTGCCAACTGAAGCCTCCGATGTTAGTTTGCGCCTTCTCTTGTCAGAATGAGCGAGCTACACCTCTCTAGAAACACCATCCATTTTGCCGAGCCCCTGCCTTTGCAGAGTGGCGCTATGTTGTCTGGCTACGATTTAGTGATTGAAACTTACGGCAAGCTTAATGCTGATAAAAGTAATGCAGTACTTGTTTGTCATGCTCTGAATGCATCTCATCACGTAGCCGGCCCAAGTCCAGAAAATCCAGAAGATATTGGTTGGTGGGACAACATGATTGGCCCAGGTAAGCCAGTAGATACCGATCATTTTTTTGTCATTGGCGTAAATAATTTGGGCTCTTGTTTTGGCTCAACTGGGCCGATGAGTATCAATCCAGCAACCGGCAAGCCATATGGCGCAGATTTTCCTGTTGTCACGGTTGAGGACTGGGTTAATACTCAAGCCCGTCTGGCCGATAAGCTGGGCATAAGGAAGTTTGCTGCGGTGATGGGTGGAAGCTTAGGCGGAATGCAGGCCATGGCTTGGGCCATTCAGTTTCCAAAGCGCATAGACCATTGCGTAGTTGTGGCATCCACTCCAAGATTAAGTGCGCAAAATATTGCTTTTAATGAAGTGGCGCGAAACGCGATTTTGTCTGATCCTGATTTTCATGGCGGTAACTACTATGAGCACGGTGTTGTGCCAAAACACGGTTTGCGTTTAGCCCGTATGGTTGGTCACATTACCTATCTGTCTGATGACGACATGGCTGAAAAATTTGGGCGTGACTTACAGCGCCCTAACGGTGAATCTAATGACTACCGTTTTAGTTTTGATGTCGAATTTGAGGTTGAAAGTTATTTGCGTCATCAAGGCGATAAATTTTCAACCTACTTTGATGCCAATACCTATTTACTCATTACACGCGCACTAGATTATTTCGATCCTGCGCGTCGTTATGATGGCAGCCTGAATCGTGCTCTAGCAGATGTTCGGTCTAAGTTTTTGGTTGTCAGCTTTTCAACCGATTGGCGCTTTCCGCCTGATCGTAGTCGCGAGATTGTGCAGTCTTTGCTAAGCAATAAGAGTGAAGTAACGTATGCAGAGATTGATGCGCCGCATGGGCATGATGCATTCTTGTTGGATGATGAGCGGTACCATAATCTCGTTAGAGCTTACTTTAAGCAAATGCGTGAGGCTCAAGCATGAGTAATTTCACTAAGCGCGCTGACTTTGCTGCCATAGCTAATTGGATTGCACCAAATACGCAGGTATTAGATTTGGGCTGTGGTGATGGTAGCTTTTTAGAGTTTTTGCAGAAATTAAAGCCTGTTCATGCTTATGGCGTTGAGATTGATGATTCACGTGTACTCTCTTGCGTGCAAAAGGGCTTGAATGTCATTCAGCAAAATTTAGAGGGCGGCCTAGCACTTTTTGAAGACAATAGTTTTGATACGGTTGTGCTCTCACAAACTTTGCAAACTATTCATCAAACAGAAAAGATTTTGCGTGAAGTGGTTCGTGTGGGAAAGGAATCAGTCATCTCCTTTCCAAACTTTGGGCACTGGTCCCATCGCTTAGCTGTTGGCCTTGGACGCATGCCAGTGTCTAAGAGTCTGCCTTACCAGTGGTACAACACACCAAACGTTCGCGTGCTTACCGTCGCCGACTTTGAGAAGTTGGCATCAAGCCTTGGCCTGAAGGTGGTTGATCAATGCATATTGCATGAGGGTCGACAAGTAACTTTGCTGCCAAATCTCTTTGGCAGCCTCGCATTGTTCCGCATCCGTCGTGCCTAATAAACAACTTAATGTAGTGAAGTCCTGGCTTCAAGATTTTCGTATTTATCTCGAATGGCCTTGCTTACGCATGTTGTTCTTGGGTTTCTCAGCAGGGCTTCCTTTATTGCTTATTCTTGGCACTCTCAGTTTTTGGTTGCGTGAGGCTGGTATTGATCGCAGCACCATTGGCTACTTAACTTGGGTGGGTTTGATCTACGCTTTTAAGTGGGTTTGGGCACCCCTCTTAGATCGCTTGCAAATACCCTTGTTAACTAAGTTATTTGGCCGCCGCCGCAGCTGGTTGCTCTTTGCCCAAGCCCTCATCATTCTAGGGCTTGTTGGCATGTCGACTATAGATCCTAAGCTTGCACTCAACTCTATTGTTTGGTGTGCGCTATTGGTGGCTTTTGGATCTGCGACTCAAGATATCGCCCTAGATGCATTTCGTATTGAGTCGGCTAAGAGCGATCATCAAGCAGCCTTGGCGGCCACTTATCAAACGGGCTATCGATTGGCATTGATATGGGCTGGTGCTGGAGTTCTCTGGCTTGCCGCTAGGGCAGAAACAGGTAGCGGCTACGATGCAAGTGCATGGCAATTTGCCTATCTCTGTATGGCAGCCTCTATTGGCGTGGGTGTTATTACCACCCTCTTGAGCAAGGAGCCAGCAAGATATGAATTGGCTAAAGTACGTACCGCCAAGGCATGGCTGTACCAAACCTTAGTTGAGCCATTTGCTGAATTTATTACACGTTATCGCTGGCACGCCGTATTGATTTTGTCTTTAATTGGAATCTATCGTATTAGCGATGTGGTGATGGGCATCATGGCTAATCCGTTTTATGTCGATATGGGTTACACCAAGGATGAGGTAGCCGCTGTCAGCAAGGTCTTTGGAGTGGTGATGACCTTGGTAGGCGCATTTGTTGGTGGCGTTCTCACACTTCGTTTTGGCGTTTTACGAATACTATTTGTGGGCGCGGTACTCTCGGCCGTTAGTAATATATTGTTTGCGTGGTTAGCAACCCAGGGTCATGACCTGCATGGTTTGATTTGGGTAATATCTGCAGATAACTTAAGCTCGGGCATTGCCAGTGCAGCCTTTATTGCTTTCTTATCCTCATTAACCAATATTCGTTACTCAGCAACTCAGTACGCTTTGTTTAGTTCGATGATGCTGCTTTTACCTAAATGGTTAGCAGGCTTCTCTGGCGTATTTGTTGATAACTTTGGATACCAAGCATTCTTCTACGGCACCGCCATTATTGGCGCTCCAGTCCTACTTCTTATTTGGGCGACGATTCATTTCAAGATCGTGCAGACCAAAAAAGAGGGGGAGTAAAAGTGGAGTAATGGGTGAGTAAATTCCCCTGTTACTTGTTAAATCTTCCAGTCGTAATCTACGGTAAGTGGTGCATGGTCTGAGAATTTCTCCTCCTTGTACACCGCAGTTTTCTTGGCTGTAGCAGCAATGCCAGGGGTAGTGATGTGATAGTCAATACGCCAGCCAACATTCTTTGCATGCGCCTGGCCTCGATTGCTCCACCAGGTGTAGCAAGTTTCAGTTGCTTCTGGTTCGAGCTGACGATAAATATCCACGTAACCTACTTTGCTAAAGAGATTGGTAAGCCATGCGCGCTCTTCAGGTAAAAAACCAGAATTCTTAAGATTACCCTTCCAATTCTTTAGGTCAATTTCTTGATGGGCAATATTGACGTCACCACAAAGAACAATTTCACGACCAGACTTTTTTAGGGAAACGAGATGCGGGAGGAAGCTATCGAGATAGCGGTATTTAGCCTCTTGCCGCTCTGGCGAGCTTGAGCCCGAGGGCATGTAGACAGAAATAACGGAAAGCCCTTTAAAACGCGCCTCTACATAGCGCCCTTCTGCATCAAACTCTTCATTGCCATAGCCGTATAAGACCTCATCAGGTTTATGAGGGGTATAGATGCCACAACCGCTATAGCCCTTTTTTTCAGCATGATGGAAAAAGCCATGCATGCCATCAGGATTGAGGATGGCATCCTCCAGATCATCGTGCTGAGCTTTGAGCTCTTGCATGCAAATAAAGTCCGCTTTTTGCTTCACAGCCCATGGCAGAAAGCCCTTTTTGACTGCAGAGCGGATACCGTTGAGGTTCGCGGAAATGATGCGTAACATATAGGCCTATGAGCTCAAATAATTCAAATCAAGATAACTTTATTCGTTTTGCCTTAGAGGCAAAGGTTTTGTCCTTCGGGGAGTTTAAAACCAAAGCAGGAAGACTCTCACCTTATTTTTTTAATGCTGGTGAATTTAATGATGGTGCACGTTTGAGCGCATTAGGCCGTTACTATGCCAAAGCCTTGCAAGAGTCGGGCATACAGTTCGATATGCTTTATGGCCCAGCATACAAGGGCATTACATTGGCGGCTGCTACGGCTATCGCCTTGGCAGATAACGGTATCAATGTGCCTTATGCCTACAACCGCAAAGAAGCCAAAGACCATGGTGAAGGCGGCATGCTAGTTGGCGCACCTGTCAAAGGCCGAGTAGTCATCATTGATGATGTGATTTCAGCGGGTACTTCAGTAAGAGAATCGGTTGATCTGATTCGTGGTGCTGGCGCAGAGCCGGCCGCCGTCCTTATTGCCCTGGATCGTATGGAGCGCTCAGGTAATGCGATTGATATTGGAGATAAGTCTGCCGTGCAGGCAGTGGAGCAAGAGTTTGGTTTGCCAGTCATTGCGATTGCCAACTTAGCTGGTTTGATGTCATTCTTGACAGCGTCAAGCGATGCCCAACTCACAAATTATTTGCCTGCGGTGAAAGCCTATCGTGATAAATACGGAATTTAAGAGCAATAGCTTTTAGATTGTTGTTTCGCCTTCGAAGACTGTAACTGCTGGACCAGTCATAATGACGGGCTGAGCAACACCATCAATTACGCCACCCCAAGCAATCTGTAAATTTCCGCCCCGCATATGCACTTTTACTGGTGAGTCTAGAAGGCCACGACGAATCCCCGAAACCACAGCCGCACAAGCGCCAGTGCCGCAGGCTAAGGTTTCCCCGGCGCCACGTTCAAAAACGCGCAATTTGATTTCATGACGATTGATTGCTTGCATGTAACCCACGTTTACTTTTTTCGGAAACGCTGCAAACTTTTCAATCTCAGGCCCTTCTTCTAAGATGGGCGCACTATCGACGTCGCCAACCACCTGCACGGCGTGTGGATTGCCCATGGAAAGAACGCCAACCAAACTATCGTGGGTTGCTGGGTGATTGAGGGGAAGTGCGTACAGCGTTTCTTGAAACTCTTGAACGCTTGCCAAGCCATTGGCATTAAATGGAATATGACTGTGTTCAAAAATTGGCGCACCCATATCTACCTCTATTTGGCCATCCTCATGAGACTTGAGAGTGAGAACCGTGTGGGCAACTTCGACACGTAAAGGGTTCTTATTGGATAGCCCTTGATCCAATACAAAGCGCACAAAGCAGCGAGAACCATTGCCGCACTGCTCAACTTCACCGCCGTCAGCATTAAAGATGCGGTATCTAAAGTCGGCATCGGGGCGAGTAGCTTTTTCAACTAAGAGAATTTGATCGGCACCAATCCCAAATTGACGATGGGCTAATGCTTGCCATTGCTCGCGGGTAATGCTGCTGAGATCTTGGTCGATGCCATTGAGCACAATGAAATCATTACCAGCACCATGCATTTTGGTGAAGCGAAGCTTGCGTAATGGATTGATAGTAGTGGTGCTCAAAATGATTCCGTTTAATCGTAAAGACTAGGTTCGCCTTCGGGTCTATGTTTAAAGCGCTTATGAACCCAATAGTACTCCGCTGGTCTTTCGCGAACAAGCTCCTCAATGTATTGATTTAAGCGAGCGGTATCCTCTTCAACATCATCACTAGGAAAGTTCGGCAATGGCTCAGTAATATGACAGGTATAGCCTTTACGATCTTTGTTCAAAGTAGTTGTCATAAGGCACACTTCAGCCCCGCTCAGCCTTGCTAGGCGGGAGACGGAAGTAATGGTATTGGTCTGTATGCCAAAGAAAGGCACAAAGACAGAGTCACGAGGGCCTAAGTCAATATCGGGGGCAATGAAAATAAAGTTACCCGTTTGAATTTCTCGGATGAGATCACGTAAGCGGCTCTGCCGCTCAATGGACTTCCCGCCAAAACGATTTCTCCACTCAATCATTTTTTGATTGAAGAAGGGATTCTTCATGTTTTGGTAGAGACCTGCACCACGTGGCCAGTCATGCTGGTTAGCCAATACTGAAAGTGCCATGAAGCCGCCTTCAAGCCCTACAAAGTGTGGATTAATGAGTAGACGTGGCTTACGATCCCCTAGCGTAATTGCAGATTCGATTGTGACGATGTCAGTAATTTGTTTTCCACTACCAAGCCAGATGCGGCTTCTCTCAAGTACGCTGCGACCGAATAATTTCCAGTGTTCTATTGCAAGATCATCAATTTCTTTTGCGCTGAGATTAGGAAAGCACAAACGTAAATTGGTTTTTACAACATGGGTACGGCCATTTGGAACTTGGGCTGCAAGCCAGCCTAGGCCGTAGCCCACATGCACGGTAATGGTGTAAGGGAGGAAGGCAAAAAGGCGCAAAAGATTGAGCGCCAAGAAATTAAAGAGGTTTTGTAACCAGGTCATTTCAAAAAATGATAACGAATTTACTTAATTGCTTGGAGGTAATTCTGCACCAGTGGGATGCTTGTAGCGGTTATATGACCAAATGAATTGTTCTGGTGCGATGAGAACGGCATTTTCAATCGCCACATTGAGTTCTGCCGCAGCAATATTGGCATCTTCAGACAAAGGAGCAAGGCGAGTTGCCTGCATAAGCCATCCCTGGCCAATGCCTTTGCGTTTGGCAGAAAACATAACTACCGGTGTGTTGTTGCGATTAGCAAGTCGAGCGGGCAATGGTGTTGTGTAAGCGGGGCGCTCAAAAAATGGTACCCAAACACCCTCGCCGCCACTGGGTACTTGATCCGGAAGGATGCCAATTGCTTCGCCTCGAGTGAGTGCCCTAGTCATTTGTCGTACACCATTGAGGTTGGTCGGCACGAAATGCATATTTGGATAAGCGCGACCTTCTTCCACTACTTGATTGAGCCATTCTTGGCGCGATGGTCTATAGAGAATCGTTGCTGGAAAATGTTGGGCAAGTACGCGCGGGATGATTTCAAAGCCACCAAGGTGAGGTGTAAGCATGACCAAGCCATGGCCTTCACTGATCGCCGCTTCAACTACATCCCAGTTTTGCACTTCAACCAACTTCAGTGCTTTTGTGGGGTTGCGCCAAATCCATAAGCTGTCTGAAAACAACATTCCAGAGGCTCTCACCGCTTCCCACAGCTTGAATGGCAAGCCATGCGTATTCACTACAGCTTCATATTGGGGTCGAAAGAGTGAGCGATATTGCTTGGAGCCAATATATGCCAGTATGCCTAAAAAGGCGCCTATGACCTGTACTAGCGCTAGGGGAAGCACGGCAATCGTATTCAGGCAGAGCTTTAGAAGGAGTTTTTGCACCCCCCAATGATATTCAATGCCGCTCTCGGTGTGTGGATTTCAGCACAACTTGCTGAATTAAGCGTTTTTCAGATAAGATTGCTTCATCGCTGAGTTAAGGCAACTTGCAGGGCGATTCATAAATTCTGCTAAAGCGTCGCCGTTGTAGTTCCTGGCACGTCGAGTTGTCCCTATGATCGTGTTAATTATTAAAGGAATATGCAATGGCAAATGATTACTTCTTCACCTCAGAATCTGTTTCTGAAGGTCATCCCGATAAAGTCGCAGACCAAATCTCTGATTCGATTCTTGATGCCATTTTGGCTCAAGATCCTACTGCACGCGTTGCAGCAGAAACTTTATGTAACACCGGCTTAGTGGTTTTGGCTGGTGAAATTACTACTAACGCTAACGTTGATTACATCCAAGTTGCACGCAATACCTTGCGTGAAATCGGTTACGACAACACTGACTACGGTATCGACTACAAAGGTTGCGCAGTCTTAGTTGCTTATGACAAGCAAAGTCCTGACATTGCTCAAGGCGTTGATAAAGCCCATGATGACGGCTTAGATCAAGGCGCTGGCGACCAAGGCCTTATGTTTGGCTACGCTTGCGACGAAACTGCAGAGCTCATGCCTTTGCCAATTCACTTGTCACACCGTTTGGTTGAACGTCAATCACAACTGCGTCGTGATGGCCGTTTGAATTGGTTGCGCCCTGATGCGAAGTCACAAGTGACCTTGCGTTATGTGGATGGCAAGCCTGACTCTATTGATACCGTGGTGTTGTCTACTCAGCATGATGAAAATATCTCTCTCGAAAAATTGCGTGAAGCAGTCATTGAGGAAATCATCAAACCAGTATTGCCTAAGCATTTGATTAAAGGCGCAATTAACTTCTTAGTGAACCCAACAGGTCGTTTCGTTATTGGCGGCCCACAAGGCGATTGCGGTCTAACTGGTCGCAAAATTATTGTTGACACCTACGGTGGTGCAGCCCCTCACGGCGGCGGCGCTTTCTCTGGTAAAGATCCCTCTAAGGTTGACCGTTCTGCTGCATACGCTGGACGTTATGTTGCGAAGAACGTGGTTGCTGCTGGTTTAGCTAGCAAGTGCTTGATTCAGATCTCTTACGCAATTGGTGTTGCGAAGCCAACCTCAGTCATGGTGAGCACATTTGGTACTGGCAAGATTTCTGATGAGAAGATTGCTCAATTGGTTTCTGAGCACTTTGATTTGCGTCCAAAAGGTATTGTGAAGATGCTTAACCTCTTGCGCCCAATTTATAAGAAGACTGCTGCTTATGGCCATTTTGGCCGTGAAGAGCCTGAATTTACTTGGGAGCAAACAGACAAAGCGGCTGCATTACGTGCCGCAGCTGGTCTGTAAGCGGTAAATACGCAGTTTGTAGGTGTATTGAGGCGAAATATGCCGTAATTGTTTACAATTACGGCATACCTTCAAGGAGCGTTGCAAGGAATGCTGAGACCCAGCACTTCCCCAGGCTTGAAGGGAGTGGACTCTAAGGAAACCCCCGGAGTTTGCTAATTGCAACCGCGCTCGCTAACCCATGATTCAATGGCTAGCGAGTTTCTACTCCAGCATTGGATCGTATTTAGCTGGAGCATTAATGAATACCGTTTCTGATTTAAATAACTTTGTTGCCATGCGTTGCGCAATTGCTGACATCTCTTTGGCTGACTTTGGCCGTAAAGAAATCGCCATTGCTGAAACTGAGATGCCTGGTTTAATCGCCATTCGTGATGAATTTGCTGCACAACAGCCATTACGTGGCGCACGCATTACTGGTTCATTGCATATGACCATTCAAACTGCAGTCTTAATTGAGACGCTTGAGGCGCTTGGCGCTGAAGTTCAATGGGCATCTTGCAATATTTTCTCTACACAAGACCATGCTGCTGCAGCAATTGCTGCTAACGGCACACCAGTGTTTGCAATCAAGGGTGAAACGCTTGAGCAATACTGGGACTTCACCCATCGTATTTTTGAATGGGCAGATGGCGGCTATACCAATATGATTTTGGATGACGGCGGCGATGCTACTTTGTTATTGCACCTTGGTGCACGCGCTGAAAAGGATCAAGCTTGCTTGAGTAACCCAACTAGCGAAGAAGAAACCATTTTGTTTTCAGCCATTAAGAAAAAATTGGCGCAAGACCCAACTTGGTATTCAACACGTTTAGAAAAAGTTAAAGGCGTTACAGAAGAAACTACTACTGGCGTTCACCGCTTGTATCAAATGTTTGCCAAGGGCGAGTTGAAGTTCCCTGCAATTAACGTAAACGACTCTGTTACTAAGAGTAAATTCGATAACCTTTACGGTTGCCGTGAGTCTTTAGTAGATGCGATCAAGCGCGCTACTGACGTGATGGTTGCTGGTAAGGTTGCAGTAGTTTGTGGCTACGGCGATGTAGGTAAAGGTTCAGCTCAAGCATTGCGCGCTTTATCTGCTCAAGTTTGGGTAACTGAAGTTGATCCAATCTGCGCATTACAAGCTGCAATGGAAGGCTATCGTGTTGTAACAATGGATTACGCTGCTGATAAAGCCGATATCTTTGTTTCTGCAACTGGTAACTACCATGTGATTACACATGACCACATGGCGAAGATGAAGAATCAAGCCATCGTTTGTAACATCGGCCACTTTGATAATGAGATCGATGTCGCTGGTATTGAGAAATACAAATGGGAAGAAATCAAACCACAAGTTGATCATGTGATTTTCCCTGCAGCCAATGGCAAACCTGAAAAGCGCATCATTATTTTGGCTAAGGGCCGTTTGGTTAACTTGGGCTGTGGTACAGGACACCCTTCTTATGTAATGAGTTCTTCATTTGCAAACCAAGTGATTGCGCAAATTGAATTGTGGAATGCAGTAGGCACAGATAAATACCCAGTTGGTGTTTACACCTTGCCTAAGCATTTGGATGAGAAAGTTGCTCGTTTACAGCTCAAGACTCTCAATGCAGAGTTAACTGTGTTGTCAGATCAGCAAGCTTCTTATATTGGTGTAACGAAGCAAGGCCCGTATAAGGCTGACCACTATCGTTATTAATCCAATCACTGTTTAATAGATACCTAGGCCCAAAATCATGGAATTAAGCGTCGAATTCTTTCCTCCAAAAACACCTGAAGGTGAGAATAAGTTACATCTTGTGCGCGAGCGTTTTTCTGAAACTCTCAAACCCGCTTTTTATTCCGTGACCTTTGGTGCCGGTGGCTCTACTCAGTCTGGCACATTAAAAGTGGTGAGCGACATACACGCTGCTGGTGCGGCAGTTGCTCCCCATCTATCTTGTGTTGGTAGTTCACGCGAGAGCGTGCGTGAGATGCTAAAGCAATATCAAGCTTTGGGCGTGAAGCGTATTGTGGCTTTGCGCGGTGACCTGCCATCTGGCATGGGTCAGTATGGCGAGTTTCATCATGCCAATGAATTAGTTGAATTTATTCGTGCAGAAACAGGTGACTGGTTTCATATCGATGTAGCCGCTTATCCAGAAACGCATCCGCAGGCAAAGTCGCCTGCTAGTGATGTCGATTTCTTTGTGCAAAAAATGAAGGCGGGTGCAAACTCTGCTGTTACTCAATATTTTTACAATAGCGATGCTTACTTTCGCTTTGTAGATGAGGCATATGACTTAGGTGTTACACAGCCGATCATTGCTGGCATTATGCCGATCACAAACAGTAGTCAGTTATTGAGATTTTCTGATGCATGTGGTGCAGAGATTCCACGTTGGATTCGTTTGCGTCTCCAGTCTTATGGCGACGACATTGCTTCTATCCGTGCATTTGGCGAAGAGGTTGTTACGGATTTGTGTGACCAACTTCTAGCTGTTGGCGCTCCAGGAATTCATTTCTATTCCCTGAATCAGGCTGATGCAGTTCTAGCAATTGCAGATAACTTAGGCTTAACAAAGAAAAGCTAAAGCATCGATTTAGCGGAGTAAACCAGACTCTGTTAGAAGTAAATCTAAAGACTCATCATGAGTTTGGGCTGCCCACTGAGAATCATCTAGCTGCTGCCAATCAAACCCAATTCCCATACAAATGAGTTTTGGGTTGCCTTTTCGTAATTGGGCTAGAGTTCGGTCAAAATACCCGCCCCCATATCCTAGGCGCCAATAATGTGTCTTGCCATTAGCGATGGAGCTTGACCAACCTACGCAGGGAATAAGAATGCAGTCAGGAATCAATTGAGATCTAGCAGTGTTTTCCGGGCTAGGCTCGGGAACACCATGTGCGCTTGGAATTAAGACATCTCCTTCTTGCCACTCAAAAAAATCAAGGTGTTTATCAGGGCGTGCATAGGGCAGCGCCAATCGATTTTGAGCAGAATTCTTCTTCCAGTTTAATAAGGTCGGACGTAAATCTATTTCGTTCTGAATCGGCCAATAAAGTGCGATTGAGCGTATAGATTTGCCTTCATTTGCTAAAAAATGACTAAGGCCTGCAATCAACCCTGCTTCCGCAGCGGCATAAGCATTCCCAGAAGCAAATTCCTTGCGTTGTTTTAATAAATCTTGGCGAAGAGTTTTTGCTGAATTACCGTGCATATCGACCATTATCAGGCGAAAATTAAAGGATATAGTAATCAACTACTGCAAGGCCTGAGCCTTGTAAATAAAAATAGGGTTAGATCGTAATAATGAAGTCTGTAATAGCGAACAGCAAATACCTGCAATTGGCCAAAATCCTTGTTTTGGGCTTAGCCCTAGGCATGTCAAATTCTTTTGCAGAAAAGCCGAAAAAGCCAAGTCTCCCTAAGTCCTATGAGAGCAAGGTTGCGCCAGCTGAAATTACCGATACCGATCGAATGTTTATTGATTTACGTGAAGCTGCCAAGAAGAATGATGTATTTCGTACCCAGCAAATTTCATCCAATTTAGCCAATTACCCGTTTGATGACTATGTAGCCTACTTCCGCATCAAGCCTCAATTATTCGATAGTGCTGGTGGTGCACGTAATGACTATGGCGCAGATTCTCAAGTAGTTGCATTCTTAAATCAATACCAAGGTACCGCATTGGCTGATCGTATGCGCAATGATTGGCTCTTAGTTTTGGGTAAGCGCAAAGACTGGGCACGTTTTGATGCTGAGTATGCCAAGTTTGTATTGGATGACGATACGCAAGTGAAGTGCTATTCCTTGTTATCTAAATTATCTCAAGGCGAGAATCCTACTAAATTAACTATCGATGCGCGCGCGCTCTTATTAGACCCAAGTTACTTTGGGCAAGCATGCCAAGAGTTGGTCCCGTCTTTAGTTGCCGCTGGCGGTATGTCTCCGAGTGAGGCTAAGGCCCTTGGTCGTGCAGCAAGTGAGAAGGGCTATGACACTATGGCGCGCCGCCTTGGTGGCGAAGATCCAATTGGGGATATTGTGAAAGCGGCAAAGGCCGATCCATCCAAGGCGTATCGTGACTTTTCTCAAAATGCACCTCGCTACAGCAAAGAGAATCAAGCTGTTGCATGGGGTGTGATCGGACAATTTTTAGCCAAGAAATTAGATCCTAACGCAGATGACGCATATCGTTTGCAGCAAGAGCTGGGCTACAACGAACTTCTTTCGGTCGAGTCGCAAGAGTGGAAGGTGCGCGCAGGCTTGCGTGCAAAAGATTGGACCCTAGTTAAAAATGCGATTGATGGCATGAATCCAGCAGTGCGCAGTAAAGATCCTGCTTGGACTTATTGGTATGGCCGCGCTTTAAAGGCTGAAGGTCAAGATGTAAAAGCTAAAGACAGCTTTGAAATGATTGCGGATCAATATAACTTTTATGGTCAGCTTGCCCGTGAAGAGTTGGGCAAGTCAAATAATGCGCCTGTAAAAACTAAGGTGACTGAGCAGGAGATTGATGCGATGGCAAGTCGTAAAGGCTTTATTCGTGGTGAGCGCTTGTATGCCATGAATCTTCGCTTTGAAGGTAATCGTGAATGGAACTGGGAATTACGCAACATGACTGACAAGCAATTGTTGGCTGCTGCGGAGTATGCAAAGCGAATCAATTTATATGACCGCGTTGTTAATACTGCTGATCGTACTAAGCAAGAACATGACTTTAGCTTGCGCTACCCAACCCCTTACAAAGAAGAGTTGTCTCCGATTGCAAGACAGATTGATTTAAATCTTGCTTGGGCATATGGCTTGATCCGTCAAGAGTCACGCTTCATCATGAATGCAGCATCGTCTGTGGGCGCATCTGGATTAATGCAGGTGATGCCGAATACAGCAAAGTATGTGGCTAAGAAAATTGGTATGACAAATTACACCAATGACAAATTAAGCGATACCAGCACGAACCTGACATTGGGTAGTAATTATTTAAATATGGTCCTCGTTGATTTGGATGGTTCTTGGGTATTGGCTTCTGCGGCCTATAACGCAGGACCCTCTCGTTCAAAGGCTTGGCGTGAAAAATTATCCGGGCCTACTGAGGGTGCTATCTTTGCTGAAACCATTCCCTTTACTGAGACACGTGTCTATGTGAAGAATGTGCTCTCTAATGCGACTTACTATTCATCGGTGATGAATGGCCAGACGCAATCCTTAAAACAGCGCTTGGGTGTTATTACACCAAAGGCTGCAACTCAATCTGAGCTTCCTTAAACCATTTATCGCTACACAAAGCAAAGAAAGCTTTCCATGAAATATGACATTCTTCTGATCGGTGGCAATGGATTTGTGGGGCGAGTGATTGCCGCGCAACTTCAGCTAGCAGGTTATTCAGTATTAGTTCCTACAGGCCATTTATCTGCCGCGCGTGAATTACGCATGTTGCCTAAGGTGCATGTAGAAGAAGCTGATATTCATGAGTTTGATGAACTACAGAATCTGTGTGGACGCATTAAGCCAAATGGTGCTGTGATTAATTTGGTTGGGGTATTGCACGATAAGCCTGCCAAGCCTTATGGAGAAGTATTTAGGTCTGCGCATGTAGAGCTTCCCAAAAATATTATGACTGCGATGCAGTTGCATGGCTTAAAGCGCTACCTACATATGAGCGCATTAGGTGCTGATTCTCAAGGCCCATCCATGTATCAGCGTAGTAAGGGTGATGGTGAGGCTGCAGTGAAAGCAAGTAATTTAGATTGGACTATCTTTAGGCCTTCAGTGATCTTTGGTGCGCAGGATCAATTTATTAACTTGTTCTTTAAGTTGACTAAGCTATTTCCAGCAATGCCTTTAGCAAATCATCAAGCGCTGTTCCAGCCAGTGAGCGTAGATGATGTTGCGTCAGCATTTGTTAAATCTTTATCGATGCCTCAGACAATTCATCAGTCATATGATTTGGTTGGGCCAACGGTTTACACCATGAAAGAGATTGTTGAATTTGCTGCACGTAAGGCTAAGACCTCTTGCGTAATTATTCCTATGCCGGCCTTTATAGGTTATTTACAAGCATTGGCATTTGAGTTTTTGCCAGGCCCAACACTGATGTCGCGTGACAACATCGCCTCTATGCAGTTGCCAAATACTTTGCCTGCAAATAGGATCGACGCGTTGACCGAAGTATTTAAAATGAGTCGTCGAAGTCTCGAGGGTATGCAGTAATGAAAATCTACGCAGTAGGTGGAGCCATCAGGGATACCCTCATGGGTCTACCTGTACACGATATTGATTATGTTGTGGTGGGTTCTAGCGTAGAAGAGATGGTTGCTAAAGGCTTTCGGCCTGTTGGTAAAGATTTTCCAGTATTTTTGCATCCAGAGACGCAGGCGGAATATGCGCTTGCACGTACCGAACGTAAGACTGGTCAGGGCTATAAAGGCTTTCATTTTTATGCCGACCCTTCCGTCACCCTAGAGCAAGACTTAGAGCGCCGTGATTTAACAATCAATGCGATGGCGCAAGAGGTGGGCGCTGATGGCAAGCAATTTGGCCCCATTATCGATCCCTATAACGGTCAAGAAGATCTGGCTGGAAAAATATTTCGTCATGTCTCAGATGCATTTGCTGAAGACCCGTTGCGCTTACTGCGAATCGCTCGCTTTGCAGCGCGCTTCCCTGAATTTATTGTTGCTCCTGAAACGCTCAACGCTTTAAAGGCAATTGCTCAATCAGGCGAATTAAATGCCCTATCGGCAGAACGCATTTGGCAGGAATTAGCTAGGGGCTTAGTTGCTGCTAAGCCGATGCGCTTATTTCAAGTCTTATTGGATGCTGACGCAGCCAGAACGATATTGGCGCCTTTATTGACTGCCCAACTGTCTGAAGAGTCGTTCCGTGAAGAGCTCATCACGTATTTTTCCTTAGTTGGAAATAGTATTGAAGAGCGCTGCGCAATTACCTTGATGCATTTACCTGAAAATGAAATTCGTTCATGGGCTGAATGTGTACGCATGCCAATTGATGTGCGAGATTTTAGTGAAATATTTAGCGATCTTAGGATCTTGGCAAACAAGTATCTCAATGCTAGTTATCAAGCGGTTGATGTTCTGAATTGGTTCAACCGTGCAGATGTTTGGCGCAAGCCAGATCGAGTACAAGCACTTTTGAATCTTGCGGATAAATTGGGAATGCCTGTTTCCCCTTTGATTAATGCAATGCGCAGTACTCAAGCCATCAATACAGCCGAAATTATTGCTGGCGTATCTGCAGAAGATCGATCCAACGGCGAGCGGATTGGCAATGCATTTGAGTCTGCTAGGTTGTCTGCAATTACTAGGGCTCTAGCTTCTTAAAACAAGCGTCTACAGTCTATTTCTGCCGCGTAGGCCCGGCAGATCTTCGAGTACATATCCCGGCAGTAGACTTTCTAATTTCTTTGAAAATGCAAAAGCTTTAAAGAGTTCGCCCATCTCAGCCTCAGACAATAACTTTTGCAAAGAGTTAGAAATCGGTAGAAAAGTTTCTGGATCACTTGGATCGCCAATTTCTAAAGCAATGTCACCAATGCCCGCATCCAATAGATACGCAGCCTGGTTTGTAAGGTATACATCATCTACATTTTCAGCCAGCGCGCTACGAGCAATTTGAGACCACTCAACATGAGTTGTTAAGTCGCAAAGACCGGGTAGATAAAATGGATCTTGAATTGCATGGTGGCGATGATGGGCCATTAAGGTGCCTTCAAGTCTTTGCGGGTGGTAATACTCACTTTCTGGAAAGCCATAGTCAAACGTGAGGAATAGGCCAGCATCTAAATGTTTTGCAACCTGTAGCATCCATGCATTTGCTGGCACGTGTAGTTCGGTGACATAACCTTCAGAGAAGTTGCCGCTGAGAAGGCTTTCAGGAAGCAATTGTTGTTCGACTGGAGAACCTACTTTCCAGGTCAGCTTTTCATTCTCAAATGCAACGCCGTACCAATACCAAAATCCATTTTGATAAATGATGGCATCACAAGGAATAGCATCAATCACTTCATTGGCAAGAATGATGCCTTTAAAATTTTCAGGCAATCCCGTTAACCAGTTGAATTGCGTCTTAAGATTGAGCGGCTCAACGCAGCTTCCAATTCTTTCTAGCTGCCTTTGGGCTAAGTCAGGTGAAATTTCGATAATGTCGTAGCGATCCAAATGAAAGCCGAGATCATTAAGACGAGTGAGTATTGAAGTGGCGAGCTTGCCCGTCCCAGCACCAAACTCCAGGATTTGAGTGGGAAGACCTTTTTCCTTGAGCCCCTCAAGTACCGGTAGGAGGGTTGAGCAAATAGCTGCGCCAAAGAGGGGGCTTAATTCTGGGGCAGTAGTAAAGTCGCCGCCAGCCCCGAGTTTGTGAGCACCAGCGCTGTAATAGCCCATTCCCGGCTCATATAAAGCCATTTCCATATAGCGAGAGAAAGCCAGCCAGCCGCCCTTTGAGGCGATTTGAGAGGCTATTTTGGCCTTTAGAAGCGCACTATGCTCCGTTTCAAGGCTGGTCAAGGTAATATCCATAGCTCGCTAGTCTAAGAGAATTTAATTGAACCCTAGTTCAACACCCCCATCCAAGCAATCGAAAGCAGTTTTAGTGACTGGCGCTGCCAAGCGCCTGGGTCGAGAAATTGCCTTGCAATTTGCCCGTCAGGGCTGGGATGTTGCCGTTCATTATGGGCGATCTGAGCAAGAGGCCCAAGAAACCATCAGGGAAATCGAAATGATGGGCGTGAAAGCCCAAGCTTTCCAGGCGGACTTGGCTGATGAGGCTGCCACCAAAGATCTTTTCTTAGCTGTGAGCAGAGCCTTTCCTAATTTAGCTTGCTTGGTAAATAACGCATCGATATTTGAATATGATCGTGCCAATTCAAGTACCCCATTGAGTGCGAAACTTTTGCAAGACCATATGCAGGTCAATTTGACGGCGCCAATTTTGTTATCTCAACTGATGTTTGAGTATCAAAAAAACAAGCCAAATAAATTTGATGTGATCCCAGTAGTGATTCAGTTGTTAGATCAAAAATTAATTAACCCCAATCCAGATTATTTGTCTTACACATTATCTAAGGCAGCATTACTTTCTTCTGTTGAATTGTTGGCCATGGATTTTGCGCCGCATCTGCGAGTAGTTGGATTGGCGCCAGGAATTTCTCTACCATCAGGCGATCAAACGATTGATGGTTTTTCTAAAGCGCATCAAATGACGCCGCTAGGAAGATCCTCAACGCCAGCAGACATTGCAAAGGCAGCAGTATTTTTGGCTGACTCAAGCGCCATTACCGGAACCACCTTATATGTCGATGGCGGCCAACATTTATTGCCATCATCACGTGATGTGATGTTCAAAACCAATTAAGTATTATTAAAAAGTAAATATACATGCACGCTATTCTTTCTCATCCTGCTCTTGTTGACTGTCGCCGCTTATTTCTCAAGGACTATGAGATCTATATCAATATTGGTGTTCATGATTTTGAGAAAAAAGCAGAGCAACGCGTTGTCCTCAATGTGGATTTATATATTCCCTTGGAAAAAAATACGCCAACCAACGATCAATTGGATGAAGTAGTGGATTATGACTTTATGCGTGAAACCATCAAGTCTAGGGCTTCTCGGGGCCATATACATTTACAGGAAACGTTTTGCGATGACATTGTGACTGCAATGCTGCTTCACCCAAAGGTATTAGCAGCTCGTGTAAGTACAGCCAAGCCTGATGTATATCCAGATTGTCATTCCGTGGGTGTTGAAGTATTTCGTATAAAGACCTCTTAAAAAAGAATTAGAAAAGCACTCTTATGGGCGATATTCGTAAAGTTGTCTTTGAAGAAAATAAGCTAGAGAAAAAGCTCTGTCGCTTAGTAGGTCAGGCCATTGGTGACTTTGGCATGATTGAAGATGGCGACAAGGTGATGGTGTGTGTATCAGGCGGAAAAGATAGTTACGCCATGCTCGATATTCTGATGAAGTTGCGTGAACGCGCTCCGATTCATTTTGAAATTATTGCAGTGAACTTGGATCAGAAGCAGCCTAACTTTCCTGCTGAAATATTGCCTAATTATTTGAAGAGCTTGGGCGTTCAGTATCATATCGAAGAGCAAGATACTTACAGCATTGTGAAGCGTGTGATTCCTGAGGGTAAAACTACCTGTGGATTGTGCTCACGTTTGCGCCGAGGTATTTTGTATCGTGTTGCAGATGAGTTAGGCGCAACGAAGATTGCTTTAGGCCATCACCGCGATGATATTCTAGAAACCTTGATGCTCAATATGTTTTATGCGGGCAAGCTAAAAGGGATGCCGCCCAAGTTGCGCTCAGATGATGGCAAGCATATTGTGATTCGCCCCTTGGCTTATGTCCCCGAGAAATTGCTTGAACGTTATGCGGCAGATATGAATTTCCCCATTATTCCGTGTGATTTATGTGGGAGTCAGCCCAATCTTCAGCGCCAAGTGATGAAAGAAATGCTGCGCGACTGGGAAAAGAAGCATCCGGGCAGGGTGGAGAACTTATTCCGCTCCATGCATCACATCGTGCCATCCCATTTAATGGATGGTGAGGCTTTTGATTTCAAAAATCTGGAGATTTCCACTGAGTTATCAGGTATTGCCGCCAGGTCTTCTGGAGACAAGGCAATTGATGAGGCTGAATTGGATGAATTAGCCTGTGGAACCATGATTCAGGCGACTTATAATCCCCCTTTATGAATATCGTCATTTTGGCTGCTGGGCAAGGAAAGCGGATGAAATCCGCCCTACCCAAGGTCCTGCAAACCCTGGCAGGAAAACCTCTGCTTCAACATGTTCTTGCTACTGCGCTTTCACTGCAAAGTAAGCAAGCTAAAAGTGGACCAGTGGTTGTTGTTGGCCATGGTGCAGCAGATGTAAAACTATTCTTAGCAAACACTAGCATGGAAGATCCAAGCTTTAGCAAGGTGACGACCGCTCTCCAAGCTGAGCAAAAAGGAACGGGTCATGCGCTATTGCAAGCCCTACCTAAATTAGATTTCTATGAGCCAACATTAGTTTTGTATGGCGATGTCCCGCTCACTACAAAAAAGACGCTGGCTAAATTAGTCAAATTGGCTGATGGCGTCAGGGGACAAGATTCTGCTTTAGCTTTGTTGACGCAGAACCTGAGCAACCCAACTGGCTATGGCCGTATCGTGCGTGATGCTGACGGCTCTGTAAAAGAGATTGTTGAAGAGAAAGACGCTACAGCAGCACAAAAAGAGATTCAAGAAATTAATACCGGCATCATGGTCTTGCCAACGAATTCATTAAAGAAATGGTTGAAAGCTTTGCGTGCAAGTAATGCGCAGGGTGAGTATTACTTGACTGATGTCATCGCTATGGCAGTTAAAGATGGTGCCCCTATTCGGACAACGCAAGCTGATGACGAGTTTGAGACTGTGGGCGTTAATAGCCGCGATCAACTCGCCGCCCTAGAGCGTGTGCATCAACTTAATATTGCTAATCAATTAATGGATGCGGGAGTATCGCTAGCTGATCCAGCGCGCATAGATGTGCGCGGTACCTTAGAGTGCGGTACTGACGTGTCAATTGATGTTGGTTGCGTATTCGAAGGTTGCGTCACTTTGGACGCTGGTACAAAGATTGGTCCTTATTGTGTTATTCGTAATAGCGTGATCGGTAAAGGCGTAACTATTCATGCGTACAGTCATGTAGACGGCGCAAAAGTGGGCAATCAATCGTTGATTGGCCCTTATGCTCGTTTACGTCCTGGCGCAGAATTAGCAAATGATGTACATATCGGTAATTTCGTTGAAGTGAAGAACAGCAAAATTGCCGCTAACAGTAAAGCTAACCATTTGGCTTATGTTGGGGACTCTATTGTTGGTTCAAGAGTCAATATTGGTGCTGGCACCATTACCTGTAACTATGATGGCGTTAACAAACATCAGACCATTATTGAAGATGATGTTTTCATTGGCTCAGATACACAACTAGTTGCTCCAGTACGTGTTGGGCGTGGCGCTACATTGGGTGCTGGCACAACTTTGACTAAAGATGCGCCGGCAAACCAACTGACTGTATCTAGGGCAAAGCAAATTTCATTGCAATGGCAGCGCCCTGTAAAGCAAGAAAAAAAGATTTCTGCCAAAAAAGCACCAACAAAAAAAGCTATAGCTAAAAAAGCGACTACCAAAAAAGTAATAGCAAAGAAAACTGTGAAAAAAGCAGTTAAAAAAACTACAAAGGGTAAGAAATAATGTGCGGTATTGTTGGCGCGGCCTCCCATAAAAACATTGTCGATGTTTTGGTTGAGGGCTTACGCCGCCTAGAGTACCGCGGATATGATTCTTGTGGTTTTGCAGTGATTAATTGTGATGATGCAAAACACACCATTGAAAGAGCCCGAACTACTGCGCGTGTTTCTGAGTTAGGTGAGCAAGGAAAAGATTTTTTCGGTACTTTGGGTATCGCCCACACACGTTGGGCCACTCATGGCAAGCCAGATACGCAAAATGCACATCCCCATATTTCTGGGGGTTTAATTGCAGTTGTACACAACGGCATTATCGAAAACTATGAAACCCTGCGTACTGAATTAAAAACTGCTGGCTATGAGTTCACTTCAGAAACGGATACTGAAGTGATTGCGCATTTAGTTCATCAGCAATATGTAGCCAGTGGCCAAAAAGATATTGTTCAGTCAGTAAAAGAAGTGCTACCTAAATTGCATGGCGCATATGCCATCGCTGTGATTGCTCAAGATAATCCAAATACGCTAGTTGGTGCCCGTGTTGGGTCTCCTCTAGTCGTTGCTATTGGCGATCATGAACACTTCCTGGCTTCGGATGCTTTGGCTTTGGCGGGACGCGCTCATTCCATGATGTATTTGGAAGAGGGCGATGTTGCTGTGCTTAAAGCAGATAGCGTTGCAGTAACTGATCAAGCTGGCAAGCCCGCTCAAAGAGAGTTAAAGCCGATGCCAGCGCAGGCTGACTCAGTTGATCTTGGGCCATATCAGCATTACATGCAAAAAGAAATATTTGAGCAGCCTAGAGCAATTGGCGACACGCTTGCCAATATCGCTCATTTTGGCCCGGAGTTATTTGAGGCTAATCTAGAAGGCTGGAAAGCATTTGATCAAATTCTAATATTGGCCTGTGGCACAAGTTACTACTCTGCATGCGTTGCCAAATATTGGTTAGAGGATATTGCAGGAATTCCAACTCAAGTAGAAATTGCAAGTGAGTATCGTTACCGCACAACTGTGCCTAATCCAAACACCTTGATTGTTGTGGTTTCACAATCTGGGGAGACGGCGGATACTCTCGCAGCATTACGTCATGCCAAAAGCTTAGGTCATAGGTACACCTTAGCAATCTGTAATGTGGCAAGTAGTGCCATGGTTCGTGAAACTGATTGGCATTTCTTGACTAAGGCTGGCACTGAAATTGGCGTTGCTTCAACCAAAGCATTTACTACACAACTTTTAGCGCTTTATCTTTTGGCGGTTTCTGTTGCAAAACGCAATGGCAGAATTTCTGCTGAAAAAGAAAAAGAATTACTACGGGAATTGCGCCATTCACCAAAAGCACTTCATGCTGTCCTTGCCCTTGAGCCGCAAATCATTGCTTGGAGCGATGCTTTTTCTAAATGTGAAAATGCATTATTCCTTGGTCGTGGAATGCATTACCCAATTGCGCTTGAGGGCGCATTGAAGTTAAAAGAGATTTCTTATATTCACGCTGAAGCTTATCCGGCTGGTGAGTTGAAGCATGGGCCGCTAGCTTTAGTGACAGATAAGATGCCCGTGGTTACTATTGCGCCTAATAACATTCTATTGGAAAAGCTAAAGTCCAATATGCAGGAAGTTAAAGCGCGTGGCGGCAAACTTTATGTATTTGCCGATCAAGATAGTCATATCTCTAGTGGCGACGGCATCCATGTCATTAAGTTGCCTGAGCACTATGGCAACCTCTCGCCAATATTGCACGTTGTTCCTCTGCAGCTATTGGCTTATCACACCGCATGCGCGCGCGGCACCGATGTTGATAAGCCTAGAAACCTAGCAAAGAGCGTTACGGTCGAATAAATTTTCACTTGTTTGACATTCGCATCAAGTTGTGTACAAAATTCATTAGATAAATCAGGGCTTTACGAAGCCCTGGTTGCATTTGTGTGTTCAAATAACTCCTGTAAAAGAGGATATTTGTTGCAACTCATGTTTTTATCGATACCCCCACTTTCCCGTTTGCATTTGCTTCTGTTGATTTGTGCAGGCGCACTGTCTGCGTGCGTAGTTGGGCCAGACTTTAAGCAACCTGAAGCGCCTAAGACTTCTTCTTATACAGAAACTACCTTATCTAAAAAGCTAGTCACTGCGCCTGGTGTTCCCGGGGGTAGCAATCAAGAGTTTGTTGAAGGTGCTGAGATTGAAGCGCAATGGTGGGAACTCTATAAATCTCCTGAACTTGATGCACTTATTAAAAGAGCGCTCGAGCAGAATCCAACTTTAGGTGCTGCTGACGCAGCATTGCGTGCCGCTCAAGAAAATGTCAACGCACAAATTGGCAGCCAATACTTTCCGGCGGTTGGTGTTGGTGCAAACGCAATCAGACAGAAACAGCCTTCAGCCGTTTATGGCTTGAACTATGGCACTGATACTTATAACCTATACAACGCTACAGTCAATGTAACGTATAGGTTGGATGTCTTTGGTGGTGCACGTAGAGCGGTTGAAGGTGCTCGCGCTCAAGCAGAAGTTGCACAGTTTCAGCTGGAGGGCGCCTATCTTTCACTCACTGCTAACGTAGTGACAAGTGCTGTTAAAGAGGCAGCACTACGAGCACAGATGCAAGCTACAGAAGAAATTCTGAAAGCCCAAACTAATCTTGCTGAAGTGACGGAAAAGCAGTTAGCGATTGGTACTGTTTCTAAGGTTGATGTCACTTCACAACGAACCTTAGTATCTAATTCTCAAGTAGATCTATTTAATTATGAGAGAAATCTCGCATTTGCGCGCAATCAGTTGGCGGTCTTGGTAGGAGAGATTCCAAGCAATGCCAATATTGCGAAGTTTGATCTTGCAAATTTACAATTGCCGGAAAAGTTACCTCTATCGGTGCCATCAAGCTTAGTACGCCAGCGTCCCGATGTGCGCGCTGCCGAAGCACAGTTAAAGGCGCAGAATGCTTTTGTGGGTGTTGCAACAGCCAATTTATTGCCCCAATTTAATATTACTGGATCGATTGGAGCAGCTGCATTAACTTCAAATGGATTATTTGGGCCAAACTCTGCCTTATGGACTCTTGGTGGGGGAATCTTACAGCCCCTCTTTCAAGGTGGAGCTTTGTTGGCGCAGCGTCGCGGTGCGATTGCCAACTATGAGTTGGCAGCATTTCAATATCAAGCAACAGTCTTAAGTGCATTTCAAGAAGTAGCAAACGCATTGCGCGCACTCGAGACTGGCGCGCAAGCACTCAAGGCAGCATCTGATGCTGAGCGCTATGCCTATGAGACTTTAGACCTAGTACAGCAGCAGTACAAGCTTGGTACGGCGAGTTATCTGGCAGTTCTTTATTACCAAAATCAGTATCAACAAGCAAAAGTGAAATCCGTTGCAGCACAAGCAACTCGCTTCTCGGATACGGCAGCTTTATTTGCAGCGCTCGGCGGTGGCTGGTGGAATCGTGAAGGCCCTGCATTTAAACCAAAAGACATAGCGAACAAAGATCAAAATGAAACTTCTGGAAAAAATTAAGAACAAGCTTATTGTTTTGATTCTTGCCTTATGGGCATGGATGCAACGAAAGGCGATTGAATGGAAATTGCGTGAGAGAGTGATTGCTCTTTGGGCAAAAGCAAAGGCTTTTTGGGCACGCATGGGTCAAAAGTGGCGCAGCACTAAAGCGCATGAGAAGTTAATGGCTATGGAGCCCCTGCAACGTCGCATGATCATCATGCTTTGTGGAGTACTCCTATTGTTGGGTTTGATATTCGCTTTTAATCAGTTGAAGACATTCATGATTAAGCATTTCATTGCTGGCATGGGTTTGCCGCCTGCAACAGTATCTACGCTGGTCGTTACTACTTCTGAATGGCAGCCAAAGTTAACGAGCGTTGGCAATGTCCGTGCATTTAGAGGCGTTGAACTCAGCACGGAGCTGGGAGGCTTAGTGCAATCAGTACCTGTAAAGTCTGGCCAGGATGTTAAAGAAGGCGAGCTCCTCATCAAATTGAATGATGCATCTGATATTGCTCAGTTAAATTCTTTAAAAGCAGTGGCTGATCTCGCAAAGGTAATCAACGAGCGCGATAGACAGCAGTTAGCGATTCAGGCAATTAGTAAAAACGTATTTGATACAAGCGCGGCCGATTCTAAATCTAAACAAGCTCAGGTTGAGCAGCAAATAGCATTAGTAGCAAAGAAAAATCTCAAAGCACCATTTAGTGGGCGTGTTGGTATCGTGTCGATTAATCCAGGCCAGTATGTTAATCCTGGCGATAAGCTACTCACACTGCAAACTCTTGATCCAATTTTTGTAGATTTCAACCTGCCACAAAATAATGCTGAGCAAATTCAGGTTGGCCAAGAAGTTATCGTGACAACAGATGCATTTAAGGACGCCAGCTTTACCGGCAAGATTACAGCGGTTAGTCCAAAAGTAGATACCAACACTCGTAATATTCAGGTAGAGGCGCAGCTCGCAAATCCAGATAAGAAAATTCTGCCGGGCATGTTTGCTAATGTAAATATCAAGCTGGGCGATCAAGCGAAGTACCTGACCTTGCCGCAGACGGCAGTAACCTATAACCCCTACGGATCAACCATCTTTATTGCTAAGCCAACTGGCAAAAAAGATAAACAAGGTAACCCAGCCCTTGAAGCGCAACAGGTATTTGTAATCACTGGATTAACTCGCGGCGATCAAGTAGCTATTTTGAAGGGTGTTGATGAAGGTGCAACGGTTGTTACCAGTGGCCAGCTGAAGCTTAAGAATGGCACTCCACTGATTATTAATAACAAGGTGCAGCCAGCAAACTCACCTGATCCAAAGCCGCAGGAATAAATAGCAGATGAATTGGACTGACATATTCATCCGTAGACCGGTGCTCTCCCTGGTGGTGAGCGCTCTTGTCTTAGTATTTGGTCTGAAGGCAATTGGTTCTTTGCCGGTAAATCAATATCCGCAAACGCAAAATGCGATTGTGACAATTACTACGGCCTACTATGGCGCCGATCCTGAAACAATTGCAGGCTTTATTACTCAGCCTTTGGAGGCTTCAATAGCTCAGGCACAAGGTATTGATTACCTATCATCCGCCAGCGTGAGCGGGGTTTCGACTATTGTTGCAACATTGAAGTTGAACTATGACTCCAACGCGGCATTAACGCAGATACAGACTCAAATTAGCGCAGTAAAGAATCAGCTGCCACCTCAGGCGCAGCAACCTATTTTGACAGTGCAGGTTGGTCAATCTACTGCTGCTATGTATATGGGTTTTTATAGCGATGAAATTCCTAACAATGCCATTACCGATTATCTATTGCGTGTTGTAAAGCCAAAACTAGACTCAGTAGAGGGGGTTCAGAATGCAGAAATCACTGGCGGTCGAAAGTTTGCCTTACGTGCTTGGCTAGACCGCGAGAAGATGGCTGGTATGGGTGTGGGTGCTGACGACGTCTATAGCGCCATGGCAGCCAATAATTATCTATCGGCAGTTGGCAGCACTAAGGGTGAGATGGTATCGGTTGACCTGGTTGCTGGAACCGATTTGCATACCCTTGAAGAGTTTCGGAAGTTGGTCATTAAAAAAGATGGCGTGAATATTGTTTACCTAGATCAAGTGGCTACAGTCACTTTGGGGTCTGAGGACTACAACACTAACGTTGCTTTCAGCGGCAAGAAGTCGGTTTTTATTGCAATTAAGGTTGCTCCTCAGGCTAACCTATTAGATGTGGCTCAGCGAGTACGAGATGTGGTGCCTGATATTCAGAAACAATTGCCAATTGGCATGACAGGCAAGATTGTTTACGACTCCACCAAATTTATTACCAGCTCTATTGATGAAGTGGTCTCTACTTTATTAGAGGCTTTAGTGATTGTGACTGTGGTGATCTACCTTTTCTTGGGTAGTGCTCGTGCCGTAGCTGTTCCAGTGATTGCAATGCCTCTGTCATTGATTGGCACCTTTTTTCTGATGCAAGTTCTAGGTTATTCAATTAACCTGCTTACCCTCTTGGCTTTGGTATTGGCAATTGGATTGGTGGTTGATGACGCCATCATTGTGGTGGAGAACGTTGACCGTCATATGAAAGAGGGTAAGTCTCCGCTAGAGGCTTCTTTAATCGCTGCCCGCGAATTAGGCGGACCTATTTTGGCAATGACCGTAGTGCTGATTGCGGTGTATATCCCGATTGGCTTTCAGGGTGGATTAACAGGTGCGCTATTTACTGAATTCGCATTTACTTTGGCTAGTGCTGTAGCCGTTTCGGGATTAATTGCCTTAACGCTGTCACCCATGATGTGTTCTCGCATCTTTACCGAAGAGCAAGAGGCCTCACCGTTTGTACAAAAGATTGATCGCATTTTCGATAAAGTACATCACAGCTATCAAACAACTTTGCGTGACCTCTTAAGTACATGGCAAGTCATCATCGTGATGGGTGTCATTCTATTAGGTGGGGTTGCCTATTTGTATGCAACTGCGTGGGGAGAACTAGCGCCAACAGAAGATCAAGGAATCGTTTTGATGCAAGCATCAGGGCCTCCCAATAGTACGGTTAATCAAATGCAGACTTATGCAGATCAAATCTACGCGATTGCTGCCGCAGAACCAGAATACGAACAGGCTTTTCAGATTACGAGTCCAACATCTAGTTTTGGCGGTATCTTGCTTAAAGACTGGGGTGAACGCAATCGCAATGCAACCAAGTTCCAAGAAGATATGCAGCAGAAGTGGAATAGCATTGCAGGCGCACGCGTTGCAGCCTTTCAATTTCCAGCATTACCGGGAGCGCAAGGCTTACCAGTACAGGTAGTCATCAATACCACCGAATCTTATGCGGCTTTAAATGAAGTGTCGCAAGCAGTCCTTGATAAAGCACGCCGCAGTGGCAATTTCTTTTTCGTGGATTCTGATCTCAAGATTGATAAGCCACAAGATGTATTGGAGATTGATCGAGAAAAAGTAGCGGCTTTAGGCATGACTCAGCAACAAGTTGGCGCAGCACTCTCTGCGGCATTAGGTGGTGGTTACGTTAATTACTTCTCAGTAGCTGGACGCTCTTACCGCGTGATTCCACAGGTCAAACAAGTTGATCGTTTGAACCCTGATCAAATCTTGGACTACTATATTCGTACGCCAAGTGGCGCTATGGTTCAGGCACGTACTATCGCAACAATCAAGCAAAGAGTTGTGCCGCAGTCGATTAATCACTTCCAGCAATTAAACTCTGCGACGATCTCGGGTGTGAGCACCCCATTTATTTCGCAGGCCGATTTATTGGAGTTCATGCGCCAGACCTTGAAAGAGGTTGCACCTAATGGCTATAGCATGGACTACGCCGGCCCTTCACGCCAATTTATGGCTGAGTCTGGCGGCTTCTTAGTCACCATGTTCTTTGCGATTCTGATTGTGTTCTTGGTACTTGCGGCACAGTTTGAAAGCTTCCGTGACCCGATTGTAATTTTGGTTTCTGTGCCACTAGCCTTATTTGGCGCCTTGATCTTTATTAATCTGGGGTTCACGACCCTGAACGTTTATACACAGGTTGGGCTGGTCACGCTCATGGGTTTGATTAGTAAGCACGGTATTTTGATTGTGGAGTTTGCTAATGAACTTCAGGAGGCCGGCCGCAGTAAACTCGATGCCATCGTTGAGGCAAGTAGCGTTCGTTTACGCCCTATTTTGATGACGACTGCTGCGATGGTTTTAGGGGTACTTCCTTTGGTGATCGCTTCAGGAGCTGGTGCTGCAGGGCGTAAATCAATGGGTATCGTGATCTTTACAGGCCTATCGATCGGGACATTGTTCACACTCTTTGTGGTGCCGGCAATGTACTTATTTATTGGCGCTGATCACCACGCCAAGAAATTTAAACAACAGTAACGAGTAAAAGAAAAACTATTTAACGATATTGAGTTCTTTTTCAACAATATCGTTAAAGCAGGTTTCTCTTTCTAATCGCTTCATCCAAGCATCAATATTCTTAAGGACTGCACGCTCGCCAGTATGTTGTGGAAAGGTCTGATTTAGAAGAATCCAACGGCTGACACACAGAGCTAGAACAATATCGCCAGCCTGAAATTGATTTCCCGCGCAATAGCTTTTCTTAGATAATGTTTGATCTAGTAATCCCAGTAGTCGATTAGTTTCTTGATATCCCTTGAGAATGGATTCGTATTTACGTTCCTCCTCTGGTGTTCTGGTGAGGCCCAGAAATGCAATCCGTAGCGCTGGCCACATCGTACCCAATTGCCAATCCATCCATTTCTCGGATTCGTACTGAGTTCTGATATCAGTAGTAAAGCGCCCAGCCTGATCATGCTGACGGGCTAAGTAGCGCATGATGGTATTAGATTCCCAAAGCACTACTTCTCCATCTTGTAGCGTCGGCACTAAGCCATTGGGATTGAGTTTTAAAAACTCTGGCGTGTTATTGATTCCAAATTGAAGGCCGGCATCGATACGTTCAAAGTCTTTGCCTTCTTTTAGTCCAAGCTCAGCAAGGCACCACAATACTTTTTGAACGTTAATAGAACTTTTACGACCCCATAAACGCATCATGGCATTTCCTTGTGAGATTAATTCGAATTAGCTAGCTTTAGTTTCCGAGAAATCAAGGCCAATAAATTGGCTGCGCGCAAAAATGAGCGGCTCTCGTTCAGGATGATTTTTTAAGTTAATTACTTTGGCAACAATGATGTTGTGATCGCCGCCAATGTGAACGCAAACAGTTTCACATTCGTAATAAGCAACGCAATGATCAATCTGGGTAAGTCCGCTAGCCGCCAGCTTGTGATCCACCGTCTTAAATTGATCGGTCTTCACTGTGGCAAAGTGCATTGCTAAATTCTCTTGAGAGCGCTCTAGAACGTGAATGAGATGTTTCTTGCCAAGCTCAACCCAAGGCATTAGCCGCGAATGCTTCTTTAGACTCCAGAGAATCAGCGGGGGTTCTAGCGAGACGGTATTAAAGGAGCTAATCGTAATGCCATGAGGATTGTTTTCCTCATCGAGGCAGGTAATGACAGTGACCCCAGTAGCAAATGATGCAAAACCTTTGCGTAGCTCTTGTGAGGTGAATGGAGTCATTAGTCTTTACTTATTTGGCTTCAGCTTTTGCTGTAGCGGTAATTGTTGTGCCAGGAATAGGAATCAAGATTTCGTTTTCTTCAGCTTTTACGCACTTGAAGCGATATTCTTTACCTGCTTTTGATAGAAAGCTGGCTCCCTCATAAAAATCGTCTTTACAGGTCTTGGTGGCGAAATCCATGACATCCTGTGGCGCAGCGCTAGAGGAAATAAGGCGCATATTGCCCATGGACATGTTAATTTGGGTGAAATAACAGCCAGAGAGCAGCAAGCCAGAAATCGTAGTTAATAGTAGAATTTTTTTCATGGAAACCTCCATAATCAGCAATGCTCGTTAGGATAAACCTATTAGGCAATTGTTGCGGGGAAAATACCTCGTTCTAAAAGGAAGAGACATGTTTAAAGCAATATTGGTAAATAAGGATGATCAGGGTTATCGCGCAGAGTTAGCCCAGGTAGATGAGGCCAGCCTCCCAGAGGGCGATGTTCGTGTAAAAGTCCTGTATTCCACGCTCAACTATAAGGATGGCCTTGCCATTACTGGCAAAGGTCCAGTCATTCGAAGCTTTCCAATGGTGCCGGGTATCGATTTTGCTGGTGAAGTGATGGAAAGCTCTAGTCCTGACTTCAAGGCAGGCGATATGGTACTTCTCAATGGCTGGGGAGTGGGTGAAGGGCATTGGGGTGGCTTGGGTCAACAGGCTCGTGTCAAGGCTGATTGGCTGATTCCTCTACCAAAGGGATTTACAGCCAAACAAGCATTGGCCATTGGCACTGCAGGCTATACCGCCATGCTCTGCATCATGGCATTACAAAAGCATGGACTTAAGCCTAGTGATGGCGAGGTCTTGGTGACTGGCGCAGCTGGTGGCGTTGGTAGCTTTGCAATTGCGCTCCTGAGTAAGCTTGGTTTCACAGTGGTTGCCAGCACAGGACGTATGGCTGAGGCGGATTACTTAAAGAAATTGGGTGCAGCCGAAGTCATTGATCGCGCTACTTTATCTGCTCCTGGTAAGCCGTTGGCAAAAGAGCGTTGGGCTGCTGTGGTTGACAGCGTAGGTAGCCATACTTTAGCTAACGCTTGTGCACAGACTAAGAGTGATGGTGCAGTTGCAGCCTGTGGATTAGCTCAGGGCATGGATTTTCCTTCTTCGGTTGCGCCATTTATTTTGCGTGGCGTAACTTTGTATGGCATCAATAGCGTGACTGTGCCACGTGCAAAACGCATTGCTGCCTATGAGCAATTAAGTAAGTTAGTGGATTTGAAAACTTTAGATGAAATCTCACATGAGATTACGCTTGAGGAGTCGATCAAATACGCACAAGAATTAATGGCGGGTAATGTTCGTGGACGTTTGATTGTCGACGTCAATAAATAAAGAAATAAATATTAGTTTTACTGTGATGCTTGGGGTTTTCGACTAGGTAGTTCGGCCAAAACCTCAAGTTTTTCAGGATTCGTTAGTTCTGACCAGTCAGCGATTTCATTCAAGGTACGATAACACCCACGACAGTAACCATTTTCAGGATTCATGTCACACCAATTAATGCAGGGCGATGGAACTGTTGTCAAAGCTAACCTAGAAGTAAAAATAATTAAATAATACGAAGCCATGAACACTCAAAACCATGCAAGTGCAAAAGCTACTGTTCATTATCCATTAGGTGACCTGCTTCCGGAAGTGGGCAGCACAATCGAGGTTGCGCCTGGTGTTCGCTGGATCAGAATGCGCCTGCCTTTTGCTTTGGATCACATTAATCTTTGGCTATTACGCGATGAGATTGATGGTGTTGCGGGGTGGACGATTGTGGACTGTGGTATCGCCAATGATGAGACAAAGGCTTCGTGGGAGCAGGTGTTTGCTACCCAGCTAGAGAGCATGCCAGTCTTGCGTGTCATTGTGACCCACATGCATCCTGACCATGTGGGTTTATCGCAGTGGCTATGCGAGAAGTGGAATGTCCCTATGTGGATTTCTATGACAGATTATTTAACTGCTCAATGGTTAAGTTGCAAAGAGGGTGGTGCTGCAGTTGGTTCACGTGCAGGTAGCGGTGGTTCTGCAGATCATTTTCAAAAACATGGCTTAACAACTCCTGAGGACTTAGAAAAAATTCGGGGGCGTTCAAATTACTACAGCAATATGGTTCCTGGGGTACCACGTCAATATCGTCGCATTATTGATGGCGAATCGATTTCGATTGGTGGTCGTGCTTGGCAATTCATCATGGGCTATGGACATGCGCCTGAACATGCTTCTCTTTTTTGCAAAGAACTAGGAGTGTTGATCTCTGGAGACATGTTGTTGCCACGCATCTCGACGAATGTGAGTGTTTATGACGCTGATCCGGATGCGGATCCTCTGGGATTGTATTTAGAATCTATCGAAAAATATTTAGCGTTACCTGAGGATGCCTTAGTACTTCCATCCCATGGCAAACCATTTACCGGAATCAGGCCGCGTGTTGCGCAACTCAAAGCCCATCATGATGATCGCTTGGCCGATACCTTGAGTGCATGTAAAAAACCGGCACATGCTAGAGAGATTGTGCCGGTTTTATTTAAACGTGAACTAGATATTCATCAACTCACGTTTGCGATGGGCGAGGCTATTGCTCATCTGAATTACCTACTTCGTCGAGGAAAGTTGCATCGCCAACTTTGCGAGGACGGCGTGTTGCGGTTTTCCGCGGTTTAGCGCTAGTCGTTTTAGTCTTAGGCTCTTCTTTGGGGGTGCTTGGTGAGCTGGCTGCTGAACTAGCTGCTGAGACAGCATCGCCAAAGGACTTAAGGGCCATCATGGTGGCGTGCTGAACTTCTAGCCCCTGAATGGTCGACTTGAGGATGTTGAGGTTCAAATTGAGCCAGTTTTCGACACTTTTAAGGTCTTTAATGCGCTTTTCAAGCTCATCCACATCTAAGCCAGGAAAAGCTGAAGCAAAGCCGCCGGCAGCCTTAGAGGCATCTGCCGTAAAGGGGAATTGCCCTGCTTGACCTGCGGCACCTTGTCCCCACATGGTCTTAAACATATCTAGGCTTTGATTGAATTCTGGAATAGTTCCAAACATAAGGGCTCCGAGGTAAATGAAAAGTGGCTTTTCCAATAGAATAAGGGATTCTAGAGATTATCCCCGGTTTAACAATGCAATCTAATGGTTTGTCCCAGCCCTATACCCGCGGTCAAAAGCTTCCTGAGCTATTAAAGCAGCGCATCCTTATTTTGGATGGCGCCATGGGCACCATGATTCAGCAATACAAGTTAACCGAAGCTGACTATCGCGGCTTACCAGGAAATATCCGTTTTGCTGATCACCCTGGGGATATCAAAGGCAACAATGAGCTCTTGGTTTTGACTCAGCCACAAATTATTAGCAAGATTCATGAGCAGTATTTAGATGCTGGCGCGGACATTATTGAAACCAATACTTTTGGCGCAACCTCAGTTGCTCAAGAAGATTACAAAATGGCCGGCTTGGCTCGTGAGATGAATGAGGTCTCCGCCAAATTAGCGCGTGCAGCTTGTGAAAAATACAGCACCCCAGAAAGACCGCGTTTTGCTGCGGGCGCGATCGGGCCTACACCAAAGACGGCAAGTATTTCACCGGATGTTAATGATCCAGGTGCGCGCAATGTAACCTTTGATGCTTTGCGTGCTTCGTATCGTGAGCAGATCGAAGGATTATTTGCTGGTGGCGTGGATTTATTTTTAGTCGAAACTATTTTTGATACCCTCAATGCTAAAGCAGCATTGTTTGCCCTCGATGAATTTTTTGAAGAGACTGGCGAACGCTTGCCTGTGATGATTTCTGGAACAGTGACAGATGCATCTGGTCGTATTTTGTCTGGTCAAACAGTGGAAGCATTCTGGAATAGCTTGCGCCACATTAAGCCCCTCACTTTCGGTTTGAACTGTGCATTAGGTGCCGCACTAATGCGCCCTTATATTGCAGAGCTCGCACGCATCTGCGATGCCGCAGTTTCCTGCTACCCCAATGCAGGCTTGCCTAATCCGATGAGTGATACTGGCTTTGATGAGACGCCTGAAATTACTTCTAGCTTAGTTGATGGTTTTGCTAAAGACGGTTTAGTTAATTTGGTTGGTGGTTGCTGCGGTACTACGCCTGATCACATTCGCGCAATTGCTAACGCTGTTGCCAAACGCAAGCCTCGCGCCTTTTATCGCGAGAATGCAGAGGCTTTGTCATGAGTAAGATAGAGAAAAAAGTAATACCAGCAATGAAGCTTTCAGGGCTTGAGCCATTTAACGTGACTGCCAATGTTGGCTTCGTCAATATAGGCGAGCGAACTAATGTCACAGGATCAAAAGCATTTTCTCGCATGATTTTGAATAATCAATTTGATGAAGCGCTCGTAGTAGCGCGTCAGCAGGTTGAGAATGGTGCACAAGTTATCGACATCAATATGGATGAAGCGATGCTTGATTCAGAGGCGGCGATGACACGCTTCTTGAACTTGATTGCATCCGAGCCCGATATTGCACGCGTTCCAATCATGATCGACTCCTCTAAATGGAGCGTCATTGAAGCGGGTTTGAAATGTATTCAAGGTAAGCCTATTGTTAACTCAATCTCCCTAAAAGAGGGCGAAGAGCCTTTCAGACATCAGGCGCGCCTAATTCGTCGTTATGGTGCCGCATCCGTGGTGATGGCATTTGATGAGGCAGGACAAGCGGATACATTTAAACGTAAGACAGAGATCTGTCAGCGTTGCTATGAGATCTTGGTAAATGAAATTGGCTTTCCTGCTGAAGACATTATTTTTGATCCGAATATTTTTGCAATCGCTACTGGTATTGAAGAGCATGACAACTATGCGGTCGACTTTATTAATGCGACTCGCTGGATTAAAGAAAATCTGCCGGGCGCCAAAGTAAGTGGTGGTGTTTCCAATGTAAGCTTCTCATTCCGCGGCAATGATCGTGTCCGCGAAGCGATTCACACGGTGTTTCTGTATCACGCCATTCAGGCTGGTATGGACATGGGTATTGTGAATGCTGGTCAATTAGGCGTCTATGCCGATTTAGATCCTGAGTTGCGTGAGCGTGTTGAGGACGTTGTTCTCAATCGCTTTAAAGAAAAAGAGGGTAAAACACCAACTGAGCGTTTGCTCGATATTGCCGATCTATTTAAGGGCGGTGGCGCCAAGCAGGTCGAGAACCTAGTGTGGCGAGAAGCTCCAGTGCGTGAGCGCCTAACGCATGCCCTGGTGCATGGTATTACTACTTTTATTGAAGAAGATACTGAAGAGTTGCGCGCTGAAATCATGGGCGCGGGTGGCAGACCAATTGAGGTGATTGAAGGCCCGCTCATGGACGGGATGAACGTCGTTGGCGACTTGTTTGGCGCCGGCAAGATGTTCTTGCCTCAAGTGGTCAAAAGTGCGCGGGTGATGAAGCAGGCGGTTGCTATTTTGATTCCTTACATTGAGGAAGAAAAGCGTCAACATATTGCAGCAGGTGGCGAAGCCAAAGCTAAGGGCAAGATTGTCATGGCCACCGTTAAAGGTGACGTACACGATATCGGTAAAAATATTGTGACCGTGGTGCTGCAATGTAATAACTTTGAAGTAGCTAATATGGGTGTGATGGTTCCTTGTGCGGAGATTCTTAAGCGCGCCAAGGAAGAGAATGCCGATATTGTTGGTTTATCTGGTTTGATTACACCTTCTTTAGAACAGATGACTTACGTTGCACAAGAGATGCAGCGGGATGATTGGTTCCGAGAGCGTCAAATTCCTTTGATGATTGGTGGCGCAACAACCTCACGTGTTCACACTGCCGTGAAGATTGCGCCTCACTATGATGGTCCAGTGGTGTATGTGCCGGATGCATCCCGTTCAGTATCTGTGGCCTCTAGCTTGCTTTCAGATGAAAGCTCCAAGAAATTTATTCAAGATATGCGTGATGACTATGTGCGCATTCGTGAACAGCATGCCAATAAGAAAGCTGCGCCAACCATCTCTTTAGCAGCTGCGCGTAAGAATCGCGAAATGATTGATTGGTCTGCTTATGTTCCCGAGAAGCCAAAGTTTATTGGCCGTCGCATATTTAAAAACTTTGCACTTGGTGATATAGCTAAATATATCGATTGGACACCTTTCTTTCAGACTTGGGACTTGGCAGGTAAGTTCCCAGCAATTTTGGATGATGAAGTGGTTGGTGTTGAGGCGCGTAAAGTGTATGCAGACGCGCAAGCCTTACTCGACAAACTCATTAAGGGACAATGGCTACAAGCCGATGCAGTAGTTGCGTTTTATCCAGCCAATACAGTAGGTGACGATATTGTTCTGTATAGCGATGAAGCACGTCAGCATCCTTTATTTGTATGGCACAACTTGCGTCAACAATCAGAACGTCCTGTAGTGGATGGCGTACGTAGACCCAATCGCTGCTTGGCTGATTACGTTGCGCCAAAAGAGTCTGGCGTTTCTGATTACCTTGGCTGTTTTGCAGTTACTACTGGTCATGGTGTTGAAAAGAAAGTTGCTGAATTTCAGGCGAAACATGATGACTACAGTGCCATTATGTTGAAGGCTTTAGCAGATCGCTTAGCAGAGGCTTTTGCTGAATTAATGCACTATCGCGTTCGTACTGATCTTTGGGGTTACGCAACTGACGAGATTTTGACTAATGATCAGATGATTAATGAGGAATATCGCGGTATTCGTCCAGCACCTGGTTACCCAGCCTGTCCAGCTCATGAGGTCAAAGAAGATTTGTTACGTGTGATTGGCTCTGAAGATATTGGCATGACGCTCACTGAGTCGATGGCCATGAATCCAGCTTCTAGCGTGAGCGGTTTCTATTTGGCGCATCCGGATGCGCGCTACTTTAATGTAGGCAAGCTATCGGATGATCAGGTTGAAGACTTAGCCAAACGCCGCGGTCAAAGTATTGAAGATACCCGTCGCCAGCTAGCGAGCTTGATAGATTAAACGCCCCACATAACGGGTTCGTCTTTCGCTTTAGCCTGCTTCATCAGCTCTAGGAATGGGTAGGCTCGCTGTCCAAGACGATCGGCTAGCTTGGGCTTCTCAGCGCCATTCTCGGCTTCATCATTTGCCTTAGCCCTTTCCTCGAGATCTTTTAGGATGGCGGTTTCCAGTGCGGTAATCAGGGCTGGAAGTTGCTCCACAGTCAGGATGCCGCGAGGTTCTAGAGTACGCCCTAAAATATCAAAAATTCGTTTAGTCAGATCCGCCAGCATGATGACATCTGGACCAGCCTTTGAGCGAAATTGATAGATCATTTCGATAGCTTACCACCTGATAAACTCACTTATCTATGTTGTCTACCAATAAAAATCGTTTAATTGAAATGCTGAGCGCTGCGCTTGCTGGCTTGGCACAGGAGCGTGGCCTAGGAGAGGCGCCTACCCCACGCCTAGAGCGCCCCAAGGCTGTTGATCACGGGGATGTCGCCTGTAACATTGCACTCCAGCTCTCCAAGGCCTGGAAGCTCAATCCACGCGAGCTGGCGCAAGCTCTGGTGGAGCGCTTGCAGCAGCAAGCAGGCTTCAGTCAGCTTATTGCATCCTGTGAAATCGCTGGCCCCGGCTTTATTAATTTTCGCCTCAGTAATGCAGCTAAGACTGCTGTAGTAGAAGAAATACTTTCTGCAGGCCCTCATTTTGGAGAGACTGCCCCAAGCGATGGCTCGCCCACAAGCGCGATGATTGAATTTGTATCGGCTAATCCGACCGGCCCGCTGCACGTTGGTCACGGTAGACAGGCTGCACTAGGTGACGCATTAGCGAATTTACTGGCAACGCAGGGTATTCAGGTGCATCGTGAGTTTTACTATAACGATGCTGGTGTACAAATTGCTAATTTGGCTTTATCTGTTCAAGCCCGCTTAGCGGGATTAAAGCCTGGCGATGCCAAGTGGCCTGAGCAAGCCTATAACGGTGAATATATTGGGGAGATTGCTGCAGCATTTAAAGCATCTCCAGAATTTAAAGATGACATTGAAGCCATTCGTCAATTTGCAGTTGCCTATTTGCGCAATGAACAAGATATTGATTTAAAGACCTTTGGCGTTAAATTCGATTGCTATTACTTAGAGTCTTCTTTGTATACCGATGGTAGCGTTGCACAAATTGTTAGTGATTTACAAAGCATCGGTAAGACCTATGAATCCGAAGGTGCTCTATGGTTGAAGAGTACGGATGATGGTGACGACAAAGACCGCGTCATGCGTAAGTCGGATGGTAGCTTCACCTACTTCGTGCCTGACGTTGCCTACCACACCAGCAAGTGGAAGCGTGGCTTTCAGAAAGTCATTAACGTACAAGGCAGTGATCACCATGGCACGATTGCCCGAGTTCGTTCAGGCTTGCAGGGCGTAGCACAGAAGCGTGGTTGGGATATTCCTAAAATGTATCCAGAATATGTTTTGCATAAGATGGTTACTGTGATGCGTCATGGTGAAGAAGTAAAAATTTCTAAACGTGCTGGTTCATATGTAACCGTGCGTGATTTAGTTGAGTGGTCTGGTGGTGTTACTTCAGAGATGACTGCCGAAGAAAGAGAGTTTGCTTTGCAGCGCGGGCGTGATGCTGTGCGATTTTTCTTGATCTCACGTAAAGCAGATACTGAGTTTGTTTTTGATATTGACTTGGCTTTGCAGCAAAACGATGAGAACCCAGTGTTCTATGTTCAATATGCGCATGCGCGTATTAGCTCAATTCTGCAGCAGTGGGGTGGTCAAGCATCGGAATTGGCTAAAGCAGACCTATCGCTTCTCCAAAGTAAGGCATCCGATCATCTGTTGCGTCGCTTAGCAGAATATCCAGAGGTGCTTACGGCTGCCGCTGAAGAATTGGCGCCGCATGCATTGGCTTTTTATCTGCGTGATTTAGCGGGCGATTTCCATACCTTCTATAACGCAGATCGCGTATTAGTTGACGATCAACATTTGAAGCAAGCACGCCTTGCATTGCTGTTGGCAACACGCCAGGTTCTGCAAAATGGCTTAAAAGTACTCGGGGTATCAGCGCCTTTTAAGATGTAATAGCTAGGCATGAAGTGAAGATGTAATATGAGGAAATGATGAAAACACCGAATCAGCAAAATTCCCAATACGGCGGCACTATCCTCGGCTTTATTTTGGGTTTAGGTGCGGGCCTCGGCATCGCCTTTGTTATCGCCTTTTATCTTTCCAAAAATACCCCGCAAGAAAGACCGGGGATGCGTGCCCCTAGTTTGCCGTTGACTATTAAGCCCTCTGCTACGCCTGCTGAGGGTGAAGTAACTGCACCAGCTGAACCGGTTGATCTTAATAAACCGCTTCAGGGTAAATTACCTGCACCTGCTTCAGCAGACCCAATTGGTGATTTAGTTAATGGCAAGAAAACTGCCGATAAGCCAACAGATGTATCCCCTGCAGCCAAATCAGACGCTATCTATTTCTTGCAAGTGGGTGCATTTACAAAGCGCGCTGATGCGGATGCCCAAAAAGCCAATTTGGCTATCCAGGGAATACAGGCTCAGTTAAGTGAAGTTACCAGCGATGGCAATACCCTTTGGCGGGTTCGTGTAGGTCCATATAACAGTGTTGATGAGAGCAACTCAGTGCGTGATAAATTGAGTGGTATAGGAATTAAACCAACTTTGATTAAATCCAGTAAATCATGATTTCATTAAGCAAAAGATTCATTACATTATTTGCACTTCTTTCATTAAGTGGCTTTGCTAGTGCTCAAGGTCAAAAAATTGAAGAAGGTTTTGATTACCGTATTTTGCCAATTGCACAACCGGTAGAAACTAAAGGAAAAGTAGAGGTTATTGAATTCTTTTGGTATGGCTGCCCTCATTGCTACGACTTTGAGCCTGAGCTCAGCGCCTGGGTAAAACGTCAACCTAAAGATGTCGTCTTCAAAAGAGTTCCAGTAGCCTTCCGCGATGACTTCCTGCCACACAGCCAGATGTATTACGCGCTTGAGTCCATGGGTAAGGCTGATGCTCTGAACGAAAAGGTGATGTATGCAATGCATAAAGAAAATAAGCGCTTTCTAACGGAGTCGGAAATCGCTGATTGGGTTGCATCCCAAGGCATTGATCGCAATACCTTTTTGGCAAGTTATCGTTCTTTTGCAGTTGTTTCTAAAGCACGTGCTGCTAAGCAATTGACAGAAGCTTATCGCATAGATGGGGTACCGACAATTGTGATGCAAGGCAAATACGTAACATCACCATCTATCGCTGGATCTAAAGCTAAAGCAATCGCTGTAATGGATTACTTGGAAGAGAAAATTCGTAAAGATAAGTACAAGCAATAAATTCATCCGAAGCTATTGCTATAGCGCCGCTCAAATTTTGACGAAGCGGCGCACAATCCAAAAGTAAATTGGGTAAGGCAAGATTCTGAGGAACTTTAAGAATCTTGAGAATCGCTTAGGGAAGTGAATATCAAATTCTCCCTTCTGAATACCCATTAATATCTCATCAGCTGCTTGTTCTGCGCTAATAAGAGCTGGCATTTCAAAATCATTTTGAGCGGTAGCCTCAGTGGCCACAAATCCTGGAGAGATCATATGTACGCAAACTCCTGTGGGGAGTAAGTCGTAATATAAATTCTCACAAAAATTGATGATGGCAGCCTTGCTTGGGCCATATGCCAAGGCTTTTGGAAGGCCGCTGTAACCTGCCACGCTTCCAACAATGGCGATGTGCCCTGAGCGAGCCTTCAACATCTCTGGCATCACTAATGCAACCGCTCTCATGGGTCCCAAAAGATTTGCATCAATCGTTTTTTCTGCAACCTTGATATCGAAATTATCTGCGCGAAGAGGCACATACATGCCTGATACAAAAAGAAGAAGATCGATTCCACCCCAGGCGCTCAAAATAGTTTTGTAGCCATCTTGGAGTTGTTCATCAGCAGTAACGTCCAGTGGAATAACTAAAGTCTGCCCACTATCTCCATTCAGGGCAATTTGATTTAATCGTTCAGCTCTTCGGCTAGAAAGTGCTACCTTTGCACCTTTGTTTAAGAGTGCCTTTGCACAAGCCTCACCTATACCACTAGAGGCACCAATGACCCAGACTCTTTTTCCTGAGAAGTGTTCGATACCTTGTTGTTTCATGCGCTCAGCGCATCAGAGGATGCTTGTGAAGGTTGATGGCTAAGGGTAAATTGCACTACATCGATATTGCGCTCTGTAAAGCCGGCAGCACAATACATGAGATAGAAGTTCCAAAGGCGAATAAAGGCTTCATCGAATCCTAATTGACGTACCTCTTGGAGTTTTTGATTAAAGCTATCTCTCCAGAGACAAAGTGTCTTTGCATAATCAGGGCCAAAGGCAAATTCTTGTTCGATTCTTAATCCTGCTTTGGCTGCACTTGCCTTAAAGCTCGCTTTAGAGGGCAACATGCCCCCAGGAAAGACGTACTGTTGAATGAAGTCGGTATTGCGACGATAGCGATCAAATAGATCTTCTGCAATCACGATCGTTTGAATGCAGGCTTTACCCCCTGCTTTTAAACAATGGGCAATAGTTTCAAAATATTCTGGCCAATATTTCTCGCCAACTGCTTCAAACATTTCAACAGAAGCAATACCATCAAATTTTTCCTGGCAATCGCGGTAGTCCTGTAATCGCACCTCAAAAGAGGGTGGGTTAGAAGTCTCTGCTTGAACCGCTAATAGACGCTTTTCTGCAAATGCTTTTTGTTCTGTAGAGAGTGTTAGACCAGTAATCGCCCTATCATTTCTGAGGGACTCTTCCATCACTCCACCCCAGCCACAGCCGATTTCTAAAACATGATCTCCCGGCTTTGTCTGAAGTGATTCGAGAATACGTCTAATCTTTGCGCGTTGCGCATCCATTAAGGATTGCTTATCGCCCTCTGAAAACCAAGCGCTAGAGTAGCTCATAGTGGGATCAAGCCAGAGGGTATAGAACGCATTTCCTAAATCGTAATGCGCATGAATGTTCTTGCGACTTCCTGCTTTACTGTTATCCCGTAGCCAATGCTTTAGGCGATAAAAGATAGAGCCGTACCAATTGCCATAGATGGCTTTTTCTAAAATAGTTCGATTGCGTATTGCAAGCTCAAGCAATACTTTGAGGTCGGGAGTATTCCACTTTCCTTGGATATAGCTTTCAGCAAAACCAATATCACCATGCGACATGATCTCTTTAAATACTGACCACTCCAGGATGTGGATTTCAGCATGCAATTGATCACTTTGAATACCAAACTCGCGCTTTTCTCCAGTGGGAAGAGTGAGTTTTAAATGACCACTGCTTAGCTTTGTCAGGAGGGTCAGAAGCGCCTTGGCCTTAATTTGGTGTTGCGGCATAGTTCTATCCCGCCTTTGTGGGCGAGAAAAATTGAGTTTGGAGAGAAGGGATTGTCCGGGGCGGTTCATCTGCTAACTTCAAGTTCAGGTGGTTTAGGCTTTGAGTGAAAGGGTACACCTTTTACCCATAACTTCAATGCTTGCCAATGTATGCGGAAAATCACCCCTAAACTCATTAGAGGGTAGCGAATGAGCGCCAGCATGACATTGGCCTGGCTTAGTGGGCGGCTAGTGCCGCTAATACTAGTATTGATAAGGGGCAGCCCATCTTCGTGTAACTCTATGCGGCAGACGCTGTTATTGCCGCTAGTACTATCTTGTGGGAATAAGAAGCGGAAATGATAGTCACCACTTACATCGCAAAATGGTGAAACGTGAAATACCTTTTTACTAGTGAGTGTTTCACCAGAACGAAGCGCCTCCCCAGAATCTTTGTAAAGCAAATAACAATGGCGTTCACCAAAGGTATTGTTAACCTCTGCTAACACGGCCTGTACTTTGCCATTAGCCCGTGTACAGAGCCAAAAGCTCACTGGATTAAAAACATAGCCCAACACCCTGGGAAAAGTTTGTAGCCAAATCTCGCCATCAATATGCTGGACATGATTTTCGGCAAGAATCTTTTCGATCCAGGCAAGGCTATTGGACTCACCCAGACCATGATCCTTGTCAAAAAATGCGCAAAGACCCCAACGGTTATCGCTTAAGCCCAAGTGACTAAGTAAATTTGGATTGGCATTACGAGTACGCATGGGGATAGAGACAGTAAAGACTCCATAACCAAAAGCATTCTTAGCCGGTCGCAAGCGCTGGTGCTTTACAACTCCAAAGTTAATCTTTGCCTGCACCATTAACTAAACATCTTGTTTGGTTTTAATGGGTTGACGAACGCTTTCAATCAAAGCTTCAGCAACTAGCTCACCAGAACGCAAGCCATCTTCATGAAATCCAAATCCAGTCCAGGCACCGCAATACCAAACTGACGATGATCCCTGAATTAATGGCAGCTCTTTCTGAGCCTGTATCGCACTCATATCAAAGACTGGATGGGAATAATGAATTTCTTGGTGCACCAGTTTTGGATCCGGCTCTTCCGAAGGATTCAGACTAACAATAATTTGGGTATCTTGAAGATGGCTTGGTAAGAGCTGTAAGCGGTTTATTAAGTAATTAACGCTGACATGTTGTTTTACATTGGGCCTATCACCTGATTTGGCCGTGTAGTTCCATGCGGCCCAACAACGTTTAGCTTCGGGCAAGAAGCGAATATCGGTATGCAAAATTGCACGATTCTTTTGATATGGGATGGCTGCCAAAATATTTCTGGCTTGCTGGTTAATACCGTGAACTAAATCTAGCGTTTGGTCGCTGTGACAAGCCATGATAACTTCGTCAAAGTAGGCTAAACCAGACTGACTAACGACTTCAACTTGTTCGCCGTTGTGATTTGTATTTACGCGCAGGGCAGACTCACGCTTAATCGCTATTTGATGTTTTGTTAGGGCCGCAACAATTCTTTTTACATACTCTCTTGATCCGCCCTGAATAGTTAACCATTGGGGACGATTTTGGATTTGTAAAAGACCATGGTTATGGCAAAAGCGCACCATGGTTTGAATAGGAAACTCTAGCATCTGCTCCACTGAGCAGGACCAGATAGCGCCAATCATCGGTAGAAAATAATTCTCTTTAAAGCTTTGGCTAAAGCGATGGCGCTTTAAAAAATCCGCAATTTTTTCATCAGGCTCTTTGTATTGATGGCCGGCATCAATTTGTTCGTGCGCTAATTGAGTGGCTAAGCGATTAAAGCGCAAGATATCGTAAGCCATTCTCCAGAAGGAGGGAGACAGGAGATTGGATCTTTGCCCAAAAAAAGAATTAATGTCATTGCCAGCCCATTCAATTTTTTTGTTGAATCCAGATTTTCCAGAGGCATCAATGGAGACAGAAAAAGACATTTCTGATGGGGCTATTGGCGCCTGAATTTCTTCTAATAGTCGAACGAGGCGAGGATAAGTCTTGCGGTTAAAGACCAGGAATCCAGTATCGACACCATGGGCAAGCTCTTTGCCATCTACGGAGTAATTGAAATCTACTGTATTGCTGTGACCACCTATATGATCGCCGGCTTCATATAATGTAATTTCAAATTCAGGATGTTGTCTTAAGGCATATGCGCAGCCTAATCCAGAGATGCCTGCACCAATAATGGCAATTCTTTTTTTACTCACTGCGCTTTTTCTCCTAAAAGCTTTTCAATTGGGCCGGTAATGCTGCTGCTACTCGGTTTAGTCATGCTGCCAAAGGAATCAATCACATTGCCATTGCGATCAATTAGGTATTTATAAAAATTCCATTTTGGAGTTGTGCCTGTTTTAGCAATCAACATTTTAAATAAGGAATTAGGGTTGTTACCTGAAACAACGCTTTTAGCAAACATTGGAAATTTCACGTCGTAAGTATTTTTGCAGAAATCGGCAATTTCTTTATTGCTACCAGGCTCTTGTTGTCCAAAGTCGTTGGAGGGGAATCCTAAAACTACAAACCCCTGATCTTTGTATTTCGCATATAGCTTCTCAAGACCTTCATATTGACTGGTAAAGCCGCAAAAACTCGCTGTATTCACAACCAGAATGACTTTGCCTTGATATTGGCAAAGATTTTGCGGCACCTCGTCCTGAAGACGAGGAAAGGTATGGGAGAGCAAAGGGCTGCAAGTGGGCGCAGCATGAGCAAGCTGAAGTCCCGATAGAAGGATAACTAAGCCAAAGAGGAAATTCATCAGATAACGGTGCATATTGCGCCTTTTTATTTCACTAAGTAGAGGCCAAGTCTAAGACATTCTGGCCAATATCGCTCGCCTTGCAAGATTGCCATTAATATTGAGTCATGAGCCATTTGCCACTACCCTCCTTCGAAACTAAAGTCTGCCCACCAGAGCAACTTGCTGATCGTTTGGCGGTCCTTCCAAGGCCCCTAGTATTTACCAACGGTGTTTTTGATATCTTGCATCGTGGCCATGCCAGTTATTTGGCTCAGGCACGTGCTTTGGGCGCTAGCTTGGTAGTCGGCGTTAATTCAGATGCTTCGGTCAAGATGTTGGGTAAAGGCGATGACAGGCCCATTAATTCTGAGGCTGATCGCCAGGCTTTGTTAGCTGCGCTTGAAAGCGTGGATATGGCAGTGTTGTTTACCGAACAAACGCCGGTGAATTTAATTGAAAAAATTCGACCCGATATTTACGTCAAAGGCGGCGATTACGAAATTGATACCTTGGCTGAAACCCATCTGGTAAAAAGTTGGGGAGGCAAGGCAGTTGCAATACCGTTCCTATATGAGCGTTCAACTACAAGCCTATTGGGCAAGATTCGCTCTTAAAGATTTTGTAGTAACCACGCCCAAATACCACGTAGCACCAATCCTTCAGTTGTCTCCAGTAGCTGCTTGGCAGTTAAATGCGTTTGCGAGATTTCCTTTGCCAAGATTTTGGCATTCCCGCCGTCAATCCAAATTTTTTCAACTGGGATATTCATTTCTTTTGCATGCTGCATGCTGTAAAGAATTGCACCAATTTGCGCTGCATCACAGCCTCCAATGATTGCATCATTAGTGCAGGTGCCAAAACCATGCTGTTCTGAACGTGTAGCCAAATCTAGCTGTGCAGTATTGTTTGCTAAGCTAGTTTGCATTAATTCAAGACCAGGCAAAATCCAGCCGCCGTAATGTACGCCATTAGAACCAAGTAAATCGATTGTTGTAGCAGTCCCAGCATTCACAATTAAAGTATTTTTATTTGACAGGGCACGTGCGCCTATCAGCGCAGCCCAGCGATCAGCACCTAGCTTGCCCGGGTCTTGATACAAGCTGCGCATCCCTGCGTAAGGGCTATCCCCTTTTAATTGCTTCCATTCAACCTCGCTCCACTGCGGGAACAGCGATTTGAGATTCGCAATCGCTTCTGGCCCAGCCACACAACAAAACCCTATAGCTGCAGGCTTTGGTAGTGTTTTGGCAATATAGTCAGACAACTCTGCTCGATGTTCTGCAGACTGTAAAGACTTACTGCTGATCGACCCAGAGTAAGCCCATAATTTTTTTTGTTGAGCACTTGGATTCTGAGTGGACTCCACTGCAGCCCATTTGAGACGCGTATTACCAACATCGAAAAATAAATAAAGGCTCATGATTGAATCCTAAGTGAAACATCACCTGCATGAATGGCAATGGTTTTGTTATCTTGCTGCAATAGTAATGCCCCTGTTTCATCCACGCCATTTGCAATACCGTAAATGGGATCTTTACCGGTACCAGAAATACAAACAGTTTGATTGCGATAGGCATCCCATTTCATCCAACGTTCTTTGCATGATTTGAATCCATGAAGATCAAATTCGGCAAGATCGTGTTCAAGTGAAGTCAGTAATTTAAGCCAGAGATATTCTGAATCAGGAGGTGATTTGATAAGTTGAGAAAGCGAGCCTACTTTGAGTCCCGTTTCTAGATTTGCTTCAATCATTTCTGTATTGCGCAAGTTCAAGCCAACTCCAATAATCATCCAAGTGGGCTCACCTGCTTTTGTTTGACCACCCTCAATGAGGATGCCGCCAAGTTTGTTTTGATTCAGCAATAAATCGTTAGGCCATTTCAACTGAAGACCTGCGGCTTGAAGTTCTGCTTCGCTAAGGTTGCAAGCCTGCGCAATACCAGCAATAACCGCTAAGCCAACTAATAGACTAAGTCCACTAAGTTCAGCGACGGTACTTTTAAATGGAAATGCTAAGGAAAAGCAGAGAGAGTCCTCTGGATTGGCTAGCCATGACCGGCCTGCTCGGCCTTTGCCTGCAGTTTGCTTATGGGCAATGCGGGCAACGGGATCAATAAGCTCTCCTGCACGCCAGCGCGCCAAAAGATCATCATTGGTTGATTTGGTCTCAGCAACGCGCTCTAGGATGCAATTTGCAGTCATTCCGCCATTGTAGAAAGGTCTGACCTAGAATTGTGGGATGGATCAAAAAGAGCAAAGACCTCGAAAGTTGGCCTGGCCCCTGCAGGCGATGCCATTGGCTAGAGCCATGAGCTTAAGCTACGCACTCTTGATCCTGTATGTGAGCCTAAACCCCTTTGACTTTGACTTTCATAATGGAATAGCTGCATGGGCTTGGTTAGATGCCCCTTTGCCGCGCTTCATTACGCTATTTGATGTATCGGTCAATATTTTGGCTTACATCCCATTTGGATTTTTGGTGGTGTTTGCTGCTTACCCAAGATGGCGTAACTATGTCGCACTTGGGATGGCCCTGAGTTTGAGTGCTGTCCTGGCGCTAGGTGTGGAAACATTTCAATCTTGGCTGCCTACTCGCATACCAAGTCAGATGGACTGGTGGGCCAATATCTTAGGGGGTTTATTGGGGGGCTTGTTGGCCATTCCCTTGGGCCCACAATGGCTGTCCGGAAGTGCTATTCGTCGGCGCTTTGATCAATGGTTTGGCCTGAACTGGGCGGCATGCGCCTTATTCCTATTATTTCCGTGGTCGCAGATTTACCCGCAAAGCTCTTGGCTTAGCACCGGTGTCTGGGGACATGCCATATTTGGCTCGGTTGACTGGGGTACTGTAGTCATTAACCAGCTTATTCAAGAGATGGCCATTACATCCCTGTGTTGGCTCGGCATTGCTTTACTGCTCTCACTGGGTTTGCGTACTAAAGCCCCTCAGTGGCGCATTCTCAATGGACTTCTTGGTCTGACGGTATTGATCAAGACTTTATTTACCGCATTGCAATTTGGCGGTGAGTTTAGTTTGATTTGGTTGACCGCAGGCGCCCTTTGGGGAATGGTGCTGGGCAGTATCTTATTGTGGCGGGCCCTAAAGCTAAATCCAAGAGCTAAGTTTTGGCTAGCCTTGATTTGCTTGCTTGGCACCACAATCGCCGTCAATGTTTTGCCTGACAATGCGTATTTCATCCTCACACTAAGGCACTGGTACCAAGGTCGCTTATTGCACTTTAATGAGCTGATGCAGTGGGTTTCAGTAGTATGGTTACCTCTGGCTCTTGTTTGGATGATTCGAAGTGCCATTGACCCTAAACCAAAACATTGATGAATATAATTTTTCTATGAGTTTTTCACACCACTTATTTTTTTGTTTAAACCAACGCAGTAATGGCGAGGAGTGTTGCGAGCAGCACAATGCTTTTGCTTTGTTTGATTACGCTAAGAAAAGAGTGAAAGAACTTGGGCTCTCGGGCCCTGGAAAGATTCGTGTAAACAAGGCTGGATGCCTGGATCGCTGCGCAGATGGACCAGTCATGGTGGTCTACCCTGAGGGTGTTTGGTATACCTTTATCGATACAGATGATGTTGAAGAAATTATCCAATCGCATTTAATCGAGGGGCGTCCTGTAGAGCGCTTGCAACTGACATAGTCATTTAAAGAATTGAAAGTTTTTTATGAATAGCCGTACCAAAGTAATTCAGATTCAAGGAATTGTTGGGTCGATGGAAATGTCCATTGATCTTCCTGATGAATTAAAAAATGATCCAGCGTTTGCAGTGCGTGGCATAGCACTTGTCGCACACCCCCATCCTTTGATGGGTGGAACAATGGATAACAAGGTTGCGCAAACCATGGCGCGCGCTTTTAATCAATTGGGTTATGTTAGTGTGCGCCCAAACTTTCGCGGTGTAGGTGGAACTGAAGGCGTTCATGACGATGGTGTTGGTGAGCTGGAAGATTTGCTGCATGTTACTGACTGGATGCGGACACCTTCAAGCTGGGGTCAGTTTGAAGCAACCGCAAATCAATCCTGGGTAGCAAATGCAAATACTTTACCTTTGGTAGTTTCAGGCTTTTCATTTGGAAGTTTTGTAGGTAGCCACTTAGTGCAAAGACTTACAGAGCTTGGTCGTCCAGCGGAGCGCCTTGTCATGGTGGGTAGCGCTGCTGGTAAGTGGACTCTGGCGCCAGTGCCGGCGGATACGATTTTGATTCATGGTGAATTAGATGAAACCATTCCCTTGATCGATGTTTTGGATTGGGCGCGTCCACAAGAGCTTACTGTTCAAGTGGTACCTGGAGCAGATCATTTTTTTCATCGCCGCCTGCATTGCATTCGCAACATCATCACTGGCGCTTGGTTAGGTATGCCAGATCATCGTAAATAATCAGAACAAGAGAGAATTAGAGAGAATATATGGCTGAAGAAAAATCACTAATCGAATACCCATCGTTATTTCCTATTAAGGTCATGGGTAAAGCAAATCCAGAATATCTTCCTGCGATAGTGCATATTGCAAAACAATTCGACCCCACGTTTGATGAGAGTAAGGTTGAGCAGCGCCCTTCTAAAGATGGAAATTATCTAGGGATAACTTTGCCAATTACTGCTACTAGTCGTGAGCAGCTAGACGAGTTGTATAGAACGCTATCTACTCATCCATTGGTTAGCGTAGTTTTGTAACTTCATTCATGCAAGCTTTAGTAAAACATCTTGGATTGGCAGATTACGTATCTACGTATGAGGCAATGCAAATATTTACTAAAGAGCGCACCGGCGAAACGCCTGATGAGATTTGGGTTTTAGAGCATCCTCCAGTGTTTACTTTAGGTCTTGCAGGGGATGCGACTAACTTACATTCGCCTAGTAATCAAATTCCACTAGTTCAAGTCGATCGCGGCGGTGAAATTACGTATCACGGGCCTGGTCAAATTGTGGTCTACCTATTGTTAGATCTCAGGCGTCTGGGAATATTTGTAAAAGAATTAGTCTCCCGAATAGAACAAGCAGTCATCGATACGCTGGCAGATTTCGGGATTCAAGCCGAAAGACATCCTGGGGCCCCTGGAATTTATGTCTCTGAGCAGGCTGGAGTGCCTCCAGAGTGGGTGGGTACAAAGGTGGCTGCCTTAGGCCTTAAGGTCTCTAAAAGCTGCTCCTATCACGGACTTGCCTTGAATGTGGCCACCGATCTAGAGGCTTTCAAGCGTATCCACCCCTGTGGGTATGAGGGTCTAAAGACTGTCGATATGCAAACCCTTGGGATCAAGGACAATATAGACACTATTAGCCAAAGGCTTTTGCAGCATTTACAAAAGCAACTGATGCCACATGACAACAAATAAGCCTGACACCAACCCAGCTATTGAGGCGCGCCAAGACCTCAATTACGACGCATCGCGTAAACAAAAGTCCAGTGAGAAGACTGCTCGTATTCCAATCAAAATCATTCCTCTACAAGAGGTCTTGAAAAAGCCCGATTGGATTCGGGTAAAGGCAGCGTCAGGCAATTCTCGTTTTGCGGAAATTAAAAAGATTTTGCGCGAGAACGAATTGGTGACTGTTTGCGAAGAGGCTAGTTGTCCCAATATTGGTGAATGTTTTGGTAAGGGAACCGCCACTTTCATGATCATGGGTGACAAGTGCACACGTCGTTGCCCATTTTGCGATGTGGGTCACGGTAGGCCAGATCCGCTGGATGCAAAAGAGCCGGCTAACCTAGCTCGCACAATTGCTGCGCTCAAACTGAACTATGTCGTGATCACTAGCGTAGATCGTGATGATCTGCGTGATGGTGGTGCAATGCATTATGTTGATTGTATTTCTCAATCGCGTGCTCTTTCGCCTAATACTCGTATTGAGGTGTTGGTGCCAGATTTCCGTGGTCGCCTTGATAAGGCGTTGGATATTTTTGCTGAGCACTCACCAAACGGCTTGCCAGATGTGATGAATCACAATCTTGAAACTGTGCCACGTCTGTATAAGCAAGCTAGACCAGGTGCTGATTACCTTCATTCTTTAAAGCTTTTGAAAGACTTCAAAGAACGCTTTCCAAATATCCCTACCAAGAGTGGTTTGATGGTGGGCCTTGGTGAGACGGATGAAGAGATTTTGGAAGTTATGCGGGATATGCGTGAACACAATATCGACATGCTCACTATTGGTCAGTACCTAGCCCCATCAGGACATCATCTACCTGTGACTCGCTATGTTCATCCCGACGTCTTTAAGATGTTTGAGGAAAAAGCCTATGAAATGGGCTTCTCCCATGCAGCTGTAGGCGCCATGGTGCGCTCAAGCTATCACGCAGATCAACAAGCACATGGAGCGGGGATTGTTGTAAATAGTTAGAAGTTATTGCGACAATTTATGTGAATTCCAAAGGTAATTTCTAACATACATCGTTATTTTCTAAATTACATTGTTATTTTATAACTCTTAATCTCGACTAACGTTTGCTGTAGCCCCGATTGCGGTCGATTCCAAGGTAATTTTTTGGGATGCAGTTAACCATCTGAGGGCCGATATTGTTAATGGTAGGCGCTTAAATATTCGGCTAGTTAGATGCAATAACATTGGCCACCATCTGCGCAGTAGTTGCGGATAAAGTCCAGCCTAAATGACCATGACCAGTGTTGTAAAACACATTGGGTTTTGATCCAGGACCCACTTTAGGCATGAGATTGGGCATCATGGGCCGCAATCCCGCCCACGGCACCACAGACCTGGTGGCAACATTCGGAAAGCATTGCTCGACCCAATCAATTAAGGGCTTAATACGATCTGCTCTAATATCTTTATTAAAGCCATTAAATTCGGCGGTACCTGCTACTCGAAAACGATCAACCCCCAGGCGGCTAGTAACGAGCTTAGTCTCATCATCCAAAAGACTGACGGTTGGTGCGCCATTCTGGCTTTGTGCATCCAGGAGATTGACCGTAATCGAATACCCTTTGACAGGGTAGATATTCACCAGATCACCCAACTGCGCAGCCAATTGCCTGCTAGCTACACCAGCACAAATAACCGCCTTATCAAAACCAACCACATGGGATCGTCCGGCTTCATTTAGCGTAATGTGGACTCGCTTGCCGTCCGAGCCGATTTTCTCTACCGATTGCTCATAGAGCGTTTTAACGCCTAGCTTTTCAATGGCAAGTGATAGGTCATGTGTAAATTTATGAATATCGCCCGTAGAATCACTTTCGGTAAAGTAGCCGCCGTAATAAGTACCGGCTAAGGTGGGCTCAATAGCGCGCATTTCATCAGGCGTAACAGCCCTACGATCAAGACCGCCTTTAGCCAGCAATTTGGAAACTTTGCCGGCATGGGAAAAGCTCGCTTTATCACGATAGATGTGCAAAATCCCTTCATGCTTTAAATCAAAATCAATACCTTCTTCTTGCGCCCAGGAGAATAAATATTCTCTAGCAGCAATAGCCATCTTGGCCGTCTCAATGGTATTTTTTTCATAATGAGGAATGTTGGCAATAAACTCCCCGAACCAAGATAGCTTATGCCAAGTAGGTTTTGGATTAATGAGAAGCGGCGCATCATTTTTGAGTATCCACTGCATTCCTTTAAGCAAAGTAGACCAATGCGTCCACACCTCGGCGTTCGATGCAGAAAGCTGTCCGCCGTTAGCAAAAGAAGTCTCCATACCGGCGTAGCGATGACGTTCAATCACCGTGACATCAAATCCTTGTTTAACTAATGCGTAGGCTGTCGTAATGCCAGTGATGCCGCCACCAATAACTGCAATGGTTTTCATAAAGATCCTAAAGACGTCAATAAGGTTAGGCTACCTAGCAATGGGCTAGGTAAGCCCCCTCTGTCTTGGACCTGAGAGATTCACGCATGCCATTGATGACAAGACGCTTGCTCCTTCGGTATATTTGGCTGACGAAAAAAGCCAATAACTCTTCAGAGTGATACAACATAGCATCGGTTCATTTGCCTGAGAGTTTCCGGGGCGGTTGCTCCTTCGGCGTTGCTGGCAAAGATTTATCTGACCAATCAATCTCTCCCGATGCTACGAGAAATATCTTAACCGATTTTGAATGTCAGTCTTTGTTGTTTGGTTGTAGATCTTTTTAAATAAGTCATTATCCTTGGAGCGGGTGATGGGAATCGAACCCACGCTATCAGCTTGGGAAGCTGAAGTTCTACCATTGAACTACACCCGCGCATTGATACTGCTTTGGCGGAAACGGAGGGATTCGAACCCTCGATACTTTTACAAATATGCCGGTTTAGTAGACCGGTGCCTTCAGCCACTCGGCCACGTTTCCGTGATTAGATTATAGGGAGTGCAAATAATTTATTCGCAACTGTGGGTTGAATTTGTAATTTGTGTTGGCCCAAACTACATCGTTATTTTCTAATCACATCAAGCAATCGTGATTTAGAAAACTTGCGTACTAAATTTTTTTACATAGGAAATTTATAGATCATGATTAAATAAACGTTAAATTTATTTTGGGGTAGTTAATGCCAAGCGTATTAATTGAAATTCGTAAGAACTACAGCAAGAGCGAAGAGATAGCTCTAATGGATGCTTTGCATGGTGCGTTGGTGGATTCGTTCAAAATTAAGCCAACCGATAAGACGATTCGCCTTGTCGTTCATGAGCCCCACCGATTTGCTCATCCACCCACGCTAACTCAGCCTGAATTCTTTACCCACATCACTATCAATGCTTTTACGGGCAGAACCCTAGAAGCTAAGCGAAATCTATATCAAGCCATTGTGGCTCGATTGGGTGCCTTTGGCATTCCCTCTGACCATATTCTGATATTGCTCCAAGAAAGCCCCCTAGACAATTGGGGTGTACGAGGTGGGCAAGCAGCTTGCGATATTGATTTGGGATTTAAGGTAAATATTTAAGTGATTACTTCAGAATTTGCTAACCAATTTGCTGGGGAATGGCTGTCTGCTTGGAATAGCCATAATCTCGATTTAATCCTCTCGCACTATGCTGATGATTTTGAAATGATTTCGCCCTACATCGTTGCTATTACAGGTGAGCCTTCAGGCACTTTGCAGGGCAAGAAAGCGGTTGGGCAATATTGGGCTACTGCTTTAGCTAAATACCCGGGGCTGTATTTTGACCTACGCCAAGTATTGATTGGCGTACAAAGCGTGGTTATTTACTACCAAGGCATCAGTGGCATGGCCGCCGAAACTTTTATATTTAACCAAGAGGGCAAGGTTATGAAGTCAATTGCCCATTACGAGTAAACCTAAATCCACTACAACCCATGTCCCAAATTAAGATCTACGGCCTTAAAAGCTCTTTCGCATGCTATCGCAATACTCTCTCTGATGTTATTCATAAGGCGGTGGTAGAGGCCTTAGCTTATCCAGTCGATAAGAAGTTTCATCGTTTTATTGGAATGAGTAATGAAGACTTTTTCTTTCCTGCTGATCGAGGTTCTCACTACACCATCATTGAAATCTCGATGTTTGAGGGGCGATCTGTAGAGACTAAGAAGACTCTGATTAAATTGCTGTTTCAATATATTGAGCAGGACGTTGGCATTGCCCCGCAAGATGTAGAAATCACCATCTTTGAAACCCCAAAACATAACTGGGGGATTCGGGGGCAATGCGGTGATGAGTTGATGCTTGGCTATAAGGTGGGCGTTTGAATATGTTGGAGACGTCTTACCCTACCATCCAGTCCATTTTCATTGCTTCTGAAGCGAGCATTGCAATGCGTTCCATAGATCGCATTGAAGCCATTGCAGAAATCGGCCTTGAAAACGATCGCTATGCTCTTGGAATAGGCGCATTTTCAACAACAGCAGTAGGAAAGGTTCGAGATATTACTTTCATCTCCCAGGCTGCCATAGATGAGGCTAATAGTGCTTTAGCTCAAATGAACGAACCAAGCTATGACGGCAGTCAAACACGTCGTAATGTGGTTCTAACTAATATTAGCGCGCAAGATCTTAATGATTTAGTGGGTAAGCAATTTCAGATTGGCGATGCCTTATTTGAAGGCACCGAGCTATGTAACCCCTGCAAGCGTCCAGCCAAATTATTGGGAAGGAAGATCTTTATGCAAGTTTTTGAAAATAAAGGCGGCATTAGAGCAAAGGTGATCCAGTCAGGCGTATTGAATATCGGCGCTAAGCTAGTTGTGCTTTAAATGAGTGCAAGATCTGTATTTGAACTTTTGGCTTTAGCCGCCCTATGGGGTGCTTCCTTTATCTGCTTACGCATTGCCGTCCCGCAATTTGGTGCTGTCCCACTCATTTTTCTACGGGTTAGCATGGCCGCCCTTGTTCTCACTCCATTAATTATTCGATCAAGGGTAATTGATCAAATCAAAAAAGCACCTTGGGCGATCTTTTTCATGGGATTGTTTATGTCGGCTATTCCCTTTACTTTGTTAGCGTATGCTTCACATGCACTAGAAGCAGGCACGATGGTGGTAATTAACGCTACCGCCCCGATTTGGGCGGCGCTCATTTCTAGCCAGATGAATGGTTATCGCCTCACTAAAAGTCAAGGTGCTGGGATGGTGATTGGTCTTCTGGGGGTGTGCTTCATTGCTTGGGGCAGCGTTGGAATAAAGCAAGGTGGTGACGCGGGCTTGGCGATCTTGGCATCTGTTGGGGCTACCTTTTGTTATGGCTTGGGATCATCTTTAGGTAAACGTTACTTAGAAGATGTAAGTCCTATAGCGATTACCTTTGGTAGTCTTGCGTTTGCTAGTGCTTTATTAGTAATTCCGGCAATACTGTTTATGCCGCCAGTGATGCCTACTCCAGATGCTTGGATCGTTTCCGGCATTCTAGGTGTGGGATGCACTGCAGCAGCATATTTGCTTTTCTATCGTTTAACCAAAACAATTGGCGGGGAAAGAGCGATTGCCGTTACTTATCTGCAGCCCTTATTTGGTATTACATGGGGCGTTTTGCTTTTAGGAGAATCTATTTCGATATTAATTGTGGTGGGTGGCCTAGTGATTCTGTTGGGGACGGCACTCGTCACCAATTTACCTTTGTCACAAAAAATAGCTAAATCTTATAAGTTAAGAGCAAGATCTAAGCCTTGCTTATGACGCTGTCATTAGTAAAGCCCGTATTACCAGTGAACTTCCGCTAACCACTAATAGCAGATGAACAACTTTGCGCACCTGCTCTGGATTCATGCGCGTGTGTAATTTCACACCCAACAGCATTCCGCCAGCCATAAATCCTAGCAAGGCAATGACAGCTATTCCAAGATCTATTTTTAATAGCAATCCTGAGATTAGAAAAATAACCACTCGCACCACTACGCTAATGGCAATAATGGTGCTCATGGTTGCGCGCATCACCGTGGGATTATGCAGACGCCTAGATATATAAATTGCGTAGATGGGGCCACCGGTACCAAATAAGGAACTGGCTGCGCCGCCCAGAAGGGAAATAGGGATACGCCACCACGGCGCAATGGTTCCAACAGCTTTATTGCGCAGCAATGTGATGAGCGCATACCCCGCTACAAATAGGCCAAGGGCTAGCATCAGGTAGCGCTCTGGGGCACTCTTTAATAAGTAAGCTCCTAATACCATGCCAATGAGCATGAATGCCAGCATGGGGCCAATGTCTTTCATATCGCGCGCTTGCAGTCCTTTGTTTGCCCGCATCATCAAAATGGCCGATAAATCGAGTAATACCATGAGGGGTACTACAAATTGAAGGGGTAAGAATTGCGCCAAAATGGGCACAACAATAATCGTTGAACCAAAACCACTAATGCCAAAGGCGACATAGCCAGCAAAGACTACCAGTGGCGCAATCAGATATACCCAGGCCGAAAATTCCATATCGCCCCATTTCCCTTGCTATGACTTGATTTGAGTGATTTGATTCTTCTCGCCTACTAAAACTATCGTTGGGCGGTGGTTTTCAAGATGGGTCCGATCAATCTGGCCATAAGTGCAAATAATCAAGTGATCGCCAACATGCGCCCTTCTAGCTGCAGCGCCATTAAGTGAAATAATCCCCGAACCCTTGGGTGCTTTAATAATGTAGGTAGAAAAGCGCTCACCGTTATTAATGTTGTAGAGCTCAATCTTTTCAAACTCATGCATCTTGGCAGCAATCAGCAAATTCTCATCAATCCCGCAGGAGCCTTCGTAGTGAAGATCGGCTTCGGTTACGGTTACGCGATGAAGTTTAGAAAGTAGCATGATGTGTTGCATGGATTTCCTGGGGATATAAGTGGGTTTCAATAAGGATTGCGATAGTCAATATTCGTTACTATTGCATAAATGAATTCTCATGGGTTAAAGTTGAAGGCATGAAGTTTTCGAAAAATCTTATTGAACAGGCCATCAAAGGTTCAGATATAAGCGGCCTATCCATCTCTGAGCAAATCGAGCATTGGGCAAGCATTGGCTCGATGGTGGAGGCTAATCCCGATTTGCCATATGACTTTATTAAAGCTGTATTGGATTCTGATCGAGATGCCTGTCTTGAGGAGTATCGATACTCTTAAATTCCTATTAGTTGGTAATCCAATAGGCTATCGCCGAGGCCCATAGGGTCATCAATACTAAAAACAATCTTTCAGCACTTAAAAGTCCTTTGGGCCTTGGTGCTAAGCAGACACTACACCATAGCCGATCACCCAGAGTGTGGGCTTTACAGTTTTTACAGGGAATGCGCTTCATGGGGGGCATTAATTCATCGCCATACTAGGGTGCAATATAGTGCGGCTAGCGCACAAAGCACCAGCATCAAATGAATCACTATGCCAAGCATTTTCTCAAGCATATTGATTGGTCATTGATGTATCCGGGGATAAGCGATCCCAATCCATTGCATTATTGGGCACTCCATATAAATGCTTATTCGGGATTGCTTCAATAGCGCCACTAATGGAATTGCTATCGACTATTGAGATATCGCCATACAAAGCATGAAAACGCATATCACTAGACAGGGCAATATAAAAAGGCTTTAAAACCGTATCGTGTTTGAGAAGCTTAATCACTTGCTATAACCAATTATTTGGATTTTCTAAGCATAAAGACAGGCGGTCGATGCGGGCATCCCTTATTTGTGGGGTTTGCATAATATAGGACGTTATGCAAAATAAGTTCAGCGTTGTGACGACGCTCCTTTTAGTCTGGGTGTATGTACTTCCCCCGCCCCTCAAAAGGCGGGGGATTTTTAATGGCCTCATTCTTGGTGGCGCTATGGCCAAGTTGCAGTAATGATTTATTAGAGGACTCAATGAATCAGCTTCGGGCCATGCCCGCCATCGCCGATCTGTCCAAAGATGATTTGATTTGGCGTTTAGATTGGCTTGGCGAATGTGGCTATCCAATGGTCATCAGGCGTTATGGCCAACCCAGCATTAAGACGGTATTTTCACCCTTAGTCTGTGAAAAAGATGATCAAACTGCCTTACTTTTGCCTGGCGCCACCGATCATCACCATCAAAAAGAAGTTTGGCTGGCTATCTCAGCGCTGCCAATTTTGACTATCGGCAGTCTTTGGCAAAAAGGCCTCAAGATTGCTGAGCCCGAATATCGAATTGAAGCGTTCCATGATCTACAAATCAATCCAGAAACGACTTCCTTCATTAAGGCTGGCAAAGATATTGATGGCAATTTTGTATTGCCCTTGGGTAGCCACCCTTGGCATCGGCTTCATACGCATGCTTACTGCGTAATGGTGAGTCTCCCAAATGGCAGGAGATTGGTTATTCCTTGCATTGAGCTGATTCGTTTTTACTTTGGGTCATCCGGCAACTTTATCCAAAGACTTTTTACTGAGCCCTTAGGCGCTAATACGCTTTGGAGCTCTAAAAAGTTTGATGTGAAAACTCAGGGATTGCATTTAGTTCTCGCTGATCGGCTTTCTGGAGTCTCAGCCTCGGATATTGGACGCATTGCAGGCAGTCAATTTGCTTGGCGCTCTGCGGCGGGTATTTACTCCTCTTGCATGAAGGCATCAGCGCAGAATTTGCCGATCTACCCTTATACGGGATTTCCGTTTGAGGGCAAGACTGATTTAGGTGTGAGTGGAGTTTGGTTGCCTTTTGGGGATAAAGAAAGTCACACTTTTCTTGTTTATCGAATAAATACTTGTACCCACCCCTTTCCCTTTAGAAAGCTAACTTACGATTTGGCTGATTGCAGGGTTCGAGCAGGCAATGGGGGTGATTGCAAGCCAAAGACCGGTGGGACCGCCAGGAGCGGTTCTGATAAGTCGCAAGTAGTGAATAAAGAGCCTGGGAGTAATAAGGCTCAGCGAAGTGCTGTATTTACAACCAAGACTAAGTTTCCAGATCTGGAGAAAAAGCCTGTCTGGCGCATCAAGGCTGAAGCAATGGAATCGGCAGATGTGTTTCTAAGAAATGCGGATGTCACGCTCGCGCAAATTGCATTTGGGGAATCGGGCTATGCCACTGATCATGCTGGGCTAGATTTACAACAATGGACCCCATGGCAAGAAAACGAGGATGAGCCATTACCGCAGTTTGTGATTGATGGTCTGAAGATGCTGGCCGAAGACCCGCAGTATAGTGCTGCTGGGTGTGAGTTAAAGGTGGTTTGTCCACCCGGCAAAAGAAGCCCAATCTTTAATCTGCCCTACATTGTTAGTGAGGACGGGGAGATTGAAGAAGAAAGCATGTTTGTGAAGGAGGATGGCGGGGTTCGGCAGAGGCGGGGATGTTTTGTTGATGGTTGCGAACATAAGATTCTAATTATTGAGACCATACCTTTCCCCAAAATAAATAAAAGTGTTGAATTACATTATGAGATGAATTTCATGAGGTGCAACTTGTGTGGCGAAAAGGAAACTACGCAAGGATCAATATGGATGTAAGGATGCGCTTAAGTAATTCCTTATGGCAAACGGCCGTTGTGTCTTCATTCAAATGAATGTTATGAACTTTGTACCCGTTAAGGACTATATTTTTATGGAAAAAAAACGCGGGCGGTTATGATTAGTGTGAAGTATACCAACAACCACACGTTAAACGTAATACAGACAACCTTTTGGTTAATTGAATGAAGCTCAAAAATAATCCATCAAAACCTAAAAAAACTACAAAAAAAACTCTCACCCAAGAAGATAGAGATCGAAAAAAACATATCAAAGGTGTTAGAAGTTTGATGGCATTATTGGGTTTTAATTGCTTTCAATCTGATCAAAAAGAAATTCATTTTGAGGGTAGAACGGGCGAAATTGACGATATTTTTGTATTTGAAAATATCATTGTCATATTGGAGTACACGGCAACAAACAATGTTGCTGAACATCTTTCGAAGAAAAAAGTGCTACTCGATAAAATACACGGAAATCAGCGGAAATTTATTTCATATGCCAAGGAAGCCTATGGACAGAGGTTCATTGATCTATTGGATTCGCAGTTTGCTGATAATGATTTTAAAGTCTGCATCATTTATGCATCTAAAAAGATAAAGCCTTCAGAGGAGATGCTTCAAAGTATGGAGTATCTACGTGTATTTCATGGCGCAACTGAGACGTATTTCGAGGCGTTAGTTAAGTCAATTGAAAAATCAGCTAGATTTGAATTCTATAAATTTCTAGGGCTACAATTTTCAGATGTTGGTCAAGCAACTTACGACACAAAGGAGCATATTTCTATTTATCAGGCATATTTGTTGCCAGAGAACTTTAGCAATTACCCTCAGGGAACAAAAATTTTATCTTTTTATGCTGACCCAAAAAGCGTAATTGAATCTGCGTATGTTTTGCGGAGAGATGGCTGGCAAGAGGATGGTGATGGATTCTACCAGCGGGTATTAGTGCATTCCAAAATAAAGCAAATGAGAAGCTATTTGGCTGATGAAGGCCGTGTTTTTGTAAATAATGTGATCGCTACTTTACCAAGCTCTACCATAATTCGCGATTATGATGTATCTGGAAAAACCTTGACCGAAGAAGATCTCTATGATTTAAAGCCGGTAAAGGTAGAGGTGCCAAAGAGTTATGACGGAATAGGAATCATAGATGGGCAGCATAGGGTTTTTTGCTACCATGAAGGCAGGGGTACTCAAGAAAAAACAATTGCCTCGCTGAGAACAAAACAATTATTGCTGATTACGGGAATAATTTTCCCTGAAGGCACCCCCGAAATACAGAAGTTGGCCTATGAGGCTAGGTTATTTCTCGAAATAAACGATAAGCAAAAACGTGTTCATTCTGCGTTAAAACAGGATATTGAATTAATTCTCAATCCTCGATCTAGTACCTCAATAGCAAAATCAGTAATTAAAAATATGTCCAAATCGGGTATATATAAAGGGATGCTACAGACTAACTATTTTGATAGATCTAAAAAAATAAAAACATCATCAATAGTTAGTTATGGTCTCAAGTATTTGGTTAACGTTGATGGGGCAAACTCTTTATTTTCCATATGGGAAGATGGTAGGAAAAATGAATTGCTTAAAAAAGATATAACCACACCCAATTTAGTCTTAAGTGCTTATATAGACTTCTGTACCGAGAAAATTAATGAGTTTTTTGTATTTATAAAAAAGGCGTATGGGCTTGAGAATGGGGTATGGAACATTGAAGATGAGGACAGATCTCCGCTACTTAATCAGCCAGTAATTAGTGGCCTTATACATACAATGAGGGTTCTAATTGAAAAAGGCAGACCCATAAACGCGAAATCATATGAGCAAAAATTCTTCAAGATTGAAGAATTTAATTTTACAAAATACCAATCAAGTCACTGGAAGGAATTGGCCGTTGATTTTTACGAAAACCATTATAGGTAGCAGTGAATATGGAATTAATTACATATCCAAAAATGACTTGGTTTAATTGCAACCTTTTCTCCGGGCTTGGGTACATAAATTTCTTTTTCAAGGGGCCTAAATTTGGCCCTTCCATTTGACGCATCTTTAAGTCTTTTTTCAGCAATTTCAGCATAGTCTGGGTCTAACTCTGCGCCCAGAAATCTCCTGCGCTCATTTAGGGCTGCTACACCTGTGCTTGCAACTCCTGAAAACGGATCAAATACCAATCCATCAATTGGAGCCAGGGCTCTAATAAGTCTAATTGCCAGTGCTACTGGGAATTGACATGGATGATCTGTTTTTTCAACATGATTTGCTTTCACATTGGGAATATCCCAAATGTCGCTCGGATTTTTCCCTTTGGGGTTGCCGCTAAATTCCCCCTTTTTTGTACCCTTGTTTGCAATTTTCCCCGGGTATTTCTGCGGCACCCTCACCGCATCCAAATCAAAATGATATTCTCCGCCCCCTTTTGTGTACCACATTACCACTTCATACCTACCGCTAAAACGATTGGTGCAGTGAAATCCATGGCCAAAGGTCCAGACCACTCTATTTCTAAGGGCGATATCTTCTTGCTTTGACATGATTTCATGAACTAGAAAATCCAAAGGTGTAATGGCTCCACTTTGAACATGAAAGCCGACTTGCCAGCATATGCTGCCACCAGGCTTGGTAATTCTAATTATTTCTGGGAGCAGAGATTCATGTGCCTTTATAAAGGTTGCAACATCGTTGCCAGATTCATATTCTTTGCCCATGCAATAGGGCGGCGAAGAAATAGTCAGGTCTATGCTGTTATCAGGCATTTTCGATAACAGCTCGTTGCAGTCGCCGTTATATAGCCTCGCATTTATTCCAAAATCGGAAATAAGATCTAGGGCGGTAGAGGCTCTTTTAGTGACTATTTTATGAGATGACATGTAGTATTGCTTTCCTTTGTCGATATCATAGATCCAATTGGGGGCTAATGCAAAGCACACATTCATTTATATAAATAAATTGCGGGTTCTCCAGTTTGAAAACCTGCCAATAACCACCATATACCAACTCGGCATGTCATTAAAGTCCCTCTTTAGGTGGTTATACCTAATAGCCTTCGCTTCAATGGCCTCCCTTAGTGAGGACCCTAAATCAAGCATCAAGTAGGCAATAAGCTGTAGCACAAGATGCCTTGTTTCAACTCCAGCTCCCTCAATGTCAGCTTTGATATCTAAGGCAATTTCATCAACATCCATGATATTGCAAAGGTGTGAATAGAGCTTCACTGTGGGATTGCTGGTGAATATCAGCTTTGTAAAATGGTGCATTATCAAAAGATTGTCAATTTCAGACTGATCTAGCGATCCATCCTGTAGCTTTCGACTAAGATTGCCTAAAAAAATACTAACATCGCTGCTTGCATGGCTTGCCCGAATTGTTGGCGATTTACTTAAGTCAATTCCGCAGTAATGACATTCTTTTAATGAAACTGTCGTGACGTATTGGTTGCGCCTCATATCATTGCGATGAAATGCCACTCCGTGACCACAATACGGGCATCTGTCATTCAGCATACAGTTATGGATTGTGCAAACCGTATTAAATGCCACGCGCCAGGATTTCCTAAAGTATGGCTCTTTATCTTGCGCCAAGCACTCAGGACAAAACTGAAGTCCAAAACCTTCAAACTTTCGGTGATGTAGCCTTAGGCTCTGAATCCAGCTAAGCGTTCCAGATGCTCTGTGTCGGTGATACACGATACCTTGGTAGCTCTGTAGGGTTGTATCCATGACTTGATCAATGGCGGCTCCGGTGCGATCAGATAACCCCCTGATGAGCCAGTCAGGAGCCAAGCGATCAATATCCCTATTCCAAACCTGAAGTCGATTACCAAAAATGAGGTTGCAGAAAGTTTGTACTTTAAGCCCATGGCTATGGGCTAGCCTAACTAGCCATGAAGAAAGCAATTCATCGGGCAATGGTTTGAAATGAATGGGCCATAGCGGTGATGTCAGCCCTCTCAATTGCTGTCCTAGCTTCTAGGCTCTTTGCGCCGATTGCTTGGATTAACCCACCCAATCTTACCCAGCATCTTCTTATCTATTTTCTCTGAACTTGATTCAATCGCGTAAATGCTTGCGGCCACCATAATCCTCGAGACCTCACCAAGATAGCCTTCGCTCATGGAATAAATGAGATCAACTACTGCTGGTTCATCGGCAAAGTTCGATGGATTTTTGAGTGGAATGGCCATCTCAAAGGTGCAGAGCAAATTTAAGAACTCGTCATCATTGCTCCAGCGAGGCAATATCACCCGATCAAAGCGGTTCGATAGCTGCAAGTCTGTCTGAATCGCTCTAAAAGCATCTTGAGTCCCAACCCCGACAATGGGTATTTGCAACTCATTACCCAGATATTTGATGACATTCAGAAATGCTCGCTGCTTAGTCATCACGCCAGCTAAGATATGGTGGATCTCATCAATGATGAGCATCTTTAGGCCTACTGCTTTAAGCAACTTAATCACCTGAAATTGCTTTTTATCGGGACGATCGGCTGATTTGTATGGGGCAAAAAGTAATTCGAGAATAGTGTTGTAAAAACGATTTTCATCGGGCACTGGTGGCGCTTGCATATACAGCACCGGAATAATGGAGGCATCGCCCCCTGGATTTTCTTGCGGCTTATGTTGATTGCAAAAGCGTTTGACCAGCATGGTCTTGCCATTATTGGTGTCACCAATAATGAGCAGGTTCGGCATGCGGTGTTTGAGGGGTTCGGTCAGCAAGTTTTCTAAACGCCTAATGGCATCATCTGCTCCTGGGTAGGAAAGCCATCTTGGCGAGCGAATATAGTCAATACGCTGCGCATCCGTTTTATCAAGATAGCTTGCAACCTTTTTGGCAAGGTGGGGATAAGGCTCACTCATGAGTCATCCTCTTGCATATCGTCAATCTCAAAGGTTTTAACAACCCTTTTTGGGGCAACTGCTTTATTGGCCTTTGCCGTCCCTGCATCTGATTTCGAGTCGGTTGGCTTGGACTCCTGTTGCAGATGCGCTTTGGCACTCTGTATTCCAATGCGTTTGCGCTGCGCCTCCTTGCGAACAGCTTTGGTTTCTTTTTTGGCCTTATCGACCACTTCGGCAATCTTGTCGTAAGCGCTAAAGATGAGGTTTTCATCAATAGGCATATCGGGATAACTTTCTTCTGCTCGCTTTTCCGCTTTACGCCACTCCCAAATACTCACTGCCGGATGAGAGGTATTGCGATACGGTATTTGATAGTGCTGCTCTACTTCTGGGTCATAAAACCAGATGCTACTAATGTCCCTGGGATCTCGCCTACATAAGAACTTTTGCTTGGCTTTAGAGTTTTCAGGGTCTTGTGCATTAATCCAGCGCCGCAGCACATCATGTTGATACTCAATATGATCCCAAACAATGCCATAGGGTTGCACCGTTCTGATTTCATAGGGCATGAGATCGAGTTTGAGACGCTGCTCATCGACGATGATGGGTGGCATGCCAATACCCTTTGCTTGATCATTGCCAAAAATACCCTCTTCCCATTTAGCAAGCGGGGACATGCCGATTTGGGAATGTTTTTTCTGGTGGTAAATTTCGGTGCATAAAATCGTAAAGCAACGCTCGAATTCCGACAGGCTCATCACTGCTTCTTTATCGGAGTTATAGGTACCGCGCATCTTGGGGTTGGAGAAAGCGGCTCCTGGCAGCGCCTTGATTTCTTCATTGAGAGTGCCAAGCAAGCTCTCAATATGACCGCCATAGTGCGGTGTTTTAACGGGTCGCCACTCCAGGGTGATGCCATATTCATCACACGCTTTTTTGAGCATATTGCCCCGAAACTCTCTAGCGTTATCAGCCAGAATAGTTCTTGGCTTTCCCCAGCAAGGCCATTTAGCTTCAATATCAAATTTGGCTAGCCAAGATTCTTTTCTTAAAAAGGCATAAGATAAGCAAAGACCGGTTGATAGATTGCCCGGCGGATCAAAGGAAATGTAAAAGCCTAAGACCATTCTGGAGTAGACATCCATAATCAGGGTGAGCCAAGGCCTGCCAATAGGTTGGCGACTCACATCATCAACCAAAATCATATCAATTAAGGTGTGATCGATTTGGGTAATGGCTAGCGGAAAGTTCGCCCCAGGAATATGCCCTTTAATAGGCGCATATTTATCGCGCGCTGCTTTATTGCCTTCCCTGGCTTTTAGCTTTTGGTAGCTATCGAGTCCTTTAATGCGATTACGAATGGTATTGGGGTGTGGCGCTGCAATACCTTCCTTGGCGCAGGCTTTACAAATTTGCACAATCACTTTGGCAGCTGACTTCTTTTGCTTAGTTAAAAAATGAATATCAATGCAGCTAGTGATGATGCTATTGAGCTTTTCATCTAAGAGGGTTTTGCCTTTATCAGACCTCGTTTGCCGAATGAGGGCGCTTACAGTGCCGGTCGTCTCAAATTCACGTAGCCAGTTATAGATGCTGGTGTAATGCACCCCAGACATTTTTGCGAGCTCTTTAATTTGGGCGGTTTTTCGGTTGGGGTTGTTAATGAGCGATTTAATCAGTTCGTATTTGGCTTTAGCCTTAGCTAGTGCCTTGGGGTCTTGAGCGCTTAGGTCTTTAGAGGCCGCTTTGCGTTTGGCTTGTGGCGGTGAAAGTTCTGAGATTGAGGCTTCAGTGAGCTCACCTGTATCGGCATCACACAAAACAACGGTTTCAAAATTAATTGATTCTTGTTTGATGAGGTAGGTTTTTCCCCGGTATTGCACTGGATTACCATGGGTTAGCACCAAAGGATTTGATCTCACCTCATTCAAGATTTGCTCCAGATGACTGATTGCATCGTCAGATCTTGGTAAAGATCGACGTCAATTTGGTGGGTGGCAATTAAATGCCACAGCGTAGGCATTAAATGTGCTTGCGCATACCTATCACGATCAATGGAGGCTAGCAATTCCATCGGGGTTGATTGCCCGATATGCTTAAGACGCCCTAGAAGTAGTTCAATGTCTTGTACTTTGGGCTTTTGAAATTTAAATCCTGTTAAAAAACGGCAATTAGCAAGATATGGAGTTCTAACCTCTACTTCGGTAATGAGGCGATAGCGCCAACCTATAGTCTTGGCATGTCGTATGCCTGCCTTGAACTTGGGTTTGTATTGGGGCCAGTTTTCAAAAATATCGGAGCGGTATTTAACTTCACAGAGCCATGGTGTGAGCTTGAGATCAGGCTTAAATAGCACTAAGACGTCGGGAGTGTGTTTTCGTTGTTTGCCATTGGCATCTTCCCAGCAAATAACTCTAGGCTGAACTTCGAAGCGCTCCACATCGGGATGAAATTCCAATAGCGTTAGAAAGTCGCGCTCAAGAGTCGACTCAAATTGCGCATCACCAATCGATTTATCAGAAGCATGTACGCCTGTGACATTGCGGTAATTCTTGGGAATTTTCCGAACAGGCATTTTGAAAACTCATTAGAAATTATTTGTGTACAGACTATTTCTAATCTCAATCCACAGTAATCCCTTAAATGTGGGAGGGGGAATGTACTTATTTATGAATGCCCTATCAGCCCTAAAAATTAAATAATTTGCATTAAGCGCCACGTTAGGAAATTGTATGCCCGAGTCAGCCAAAAATGGCGATACACCTGAAGAATCACTTCGCGCACCCAAAGTTCGTCTATCAAGTTTAATTAGGCGCTATCAATCATTAATCACTTCGCGCCTGATACTAGCCTCTTCTTTGATTTATGGGGGCGTGGGGGTCCTATTCCTCTACCACTTTAAGCAGGATATGTCCCTCGAATTCATTATGGAGCGATATGGCGCAGTTATCTTCAGCTCTATCTTGTTCTTGATGGGGGGTTATCTATTTTTAGATGAAATATTTAGAAGAAATGCGCTTCAGCGCGAAAGATTTATCGATGTTGACGTGCGTTCACGCCCCGAGCCAGATGCCGCCGCCTATATTTATTTAATGGAAAAAATTTCCGCGCTTGAGGAATCGAGCAAAGCCAACATACAGGAAGTCTTCAATCAATTTAGCATCAGCCCCCCACAAACGCTTACTGGAGATATGGAAGGGTTTGTAGCCTATTTCGATGTTATGCGAAAGATTCTTGAGCAAAAAGCTGCTATAGCCGATGAAAAAGCATCAATTCTTTTGGACAAAGGAACAGGCTATGCGCGAAATGGAATTTTATTTTTCATCTTTTCAATTTTCGCATGGCAAATTGTTGCTCAATCTACCGGATTTCAGACGCAACACATATATGGGATTGCCTCTTGCTCATTGCTTTTTATTTTTATTGAGTTCCTTAGTGCTTGGTTTCTTAAGCAGTATCGCCAATTTGTTGACACATCCACTTACCTCATAAAGGTTAAATCAATCTTCGATAAGTACATGCTCCTTTATTTGGCGGGAAAGGAGGCTATTGATCTTGGGCGAGATGCAAAGAAGTCAACGTTAAGTTTGATCGACATGCTCAAAGAGGACATAAATTGGCCCGATAGCTACCTTACTAAAAACCCCGATATTAGCTTTGCCAAAGAGGCTCTTGAAACTATGTGTTTGCTTGCAAGGAGCATGAGGGCTGAAGCTAAGTCCGTGGCGGCAAAATCAGAGAGGGATGCAGGCGGCATCTGAGCTTGCATTGCGGAAAAAATTGCGAATTACATTGATTTGCATGCATATTGGCGATGATTGTGTGCCCTATGGACCAACCCCCCCTCATAAACGCTAAGCAATTGATATCCACTTTCTTAACTATAGAAAAAAATATATGCAAGCAAACAACTTTTCTCTAAGAAAATACTGTGAGCGTATTGGCTATGAAGAGGAGCCAAAGGCAAATGAACAAACCCTAAAAGGGCTTATACGCCACCAACTCATGACAGTGCCATTTGAAAATCTTGACGTGCAAGCAGGAAAAGTCGTTTCCCTGGTACCAGAGGAGATTGTCGAGAAGATTATTAATCGCAATCGAGGTGGTTATTGCTATGAAGTCAATGGCCTTTTTGGTATGGCCTTAGAAATTCTGGGCATTGAATATCAGTTTGTAGCGGCAAGGCCGATGTTTTACCCTGTTAAGCGCCCCAAAACCCATATGGCCATTATTGCCAAAGTTGATGGCAGGGACTGGCTTTGTGATTTGGGTTTTGGCAGTTATGGCATTCGTGCGCCAATGGATTTGGCTGAAATTGGTAAGCCCATCAAACAAGATCATGATGTGTTTATGCTCGAAAAATTAGATACAGGCGAATACCTCCTAAAAGCCTATGTTGATGATGCTTGGGCTAACCAATGCGCTTTTGATTTGCATTCTTGGGAGTGGATTGATTTTGCACCCGCCAATTACATGAACTCTACCCACCCAGATGCCATCTTTGTTCAAAAGCGGTTGGTGATTATTCAAAACCTAGCGGGTAGAACCATTCTATTGGGCGATAGTCTTAAGACGATTCAGAATGGCTTAGTTACTAAGCGGGAGGTGGGTCCCAAGCAGATTGGGGTAATACTGGAAACTTATTTTGATCTTGCTTTACTTTAGGCGCCAAGAATGCATGGTCTTAAATACGATGTGTAGAGACATTATGCAAATTATGCATAATGCATGCTCAAATGGCATTGGATTTAATAAATCTATCTCACTAAAGTTCTCACATAGTTAATGTTAGGAACCAATTTTGAACACACAGTTTAAAAATAGAGAGGGTGGATTATTGTCTTACATCAATCCTGAGGATATGGGTCCATGGGGAATGTATCTTGAGCAAATTGATCGGGTGACGCCCTATCTTGGCGATCTAGGTCGATGGGTAGAGACTTTAACGCGACCGAAAAAAGTATTAATTGTTGATGTTCCCATTGAGCTTGATAGCGGAGAGATAGCTCACTTTGAGGGGTATCGAGTGCAGCACAATTTATCGCGAGGTCCCGGTAAAGGCGGCATTCGATTTCATCAAGATGTGACACTTTCTGAGGTGATGGCTTTATCAGGGTGGATGTCGATTAAAAATGCGGCCATGAATCTGCCTTTTGGTGGTGCAAAAGGCGGTATTCGAGTAAACCCTAAACTGCTTTCAAGTGCCGAAATTGAGAGAATGACAAGGCGATACACCAGCGAAATTCACAATATCATTGGCCCATCAAGGGATATCCCAGCTCCTGATGTCAACACCAACGAGCAAACTATGGCCTGGATGATGGATACCTACTCAGTCAATCTGGGGCAAACGACAACGGGGGTTGTTACAGGAAAACCTATTTCGCTTGGGGGCTCTGTGGGGCGTAATGAGGCAACAGGCAGAGGTTTATTTACCGCCGGTGTTGAGGCTGCCAAAAAAATTAATTTAGAAATCCCAGGCGCAAAAATTATCGTCCAAGGCTTTGGAAATGTAGGAAGGACTGCAGCTAAGCTCTTCCATGAAGTGGGTTCACAGATCGTTGCGGTGATGGATCATACGGGCGCAGTTTTTAATTCGAATGGAATTGATATTGTTGCTATGGGCGCATATGTTGATAAGACGGGTGGTGTTGTGGGCTTTGGGGGTGCAGAAGTCTTGTTGCCCGGAGAGTTTTGGGGTTTGAATTGTGATATTGCAATTCCAGCAGCATTAGAGAGGCAAATTACCAAAAATAATGCAGATTCAATTAAGGCAAAGCTCATCATTGAAGGCGCTAATGGACCGACCACGCCAGAGGCTGATGACATCTTGCGAGAAAAAGGCGCATTGATAGTGCCTGATGTCTTGGCGAATGCGGGCGGCGTTACAGTCAGCTACTTTGAATGGGTACAAGACTTTAATAGTTACTTTTGGGATGAGGATGAAATTAATCATCGATTAGAAAGGCTCATGAAAAAGGCGTTTGATGCAATCTGGGAGGTTAGCCTTCAAAACAGAACCTCATTGCGAACGGCCGCCTTCATCATTGGCTGTTCTAGAATTTTGCAGTCTAGACAATTAAGGGGTTTATATCCTTAAGCCCCAATTTTGATAACCTAAATTAAAAAATAAAATAACGGAGGCAGTATGAAAATGGGGTATTTAAAGTTGCGTTTACTTGTCTGTGGCGCTCTAGTGTTTGGTTGTGTTAATACTTGGGCTCAAAGCGCCACTTTGGACAAAATTAAATCCACTGGTGCAGTAACGATGGGTGTTCGTGAGTCATCTATTCCCATGTCATACACCACTGGCGATAGTCGTTTTGATGGTTACCACGTTGAAATTTGCCGCATGATTCTTGCTGATATTAAAGATAAGCTGGGCGTTAATACATTGCGCATCAACTATCAACCAGTGACTTCACAAAATCGTGTTCCTTTGGTTCAAAACGGAACCGTCGATATTGAGTGCGGCACAACAACGAACAACGTTAACCGCGCTAAAGATGTTGGCTTTGCTAATACCCTCTACGTAGAGGAGGTGCGTATTGCCGTTAAAGCAAACTCTGGAATCAAATCAATTGCTGATTTAAATGGCAAGAAAGTTGCAACCACAACCGGAACCACCTCTGTTCAGTTGTTGCGTAAGCATGAAAAAGCAAATGGCGTGAACTTTGACGAAGTATTTGGCAAGGACCATGCTGATAGCTTCCTGCTGCTTGAATCAGGTCGTGCAGATGCATTCGTAATGGATGGCTCAATTTTGGCAGGCAACATCGCCAATTCTAAGAATCCTAAAGATTTCAAAATTGTTGGTGAGGTTCTCAGTACCGAGCCAATCGCGATCATGGTTCCAAAAAATGATCCTGAGTTCAAGGCTGCTGTAAATGCTGCAATCGCTAAGATTGTTGCAAATGGCAATATGCCTAAGTTGTGGGATAAGTGGTTCTTGAAGCCAATTCCACCGAAGAATATCGTCGTAGGTCTTGAGTTGTCACCAGCAACTAAAAATGCTTGGGCCAATCTCAATGACAAGCCAGCTGAAGACTATCAAAAGAAATAATTCACTAAAGACGGGTTAAAGCTATGGCATTAGATTTAGGTGTTTTTTGTAAGAACACCTTGGATGAAGAAGTAGTAGATCACTGCTTCTCCGCTATTTTTGGCCTTGCTCAAAATAGTGATCCAAGTTATCTCGATTGGTTGATGAAGGCCTGGGGCTGGACCTTGGCCGTCGCTGGCCTTGGTTTAATGCTTGCCTTAATTCTGGGGGCGGTAATGGGTACCTTGCGTACCTTGCCAGATACCGGCTCCTTAAATCGTTGGTTGGTTAGAATTTCCACCGCTTGGGTTGAGTTGTTCAGAAACATTCCCATTCTGGTTCAGGTATTCCTTTGGTACCACGTCATCCCCGCGTTTGTTTTACCTCTCAAAGCATTGCCATCCTATTGGTTGGTGAGTATTGCCTTGGGATTTTTCACCTCAGCGCGGATTGCCGAGCAGGTAAGGGCAGGTATTCAGGCGCTTCCTAGCGGCCAAAGAGCTGCTGCGACTGCCCTGGGCCTTACTACCGCTCAAAGCTATCGTTACGTCATCCTTCCGACGGCGCTGCGTATTGTGATTCCACCACTCACTTCTGAGAGCATGAATCTGATTAAGAACTCATCAGTTGCCTTTGCCGTATCTGTTCCTGAGCTCACATTGTTTGCAATGCAAGCTCAAGAAGAAACGTCCAGGGGCGTTGAAATTTATCTAGCAGTTACTTTCTTGTATGCGCTCTCGGCATTTGCGTTCAATCGCGTGATGGCGCTCATTGAAAAGAGAACTCGTATTCCTGGCTTCATTGCATCTAATGATGCAAGCTTGGCTCATTAAGGGTTGACCATATGTTGAGCTTAGATCTAAGTTTTTATAACTGGGAACTCTTTACTAACTACATCCTTAAGGGATTGTTATTCAGTGTTCAGTTAACGGTATTTGCCACTGTCGGCGGTATCTTGTTCGGCACCTTTCTGGCATTGATGCGCTTGTCTGGAAAGCCCTCTTTGGTTTATCCCGCCACCTTTTACGTCAACACCATGCGTTCTATTCCGCTGGTGATGGTCATCCTTTGGTTCTTCTTATTGATACCCATGTTGATTGGTAAGCCTATTGGTGCTGACCTTTCCGCAACAATTACCTTTATCGCATTTGAGGCGGCATTCTTTTCTGAGATCGTGCGGGCCGGTATACAATCCGTGCCAAAGGGTCAGGGCTATGCCGCCGAAGCATTAGGGATGACATACGGTCAGAATATGCGTTTCATTGTGCTGCCACAAGCCTTCAGAAACATGATCCCTGTCTTTATGACCCAGACCATTGTGCTGTTTCAAGATACCTCCTTGGTGTATGCCATTGGTGCATACGACTTGCTCAAGGGCTTTGAAATTGCCGGCAAGAATTACGGTCGTCCAATTGAAACCTACATCTTGGCTGCCGCCACTTACTTTGTGATTTGCTTCTCGCTTTCCAAGGTGGTTCGTATTATTCAGGCCAAAGTCGCCATTATTCGTTAATTACTTTTTAGTCGAAATTACATAGATCATCATGATTGAACTTCAAAACGTTTCAAAATGGTACGGCTCTTTCCAGGTCCTAACGGATTGCTCTACATCGATCCAAAAAGGCGAGGTAGTGGTGATTTGTGGACCATCCGGTTCTGGAAAATCGACGCTGATCAAAACGATTAATGCCCTTGAGCCATTTCAAGCTGGAGAGATCTCGGTTGATGGCATCCGCTTGCATGACCCGAAAACCAATTTGCCAAAGCTCAGAGCTAGAGTGGGGATGGTATTCCAGCACTTTGAGCTTTTCCCACACTTAAGTATTACTGAGAACCTAACGCTTGCCCAAATGAAGGTGCTTGGTAGATCTGCTCACGAAGCAAAAGAGCATGGACTCAAGTATTTAGAGCGCGTTGGTCTGATGGCTCAAAAGGATAAGTTCCCTGGGCAGCTCTCTGGTGGTCAACAGCAGCGGGTCGCCATTGCGCGCGCCTTGAGTATGGACCCTATCGTGATGTTGTTTGATGAGCCAACTTCCGCCTTAGACCCAGAAATGGTTGGTGAGGTCTTGGATGTGATGGTGAAGCTCGCCCATGAGGGTATGACAATGTGTTGCGTGACTCATGAAATGGGCTTTGCTCGTAAAGTCAGCAATCGCGTCATCTTCATGGATCAGGGAAAAATCATTGAGGATTGCAGTAAGGATGAATTCTTTGGCAATCCTGATGCCCGTTCTCCGCGCGCAAAAGATTTCTTGTCTAAAATTTTAGATCACTAATTCTATGGAACTTAAGTGGCTTGAGGATTTCGTCTTACTAGCGCAAATCAAAAATTTTAGCAAAGCCGCTGATTTGCGCAATGTCACTCAACCTGCATTTTCTAGGCGGATTAAATCTCTAGAATTATGGGCTGGAACACCCTTGATAGATCGATCCTGTTTTCCTATGGAGCTAACGCCTGCCGGCTTATATTTTTATGAACAGGCGCTTGCCTTGATCGAAAATGTATCTGAGACCAGGGCTGTACTGTCGGGTGGAGTTTCGACAGCAGGCTTGGTCATTGATTTTGCTGTGCCGCATAATCTTTCCCTCACCTTCTTTCCAGAATGGATTAAGACAGCCTCAAAATATTTAGGAGGAACGACCTATCGATTAAAGGCACTCAATGTTCATGATGCTGTTATGACGTTGATTAATGGCGGGTCAGATTTGTTGGTGGCCTATAGCCACCCAAGTTCGCCATTAAGAATTGATTCAGCTCAGTACCCTTCAAAGCTTTTAGGAGTTGAATATTTCTCTTTGTATGGCCTTAAAAGTATGCATGAAAGTTTTCGGCCCCACCCCAAATTAGAAGTTCCATTTTTATCGTATGGAGCAAACGCGTATTTAGGAAAAATTGCTGACCATATTGTTGCCAAATCTGGAATGGGCATTAACTTTAAAAAGATTTATGAGACGGATATGGCAGAGGGCCTAAAGTCAATGATGTTGGCAGGACATGGGTATGCATTTTTGCCAGAGAGCTCCGTGAAAAAAGAGGTCGCCGAGGGTTTGGTGGTCAGAGTTCTCCCTGAATCAGGGTGCACCTTGGAAGTGGATTTAGAAATTAGATTGATCCGTGATTTGGGGTCTGGCGCAAAGGATGGTGGCTCTCAGCCCCAAGGTATTTCCAGGGTGAGATATGACGTTATTGAAAATCTCTGGAATAGTTTATAAGCTTCTTGGCAATAGCTCATAAAGCTTAAGAGAATAAGACTGTAATTTTTGCTCTGACTGTAAAATAATGCCGTAAAAATGGAGACATCTGTTTGTTCATCAGAAATTACCTCTGGAATTCACTTAGAATGGGTAAGAATCTAACCGATGGGCAAGGATTATTTTTCTAATCATATTTGACTCCATGCATGGTTAGTGATTGCTAAAACCAGGGGTGGTTTTACTGTCACTCGGGGGTGAGCTTATTCGTGGAGTCTACGTTGAGGTTTTAATGCGAAGTCTGCTTGAATTACTTGGTTGAATCGCTACTAAAGTAATTGGCAGAAAATTTGTGATAAAAATATGTTCGAAAATAACTCTGTATTTCATAATCTGATTACAAATTACCACTGTATTAATTACAAAATAACGCTGTAAAAATGGAGACATCTGTTTGTACATAAGAAATTACCTTTGGAATTCACAATTTAATAGTTAATGCGAATATTCAATAGTGAGATAAATTTCTTATTTTGAATATTCCTAGCAATAACAATAACTTACTACATGTTTTAGCCTTTCCAAAGGGTAAAACTAAATGGCGTATTAGCTGGTTTGGGGAGGTAGCCTTTCCAAATCGAATGATCAGAAGAAGACAACCTTCCGTATTGGTTCATCTAACTGCAGTTAAAAACACTCTTTCGGCTCAAGATGCTGCGGGGTCCTTCCAAAAGTCGGCTTGGGTTTCTGTAGGCATTCTCCCTTCCTTGCATATTGGCGATATTTGGCAAGATGGCTATTTGCTAAAGCGAGCCAAAGATGACCTGGAGCAGTTTGCAGATATCGAAATCAATGCCAAGACGGCTAAATGCATTAAGGCTGGGTTTAGCTTAGAGGATGGCAGCTTCCTATTGCCCGTGGCTGAGTACCCTTGGCATATGGTCTCTACCCACTCTCATTGCATCTGTGTTGAGCTCCCTGCAGGTAAGAGGCTAATTATTCCTTGCATAGAAATTGCTCGGTTTTACTTTGGCTCATCTAGCAAGTTCTTTACCCAGCTATTTTTACCACCCCTAACCAGAAATTCTCTTTATTCCAATCCCGTCTATGAGCCAAAACTTGGTCGTTTAACTATTGATCTGGCCAATGGGGTTTCTGGGCGCTCTGCAGCCGATATTGGAAGGTTTTGCAGGGATCCGGTAGCGTGGAAAAGCGCAGTAAGGATTGGCGCTTCAATGCTCGATAAATCAAGATCGGGACAGACATGCCATATTCAAACAGCCTTCCCATTTGAGGGGAAAACCACGTTGCAGGTTTCAGGGCAATGGCTTTCATTGGGTGATGTGGCAAAGCAAACATTTATTGTTCATAGCATTCACTCCTGCAGTCACCCTTTTCCATTTAAGCAGATGCGCTACAACATGCAGACAGTGGCTTATGAACCTGTTAGCCCTGATCAGGCTGGTAGCCAGGGTATTCCTACGCGCCGTATAGGAGCAAAAGCTGCCAAGGGGGTTGATTTAGTTGAAAAGGATGCTGGGCCCTTGGCTGGCAAGAGTCAGCTTTTTGATACTGCACCTCGTTTTCCAGACTTGAGGCGCAAATATGTATATAGAGGCAATTCCCCAAAAAGGCAGCAAGTTCATTATGTGAGCGCCAGTCAGGTGATTCAGTCGATTACTCAAGGCGCCGTGGGCGATGCTGGATCCGCCCAGCGAATTAGGCCTATTGATCTAGGTCTTAATGAGGATCCCAATCATTTAGCAAAACAAGAGCCGCCCGAGTTTTTGCTAGAAGCTATTCGGGAGCTTGGAAAGTCCCCAGATAAATACGATATCAGCGTCCTTACCCATGATAAAACATGCGCTTGGACAGTGCCCGTGCCAATCATCTCAAATGAATATGGTGAGATTCATAGTCAATTATTTGTACAAGGGGCTGATGGTAAGCAGAGGGTAAGGCGCGCTGCAGTATTTTTAATCACTTGGTCGATATTTCACAGGCATTTCATTGTGGTTGAGGATGAGCCTGCTTATGCGGTTTCGCTAGAGGCAAAGAGAAGGTTTAAGGACAGCTACCAACCAAATTTGAATATTGCCTTGGAGGGCTACATTGGCGGCGCATCCGACTTTGGTTGGGTCAATAAAGTAATTGACTCTCTCTTAATTGCATACGGGAAATTGCGGCAATGGCTTTAGCGAAACTTCAATGAAGTGCGCCATTAACAATACGAGGTGGTTAAATCATAAAACTTTGACAATCGAGAAAATGGTTCACTGTTCATCTCGATTGTTAATAATTTTGTCATCTTATTGTAAAAATTGAGTCCGAATTATTTCGATTGATTGCTATCCCAGATAGACTGCCTTAATCGGTAGTCTTCCAATCTAGCCTTTTTAATATCTTCAATGGATTCATTAAACGAATCAGCAGTGATTATTGCTTTTGTGAGAGCTCCGGCAGAATTGGATTCGGCAGCACCCTTCTTGTATGCAATAAGAATGGTATTTTGTCCGTATGCATAGGCATCAATACGCTCATATCCCAAAAAATTAAAATTAACCGGATATAGGCCCACTAGTCTAAGGCTTGTTGCATCTAATTTATCTGTAATTTCCTTGTTTGCAATATTCATAGGTGAACCACTGCCAATAACTCCGCTAGTTGCGCCGAGCGTTGATGACCCAAGCGACTTTGCTAACGCAATTTCACCTACCGCGGTAGCAACTCCAGCGATGACTCCCCCAATGTTGGAGTCATCTTTCGATTCATATTTCAAAGGCAGTTCCGCTGGATTTCCCTGCTCAATTACAAGCGCTTTGAATTGAGCTGAATTATTGTTAATTTGGCTGGCAATCTCGCTTGAATCATAAGATTTAAATTTTTGCAGAAAACGTGGAATTTGAGCCCCAAGAAACGAGCACTCTTTGACGCCTTCTTTGCCAAGTGACTTTTTAACATCGTCAAGTAATTGATCGGTCACCGAAAAGCGCCCTATCGAGCGCAGAGAAAGACACTTCAATTTCTGTTTTTGCGCGATATACATTAGGGAGGCATTTGATTTCGCAGGATCGGGAATCCAAATTGTGTCTGCCTTTGAAATAATGACATGGATATTGTCTGCATCAAATTCGACGGCGCTTGCCTGCACCCTAAAAGATAAAGTAAAGAATGTCGCCAAGACTAATTGAGCTATTGGAAATTTCAAAAAAAGGTTTATTTTAGAGGACATATTGTTAATGGTATGGAGTATTGAGTGCGTTATAACCCCATAGCTGATATTCATTTTTTAACGGGATACTTTGAATATAGGTCAAAGATTTTCAAAAAATTTTTGCTGGCGTTTATGTCAGATGAAATGTTTTGAGCAATTGAAATTTGTTGCGGTGAAAGATTTAGCTTTTCTCTATTTTGGATTGCCATCTTATCGCCTTGAGCGGCTGATAAATTAAATAAGACGTAAGCAAGCATTAAATTTTTAGACACGCCCTCACCCATGGCGTACTTAATCCCTAGGCTATTTTGAGCCTCTGCATTCTTTTGAGAGGCCGCCAGCCGATACCACTGTATAGCTTCTTGGTAATTTTTTTGCACTCCTAGGCCATTGTCATACATCATGCCTAAATAATATTGTGCCTCTGCATTGTTTTGAGAGGCCGCCAGTCGATACCGCTGTATAGCTTCTTGGTAATTTTTTGGCACTCCTCGCCCATTGATGTACATAGACCCCAAATTGGTTTGAGCTGTTGCGTTACCTTGCTCGGCAGCAAGGCTATACCACTTGACTGCTTCTTGATCGTTTTTAGGCACGCCTTGACCCTTGGCGAATAGAGCGCCTAAGTTATTTTGAGCTTCTGCGTTGTCTTGCATGGCTAATACTAAATATTCCTGATATGCCTTCATATAATCTTTATGCTCTAACGCATCGTTAGCCTCCTGCATTCCAGCAATGGCAAAGGAGCCAAACAAGGTAGAGCCTACAAAAAATCCAAGGGCGAGGGTTCGTAGAAAAAATTGCATTATTTCTTCAATATTTTTGGGTTGAATAAAGCGATTCTTAGCGGGTTGGTGTACCCAAGACGCAAAGTCCATGAGATTGTATTCTTATGACTTAATCTGGGAAATAATTATTCCTCCTCCCCCACTAGAACTCAATTGAGCGGTGAGTGCCCAGATCACAATAGTCAATATATTTCTGAGTTGCAAAGCTGATTTACGGCATACAGTGTTATTTTCTACATAAGGTAGATCTTGTTTCTGTAATAAATAACTTTTGTTTTGAAAATTAATTATTTGATAGGATGATGTTTGGCTACTCTTTGCGAGGAACATTTTGTCGGCATGCAGAATTTTAATTCTCTTAGATTTTTCAAGCATGCAGCGCCTAGGCCTTTGTAAAATCCGAAGTTACATATAAGATCCCGAATAGCCCAATGTACTTGGTTAAATACACGCAGAAACGCTGGTGTGACGCCGCCATCAATCAAGAATCAATGCGCATCGGCAGCATATTGCACTATAGGGAAATTGATGACCGATGCTTTCGTGACGAGGATGAAGGCGAAGGTCGCATCATTCATTCATCCAATATCCCTTTGACTGCAGATGTGCATAACCGTATCTTTGCCGAGGAGCCATATCGACTCAATGAAGGGTGGACGATTGAGACGAATGGAGCACCGTTGATGTCCGAAAGAAGCCGGTTCAATTCCTTCGTTTTTTAGCTGTGCTCTTCTTAGGCGAAACCATGAAATTCTTACTCACGGACGGCAATTTAAGTCTGATGCTCGGTACTTCATTAAAAATCCACTTATCTTTGCTGATGCAGTGGCGCGAGAGCTAAAGGTTTACCTTGATGCTGCTATGCAAGATGCGCACATGCCTCAGTCAGCACGCAAGAAGCTGCATTTGCTCGAAGTATTGCCTGTATTTGGACTTGTGAGTTACACCAGCGCATCGAAAGACCAGTATGTAACGCATGAGAACCTTGAAAAGTTCCAGCCGAAGCAGCTTAGGCTCGATCCGTTCTTCAGAAAAAGTTCTGCATTTCAATGCGAAAAGGAATTTCGGTTCATTTGGCTCATCAATCTTGGGTGCATGGAAAATAACGATTTTGATCTGACATCAACAGCCCTTCGAACCGTCGATTTGAAAGGCATAGCTGTTCCAATCTCCAGAAAGCCTTTTTCTCTAGAGGGTATCTATGATCGGCGAGGCACTCGGATCGCCTGAGAACGTTTATCAATCGCCTGTATTCTCTAGTGAGCGTGAAGTCGCCAATCCGAAAATTTTTTAATAAGGCTCAAATACCATTCGGGGGGATCATCAAAGTCTTTCTTTAAGTGGTTATAGCGAACGACTTTATTTAGAACAGCGCTGCGCAGTCCATGATCTAAGTCTATCATTAGCAAGCAAATAACCTGCATGAGATGGTATCGAGCATCGATGTCTAGCCCCTCAATATCACCCTTGACGTTGGGCGCAATTTCGTCAACACCCATGGCAAAACAAAGATGTGAATAAAGCTGCACATTTGGATTTCTTGATAGCATCAGTTTTGAAAGATGGTGCATCACCTTTAGATCCTCAACATCTGCCTGATTGATGGCGGAAGAAGCTAATCTTGTGACAAGCCTTCGCATAAATTGCCCCACTTCATGATCAAAATAATTTGCTGTCCTAACAGGGGCTTGACTAAGGTCAAATCCGCAGTAATGACATTCAAGTAATGAAACAGCGGTAATGTATTCAGCGTGCTTCATATCGCTTCGATGAAATGCCACCCCGTGACCACAATGTGGGCATCTGTCATGCAGCATGCAGTTATGGATCGTGCAGATCGTATTAAAGGCGACTCGCCACGATTTTCTAAAGTAAGGCTCGGGATCGCTTGCTAGGCACGCGGGGCAAAACTGAAGCCCAAAGCCTTCAAATTTGCGGTGGTGAAGTTTTAGGCTTTGGATCCAGGTTAAGGATCCTGATTGCCTAGGGCGGTGGTAAATAATCCCTTGGTAGCTTTGCAGCGTTGTTTTAAATGCCTGTTGATATGAAGCCCCGGTTTTACTGGAGAGCTCGGCTATTAGCCATTCTGGCGCCAAGCGGTCTATATCGCGATTCCAGACCTGCTGCTTATTGCCAAAAATTAGATTGCAGAACGTCTGAACTTTGAGGCCATGGCCGTGAGCTAGGCGCACTAACCATGAAGATAGAAGCTCGTCCGCCAGCGGTTTATAGCGAATGGGCCACAGCGATTCCGTTAGCCCGCGCATCGTATTTAAAACCTGCGGTATTGCTTGCGTTTAGATGGGGGCACCCAGTCTAGGGTATTGATGGCGTCTAAGGCAATTTCTTCTGCGCCAGTGCGAATAGCGTTTACTGCCAATTCTTTAAAAAAGTCATGCATATCACCTAACGTCCCTTCAGTGCGATAAAAGATTTGCTGCATCTTCTCGGGGCTCTTGAGGTTCGATGATTTTTTAAGCGGTGTTTTTAGTTCAAGTGTGGCTAGGAGTGCGCCAAATTGGTTATTGGCTTTCCAAAGCGGTAATTCAAATGGGGTAAAACGGCTAGACATTTGAGGATCCGTATTAAAGGCCGTAAAGGCATCTTCAATGCCAGAAGCCACAATCACAACCTTGGTTTCATTGCCTAAACTTTTGAGCGCATTGCGAAAGTCTTTTTGACGATTCAGGCTTCCGGCAATTAAATGATGAATCTCATCAATGATGAGCATCTTGACACCCAATTGCTCAAATAAGATTTTGATTTGCGAGTTTTTCGCTTGTGCTGAAGCGGTTGGTTTATACATGGCCATGAGCGCATCGAGAATGCGTGAGTAAAAGGCGGACACATCTGGGGTTGGCGGCGATTCAATCATCACAACTTCGCAAATCGACTTTTCCCCGTCTGGATCCACTACGGCAGGATGCTGGGCAACAAAGCGCTCAAGAATGGACGTTTTGCCATTAAAGGATGGCGCCACTAAAAGCAGATTGGGCATTCGCGTGATCTTGGGGTAAGCCAATAGGTCTTCTAGCTTGGCAAGAGCCTCCTTGGCTCTAGGATAGTTAAGCCAAGTACCACCACGAATAAAAGCAATTCGAGCCTCATCCGATTCATTGATCAGGGCTTTAGCTTGTTCATTTAGGTGGGGATAGAGATTTTCAGTCGTCATCTAATGGCTGGACCTCATCTGGGTTGTAACCAGCAATCGTAGGCGCTACCGAAATCGTTGAGCTAGGCGCACTCACGCTAGGCATAGTCTTTTTCTTAACCTCACGGTGTTTGACATGTTCAGTGCGGCGCTGTTGCTCACGCCTCGCCTTCTTGTTCTTGATGGCAGAACTTTCTTCAAGTTCTCGCTGTTGGTTCATGAGCTCAAACACCGCTTTCTCGTTACTTAGCGGGACATTGCGCTCTTTGGCGCGGCGCTGGCCTTCTCGTAGCTCCCAAATGCTCACTGGAGGCAAGCTGGTATCTCGGTATGGGATGGCGATATAGCGACCTGAGAGCTCATCAAAGAAATAGAGCCGGCTAATATCTCTAGGGTCTCTATGAAAGCGAAAGTTTCGTTTGTGTTTTGGAAAGTCGGGATGCGGCGCATTGACCCAAGGCCTTAGAACATCATGGTAGTAATGAATGTCGTCAATGACAACGCCATAATTTTGAACAGTGCGCTCTACAAATGGCGTAAATTTGATTCGTAGTGACTCTTCATCAACTGTCCGCCCTGGCAATCCTCTGCCTGGTTTACTTTTGGTTCCGAGTAGTCCATCGGACCACCTTCTTAATGGACTGGTGCCAATTCCTTTGTGTTCTTTAAGGTGGTATTTAGCAAAAAATAGCACTAGCCATTGCTCAAGTTCAGCAAAAGTCATGCAGGCATTGCCTTCGGCATCGTAGACCCCTTTTTCTTTGGGGCCGGAGAATGTTGCACCTTTAAGAGTCTTTAAACCTTCGGATACGGTGCCCATCATGCTCTCAATGTGCCCGCCATATCTAGGCGTACCAGCAGGCCTAAAGTGAATATCGATGCCCAAATCTTCGCATGCCTTTTCTATCATGGTGCCCCGAAACTCTTTGGCATTATCTGCGTGAATCACGGTCATAGCTCCCCACACTGGCCACTCCACATGACTCATTCCAAGGTGGGTCAGCCAGGATTCTTTTGGAAGAATGGCATGCGCAATGCACATTCCAGCAGTTAGCGCAGAAGGGGCATCCAGGCTTAAATGCATGCCAAGACATACTCTGCTGTAGACATCAATTGCCAAGGTAATCCACGCTCTATTAATGGGCTTGCGATAGACATCATCAACAATGATCACGGGCAATAAGGTGTGGTCAATCTGAACGATTGCCAGCGGCCATTCGGCATCAGGAATCTGCCCTTTAATCACTTCATGCTGATCATGCGCGACTGCAGCGCCAAAGCGTTTTTTAGTGCGCTCAAAACCATCGGTTTTCTTAAGTCGATTACGAACGGTATTAATGGCGGGCAGCTTGAGCTTTGCATTAAAGCATCTGCGACGAATCTCTTCTATGGTTGCAGTAACAGAAACATGCTGTAAATCATTGTGAAAGTTTTCAATGACATCACTAATGATGGCTTCTACTTCGGGTGCAATGCGAGTTTTTCCTTTGCCTCCTCTAGCTTTGTAGTTGGGCAATAAGGAAGATAAAAGGCCCGAGTTGCGAAATTGATTGACCCAGCGATAAATCGTCGCCTTATCAACTTTGGCTGAACGAGCAATTTCATCGGCGAACTTTTCAGAGTATGTTGAGCGGTTGTGCAGCAGAGGCTCAATCAGACTCTTGCGATGTCTAGCAATTTCCCATTCTTCATCGGCAATGCTCAAAATATCTCGCGCGGGTGCTCGCGTTGTATTGGATTGTCCAATCGCTTTAGGCGGCCCAATATCACCTATCTTTAATAGAACCTTTTGCCCTGTTTCAAGATCTTTGGCTAAGACCTGATTAATATCAGCGACCGCAATAATGACGTAAGAGCGATCATTATTGGTAATGGTTGCTCCCTCGGTAATCCAAAGTAGATTGGAGGATGGCTTGGTCATGGCGATTTTGGCAGTTCAAGAAGCATATCCCCGCTTATGGGTGTTTGCAAATCAGCAAGGATGAGCTGGGTAATTACCATATGCCAAATAGCAGGGATCCAAGATAGCTTTTCTTGATCGGATGAAGCGAGTGAGTCTAGAAGTTCATTAAAAGTGAGTGAGCCATTACTTAATGCTCTGACAATGGTTTCAATTTGACTGGTCTCTGGCAGTCGGTCCTTGAACGCCCGCAAAAACTTCAGGTTGCTTAGGTAAGGGGTACGTATGGTTGTTTCATCAATAATTTGAAATTCCCAATCGCGTACCTGTGCAAATATTCTTGCGGCTTCAAACTTGGGCGCATATTTAGCGGCGTTCTTGGCAAGGTCGTTGGTGTGCTTCACATCGACTAATAATGGGAATCGGGTTTTGCCAGATTCATCGGCATGAAAATGAACCAACACGTCAGGGACATAGCCCCTGGGCACTCCAGGAACAGGGATTTTGACTGGTTGCACTTCAAATGAAGCGACGGTCGGGTCAAAATCTAAAAGTATTAAGTAGTCTTTTTCGTTAAGCGATTCGAAGTCACGCATTTCACCATTTTTGGCACTTGCATATCGTCCCGTGACGAATAGGTGATTTTTTGGTATTTTGCGCACAGCCATTGCAGATAATTTTAGGTTAATGTGATGATTCTTTGGCATCCTATTTATTTCTTGCATCTAATTCTTATTTAGGACTCCAAATAGGTGGCAGAACATATCAATTGGTTTTTAAAGGTTGTGAGGGGTTTCCTGAGCAGCACTTTTTGGTTTTCTCGGATGTCAATGTGTTAGGATTTAATCAGTCTAAGCTTGAATGTCTCAAATGAACCCAGCACCATTTAAATTTATAGATTTATTCGCTGGTTTAGGCGGATTTCATCTTGCCTTAGGCAGACTGGGAGGGGAGTGTGTTTTTGCTGCAGAATGGCAGGAGCATCTTCGTGATTTATATGTAACCAATTTCGGATTTCGTCCCGAGGGCGACGTCACTCTCATATCCCCGAATAACGTACCATCTCATGATGTACTTACGGCTGGGTTTCCATGTCAACCTTTCTCCAAGGCGGGTGACCAACTTGGATTTGAATGCACTAAGCAGGGCGATTTATTTTTTAATGTAGCAGCCATTCTTAAGCAAAAAAAGCCTAACTTTTTTATTCTTGAAAATGTGCCAAATCTATTGAAGCATGACAATGGACGAACCTGGAAGGCCATCAAGGAAATATTGGGTAACGGTCCAGGGGGGTTGGGTTATCACATTGCCGCAGAGCGTTTTTCCCCACACCACTTTGGGATCCCGCAAATAAGGGAGCGTGTTTATATTGTTGGCTCAATTAAGCCGCTAACTAATTTCACATGGCCAGAAAGATGTTTGATTGAAACATCGATTGATAGCATTTTGGATGACCATCCAAAAAATGCCAAAAAGCTTTCATTACAAGTTACAGAATGTTTAGATGTATGGGCTGATTTTATAAAACGGTGCCCTCAAAATGTTGAGTTACCATCTTTCCCTCTATGGTCTATGGAGTGGGGGGCAACCTACCCCTATGAACAAGAAACGCCGTATGCCCGCAGGAAAGACTATGGCATGGATGGTCTTAAGGGTTTTGCCGGTAGTCATGGGCGCAAGATTGGTTATCTACGAACTCTTGAAGAGAGGTGGATGGCATTGCCCAGTCATGCCCGTACAACCCAAAGAAAATTTCCAGGGTGGAAGATAAATTTTATTCGCCAAAATCGACAGTTTTATACTGACAACAAGAATTGGATTGACCCTTGGATGAAAGATATTCTCAAATTTCCATCCAGCTTGCAGAAATTTGAGTGGAACGTAAAAGGCGGACAGCGAGATCTCTGGCAATATGTGTTGCAGTTTCGTGCATCAGGTGTCCGCGTTAAGCGCCGCACTACTGCGCCAAGCTTAATCGCAATGACAGATACTCAGATACCCATTATTGCTTGGCAAAGACGATACATGACGCCACAAGAATGCGCCAAACTGCAGAGTCTTGATAGCCTAAAAGCTTTGCCATCAACACCAACTAAAGCATTTCATGCGCTTGGCAATGCAGTAAATTCAACTGTTGTTGAGCGTGTTGCTCGTGCATTATTGGCTCAGACAATAAAATCTGAGGCTGGAGACATTACTGTCAAGAGCGTTGATGACGGGATTTGTGTGTGATCGTAGGTGATAAGGAAAGTCAGTTTCCTTTGGTTGAAATTCGCCCTGAAGTGGCCATGTTTTCGGTGCTTAGGCACCTGAACTATAAGGCTTGGTTTGCTATGGCTGAATTTATCGATAACGCGATACAGAGTTCCATCGTTAACCATGAAAAATTACAGTATTTGCATGGTGGAAAATTTCAACTTAAGGTTGAAGTTAAAATTGATACGACCCTCCCAGGGCAAATTACCATTACTGATAATGCTGCTGGGATCTCTTCAAATGATTTTCCAAGGGCGTTCCGAGCTGCACAAGCACCTATGGATAGAGGTGGCCTTTCTGAGTTTGGCATGGGCTTGAAGAGTGCTGCTTGCTGGTTTGCTAAAAATTGGAGTGTACGAACAAAGGCAATCGATGAGTCCGTTGAGAGAAAAATTAGCTTTGATATTCAGGCCATTGTTCAAAATAATATCGAGAGTTTGGGGACCGAGGTTCTAGAAGTTAGTCCAGAGGCCCATTACACAGTAGTCTCCTTGCGAAATTTGCACCAAATTCCTCAAGGGCGAACCATTGGCAAAATTCGTGATCACTTGGCCAGTATTTATCGAATCTTTCTTAGGGATGGGCGACTTGAACTTCGCTTGAATAATGAATCCCTTCATTACAAAGACCCTGAAATCCTCCATAGAGTACCTTATTCTTCTCCTGGAATAAAAGTTCATGAAGAGGGCATTGCACCAGTTAAATGGCATAAAAATATCGATTTAGATTTTGGTGGCGGTCAGAGCGCAAAAGGTTTTGTTGCTTTGCGTGCGGTTGGCTCGACCGCCTTGGCAGGCTTTGCCCTATTTCGTCGTGATAGATTAATTGAGGGTAGTTTTGATGAAAGTTATAGGCCAGTCCGTTTATTTAAACACGCGAATAGTTACCCGTATCAACGATTATTCGGCGAATTGCATTTAGAGGGTTTTGAGGTTAGCCACACTAAAGATGGGTTTCAGTGGGCTGAGTTTGAGGATATTTTTCTGGATCTTTTGAGGGATGAGATCGAAAAAGATCCGATTAATCTTATTGCTCAAGCCGAAAATTATCGAGCCAAAGATTCTCGAGGAGATATCCAGGTTCGAGCTCGTGAAGCTACCGATGCAGTAATCCAATATGTGGAAAAAAATGTAGAGCCACTAATAGTTGAGGCAAAACAAAACCCAGCCGTTTTATCCAAGCTTCCGGCTGAACTCGCAATTTCAGATTTACAAGCCTCATCGAAGACTGTTGAGATTAATGATGGGGATTATTGTTGGATCATAACTTTAAGAACTTCTGTAAATCCAGCAACGGAAGATTGGGTTTCACTAGCAAAAATAGATGCTATTGGCGATGAGGGGCGTGATGTCCGCCGATTAACAGTTGATCTTGCGCTTGCGCACCCCTTTTCAGCCAAATTTTTAGGGGCTAATAACGAAAATATCGAGCTCCTATTGCGTGTTGCATCTGCCGTTTGTATTGCGCTTTTGCTATCAGAAGATATTTCCGCCAACCCTCCCGAAAGCTTCTTATTTCATTTTAATAGTTTAATGAGAGGCGCCCTTGCAAAAACTATTCTGAATGAACGATTATGACAACATCTATAAATATTTTGAAGAAGCTTAAACCGAGCTTACTTTGGGTTCCAGAGAAAAAAGAGAGCACAGAAGAGTTTCTTCAGAGTAAATCAAAGGATCCTAATGGGCCAACCTATCAAGATTTAACGGAAGGGCCAAGTTCTGTGTTGCAGGAAGCTCAGAGAATTCTTGGGCGCTGTTTACCGCCCAGTGGGCCCAATGGGCATAAGACGGGGCTAGTGGTTGGTTATGTTCAGAGTGGCAAAACGATGTCCTTTGAAATGGTTATTTCTTTAGCTCGTGACAATGGCTACGGGTTGATCATAGTGCTGGCGGGTACAAAAAATAATTTGCGAGACCAGTCTGAAGACCGCCTAAAGAAAGATTTGGCTATTGATGATGGGGAAAATTGGTATCTTTATTCCAATCCAGCTGCAAACTCTAAAAGCCAGATTGAGGGCAAAATCCAAGCATGGAAGAAGAATCGCGCAAAAAAGGGTGTTCTGATTACAGTTCTTAAGCATGGCGGGCATATTGATAAGCTCACTTTGCTATTGGATAAGCTGTCAATTTCCAATGTCCCATCTTTGATTATTGATGATGAAAGCGATCAGGCGAGCTTAAATACAAATGCAGCAAAAATCCGCAACGGGAAACTGCTCCCCTCTGAGATGAGCGCAACATATGAAAAGATTTGTGCGTTAAGAGCGGCCTTGCCCCATCATTCATATCTGCAATACACGGCAACACCACAAGCCAATCTTTTGCTGGCCCAAACCGACCTACTAAATGCCTCATTTGCCGAGCTGGTAACCCCTGGCTCTGCCTATAAAGGCGGAGAGGCATTCTTTAGGAAAAACTCTCCCCTCATAAAGGAGATACCTGCGACGGAGGTTCCGGGTCCAAGTAATCTGCTTTCTGCTTCACCCAAGAGTTTATTGAGTGCATTGCGCTATTTTCTACTTGCAGCTTCGCATCATGCGTTGACGCGGGAGCGTAAGAGGGACAGAAATCGCTCGATGATGGTTCATCCCGCAATGCAAACGGCCTCCCATAAGCTGTACATGTTTTGGCTCGAAAAGTCGCTTAAATCACTCAAATCGTTTGTCGAAAAGCAATATAAAACAAAGCCCAAAGTAGTTCTTCAGATGTTTCAAGTTGAGTATGACGCGCTTAAGAAAACCTTTCCCAGCATCAAACCACTAAGTGATTTGATAGATGCCATGGTGGAAGAGGTTTTTGGAGAGTTGAATCTTGTAACGGTTAATGGCACCAAAGATGCTGAAAGGCTACGCCCTATTGGATTTTGGTGGGGGGCGCAAAGTTGGATCGCGGCTATACCGTAGAGGGTCTGTGCATAACCTATATGCCTCGCCCCTTGGGCGCATCCCCAGCTGCAGATACACTCCAGCAGCGAGCCCGTTTTTTTGGCTATAAACAGGCGTATTTAGGTGTGTGCCGTGTGTTTGTACAGCGAAATGTTATTCAGGCATTTGCAGAATATGTAGAGCATGAAGAATTTGTAAGGGCTGCTTTGAATAATTCAAGAGGAAAGCCTCTAACTGATTGGCGTCGCGATTTTATTCTTTCATCAATGCTAAAGCCAACTAGGACTAGCGTTATTGGCCTTGGAATACGCAGTATTCCCGCGGATGGATGGATGGTGCCAAAGGTTTTACAAAGGGATCAGGAAGCCATAAGGGCGAATCAAGCCTTACTTAATAAGGTACGCAAGGTTTGGGAAAAAAATATGGCGCATCAGTTAATGCCGCAAAATTTCCTCAATTTAAAGGGGCCAAAGATTCATCGCAACACTTTGTGTTAATGGATGTTCCTTTGAAAGCAATCCTTGAAGATTTTTTATTGGAGGTAAGTGTTAAGGATCCGGTTGATGCAGGAGAGCATAGTGCAATGTTAATTGCGGCTGCAGCTCTTTTGCGCGCAGACCCGAATTTGAAATCGGATGTTTTCTTTATGAATAACCTAGTTTCTGGGTACCGTAAGCGAGATGCTGGCCGCGGAGTAAATTCAGCACATCCATTCGCACCTATAAACCAATATTTTAGCCAAAGCGCAAATGGAGTTAACGATAGAAGTTTTTGCTCAGATTCGCGAGTTTCGCTTCAGCTACGTCGCTTTGATTTGGGAAAAATGCAACGCGATAAAAGTAACGCTGATATCTTAGGCGTGACTTGGTTTGCATTGCACTTCCCAAGTCAGTTGAAGAAAGATTTAACTATTGAGGTGCGTAATTAGAATGGGCATCTTTGACCAATTCGCAAGCATTTCGTGTGCAAATTCCCCCATTAGTTTTAATGCTGTACCCCTTTCGCCGAGGCGAAAGGATTTTTTAGCCAAAGGCATGGATGGGTCACCTGTCTTTTTGTTATTTGATTCCAGCGAAAGTCACTACACTCCAGGTTATCAATTTAAGCATTTGACGGCACAATTTCATGTTACGTGTAATGTGAGTACTCAAGATGCGAATTTACAAGGACAGTTTGCACTTGTTGCCTGTGAGTCTTCTGTCCCGGAGCTGCATGAAATCTTTATTCGTTGTTTTGGAGCCGCCATTGAAGAGCTTCCGGTGGCCTGCGGCACCAGAGAGTTAAGCTCGTGCATTCGTGACTTGCTGGATCTTTTTAGGGCGCTATCCCAGCCCGGTAGTCGCGAGATTTCAGGTTTGTGGGCGGAACTATATGTGATTGCTAAAAGTGGCGATATCTTGAGCGCTCTCGCTTGTTGGCGAGAAGATTCGTATGATAGATTTGATTTTTCATGGAATGATGGTCGTTTAGAGGTTAAATCTTCAGTTCAATCGACAAGGCTCCATGAATTTTCTTTGGAACAACTGGCCACCCCATTTAATGGGGTGGGGTATGTTGCATCATTGCTTCTGCAACCATTGACTGGCGGCACGGGAATTTTAGAGTTTGCCGCAACCATTGAAACGGCAGTTCAACACTCCCCGGCCCTCAAGAAAAAGCTTTGGAAAAATATGGCTAAAGCGCTGGGGAGTGACTTCTCTGAAGGGCTTGATAGGCAATTTGATGTTTCCTATGCTGATCGACATTTAACCATTTATTCAATGGGCGATATTCCAAGGCCGGACACTCCTGCCGATCCACGAATTAAATCGATAAAGTTTGCGGTTGACCTTACAACTGTTGAGCCATGTCCAAAGGGCGCCTCAAATTTAGAGTTGAAAAATATTTTTCCCTCAAGTAATTTGGATCCGAGAAAACCATCAGTTTGACCATATTTGTCTAGAGTTGCGAATTTGTAATCTGCTATCGCGTTAGCTCTGCATAAGATTGGTTCAAGTCTGAATTTAGATTTAAGATTATTTCCATACATATTGGCAGGAGTTGGGCTGAATGAGTCTGGATTAGACTGTCATCACCGTGATAAAAATCCCCAAAAAGCAGTTGACACTTTGTATAAGAATTTGCCACAACCAATTTTCCCCGAATGCAAAGCTCTCAACAATGCGATAAGAAACGGGTAAAGTCAGCGAAAAGGATGTGCGCGAGGCTGCAAAGAAGAGGCGGTAAACTTAGTCGCATTAACTAGCAATAAAAGTCGCATTAACTTTTGAATAAAATCCTTAAAAATCCCCTCTTTTTCGCATTAACTTCTGATCATTCACAATTGTTTAGAAAGATTTCAAAAGTCGCTACTGTATTGGCGACTTTATTTCTTCTAGCAGCATGTAGTCCGAAACTGGATTGGCGTACCGTCCAATCTCCACAAGAAAGATACTCTGCTTTATTTCCTGGCAAGCCAGATAAATTAGAGCGTCGCATTCCTTATCTTGAACAAGAGCTGCTCCAAACTCTTGAGGCTGTGAAAATAGATGATGATATTTACTCAATTGGCACTATTCAATTGCCGGCCAATCAAAATGCCTCACTTAGTAAGCTACTTTCACAATTGCAAGGTAATTTACTCGAGAGGGTAAAAGCATCTGGTGGTGATGTCACTATTGAGGATGCGTTTTATAAAACAGCAGAGCGACAACGTTTACCCACCAAAGACTACTTTCTGGATTTAAAAACCAACGGTAAAACACAGCAACTCATGCGTGTTCGTTGGATCAATCGTGTTGCACCAAATGGTGATAGTTGGATCTATCAGATCTCCGTATTGCATGCTGGAACAATCCCAGATAATGCAAAAACTTTTTTATCTAAAGAAGGGTATGAAAACTTCTTTAGTGACTTTTCTCCAGAGTAATCAAAATAAAATAAACCTGAATTAATTATTGTTTTTCTAGGGCAGCTACTTTGGCTTCTAGCGCTTCTAATTTCTCGCGAGTCTTTGCAAGTACTTTGGTTTGGAGTTCAAACTCTTCGCGTGTAACCAAGTCCATCTTCTGAAATCCCTGATTCATCATGGCGCGAACATTCTTTTCGATCTCTTGAGCTGGAGAATTGCGGATCGCATCACCAACCTTGTTTTGCATATCGTTTGCGATACGTTGGATTTGCTCGAGAATTTCGCCTGGTTTTTGCATGATGGAGATTCGCAGTTCTATTGAAAGTTGCAGAAAAGATACACATTCGTATTTTAAGTTGTATGGGAAAAATGCTCAAAAAGGGGTTAAAACCCAAAAAATGCCCTAAATTCACCCATCAGGTGCAATATTAAGCACCAATAAAGTGCATTTACATTAATTGGGGGAATTGTGACAAATCTGTGAACGCCGGGCAATTCAATATCACCCCATGCATTAAGCATTTAACCCTTTTTTTATTACAACCAGCAAGGAGTAGTTCATGAAAACCATTCACAAGACAGCAATCTCTGCAGCAGCAGTAGCTTTGTTGACGGGGCTTGCATCCTCAGCGGCCTTTGCTGCTGATGAGCCAGCGGCTGAGGTAGAAGTTAGCCCAATTACAGCAAACGTTACAGTAACAAACAACTACATCTATCGTGGTATTACCCAATCAAACTACAAGCCAGCTGTTCAAGGCGGTTTTGATTATGCTCACGAAAGTGGTTTTTATATCGGTAACTGGAACTCATCCATTAGTTGGGTATCAGACGCAAAAATTGCTACAAGCGCACCTGTTGAAATGGATTTCTACGGCGGCTTTAAGAAAGATTTGATTGCAGAAGGATTTGCTTCTGATTTCGGCATTTTGCAGTACTACTATCCAACAAGTGGAACTATTGCCGGCTCAATTAACCCAAATACAACTGAACTCTATGTTGCTCAAAATGCTACTTTTGGTCCAGTAACTGGTTTCTTGAAGTTCTCCTATGCATTGAGCAATACTTTTGCATTTGCTAACAGTACAGGATCAAGCTACCTTGATTTGACAGGAAACTACGACACTGGTTTTTGGGGAATTACTGCTAATGCTCACGTAGGTATGCAAAGAATTGCTGGCCAATACTACCAAGGTGGTCAGGCATCAGCTAGCTACACCGATTGGAAGCTGGGTCTAACCAAGGACTTTGGAGGCGGCCTGTCTCTTGCAGCAGCTTATGTTGGTACTAACGTGAAACAAGGCAGCGGACTCTACGCCAACACATATGGCCAGTCAACCGTAAACGGCCGAAATGCTGGCGGTCAAACTGGCATCGTTTCTTTAACTAAAACTTTCTAATTTCCACTCTGAACGGAGAAACACATGAAATTAATTACCGCAATCATCAAGCCATTTAAGCTTGACGAAGTGCGCGAAGCTCTCTCGGAAGTGGGAGTTTCGGGCATTACCGTCACTGAAGTTAAAGGCTTTGGTCGTCAAAAAGGTCACACCGAGTTGTATCGCGGTGCTGAGTATGTTGTCGACTTTTTACCTAAAGTAAAAATTGAAGCTGCTGTTGAAGACGGCATCTTGGAGCGTGCGATTGAAGCAATTGAAAAATCTGCACGTACAGGCAAGATTGGTGATGGCAAGATTTTTGTCTCACCAGTTGAGCACGTCATTCGTATTCGTACCGGTGAAACCGGCGCGTCAGCACTTTAAAGAGAGGTTCAAAATGTTAACTTGGATGAAACGACTTGTTGCTGGTGGTGCTATGGCCTTGGCCATTGGTGCTACTGGTGTAATGGTTACTTCGCCAGCTCATGCTGATGAAGTTAAGAAGCCTGCTGTAACAGCTCCTGCGGCAACTCCTGCTGCTGCAGAGCCTGCTCCAGTACTTTGCTCTGAGAAGTGCAATAAAGCAGATATCGCTTGGATGATGGTTTGTACAGCATTAGTGCTGTTGATGACTCTTCCTGGCTTGGCGTTGTTCTACGGCGGTTTGACACGTAGCAAGAATATCCTGTCTATCTGTATGCAATGTTTCATGGTCTTCTCTTTGATTACAGTGCTATGGGCTATTTATGGCTATAGCTTTGCATTCACGGAAGGCGGGGCATTTATCGGTGGATTAGATCGACTCTTCTTGGCCGGTATGAATCCAGAATCAGTAGCTGCAACCTTTAGTAAAGGTGTTGTGATTCCTGAGTATGTATTTATGGCTTTCCAAGCAGTGTTCGCAACTATCACTTGCTGTTTGATTATTGGCTCTTTTGCTGAGCGCGCTAAGTTCTCTGCAATCTTGGTATTCATGGTGATTTGGTTCACTTTGAGCTACCTGCCAATCGCTCACATGGTTTGGTTCTGGCCTGGTCCAGATGACATCAAAGATGCTGCATCACTCGAAGCAATTACTGCTCGTGCTGGTTGGTTATGGCAAAAAGGTGTTCTCGACTTTGCTGGCGGTACAGTTGTACACATCAATGCTGCGATCGCTGGTTTGGTTGGTTCCTTTGTTATCGGTAAGCGTTTGGGTTACGGCAAAGAAGCAATGAAGCCACACAACTTAGTGTATGTAATGACTGGTGCTGCTCTCTTGTGGTTCGGTTGGTTTGGTTTCAATGCTGGCTCAGCACTTGAGGCAAATGGCACTGCTGGTTTGGCATTCGTGAACACATACTTAGCTACTGCTGCTGCTGTATTGGGTTGGTCAGTTGCTGAGTGGGTTCTCAAAGGTAAGCCATCTATGTTGGGCGCTGCATCTGGTTGCGTAGCAGGTTTGGTTGCAATTACTCCTGCAGCTGGTTTTGCTGGCCCTATGGGTTCAATCATCATCGGTTTAGTCGCTGGTGTAGTTTGCCTCTGGGGTGTTACTGGTCTCAAGAAGATTTTGGGCTCAGACGACAGCTTGGACGTATTTGGTGTTCACGGCGTAGGCGGTATTACTGGTGCATTGTTGACTGGTGTATTTGCTGACCCAGCATTAGGCGGCTCTGGTATTTGGGATTATGTGGCTAACGCTGTTGCTCCTGATTACTCTATTGCTAGCCAATTGTGGATTCAAGCTCAAGGCGTGATTACTACTATTATTTGGTCCGGCGTAGTTTCTTTCGTAGCCTTCAAATTGATCGATATCGTGATTGGTTTGCGCGTTAAGGAAGAAGAAGAGCGCGAAGGCTTGGATATCAGCTCACACGGTGAGACTGCATACGAGTCTTAATCAGTAGATTTACCCCTCACTGGGCGGCCCTGGTTGGCTGCCTAGTTTTAAGCGCGGAATCCTCGGATTCCGCGTCTTTCTTTTAATAATCTTACAATGGTGAAATGGTTCCACATCTCATCACTGCACTCACCGGCCCCTTACTCGAATTAGAGTCAAAGGTTCTAGAAGCTACCCCAACGATTGAACGTTGGTTTAGGTTGGAATGGCAAGAGCACACCCCACCTTTTTATTGTTCTGTTGATTTACGTAATTCTGGCTTTAAGTTAGCCCCGGTTGATACCAATCTCTTTCCCGGAGGTTTTAACAATCTTTCTCCGCAGATGTTGCCGCTTGCCGTACAAGCTGCGATGGCTGCAATCGAGAAGATTTGCCCTGAGGCTAAAAACTTACTGTTGATTCCAGAGCGCCACACTCGCAACACTTTCTATTTACAGAATATTGCACGCTTATCTTCAATTTTGCGTCAAGCTGGTTTGAATGTTCGTTTAGGCACCTTCTCTGAAGAAATCAAGAAGCCAACTTGGATTGATTTGCCTGATGGCAATCGATTGTTAATGGAGCCGCTGTCTCGATTGGGCCTCAAGAAGCAGCGTCTAGGTTTAAAAGATTTTGATCCTTGTTCGATTTTGTTGAACAACGACTTATCTGCGGGCATCCCTCCAATTCTGGAAAATATCTATGAGCAGTACTTGTTGCCTGGCTTACACGCTGGTTGGCATGTGCGCCGCAAATCAAATCACTTTGCCGCTTATGAAGAAGTGGCAAAGAAATTTGCCAAAGTAGTGGATATCGATCCTTGGATGATTAATCCTTATTTCTCAAGCTGCTCGAACATCAATTTTCATGAGCGCAAAGGCGAGGAAGAGTTGCAGACAGCAGTAGAGCAGGTCCTGAAAAAGACTGCCAAGAAATATCGTGAATATGGAATTAAAGAGAAGCCATATGTAGTAGTAAAAGCAGATGCTGGCACCTATGGAATGGGCATAATGGTAGTGAATGATCCCTCACAACTAAAAGGCTTGAACCGTAAAGACCGCAATAAGATGAGTGTGGTCAAAGAAGGTCTTGAAGTGAGTGACGTACTGATTCAAGAGGGTGTCTATACCTTTGAGAAGGTAAATGAAGCGGTTGCCGAACCAGTCGTATACATGATTGATCGTTATGTCATTGGCGGTTTCTATCGCGTACATACCGACCGTGGGCCAGATGAGAACCTCAACGCACCAGGTATGCATTTTGTGCCGCTAGCCTTCGAGCAAAACTCTATGCCGGATCTAGGGGCTAAGCCAGGCAGTGCTGCCCCTAATCGCTTCTATCTATATGGCGTAGTTGCTCGCCTAGCTCTTCTTGCTGCATCATTAGAGTTAGAGCGCACCGATCCCAATGCTGAAGCTGCATAAATAAATTACTAATCTCTCAATAGAAAAAATGGACCTTCTTTTTATTGCAGATCCTCTCGAGTCCTTCAAGATTCAAAAAGACTCCACCTATGCAATGATGCGAGTTGCCCAGGACGCAGGACATCGTTTGTGGTTTTGCCAAAGCAAAAATGTTTTATGGAGAGATGATCTTGTAGTCGCTGATTGCCAGTCTTTGGTAATGAAAGCGAGCTCAACAAGTTGGTTTGAGTTAGGTGATGTTGAATCTCGAGCACTGAAATCTTTTTCTGCGGTCTTGATGCGTACGGACCCCCCATTTGATATTGAGTATCTCAACACCACTTGGTTGCTATCTGCGGCAGTTCGTCAGGGTGCCAAAGTATTTAACGAGCCAAGCGCTGTTCGTGACCATTCAGAAAAACTATCTATTACCGAATTTCCGGAACTGATTCCACCCACCTTGGTAACGCGTGAATTGGCTGCAGTAGAGCGTTTTCATCAAGCTCATCACGATATTGTGATTAAACCCCTTGATGGCATGGGCGGGATGGGTGTATTTAGAGTGGGTCCTGATGGCCTTAATCTTGCAAGTATTGTAGAAACGCTTGGTGAGAATGGCGCGAGAACTCTCATGGTTCAGCGTTTTTTACCAGAAATCACTCAGGGTGATAAGCGGGTACTTTTAATTGGCGGAGAAGTAGTGCCATTTGCGCTTGCTCGCATTCCTCAGGGAAGTGAAATTCGGGGCAATTTAGCTGCAGGTGGCAAAGGGGTCGCCATGCCATTAACCGAGACTGAAAAAAAGGTTGCTGATAAATTAGCCCCCGTTTTAAATCAGCGTGGATTATTCTTGGTGGGATTAGACTTAATCGGCGGCTACCTCACGGAAATTAATGTAACAAGCCCTACTTGTTTTGTAGAAATCACCAATCAAACTGACTTTAATGTCCCACAATTTTGGTTGGAAGCACTAGAGAAAGCATTAGCGTAAAAATGGTTGGAATTATCATCGTTGCACACACACCAGTTGCTAGCGCAATGCTAGGGTTTGCTGAGCATACATTTGGTGTATTGCCTGAGCGGGTCCGGGCAGTTGACATCCCCCCTCATGAAGATACCAAGGCAAGTTTTGATCGAGTGCTCAAGGCTGCTTATGGCGTGAATACTGGCAATGGGGTACTTATTTTGACGGATGTGATGGGTGCAACCCCAGCCAATGTTGCTTCTAAGTTAGAAGCCCTCGGTCCTTTATCGGGATTAAATGCGCCTGTCATTGTGCTGGCGGGATTAAACATTCCAATGCTGATGCGCTGTATTTCTCATCGCGGAGAAGGTCTTGAGGAGCTGTCACATAAAGCGCTTGCTGGTGGACAGAATGGAATTTTGCGTTTAGGTAGCAAAGTAAATCAAGAGTAAATAAGGGCCAACACACTATGCCTTCCGCAGAAATCGAAATCATTAATAAATTAGGTTTGCATGCTCGTGCATCAGCAAAGCTTTCTCAATTAGCCGCTCAATTTCCCTGCGAAATATTCTTGTCACGTAATGGGCGTCAAATTAATGCCAAGAGCATTATGGGTGTGATGATGTTAGCGGCGGGAATGGGCAGTACTGTAACGCTTGAAACGGTTGGTGAGAAGGCTGATGAAGCAATGCAGGCATTGACCACATTAATTAATGACCGCTTTGGTGAAAGCGAGTAAATAGCATGACTTTTGCATTGCACGGAATTCCGGTATCGAAAGGCATTGCCATTGGCAAGGCGGTACTGATTTCTCGCGCAGCATTAGAAGTAAGTCACCATCTGGTTGAGCCCGGAAAAGAAGAGGCTGAGGCCCAAAAGTTACTGGATGCTTTTGATCAGGTTCGCTTAGAGCTTGAGCAACTTCGCCAAGGATTGCCTAAAGATGCTCCACAAGAGATGGCAGCTTTCTTGGACGTGCACGGCATGATATTGGCTGACCCTGCTTTGGCTGAAAAGCCTATTAAATTAATCCGTACACAACGATTAAATGCTGCTTGGGCATTAACAACTGAACTCAATGATCTTTTAGAGCAGTTTGCAGATATTGAGGATGCCTATTTAAAAGAGCGTGCCAATGATATTCGGCAGGTTGCTGAACGTGTCATTAAGGCATTAAATGCGCAGAAAAAAGACCCATTAAACGATTCAGATTTTTTACCCGTGAGTGATGTCGGGGTTGAATCCATCATCGTCGCCCATGACATTGCACCGCATGACATGCTCCGTTTTAAAGAGCATGCCTTTACTGGTTTTGTAACTGACCTAGGGGGCAAGACCTCTCATACCGCCATTGTGGCTCGTAGTATGGAGATTCCTGCGGTAGTAGGAGTGCGACATGCTAGTGAAATGATTCGTCATGGAGACTGGCTGGTATTGGATGGCGAGCGAGGGGTTGTAGTCGTAGCCCCTGACGAGCAGTTGCTATCTGAATACCGAAAACTGCAAACTCAAGTCTTGAAAGAAGCGCGCAAACTTCAACAGTTAAAGCATTCAAAAACCGAAACAGCCGACGGCGTTGAAATTGAATTATTTGCGAATATTGAATTACCAGAAGATGCAATACAGGCAGTCAAGCTAGGAGCCGTAGGAGTTGGCTTATTCCGTTCTGAATTTTTATTCATGGATCGCAAGCAAGCCTTACCGGATGAAGAGCAGCAGTATCAAGAATACCGTCGCGTCGTCGATTTGATGCATGGCTTGCCGGTAAATATCAGAACAATTGATGTTGGCGCAGATAAGGCGCTAGGTGGCGGCGGTGACATTTCGCAGACAGGTACGTCTCCCCTTGGTTTGCGGGCCATTCGCTGGTCCTTAACAGAGCCTGAAATCTTTTTGACTCAGCTAAGGGCAATATTGCGTGCATCAGCCCATGGTCAGGCGCGCATCATGATTCCAATGTTGGCGCATGCTAAAGAAATCGATGAAACTTTTAGGTTGATAGAAAAAGCAAAGCAACAATTACATCAGCGTGGCAAAGCATTCAATCCCAATATTCAGGTTGGCGCCATGATCGAAATTCCGGCCGCTGCTTTGGTGCTTCCTTTATTCATTAATCGATTTGATTTTCTATCTATTGGCACGAATGACTTAATTCAGTACACACTAGCAATTGATCGAGCAGATCATGCGGTGGCGCACTTATATGATCCTCTACACCCAGCTATCTTGAACTTGATAGCGAATATTATTGAGCAAGCTCAACGCGCAAATGTACCTGTTGCTGTTTGTGGTGAGATGGCTGGTGATCCTGCGTTAACTAAGTTACTACTTGCCATGGGGTTGACCGACTTCTCAATGCACTTCAGCCAGCTATTACTGGTCAAGCGCGAGATCTTAAAAGCAAATGTTGGACTACTTAAAGCAAGGGTTGCCAGAGTGCTTAGGGCTTATGAGCCTGAAGAGCAGGCAAAGGCTTTAGAGCGCTTGCTGTCTTAAGAGCCTAGTACGTTGTTAGTGCGAGGATCCACATACCGAGCACTCGGCATTACGGCCAATGCGGAATTCGTCAATTTGGGTGGTACGACCATTCCAAAGCAACATTCGGCCGACGAGGGGCTCTCCAAAACCAATTAATACTTGTAGCGCTTGAGCTGCTTGCATGGCTCCAACGATCCCCACTAGAGGTGAGAAGATGCCCATGCTGGAGCAACTGACTTCTTCAAACCGTTCATCTGGAGAAAAGATACAGGCATAGCAAGGGGAGTTGGAATTGCGTGGATCAAAGACGCTAACTTGACCATCGAACTTGAGAGCCGATCCTGAAACCAATGGAATCTTATGGTTCACGCAGGCGGCATTAATCAGGTGTCTGGTTAAGAAGTTATCTGTGCAATCTAAAACAACATCAACACTTGGAAGCAATTCGTCTAGTAAGGAATCAGTAGCTTTGACTTGAATAGTTTCAATTTGAATCGTTGAATTGAGGCGTTGCAAAAACTCTTTGCCGGAGTCCACTTTGCTTTTACCTAAGCTGCTCTCGGTATGCATGATTTGGCGCTGCAAATTGGTAAGCTCGACTTCATCATGATCGACTAAGGTAATGTGACCCACACCTGCAGCAGCCAGATAGGGCGCAGCGGCACTGCCTAAGCCGCCTGCACCGATAACCAGTGCATGAGAGTTAAGAAGCCTCTCTTGGCCAGCAACATCGATTTCCTCAAGCAGTAAGTGCCTAGAGTATCGAAGTAACTGCTCATCATTCATTTGCCGGTCGTGAGGATATAAAGTTATTCGAGTTTAGATGCAGAGCGCTTTACGGGCTGTCCATTAATAAAGGCTACCGCTTGAGAAAGCATGAAGTCATCTGCGCTACCCAGTTCAGTGGGCTTCTTATTTTTTTCTTTCTCTTTTTCTTCAGGAGTCTTCTTGGCATTCTTTTCTTCAATGCGTTGTAACTCTTCGAGGCGGCGCTGTTCGCGATCTTTAATCAGCTTATCTTCAGCAGATTGTTTATTACGCAAGTGTTTTTCGCTATCAATCTCGCGCGTAATCAAAACGTCGTCTGGATCACCATCTTTGTTTTGGTCTACCGGAATATCTGGTTTCACACCAAAAGCCTGAATCGACTTGCCGCTCGGGGTGTAGTAATAAGCGGTAGTGATCTTGAGTGCTGAGTCATTTGTAAGGGGGCGAACAGTCTGTACTGAGCCCTTACCAAAGGTAGTTTTTCCAATAATGGTGGCTCGTTTGTAGTCCTGAAGAGCACCAGCCACAATCTCAGAGGCTGAGGCGGAATAGGCATTCACCAAAACCACCATCGGTAATTTCTTAAACATGGCTGGAACGCCTGCTAAAGGATCGCCAGGCTCATTGAGGCGGTACATGGCTGGAGTGGCATTGAAGACCTGTTTTGAGTCCGGTGACTGACCTTTGGTGGAAACAATGATGGCATCAGCCGGTAGGAATGCTGCGGCCACTCCCACTGCACCTTGCAATAATCCGCCGCCATTGTTGCGTAGGTCAAGAATGATGCCTTTGAGCTTTGGATCTTGATTGGCAATATCAGTCAATTTTTTAGCGAGATCAGGAACGGTGCGCTCTTGAAAGCTCGTTATCCGAACCCAAGCAATATCGTTATCGAGAATTTTAGTTTTAACGGATTGAACTTTAATTTCTGCACGAGTAATCGTTACTGGAAAGCTACGCTCTTCGCTCTTACGAAATACTGTTAAAGTTATTTTGGTTCCAGGTTCGCCGCGCATAGTACGTACCGCTTTGTCTAGAGACATACCGCGTACAGGTTTGTCATCAAGGCGTGTAATGAGGTCTCCGGCTTGAAGTCCTGCGCGTGCCGCTGGACTATCTTCAATCGGGTTTAATACCTTAACTACGCCATCTTCAGAAGTAATTTCTATTCCAAGGCCAGCGAACTTTCCAGAAGTTTGCTCTTGCATTTCTGAAAAATCTTTTTTATCTAAGAAGGTGGAGTGTGGGTCAAGACTACTCACCATTCCTTTAACAGCATCCGTTAATAGTTGCTTGTCTTCAATTGGCTCAACATACTCGCGCTTAATTTGGGCAAAGACATTGGAGAGCGTACGAAGCTCATCTAGTGGTAGCTGAGTGCCTTGCTGGGCGGTTGCAGAGAGCTGAATCGTGGCTGCCACACCGGCGATAAGACCAACGGCTATCAGGGCAAAGTTCTTTAGAAATTGGCGCATATCTTTTTTGCTTTAATCCAAATAAAAGTGTTGAATAGGTTTGAGGTTGTCATCTAGCTCATATATAAGAGGAATACCGTTTGGGACATTTACTTCCATGATGGCTTCATCAGACATTTGATCTAAATATTTAATTAAAGAACGGATGCTGTTGCCATGCGCTACAAGCAGAACACGTTTGCCGGCTTTCAGAGCAGGAGCAATAGATTCATTCCACAAGGGCAACACACGCTCAACGTTGTCTTTAAGGCATTCGCCCAATGGAAGATCAGAGGGGTTTAATTTTGAGTAGCGTAAATCATTCTTAGGGTGACGTTCATCATCTTGCTCAAGTAGCGGGGGGCGCACATCATATGAACGACGCCAAATGTGAACTTGCTCGTCGCCATACTTTGTTGCTGTTTCTGCTTTGTTGAGGCCGGTAAGCGCTCCATAGTGACGCTCATTGAGGCGCCAACTGTGGACCACTGGAAGCCACATTAAATCCATAGCTTCTTGAACATGCCAGAGGGTACGAATGGCACGCCTCAAAACAGAGGTATAGGCGATATCGAATTCATATCCGGCTTTTTTGAGGTTTTCACCTGCGGCAAGGGCCTGTTCTGCACCTTTGGGGGTTAAGTCAACGTCCGCCCAGCCGGTAAAGCGGTTTTCAAGGTTCCAGGCGGATTCGCCATGACGAATAAGGACAAGTTGTTTCATAGAGCCATTCTATAATCCGGTGATGAACTTTCTCACGCAAATTGATAATTTAGCGCTTATTGCCCTCCTCTTGGTTTCAGGCATAGCGCTCTTCCTACCCACATTATCTACGCTTATTGGCGGAAAAGGCTTGTCGCCTACGGAAGCGACAATTTGGATTAATCGACGCAAAGCCTATGTGCTGGATTTGCGTACGGAAGAGGCCTTTAAAGCGGGGCATCTACCTGGTGCCAGGTTTGCTAATGCTGCAGGCTTAACTGCGGCTATCGAAAAGCTGAAGTTAGATCGCAAGCACCCAGTAGTACTGGTTTGTGAAACAGGTGCTCAATCACGCAAACTCGTAGCCGAAGTCCAAAAACTGGGTTTTGCTGAAGTAGGCGCCTTAGATGGCGGTGTTCAAGCTTGGAAAGCAGCAGCCCTTCCATTAGTGAAGTAAGGAGACATTCATGCCTTCAGTAACAATGTATAGCACCCAGGTTTGCCCATATTGCGTTATGGCTGAAAAGCTATTGAATAAAAAAGGTGTTGCCAATTTAGAGAAGATTTTGATTGATCGTGATCCCTCCCAACGTGAAATCATGATGACGCGCACTGGTCGCCGCACTGTTCCCCAGATTTATATTGGGGACACGCATGTTGGTGGCTATGACGACTTAGTAGCATTGGATCGCGCTGGAAAGCTCGATCCTTTATTGGCTTAATAAATAAATAAAGAAAGTTAGCAATGACTGAACAATCTTCCGCACCCCAAGCAAGCACTGAACAATCTAAAGAGCCTGGGTTCCGTATTCAGCGAATTTATCTCAAGGATTTGTCGCTTGAGCAACCAAATGCACCACAGATTTTATTGGTAGCATCGGAGCCACAAGTACAAGTTGAGATTGATATTTCTGCCGCTCCTTTAAGCGAAGGAATCTTTGAAGTCGCTTTGAGTTCTACGGTGACTGCAAAGGTAGATGCAAAAGTATTGTTCTTGGTTGAAGCAAAACAAGCTGGTATTTTTGAGTTCAACAATATTCCAGCTGAGCAAATTGATCCAATGCTGGGTATTGCTTGCCCAACAATTTTGTATCCATATTTACGCTCAAATATTGCTGACGTTATTAGTCGTGCAGGCTTCCAGCCAATTCATTTGAACGAGATTAATTTCCACGGCATGTACGAACACCGTTTAATGCAGGCTCAACAAGAAGCTGCTGCTAAGGATGGCGCAGCATCAGAGAGCAAGCCTCACTAAGCTCAACTAGCGAGCCCACAGATCATGAAAGTGACACTGCTTGGTGCTGGCGCCTGGGGAACGGCGATGGCGGCGCAAGCCGCTCGCTACCTCCAAGAGGGCGATGTTTGCTTATGGTCGCGTAGTAAACAGCAGCTAGAAGATATTCAAGAGAACGGCGAAAACCGTGCTTACCTTCCTAGTATTCAATTGCCTAAAGGACTCGAGTTAGAGAGTGATTTTTCTATTGCCATCAAAAGACTTTCTAGCGATGACTTGTTGGTCATTGCTACGCCAATGTCAGGGCTTTCAGAAACTATCGCCCAGGCCTTAAGGATTGCTGAGCATCCACTCAACATTATTTGGCTATGTAAAGGCTTGGAGCCTAATACTGCTTTATTGCCACATCAGGTTGTAGAACGAGAAAGCAAAATTCACTCTCACGGACTAACGCACTCCTATGGTGCTTTGTCTGGGCCAAGTTTTGCGCGCGAGGTTGGTTTGGAAATGCCGTGTGCATTAACAGTAGCCAGTAAATCTGCAAAATTATGCGAGACAGTTCAGACAGCTTTTCATCATGGCAATATGCGTATTTATTCAAGCGATGATCTCATCGGCGTTGAGTTAGGTGGAGCAATTAAAAATGTCTTAGCAATTGCTGCAGGCATTGGTGATGGTCTCGACTTAGGTCTTAACGCCCGCGCTGCAGTCCTCACCCGAGGATTGGCAGAGATGATGCGCATTGTGAAAGCCGCAGGTGGTAAATCTGAAACTTGTATGGGCTTAACTGGGGTTGGGGATTTAATTTTGACTGCTACTGGTGACCTATCTCGCAATCGTCGAGTTGGTCTTGAGCTTGCTGCAGGTAAATCATTGCCAGAGATTTTGGCAAGTCTCGGCCATGTTGCTGAGGGTGTACTTTGTGCAGAGGCGGTCGGTGACTTGGCAAAACGTCTAGGGGTTGAGATGCCCATTACTACGATGATGGGTGAAGTACTTTCTGGAAAATTGAAGCCGCATGATGCTGTTAAAAAGCTCATGGGGCGCGATCCTAAAATCGAATCGTAAGCCCATTATTTGGGCCGATTTGCTACTGCCCGCCTACTAGGTTGTTCTGGCGCCAAGCTTCATAGACAACAATTGCTACAGTATTCGATAAATTCAAGCTACGACTACTGTCTTGCATTGCTAAGCGCATGCGATTCTCAGTTGGAATGGAATCCCTGACTTCATCTGTAATGCCTTTAGTTTCGGAGCCAAAGACAAAGTAATCATCAGGTGAGTATTTACCTTCATGAAACTTTCCTGAGCCCTTAGTCGTTAATGCAAAGAGATGTTGAGGATCAGGCTGCTCATCTTTTAAAAACTGCGCCCAATTTTTGTGAACTTTTACTTTTGCAAACTCGTGATAGTCCAAGCTCGCTCTACGCAACTTAGCGTCCTCCATGGGAAAGCCAAGCGGCTCAATTAAATGTAACTTCGCTCCAGTATTGGCACATAAGCGAATGATGTTGCCTGTATTGGGCGGAATTTCTGGTTCGAATAAAACAATATTAAACATGTGACACTCTTTAAATTGGCCGCGCAGCTCTCAGTAGTACCCAATTAATTACGCGAGATACGCCATTGTCCTTCAGAACGCGCGCAATTTCATTAAGAGTAGCTCCGCTGGTCATGACATCATCAAATACTATGACAGTCTTATTTTTTAGCTTCTGAATGTCATTCGGTTCAACATAAAACATTCCCTGGATGGCTAAGTAACGATTGCATAAAGAACTTCCGGCTTGGTGCCCTGAATAATGATGTCGGCGGAGTACATAAGGTGATTTTTGAATATGTTTTCCACAGCGAATATGTTTAGCAATCTCCCAGCTTTGATTAAATCCGCGTTGCGCTAGCTTTTGGATGCTGAGTGGAACTGGCAGTAAATAATCTGCGGGAATATCTTCTAGCTCTTGGCCGATAAGCAAGTTCCATGTGCTACTAAGCGCACCAGCAAATGCGATACGTTTCTGATACTTCAATTCATGTAGAGGGGTTTGCAATAGTCCTTCATAGCGATCTAAGCAATAGGTTTCATCAAAGTAGGGCTCGATGTATTCACAGTCCACACATTTTTGCTTAGGCACTTCTGAAGCTTGAAGTGCAATGCCACATTGGTAGCAGCATTGATAGTTGCACAACGCACTATCTTTTAATGAATCGAGGCACTCATTGCAAATTGAGAATTTTTGAAACTCCTGACAAGTAATGCAGGCTGTTGGCAAAAGATGCGCGCAGATGGTTTGAAAAATGTTCTTTGAAATTCGCATGGGGCGCTGAGTATACTGAGCCAATGACCCAACCCATCAGATGGTTACAAGACGAAATTGCAGATCGTATGCTGCAGAAATTGGATATCGTTAAGCTCGATGTAAAAGATATCCTGATCGTGCCAGATTTTGCTGGCAAGCATTTAGAGATGCTCGCCAAACGCTTTCCAAAGGCACGTACTTTTAGCATTACTGAAACGGGTGTTTCCGGTTTTCAAATGTGGCGTGCTAAGGTGATGACCAATTGGCGATCTTTATTTGCCTGCAATACTAGCCCCTTGGCAAGCTATGCGTCATCTGGAAGATTTGATATTCCTGATAATTCTGTTGATTTAGTTTTTAGTGATCTTTTGTTGCAGGATTTAGTAGACCCAAAACATTTTCTACAAGAGTGTTGGCGCGTATTGCGTGAGGGTGGTTTGCTCACGTTTAGCTATTTGGGGCCTGACACTGGAAAAGAGCTGCGCTCACTAGAGTTGACAGGGTTAAAGCAGAAAAATCTATTGAGTCCCTGGGATGTGCATGACATGGGAGATGCCTTGCTTGGCGAGCGTTTTTCTGACCCAGTGATGGATATGGAGTACTTGACGTTGGACTATGAGAAGTCTGAGTTATTGCTTGCGGATATTGATGCTCTGAAATTGATGCATTCAGACCCTCTTGCAGTCCCTCAAATGAGTGTTTTGCCACAAAAGCTGACCTTAGAAGTGGTTTATGGGCACGCATGGGCCCTCGGAAAACACCTCGCAAAGGCGAAAGACAACGTCGTTTACATTGATCCAAATCAAATTACGCGCAAGACTAGGTCAGATTCTGCTTAAGTGTAAGTGCTTACTATCATTTAAACCTTGACGAAGATTGGATCAAGCTAGGTTATTCAGGTTTGTTGTTGCGCTTAATTAACCCTATAATCACGGCAGGATGTATTGGCATGAGACCGTTTTTTGGGCATTCTGTGGCATTTTTGCTGCTGTGCTCACGACAATAAACAGAGAATAAGATGAATTTATTTGGAAAAGTCACTTGGGCTTCGCTCTATTTCGCAGTAGCCTTTGGCACTGCATTTGCTCATGCAGCAGAGAATATGCCTGGTGGCCCAGCTGTCAATCAGCTGAATTTTGCGCCTGCTGCCACCAAAATCATGCAGGAGATCCATTGGTTGCACTGGATGATGTTGGCAATTTGCGCACTCATTTTTGTGGGCGTTTTTGGAGTGATGTTTTATTCCATCTTGAAACACCGCAAATCATTAGGTCACAAATCAGCCTCATTCCATGAGAGCACGACTGTTGAAATTATTTGGACAGTAATTCCATTGCTCATCGTTATCGGTATGGCGTTACCTGCAACAAAAACTGTTGTGGCGATGAAAGACACCACCAACTCTGACATTACTATTAAGACTACTGGTTATCAGTGGAAATGGGGTTACGACTACATCAAAGGTGAGGGCGAGGGTATAAGCTTTTTATCCACCTTATCTACTTCCCGTGAAGCTATTAATAACTTGGCACCTAAATCAAATACGTACTTGATGGAAGTGGACAACGAGATGGTTGTTCCGGTTGGCAAGAAAATTCGTTTGATCACTACTGCTAATGACGTCATTCATTCTTGGACTATCCCTGCGTTTGGCGTAAAGCAAGATGCGATCCCTGGTTTTGTGCGTGACACTTGGTTTAGAGCCGATAGGATTGGTACATTCCGCGGTCAGTGCTCTGAGCTTTGCGGTGCAGAGCATGCCTTTATGCCTATCGTTGTCCGAGTGGTTTCACAAGAGGACTACGCCAAATGGGTGGCTGAGAAGAAACAAGCAATGGGCGCTGGTGGTGATGACCCTTCTAAGGTTTACACCTTGGAAGAGCAAAAAGAACGCGGCGCCAAAGTATATGCAGCAAACTGTGCAGCTTGCCATCAACCAAACGGCAAAGGCGCAGGCGCATTCCCAGCATTGGATGGCAGCAAAGTAGTGAATGGTCCAAAAGAGGGTCAGTTCAATATCTTGCTCAACGGTAAAAATGCAATGCCGAAGTGGGGAGGTGTACTTTCCGACGGAGATATCGCAGCCGTTATTACTTATACCCGTAATTCATGGGGTAATAAGACTGGCGAAGTAATTCAGACTCAAGAAATTATGACCGCGCATGGCGGCAAGTAATCAATATTAACTAATACAGATAAAAACGAAACCGGAGTAATCCATGAGTACAGTCTCTACTACCCACGATCACGATCACGCACACGATCATGCGCATGACGATCACATGCCACACGGCTGGCGTCGTTGGTTGTTTGCAACCAACCACAAAGACATCGGTACGATGTATTTGATCTTCTCATTTGTTAGCTTGTTGGCTGGCGGCACGATGGCCTTGGGAATTCGTTTGGAATTATTCCAACCAGGTCTGCAGTTCTTCCGTCCTGAGTTCTTTAATCAGCTGACAACCATGCATGGTTTGGTGATGGTGTTCGGCGCGATCATGCCGGCATTCGTTGGTTTTGCTAACTGGATGGTGCCTTTGCAAATTGGCGCATCTGATATGGCATTTGCTCGTATGAATAACTTTAGCTTCTGGATTCTGCCAGTAGCCGCTACTTTGTTGTTGAGCTCATTCCTTGTTCCTGGCGGCGCTCCAGCTGGCGGTTGGACAATCTATGCTCCATTGACCTCACAAATGGGGCCTGGCATGGACATGGCTATTTTTGCCCTCCATTTATTGGGTGCTTCCTCCATCATGGGTTCGATCAACATCATCGTGACCATTTTGAATATGCGCGCTCCTGGCATGACTTTGATGAAGATGCCAATGTTCTGCTGGACTTGGTTGATTACTGCTTACTTATTGATTGCTGTGATGCCTGTATTGGCTGGCGCAATTACGATGGTGTTGACTGACCGTCACTTTGGCACTTCTTTCTTCTCCGCTGTTGGCGGTGGCGACCCAGTCATGTTCCAGCATATTTTCTGGTTCTTCGGTCACCCAGAGGTTTACATCATGATTCTCCCAGCCTTTGGAATCGTGAGTGAAATTGTTCCTGCTTTCTCCAGAAAGACTTTGTTTGGTTATAGCTCCATGGTTTATGCAACATCGTCTATTGCGATCTTGTCATTCATCGTTTGGGCTCACCACATGTTTGCAACTGGTATGCCGGTAACTGGTCAATTGTTCTTTATGTATGCAACGATGTTGATCGCTGTGCCAACTGGTGTGAAGATTTTTAACTGGGTCGCAACCATGTGGAAGGGTTCGTTAACCTTTGAAACTCCAATGTTGTGGGCTATTGGTTTTATCTTCGTATTTACGATGGGTGGCTTTACTGGTTTGATCTTAGCTATGGCACCAATTGATATTGGTCTGCAAGATACTTACTACGTTGTAGCGCACTTCCACTATGTGTTGGTAGCGGGCTCATTGTTTGCAATGTTTGCTGGCTTCTATTACTGGTGCCCTAAGTGGACAGGTCGCATGGCTAGTGAAACCCGCGGCAAGATCCACTTCTGGACCTCCATGATTTTCTTCAATATTACCTTCTTCCCTATGCATTTCTTGGGTTTAGCTGGTATGCCACGTCGCTATGCTGACTATCCAACCCAGTTTGCTGATTTCAATTTAATTGCTTCTATTGGGGCACTCGGCTTTGGTTTGTCGCAAGTGTACTTCTTGTTCTGCGTAGCATTACCTGCTTATCGTGGCCATGGAGAAAAGGCACCAGCAAAACCTTGGGATGGTGCTAAGGGTCTCGAGTGGATTGTGCCGTCTCCAGCGCCGCATCACACCTTTGAAACTCCTCCTACTCATGAGCAGTTACGTGAAGCAGGAATCTAATTTGTCTTCGAAACAAGCCTTGGCAGCAAATAATCGTCGTCTAGGCTTGATTCTGCTGAGTATTGCAGCCATCTTTTTTATCGGCATTGTTATGAAGTGGAGTGTTCTGGGGTAAGCCCAGCTAATGAAGATGGTTTCAACGCAATCACTGAATCGCCAGATTTTATTAAAGCTCTTAATTGCAGCGGTAATGATGTTTGGATTTGGTTACGCATTAGTCCCAATGTACAAGGCCTTGTGTGAGGTAACTGGGATTAATGTTGTAACAAGTAAGAATGACTATGGTGTTAGAGCCTACAGTCCGAATAAGGTTGGTAATACTCAGGTTAACTATGCTCGCACAGTGACCATTGAGTTTGACTCTAATAGTCGCGGCCCGTTTACGTTTAAGCCAGTAAAGAATTTTTTAGAAGTGCACCCTGGTGAAATGACTGAGATTGTTTATGAGGTAACCAACAATCAAAATCGTTCAGTACGAGCACAGGCAATACCAAGTTATGCACCTAAGAGCGCAACAGAGTTTTTTGCGAAATTAGAGTGTTTTTGTTTTCAGGAACAAACACTAGCAGCAAATGAAACAAAAAAGATGCCGGTAGTCTTTGTGATTGATGCAGGTCTGCCGGATGATGTGAAAACCATTACGTTGTCATATACCTTTTTTGAGTTAGGTTTGGGTGGTACACCACCTGCTCCTAAATCAAGGGTTGCCTCTTGAAAAAGAAGAGTAGTTTTATGCAGTCTATGAAAGCCGTGATGTGGGGTTTTCTGGGGGTGCGTAAGAAGTCAGGCTTGCAGGAAGGTGTTGCTTCATTGAGTTTTGTGCACATTATCATTGCTGGAGTTGTTGGCGCCTTGATTTTTATGGGCGTTCTCCTGTTGATAGTGAAAGTAGTTGTGTCCCATTGATTATTTTTTGATTGAATAGAGAGAATAAGATGTCATCCAATTCAACCCCATACTATTTTGTCCCTGGACTATCTAGACATCCAGCCATGGCCGCCTTTGGCTTAATTGCTTTTGCCTTTGGTATTTCTGGGTGGGTAAATCATGCCTCTTGGGGCGGCCCCCTCTGCCTAACCGGTGTGGCCTGGGTTATCTTTGTTCTTTACAACTGGTTCGGCGATACGATTGCAGAGTCCAATGCTGGTAAGAATGGTATCAACGTAGATATTTCTTATCGCTGGTCCATGGCTTGGTTCATCTTCTCAGAAATCATGTTCTTTGGCGCTTTCTTCGCGGCCTTGTTCTATGCACGCAATATTGCGATGCCTTGGATGGGTGATGTTGAGAGTAAATTACTTTGGCCTAATTTCCAGGCTGTTTGGCCAAATGATGGCCCTGCTGGTTTGGTTGAGAAGTTCACTTCGATGGGACCATGGCCAATTCCAACAATCAACACGTTGTTGCTGTTGAGCTCTGGTGTAACTATTACTATTGCCCACCATGCATTAGTTGAGAACCACATGAAAAAAGCCATTGTTGGCTTAGCTGCTACTGTTGGTTTGGGCGCAGTTTTCTTGGGCTTCCAAGTTTACGAGTACTACCATGCATATCATGAGCTCAACTTAAAATTAACTTCAGGTATCTACGGCTCCACTTTCTTCATGTTGACTGGCTTCCACGGCTTCCACGTTTTCCTTGGCGGCACAATGTTGGCGATTGTTTTGCGTCGTATGATTCGTGGCGACTTTACTGCTAAGCACCACTTTGCATTTGAAGGTGCAGCTTGGTACTGGCACTTTGTTGACGTAGTCTGGCTGGGTCTGTACATCGCTGTTTACTGGATGTAAGTAAATAAAAATCGGGGCTGAAAGCCCCGATTTGTTTTTAAGTGCTTGCTTATTGACACACGCTTTAATTGGTGCCCACCCTAATTCCGGTGGCCTCAATTAGGCCAAAGTAGTGGGCTAGAAGAATTCCCAAAAACAAGGCGACAGATAAGCCAACACGTAGCATTAGCGAATGAACCATTCGCGAGCTATTACCCCTGTCTTTCATCATGTAATACAAGGCTGATCCTAAGCTAAAAACAATCATTAGTAGGACAATCGGAATAAGCCACTTCATCTCAAATCCTTATATTTAAATCTCTTGAATAGTCTGTTAACTGCCCTCATTACTAAGCGCATAGTTGCTACTGTATCAGCCTTGCTAGTCGTTGCCATTGGCTGCGCTGCTGGTATTTGGCAGTTGGGTAGGGCCGAGACCAAAATTGCTTTAGCGGCTAATTTACAAGCCAGACAACAAATGCCCATCTTGAACGCGAATCAAGGTCCTTGGACCTTGGAGGAGGCGGGTGAGCGTCGCATGATTGCTCGTGGGCAATATATTCCTGAAGCAGCCGTCTGGTTGGATAACAGACCAAGACCAGTACCCCCGGTTGGCAGTGCGAGTGCACAGTCTGGTTTTTACCTAATGATGCCTTTGAGGCTTGAGGGTAAGGATGAGGTCCTCTGGGTTAATCGAGGTTGGGCGCCACGCAATAACGAAAATCGTGAGACTCTACCGCTAGTACAAACTCCAAATAAGCTAGTCAGTATTGAAGGCATCGCGTTTGCTCATCCAGGTAAGGTATACGAGCTAGGCAGCAACAAGCTTTCTGCCTACGAAGGTAAGCCAAGAATTGAGCAAAATTTTGATTTAACGGCTGAAGGTAAGCTGCATGGGTGGAGTCAAGCACCTTTTATCTTGCGTGAGTTAGAGCTTGGTATAGAGGATGGTCTTGTGCGTGATTGGGCGCCCCTGACAAACGGGGTCGATCGCCATTATGCTTATGCATTTCAGTGGTTTGCCTTGGCATTCGCGGGATTTTTATTTTGGCTATTAAGTGGCTTACGGCAATTTAGACGCCAGGGTTTTAGTAATGGGTATCGAGGGGATCAAGAGTGAGTGATAAAGAGTTGTTAATTCCGGCGTCACAGTTAGATTCTGAAGCCATCAATGCGCGTACTCGTCGTGGACGTATTCAGATGTTATTGCTTTTACTTGCATGCGCCTCTCCAGTGATTGCATCGTATTTCGCTTATTACGTTATTAAGCCTACTGGTGGCAAAACCAATCTTGGAACGCTCGTTTATCCGGCACAAGATTTCAATACTGCATGGCTCGAAGTGCCGACAAAAGGCAAGTGGACTCTTTTGATCGCTCGCCCAGCAGGTGAGTGTCACATCAAAGATGAGAAATGTATTGAGGCCCTGTTTCTGATGCGCCAAACAAAAGTTGCTATGGGTAGAGAAAGTGGGCGCCTGCAACTAATTTGGGTCAATACAGACGGCAAGCCTGTTGATCCTGAAGTTATCAAGGCTTACGACGAGAAGGCAGCTGGCTTGAAGATAGTAGGGCTTCCAACAAATCCTAGGGCCAAAGCTGAATTTGAAGCTTGGTTAAATAAAGAAGGTGCGGGTCAACAGATTCAACTTTTGGATCCTACTCCTGCAAAGATGATGTATTTCCCGGTGACAAATTCTCCAAAAGAATTTGGGAACATGAAGAAAGATTTAGAAAAGCTCCTGAAGTTAAATCACAAGGGCGAAAATTTGTAATGCCAAATTTGATTTTATTTCTAGAGTTAGCAGCCATCGCAATTATTTTTGCTGGCTTGCCGCTGCTCTATCTCTGGAGAAAACCAGGTTATAGCTTTTTCCAAAAACTCAATTGGGTACTAGTCTTCATGACTTTTGATCTGATTGTATTTGGTGCGTTTACACGCCTCACAGATTCTGGGTTGGGTTGTCCTGATTGGCCTGGTTGCTATGGCACTTCCAATCCCTTTCATGCGCTCAGTGATATTCAACAGGCAGAGAGTGTTATGCCTACTGGGCCGGTGACTGTTATCAAGGCTTGGATTGAGATGATCCATCGCTACTTAGCCATGACAGTGGGCGCATTAATTTTAGTTCAAGTAGCCATTGCATTTTCTAAGCTCAAGTCTTTTGGAAAAAATCCTTTACTTGGAAGCTTGGGTCTGCTGTTTTTAGTCTGCGTTCAAGGCGCATTTGGTGCTTGGACCGTCACCTTAAAGTTACAGCCGATCATCGTTTCGATTCATTTGATGTTGGCCTTGGTCTTGTTAGCTTGCTTAACAGCCTATGCACAGCAGTCTTGGGAGAGTAAGTCTTCTGCTGTTCGTTCTATTCGAGTTCGGCCGCTTTCAGCTCAGCTTCTTACGCTTTCTTTCATCGTTTTGTTTATTCAGGTTTTCTTGGGAGCTTGGGTAAGTACAAATTACGCTGTCTTAGCATGTCCTGATTTTCCGACTTGCTTGGGTAGTGCATGGCCGCAGACCAATTGGAGTGAGGGGTTCACTCTTTGGCGCCAGCTCGGCTTAAATGCGCGGGGTGAGTTCATTTCCCCGGTTGCATTGCAGACCATCCATTGGGCGCATCGCCTATTTGCCATGCTGGTATTGGTCGTGCTTGGTACCCTGGGCTGGAGCGCTCTTCAGCTAGCTACTCCAGTTCTATCAAGCCTTAGCCGGGTGGCAAAGCTTTTGCTAGCGGTGCTTCTCTTGCAAGTGCTTAGTGGCATTTCTAATGTAGTGTTTCAGTGGCCCTTATTCGCTGCTCTATTGCATACTGCCGGCTCCGCTGCTTTGGTATTCTGTTTAGTCAGAATGAGTTATTGGGCTTCTTGGAAGCCTTTCATTCAAAAGAAGATTGCATAAATATGAGTGACTCTAAAACAAGCGCACCAGTGGCTATGCCGCGTTGGCGTCAATATTGGGTTTTAACCAAACCTAGAGTGACTCAGCTTGCTGTATTTTGTGCAGTAATAGGCATGTTCTTGGCAACACCGGGGATGGTCCCTTACCCAGTGCTCTTTGGCGGCATTTTTGGCATCTGGCTTTTAGCAGGTGCGGCATTTGCTGTGAACTGTTTAATTGAGCAGGCTGTTGATGCCAAGATGAAGCGAACTGCTTGGCGTCCATCTGCAACTGGCGAAGTCACACCTTTTCATATTATTATTTTCTCAATCGTTCTGGGTTCACTAGGAATGATTATTTTGTGGAATTTCTGTAACCCCTTGACGATGTGGCTAACACTTGCCACCTTTGTTGGGTATGCAGTGATCTATACCTGGTTACTGAAGCCTGCTACACCCCAAAATATTGTGATTGGCGGCTTGTCGGGTGCCATGCCACCAGCGCTAGGTTGGGCAGCAGTAACAAATACACTTTCTGCAGAGGCATGGCTCTTAGTCCTAATTATTTTTGTGTGGACTCCTCCGCATTTCTGGGCATTGGCTTTATATCGTCGTGATGACTATGCTCAATCGGGCTTACCGATGCTGCCGGTGACTCATGGAGAGCGCTTTACGCTACTCAATATGGTGCTTTATACCTTGATACTCATTGCGGCTACGATGTTGCCTTATATCTACGGGATGAGCGGTATTGTTTATTTGGTGTCGGCAATTATTCTGGGTTTAATGTTCTTAGCTTATGTAGTGGCGCTATTCATTTCATATAGCGATGCCTTAGCCAAAAAGACCTTCCGCTTTTCTATTACCTATCTTTCGCTACTCTTTGCAGTGCTCCTGATAGACCACTATTTCATCTGAGAATCATATGAATTTTTTGCGCATTTGCATGTTAGCAATTCTTTGTTTTGTATTGACTGCTTGCAGTCCAAAGCCAGAGTTTAAAAATATTGATATCACCGGTAGCACAGCTTTTGGTAAAGACTTTAGTTTGCTAGATCCTGACGGCAAGGTAAGAACCCTCGCAGACTTTAAGGGCAAAGTAGTGGTGATGTTCTTTGGATATACCCAGTGTCCTGACGTCTGCCCAACAACATTGACTGAAATGCAGCAAGTAATGACCCTCTTGGGACCTCAGTCAGATAAGGTGCAGGTGCTTTTTGTCACGGTAGATCCAGAGCGCGATACTGCAGAGATTCTCAAACAATACGTGCCTGCGTTTGATCCCCGTTTCTTAGGCTTACGCCCTGCGGATGAGGCTGCTTTAGAGAAGGTGACTAAGGACTTTAGGATTTATTATAAAAAAGTGCCAGGAACTAAGCCAGGCTCTTACACCATAGATCACACAGCAGGCAGCTATGCGTTTGATCCTGATGGCCGCTTACGTTTGTATATCAAGCACGCTCAAGGTCCTGAGACCTTGGCGCATGATTTGAAAGAACTGCTGAAGTAAAAAAGTTTGCAGCTTAAGCTAATTAAGCTGCTTGCAGCAGGCCACGCATCTTTTTAAGAGCAGCGGTTTCAATTTGGCGAACACGTTCTGCTGAGATGCCGTATTCATCAGCTAGGTCATGCAGTGTCTTTGTGCCATTGCCTTCGGCATCCATGGCCAACCAGCGAGATTGCACAATATTGCGACTACGCTCATCTAAAGCCATTAGTGCTTGATCTAACTTAGGCCCTTGCAAGGCGTCGGCTTCAGCGCTAGCAATACGAGCAGTAGGCTCTTGAGAGTTGTCTGCAAGCCATTGAATCGGTGCGTAAGCGGACTCATCGTCGCTGTCATCGCCTTCAAGTGCAACATCACCACCAGCAAGGCGCATTTCCATCTCTTTAACGTCAGAGCCTTTAACATCGAGCGCTTTAGCCAAAGCCTCTACTTCGCTTGGGGTAAGTGCACTCAAGGTAGGTTTATTGCTACGTAAGTTAAAGAACAGCTTACGTTGTGCTTTAGTCGTTGCGGTTTTGACTAAACGCCAATTCTTGAGAATGTACTCATGAATCTCCGCCTTGATCCAATGGATTGCATAAGACACTAAACGCGCACCGTTATTTGGGTCATAGCGTTTAACGGCCTTCATCAAACCAATATTGCCTTCTTGAATTAAGTCAGCATGTGGAATGCCATAGCCAAGATATTGACGAGCAACGGATACCACTAAACGTAAATGGGAGAGCACTAAAGTTTTAGCAGCATCCACATTTTCTGTGCGACGAAACTCCTGCGCAAGATGTAACTCTTCCGCGGCACTAAGCATTGGTACACGATTAACGTACGCAATGTATGAATCGAGAGTGCCAACCCCAAGAGTTGGCAACATTGGAAATGCAGACGCCGTAGCAGCAGTCTGCGCGACTGGCAGTGATTGCAAATTCGGTTTGTCAGATTTCTTTTGAGCCATTTTTTATAAATGTGAGGTGTTAATAGATATTTATTTTAGCACTCTTGTCAAGAGAGTGCTAACGGTAATTATGCTGCTTAGATACTTTGTAAACCATTGATTTAATTGAATAATTCAGATGAATATTGCCCTGCTGTGAAGGGGGCTAAATCATCAATCCCTTCTCCTTTGCCTAGGGCTAAAACAGCGGGTTTTGGGTCATCTTGGAGGGTATGGGCTAGTGCACAGATCACGCCGCCCTTAGCGGTGCCATCTAGCTTAGTAACAATGATTCCAGTTAGACCAAGAGCGGCATGAAAGGCCTTGACTTGACTTAAGCCGTTCTGCCCAGTGTTGCCATCCAAAACGAGGAGGGTGTGGTGAGGCGCCCCGGGAAGCGCTTTTCCAATGACACGCTTTACTTTCTTGAGCTCTTCCATGAGGTTATCTTGGGTAGCAAGACGACCTGCAGTGTCGATGATGAGAATATCGTTCTTGCGTGAGATGGCGGCATGAATGGCATCGTGAGCAACTGCAGCGGCATCGCCACCTTCTTGGGTGATCACGTCAACCTGATTACGTCCACCCCATTCCTGGAGTTGATTGCGTGCAGCGGCTCTGAAGGTATCTCCAGCGGCTAGGAGCACTGATTTACCTTGAGATTGCAAGAGCCGACAGAGTTTGCCAATGGTCGTAGTCTTGCCAGCACCATTTACCCCTACAACCAACCACACCTCTGGAGTGTTAGGCTTATCACTTGTGAACAATGGGTTTGGTGAAGGTTCAATCGCAGTTAATAGTGCGCTCACTTCTTGAATAAGAAGTGCTTGCAACTCTTCTGGGCTTGAGGCATTTTCGGATTTTGCTGCTTTACGTAGTTTGCCGATGAGTTGTTCGGTCGTGGGTAGACCCACATCACTTTGAATGAGTGATGCTTCTAAAGTTTCAAACCAAGATTCATCAATCTTGCTTGATTTGAAAAGAGATCCGAGGGTTTTACGTAAGTCGAACATAATCGATACAATTTAAAACTTGCATCTTATCAATTTAATTCTAGGGATATGGTGATTTAGCAGATGCTTTCCAATTTACTCCGAATTTCCTTTCTATTCATCGTATTTGCTCAATTGGCTCAGGCCGCTGGTCCTGATTCGGGTGATACGCATGAATATCAATTAAGCAATGGCCTTAAATTGATTGTTAGGGAAGATCATCGCGCACCAACAGTGGCTCACATGGTTTGGTATCGAGCTGGCTCCATGGATGAAGTCAATGGTAAGACTGGGGTAGCCCATGTACTTGAGCACATGATGTTTAAGGGCACCGACAAAGTTAAGGCAGGTGAATTCTCTCGTTTGGTAGCCGCTGTGGGTGGGCGCGAAAATGCATTTACATCGCGCGATTACACCGCTTACTTTCAGCAAGTTGAAAAATCAAAATTAGAAGATGTCATCAAGCTTGAAGCAGACCGTATGTCTAATCTAAATTTTGATGACGCTGAGTTCTTAAAAGAAATCCAGGTAGTTATGGAGGAGCGCCGTTTGCGCACTGAAGATAATCCAAATAGTTTGCTGAATGAATCATTGATGGCAACTGCTTATATGAGCTCCCCATATCGTCATCCTGTAATTGGTTGGATGAATGACTTGCAAAATATGAAAGCGACCGATGCGCGCGATTGGTATCGCAGTTGGTATGCACCAAATAATGCAACAGTAGTCATCACTGGTGATGTAGATGCAAAAAGAGTTTTAGGTTTAGTAGAAAAATATTATGGTGTAGCCACCGCTCATGAATTGCCTGTTCGCAAGCCACAAATTGAGCCACCGCAAAAAGGCACTAAGCAGACTCAAGTTAAGGCGCCAGCTGATAGCGCTCAATTATCTATGGCTTGGAAAGCGCCCCGCCTTGAGCCTGGGAAGCTTGATGATCCAGAGCCCTATGCTCTAGAGCTGCTGACGGCCGTGCTCGATGGCTATGACAATGCGCGCTTAAATCGCACTCTCGTTAAGCAGGAAAAGGTAGTCAATGATGTTGGCGTGGGTTATGACATGATCTCGCGTGGGCCAGAGCTATTTTTAATTAGCGCAACGATGGCCAAAGGTAAAACAGTTGATCAAGCGCAGGCAAGCATTCGGAAAGCACTTGAAGAGCTAAAGCAAAAAGGCATATTAGAGTCCGAGCTCAAGAGGATTAAGGTGCGTATTTTGTCAGAGCAGATTTATAAGCGTGACTCTATCTTTGGTCAGGCAATGGAAATCGGTAGTTCTGAGATGGCAGGATTTTCTTGGAAAGACATCGATTATATGTTGGAGAAAATGCAGGCCATTACCCCTGAACAAGTTCAAGCAGTCGCTAAAAAATATCTAGTTGATGAGGGTTTGACGATTGCTGTTTTAGACCCCCAAGCTCGTAAATCTGCAGGCAAGGAGGGTAAATAATGAATTCTTTCGTAAAGAGTCTTGCCGCTTGCCTATTTACTTTTGGTTTTCTCGGTAATGTACATGCCATCTTGCCTATCGAAAAGTTAGATTCCTATAAAGGGGCCAAGGCTTATTTAGTTCAAACTAAAGCTTTGCCAATGGTAGATATTGAGATCAGCATTGATGCGGGTGATCGCTATGATCCTGCTGGTAAGAGCGGACTTGCAGATATGACTGCCGCCCTTATGAATTATGGGATTCGTGGTGATAAGGGTTTATTGAATGAGGCCCAAATTGCCGATGAAATCGCTGACCTAGGGGCAAATATTGGGCTATCAGTAGGTGGTGAACGTGCCATCCTGCGCATACGTAGTTTGAGTAGAAAAGATTTGCGCGATAGAGCGGTGCAATTGGCTTCCGCCATGTTGAGTGCGCCAACTTATGATTCAAAAATCGTTGAGCGTGAAAAACAAAGAACAATTACGAGCTTGCTGGAGGCAGAAACGAAACCCGAGTTTGTTCTTGAGCGCCGCTTTAAAAAATCAGTCTACGGAAACTACCCATTGGCCGATTCTCCGACCGTGAAATCTATTGGCTCTGTCAATGCAAATGATTTGAAGGATTTCCACAAACAGTTTTACCGTGGCGATCGCATGATTGTGAGTATTGTTGGCGATGTTGATCGCGCTCAGGCAAACGAAATCGTTCAGGCTTTGTTAAAGCAAATTCCTCAATCAGGGCAATCTATTACGAAATTACCGGAGTTACAACGCTCCCCGGTAGAGCCCTTGGCACAAAGAGAGATTCAAATTCCCTTTGATGCACAACAAGCTCATATTGCAATGGGGATGACGGCGATAGCTCGCAATAACCCTGACTACTTCCCATTGCTTGTGGGTAACTATATTTTAGGCGGCGGCGGGTTTGTATCTCGCCTGATGTCTGAAGTACGAGAGAAGCGCGGCCTTGCTTATAGCGTGTTTAGTTATTTCGCCCCCGGAAAAGATAACGGCATTTTTCAGGCGGGCTTGCAAACTAAGAATGATCAAGCTTCGCTGGCTTTAGAAGTCATGAGCTCAACAATAGGCCAATTTATTACTGATGGACCTACTCCATCTGAGCTTGTTGCCGCTAAAGCAAATTTAGTGAATGGCTATCCACTGCGCATTGATAACAATCGCAAGTTATTAGATAACCTATCTTCAATCGTATGGAATGACTTACCGCTGGATACGATGGATATATGGACTAAACAAGTTGAGGCGGTTACCTTAGAGCAGGTAAATGCTGCATTTAAAAAATACCTTGCGATGGATCGCATGAAGATTGTTGTGCTGGGAGCAAAAAATAAATAAACCCATCAAGAATCTAAAAGCTGAGCCACCAAAGAAGGTTCGGATCATTGGCGGCAACTGGAGAAGTCGGTTATTAAACGTTCTAGATCTTCCGGGTTTGCGTCCTACAACTGATCGTATTCGTGAAACGTTATTTAATTGGCTAGGGCAAGACTTATCAGGCTTACGCTGCTTAGATCTTTTCGCGGGCACTGGTGCTTTGGGTTTGGAGGCTGCTTCAAGAGGGGCTGAATTTGTAGTACTGCTTGAGATAGATAAAAAGGCTTATGCAAATTTAAGCGCCAATTTTGCTCTATTGCAGTCTTCGCCGGTCACTGGAACTGTAGAAATCCTACAACGCGATAGTCTTGAATTTCTGAAACAGCAGCCAGATCGTTCTAGCAATTTAATTTTTATTGATCCGCCATTTCAGGATTTGAGTCTGTTGGATCGATCGGTTAGCGAGGCTGCTAGGGTATGTGATGACTCTGCGGGCGGCGGCATTTATGTGGAATTTCCCTCTAGCCGTCCACGCGAGGAGATAGAAGCCCTTCTCCCAGACTGGCATTGTGGAAAATACTTAGAGGCTGGACAGGTAAAAGCTTGTCTATTTCGGAGCGGAAAGGGCTAAACTCTTGCCTGTAGCCGATAAAGCCTTAGGAACGTTATGACAGTTGCTGTATACCCTGGAACATTTGATCCATTTACTCGTGGTCACGAGGACTTGGTTCGCCGTGCATCAAGCATTTTCAAAGAGCTGATTGTGGGTGTTGCTGATAGTCGTAGTAAGCGTCCATTTTTTACATTGCAAGAGCGTATTGATATTGCGAAGGAAGTGCTTGGCCACTATCCTAATGTCAAAGTCGTTGGTTTTACAGGCTTACTTAAGGATTTCGCTCGCGAGCATCATGCACGTGTGATTGTGCGTGGTTTACGTGCGGTATCTGACTTTGAGTATGAGTTCCAGATGGCCGGCATGAATCGTTATTTGCTACCCGATGTTGAAACTTTGTTCTTAACCCCATCTGATCAATATCAATTTATCTCTGGCACTTTCGTGCGTGAGATTGCTTCGATGGGTGGCGATGTGAGTAAGTTTGTTTTCCCATCAGTGGAAAAATGGCTAGTCCAAAAAATTGCAGCAGGCACTCAGAATAAAGAGTGAAAAGAGTGATATTGGCGAGTAAACCATGGCTTTAATGATCACGGACGAATGCATCAACTGCGATGTATGCGAGCCAGAGTGCCCGAATGATGCGATCTACATGGGTCTGGAGATTTACGAAATCAATCCTGATAAATGCACTGAATGCGTAGGTCACTATGATGCACCCCAGTGTCGCCAGGTCTGCCCAGTTGACTGCATTCCATTTAATCCTAAGCACACTGAAACTCAAGACCAATTGATGGTGAAGTTCAAGTTATTAACTGCTGCCAAAAAGACTAATGCTGCTTAACTGGGCAGCTTAACTAAGTGGCTTAACTAAGTTAGCCCTTAGAGTGCAGCTCCATCATGGCTGTTTGGGTGTCGCCCTTTAAAAAGAGTGGCAATATTTGCAAGCCATTCTCAATGCTGGCATCGATCAGTTTTTGCTCGGCTAACTGCGGTCTACGCAATACATAATCAGCGACATCCATAGGACGCCCATCACCCGCTAAATCTCTTGGGTGTCCAATACCTAGACGTAAACGCCAATAATCAGGCGTACTCAAATGGGCTTGGATATCTTTTAGACCATTATGGCCACCAGTACCGCCGCCTAGCTTTAAGCGCGCAGTACCCGGCTTGAGATCAAGCTCATCTTGCACTACCAAAATACCTGTCGGTGTGATTTTGTGAAAGCGGCAAAGCGCCCCAACTGACTGACCACTAAGATTCATGTAAGTGCTGGGCTTGAGTAAGTAAAGATCTTCACCTTCCCATTTCGCTTTTGCTACTTTTCCATGAAAGCGCTTTTCTGTTTCAAAGCGTGCACTGAATTGTATTGCTAGGGCGTCGACAAACCAGAAGCCAGCATTGTGCCGATCTGCTTCATGTTCATCTCCAGGGTTGCCCAGGCCAACAATTAATTTAGTCATGTTGAGAGTTTAAAGATATAAAAGTTTTTCGCCAAAAAAGAATGAAAATTGAAGGCAATAAAAAAGGCCCGCTTACGCAGGCCTTCTAGTACAAGCGATTTAGCTAATAAATTAAGCTTTATCCTTTGGTGCTTCAGCTGCAGGAGCGGCAGCAGCAGGGGCTGCTTCAGTATCAGCAGATTTAACGGCTGGAATACGTGCGTTTGCAAGCACTGGGTTCTCTTGCTCAACATGCAATACCAAGGTAACACCTTTTGGCAATGCAAGATCTTTAGCATGAACACCATGACCAACTTCAATCTTCGCCAAGTCCACTTCGATGAACTCTGGCAGGTCTGATGGTAAGCAAGAAACTTCGAGTTCAGTAAGGATGTGGCTAATAACAGCGCCTTGCAATTTCACTGCAGCTGAGGTGTCAGCATTTGTGAAGTGCAATGGAACGCGCATATGAACTTTCTCAGTCGCAGATACGCGCTGGAAGTCAATGTGCAATACCAATGGCTTAAATGGATGCATTTGGTAATCGCGCAACAACACTTTTTGTGCCTTGCCATCAATTTCCAAATCCAAAATGGATGAGTGAAATGCTTCCTTGCGGAGAGCATGGAACAACGCGTTATGGTCTAACTCGATGACCAAGGCTGGATCTTTACTACCGTAAACGATTCCCGGAGTTTTTCCGGAATTGCGCAGACGGCGGCTCGCACCCGTTCCCTGTACGCTTCTTTCAAAGGCAACTACTTTCATGATGAATTTCCTAATTAAGGTTAATTTCCGTTCGCGACCAAACAGAAAAGCCTTTGATTATATCGTGGGAAAGGGTGTTTTTGCCTACAAAAGGCTTAACACTGCCAAAAACCAGGGTAAAACAGTGATTTTTGGCTTATTCAGCAAACATCGACATCACTGAATCACCTTTGCTAATGCGGGAAAGGGTTTCAGCTAGTAGTGGGGCTACGGTCAATTGGCGAATTTTGGAGACTTTTATTGCTTCTGCGGTCAAGGGGATGGTGTCAGTAACAACCAATTCATCCAATTCAGAAGCGGCAATACGCGCTACAGCACCGCCCGATAGCACGGCGTGAGTACAGTAGGCAGTAACACCCTTGGCGCCACGCTCTTTAAGCGCTTCAGCGGCCTTACAGAGTGTTCCACCAGTATCGATGATGTCATCCATGATGACGCAGTGACGGCCTTCTACTTCGCCAATCAGGTGCATTACTTCGGATACGTTCGCTTTAGGGCGACGTTTATCAATAATGGCTAAATCAGTGCCTAATTGCTTGGCCATTGCGCGGGCGCGTACTACGCCGCCAATGTCTGGAGATACGATGATCAGATCTTTTTTAGTCTTCTGTGCTTCTAGATCAGCCAAAAGGACTGGGGAGGCATAAATGTTGTCTACCGGAATATCAAAGAAGCCTTGAATTTGATCTGCATGCAGGTCCATTGTCAAAACGCGCTCGATACCAGCAACGGATTGAAGCATGTTGGCCACAATACGAGCAGAGATCGCAACGCGTGCAGAACGAGGGCGGCGGTCTTGGCGGGCATAGCCGAAGTAAGGAATCACTGCGGTGATAAGGCTTGCAGATGCACGCTTCAGGGCATCAATCATGATCATGAGTTCCATCAAGCTGTCATTTGTAGGTGCACAGGTTGATTGGATAACCACGACATTCTTGCCGCGGACGTTCTCTTGAATTTCTACTTGGATCTCGCCATCGGAGAATCGGCCAACAAAGGCTTTTCCCATTGGGAGATTGAGTTCTTTGGCTACTGCCTCTGCCAAAACGGGATTTGCGTTGCCTGTGAAAAGAGTCAATAAATCAGCGTTTATGGAGGACATAGTCTTATGGGTTTGGTGAGGTCAAAAGTTTATCTTTGTCGTTTCTACAGTCTTTGGCAGGGGAAGAAGGATTCGAACCTTCGCATGCTGGAATCAAAATCCAGTGCCTTAACCAGCTTGGCGATTCCCCTACAGGTCAATCTGAAGAACCAAATTGTAAGCGGGATTTTTATTTAGCCCCCGAACAACCCGACCTACCCACCCTTCAGGAAGATTTTGCAGAAGATTTTCTAGTTTTGCGGTGTCGGTCTTAGGGTCTAAGACTGCAAAAACGCTACTTCCAGAACCAGACATTCGGGGCTGTGAGCCCGGTACTGCCTGGATAATCCAATCCAAAGCTTGCTTCACTTCTGGGCAAATCCGCATCGCTACGGCCTGACAATCATTCGATTGATATAACAATGGCGATGCAAGAAAGCCATCAATTGTAATCTGAGCGTGATCTCGGGTCAATTCCGGGTCTTGAAAAATGCTAGCGGTTGCGATGCCTTTATTGGGAAAGATGACCAAAAAATCAGGACTTTGAAGGGAAATTGCTTGAATTTTCTCCCCAATGCCTTCAACAAAGGCATTTTGACCAAAAATGAAGAAGGGGACATCGGCACCAAGCTGAAGCCCTAGGGTGGAAAGCGTTTCTTTGGAGAGATTGAGATCCCAAAGGGCATTCAGGCCAATCAAGGTAGTGGCTGCATCAGAGGATCCGCCCCCCATGCCGGCTCCCATCGGAATTTCTTTTTGAAGATCGATTTCAACACCAGCTTCAATCTTGCAAAAATCTTTGAGTAAGTTTGCTGCGCGTACGACTAAATCTTGTTCAGGCGGCACGCCAAGAATTGGATTAATACGGCGCACTTCATTTCCAGAAATTCTCTTTAAGTGGATGGTGTCGCACCAATCAATCAGCTGAAAAACAGATTGAAGAAGATGATAGCCATCATCTCTGCGCCCAATGATGTGAAGAAAAAGATTGAGCTTAGCTGGCGAACGAAGCGTTAGCTGATCAGAGTTCGCCATGATTATTTTGCTTAATCATTCGGACGATCAAATACCAGACGAATGTCAATCGAGCCGATGTTGGAGCTGCGTGTCATGATCAGTTTTTCAAGTCGATTGGTATTGCTCCATGTGTATACCAAGTCCCAACCATCTTGACCAATTTTGCTCACCTGACCCTTGGAGTTTCTCTCAATACTTGCTTCGCTTCCGGGGCGCACTTCGCCTCTTAACCAGTTAGATAGTCCACGCGCTGGTAGTGGAAGTCCTAAAGTGTTTTGTACCAATGTATCTGCATCTACTGCGGTAACAACTTTACCGTCGCTTTCGAGCGTAGCTTCACCAGGTGTAATAGTAATTTTTGCAATCGATCCACCCAGAGGGCTGCGGATCTCTAAAACATCTTTTAATGCGTCTTGGGTCAAAGTAAAACCACCGGAGCCGCCTTGGTTTTGCGACTCAGTTAAACCAATTACCTTGACTGCGAAACGCCCGTCCCATGAGCCCTTTGACATCTGGTCATCTTTAGCCCAGTCGGGCTTTAAACGTTGTAAGGTTTCTCTGAGTGTTGGGTTATTGGCATCTATCTTTTGTCCTTGGCGCCACATTTCTTCAGCTTCAGGACGGCGATTCATGGCCCATAACACTTCTCCAGTATGGGCTGCAATATCTGCTTCTGGTTTCATGGCAAATGCTTGCTGCAATTGTTCTAATGCAAGTGTATTTTTGCCAAGACGGAAGTTCACCCAGCCTAGGCTATCCAAAATAAAACTATCTTTTGGTGAGAGTTGATGTGCTTTGCTAATGAGTGTAAGTGCTTCAGGTAACTTTATATTGCGATCGGCTAAGGAGTAACCAAGAGCATTTAACGAATTCACATCATTTGGGTTCTTGCGCAAAATATCGCGCAAAGTTTTTTCCATGACATCAATATGACCAGCCTTTTCAGCAGACATGGCGTACGTGTAGAGCAAGCCAGGATCCTTAGGGGGGATCTTGACGGAAGATGCGATTTCATAAAAAGCGCGTAAGGCTTCAGACTCATCTTTTGCTTTAGCTAGCAATGCTTGTAGCTGTAAGAGGGTATTTTCTTGTTGCGCCGGCGTTTGTTGACGCAGTAAAGCAATGGCCGGTTTAACGGCATCATTCCAGCGGTTGCTCAAAACTAATAGGGTTACCAATACTTCTTTGGGTTTTGTATCTGAATTTGGAGATAGCTCATCCCAAGTTTTCGCTGCTTGCATGGCTAAATCAGGAGAGCCGCCTGCAATCGCAATTTCCATAGCTCTTTGGGCGAGCCTAGGATCTTTATATTGACGCGCCATTTCCAGGTAGGTGTTGTAAGCCAGCCCAGCCTCACCACGCTGAATGGCGATTTCTGAGGCGAGCACTTCAAAAACGGCTTCACCGGATTGCAATCCATCTTGCTGGGTCTGGGCATGCGCTGATGTAATTGATCCACCAGTCAGGGTTGCAAGGAATAAACCCTGTAAGAGAGGTTTTAGTCTGAATTTACTCATAAGCACATTCTAATCCGCGAATCTACAATTCATTTATGCCAGAACTGCCAGAAGTAGAAGTCACCCGATTAGGAATCGCCCCCCATCTCGAGGGGCGTAAAGTCAGTGCCGTCAAGATTATTGACGGACGCTTACGCTGGCCTGTGCCTACCAGCCTCTCTAAAACCTTACCCGGTCAAACAGTGCACGCTATTGAAAGGCGCGGGAAGTATCTTTTATTGGAAATGGATACAGGTTATTTACTGATTCATTTGGGAATGACAGGAACTCTGCGTGTTCTGCCCAGTTCCGATCCCCTGAAGACCCATGATCGGGTCACGCTGGAATTTGCTAAGTTCAGCTTGCGCTTACATGACCCACGAAAATTCGGCGCAGTCTTATGGCATCCCAAATCAAAAGGCCCCATTGAAGCATTTGCGCTTTTGCAAAAGTTAGGCGTTGAGCCATTTTCTCCGGAGTTTGCGGGTGGGCTGGGCGCGGATATTTTGTATCAAAAATCCCGCAAACGCAGTGTTGCTGTGAAGCAGTTTCTTTTGGCAGGGCAAGCGGTTGTCGGTGTCGGCAATATTTATTGTTCTGAAAGTTTATTTGAGGCGGGTATTCATCCGGCTAAGGCGGCCGGCAAGCTCACTCGACCACAATGCTCTCGTCTTGCTAGAGCGGTGAGATCAATATTGAAAAAAGCAATCGATGCGGGTGGCAGCTCATTAAAGGATTTTGTGAATAGCGATGGTGATCCCGGCCACTTTATGGTTCAAACCAAAGTCTATGATCGCAAAGGCTTGCCATGTAAGGTATGTAAAACACCCATTAATCAGATAGTACAGGGTCAACGCTCTACTTATTTTTGTCCTCAATGTCAAAAGCGCTGATCAATACATTTGCCTCAAAGTTAGTGGCTTGGCATGCGATCAGCGGGCGTTCAGGCTTACCATGGCAAGGTAATCGAGACCCTTATGCAGTATGGGTTTCAGAGATTATGTTGCAGCAAACTCAAGTAGCGACGGTCCTTGAGCGTTACCCACGCTTTATGAAGCGCTTTCCAACAGTCAAAAAATTAGCCGCTGCTGATATTGATGATGTGCTAGCCGAGTGGGCTGGTTTAGGCTATTACTCGCGTGCTAGAAATTTACATGCTTGCGCAAAACAAGTCATCGCAGAGTCCAAGGGTGAGTTTCCCAGTGATCCAACTTTGCTTGAGCAATTGAAAGGTATTGGGCGCTCTACTGCAGGTGCTATCGCAGCCTTTGCATTCCATGGTCGTGCGCCTATTCTGGATGCCAATGTGAAGCGCATTCTCGCGCGATTATTCGCAATTGAAGGATCCATACAGGACAAGGCAGTAAACGATCGCCTATGGACTTTGGCAACCGAGCTATTACCAAGTAAGCCCGCTGATATGCCAGTGTATACACAGGCGTTGATGGACTTTGGCGCTACTTGGTGTACGTCACGTAAACCAGTTTGTTTAGGCTCGGAAAAGAAATGCCCCTTTGCGAAAGATTGCCAGGCAAATTTGAGCGACCAAGTGCTTTTACTTCCGCAAAAAACGAAGAAAGCAAAATCTCCAGAATTTGATTGCAATATGCTGCTGATGCGCTGGGGCAATTCTGTCCTATTGCAAAAACGCCCGAGTAAAGCTATTTGGGGTGGTCTTTGGTCTCTGCCAGAGGGGCCCTGGACACCTAGGGTATCTGGCACAAAGGACTTAGATATTAGTGCGCAAACATTATTTGCCGCTACATTGCCAGATGAAAAGATGGCCACACTTACGAAAGCATGCAAGTCAGTAAAGTACAGCGAAGAAATTAAGCATGTCTTTACTCATCGCCGTTTGTGGATGCAGATATGGCTGGCAAGTAGCTCAAAAGAGCTGACCTTCTCAAATCCAGATCTAAAATGGGTAGCTTTAAATCAGTTGGGGCGCTATGGCCTACCCCAACCAATTAAGATTTTGCTGCAAGGCTTGAGTCTAGTTCGCGGTGACGATCTAAAAAATTGAGTTGCAAGTCTATAAGATCTTTTTGGGCGCGGAAGTGTTCACTTAAGCGGTTGACCAAATATACAGAGCGATGCTGGCCACCAGTACAACCTACAGCCACCGTTAAATAACTGCGACCATCAGCAATGTAGTGAGGCAACCATTTGTTAATAAATTGTGTGATGTCTGATTCCATGCTCACTACCTCCGGAATTTTTTCCAGGAACTCTTTTACAGGCTTATCGTTGCCAGTGAGAGGCCTCAGTACCTTATCGTAATGAGGATTTGTTAGGCAGCGTACATCAAACACTAGATCTGCCTCACTAGGAACGCCCTTTTTAAAGCCAAAAGATTCAAAAATTACCGTGAGGCCTACAGGCTTGTCTTTGAGAAGATCCTGAATCCAGGAGCGTAGTGCATGAGCGGGTAGATTGCTGGTATCGATGCTGTGCGCTTGAGTACGCAAAGGTTCTAGCAGATTCCGTTCTTTATCAATCGCTTCAATTAATGTTGCAGATTGGGATTGCTTGGCATGGGTAGATAAAGGATGGCGTCTGCGTGTCTCAGAAAAGCGCTGAATGAGCGTGTTGGTGTCAGCATTTAAGAAAACAATTCTGACTTGGTGATTTTTGCGTAAGTTTTCAAGAATCGAGGGTAGGTTTTCAATCGATTGCCCACGACGAGCATCGATGGCAACTGCAACTTGCGCACACCCTTCTTTTTCAAGGGTGGAGATAAGGCTTTCTAGAAGAGGAACAGGAAGGTTATCTACGCAGTCATAGCCCGCATCCTCAAAAGCCCTCAGGGCTACTGATTTACCTGAGCCTGAGATTCCGGTAATCAGATTTATCTGCATAATTTAGAGTAGGCGACCTTGTGATTTGGTGGCGTCAGCTTCAGCATTCATTTGAATACGCTGACGTTCGATAAATTCTTTTAAGGTATCGATGCCACGCAGTTGCAAAATGGTATTGCGTACAGCGGCCTCCACTAGTACGGCCAAGTTACGACCTGCAGCCACCTGAATTTTGACTGTACGAATTGGGATCCCTAGAACATCAATATGTTGAGCCTCAAGGGGTAAGCGCTCAAACTCACCATCAGTTCTGCGAACCAATTGAACATTTAGACGGAGTTTTAATTTGCGACGCACGGCAGTTTCGCCAAATATCGTGCGAATATCGAGCAAGCCTAATCCACGCACCTCAAGTAGGTTACGTAAGATAACTGGGCAGCGACCCTCAATGTAGTCCGGTCCAAGGCGTGCAAAGTCAACTGCATCGTCAGCAACCAGTCCATGCCCACGAGATATGAGCTCAAGACCTAATTCACTTTTACCTAGGCCAGATTCGCCGGTGAGGAGTACCCCTAAACCCAGAATATCCATAAAGACACCATGCATCGTGATTTGAGGCGCGCCAATCTTAGTTAAGTAGGTACGTAAATGGTCAATGACTTCTGCTGCAGAAATCGCAGTAGTGAATAAAGGCGTTGAAGACCGCTGGCAGAATAACTTTAAGTCAGGGTCCGCACTCTTGCCATCGGCTACGATGACGCAAGGCGGGGTCTTAGAGATCAAGTTCGCAATTTGCTCTTGTCTTTGTTTTGGCTCTAGTGCTGCGTGATAGTCAACCTCTTGCTCACCAAATATCTGAATACGGCTTGGGTGAATGAGGTTTAAGTGACCCACCAAGTCTGAGCTGGCAGCAGCTGCCTTTACGGCCTCAGGTGGGAATCTACGATCCGCGCCTTCAAGACCGCCAATCCAAGAAAGTTTTAGGTCTGAAACATTGTCATCAAAAATCTGCTGAGCAGTTACTCCCTCTAGGAGTAATAGCTGAGTCATTTTGCTGTGCCCCAGTGTTGTAAGAGTTCGCACACTTTTACAGGATCTGTTGCAGAAGACAAGGTCTGGCGAGCATTAGCATCCGATAGGAGCTGAGCGATCGAAGACAAAATTTCTAAATGTTGTTGCGTGGCTTTTTCGGGCACCAATAAAAAAATCATGATGGATACCGCTTCGCCATCCGGAGCAGCAAATTCGATTGGATTTTGCAGTCTCATAAAGGCTGCGCTAGGCTGCTTTAAGCCCTTAACCCGACCATGCATGGGGTATAGCTACACCCGCGCCGAGGGCGGTGGAGCCTAAATCTTCGCGAGCATTGAGGAACTCAACTACTGAGTTAGCTGCGATACCTGTTTGTTTGGAGAATAGTTCTCCAGCGGCTGCAAATGCATCAGCCCTGCTTTTGGCGGGGATGTCTAATGCAATGCAGTCGGGAGTAAAAAGATTGATCAGGGCATTCATGTGAATTGATTATAGGTGTCCTGACGCACTTGATCACTCAAAATGCTTTTCGTGATGATGATCCTGAATCTTTTCTTTATGTTTTACGACTTGGCGCTCTAGTTTATCAACTACAGCATCCATGGCGTGATAGAGATCTGCATTGTGTGCTTCAGCGAACAAGTCCTTGCCCTTAAGGTGAATGGTGATCTCAGCGCTTTGACGTAAATCCTTTTCTTTGGCCTTATCTACCACCAGAAAAGCAGACGCATCAATGACGTGGTCGAAGTGCTTACGAATTTTGGCTAGCCCCGCCTCGAGATGAGAGCGCATGGCAGGGGTAACTTCCACATGACGGCTATTAATTTTTAAATTCATTAGCGACTCCTTTTATAGATGCTATAGATGCGTGCGCATTGTCATACCCGGGGTGCGCAGCAAGCCCCTGAAATTTTTTGTGCTGTTTTTTTTGGAAAATAAACCATGAGCCTCCAGCGTATCAGCGAATTTGCTGAAAACCAAGAGGGAAGTGCAATTTTTATTACTTTAGAAGCGTAGAGCCTTGCCTGGCTTACATCCGGAAGTTTTCGCCCAGATAGACTCTTCTAACGGCATCGTTTTGAATAATCTGCTCAGGCTTGCCTTCGGCCAATACACTGCCTTCACTGATGATGTAGGCGTGATCGCAGATGCCTAGGGTTTCACGAACATTATGGTCTGTGATGAGCACCCCAATTTGTCGGTCTCGAAGGAAGCGCACAATTCGTTGAATTTCCCCAACGGCAATAGGGTCAACACCAGCAAATGGTTCATCTAACAAGATAAATTTTGGCTGGGAAGCGAGAGCTCTAGCAATCTCCACGCGCCTACGTTCACCACCTGAAAGGGAAAGGGCTGGGTTATTACGAAGATGGCTGATTTGGAGTTCGCCTAAGAGTTCATCCAGGCGGTTGGCAATTTCAGCCTTGCTGAGGGGTTTGCCTCCTTGAGCCTGGAGTTCTAGTACGGCTTGAATATTTTCCGCTACGTTCAGCTTTCTGAATACCGAGGCTTCTTGCGGCAAATAGGAGAGACCCATGCGAGCACGCTGATGAATGGGTAAATGCGTAATATCTGCGCCATCTAAAACGATGTTTCCCCCGTCCAGTGGGACAAGGCCAACAATCATGTAGAAGGAGGTTGTTTTGCCCGCCCCATTTGGCCCTAGCAATCCAACGACTTCACCACACCTTACTTGGACTGATACGTCCCGAACTACAGTTCTTGAGCCGTAACGTTTTTGTAAATTATGGGCACTTAGTGTTGGCGCATCATTGATTTGGGCTAAATCCGCTGTCATTTCTCTAGGGTTGCTTTTCGTCTTGGTGAAAGGATGGCCCTTGCTGTAGGCAAATCATCCGGCTTTGCATCTTTGGGGGGTACGACTCGATAGTACTGCTTTACATCATCGTACTCAATTTTCCAGCCTTTCAGCTGATCAAGCATTTGCATATTGAGTAAGCGCTTGAGGCTGGCATCACCGGTAAGGGTTAGAAACTCTGTCTTTGCGTCATAAGTCACTTGAGTGCCGCGACCTTGCATGAATTCATCAGCAAGTCCTTCACGACGTTGTCTAAAGCTTGCTACTGCTTCAGGCGTTCCAACAACATCCACAAATTCATAGCCCTGAGGATCTACTGCAATATGTCCATCTTCGCCGGTAACAATGATGCTGCCCTTAATCAGTAATACTTGACCATTAAGGTCATAAACTTGTTTGACATCATCCACGGAAACTTTTTCGGCTTCGAGGATGATGGGTTTATCTTGATCTGCTTTCTCTGCATACGTTGAAACAGGAGCGGTCAACCCAAGCGCGAGACAGCTGAGTATCGCTACACGTGTGAGCATGTATTTCATCGGAACCATTTTATGGTTTACTCCGTGGGGCGCGTTCGATGCGTCCCTTGACTTGACCGCTGAGCACCATGCTTTGCTCAACGTTATTAAATACACCACCGTCAGTAGAGCTCATGATCGACATCCCTTGCTCAAGGGTAATTGGCCGATCTGTTTCGATAATGTCATCGTTGATAAGTACTTTGAAATAGCTTGAGCTAGCCAACATTCTTAAAGTAGCAGGCTGTGATGCCGTCGCCTCTTGAGCGGGGCGAAAGATACTGGCGTTATCGTACAAATCCAAAATAGTGAGATCGCCATCGACATGTCCGGTATCTGACTTGACGGTAACAGGCGCTTTCTCTGCCTGAAACAAGCGCATACGAGGTGTAAGGATATCGATTGAGGCATCGTCATCGTAGTGAGTAACTTTGACTCCCAAAATTCGATATTTGGTGTTGCCTAATTCATTTAAGGCAGACAGTGCGCCATCTTTAATTGTGTAATCGGGCTCATGAAGTCGCACACGCTCTAGGGGAGATTTTTCTGGCGGAGTATTTTTTTGTACGAGCCAAAAGGTTGCTAGTGTTAGTGCGCCCATCAAAATCAAGGGCATTAGACGCAAAAGGACGCGACCAATGCCTACTCTAATTTGTTGAGGCTTTAATTGCATTACTTAGCTACGGGCCTTATTTAGCAATTCTTCATAACGATTCTGTGCTTTCAGAATCAGATCGCATACCTCGCGCACGGCGCTGTTGCCACCGCTACGAGTCGTCACTAAGTGAGCGAACCCTTTAACAGCCTCATGACCTTGTGCCGGACAAATCCGTAGGCCTGCATTTTTCATCATTTGCAGATCTGGCCAATCATCACCCATGACAGCGCAATCGGCTGTAGTCAGTCCAAGAGATTTAATGAGTTCTCCCAATGCGATAGCTTTATTTTCAACGCCCATGTGAACATATTTAATACCAAGCTCTTCACAGCGCGCTAAAACCATTTTGGAACTTCTGCCGGTAATAATGGCAGTCGGAATATCGCATTGCTCTAATAATTTGATTCCTAAGCCATCTTGAATATCAAAAGCTTTTAAAGACTCTTTGCCATCCGCACCAATCCAAACCTGTCCATTGGTCAGAACGCCATCAACATCCAATACTAGAAGTTTTACTTGACCAGCGCGCTCCCAAGCTTGTGGGTATTGCGTAAGGGGGTTGGTGTTATGAGGTGTAAAGGCGCTAGGCATAAAAAATTTCGATCACTAATTAAATTAAATGACTTTGGCGGCAAATAAATCATGCAGATTTAAGGCGCCTAGTAAATGGCCTTTGTCATCAGTCACCACTAGGTGATTAATACGATGTTTTTCCATCATCTCAATTGCTTCTTCAGCAAGTAACTCTGCTGGTATGGTGCGGGGATCTGGAGTGGTTGCGCTCTCGAGTTTGATGCCAGCTAGATTGGTAGTTTTTTCTAGGAGGCGACGCAAGTCACCATCGGTCAAAATGCCAAATACTTTCTGGTTGGCGTCTAGTATTACCACCATGCCCATACGCTTTGATGTCATCTCAAGCAAGGCATCTTGCAGTGAAGCGTCGATAGAAATCTTCGGCGTTTCTGCAAGACTACGCATCACTTCGCTTACATGCATCAGTTGCTTGCGACCTAGTCTGCCGCCGGGATGGGAGCGAATAAAATCCTCGGCTTCAAAGCCTCGTGCGTCTAATAAGGCAACCGCTAGCGCATCACCCATTGCTAGTGCTGCAGTGGTGCTAGTAGTAGGCGCGAGGTTTAAAGGACAAGCTTCTTTTTCAACGCTGGTATCTAAGTGCGCGTCTGCTAATTTGGCAAGAGAAGAATTTGGGGCACCAGTAAGGGCAATCAGTTTTGCGCCCGTACGTTTCACAATTGGAACGATGGTGAGAAGTTCATCGGTCTCGCCAGAATTGGAAAGAGCGACGAAAACATCATCTCTGGTCACCATGCCTAGATCACCGTGGCTGGCTTCAGCAGGATGAACAAAAAATGCTGGGGATCCGGTGGAGGCAAAGGTGGCAGCAATTTTTCGGGCAATATGTCCCGATTTACCGATTCCGGACACCACGATTCTGCCTTTGCAGCCATGTAAAAGCTCAACTGCCAGCACAAGGGCGTCAGCGTTAGCGCCTTCAAGGCGATCACGCATGGTTTGCAGTGCAGCAGCCTCAATAGTGAGGGTGTCGCGCGCAAGCTTTAGGGTACGTTCACGAGTCTTAGCTATCATCAAGTAAGTATATGCCGTCAGTCCTTCAATTAACCCTCATTCTCCTGGCCTCGGGTGTGGCCGGAGTGGTTATTTTCCGCTATTTTGGCTTACCCCCTATTCTGGGCTATTTGGCCATTGGCGTGCTGATTGGCCCACATGCCCTTGGCTTGGCAAATGATTCGGCTACGGTGAAGTATTTGGCTGAGTTTGGTGTGGTGTTCCTGATGTTCTCAATCGGCCTGGAATTTAATCTTCATAAGCTCAGAGCCATGCGGTCGATCGTATTTGGATTGGGGGGTAGTCAGGTCATTTTGACTATGTTGCTGGCAGTCCCAGCGAGTCTTTTGATTAATTGGATTTATCCCATTTCATGGCATGCTGCTATCGCCTTAGGTGGCGCGTTAGCAATGTCATCTACTGCCATTGTGACCAAACTGATCTCGGATCGTGCTGAGTTAGAGATCGAACATGGCCGTAATGTCGTAGGCATTTTGCTATTCCAGGATTTGGCGGTTGTATTCCTGCTGATCTTGTTGCCATCACTCGGAAAAAATCCTTCAGACTTATTTGTTGCGCTTACAGCAGCCTCAATCAAAATTACGATAGCTTTGGTATTGATTTTCTTTATTGGTCAAAGCTTGATGAGTCATTGGTTTAGGTTGGTTGCTAAGTTACGCTCACAAGAATTATTCATGCTCAACCTCTTGTTGATTGTGTTGGGTATGGCCGGATTAACCGAGCACTTTGGTTTATCGCTGGCTCTCGGTGCGTTCTTGGCGGGCATGTTGATTTCAGAAACTCCTTATCGTCACCAGGTGGAAGAGGATGTCAAACCGTTCCGTGATGTCTTGCTTGGCCTCTTCTTTATTACGATTGGCATGTTGCTAGATTTCAATGTCATACGTGAGCAGTGGTTACTGGTTTTAGTGCTCCTGATTGGCCCGCTCATCTTTAAGTTTGGCCTGATTGCCTTGTTATCACGGGCCTTTGGTTCCGGTACTGGCATCTCCATTAGAACCGGCTTGTGTTTGGCTCAGGCAGGTGAATTTGGCTTTGTGTTGCTCAATCAGATTGATGGATTGGATCTAATTGACCCCACCTTGAGTCAAGCAGTATTAGCAGCTATGTTGATCTCAATGTTCTGCGCACCATTTCTCATTGAGTACAGTGATCGTATAGCAATGCGTTTTTCTAGCAATGAATGGTTGCTGCAATCACTAGCTCTCACTCGCGTTGCTTCTAAAAGCGTACGCAATGAAAACCATGTAGTCATTTGCGGCTTTGGTCGTTCAGGTCAAAGTTTGGCGCGCATGCTTGACCAAGAAAAAATTCCTTACATTGCTCTGGATTTAGATCCTGATCGCGTCAAAGAGGCTGCGGCTGCTGGTGATAATGTAGTTTATGGCGATGCAAGCCGTGAAAATTATTTAGTTGCCGCCGGCCTTTCGAGAGCTAAGGCAGTTGTAATCACCTATGCTGATACTGCAGCAAGCATGCGGGTTCTTCGTCAGGTTGAACATTTACGCCCTGGTATGACAGTGCTGGTTCGTACTAGAGATGATGCAGATATTGCAAAACTGCAGGCAGCTGGTGCTACCGAAGTCGTGCCCGAGCTCATTGAGGGTAGCTTAATGATTGCTTCCCATGTTCTGCTGATTATGGGCGTGCCAATGCGTAAGGTAGTACGACGCATAACGACAGCAAGAGAAGAGCGTTACAGCTTGCTCAGGGGCTATTTCCGGGGATCTGCAGACGATGACTTTGGTTCGAATGAATCTTGGCGCTTACACGCAATTACCCTGCTACCGCATTCACGGGCAATTGGCAAAACGCTCGGTGAACTCGATCTGGAGAAAGACGGCGTCAATGTTCAGGCAGTAAGGCGCAAGGGTCGAAACGCAGATTATGTGAAGTTGGATCCTACTCCAGATCTCCAGCTTGAGGCCAATGATATTTTGGTGATCTCAGGCAATTCAGAGGCGACTGATTTAGCTGAAGCTAAATTACTCTGAGATCAATCCAAACACTGCACGCTTTTGTTGCTTTACTTCGCTTTCTTTTTGCTGGCTGCAGGAGTGGGTGTTTTGCGAGTCAGCAGTGGAGCTAGGTAGTGACCTGTAAAACTCAATTCATTTTTAGCCACATCTTCAGGTGTACCAGTAGCAATGATCTGTCCACCGCCGGCGCCGCCCTTAGGCCCTAAGTCAATAATCCAATCAGCTGTTTTAATAACATCTAAGTTGTGCTCAATGATGACAATCGTATTGCCTTGTTTCTTGAGCGTTTGAATCACGGTTAATAGCAATTGGATATCATGGAAATGTAAACCCGTGGTTGGTTCATCGAGGATATATAGGGTTCTGCCGGTATCACGCTTAGAAAGCTCAAGAGAAAGTTTCACACGTTGCGCTTCACCGCCGGATAGGGTGGTGGCACTTTGCCCGAGTTTCACATAGCCAAGACCTACGTCTAGCAATGTTTTGAGTTTGCGCTTCACAACTGGAACCGCTTCAAAGAATTCATGTGCCTGTTCGATAGTCATCGAGAGCACTTCATGAATATTCTTACCCTTGTAGCGAATATCTAAGGTCTCGCGGTTGTAGCGCTTGCCGTGACATACATCGCATGGAACATACACGTCAGGTAGGAAGTGCATCTCTACTTTGAGTACGCCATCGCCTTCACAGGAATCACAGCGACCACCCTTAACGTTAAAAGAGAAGCGACCAGCTTCATAGCCACGCTCTCGAGATGCGGGTACGCCAGCGAAGAGTTCTCTAATCGGAGTAAATAGCCCGGTATAGGTAGCTGGGTTAGAGCGCGGTGTTCTGCCAATCGGTGACTGGTCAACGCTAATGACTTTATCGAAATGCTCTAGACCCTTGATCGCATCATGTGCTGCAGGCTCTGCATTCGATCCATACAGATGCTGCGCGACAGCATGATGCAAGGTATCGTTAATTAAGGTGGATTTACCTGAGCCTGATACACCAGTAACGCAGGTTAATAATCCAACGGGAATCTTGGCGTGAACTGATTGCAAGTTATTGCCACGCGCGCCAATGATTTCTAAGAAACGATCATTTACAGGAATACGATTTTCTGGAACCGCAATGGCTTCTCTGCCAGCAAGATAAGCGCCCGTTAAAGAATTTGGGTTTGCTTCTACTTCTGCCGGCGTGCCTTGAGCAACCACTTCACCACCATGAACGCCAGCCCCAGGGCCAATATCAATCACCCAGTCAGAGGCACGGATCATATCTTCATCATGTTCAACTACCAAAACGCTATTACCTAAATCACGCAGGTGCTTCAGGGTGCCAATCAGGCGATCGTTATCACGTTGATGCAGACCAATGGACGGTTCATCCAATACGTACATTACACCTGTTAAGCCAGAGCCAATCTGGCTAGCCAAACGAATACGTTGAGCCTCACCACCGGACAAGGTGTCGGCACTGCGCTCGAGGGAAAGGTAATCCAGACCTACGTCGTTTAAGAAGCGCAGACGTGCACCAATCTCTTTGACAATCTTGTCAGCGATTTCTCGTTTAGCGCCTTTGAGTTCAAGCGTTTCAAAATATTCTTTAGCTTCTTTCAGTGGTAGGGCGCTGATCTCATAAATTGCGCGAGATTGTTTTTTCTCACCGACTTTGACAAAGCGTGCCTCTTTACGCAAACGACTACCGTTACATTCTGGGCAGGTTTGGACATTTTGATAGCGCGATAGTTCTTCGCGAACTGTCATGGAATCAGTTTCGCGATAGCGTCTTTCAAAGTTCGCAACAATACCCTCGAAGGCATGTTCACGAATGCTATTTTTGCCTCGTTCGTTGATGTATTCAAAAGGAATAGTGACATCACCAGAGCCCAAGAGAATCAAATCTTGTTGCTTCTTATTGAGTGTCTCAAATGGCTTCTCTACATCAAAGCCGCCATGTTTGGCTAGGGTCTGAAGGAGTTTGAAGTAGAACTGATTGCGGCGATCCCAGCCTTTAATGGCGCCTGAAGCGAGTGATAAATCAGGGTGCGCCACGATACGCTTAGGGTCAAAGAAGGACTGGTGACCTAGGCCGTCACAAGATGGGCATGCGCCCATTGGGTTGTTAAACGAGAAGAGGCGAGGCTCTAACTCTTGTAATGAATATGAGCAAACTGGGCAAGCAAACTTGCTAGAGAAAATCATCTCTTTGCCAGTATCCATATTTACGATCATGGCTTTGCCATCAGCCAGGCGAAGGGCTATCTCAAAAGATTCTGCCAAACGTTGCTGAATATCAGGACGTACTTTAATGCGATCCACTACCACTTCAATAGAGTGCTTATCGTTTTTCTTAAGCGTTGGCAATTGATCAACTTCAAAAATTTCTGCTTTAGCAACGTTTGCCGTGCCACCACCAGAGCGCACGCGGAAGCGCACAAACCCTTGTGCCTGCAGATCCTGGAAGAGGTCGACAAACTCACCTTTGCGCTCACTCACAACAGGAGCGAGAATCATGAGCTTCGTATCTTCCGGCATCGACAACACAGTGTCAACCATTTGGGAAACGCTTTGGGCTTCTAGTGGAAGATCATGATCTGGGCAATGGGGTGTGCCTGCGCGTGCAAATAACAAACGCAAATAATCATGAATTTCAGTAACGGTACCCACTGTTGAGCGCGGGTTATGACTCGTTGCTTTTTGCTCAATGGAAATCGCTGGTGAAAGCCCTTCAATCGTATCGACATCTGGCTTTTCCATGAGTTGTAAAAACTGACGGGCATAAGCCGAGAGAGATTCCACGTAGCGGCGTTGGCCTTCTGCATACAGAGTGTCAAAAGCCAATGAGCTTTTGCCTGAGCCTGATAAGCCAGTAAGGACAACAAGTTTCTCTCTAGGGATGTCTAGATTGATGTTTTTGAGGTTGTGGGTGCGGGCACCGCGGATCTTGATTTCGTTATTCATGATTATTTAGCGTAACTTGTTAATATAGCTCTTTCCCATGAATCCTTCTGAACTTCGCTCCACTCTGGCCTTGGCAGGCATATTTGGCCTCCGTATGCTGGGCCTTTTCTTGCTTTTGCCCATCTTTAGCATTCATGCGCGTGGCTTGCCGGGTGGTGAGCACGCCCTCTGGGTAGGTTTGACCCTCGGGATCTTCAATATTGTGCAGGCCTGTTTTTATATCCCTTTGGGCCGTTTATCGGACCGAATTGGGCGTAAACCAGTTGTTTTATGGGGCTTATCCCTGTTTGTGGCTGGAGCTTTAATTTGCGCAGCTAAAGATGACCTGCTCTGGATTGCTATTGGCCGTGGGATTATGGGTGCTGGGGCGGTCTCGGCAGCGATTTCTGCATGGGTAGCGGATTTGACTCGTGAGCAGGTCCGTACTCGAGCCATGGCATTAGTTGGTGGCAGTATTGCCCTCTCGTTTGCGTTGTCCTTGGTTATTGCCGCCCCGATTTATCGCGCGATTAGTCTGAGCGGAATTTTTATAGTTCTAGCAGTGTTGGGCGTGATTGCGATGTTTGTTACTTATTCCGTTTTGCCAACGAGCAAGCCAGAGGCAAAAGTTCAACAAGCTTCATTAAAAGAAGTTTTCTTTCGTCCAGACTTAATGCGTTTAAATCTTGGCGTGTTTGTATTACATGCAACTCAAGTAGCGATGTTCTTGGTGGTCCCGCGTTTGCTAGTACAGGCTGGATTGCCGCTCTCATCACACTGGGAAATTTATCTTCCTGTAGTGTTACTGTCATTCGTATTCATGGCGCCCGCAATTATTTACGGCGAGAAGAAGCAGAAATTAAGAACAGTACTATTAGTTGCGATTATTTTATTGCTGCTTGCAGAGTTCATCTTTACGCAAGCAAATTCAGTCATGATGATTGCAACTGCATTACTGGTTTATTTTGTAGGATTTAATTTGCTAGAAGCCTTACAACCCTCTTTGGTATCTCGTTTTGCTCGAGAATCTAAGGGCACGGCATTAGGTGTTTACAACACTACCCAATCGATTGGCCTCTTCTCAGGGGCGGTTATTGGCGGCTATTTAATGGATAGCCATGGTGATTTATCGGTCTTTGCAATGGGCGTAGCACTCCTAGTTTGCTGGCTTATAATTGCTTGGTCGATGGGTGAAATGCCAACGAGAGCAACAGAATCCAAGGATGTAAGCACCACGACATAACCGCAGCTTCATAGATTAAATTAAAGCGAGCAGTTTATTTTTTTAGTAGTAATAACAGTAGTATTTTTTCTTCGGGAGACAACATGGCTTCGGTAAATAAGGTCATCATCGTAGGTAACGTAGGACGTGATCCAGAGACGCGTTACATGCCAAGCGGCGACGCAGTTACAAATATTTCAGTAGCAACATCTGATCGCTACAAAGACAAACAAACTAACGAAATGAAAGAAACCACAGAATGGCACCGCGTTGCATTCTTTGGCAAGCTTGCAGAAATCGCTGGTCAGTACCTCAAAAAAGGTTCACAGGTTTACGTTGAAGGCCGTTTGCGTACACGCAAATGGACTGACGCAAGCGGCCAAGAAAAGTATTCCACAGAGATCGTTGCAGAAACGATGCAAATGCTTGGTGGCAAGCCAGTGGGCGGAAGTGGTGACGGTGGCGAGAGCTATAGCCGCTCAAAGCCGGCTGAGCATTCTGCTCCAGCAGCCTCTAATGCTGCATCACTCGGTGCAATGGATGACGATATCCCGTTTTAAAGTAATTACCGCAATAGCAAAAACCCCTTCTAGGATTTCCTACAAGGGGTTTTTTATTGCCTAAGTTTTATATCTTACTGTCGTGCGTGCCGAATGTTATCTGGCCAAGGTGAATTGTGATCGGTACGGAAAGGATTAATGTCTAGGCCGCCACGTCGTGTATAGCGAGCATATACAGATAGCTTTTCTGGTTTGCACTGTCGTTTGATATCGGTAAAGATAGTTTCAACGCAATGCTCGTGAAATTCACCTAATTGCCTAAAGCCAATCAGGTAACGTAATAAACCTTCCTCAAGGATTGGTCTACCTTGGTAACGAATTTGTACGCTAGCCCAATCAGGCTGACCCGTAACCGGGCAATTAGATTTTAGCAGGTGAGAGACTAAGCATTGCTCAATCGGCCCAAAGGATTCATTCACACCCAGCAGGCTTGGGTCAGCTGGCAAATTTGGATCCACTTCAATGTCGAGGCGATCCATCAAGATGCCGCTCATTTCCTGCATGCCTTTTTTAGACACTGCTTCGGTGGGATTGATGCGAGTAGTGATCTTGCTACCAGCAACTGCGGAGAGATCCGCAATAAGCCGCTCTTTAACTTCATTTTCATCCTCAAAGCGTGCGCTATTGAGACTGTTGAGATACAGCTTGAATGACTTGGACTCAATCATGTTTGGTGAGTCTGCGGGAGTCTGAAACTCAGCCAATGCAATTTGGGGTTTCCCTTTTTGATTAAGCCAACTCAGTTCATAGGCGTTCCAAATATCAACACCTACAAATGGCAATGCCTGGCCCTCTTTGAGACCCAGCTTTTTTCTATTCTCAGCTCTTGGAATGGGAAACAACAAACTTGGATCATATTGATCTGGGTATTGCGTTGATTGTCCGAGTGAAATTGTTGCCATGAATTACTTTATTTCTTTTTGTTTTGAGTCGTTATATTTTTAGTTTTTTGGTTTGTTCGATACGCCTGATACAACATGGCCAGTTGGGGCTACAGAAGCTGCTGATTGGCAATGACCTGTTTGATCATCAAAGAAAAAGTCTGGCTCGAACTCTCGTAAGAACTCACTCTTAGATAAGCCACCTAAGAACATGGCCTCATCCACATCAATACCCCATGCCATCAATGTTCGTATGGCGCGTTCATGTGCCGGGGCAGAGCGTGCCGTGACTAGTGCGGTACGAATGCGCATCCCGTTTTCGCTAGTAGAGCGTTGCAGTCTATGAAGTGCCTCCAATAACGGCTTGAATGGGCCTGGAGGTAATGGAATATCAACCTTCTTGCTCTCATGATCGACAAATGCTTCCAAACCTTTTTTCTGAAATACTTGTTCGGCTTCATCAGAGAACAACACTGCGTCTCCGTCAAATGCGATACGTATTTCATTGGGGTGAGACTCAGCAGTTTTGCTGGACTCTGGATATACGCGCGCTGCAGGAAAACCTGCATCGATCGTCGCTCTCACATCATCCTCATTCGCAGACAAGAAGAGATTGGCATGCAGAGAGCGCAGGTAGTGATACGGAGGTCTGCCTCTGGTGAAAACACCACGCTCTAAATGTAAGCCATGGTGTTCTGCCGAGCGGAACACCCGCAGGCCGCTGACTGGGTCATTGCGGGAAAGGATCACCACTTCAACCCGCTGTTCACCCTCATCATTAAAGGCGAGGAGTTTCTTGACTAGTGGGAAAGCTACGCCCTTTTGGGCTGCCTCACTCAGTCGCTCGAGTTGTAGCTTCATATAGGCGCTGTCATCGGTCGATTCGAAGATGCGATTTTCTTCCTCGAAATCAAATAGGGCACGCGATGAGATCGCGACGACAAGTTTTCCGGTGAGTGTGTATGACATCTCTAACTGACTCTATTTCAGGAACAGGCGATATGCAGAGTTATTGGTTTCATCCCAGTGCGGATAACCTAGGGTTGCCAAGAAACTTTGGAATTTCTTTTGCTCATTCTTGGGAACCTGAATACCAATCAAAATACGACCATAGTCAGCGCCATGATTGCGGTAATGGAACAGGCTGATATTCCAGTTTGGCGCCATGCTGGTTAAGAATTTCATCAAAGCACCTGGGCGCTCTGGAAATTCAAAACGGTAGAGCAATTCATCATTAGCAAGCGCAGAGTGACCACCCACCATATGACGTAAGTGTGATTTTGCTAACTCATCATGAGTTAAGTCAATTGTTGCGAACTTTGCTTTACGGAAATGCTTTGCAATCGCTTCGCTATCGCCGGCTTTTTGCGTGCCAATGCCAACAAAAATATGCGCTTCACTTTGATCGCCAATACGATAATTAAATTCAGTTACATTGCGCTTGCCAAGCAATTCACAGAAGCGTTTAAAAGAGCCGCGCTCTTCGGGAATAGTTACGGCAAATACCGCTTCGCGGAACTCGCCAACGTCTGCGCGCTCAGCCACAAAGCGCAGGCGACTAAAGTTCATGTTGGCCCCGCAAGCCACAGCCACTAGGGTTTTCTTCTTGATGCGTTTTTTCTCGACATACTTCTTCATGCCCGCAATGGCAAGTGCGCCAGCAGGCTCAAGAATACTGCGGGTATCAGTAAAGACATCATTTATAGCTGCACAGATTTCATCGGTATCAACGGTAACAATTTCATCTACAACTTTTTTGCAGATGCGAAATGTTTCTTTGCCGACTAACTTGACTGCAGTGCCATCAGAAAATAAACCAACATCTTTCATCTCAATGCGTTTATTTGCCTTCAGTGATTGATTCATGGCATCGGAGTCAGAAGCTTGAACGCCGATTACTTTTGTTTTGGGGCTAACGGCTTTGATGTATTCGCCAATGCCAGAAATCAAGCCACCGCCACCGATGGCTACAAAAACTGCATCAATCGGTTTTTCGTATTGAGTAAAGATCTCGTGGGCGATTGTTCCTTGCCCGGCAATGACATCAGGATCATCAAAAGGATGGACAAAAGTGAGGCCGCGTTTCTTGCCTAAAATTTCTGATTGCTTGAATGCGTCACTATAGGATTCACCATGCAGGATGATTTCTACCCAAGATCCGCCCCTTGCCTTTACTGCATCGATTTTGACGCTCGGAGTGGTTACTGGCATCACGATCACGGCCTTGCACTTCATTTTGGCGGCTGATAGGGCTACGCCTTGGGCATGATTACCGGCAGAAGCAGCAATAACCCCGCGTTTTAGGGCTTCTGGGGGTAAATGGGCCATTTTGTTATAGGCACCACGCAGTTTGAAGGAGAAAACAGGTTGGTTATCTTCTCTTTTGAGGAGAACCTGGTTGCCCAAACGTTTTGTCAGTTCTGGGGCGACCTGAAGCTCTGTTTCTCTGGCTACGTCATAGACGCGAGCCGATAAAATTTTCTTTAAATAGTTCGTTGCCATCTGATGAGCGTACCACGGATGGCTTCTAAGCCCTTAGATTTGCAAGGGTTTATCTGTTTTGGGAGCAACTTTCTCGGAATCCTGCCACTATCAGGTTCGCTCTATTAAAATGCTTATTTATCAAATATGTCGCTATGAACGCACCATTGGCTTTAAACCAGTTGTTGGATGCTGAGGCGGGCTCCCCCCGTCTTCGTGAAATCCCCTACAACTACACCTCCTTTTCTGATCGAGAGATTGTTATTCGCTTGCTGGGCGAGGAGTCGTGGCACGTTCTGAATAACCTACGTGGTGTTCGTCGCACGGGTCGTTCTGCTCGCATGTTATTTGAAATCCTCGGTGATATTTGGGTAGTACAGCGCAACCCTTTCTTGCAAGATGACTTGCTTGATAGCCCAACTCGTCGCAAACAATTAACCGATGCTTTATGGCATCGCTTGGGCGAAGTGAAGAAGCGCAATGGTGGCGATTCTGCAGATCAAGTAGATATCCTATTAAGTGCTGCCTATCGCGCAATTGAAAATTTCGAAAACGGATTTAAAGAAGTTGAAGTCATACGTAAGCGTGCTCGTAAGGAGTTGGGTCGCCACACTGCTTCAGACAATATTTGTTTTGATGGCGTTTCTCGCGCTGCGCACGTTACTGATGCAACTGACTGGCGTGTTGAGTTTCCGCTAGTTGTTCTAAAGCCGGATTACGAATCAGAAATCCCGGGCTTAGTAAAAGCCTGCGTTGAATTAGGTCTGACCATTATTCCTCGCGGAGGCGGCACTGGTTATACCGGTGGCGCGATTCCACTTTACGCAATGTCTGCAGTGATCAACACTGAGAAGTTACAAGATATTGGCGGCGTAAAAACTAAGAAGCTACCAGGGCTTGATAGCGAAGTACCAACAATCTTTACTGGTGCTGGCGTTGTTACCCGTCGAGTATCGGATGCTGCAGAGCTTGCTGGTCTTGTGTTTGCGGTCGATCCTACTTCTGCCGATGCAAGTTGTATTGGTGGCAATATTGCCATGAACGCTGGTGGTAAGAAAGCTGTTCTTTGGGGAACTGCCTTAGACAATCTTGCTAGCTGGCGCATGGTTGACCCCGAAGGTAATTGGTTGGATGTTGAACGTCTTGAACACAATATGGGCAAGATCCATGATGTGGCGACTGTGCGCTTTCAGTTGACTTGGTCTGATGGAAATAGTGAACCAGGTGAGCGCATTCTCAAAAAAGAATTATTAGAAGTTGAAGGTCGGCGCTTCCGCAAAGAAGGTTTAGGTAAAGACGTTACCGATAAATTTTTATCAGGTTTACCTGGCGTACAAAAAGAAGGTTGCGATGGTTTGATCACTAGCGCAACTTGGATATTGCATCGCATGCCGAAATTCATGCGTACTGTTTGCCTGGAGTTTTTTGGTCAAGCACGAGAAGCTATCCCAAGTATTGTCGAGATCAAAGCGTATTTAGATGGCTTAAGCAAGCAGGGCGGCCCAATTTTGGCTGGTCTTGAGCATTTGGATGATCGCTACTTAAAAGCGGTTGGCTACTCTACTAAATCAAAGCGCAATAGCTTGCCGAAGATGGTATTGATTGGCGATATTGCCGGCGATAATGAAGAGGCTGTTGCCGCCGCTACTAGTGAAGTAGTGCGCATGGCTAACTTACGTGTTGGCGAAGGTTTTGTGGCCGTTAGTGCTGAGGCTCGCAAAAAGTTCTGGCTAGATCGTGCTCGTACAGCTGCGATTGCTCGTCATACCAATGCTTTTAAGATTAACGAAGACGTCGTGATTCCTTTGCCTCGTATGGGCGAGTACACCGATGGTATCGAACGCATCAATATAGAGCTTTCACTCAAAAATAAGCTGCAAGTGCTTGATGGCCTTGAGGCTTTCTTGAAAAAGAGTGCACTACCACTGGGCAAGAGTGATGCTGAATATGAAATCCCTACAGCAGAAATCTTGGGTGATCGGGTTCAGCAAGCCTTGGAGCTTATTGCTAAGGTGCGTGGACGTTGGGCGGAGTGGCTCACTGAGATGGACTCTTATTTCCCACGCTTGCAGGACTACAGCTTGCGTGGCTCTTGGAAAGAAGAAGTGCGCTCAGAGCTGCGGATCATTTTCGGCGGTCTTGCATTTGAGCCGATTCTGGCTGAGTTAGAGGCAATCCACAAAAACATTTTGCGTAAGCGTGTATTCGTAGCTCTTCATATGCACGCTGGAGATGGCAACGTTCACACCAATATTCCGGTGAACTCCGATGACTACGAGATGCTGCAAGATGCACATAGTGCGGTAGATCGTATTATGAAACTAGCACGCTCTTTAGACGGTGTGATTTCTGGCGAGCATGGAATTGGTATTACCAAGCTAGAGTATTTAACTGAAGCCGAGCTTAAAGACTTTCGTAGCTATAAGAATCGCGTAGATCCAGAAGGTCGCTTTAACAAAGGCAAGTTGATGCCTCATGCTGATCTCAGTATGGCCTACACACCAAGCTTTGGCTTGATGGGTCACGAGTCGATCATCATGCAACAAAGCGATATTGGAGCGATTGCTGATAGTGTGAAAGATTGTTTACGTTGCGGTAAATGCAAGCCTGTTTGCTCAACCCACGTACCACGTGCAAACCTGCTCTATAGCCCGCGTGACAAGATCCTAGCTACTTCTTTATTAATCGAAGCCTTCTTGTATGAAGAGCAGACTCGCCGTGGTGTTTCGATTCGCCATTGGGAAATGTTTGATGATGTAGCTGCACACTGCACGGTATGTCACAAGTGTTTAACGCCTTGCCCGGTCAAGATTGACTTTGGTGATGTGACCATGAATATGCGTAACCTCTTACGCAAGATGGGACAGCAGCGCTTTAATCCTGGTACCGCTGCATCCATGTTCTTCTTAAATGCAACTAGTCCAGAAAGTATTAATCTTGCTCGCAAGACCATGATTGGTTGGGGTTATAAGTTACAACGCTTGGGCAATGATGTATTGCGTAAGTTTGCAAAACAACAAACTGCTCATCCGCCTGCAACAGTTGGAAAGCCAAGCGTTAAAGAGCAGGTAATCTTCTTTGTAAATAAGAAGATGCCTGGCAATCTTCCTAAGAAAACAGCGCGTGCTTTATTAGATATTGAAGATGCAAACTACGTTCCTATTATTCGTGATCCTAAAACAACTTCTGCAGATACTGAAGCGGTGTTTTACTTCCCGGGTTGTGGGTCTGAGCGTTTGTTCTCGCAGGTTGGTTTAGCTACACAAGCCATGTTGTGGAATGTTGGCGTACAAACTGTTCTGCCGCCTGGCTACCTCTGTTGTGGTTATCCCCAACGTGGCAATGGCGACTTCGATAAAGCAGACAAGATGATTACGGATAACCGCGTGTTATTCCATCGCGTTGCCAATACTCTCAATTATCTGGATATCAAGACCGTAGTGGTTTCTTGCGGCACTTGTTATGACCAGTTAGCTGGATATCAGTTTGAGCAGATATTCCCTGGCTGCCGCATTATTGATATTCATGAGTTTTTAGCAGAGAAAGGCGTAAAGCTCTCTGGCGTTACGGGCGTGAAGTATATGTATCACGACCCTTGTCACTCACCAATGAAGCTTCAAGACCCTTTGAAGACTGTTAATGAGCTCATTCAATTAGAGGATGGCAAGGCCATTCAAAAGAATGATCGTTGCTGTGGTGAATCTGGAACATTGGCCGTGACTCGTCCCGATATTTCTACTCAAGTACGTTTCCGTAAACAGATTGAGATGGAAAAAGGCGCAAATGATTTACGTAAAGATGATTTCACTGGTGATGTCAAAGTGTTAACCAGTTGCCCTTCATGCTTACAAGGTCTCACGCGCTTCGATGCTGATAGCGACACAACAGCCGATTACATTGTTGTGGAGATGGCTCAAAAGATACTGGGTAAGGATTGGATGCAAGACTACGTAACCAAGGCAAACCAAGGCGGTATTGAGAGGGTTCTCGTTTAATGATTCCAGGCAATATCGTTGTGCATCAGCAATCCAAGGTCTTGGAGCTCTCATATGAGAACAGCAAGACCTATCGTTTGCCTTTTGAATTGTTAAGAGTTTTATCACCCTCTGCTGAAGTCCAAGGTCACGGCCCGGGACAGGAAACATTGCAAACTGGGAAGCGCGATGTCTTGATAGCTAACCTTGAGCCAGTAGGGCACTATGCCCTCAAGCCTAGCTTTTCTGATGGGCATGACTCTGGCTTATATACCTGGGACTACTTATTGTTTCTGTGTGAGAACCAGGAGCAATTATGGAAAGAGCATCTAGATAAATTGGCTGCTGCTGGTGTAGACCGTGATACGCCAATGGGCCAGCCTGGTGGCGCATCAGGCCATTCTTGTGGAAGCCACTAATGAGTAAAACGCACTTCGGATATAAAAGTGTTGACGAGTCGGAGAAGGCTGGCAAGGTTGCTGAGGTATTTCATTCGGTAGCCAGTAAATACGATGTGATGAATGACCTGATGTCATTTGGCCTGCATCGTGTTTGGAAAAAAGTGACGATTGCTCGCGCAAATGTTCGTCCTGGCCAAAAGATTTTGGATATTGCTGGTGGTACTGGCGATCTCGCCGCAGCTTTCGCAAAAGCGGCTGATTGGGGGCGCAACCCAGATGCTCAAGTTTGGTTAAGTGATATCAACGCCTCTATGTTGGGGGTGGGGCGTGACCGTCTATTGGATCACGGTATGGCTTTGCCTTGCGTGCAGTTTGATGCTGAAAAAATTCCTTTTCCCAATAATCATTTTGATGTGGTGACTGTTGCTTTTGGTTTACGCAATATGACTCACAAAGATGTTGCTTTAGGTGAAATGCTGCGCGTGATTAAGCCGGGCGGCCGAGTCTTGGTCTTGGAATTTTCTAAGCCAGATGCTTTTTTACAGCCGGTTTATGACACTTATTCCTTTAAGGTTTTGCCTTGGTTGGGTGAGAAGATTGCGCAAGATTCAGAAAGCTATCGCTATCTAGCTGAATCGATTCGCATGCATCCCGATGCAGAAACCCTCAAAGAAATGATGCTGGGGGTTGGTTTTGATGAAGTGGAAACCCACAGGATGACTGGGGGTATCGTTGCCTTACATATTGGTATTAAATACTGATGGTTGTATAGTTTTTAAGCTCTTAAAAACTAAAGAATTTTAGTAGTTAAAAGAAGGGGTAAATATAAAAATGAATAAACATTTTTTTAAAGCAGTTCTCTTGAGTTTTACTTTGATCATTGCAATGGTTGGTCAGGTTGATGCTGCCCGCTTAGGCGGCGGAAGAAGTCTTGGTCGCGCGCCAAGTGCACCAATGCAACGTCAGGCTGCTCCTGTGCAAAAGCCAGTTCAGCAAGCGCAGCCGACTGCTCCGGCCCCAGCTCCGCAAGCACCCGCACCTAGTCGTTTTGGTGGCATGGGCGGCATTTTAGGCGGCTTAGCTGCAGGCTTGGGAATCGGCTATCTCTTATCCCACTTCGGAATGGGTGAGGCAGCATCTTCTCTCATTACTGGTTTGCTTATCGCGATGTTGGCAGGCTTTGTCATCATGTTCATTATTCGTAAACTGTTGCCTGCATTGTCTGGCGCTGGTCAGAATGCCAATGTACCGCCACAGGGTATGCAACGCAGTAGCGTAGAGTCTCCAAGACAGGAACCTGCTTTTACGCCTGCTGCAAATGCATTCGGTGGTGTGAGTGCTGAGCCTGAGGTATTTCAGTCAACCTTACCCCCAGGATTTGATCAGCAAGCATTTTTGGAGAATGCAAAACAATATTTCGTGAGCTTACAAAAAGCTTGGGATCAAGGCGACCTTGCATCTTTGCGTGAATTTACAACGCCCGATATGTTTGCCACGATTCAGCAAGATTTGTCTGGCCGCACCGATGGCAGCAATCAAACGGATGTCGTCACGATTAATGCACAGCTCCTGGGTATCGAGACGGCTGATGGTCATTACTTCTGCAGCGTTCAGTTCAGCGGCATGATCCGTGAGCAACAGGGTGCTCCAGCTAGCGACTTCTCTGAAATCTGGAATTTAAGTAAGCCTTTGGACGGCCCTGGCGGCTGGGTACTAGCAGGCATCTCCCAGTTGGTTTAAGCTTTAGGTACTTTCCGTCGGAAAACCCGCACTAGTGCGGGTTTTTTACACTCATGAATAGACATTTTTCAACCACCCATACGTTTGCTTCTGGCGCAGCTTGCCGGGGGATTAATCACGTTTTGGGGAGTGAGCCCTGGGCCTCGGCTGAGTTGGCTCGGCACGCAAACAAAACCATTTTGTTGCAGCTACCCCTGGGCAATCTTTGTTTTGAGATTAAACCCGATGGTTGTTTAGTCAGCCTTAAAGAAATCGAAGCGCCTTCGCTCACTTTGGAGGTTTCTGCTAAAGCATTGAGCGATTTAGCCGGTAGCTCAGGTTCATTACGTGAGCAGGCTTTTAAGGCTATCAAAATTACTGGTGATGCAGACTTGGCTCAATTGTTAGGTCGCCTCGCGGGACAGTTACGCTGGGAATATGAGGAGGACTTGGCTCGCTTGGTGGGCGATGCACCAGCTAATTTCGCCGTAAGACAGGGAAAAAAGTTTATCTCTGCCACTCGATCTGCTGCAAGCGATTTGCTGGACAATGTAGTGGAGTATGTCAGTGAAGAAAAGAAAGTGCTTTTAAATAAACGAGACTTTATGGTTCGTAAATCTGAGTTAAGTGAATTGCGCGAGTCTGTAGATCGCATGGAAAAGCGCATTCAACTTTTAGAGCAAAAGGCTAAATAAATCGTGCGTCGAATTGCTCGTCTCTTTTTTATATTTTTTACCGCATGGCGTTATGGTTTATTGCCCCTCCTGCGCGATCTTTTAAAGCCTGGTATTCGTCGAGGTTTCTTAACAATATTATGCTGGGCTTCTCCTGGACGCCATTTACCTAGGGGCGACCGCATTCGATTAACGCTAGAGGCACTCGGCCCTATTTTTGTGAAGTTTGGCCAAGTACTTTCTACTCGTCGTGATTTATTGCCAGAAGACATCGCCAATGAATTGGCTAAATTACAAGATCAGGTTCCCCCATTCTCAAATGAAGAGTCACGTCGTTTGATTGAAAAGGATTTGGGGCAACCGATCGAGGAAGTCTTCCTTAGCTTTGATGCAACTCCTGTCGCTAGCGCATCTGTTGCGCAAGTCCACTTCGGTGTACTGCGGGGCACAGATAAACGCCCTGAGTGGGAAGGTCGCGCCGTAGCTATTAAAGTCTTACGTCCAGGCATTCTCCCGGTGATTGATGGCGATATAGCGCTGATGTATGACTTAGCTAAAGTCATAGAAAAGATTTCTGAGGATGGTCGTCGATTAAAGCCGCGAGAGAACGTCGCAGAATTTGATAGACACTTGCACGATGAATTAGATCTCATGCGTGAAGCTGCCAATGGTAGCCAGCTACGCAGACAATTTGCGGATTCTCAAAAGCTGATGATTCCCGAGATGTACTGGGATTTATGTCATACCAATGTGATTGTGATGGAGAGAATGTATGGCATCTCCATTGGTAAAACTGCGGCGTTAAGAGAAGCGGGTGTTGACTTTAAAAAGTTGGCCTCTGATGGCGTAGAAATCTTCTTTACTCAAGTATTCGAGTATGGTTTCTTTCATGCGGATATGCATCCCGGCAACATTATGATTAGCTTGGAGCCTGAAACATTCGGTCGTTTCATTTCACTCGACTTCGGAATTGTCGGCGCATTAAGTGAATCGGATAAAAATTATTTAGCACTCAATTTCTTAGCATTTTTTAATCGTGATTACCGTCGCGTTGCTGAGTTACATGTTGAATCAGGCTGGGTTCCAGCCAATACCCGTGTTGAAGAATTAGAGGGTGCGGTACGATCAGTTTGCGAGCCGTACTTTGATCGCCCGCTAAAGGAAATTTCTTTGGGTATCGTGCTGATGCGTTTATTCCAAACATCACGCCGCTTTAAGGTCGAAATTCAGCCGCAACTCACTTTATTGCAAAAAACCCTCCTCAATGTCGAGGGACTAGCCCGTCAGCTAGATCCTGATCTGGATCTGTGGAAAACAGCGAAACCGATTCTGGAAAAATGGGTAAGCAAGCAGTTAGGGTGGCGTGGTCTTATTGATGGCATCAAGGAAGAAGCGCCTACTTGGGCCAAAATTCTGCCTACATTGCCACGTCTAATTGCAGATAGTCTTGCCCAAGGAAGGCATCAAATAAAAGACCAAACAGGCGAATTGGAGGTCTTGAAGGCCCTTTTGCTCCAAGAAAGGCGTACACATCGCCTCTTGGCTGGCGCAATGCTCTTTGCTGGCGGGTTTTTGGCCGGAATTTTGATTATTAGCCTACGCATTTATTAGTCTCTCGCTGATTAGCCGTTAACCCGCTAAAATAGCGGGTTAGGCAGAACATATGAAAAAATACTTTATTGCTGGCATCCTCGTTTGGGCTCCATTGTCGATCACCGTTTGGGTGATTGCTTGGGGTCTGAACCTGCTCGACGGTGTTTTTGGTTCGGTAATGCACGCCATTATTGTGGTTCTTCCAGCAGATGCCGCTAGAGATTTGCAGCATTTCCGTGATCTACCGGCCGTTGGAATATTGATTGTGATTGCGGTCATACTTCTTACTGGATTGACTGCGATTAATTTTGCGGGACAATGGTGGTTAAAGGTCTGGGATAAATTTGTTAATCGCATACCGATTGTTCGTTCAATTTATTCCAGCGTTCAGCAAGTCTCATCCACTTTATTTTCTGGAAGTGGACAAGCTTTTAGTAAAGCCCTGTTAATTCGTTATCCACATGCAGATTCCTGGGCGATTGCTTTTCAAACCGGGGCACCTGCTGAAGAAGTAACTGCCAAATTAGGCGAAGACTACGTTAATGTTTTCTTGCCAACCACCCCAAATCCTACCTCTGGTTTTTTCATGATTGTGCCGCGTGCACAAACGATTGAATTGGAGATGAGTGTGGAAGAGGCTTTGAAACATATAGTTTCAATGGGCTCTGTTCCCCCCAATAGTTCTAGTGGATTAACTACATCTCAGTTACCACACCATTTTTGATTTATAGGAAATTGTTATGTTGATGCGAAGCCATACCTGCGGCCAGGTAACTGATTCACTGATTGGTCAAGAAGTCACCCTCTCCGGCTGGGTTAACCGCCGCCGTGACCATGGAGGCGTTATCTTTATTGACTTGCGCGACCGCGAAGGTTTTGTACAAGTTGTTTGCGATCCCGATCGTCCAGAGATGTTTGCCCTTGCTGAGCAAGTGCGTAGCGAGTTCTGTATTCAGATCAAAGGCCTTGTTCGTGCACGCCCTGCTGGTACCGAGAACGTCGACTTAGTTAGTGGAAAAGTAGAGATTCTTTGCCATAGCTTAGTGATCCTGAATGCTTCCGTAACTCCACCATTTCAAATCGATGATGAGAATTTATCTGAGACTACTCGCCTGACTCATCGTGTATTAGATTTACGTCGCCCACAAATGCAAAAGAATTTGCGTTTACGTTACAACGTTGCAATGGAGTGTCGTCGTTATTTGGATGATGCTGGTTTTATCGACATCGAAACACCAATGTTGACAAAGAGCACTCCTGAAGGTGCACGTGATTATTTAGTGCCATCCCGTGTGCATGATGGCCAGTTCTTTGCATTGCCACAGTCACCACAATTGTTTAAACAGTTACTAATGGTTGCTGGCTTTGATCGTTACTATCAAATTACTAAATGCTTCCGTGATGAAGATTTGCGCGCTGATCGTCAGCCTGAATTTACTCAGATCGACTGTGAAACAGCCTTCTTAAGTGAACTGGAAATTCGTGATTTGTTTGAAAACATGATTCGTCATATTTTCAAGAAGACCATGAATGTTGAGCTGCCTAACCCATTCCCAACCATGCCTTATTCCGAGGGTATGGCACGTTTTGGCTCTGATAAGCCGGATTTGCGTGTGAACTTTGAATTCACTGAATTGACCGATCTAATGAAAGACGTGGATTTCAAGGTGTTCTCAGGTGCTGCTAACCAAGTTGGTGGCCGTGTGGTCGGCTTGTGTGTTCCTGGTGGCGCTGAAATCAGTCGTAGCGAAATCGATGACTACACCCAATTTGTGAGTATCTATGGTGCTAAGGGTTTAGCTTGGATTAAGGTGAACTCTGTTGCTGAAGGTCGCAATGGTTTGCAGTCACCAATCGTTAAGAATTTGCATGACGTAGCAATTGAAGGAATCTTGAAGCGAACTGGTGCAAAAGATGGCGACATTATTTTCTTCGGTGCTGATAAAGAAAAAGTAGTAAACGATGCGATTGGTAATTTACGTTTACGTGTTGGTCAGTCTGCTTGGGGCAAGGCGCATGGCCTCTTTACTGAGGGTTGGAAGCCATTGTGGGTAGTTGATTTCCCAATGTTTGATTACGATGAAGGTGAAGCCCGCTGGGTTGCTTGCCATCATCCATTCACTAGCCCTAAAGACGAGCATATGAAGTATCTGGAATCAGATCCAGGCAAGTGCTTAGCTAAAGCGTATGACATGGTCTTGAACGGTAGTGAAATTGGTGGCGGCTCTGTTCGTATTCATCAAGAAGCAGTTCAAAGCCAAGTCTTCCGTGCATTGAAGATTAATCCAGAAGAAGCGCAAGCGAAGTTTGGTTTCTTATTGGATGCACTTCAGTATGGCGCACCTCCACATGGTGGTATTGCTTTCGGTTTAGATCGTATCGTGACCATGATGACTGGTGCAGAATCCATTCGTGATGTGATTGCCTTCCCTAAAACTCAACGCGCGCAATGCTTGTTAACTCAGGCTCCTAGCCCAGTCGATGAGCGTCAGTTACGTGAGTTGCATATCCGTTTGCGTCAAGCCACACCTGCTGCTTAAAGAAACTTAAGTAGTGCCTACCTTAAAAATCCCTATTTCGGTTTTAGTTGTTATCTATAAATCGAATAGGGATGTTTTATTAATAGAGCGTGCTGATCGCTCGAGTTTTTGGCAATCAGTCACCGGCAGTCTTGATGAACCCGATGAAGATTTGGCTTTGGCAGCCGGCCGTGAAGTGTTTGAAGAAACAGGTATTGCTGTTAATCAGTTGCCAACAGGTGCATTGCAGAATATGCATCATCAAATCGAATATGAAATCTACCCCGAGTGGCGCTTTCGTTATGCCCCTGGAGTCACCAGAAATATCGAGCACTGGTTTGCATTAGAGGTTCCCGATAACATTCAAATTACACTATCTCCAAGAGAGCATGTAGCTTATGAGTGGCTGTCATACGAAGATGCTGCTAAAAAATGTTTTTCTCCTAGCAACGGCGAGGCTATTCTGAAATTGTTTTCTACGAACTAAGCTCAGTTAAATAGTGAATTAGGAATAAGATAGAGTGATGAGACATTCATCAGGGCATCATCACGGTAGTGCAGATTCAAAAACACCAGGGCGCAGTGATTGGCGTGTTATTCGCGATCTCCTCCCCTATCTTTTAGAGTATCGCTTTAGGGTATTGATTGCTTTGAGCTGCCTATTTGCAGCTAAGGTTGCCAATTTAGGTATTCCAATTGTCATGAAGGAGTTAATAGACTCTTTAGACATCAAAGCCAGCTCCCCTCAAGCTCTTCTAATAGTGCCCCTGGGAATTATTTTCGCCTATGGCGTATTAAGAATTTCCGCATCTGTATTTGCAGAATTACGTGAGGCCTTATTTGCTAAGGTAACTCAGAACGCTGTTCGAAAAGTAGCGCTCCAAGTATTTGAGCATTTACATTCTTTAGCGCTAAGCTTTCACTTGGCCCGCCAAACTGGTGGCGTTAGCCGAGACATTGAACGTGGTACACGCGGCATCCAGTCGCTGATCTCATATTCCTTGTACAGCATCTTGCCAACATTAATTGAGTTTTGTTTAGTGTTGGGCTACCTTGCTTATTCCTACGATATTTGGTTTGCCGCAATTACATTCATTGCTTTAGTCTTCTATATTGCTTTTACAGTAGTGGTGACAGAGTGGCGCACCCATTACCGCCGAACCATGAATGATATGGATTCAAAAGCCAATCAAAAAGCAATTGATTCTCTATTGAACTTTGAGACAGTAAAGTATTTTGGTAACGAAGCTTTTGAGGCTAGCCGTTACGATGAAAATTTGCTGCGTTATCAAGTGGCTGCAGTGAAGTCACAAAAGACCTTGGCCTTCCTGAATCTTGGCCAACAGATCATTATTGCAATTGGTCTGATGCTCATTCTATGGCGAGCTACGGCAGGCGTCGTCAATGGTACGATGACTTTAGGTGATTTAGTTTTAGTTAATACATTAATGATTCAGCTTTACATACCACTCAATTTCTTGGGCGTTATTTATCGTGAAATTAAGCAGTCTCTAACTGATATGGATCGTATGTTCTCTTTGCTCAATACTGATAAAGAGATTGCCGATTCCCCAGATGCAAAACCACTGCAGGTTCAAAATCATGGCCATGGCCCCGATGTGCGATTTGAGCATGTATCGTTTCACTATGAAGCCAAGCGTGAAATTTTGCGTGATGTTAGTTTTAATATTCCTGCGGGAACGATTACTGCGGTAGTAGGTCAAAGTGGCGCAGGTAAGAGCACCTTGGCAAGATTACTGTTCCGCTTCTACGATGTTCAAGTCGGAGAAATTCTGATTGATGGACAGAATATTCGGGATGTGACACAGGCTAGTTTGCGCAAGGCAATTGGCATTGTTCCGCAAGACACCGTGCTATTTAATGATACGATTGGCTACAACATTGCCTATGGCGATCCCTCAGCAACCATTGAAGAGGTGCAAGAGGCTGCTAGGGCAGCCCAAATCGACAGCTTCATTAGGCGCTTACCTGATGGGTATGACACTCAGGTGGGAGAGCGGGGCTTAAAGCTCTCGGGTGGTGAGAAGCAGCGCGTAGCGATTGCTAGAACACTACTGAAGAAGCCTGCCATGTTGATTTTTGATGAGGCTACCTCAGCGTTAGATTCGAAAACAGAACGTGCTTTTCAGGACGAGCTGCTCGGTTTGGCTAAGAACCGAACAACCCTCATCATTGCTCATCGTTTATCAACGATTATTCATGCGGATCAAATATTGGTCATGGATCACGGACAGATTGTCGAACGTGGAACCCATATGGAACTGCTTGCCCATCAGGGTAAATATGCTGAGATGTGGCAAATGCAAGAACGTGCCGCCCTTGATTAGAATAGCTTGATAACTTAGATTATTTCTTCGCCCTCTATGTCAGTAAATAAAGAAACAATTCTCAAAAATGCTTTTACTGCTGCTGTTGCTGTAGCGGATCCGCAAGTCATTGTTCCTCAGCACTTGGCAAAGATATTTCCAAGGGGTCAAGAGCCTACTGGCAGATGCTTAGTTGTTGGCGCAGGGAAAGCTAGTGCATCTATGGCGAGCGCATTAGAAGCATATGCCAAGGTGTATTGGCCGCAAGTGAAATTAGAGGGAGTTGTGCTCACGCGTTATGGCCATAGGTCACCAACTACCGTTATCAAGGTCGTGGAAGCAGGGCATCCAGTGCCCGATCAGGCTGGCATGGATGGGGCAAAAGAAGTCTTAGCGTTAACAAATACTCTGAGACAGGGTGATGTATTGATTGCCCTGGTATCTGGAGGAGGCTCAAGCCTGCTCACCTTGCCGCAAGAAGGCATTTCCATTGATGACATGCGCAAGACCACTGAAGCGCTCTTGCGTAGTGGTGCACCAATTGAAGAAATGAATGTAGTACGTAAACATGTGTCTGCAATCCTAGGTGGCAATTTAGCTAGGGTTGCGATTGAGCGTGGTGCACGAGTAGAGGCACTATTAATTTCTGATGTCACAGGTGATTCACCTGCAGATATAGCTAGTGGTCCATGTGCTGCTGACTACTCAACGTATTTAGATGCACTCAACATCTTGGGAAAATATGATTTGGATGAATCTGTTATTCCTGGATCAGTGTTAAGTCATCTCAAACAAGGTTTAGTGGGAGAAAAGCCAGAGACTCTAAAAGATTCTGATTTAATCTCCGCTCAAGTGGCCAACCATGTGATTGCAACTGCCTATAAAAGTTTAGAGGCTGCCGCTGACTATGTGCGCACGCAGGGTTACGAGCCCATTGTTTTAGGAGATACTATTACTGGTGAAGCGCATGAAGTTGGCGTGGAGCAGGCGGCGTTAGCTCGTGACTATATGGCCAAGGGAATTGATAAGCCGCTTGCACTCATTTCAGGTGGTGAATGTACCGTTACCATTCCAGTAGGCATAAAAGGCCGTGGTGGTCGTTGCAGTGAATACCTGCTATCACTTTTGACTGCTAGTTTTGATTTGTCAAGAATGGCTGCTTTGGCTGCGGATACCGATGGAGTTGATGGCAGCGAAAAGAATGCTGGAGCCTGGTTTGATAGCGCCGTGCGCCAAGCTAGCCAGACCGCAGGCCTGGTGCCAGAGAAATTCTTATCAGCACATGATTGCTATGGCTTCTTTGCAGAATTAGGTGCTTTAGTGGAAACTGGCCCTACACTTACTAATGTGAATGATTTCCGCATCATCTTGCTAGAAAAATAATATGTCCAATAGCCCTACTCAAATTCAATTGATTCAACCAGACGATTGGCACTTGCATATTCGTGATGGTGAAGTGATGAAAGATGTATTGGCTGATACTGCGCGCCAATTTGCACGCGCCATCATCATGCCCAATCTCAAGCCACCAGTAACTACTGTGGATTTGGCTAAGGCCTATCAATCTCGCATTGAATCGAATTTAAGGTCTCTGGGTGTCAGTGACTTCACTCCTTTAATGACTTTATATCTCACTGACAATACGTCTGCAGATGAAGTGCATAAGGCCAAAGCCGCAGGCATTGTAGGTTTTAAGTTATATCCTGCGGGCGCAACTACGAATAGTGATGCAGGTGTCAGTGACCTCAAGCATTGCCATGCTGCATTAGAAGCGATGCAAGCGGTTGGAATGCCCTTGCTTGTGCACGGTGAAGTGACACATGCGGATATTGACATCTTTGATCGTGAGGCGGTATTTATTGATGCGGTATTAGAGCCCTTACGCAAAAAATTGCCTGAACTCAAGATTGTGTTTGAGCACATCACCACTAAACAAGCGGCTCACTATGTACGTGATACGGTGACGAGTGTAAACAATACGATTGCAGCAACCATTACCCCACAACATTTGCTAATGAATCGTAATGCGATTTTTGCTGGCGGTATTCGTCCGCATAATTATTGTTTGCCAGTACTCAAGCGTGAAGAGCATCGCGTTGCTTTATTAGACGCTGCCACTAGTGGTAACTCTCGCTTCTTTTTGGGTACTGATAGTGCACCGCATGCCAAGGGTGCTAAGGAAGCCGCTTGTGGTTGTGCCGGTTGTTACAGCGCCTTTAATGCTCTAGGTTTATATGCGGAAGCATTTGAGAGTGTTGGCAAGTTAGATAGGCTAGAGGGCTTTGCTAGTTTCTTTGGTCCAGACTTTTATTCAATGCCGCGAAATAGCAAAACAATTATTTTGGTCAAACAAGCGCAAAGTATTCCAGCGGAATTGCCTTTAGGTGATGCCACTATCGTGCCACTACGTGCTGGTGAAACCGTCGCCTGGTCACTCGTTTAAAAAATCAAATCATTCGTTTCTTAGCCAAATTCTCCTGACTGCGTTAGACTGCAGTCGCAGAGTCAATTGGGCAATCGCCGCCTCTTTATTGAGGGGGAGGAAAGTCCGGACTCCATAGGGAGGGGTGATGGCTAACGGCCATCCACGGCGACGTGAGGAATAGGGCCACAGAGACGAGCGTATTTAGTTACGGTGAAACGCGGTAACCTCCACCCGGAGCAATCCCAAGTAAGCAGACGATGAGGCGTCCCGCTGAGTCTGCGGGTAGGGAGCTTGAGCCGTTAGGTAACTAACGGCCTAGAGGAATGATTGCCCCTAGATGCAAATCTAGGCGACAGAATCCGGCTTATCGATTGACTCTGCACTTATTCTGAAATGATTTCGACGCTGTAAGTCAGCTCTGCTGTTTTGGCCAACATGGTTGTGGCTGAGCAATACTTTTCATGAGAAAGCTTTACGGCGCGATCTACCTTTGCCTGGTCAAGATCTTTGCCCTTAACAATGAAGTGCAAATTGATCTTGGTAAAGACTTTAGGGTCTTCTGTAGCTCTTTCTGCCTGGAGAGCCACTTCACAGCCGCTAATAGCCTGACGGGCCCTTTGTAGGATTAAAACCACATCAAAGGCTGAGCAGCCGCCCGCGCCCGCTAAAAGGAGTTCCATTGGCCTTGGGGCGAGGTTTCTGCCGCCGGCTTCAGGTGCGCCATCCATGTTTACAAGGTGGCCGCTGCCAGTTTCTGCAGAAAAAGCCATACCGCCATTACCCAACCAACTTACTCGACATTCCATTATTAGTGACCCCTAACTTACTAAATTAACCAATATTATCAATAGTTTACCTATTTTAAGGGAAACTAAGTTGCTGCACAGCAACATAAAAATATTGATTTTGGTCAATATTCTTGCGTTGCACCATAATCCTTGTGTAGAATAACCATATTGGTAGTCAGTCTTGTATAAGACTGCGACTTACCTCCCAGTGTCTCCTCCACCCAAACATAGGTGGATTCCAACCCAGGACTCGTTCCTGGGTTTTTTTTAGGTTACAATTCAAGGCTTTACTGAATTACCGAGCCGGTCAGCGGTAATTTGTTGTACCAGTTAAATTGCAGAATCTGCGAGCTTGCAAACATAAGCAGGGCCAAGGTGGACGTAGTTTGGTTGGGGTAATTTTTTTGACCATAACAATTTGAGAAATCATGAAAACTTTTTCTGCAAAATCCCATGAGGTAGTGCATGAATGGTTCGTGATTGACGCTACGGACAAAGTCCTCGGTCGTGTCGCCAGTGAAGTGGCACTCCGTCTACGCGGCAAGCACAAGCCTGAATACACCCCACACGTTGATACTGGCGACTTTATTGTCGTTATCAATTCTTCTAAGCTCCGTGTCACTGGCACAAAAGGCTTGAACAAAATTTATTACCGTCACAGTGGATACCCAGGTGGTATTAGCTCGACTAACTTCGACAAGATGCAAGACCGTTTCCCAGGTCGCGCTTTGGAGAAGGCTGTGAAGGGTATGTTGCCAAAAGGCCCACTAGGCTATGCCATGATCAAGAAATTGAAAGTTTATGGCGACGCTAATCATCCGCACACGGCTCAACAGCCTAAAGCGTTAGAGATTTAAGGAACCCAAATGGCTATTAATTACGGAAATTGGAATTACGGTACTGGTCGTCGCAAGAGTTCTGTGGCGCGTGTATTCATTAAATCTGGCAAAGGCGAAATCATTGTTAATGGTAAGCCTATCGACGCATACTTTGCTCGTGAAACATCACGCATGATTGCACGTCAGCCTTTGGCTCTCACAGCCCACTTAACGACCTTTGATATCAAAGTAAACGTTTCTGGTGGCGGTGAAACTGGCCAAGCTGGTGCAGTTCGTCACGGCGTTACTCGTGCATTGATCGACTACGACAACGCTTTGAAGCCAGCCCTGTCTAAAGCAGGCTTGGTAACTCGCGATGCTCGTGAAGTTGAGCGTAAAAAGGTTGGTCTGCACGGCGCGCGTCGTCGTAAGCAGTTCAGCAAGCGCTAATTCTTTCAGTCGCTCAAGTTTTATCGAAAGGGTCGCGCAAGCGGCCCTTTTTGTTTCTACAATTAAGACAATCGTAAGAATCAAGTAGTAAGCTCTATACGATAATTTCGATATAGCGCATTTTGGAGAGTGACATGATTAAAGTTGGTATCGTAGGCGGCACTGGATATACTGGAGTGGAGTTGTTGCGTTTATTGGCGCAGCATCCTGAGGTAGAGCTCACTGCAATTACTTCTCGCACAGAAGCTGGCATGCCAGTAGCTGATATGTTCCCATCTTTACGTGGCCGTGTTTCTCTGAAATTTACAACGCCTGATGAGGCTAAGCTTAATGAATGTGATGTGGTGTTCTTTGCAACTCCGCATGGCGTTGCGATGGCGCAGGCAAAAGAATTACTCGCTAACAATGTGAAGATTTTGGATCTTGCCGCAGACTTTCGTTTGAAGGATGTCAAAGAGTTCGCAAAGTGGTATGGCATGGAGCACACCTGCCCAGAAATTTTGGCAGAAGCAGTTTATGGTTTACCAGAGATCAATCGTGATGCCATTAAGAAGGCCCGCGTGATTGGTTTGGCAGGCTGCTACCCAACTTCAGTGCAGCTTGGCCTCGCACCATTACTTTCACCGCAATCAACAGGTGGTAAACAGCTGATCGATGGTAGCCATATTATTTCTGACTCTAAGTCAGGAACTTCTGGCGCTGGACGTAAAGCAGAGATCGGCACACTATTGTCTGAGGCAAGTGATAACTTCAAGGCTTACAGCGTGAAGGGACATCGCCATTTACCGGAAATCGAGCAGGGCTTAAAGGCAATTGCTGGCCATGATCAGATTGGTTTGACCTTTGTGCCACATCTAACGCCGATGATTAGAGGTATTCATTCGACCTTGTATGTGCGTTTGACTGATGCTGGCAAAGAGGTCGATTACCAAAAGCTTTATGAGAATTTCTACAAAGACGAGCCTTTTGTGGATGTGATGCCTGCAGGTAGTCACCCAGAAACACGCTCTGTAAGGGGTAGTAATGGTATTCGGATTGCGATTCATCGTCCAGGCGGCGGTGATACTTTAGTTATTTTGGTGGTGGAAGATAACTTGGTGAAGGGTGCTTCAGGCCAGGGAGTCCAGTGCATGAACCTCATGTTTGGCCTCCCGGAGACGACAGGCCTCACCCAGATTGCTGTATCGCCGTAATGACCCTTCAGCAAACTGGCCATTAAAAGCCTAAAATAAGATATTGCCTTTTGAATTAGGAGTAAATCATGACTGAATTAGCTACACAACCTGCACAAGATTTAGCTGAACCACCAACCCCATTGGTGTTCACGGACAGCGCTGCTGCAAAAGTGGCGGACTTGATTGCCGAAGAAGGTAATCCAGAGTTGAAATTGCGCGTATTCGTCCAAGGTGGCGGTTGCTCAGGATTTCAGTATGGCTTCACATTTGATGATGCTGTGAATGAAGATGACACTCTCTTTGAAAAGAACGGTGTTACTTTATTAGTTGATTCAATGAGTTTCCAATATTTAGTTGGCGCTGAGATTGATTACAAAGAAGACATCAACGGTTCACAGTTTGTGATTAAGAATCCAAATGCGCAAACTACTTGTGGTTGCGGATCATCTTTCTCTGCTTAAATAAAAACGAACTTAATTAATATTTAATTAAGCAGCGAAGTTAAGCTGGGTAACAAGCGCCTAGAATTCTAGGACCCTTCGCTCCCGTAACGGCTGGCAAATTTGCTGGCCGTTTTTCTTTATGAGCCCACGCAAGCCATGCAAAGGCAAGGCCTTCCACAAGCTGCGGATCAATCCCTGCGGATTCACTTGTAGTAATTTCTAATGGCTGTTTGAAGAAATGCCGCGACTTCACTTTGAATAAATTCATCAATGCATTATTTCGGGCGCCACCACCACAGACAATCAGCTTCTGGGTTTGCGGGGCATGATGTGCTAAAGCTTCGAGGGCCGAGTGGGCCGTTAGATGAAGTAAGGTTGCCTGTACATCTTCACAAAGATAATTAACAGCACTTATTTTTTCTTGTAACCAAGCAAGATGAAAGTCATCTCTACCAGTACTCTTGGGCGGGACTTTGGCGAAGAAGGGATCGGCTAACATTTTCGCAAGTAATGCTTCATTAACTTTTCCCTGCAATGCCCAGTTGCCATTCTCATCAAATGCGTTGCCTTGATGCTCTTGTATCCACGCATCCATCAGCATATTTCCCGGCCCACAATCAAAGCCAGTAACTTCACCATTCTTGGGAAGTAATGTGAGATTAGCAATGCCACCAATATTGAGAATGGCTAAATGTTTATCTTCTACAAATTGCTGCGCATGAAATGCAGGTACTAAAGGCGCACCATGCCCACCTGCAGCCAAATCCCGACTTCTAAAATCGGCGATGACATCAATACCAGTCTTTTCTGCTAAGAGGGCTGGATTCAGGGTTTGATGTGTGTAGGCCATTTCACCCAGATGAGGTTGGTGGCGAATGGTCTGACCATGCGCACCGATGGCAGTGATATTAGACGGCTGTAGATTTGCTTTTCTGAGTAGCTGGCTAACTGCTTCTGCATAGGCCAGGGCCAAAGCATTTCCTGCTTGTTTTTCTCGGTGGAGCTCATTTGGACCAGGGCTTTGGAGCTCAGATAGGGCGTTACGGAGCTCCGCTGAGAAAGGGACGCTAATGGCGTCTAGTGCACTAGCTTCCCCATTAGGCCCTATCTTGGCTAGAACAGCATCTATCCCATCTAGACTGGTGCCAGACATCAGGCCGATATAGAGGGAATGGGGTTTGTTCATGGGGCTCTCAGGAATGCGACAATTATGCTTTAGCAATTTAACTACTAATTTAACTGAATCAGCAATCCGAATCAGCATGACGGCTAAACCAGAACAAAAATATCCTTTGACCCCCGAAGTCTTTGCGGCGCTCGAAGTCACCAAGCGTGGCTGCGATGAGCTATTAGTTGAAGCAGACTGGGTTCAGAAACTGGCTCGTAGCCAAGCTACCAAGACACCACTGCGGATTAAATTAGGTTTAGATCCTACGGCTCCTGATATTCATCTGGGGCATACCGTTGTTTTGAATAAGTTACGTCAGCTACAAGATTTAGGTCATACCGTTATTTTCTTGATCGGTGACTTTACGAGCATGATTGGTGATCCATCAGGTCGTAATGCAACTCGCCCTCCTTTGACCGCAGAAGAAATTGCCCTCAATGCAGAAACTTATTATCGCCAAGCGAGCATGGTCCTCGATCCTTCTAAAACTGAAGTGCGCTACAACAGTGAGTGGTGTGATCCCTTAGGCGCGCGCGGCATGATTCAGTTGGCTGCTAAACATACTGTTGCTCGCATGTTAGAGCGTGATGACTTTACTAAGCGCTATCGCAATGGCGTGCCCATTTCAATTCATGAGTTTTTATATCCACTCATGCAAGGTTATGACTCTGTTGCACTCAAGAGTGATTTAGAGTTGGGTGGTACAGATCAAAAATTTAATCTTTTAGTTGGGCGTGAGCTCCAGCGTGAGTATGGCCAAGAACCCCAATGTATTTTGACGATGCCATTACTAGTTGGTCTGGACGGCGTTGAGAAGATGAGTAAGTCCAAAGGCAATTACATTGGCATCAGCGAGCCTGCTGGCGATATGTTTGGCAAGCTCCTTAGCATTTCGGATGATTTGATGTGGGACTATTTCACATTGCTGTCATTCCGTCCAATGGCTGAAATTGATTTGATGAAGCAAGAAGTTGCTGCAGGTCGCAATCCAAAAGACTGCAAAGTACTTCTTGCTCAAGAAATCGTGGCACGCTTCCACTCGCAAGCGGCTGCCGAAAAAGCCTTAGAGGACTTTAATCACCGCGCTAAAGGTGGTGTACCCGATGACATTCCAGAAGTAAATCTCTCTGGTGCGCCTATGGCAATCGCCAATCTTTTGAAGGCTGCAGGCCTTGCTCCATCGACATCTGAAGCGATGCGCAATATTGAGCAAAACGGTGTGAAGATAGATGGTGCGACGATCACCGATAAACAGTTAAAGGTGGAGGCTGGTACTTACGTAGTACAGGTTGGAAAACGTAAGTTTGCGAAAGTGACCCTGGCTTAAATATCCAAGCTAGCACTGCCACTTGGCGGTGTTAAACCAAAGTGCTCATAAGCCTGGCGGGTTGCTACTCTGCCTCTTGAGGTTCTTTGCAAGTAGCCCTGTTGAATCAAATAGGGCTCAAGAACATCTTCAATCGTATCGCGCTCTTCGCCGATAGCTGCTGCCAAGTTATCAATGCCTACTGGGCCACCATCAAACTTGTGCAAGATTGCTTCTAAGAGTTTTCTGTCCATCACATCAAAGCCACTTGGATCCACATCTAGCATCTTGAGTGCAGCATCCGCCATAGCCTTAGTAATGGTGCCGGTGCCCTTTACTTCTGCATAGTCACGTACGCGGCGTAATAAGCGGTTAGCAATACGAGGAGTGCCACGAGCACGCTTTGCAATTTCTACGGAGCCTTCTGGATCAATATCAGCTTTGAGCAAACTGGCTGAACGATTAATGATCTTAGTGAGCTCTTCAGTCGTGTAGAACTCGAGTCTAGCCACAATGCCAAAACGATCACGCAATGGGTTGGTCAGCATGCCGGCACGAGTAGTTGCGCCGATCAGGGTAAATGGTTTGAGATCAATCTTTACGCTGCGCGCTGCAGGACCTTCGCCGATCATGATGTCTAGGCTGTAGTCCTCTAATGCCGGATATAGGATTTCTTCCACAACTGGAGAGAGGCGATGAATCTCATCAATAAAGAGAACGTCGTTTTCTTCTAAATTAGTGAGTAAGGCAGCAAGATCGCCTGGCCTATCTAGAACGGGTCCGCTGGTTTGACGCAGATTTACGCCAAGTTCTCTGGCAATGATGTGGGCTAAGGTGGTTTTACCAAGACCAGGAGGCCCAAACAAGAGAACGTGATCTAGGGCCTCTTGGCGTGCTCTTGTAGCGCTAATAAAGATTTCTAATTGGGCGCGGGCTTTGGTTTGGCCAACATACTCATCAAGCTGTTTAGGACGAAGAGCTCTTTCAAAAACGGCTTCAGTATTGCCGGCTGAACCACTCACAATGCGGTCGGTATTCTCCGGTAAATCTTCAGGAATAGAGCTGAGGTCGTCTGTGTGTATTGCCATGCTGAGAGTTTAGTGCTGTTTGGCTATTAGGCTTTAGATAGATACTTCAAGCCCATACGAATGCCATCAGAAACACTGGTATCGGGTGGAATTTGCTTGAGTGCCATAAGCGCTTCTTTTTCTGAGTAGCCTAAAGCCAAGAGTGCTTGCAATACTTCGCTACTTGCTTCAATCGCCTGGGGTTTGTCGCCGGTAATGCCTAGGTCTGGAGCTAGCTTGCCTTTGAGCTCTAGGCAGAGACGCTCAGCAGTTTTCTTACCAATGCCAGGTACTTGGGTAAGTCGTCCGGCTTCTTGAAGCGCAATAGCTTGCGCCAGTTCATTCACACTCATGCCGGAGAGGACTGCTAGTGCTGTGCGCGAACCGACGCCACTAATCTTGATGAGTTGTCTAAATGCTTCACGTTCAGTCTCTGTGGCAAATCCGAAGAGTTGCTGTGCATCTTCACGAACCTGGAAATGTGTCAGTAGGGTAATTTTTTGACCTGCTTGAGGCAGCTGATACAAAGTGCTCATCGGTACATCAACCTCATAGCCAATACCTTGGCAATCGACCAAAAGACGAGGAGGGTGAACTGAAACGAGAGTACCTTGAATGCGACCAATCATGTAGAGATCTTAACCTGTGCTGTGTATTTTTACTTGCTGCGTTTCTTGGGGACTAATGCTTGAGTGGCTGCGGTAATTGCTTTTGGTATTTGTGCATGGTGAGCGGCGCAAATAGCAACACCCAGCGCATCAGACGCATCAGTGCCTGGGGCACGATTGAGTCTTAGGAGGCGCTTCACCATTTCCTGAACCTGCGGTTTGGCTGCGCGGCCCGTACCCACAATAGCTTGCTTGACGCGAAGGGCGCTATATTCGGCTACTGGGAGTTTTTCTGAAACAAGGGCAGCAATGACAGCGCCCCGTGCCTGACCCAACATGAGTGTGGAACGAGGATTGACGTTTAAGAAGACCTCTTCAATTGCAGCAGACTCTGGTCGATAGGTCTCTAGAACTTCTTTGACACCAGCATAGAGGGCGCCTAAGCGCTCAGGTAAGCCTTTGTCTGGGTCGCCACTCTCAATTGTTCCAGAAGCTACGTAGGTCAGCTTTTGGCCATCAACATCAATGACTCCAAAACCGGTGGTCCGTAAACCTGGGTCGATCCCTATCCAGCGCATAAGTTTGTTTATTACTTCCTGTTTTCTTAGTGGCGGAAGTGACGCGTGCCAGTAAAGATCATGGCAATACCATGCTCATTTGCTGCCGCAATGATTTCATCGTCACGCATACTGCCACCTGGCTGAATGGCGCAGCTTGCGCCACCATTCACAACCACATCTAAGCCATCACGGAACGGAAAGAACGCATCGCTTGCTACTGCAGAACCTTTAAGGCTTAAGCCAGCGTTCTCAGCCTTGATGCTAGCCATGCGCGCAGAGTCTACGCGGCTCATTTGACCGGCACCGATACCAAGAGTCATCCCATTAGCGCAATACACAATGGCATTGGATTTCACAAACTTGGCTACGCGCCATGCAAACATCATGTCGTGCATTTCGCTTGGAGTTGGCAGGCGCTTGCTGACAACGCGCATTTCACTTTCGAGAACGTTCTTGGCATCAGGAGACTGCACGAGCAAGCCACCACCAACGCGTTTGAAGTCAAAAGTATTAAATGTATTGCCTAATGGAATCTCTAGTAGACGTACATTTTGTTTTGCAGCAAAGATCGCTTTGGCTTCATCGCTAAAGTTAGGAGCAATCAATACTTCTACAAATTGCTTGGAGATGGCTTCAGCGGCGGCGCCGTCACAAGGAACGTTAAAGGCAATAATGCCGCCAAAGGCTGAGCTGGGATCGGTTTTAAATGCTTTTTGATAAGCTTCAAGCGCTGTGGCGCCAACCGCTACGCCACAAGGGTTGGCGTGCTTAATGATGACGCAAGCTGCAGCGCCACCGGCATTGCCAGAAAAGCTCTTGACGCATTCCCAGGCAGAATCAGCATCTGCAATGTTGTTGTAAGAAAGCTCTTTGCCTTGTAGTTGTTTGTAATTGGCTAGTGCACCATCTACTGAATAGATATCTTTGTAGAACGCTGCAGATTGGTGTGGGTTCTCACCGTAACGCATCTCTTGTACTTTTTCAAAGGCAAGGTGCAAAGTTTCTGGGTATGCAGAACGTGCTTTGTGATCTAAGTCATCACCCAAAGCTGAGAGATAGTTGGCAATCGCACCATCGTATTGCGCGGTATGGGCAAATACTTTTTTAGCTAAAGCTAAATTGGTCTTGTAAGAAACTACATTGTTATTGGCTTTCATTTCAGCTAAGACGGGGGCGTAATCTTCTGGTGAGATCAATACGGTAACGTCTTGGTGATTCTTTGCGGCAGCACGAAGCATTGCTGGACCGCCAATGTCAATATTTTCAACCGCATCTTCAAATGAACAGCTTTCTTTAGCAACAGTTTCATTGAATGGGTAAAGGTTGATGACAAGCATATCAATCGTATCAATGCCATGCTCTTTTAAAGCCGCCATATGCTCTGGAAAATCTCTACGAGCCAATAAGCCGCCATGCACCATCGGGTGGAGGGTTTTTACGCGACCATCCAGCATTTCTGGGAATTTCGTCAAGGAAGAAACCTCTACAACGGGTAGATTATTTTCAGCCAAGAGTTTTGCGGTACCCCCAGTAGAAATGAGCTTAACGCCTTGCTCATGGAGGGCTTTAGCAAAAGGCAGGATGCCATTTTTATCAGAGACGGAGAGGAGGGCTGTACGGATCATGGTTTTCGGAGCTTAATTTAAGAAATGGCTTTGTTATTAGTGATGTTTGCGATTACTTCAGTAGTTGATGCTCAACGAGCTTCTTATGCAGAGTATTGCGATTAATGCCCAGATATTGAGCTGCTAACGATTGGTTTTGCTTGGCATGCTGCATTACTAATTCGAGCATCGGTTTTTCGACCACAGCCAATACCATTTGATAAATATCAGTCGGCGCTGTTCCTTTGAGGTCATGCAGGTAATCCTGCAATTGGGTTTCTATACATTCGGTAATCGGGTGCTTATTGGTCATAACAATCTATCAATACAAAAACAAAAAAATAAGAAAACTACAATTAGAGAATTAAATAAGTGCAGAACTATGCCGCTTCCAAAAATAATAAGCGGTCAGAATGGGATTTCATCTCGTCAAAATAATCATTGACCATTTGCAGTTGGGTTTTGCAATCGTCTGCATTATTCATGCGCTGACGGAAAGCATGTGAATCACGCAAACCCTTGCAATACCAGCCAATGTGCTTACGAGCAGTACGAAGACCAATATGTTCGCCATAGAATTCGTAGTGGTCTATTAGATGCCCATTCATGATGGCCTGAATCTCATTGATCTCCGGGGTTGGTAGCTTGCCACCCGTTTCGAGATAGTGGTTGATTTCACGGAAGATCCAAGGGCGACCCTGAGCGGCTCGACCAATCATGATGGCATCAGCACCAGTGATTCTTAACACTTGTTCCGCTTTTTCTGGGCTGGTGATATCGCCATTAGCAACTACTGGAATACCCACGCTATTTTTGACTGCGGTAATCGTTTCATACTCTGCCTCACCGTGATATAAGTCAGCTCTAGTGCGACCATGAACGGTGAGCATGGAGATGCCGGATTTTTCTGCAAGACGCGCAATCTCAATAGCATTCTTGTGCTCGCGATCCCATCCCGTCCGAATCTTTAAAGTCACCGGTACTGCATCTGGCCCAATTCCAACAGCATTGACAACTGCTTCTAGAATTTGCTGCACTAAGGGCTCATCGCGTAATAGTGCGGAGCCAGCCGCCACATTGCAAACTTTCTTAGCAGGGCATCCCATATTGATATCAATAATTTGGGCGCCATGATCTACGTTGATTTTTGCCGCTGCCGCCATCATCGCTGGATCAGCCCCTGCAATTTGGACAGCAATCGGCTTGAATTCACCAACATGGTTGGCACGACGCTGCGTTTTTTCGCTTTTCCAAAGCAAGGCATTTGAGGCCACCATTTCAGAGACGGCGTATCCAGCGCCTAGTTTCTTACAAAGCTGTCTAAACGGGCGGTCTGTTACCCCAGCCATGGGGGCTACAAATAACTTATTTGCGAGGAGGTGAGGGCCAATGTTCATCTAAAAGGGCTTGGGCGGAAAGCATGACACTTTAGCACATTCACCCCTAAATTTGCCTAAAAAATAGGCAAATAGCTTGTTCCAGATCAAACGGCGAAGGTTTCTATTTTGGGGGCTATCTAAGCCCTTTAGCGCCTACCAAACATCATCTGGCGAGCTAAGGCTGTTTTGACTGGTGGAAGCCACTGGAGGGCAGATAAGGCTAATCCACGAGCCATCACGATTGGAGCTAGACTAGAAGTAAATACTCTGGCCATGAAGTCGGTAAGACCAATGGTGGTTGTTCTATCAGCCTTGCGACTTTGGGCATAACTCTGCAGTACATTTTCCACATCTGCTGGAAATTGTTCTTCTGTGGATCCAGAAAATACCTCAACCAACTTCTCAGATAGCAAGAAGGCATCTCGTAATCCCAAATTCAAGCCTTGGCCCGCTACTGGGTGCAAAGTTTGCGCAGCATTACCAATCCAAACTTCATTGCCTTTAGTAATTTCTTTGCGAAAGTTCAAACCAAGTTCATACAAACGACGATCTTGAATTTTTAGGAAGCGTCCGATGCGTGAACCAAATTCTTTTTGTAGCTCACTCAAGAAGTCTGTATCACTCAGTTGTAAGCGATGTTGTGAAGATTCTGGTGAACCGCACCAAACCAGATTCAAAATATTAGCGCCATAGTGGCTAGGTAATACGGCCAAAGGACCTTCTGCAGTAAAACGTTCCCAAGCTTGATGAGGTTCAGCATTTTCAACCTCAACTAAACCTACAAGAGCTGACTGATCATAGTCTCGACCAGACTCAACCCATTCTTGCGTCTTAAATAAGCCACCCTCAGCATGCACAATGCATTTTGCATGGATCTGGCTTTCTTGAGCATCCTTATGTATGTGCTCCCAAACAAAGTGGGGACTTTTTAATTGAATAGCTCGCAGGGCTTTGCGCAGAGTGAGATGGATATCGCGATAGCGAATAATGTGCCCCAAGGCATCTTGCTTGAGCTCTTCTCGCGTCATGAGTGCGCGGCCGAAGCGACCTGCCTGTGAAACATGCACGCGATGAATTTGGGCAAAGTCTTTTGGCCAAGCGTTAATCGTATCGAGCAAGAGTTTGCTGCCGTGTGAAAGGGCAATGCCTCTACTATCAGCGCTTACTAAATCGTCGTCATTGGCAGAGTTACGATCAAGTAAGATCATTTTTGGATCAGGAAATTTTTGTAAGGTCCATGCTGCGCAAGCAAGTCCAACTGGACCGCCACCCTGAATCAAGATATCGCAACTCAGCGGATTCCTTAGTGAACTCATTTTTATTAAAATATCTTTATGCGTTTTTCATCAGAGCTTCAATCTCATCAGCCTTGACAGGCACGCCACGAGAAATCAGCTCACATCCTGAGTCATTAATGACGGCATCATCTTCAATACGAATACCGATATTCCAGAACTTTTCATCAATATCATCCGCAGGCCTGACATACAAACCGGGCTCTACTGTGATCACCATGCCGCTTTTAAGAATGCGCCATGGCTTTTCTTCGCTGGATGCCTCTTGGCTAGCTTCGCGATAAGAACCCACATCATGTACATCCATACCTAACCAGTGAGATGTGCGGTGCATATAGAAGCGACGATAGGCTCCAGTCTCAATTGCGTTTTCTAAGGAGCCCAGCTCCGCAAGTTTGAGCAGTTTTTCATCAAGAAGACCTTGGGTAAGCACTTTTAGTGCTGCCTCATGCGGCTGCATAAATGTAGTGCCAGGTTTAGTTATTGCTACCGCAGCCTCTTGCGCGGCTAAGGTGATGTCATATAGGGCACGTTGTGGCCCAGTAAATTTTCCGTTTACTGGAAAGGTTCTTGTGATGTCTGATGCATAACCATCAAGTTCGCACCCAGCATCAATTAGACAAAGCTCGCCACTACGTAATTCGGTTGCGCCTGCGCGATAGTGAAGAATGCAAGAGTTTTCACCGCTGGCAACAATACTGTTGTAGGCAACGCTTTGTGAACCGCTGTTCCGGAACTCATGCAGTAATTCTGCTTCGAGTTGGTATTCGCGCATGCCAGGCTTGCAGATTTGCATGGCGCGGATATGCCCACGAGCGGAAATCGCTGCAGCACGACGCATGATGTCAATTTCATGGGCATCTTTAAATAAACGCATTTCATGAATGAGTGCCTCAACATCGTGAAACTCAGATGGTGGGTTTATTCCAGAGCGCGCTTGAGCTCGTACTTGTTTCATCCAATGACGCAAGCGTCTATCAGCTTCAGCGCTTTCAGCAAGACGGATATACACCGCATCTTCATCAGCCAATAACTCACTGAGTTTTTGATCTAACTCTTTATTGCTGTGAGCATATTCAATGCCCAAAGCTTCTGGTGCTGCTTCAGGGCCTAGACGGATACCATCCCAGATTTCTCGCTCAGGATCTTTGGGTCTGCAGAACAAGTGGGATTGAAGCTGGCAATTTTTACCATTGCCTGTAACTTTCATTACCAGTGTAGCGCCCGGCTCTTCGAAACCCGTCAAGTAGTAAAAGTCACTATCGTGGCGATAAGGGAATTCACTGTCACGATTGCGGGCAAGCTCGGGAGAGGTTGAAATGACAGCAATTCCCCCGCCATTTTTGGCAAAGATTTGTTCTGCTAACTTATTTCTACGAAGCTGATAAATGTTCGTTTTATTCATATGCTGCATTAAGCTCATGTAAGCGTTGAGGTGTGCCTACATCGTGCCATGGACCGAGATATTTTTCACCAGACACTTTATTTTGCTCCATTGCACTTCTCAATAGAGGCGCAAGCTTGGCCGGCGCTCCGAATTCCAGGTCCTTGAAGAGGTCTTTGTGATAAATCCCAATTCCAGAGAAAGTGAGCTTTTCGGCTCCAATGGACTCGATGTTGTTGACTGCAGTGCCTTGGAGGTAAAAATCCCCTTCAGGATGTTGGACTGGGTTTGGCACCATCAATAAGTGGGCCAAAGGCTTGCCACCAGCTATCCGCATCTGGGATACCGTTTCCAAAAGTTGAGTAATTGGCAAGTTCGGGCTAAATACATCCCCATTAATCACTAAAAAGTAGTCTTTTGGAGCAATGATTGGTAGCGCCTTGCAAATCCCACCAGCCGTTTCTAGGGCACTTTCCTCAGGGGAGTACTGAATATGAAGCCCAAATTGCACTCCATCCCCTAGGGCAGCCTCAATTTTTTCGCCTAACCAAGCGTGATTAATGACTACATCTTGAATATGGGCATTTGCTAAGGCCTCCAAATGCCATGCTAGTAAAGATTTATTTTGAATACAGAGTAATGGTTTAGGTAAATCATCCGTAAGAGGGCGCATGCGCTCACCTCTGCCAGCAGCAAGCAAAAAACAGGGAATCAGATTACTTTTACTCATCAGGAGTTACTATTCATTCTTTATTGGTACGAGTAGATTCTAGAATTCGAGCTAACGGTTTTAATTCAATATAGCGGTTCGCGGTAGCAATCGCATATTCCAAAACAAGCGGAATATCCTTAAGGTAACCATCCTTGCCATCGCGATGAAAGAGTCTTGCAAAAATACCTAGAACCTTAAGATGGCGTTGCAGACCCATCCATTCAAAATCTCGATAGAAATGTCCAAAATCATTTGGCATTGGTAGGCCGGCCTTACGGCCCTCTTCCCAAAACTTAATTACCCAATCAATGACACGCTCTTCTGGCCATGCAATGTAAGCATCACGCCACAATGAAGAAGCATCATAAGTAATGGGTCCATATACCGCATCCTGAAAGTCAATCACTCCAGGATTATTTTTTTCTGTCACCATCAAGTTACGAGAATGGTAGTCACGATGAACATAGACTTTAGCTTGCGCTAAATTATTTTCAATAATGAGTTCGAAAGATTTCTTGAGTTGCTCAGTTTGTTGCGTATTGAGTTCAACTTGGAGATGCTTCCTTAAATACCACTCTGGAAATAAATCTAACTCTCGCTGCAATAGCGCTTCATCATAGTTTGGCAATACATCCGGCTTGCTCGCCAATTGCATCTGAACTAATGCATGAGTTGCATCTTGATAGAGATCATCGGCTGACTCGTTATTGAGTTCAGCAAGGTAGGTTTTGGTCCCTAAATCGTTTAATAGTAAGAAGCCTTCAGCGAGGTTTTGCTCAAGGATTTTTGGCACATTTAAGCCCGCCTCTGAGAGCAATAAATCGACCTTAATAAAGGCATCCAAAGGCTCATGTTGGGGTGGGGCATCCATGACGATCAAAGTCCCAAAATTAGGCTTTTCGGACTCAATTCGGAAATAGCGTCGAAAGCTGGCATCGGCTGAGGCTGGTGCCAGGGAGTCGAGATCTAATTGCCAGCTAGCTTCCAGGGCTTTTAGCCAGTTGCAAAGGGTGTTTAAGCGTAAGTCAGTCATGGTCGATTCGTATAATAAGGCGGGTCTGGATCTATGAGTCATTATCGCCGTCGCGCCGGCCTTTGCGCCCCTCTTTTTTTGCATGTAACCCTACGCGTAATAATGGGGGTGACATTGCTTCAATTTGCCCACTGCGGACGCGCTCAAGCGCCCGCTCCTTTGCCTGCAAATGCACAAGCCAATTCCAATACTGTTTTATTGCCAGATCGAGGTAATGTTACTGTCTTAAAGTTGGATGATCAGCTCAGAACCGGGTTGCCTATAGAGGATGGTAAAGCGCTTACTTTTACTTCAAGCGATTCTATTGAGGGTGTAGTTGATCGGAAGATGAAGCTAAAAGGTCGCGCACAAATGCGACGCAACGGTGGAGTTATTAAAGCTGATGAGATTATTTATGACCCAGATACTGATATTGCTGATCTCGTAGGTAATGCTGAGTTGATCAAAGGCAATACAACTTTTAAAGGACCAACTGCCAAATTTAAAGTAGATGCTCGTGAAGGTGAGATGGAGACTCCCACCTACGAACTGCGAGATACCCGCGGTAATGGAACTGCAAAAAAACTCACTATCGAAAACTCAGATATTTTTGTTTTCGATAAGGCGACATACACCACATGTACGCCGCAAAATATGGATTGGTATTTTTCAGCTAGCACTCTAGAGATTGATAACGAGCAGAAGGAAATGGTCGGCACTCATGGTGTAATGCGTTTCTTTGATGTACCTATTGCCTACGTTCCTTACTTCACTGCACCAACTTCTAATCAACGTCGTTCGGGCATTTTGGCTCCCGTTGCTGGGTACAGCTCGAATAACGGTTTTGATATGACACAGCCTTATTACGTCAATATCGCACCCAATAGAGATTTATTAATTCTCCCGCGTTATATGAGCGAGCGTGGTTTGCAGATAGGCGCAAACTATCGCTTTCTGGATAGTAAGTACAGCGGTATATTAGGTGGCGATTACTTGGCTCATGACAATAAGACTGGAACTAGTCGGTGGCGTTATGACTGGCAGCAACGACAGGTATTTAGTGGGGGCGTAGGTCCCGGCGGTATTCCAATGCCGGGCTCATGGTCGGGCTATGCAAACATAGCGCGTGTTTCGGATAATTTATATCCAACTGATTTTTCGCAGAGTATCGCAGGGTCTGTTACAAGTCAGTTTCGTCAGGAGGTGGGTACCACTAAAGGGCTAACAGGAAGTTTAAGCAATTGGATGGTGTCAGCTAGGGCATTAACATTTCAAACTTTACAACCGGATCCAACGAATATAGTTCAGGCGCCATACAACGTGTTACCAAATATTACGGCCGCATACAATAATCGATTAACTCCAGCTGTCGCCGATACTAGCGGCAAGTACGTTACTTTGCCAACAGGCCCAGCAACTACTTTTTCTGCTGACTACACGAGATTCTCTTACAACATCGCTGGAAACTTATCGTCTACCGCCCCAGGTGTTTATAGCCAAGCGGATAGGACGGTGATAAAAGGCGCCATGGCTTTACCGCAAGTGACCCCAGGCTACTACATCACGCCAAAAGTAAGCTTTCAATCAAACATGTATAACGCCACTCCATTTGTATCGGGTGGGGCGCCAGTTGCACAAGGATTCACTATTCCAACCTTTAGCTTGGATTCTGCATTAGCCTTTGAAAGAGATGCCGCAGAATTAAAAGGTTTCTTTGGCCGGGATATGTTGCTGACTATGGAGCCTCGTGCTTTTTATGTTTACACCCCTTATCAGAGTCAAGCGCAGACCCCAATATTTGATACGGCGGATGCGGGCTTTGGCGTTTCCCAAATCTTTAGTGAAAACACCTTTATTGGTAACGACCGTATTGCAGATGCCAATGCGGCCACGCTTGGTTTAACAAGTCGCATGATTGAGGCCAATACTGGAGCAGAGCGCGCTAATATCACCCTTGCGCAAAAGCAGCAGTTCACTGGACAACGAGTTGGCTTGAACGGCACGATCTTGAATCCCACCACTTATTCAGATACCTTGGGCTCCGGCTCTATTCGCTTACTGGGTAATTTCAGTGCAGATGTATTCGGTCAGTACAATACCCAGCTTAATCGTTTTGTTCAAACCACTGTTGGCGGTAGTTGGCGTCCTACCCCGGGAAGAAGTTTAAATTTCGGCTACCGCAATGTTTGGTCGCCACCAGTTCAGGCATCGGTTCAAAATAATCAAGCATTCGTGCCTGCATCCACTACAACGGATCAATACAATATCTCTGGTCAATGGCCCATTACCCGGGAAATTTCTGTTTTAGGTCGCTGGGGCTACGATGCCTTGACTACCAAGACCTTAAATACTTTGGTGGCTCTAGAGTGGAGTAGGGATTGCTGGACATTCCGAGGGGCTTATTCTCAAGTCTTGAATACTTCCCAAATAACCACCACCCAGGTACTCTTTCAGGTGGAATTTAAGGGCTTTGGTAGCGCTGGAAGCAATCCAGTTGATATCATGAAGCTAAATGTTCCTGGATATATGCCAACCTCTAAGCCTATACCACCTTCAACATACGAGAACTATCAATAATGCTTTGTATGAATCGTTTTAAACAAATTAGCATCTCCGCCATTTTCCTTGGCCTTGGATTATTTGCGAATGTCTCATTTGCTCAAGATTCAGCTAAGACAACTACAGCTGCGGAAAATAAGATTCGTAATATTGACGGTGTCGCAGCAGTGGTCAATACAGGTTATGTAACGCGTAAGGAAATTGATGATCGAATTGCTGCACTTAAAAAGCAAGGCGTAAAACTACCTGAAGATGGAACGGTTCGACAGGCAATTTTGGATCGAATTATCTTAGAAAAAATTCAGCTCCAAAATGCTGAGCTAGAAGGCGTGAGAGTTACCAATAAAGAACTAGATAAAATTATTGGCGACATTGCCGCTAAGAACAAGTTAAGTTATGCGGAATTCAAAGCGAGAGTAATTGCCTCTGGGAGTACATTTGAGCGCTACAGGGAGATGTTGCGGGACGATGTCATCGTCACTCGTTATCGGGAGCGCGAAATTGAAGGCAAGCTGAAGATATCTGATGCTGAAATCGATAACTTTATCGCTGAACGTACAAGAGCTATGACTTCTGGGGGTGCGCAACGATCAACTCCAGCAGCCAAAGGCGAGCCAGAGGAGATCGACGTAGCTCAAATCTTTATTCCAGTAGATGCTTCTGCTGGAGCTGGAGCTCAAGCAGAAGCTAAGAAGAAAGCTGATGCGTTATTGCGTGATGCTCGTGGTGATGTTGATTTCTTGCAATTAGGGGCAATCGCTGCGAAAGAAAATCCAAAAATTAAGTTTCAAGACTTGGGCTATCGCACTCCTGATCGTTTGCCGCAGTTATTTTATGAGGCTATTCGCAATACTGGCGGTGGGCAAGTTGCTAGTACTGTTGTGAAGAGCCCTGCTGGCTACCATGTGCTCAAAGTGCTGGATCGCCGTGCCGCAGGTGCGAGCCCGGCACCCCAACAAGCTGGCGCTCCAGATGCTGGCTCAACTACTCCCCAGAATATTCCCATCACGCAAACTTTATCTCGTCATATTTTGCTCAGAAGTCGTGCTGGTTTAAGCGATCAAGATGCGGAGAGACGCTTGCAAGGATATCGTGATCAAGTGCGTGTAAAAACTGCAGATTTTGCAGAGCTTGCAAAAAAATACTCTGAAGATGGATCGGCGCCTAATGGCGGTGACTTGGGTTGGATGAGCCCTGGAGATTTAGTTCCAGAGTTCGAGCAGGCTATGAATCGCTTGCAAATTGGCGAGGTTAGTAATCCCGTTAAAACTGAGTTTGGTTGGCATTTGATTCAGGTGCTAGATCGTCGCGAAGGCCAGCTTACTGTCGAGAAGCAACGTCAATTTGCACGTGCAGCAATTCGCGAAAGAAAGTTTGAACAAGCTTATCAAGAGTGGATGCGTGAGCTGCGTGATAACGCAACTGTAAAAATTCTGAACGTGGATGATGCAGCAAGCAGCGCACCTCGTTAATCTCGTTGTAAGCACCGGCGAACCAGCCGGTATCGGACCAGAAGTTTCTTTAGCGGCTTCGCTTGAGTTTCTCCGTAAGCATGCGGATGCTCAAGTTACATTGTTAGGCAATGAGCGCTTATTGGAGTTGCCAACAAATCTCAGCCCAGATTTGTCCGGTCGATTACATATTCAGGCCAATTCGCTTGGGGCGCCTGTGGTTTTGGGGGCTCTGGATTCAAATAATGCGCATTACGTTGTTCGTTTGTTAGACCAAGCAATTGATGGCTGCCTTCAAGGGCGCTTTGACGCGATGGTGACTGCGCCACTGCAGAAAAGTATTATCAATGATGCTGGAACTCCTTTTACAGGGCATACAGAGTATCTTGCAGAGCGCTGCAAGGTTTCTCATGTTGTGATGATGTTATGTGCATCATTACCTAGTGGCTTTTTAGGCCTTAAGGCGCCTAGAGATTTGCGCGTTGCTCTCGCTACTACCCATCTTCCTTTGAAGAATGTGCCTCAAGCGCTGACTTATGACTTGATATTGGAAACAATTCAAATTGTTAACCAAGATTTGCAAAAGAAATTCGGAGTTGCCAAGCCCCTCATTCGGGTGGCAGGCTTAAATCCTCATGCAGGAGAGTCTGGGTATTTAGGCCGTGAGGAAATTGAAATTATTTCGCCAGCAATTGAAGCAGCTAAGAAGTTGGGTATTCATGTGTCTGGCCCTTATCCTGGCGATACGATGTTTGATCCAGCTTCTGTTGCACAAGTCGATGCTTTCATCGCCATGTATCACGATCAAGGTTTAGCACCATTTAAATTCGTTACTTTCGGTAATGGGGTAAACGTCACTTTGGGGTTGCCTATTATCCGCACTTCAGTAGATCATGGGACGGCTTTAGATATTGCCGGCAAGGGAATTGCTGACTCGGGTAGCATGCTTGAGGCTTTGTGTTTGGCTTATGAGTTAGCACTTAATCAACGAAAGCAAGGCTGATACATGCATCGTGCACGTAAGCGGTTTGGCCAAAATTTTCTGCAAGACAATGGAATCATTTATTCCATTGTTGCGCTGATTAATCCCGGTTCAGATATGCATGTTATTGAGATCGGACCGGGGCTTGGCGCACTAACCCTTCCTTTGCTCAATAATCTGGATCACTTAGACCTTTTAGAGATTGACCGTGATTTAGTGGCTTTTTGGAATGAGAAAAGCCTCGAGGGCCTTACAGTAATTGAGGGTGATGCCCTTAAATTTGATTTCTTGGCCTGGGCGCAGAATCGTGCTGATAAGCAAGGCCTATGCAAGGTAGTTGGTAACTTGCCATATAACATCTCATCCCCACTTCTGTTTCATCTGGTGGCCGCTGCAAGCCATATTGATGAGCAGGTATTTATGTTGCAAGCTGAGGTTGTAGAGCGAATGGTGGCAAAGGCAGGGGGCTCTGACTTCAGTCGTCTATCTGTGATGCTTCAGGCTCGCTATGACATGGAGCTGGTATTAGAGGTTCCGCCAGAAGCATTTGATCCTCAGCCCAAAGTAAATTCGGCTGTTGTGCGTATGATTCCGAGAAGGGATTTCGCTTTATCTAATGCGCAATGGAGCTCTTTGGAGAAAGTTGTTGCTGCAGCCTTTTCACAAAGAAGAAAAATGTTGCGTACTAACTTGAGTGCTTTTGCTGATCGATTGAGTTTGACTGAGACAGAGCTTAAAGCAAGAGCTCAGGATATTTCTGTTGATCGCTATATCGAGTGGGCGAAAGTTCTCGCCTCATAATTTATTCGTATGCGCTGGGATTAATCACGCGCATTTCAGATTCAATCCAACTCTCCACCTCTTTTTGGAGTTGTTCTGCAGTTTTATTCGCTGAGCTAATTGCTGGCCCAATTGAGAAAATGACTGTGCCAGGTTCCTTGATGAAGCTATTCTTTGGCCAACAGCGACCAGCGTTGTGCGCAATTGGAATCACTAAGGCGTCAGTCGCGCTAGCAAGGCGAGCTCCACCTTTGCGATAAGGCTTATTTGAGCCGATTGGTGTTCTAGTGCCTTCCGGAAAGAGCATGATCCACTTGCCTTCGCTCAATCGTTTACGGCCCTGAGTGGCCACTGAATGGGCTGCAGTCTGCTTATTGGAGCGATTAATGTGGATCATTTTTAGTAATGCTAGCGCCCAGCCAAAAAAAGGAATCCAGAGTAGTTCCCGCTTAAAGACAAAGCAGAGCTGTTTGGGTAGCAATGCAATATACGCAATCGTTTCGTAAGCAGACTGATGCTTGCTGAGAATGATGACGCGCTCATTGAGCACTGCCTGCATGTTTTCCATGCCACGGATTTCATAATGAATTCCACACAATGGTTTTAATAAGGCGATAACGATTTTGTTCCATAGCCCAATAAAGGTGTAGCGGTTTTCTGGGCTCAAGAATGGAAAGGCCAGCATGCATAAGACTGACCAAATAGGCGTAAAGATAACTAAAAATAAAGCAAAGAGAATGGAGCGGAACAATTTCAAGATTGGTCTAAGCCTTATTTTCTAAAAGTGCATTTGCAAATGCCAAGAGATCGGCATGAATTTGCGTTCCCTCAGGAAGCCTACCTTTTGAGAGCGTCTTTTCGCCCTTGCCGGTGAGCACTAAATGGGGTATTGCTCCTAAGGCTACTCCGGCCTCGAGATCACGCAAAGAATCACCCACTATAGGAACCCCGGTCAGCGGCTTAACGCTATCCGTCTTTTTATAGCGTAAAGCAATTTCTTTCATCATGCCTGGTGCAGGTTTGCGGCAATCACACTGATGCGCATCCTGATGGGGGCAAAAAAAGATGCTATCAACACGACCGCCAAGTGGTTTTAGTAGGCCATCCATCTTGTTGTGCATGGCATGCAAGTCGCTAATGGTGAAATAACCTCTTGAAAGGCCTGACTGATTGGTTGCGATGGCAATTTGATAGCCAGCTTGATTGAGTAAAGCAATGGCTTCTAGACTTCCTGGAAGGGGAATCCATTCCTCTACTGACTTCACATAATCATCGCTATCTTCATTGATCACGCCATCGCGATCCAGAATGATTAATTTAGAGGAGCTAGTGATCATGCTAATTTGCCGAGATCGGCAACGAGATTCATTTTCTGGTGAAGTTGTTGCAGGAGAGCTAAACGGTTGTCTCGTAGCTCGGGGTTGGGGTCCATCACCATGACGTCCGCAAAGAATTGATCAATTGGCCCACTCAAGGCAACAAGCGCTTTTAAGAGTTCAACAAATTGACGATTTTCATAGGCAGCATTGAGTGCTGGAGTCACTGTTTCCAATGCCTTGTGTAGCGTCGCCTCTGCTGGAATTTGCAGTAATTTTGCAGAACATGCTGCTGGAATCGCAGTAGTCGTTTTCTTCAAAATATTACTAATACGTTTGTTTGCTGCAGCCAGTTGGGAGGCTTCTGCGAGAGCATTAAATTCACGTAATGCAGTTAGGCGCTCGATCAAGTCATTAATTTGTGCTGGTTCTTGACTCAAGACTGCATCAATCTCAGCGCTAGTAAAGGCTTTACCAGCAACCGATTGGTCGCGCAAATAAGCGCGTAGACGATCAATAATGAATGCGTAGATATCAGCAGCTTTTGCTTTTTCTTGTACATCAGCTTGCGGAAACTGCGCACGAGCGAGTTCAATTAATTCCGGCAAATTCAGCGAAAGATTTTTTTCTAAGAGTAAACGGCAAATACCTAAGGCATGACGACGTAGGGCATACGGGTCTTTATCACCAGTAGGGGCAAGTCCAACACCCCAAATGCCAACTAAGGTTTCTAGTTTGTCGGCAATGGCCAAGATCGTGCCAGTTTGGGTTTGCGGCAAGGCATCACCTGCAAAGCGTGGCATATAGTGCTCGCTGCAAGCGCTAGCAACATCCGCATTCTCGCCATCATGGGTGGCGTAATAACGCCCCATAATTCCCTGTAATTCTGGAAACTCACCAACCATATCGGTTAATAAGTCTGTTTTAGCAATTTCTGCCGCTCGTGAAGCCAACTTTTCATCAGCGCCTAATTTCTTGGCAATACCTAATGCAAGGCCTTGAACGCGCTTAGTGCGATCTAGCTGATTACCTAATTGATTGTGATAAACCACCTTGCCAAGATCAGCCACGCGGGAAGCTAATGGACGCTTTTGATCTTGTTGAAAGAAAAAGCGGGCATCAGATAGACGTGGACGCACAACGCGTTCATTGCCGGAAATGATGGCATCTGGTTTATTGGTTTCAATATTCGAAATAATCAAAAAGCGATTACGTAATTTGCCTTGCTTATCCGTAAGCGCAAAGTACTTTTGGTTGGTTTGCATTGTCAAAATCAAACATTCTTGTGGCACTTCCAAGAACTCTTGATCAAAATGACACTCATAGATGGCTGGCCATTCAACGAGAGCTGTTACTTCGTCTAGCAGGCTATCTGGCATTAACACTAAATCATCACCAGCCGCTTTTAAAAGGGCTGTTTCAATTTGTGCACGACGCTGATTAAAGCTAGGAATAATCTTCGCTTTTAACTGTAGGTCTGATTCGTATTGCTCTGCACTGTCGATTGTGATGTTGCCCGGGGCCAGGAAGCGATGACCTTCGGTTTGATTGGCTGCATCGATGCCCAGTGCGCTGATATTTAGCGTGTTGCCGCCATGAAGTGCAATGATGCGGTGAGCAGGGCGAGCAAATTGCACATCCGCCAATTGACCATTCTTCTGCGGCACTTGATAGTGCATCATTTTTGCAATGGGCAGTTTGTTCAATGTTTGCTCAAGGGCTGTTTGTGCGGTTTGCTCAAGGGCGGCACCTTTAGCAATGACATTGAGATAAAGGGCTTCATTCTTGCCCTCACCCGATTTTTCTAGAGCAGCAAGATCAATATCTCCATACCCAAGTGCACCTAATTTTTTGAGTAAGGGTGGAGTAGCTTTGCCTTCAGCATCAAATGCAATGCTAGTAGGTAGTAATTTTTCACGTACAGGAAAGTCTGGCGCTTGATCCAAAACGTTAGTTACTTGAACTGCTAATCGGCGTGGTGTAGCAAAGCTGGTGACTTTAGAAGACTCGGATGCTAAGCCTGCGGCTTTGAGGGCTACGAAGATACCTTCGCTAAATCCATCACCTAGGCGGCGTAATGACTTTGGCGGTAGCTCTTCAGTAAATACCTCAATCAGTAATGTTGCTGATTGGGGATTTGTATTGGATGTGCTCATATGTGGAATGCAGAAATCTCGATGCGCTTAAGCCTGAGCTTTAGCTTGACGTTGACACATTGGAAAGCCCAGTTTTTCTCTAGACTCAAAGTAGGCTTGAGCAACTGCGCGAGAAAGGTTACGAATGCGGCCAATATAGGCTGCACGCTCAGTAACCGAGATGGCACCACGAGCATCCAGCAAGTTAAATGTGTGCGCAGCTTTAAGAACCATCTCATAAGCGGGAAGTGCTAACGGCACTTCCATCAAGCGTTTCGCTTCACCTTCAAAGTTTGTAAAGTTTGCAAACAATAAATCGGTATTAGAGTGTTCAAAGTTATAGCAAGATTGCTCAACTTCATTTTGGTGATATACATCGCCATAAGAGATGCCATCAGCCCAGACTAGGTCATATACATTTGAGCAGTTCTGGATGTACATTGCCAAGCGTTCGATGCCGTAAGTGATTTCACCAAGAACCGGCTTGCAATCTAAACCACCAACTTGTTGGAAGTAGGTGAACTGAGTTACTTCCATGCCATTGAGCCAAACTTCCCAGCCAAGACCCCAAGCGCCAAGCGTCGGGTTTTCCCAGTCGTCTTCTACAAAGCGAACATCATTCTCTTTAAGGTCCAGGCCTAAAGCGGCTAGAGACCCTAAATAGAGATCCAAAATATTTTCTGGAGCGGGTTTTAGTACTACCTGATATTGATAGTAGTGCTGGAGACGATTTGGATTCTCACCATATCGACCATCTTTTGGTCGGCGGGATGGCTGCACGTAAGCTGCCTTCCATGGCTCGGGACCAATTGCACGAAGGAAGGTCGCAGTATGAGATGTACCGGCACCAACCTCGAGGTCGATGGGTTGCAATAGGGCACAACCTTGTTGGTCCCAATAATCTTGAAGTTTGAGAATGATTTGCTGAAAAGTAAGCATGATTAACCTGGCTAAGCTATTGATTCTACATGGCTAGAGTACTCTGGAGTTAAAAAATGCTTAAAAACGTCTGTACCGAATCAAGCCCCAGAGTAAGAGCAAGCAAGAAATACCCAAAATCGGTAAATTGCCCCAAATTACATACGGTGTTTTGCCAGAATAGGCTTGTACTTGGGTGCTTAGGGTGGCCTGAGTAAATTCTGGGAGAGATTTAAGTACTTGACCATCTGGTCCAAGGACGGCAGTAATTCCCGTATTAGTTGCACGCAAGGCAGGCAAGCCAGTTTCTAGTGAGCGTAGCTGCGAAAGTCTGAGTTGCTGAGTAGAGGCTTGCGATTCCCCAAACCAAGCAAGATTGGTCATATTAATTAGCAAGTTAACCGGTTTATCGCTGTGTTGAATGCGAGAGGCTAATTCACCACCAAAGACATCTTCGTAGCAAATCGTGATTGCGGCATGAATATCGTCTTGATCTTTACGTACGATGGTAAATGGTGCTTGATTCAATCTTCCTCTGGCAAAGTCACTCATGGGTACATGAAATGCTTTGACGAACCATTGGAAGCCGAGAGGGATAAACTCTCCAAAGGGAACAAGATGGGTTTTATCGTATTGATAGGGTACCGCATTGGGGGAGAGTCCTGTTGCGCGATTTGAGTACTGCATACCGGCTTCTCCGGACACTTCACCAATTAAGCCAAGTAGGAGATTGCTACTGCTTTTATTAGAAAAGTTTTGCAAGTAATCAATTAAGCCTATCGGCAAATTGGGAAGTGGCCATGGAAAGGCGGTCTCAGGAATAATGATGAGATTGGCTGCTTCTTTAGTTATTTCACCTGCATAGAAATCAATCTGTTGGCCAATAGCCTGAGGATTAAATTTTAGACTTTGCTCAAAATTACCTTGAATGAGCCGAACGCTAATGGGCTCTCCAGTGGGTTTTGTAAATATGAATAAACCAGCAAGCTGCGAAGCAGCAATTGCAATTGCAATCAAAAGGACGCTAGAAACTATGTGCTTGCGAAGTTGATAAAGTTCCCAGGACACCCATACCGCTAAAAAGGTGCAGGCTAGCCCACCAAAGAAAGGGGCTATAGGGGCGAAGGGACCATTAAATTGGTTTTCAGCAAAGCCCATCCATGGAAACCCAGTAAAGACATAGCCTCGCAAGAATTCTGCGAGCACCCAGCTTGCTGCTAAGAGCAGGCCTGATAAACGATTCTTTTTAAATAGTGGAATTGCAAGTGTTGCTAAAGCAAAATAAAGGGCTACATACGCAGAGAGTAGAAATACCCCCATACAAGCAAGAAGTGCATTCATGCCGCCAACATCATGCAGACTAATGTATAGCCACCAAAGACCGACAACAAAATAACCAATGCCAAATGAGAGGCCTAAGGCAAATTGTTTTTTGAAAGATGCTGGAGATTGGGGGTCAAGTCGCCACCAGAGAAGACTTAAGACAGGAATCTGAATCCATCCACCATAAGGCAATTCGGCAATAGCAGCGAGAGCAGCGCCTAATACAAACAAAATAAAGACAGAAAAAATATTGACGCTCATACGCGGACGATAAGAGTGCTGGTCAAACAATCTAAATCTCAGTCTGATTTTTTATTGTTTTGTCGCGCAAGCAAAATATGAATTTGTCTTGGGTCGGCGCGTTGAACTTCAAATTCAATACCATCTATCTCAATAATCTCGCCCATTTTAGGTACACGACCTAAATGCTGAATGACCAAGCCTGCAACTGTTTCGATATCTTCAACTTCAAAGTGGGTGCCAAGCATTTCATTGAATTGTTCGAGTTCAGTAATACCTTTAACACGAATATCGCCATTATCTAATGCGATCAGGTTGTCAGCTTCTTCATCAACATCATGCTCATCTTCAATATCGCCAACAATCTGTTCAAGTACATCTTCGATCGTAATAATTCCAGCTACGCCACTGTATTCATCTACGACTATAGCTAAGTGATTGCGATTGTCTTTAAAGTCTCGCAATAAGACGCTTAGACGTTTGGATTCTGGAATAAAGACGGCTGGTCGTAACCAATCGCGAACTTGAAAATCTTTCTCGGTGGCATGACGCAATAAGTCTTTGGCTAATAAAATTCCAATGACATTATCTCGACTACCTTCGAATACAGGAAAACGGGAGTGAGCTGCTGTGATCACACTCTTAATAATTTCAGGAAGTCCCTGACCAATATCGATCCAGTCAATTTGGGCGCGCGGCACAAGGATGTCGCGAGCACATAACTGACCTACTTGAAAAACCCCCTCAATCATTGAGAGGGCATCAGCGTCTATTAGCCCCTCGGAATGGGCCTCGCGCAGAGTTTCAATGAGCTCTTGACGGCGTTCACTAGGTTCTGTGGGCTCGGGACTTAAAAAGTCAGCCAGGCGGTCTAAAAGGGATTTATTGGGGTCAGACATATAGCAAGAATAGCTTAGAAATATGGCAACTCAAGAATAGGGGTTAGCAAAGCCCAATTCTTGGAGAATTTGGATTTCCAGCGATTCCATTTTTTTAGCATCACGGGTTATCTCATGATCATGCCCTTGGGCATGAAGACAGCCGTGCACAATTAAGTGCGCCAAATGGGCTTTCAATGTTTTATCTTGTTCCTTGGCTTCTTTTTGAAGCGCTGGTAAGCAAAAAATAATATCGGCAGTCAAAACTTCTTTTGAAAGCTCGTAAGGGAAAGTTAAAACATTGGTAGCGTAATCTTTTTGACGAAAGGCTAGATTTAACTTTTTGCCCTCTGCGGCATTCACAAAGCGAAGGGTAATTAAGCCACTAAGGGGCGTAGCACTCTTAACCCATTTCTTAATAAGAACAGAGGAGGCTACCTTACTAACGGCGGATTCAATTGCTGGACCCCCATACTGCAGATCAATTGTTAGTTTAAGAGGAATCTTTTGGCCTTTAGTGGGCATGTGCTTCTACCATTTCGCCTCTGAGGGTGTAATTGAGTACTTCCGTGATACGAATATCAACCATCTGGCCAATGAGCTCTTCAATATCTTGATCGGGAGCCACAAAATGAACCACGCGATTATTTTCAGCTCGGCCTTGTAAATTAATGCCATCCTTTGCAAGACCTTCGATTAATACTTTTTCCGTATTTCCCAACATTTTTTGACTAATTTCATTTGCTTGTCCTTCAACCAATGCTAATAAAGTCTGAAGACGCGTTAGCTTGACTTCATATGGCGTTTCATCGGCGAGATTGGCTGCGGGTGTTCCTGGGCGCGGGCTGAAGATAAAACAAAAACTGTTATCAAAATTTAATTCCTTCACCATCTTGAGCAACTTCTCAAAGTCAGCTTCAGTTTCACCTGGGAAGCCCACAATGAAATCGCTTGATAAGGTTAGGTCGGGGCGAACAGCACGCATCTTGCGAATAATGCTTTTGAATTCTAAGGCTGTATAGCCACGCTTCATCGCAGATAAAATCGTATCTGATCCATGCTGTACTGGTAAATGTAGGTGACTTACAAGCTTAGGTACTTTGGCATAGACATCGATGAGGCGTTGTGTAAATTCCTTAGGGTGGCTAGTAGTAAATCGAATGCGCTCAACCCCAGGAATTTCGGCAATGTATTCAATGAGCAAAGCAAAGTCGGCAATCTCTTCGGTGCCACCCATTTTGCCCAGATAAGCATTTACATTTTGACCAAGCAGAACAATTTCTTTTACACCTTTGCTGGCAAGGCCTGCCACTTCAGTAAGAACATCATCAAATGGTCTTGAGACTTCTTCGCCGCGTGTGTAAGGTACAACACAGTAGCTGCAATATTTAGAGCAGCCTTCCATAATCGAAACGTAAGCCGAACCACGAGTTTGGCGTGATGCAGGTAGATGATCAAACTTTTCAATCTCAGGAAAAGAAATGTCTACTTGCGAAATTCCCGTTTTGCGTCGTTCAGCAATCAAGTCGGATAAGCGATGAAGTGTTTGAGGTCCAAACACGACATCCACATAAGGCGCACGACTGACAATCTGCTGACCTTCTTGGCTGGCGACGCAACCACCAACTCCAATGAGTAAGTCAGGATTTTTTTTCTTTAGCTCGCGTAGTCGACCTAAGTCTGAGAAGACTTTGTCTTCTGCTTTTTCACGTATCGAGCAGGTATTTAGTAGGACTACGTCGGCATCTTCAGGCCGATCTGTCATGACCATGCCTTCATCGGCATGGAGGAGGTCTGCCATTTTTCCCGAGTCATACTCGTTCATTTGACAGCCAAAGGTTTTGATATAGAGCTTTTTCATATGCCGTTCTCAGGTTTATAGCTGGGGGCGAAGCTCAGATTTTACTGCCTAAGGCGTACTCGGGCTTATGTTGTGCTTATATGAGCCTGTAAGCCAGAATAGCCACGATTGTGGGTGGAATGGCTGCAATCAACAAATACAACGCGGAAACTGAATGCCCGGGAAAATGGCTGCGTAAGATTGCAATGCCTGCTGGATTGGGGGCATTGGCTATCACTGTTAGGCCGCCACCCGCAACCGCACCACCCACTAAAGCCAACTTGAACTCTGGTGAAGTTCCGGTAACCAGCGACCCTAAATAGGTGAGAGCAGCATTATCTGTAAATGCGGTTAAGACAAGGCTGCCATAAAAGACTGCGGTCGGACTCATCATTTCGAGAATCGGTTGAAGCCACCAGCCCTGTAAAGCACCTAATACAACCAGGCCACCTAAGAAGAATCCAACTAAAAGCGCCTCTTTCAGAATGAGGGGGCTTTGATGTTTGGGGTAGGCGGTGGTGTAACCAATAAAGAACAGCAGAATCCACATAAAAATAACTGGGTCATGCGCAAAGAAAACCACTCCGAATAAGAACAGCAGGTGCATGAAGATCACTGCTAATGGAATCTTCATCTCTTTTTTATTGTCACTCGGTTCAATGAGTTGGCGATGAAAGATAAGGGTCGCTGCGAGAGCATTAATAAAAATGGCAATACAAGACTCTAGGCCAAAGTTGCTAAACATAAATGCCGAACTCCATCCCCAGGTAGAGGCCACCATGAGGACGGGTGGAGCAGCAAAGTTAGTGAGTGTGCCCCCAATCGAAATGTTTACAAATAAAACTCCAAGGGTTCCAAATAAGAGCGCCTTAGAGCATTGATGGCGATAGACTAGGTCGCGTAATAAAAAAGCCGCTAGCGTCATCGCTGCGGGTTCTGTGATTAAAGAGCCTAAGAGCGGTGTGGCTCCGAGTATTAAAAAATATAAGGCAGGAGCGCTACGAATGCGAAATACAAACTTCAAGAGCTTAGCAAGCGCATGCAAAATTTGAGTAGAAATATGAAGAATGGGTTTTGTACCCGCCACAATCATGATGGCAAAGACAAAGAGGGGTTCCGTGAAATTGCGTTTATTGAGAAAAGCTTTGGCAGTATTCAAGTCATCTTGCAGAGAGATGAAAATAACTAAGACGGCTGCCCAAAAACCAAAAACAATCTCCACTTCGCCAGGGAGGTGCCATAGGCCAGCATGTCGTGGGGATTTTTTAGCGATGGATTCAAAATAGCCGGTGCAAAAGGTATGCAAAACGGCAACTGCAAAAATAACGCTTGCGCCAAGTTCTGTGGGGGTAAAGTTCATAACTGAATGTTAGCAGGTGTGTGAGAAGATTTTGATACTGTTAATTTAGGGGATTTTGGTGAAATTAAAGGTTGGATATCAAGAGCTCATTCAGGAGGCAATGACTGAAATTGAGACTCTGCCCATGGAAAAGGCGCAGGAATTGTTAGCTGACCCCAATGTAGTATTTGTGGATATTCGCGATATTCGCGAGTTAGAACGAGAGGGCATGATTCCGAATGCCCTGCATGCTCCAAGGGGCATGCTGGAGTTTTGGGTTGATCCAGATAGCCCTTATTACAAGCCTGTCTTTGGCGAGGGGAAACGGTTGGTTTTGTATTGCGCCTCCGCTTGGCGTTCAGCTTTAGCCACGCAAACCTTGCAAAGAATGGGCGTGCCCAATATTTGCCATTTAGAGGGTGGCTTTACCGCATGGAAGAAAGCGCAATTACCTGCTGTAAATAAAGCAAGCAAACCCCATCCCGGTTAAAGTCATTCCTTAATTCAACCCACTGAAATAATTTTTAGGACCATTATGAGAAAAGTAGTTTCGCAGTTTGGCCAAGGCCCACTTCAGCAGAAATTGACTGCTGGAGATCTCCATTTTTTAGCCGATGCAGAAGTTTCTAAAGGAGGCTCTGGAACTGGCCCAAGTCCTCATGAATATCTTGGTGCTGCTTTGGCTGCCTGTACGTCAATGACTTTAAAGATGTATGCAGGGCGCAAAGAAATGAAACTAGAGAATGCGATTGTGACTGTAGATATTGAGAGGGCTGATGATATTGAAACATTCTCCCGAGAGATTCAGCTTCAAGGAAGTTTAAGCGTAGAAGAAAAAGAGCGCTTAATGGAAATTGCAGATAAGTGCCCAATACATAAAGCCCTAGCTGGCCAGATTCAAATAAAAACCCAGCTGGTAAATTAATACGAGCTGGGGTTGTGTCGCTGAACTTCGGCTTTTTTTTAGACCGAGTGATGTGGCTTAGTTTGGTGCTTGCGCTGGCTGATTATTTTTTCCGGCGTTATAGCCAGCGTTGTAATTTGCGCCTTCATTTTTCTTGTATGCATCATAGACATATCCAGATGCTGCGCCAACTGCTGCGCCACCAACTGCACCCCAAATAGGATTGCCGTGGAAGATTGCAGTGCCAACAGCGCCAGCTGCTGCGCCAATGCCTGCCCCTGAAAGTGTGCGTTGCTCAGTGTTGCTCATGTTTGAACAACCAGCGATTGCTAAAGTTGCTGCAGTAATTGCGATAATTTTTTTCATCTCAACTGATCCTTTAAATAGGTATTGGTTTGGCTAAGCTGCTTGGATTATTTTTTGGCGCAAGGGAAGCGTGACGCCAAGAAGCCCAAGAAAACACCTGATGCTGGCTTGTCAGCAACCTGGGGATTGCTTTGCGCAAACTTCACAAAATCACCAATAACTTCATCACGCGCTGGCGCTGGTTGTTTAACGCAAATAAATGGCTTTGCACGTTGTGGGTGACGTGTAGTTAAATAGGTTTCATACACAGCAGTTGTAAAGCCAATACAAAAGCTACGTGATTCTGGACTTGCAGGGAGTTTACAAACATTTGCCAGTTCTTGAGTGCTCAATACTTTGATAGTTTCTTGTGCTTGGGCAAAGCCGGAAAATGAAGCTAAAGCGGCTAATGCAATGAGGAATTTTTTCATGGGTTCTCCCTTAGGTGTATGTAGAAATGATAATAAACCATATAAATTCAGGTATATGCACTAAAAAAGTGCAGCATGCCCTTTTTTGGGTTTTTTAATTCCCCATAATGATGCAAAAAATCAGAGGGGAAATTTCATGGAAACTTTGAAGTCAGGTAGCGATGCTTTATTCATCTTGCTCGGCGCCATTATGGTTCTGGCAATGCATGCGGGATTTGCATTCTTGGAACTCGGAACCGTGCGCAAGAAAAACCAAGTAAATGCCTTGGTCAAAATCTTGGTGGACTTTGCAGTGTCAACGATTGCGTACTTCTTTATTGGTTACAGCATTGCTTATGGCGTGAATTTTTTCTCTGGCGCAGAGTTGTTAGCGGAGAAGAATGGTTATGAGTTGGTGAAGTTTTTCTTCTTGCTAACTTTTGCGGCAGCAATCCCAGCAATTATTTCAGGCGGAATTGCAGAGCGCGCTAAATTTAATCCTCAATTAATAGCTACTTTTGTATTGGTTGGCTTTGTGTATCCCTTCTTTGAAGGTATTGCATGGAACCAACACTATGGCATTCAGGCTTGGATCAAAGGCTTCACTGGTGAAGAGTTTCATGACTTTGCAGGCTCGATAGTGGTTCATGCGGTAGGCGGTTGGATTGCCTTGCCTGCAGTCATTCTGTTAGGTGCGCGTCGTGGCCGCTATACAAAAGAAGGTCAAATTTCTGCTCATCCACCCTCAAGCATTCCTTTCTTGGCTTTGGGTGCTTGGATTTTGGCGGTAGGTTGGTTTGGATTTAATGTGATGAGCGCGCAAACGATCGACAAGATTAGCGGCCTAGTTGCGATGAACTCATTAATGGCAATGGTTGGTGGAACATTGGCGGCTTGGGTAGTTGGCCGCAACGACCCTGGCTTTACATACAACGGCCCACTTGCTGGTTTGGTTGCGGTGTGTGCAGGCTCAGACTTAATGCATCCTCTAGGTGCTTTATTTGTTGGTTTAGTTGCTGGCGCTTTGTTTGTTTATATGTTCACCTTGGTTCAAAACCGCTGGAAGATTGATGATGTTCTGGGTGTATGGCCTTTGCATGGCTTATGCGGTCTCTGGGGTGGATTAGCCGCAGGTATCTTTGGAACTAAAGCGCTTGGTGGAATTGGCGGCATTACTTTTACTGGTCAATTGATTGGTAGTGCGTTGGGTGTTGGTATAGCGCTAGTCGGCGGTTTTATTGTGTACGGCGCTCTAAAAGCATTCTTGGGTATTCGAATGTCACAAGAAGAAGAGTATGAAGGCGCTGATTTAAGTGTGCATCGCATTTCTTCTACACCGGATCGCGAACCTAACTGGTAATTCACCGATCTTGCTGTTTATTTATAGCCGGATTCATACCTATAATGAGTCATGGCTATATTTGAACTAGACGGAAACGCCCCACAATTGGCTGCGGGTGCTTGGGTTGCCGAGAGCGCGGAAGTGATCGGCAAAGTAGAGCTCCATCTAGATGCGAGTATTTGGCCCAAGGTAGTTATCCGCGGCGATAACGACCTCATTCAAGTTGGAGAAGGCAGTAATGTGCAAGACGCATCTGTACTGCATGCCGACCCAGGTTTCCCACTCATCGTTGGTAAGCATGTCACTGTAGGGCATCAAGTCATGTTGCATGGTTGCCAAATTGGGGATGGTAGTTTGATTGGCATTGGCGCGGTTGTTTTAAATGGCGCCAAGATTGGTAAAAACTGTTTGGTTGGTGCAGGCGCGCTCGTTACCGAAGGAAAAGAATTTCCAGATGGCTCCATGATTTTGGGGGCGCCTGCCAAAGTAGTTAAAGAGCTGACCTCAGAGCAAATTGCTGACATCCACGATATCGCTGGACGTTATGTCAAAAATGCACAGCGTTATGTCAAGACGTTGAAGAAGATTTCCTAACCCGCCACTCTCATCCGTTAAATATTTTGCTCTACGTATTTAATGTAGTTCTTCCAGTCTTTTTACTCATTCTGATTGGGTATGTTGGTGGGCGCGCGGGTAAGTTGGGTATTAACGCTTCCATAGAGTTAAACCGATTTGTTGTCTGGTTGGCATTGCCGGCTCAGCTCTTTAACTTTGCTGCTAATAGCGGTTGGCAAACCCTCTGGCAGCCAGGTTTTATTACTGCATTTTTTCTGAGTTGTTTGATTGTTTTCGTCCTAGTGCTTTCGATTAGTTGGAAACACAATCGAGATTTAGCTGCAGCCAGCTTCGATGGCCTTAGCGCTTCTTACTCAAACACTGGGTATATGGGCATACCTTTGAGCGCACTTGCCTTGGGTCAAGATGGTCTGGCGCCCGCGATTATTTCTACATTCATTGTGTTTGTCATGTTTGCTTTGGCGACAGTGTTGGTTGAAATCGGCATCTTGTCGCATAAAAAACCGCATCAGATTATGTGGAGTGTCATCAAATCGCTTTGTACCAATCCATTATTAATTGCGCCTATTGCTGGTTTGGTATGGTCGGCTAGCGACCTGACTTTGTATGATCCGATTGCCCAGGTAATTGCTTTCTTGGCTGCTGCATCGACACCTTGTGCGCTCGTATCGATTGGTTTATTTCTAATACAAAAAAGTACTGCCGCACCAGCGCAAGCTTGGGGTATTAGCTTGGCAAAGCTAATTCTTCAGCCCTTAATTGCCTGGATCATTGCGGCACTAATTTTGGATTTGCCAGCATTATGGGTGAGTGCAATTGTGATTTTGAGTGCACTACCTACTGGTACTGGGCCTTTTATGTTGGCGCAATATTACAAAGCTGACGGCAGCGTGATTTCTAGAGTAGTTTTAATAACAACTGTGAGCTCATTACTCACGCTCTCATTATTTTTGTGGTGGAGCAACGGGGTTTAATCTCCCTGCATCGATTTACCCCCAATATGCCTTTAAGGTTCAGCGCAATACGAACACTAAACGCGGCAGAGCTACTCCAACAGCTATAAAGCTTGGGGGTCATATCAAAATCACATTTAATCTGATGGCTATCAGTATATTGAGATGGATATTGCAGTCTTTATTCATGCAAAGTGCTTTAGACTTATTTATATGGAAGATATTAATTTCTGGATTGGCATCATTGCAACCATGGCCTTTGCTGTGACTGGAGTCTTGGCGATTGCAGATCGTGGCGTTGATCTCTTTGGTGTGTTGGTGCTTGGGCTGATCACTGCGATTGGCGGAGGTACTATTCGTGACATCATTTTGGAAGCCCCTATTTTCTGGTCCGAGAATCAACTTTATGTATGGCTTGCACTAGGCGCCAGTGTCGTTACTTTCTTCGCAGAGTCTTTCTTCACGCAACCGCAAATTTATCGCTGGATGCTATATATAGACGGTTTTGGTGCGGCACTCTTTGCTATTCAGGGGACTGATAAGGCCTGGAGTATGGGTTATGGCCTACCAGTAGCGCCCGTTATTTTGGGCGTTGTTACGGCAATCGGTGGTGGTTTATTGCGCGATGTTTTGGCTGGCAGAAAAACACTCATCATGTCACATGAGCTTTATGCAATTCCAGTAACCCTGGGATGTTGTGCCTATGTTCTGATATTGAACTTCTTACCTCAGTATGTAGTTGAGGGTTCCGTGATTTGTATGCTCGGAATTTTTGGACTACGCGCAGCAGCTATTTACTGGGATCTGCGCGTACCCAAAATGTTTATTACTAAAACGCGCTAACAGCGCCATTCCCCTAGCCCCCAATTTTTTTGCTTGCATGGCTTTTATGTCCGCAACATACAAGCTATGCCTTGTATTAGGCGTGAGGCTCATACTTGTTGTGAAATTACCTCTAGATTTCTCATTTCTCGGGAAAACCCCGATCCTATTTGATGGGGAATTACCCTAACTAGTGGATTTCTTTGAATTTTTTCAAAGCATAATCAATCCGTTGTTTTTTATTTAATAAAAATAGTTAGGAGCTACTGATGTCAACATCAACTAAAGCAGCCCCAATGACCCCCGAAGAGCGCAAAGTTATTTTTGCCTCCTCATTAGGTACGGTCTTTGAGTGGTACGACTTTTATCTTTATGGTTCTTTGGCTGCTGTTATTGCCAAGCAGTTTTTCTCAGGCTTAGATGCTGGCTCTGCCTTCATTTTCGCTTTGTTAGCGTTTGCTGCTGGCTTTATCGTTCGCCCATTCGGCGCATTGGTATTTGGTCGCTTAGGTGATTTGATTGGTCGTAAGTACACCTTCTTGGTAACCATCTTGTTGATGGGTGGTTCGACCTTCATCGTAGGTATTCTGCCTAACTATGCAGCTATCGGTGTTGCTGCTCCAGTTATCTTGATCGCATTGCGTATGCTTCAAGGTTTAGCTTTGGGTGGTGAGTACGGTGGTGCTGCCACTTATGTTGCAGAACATGCTCCTAATGGTAAGCGTGGTGCCTACACAGCTTGGATTCAGACAACAGCCACCCTTGGCTTATTCCTCTCCTTGCTCGTGATTTTGTTCACACGTGAATTCACCGGTCCAGACTTTGATGTTTGGGGTTGGCGCGTTCCTTTCATCGCTTCTATCGCATTGTTGGGTATTTCTGTATGGATTCGTTTGTCCATGAATGAATCACCAGCTTTCAAGAAGATGAAAGAAGAAGGCAAATTGTCTAAAGCACCTTTGACAGAGTCATTTGGTCAATGGAAGAACTTGAAGATTGTTATCTTGGCATTGTTTGGTCTGGTTGCAGGTCAGGCAGTGGTTTGGTACACAGGTCAGTTCTACGCTTTATTCTACCTCACCCAAGTGCTGAAGGTAGATCCTAAGTCTGCAAACTTGTTGATTGCTGCTTCATTGGTAATCGGTACACCATTCTTCGTTATTTTCGGCTCATGGTCTGACAAGATTGGCCGTAAAGTGATCATCATGGGTGGCCTGTTGATTGCGATCATTTTGTACATCCCTAACACACCAGTTTCCTTGTTCAATGGCTTAACCCACTTTGCTAACCCAGCATTGGAAAAAGCAATGGCAACTGCACCAGCAACAATTACTGCTGACGTGAATGAATGTACATTCCAGTTCAACCCAACAGGTACAGCGAAGTTCACAAGTTCTTGCGATATTGCAAAACAAGTGATGGCTTCAAACTCTGCTAGTTACAGCACCATTGCTGGTCCTGCGGGCGGTACAGCGGTTGTGAAGATTGGTGATACAGAAATCACTGGCTACACTGCTAAGGGTCTTGAGCCTGCTGAAGCTAAAGCAAAAGATGCTGAGTTCAAGAAGCAAATTCGTGAAGCGTTAAATGCCGCTGGCTATCCTGTAAAGGCTGATCCTGCTGCAATTAACTACCCTGCAGTTCTTGGTATTTTGGTGATCTTAGTGCTATTGGTAACTATGGTTTATGGTCCAATCGCCGCAATGTTGGTTGAGATGTTCCCAACCCGCATTCGTTACACCTCTATGTCCTTGCCATACCATATTGGTAACGGTTGGTTCGGTGGCTTGCTGCCAACGATCTCCTTTGCCTTGGTAGCGCAAAACGGTAATATTTACTACGGTCTCTGGTACCCAGTCATCATCGCTGCGATGACGTTGGTAATCGGTACACTGTTTATTAAAGAGACAAAAGACGTAGACATCTACGCAAAAGACTAAGTCATTTAGTCTGCATCAAATAAGAAACCCGATCAGAAATGGTCGGGTTTTTTTATTCCCACAAATCTTTCTGATTGCGATTGCTTAAGAGCTTTTGATTTTGCTGGGCAATAGAGGTTTCTCTTGGGCCTGGAGTTAAAGTGATTACAGCACCAGCACTTAGTAACCCAGTTTTTAATACACGTAAATACCAGCCACTAAATCCAGATTGAAGCATTGCTTTGCTTGCGCCTTTATAGCCAACAGCTGCATTGAACTTGAAGCAAGGCTCGCGTAGTTTTACTACTGTGAATTCTAATTCTCCGATTTTTAGTCGATCCCCAATAAATATTTCTGTTTCAAGTAAGCCCTCAATCGTGAAGTTTTCGCCGATAGCGCCATATTGCAAATCAGTGGGTCTCTTGGTTTCGCGGGTAAGCAGCTCATTCCAGAAAGCGTAGTGCTCGGCTGGGTAAACATAAATCGCTTTTTCAATACCGCCATGTACTGATAGGTCAGCTTGCTCATCTCCCTTTACGCCCAGTGAGGTAATTTCAATTGGGGTGGAATTTTCTAGGCTGCTTACTACTTTTTTGCGAATTGCCGAAGCAACTGACTTGTAGTTAGGATGGTCATTGCTAAACAAAGGGGCTACCTTACCGGCAGATATCGAAAGAAGTCTCATGAGATGGATAAATGGTAATCAGTAACGGCAGCGCGCATCACTCTTGTATTTAGTGAAATACACAATGAGATCTGCTTCGGACTTATATTGAGTGTAGTAAATCACTGCACGTGCATCGCTCTTGTATTTTGTGTAGAACCAAACACCTGGTTCGCTATCGCTGGAGTATTGGGTGTCATACACAATACAGTTAGCCTCTGATGGGTACTTGGTGACAAAGACTTTAGCATTGGCTTCAGACGGGTAATTGGTGACGAAGATTTGGGCTGCAGAAGCGCAAATGGGCATACACAGACTTAAGAGCAGGGTAGCTAAAAGGCGAGATAGAAAAAGATTCTTCATTTAGGAATATTACGCCTTCTGCTTTTTATCCGTAGCTTGGGATAATATGAATGCATGAAGCATTTCTCTCAAAAGAAAATTATCTCAACGCTTAGACGAGCAGCCCTACTAATTTTTGCTTTCATGGTGAGCCAAGGTGTTCATGCCAAGTGGGATGAGGAGCGTGACATGACCACTAATGGCAAAGAAGAGCTGGTCTACTACTACAAGACCAACGATCAAGGTCAAAAGCTTGTGCTGGATAAGTATGTAAAACGCCTCATTTTTATACGCTCCGATAAGTTTTATAAGCGCTCTATTAAACAAATCAAGATTGATGGTGTGGTGCTCGATGTCTCAAGCGACCCTTTTTCGCGCTACCCCGAGCAAACAGCCATTGTTTTTGAAAACAAGGATGAAGTGTTGAAAAAGCTCTTTTTAGCTAAGAAAATTGAATTTAATGTGCTTTATGGTCGCGACGAGGCACTCAGCACCTTTCAGATTAAATAAAGGCTCAAATAGAGTTTGGGCATGGCAACCCCGTTTCCTTTAGACAGATAGACTCTGATCATTTACAATAGCGAGTTCGGCGAATTAGCTCAGCTGGTTAGAGCGACGGAATCATAATCCGCAGGTCCGGGGTTCAAATCCCTGATTCGCCACCAAATCTAAAGGCCATTGCCCCTGGGCAGTGGCCTTTTTCTTAGGGTGCTGGGTATGGCGAAATTTTGGAACTTTGTTATTTTCCAGCTTGGTTGGTTTGCCTGTGTGCTGGGCGCGGCCAATAAACAAGTGCTTTGGGCGGCAGTGGCGACCCTGGTCTATATCGCCTTCCACGCTTGGCGCTCACCTTCCCCCAAAACAGAAATCAGCCTTTTATTGAAGGCCTTCATCTTTGGCTTGGTAGCCGACACCCTCATCATGCATTTGGGCTACCTGGATTTTCGGGATGATTGGCCGTCACCTTATTTATCTCCCCTTTGGATGTGGGTTTTATGGGTATTGGTTGCCACTACCGTTAATGGATCCTTGACTTGGTTGCGCGGCAGACCTGTTTTGGGAGCTGTTTTAGGGGGTATTGCTGGTCCCATGTCCTATGAGGCGGGTATTCGGATGGGTGCTGGATCTTGGGTTCCTGGTAGCGAAATCACTGGATTGATCCTAGTAGGGGTAGTTTGGGCGGTCGCTATACCCCTGTTTTTCTACTGGGACCGAGTTAATCAAAGCCAGCCTAGTCAAGAATCCGTAAATTCAGTATAAAAGTCGCTTGCAAAGAGTACTGTTTTTATATACAGTAACTCCTAAGTTGTTACACAGTAGATAAAACTTCGGGAAAAAGCCCAGTACATAGTGAAAAGGGAATTAAAAATGGCCTTGGATAACAAAAAGCAATCAGCCTCTTCAGAGTTTGAAGGAATGAGCGGAGACAAACAAAAAGCACTTACAGCAGCGCTGGCACAAATTGAGAAACAGTTTGGCAAAGGTTCAATCATGAGATTGGGCGATGCTGAAATTAGTCAAGATATTCAGGTGGTATCTAGTGGTTCGCTCGGATTAGATATTGCGCTTGGAGTTGGCGGTCTTGCACGCGGTCGTGTAATTGAAATCTACGGCCCAGAATCTTCAGGTAAAACTACTTTGACATTACATGCAATTGCAGAAATGCAAAAGCTTGGTGGCACTTGCGCATTTATTGATGCGGAACACGCTCTGGATGTGCAGTACGCATCACGCCTCGGTGTGGATGTAAATAATCTTTTAATCTCTCAGCCAGACACTGGTGAGCAGGCCTTAGAAATTGCAGATGCTTTAGTGCGCTCTGGCTCGATTGATTTGATCGTCATCGACTCTGTAGCTGCCTTAGTTCCAAGAGCTGAGATCGAAGGTGATATGGGTGACTCTTTGCCAGGTTTGCAAGCTCGTTTAATGAGTCAAGCTTTGCGTAAGCTGACTGGCGCTATCAAGCGCACCAACACTACTGTGATCTTCATCAACCAAATTCGTATGAAGATTGGTGTGATGTTCGGTTCTCCAGAAACCACTACTGGCGGTAATGCGCTGAAGTTCTACGCTTCTATGCGTTTAGATATCCGCCGTATCGGTAGTATCAAAAAAGGTGATGAGGTTGTCGGTAACGAAACCCGTGTGAAGGTTGTGAAGAATAAAGTTTCTCCTCCATTCCGCGAAGCGATTTTTGACATTATGTACGGTGCCGGTATTTCTAGAGAAGGCGAAATCATTGATATGGGTGTTGAAGCTGACCTCGTTGAAAAGTCAGGTTCTTGGTATAGCTATAACGGTGATCGTATTGGTCAAGGTAAAGACAATGTGCGTGAGTTCTTAAAAGAGAATCCAGCCATTGCTAAAGATATCGAAGCAAGAATTCGTGAGAAATTAGGTGTTAAATCTGGTTCAGCAGTTGTAACTGATGTGCTGAGCGAGGAAGAAGTCGAATAACCGCGCTGAACAATTCAATGTCAGAATTAAGTAGCAACAAGAAGGTCAAGCAAAGCCCGAGTCTCAAAGCTCGGGCTTTGCGTCTTTTGTCGCAGCGGGAATACAGTCGTAAGGGCCTGGCTGCCAAACTGACGGAATCAGAGGCGAGATGGGGCAAGCTAGGGGGTGAGCAGGCGGAGCACACCCCAGAGTCTAGGCACTCTCAAATTGAGGCTGTTTTGGACGATTTTGTGGCCCGAGGGTGGCTATCCGACGAGCGCTTTGCCGAGGCTTTAGTCCGCCGTCGCAGTGAGCGCTATGGGATGCGAAAGATTGCTGATGAGCTAGAAAGGGCTGGCGTGGATGCAAAACAATCAGCCAAGCTTCTTGGGAGCCTCAAAGAGACGGAATTTCAGCGTGCATTTGATCTCTGGACCAGGAAATACGGGGCGCAACCTCAAGATCAAAAGGAGAAAGCAAGGCAGTATCGCTTTTTGGCTTCCAAGGGTTTTGGTTCGGAGGTGGTTGCAAAGGTGATCGGTGGCCAGAGCCCTGATTAGGGCAATTACGGATCAGCAAGGGCAATTTGCGGTGTTGCAGCATGATAGACTTATGGTGTCGGTCAAGCCGTTCGCATTTATTCAAATTTGGCTAATTTAGCTATTTCTAGAGTAAGTATGGGATCAAGGCAACATCGGTTTTACTAATCCTCATCGCTTGCTAAAAAAGATATCGTTTCGGAGTAATTATGAAAATTCACGAGTACCAAGGCAAAGAACTTCTTCGCCAATTTAATGTGCCAGTTCCTAACGGCATCCCTGCATTTAGTGTTGATGAGGCAGTGAAGGCCGCTGAAAAACTGGGCGGTCCAGTATGGGTTGTGAAAGCACAGATTCATGCGGGTGGTCGCGGTAAAGGCGGCGGTGTGAAATTGGCTAGAAGCATGGACGAGGTGAAGAAATATGCTTCAGAAATTTTGGGAATGCAGCTCAAGACCCATCAAACTGGCCCAGAAGGTCAAAAGGTAAATCGCCTCTTGATTGAAGATGGCGCGGATATTAAAAAAGAGTACTACTTCAGTATCGTTACGGACCGTGGCACACAAAAGAATGTGATCATGGCATCTAGCGAAGGCGGTATGGATATTGAGGAAGTTGCTGAATCTCATCCGGAAAAAATTATCAAAGTATTTGTTGATCCAATGATTGGTTTGACAGATGCGGATTGCGACATCGTTGCTAAAGGTATTGGCGTTCCTGAAGCGTCTATTCCAATGGCGCGTGACGTATTTAAAAACTTGTACAAGACATACTGGGATACCGATGCTTCATTGGTTGAAATCAACCCATTGATTCTGGAAGGCAACGGTAAGATCAAGGCCTTGGATGCAAAGTTCAACTTTGATCCAAATGCATTGTTCCGTCATCCAGAGATCGTTGCGTACCGTGATATCGACGAAGAAGATGCTGCTGAAATCGAAGCCTCTAAATTTGATCTTGCTTACATCTCATTGGACGGCAATATTGGCTGTTTAGTGAATGGCGCAGGTCTAGCGATGGCTACGATGGATACCATTAAGTTGTTCGGCGGCGAGCCAGCAAACTTCTTAGATGTTGGTGGTGGTGCTACCGCAGAAAAAGTAACTGAAGCATTCAAGATCATGCTCAAGAACAAGAGCGTCGAAGCAATTTTGGTAAACATCTTCGGCGGCATTATGCGTTGCGACGTAATTGCTGATGGTGTTGTTACTGCTTGTAAGGCAGTAAACCTGACAGTACCTTTGGTTGTGCGTATGAAGGGTACAAACGAAGAGTTGGGCAAGAAGATTCTTGCAGACTCTGGTTTGCCAATCATTAGCGCCGATTCAATGGCTGAAGCTGCTACCAAGGTAGTTGCTGCTGTTGCCAAAAACAAATAATTCAGGAATTTCGATATGTCTATTTTGATCAATAAAAACACCAAAGTCATTACACAAGGCATTACTGGTAAGACCGGTCAGTTTCATACTGAAAAATGTCAGGAATACGCAAACGGCAAAAACTGTTTTGTTGCTGGTGTAAATCCTAAAAAAGCTGGTGAGTCCATTTTTAATATTCCAATTTATGGAACTGTTAAAGAAGCAGCTCAGCAAACTGGCGCAACGACTTCTGTAATTTATGTTCCGCCTCCTGGCGCAGCGGCTGCAATCTGGGAAGCTGTGGAAGCTGACCTTGACTTCGTGATTTGTATTACCGAAGGTATTCCAGTGCGTGACATGCTTGAAGTACGCAACAAGATGCATGCTAAAGAGGCTGCTGGTGGCAAGAAAACCTTGTTACTAGGCCCTAACTGTCCTGGCATCATTACTCCAGATGAAATCAAGATCGGCATCATGCCGGGCCATATTCATAAGAAAGGCCGCATTGGCGTTGTTAGCCGTTCCGGTACATTGACTTATGAAGCTGTTGGTCAGTTGACATCCATTGGCTTAGGTCAGTCCACAGCAGTTGGTATTGGTGGCGACCCAATCAACGGTTTAAAGCACATCGATATCATGAGAATGTTTAATGAAGATCCAGAGACTGACGCTGTCATCATGATTGGCGAAATCGGCGGTCCAGATGAAGCTGAAGCTGCTCGCTGGTGCAAAGACAATATGAAGAAGCCTGTAGTTGGCTTCATTGCTGGTGTAACAGCGCCTCCAGGCAAGCGCATGGGTCACGCAGGTGCGTTGATTTCTGGTGGTGCCGATACTGCTGATGCCAAGCTTGCCGTTATGGAAGAGTGTGGCTTCAAGGTAACAAAGAACCCATCAGAGATGGCTGCTTTGTTGAAGGCCATGCTGTAATTAGTAATTAGTAATTACGAAAAGGATGCTGTTCATTCAGCATCCTTTTTTAGTAGCAATCTGTAGTTAAAACATAAAAACGCAGGAGACATGATGGATTTATCAGTATTTTCAGGACCAGCATTTTGGGCTGCTCTTTTATCAATTATTGTTGCGAATATTTTGTTGTCTGGTGATAACGCAGTTGTGATTGCGCTCGCTTCACGTAATTTGCCACCGGTACAGCAGAAGAAAGCCATTTTTTGGGGTAGTGCTGCAGCAATTGTCTTGCGTGTAGTTCTTACAATTACGGCAGTTCAGTTATTGACCCTGCCATATCTCAAGATTATTGGCGCTATTTTGCTTCTTTATATCGGTGTTCAGCTATTGGCGGATAGCGGCGAAGAAGAGGATATGCATGCCCATCCAAATATTTGGGGTGCGATTCGCACGATCTTGGTTGCAGACTTGGTCATGAGTCTAGACAATGTTTTGGCAGTAGCAGCTGCTGCTCAAAAGGGTCCAGAAGAAACTCGCTTGGTACTGCTTATCGTTGGCTTGGGTTTATCTATTCCGTTGATTATTTTTGGTAGTGCTTTGCTATTAAAAGTAATGGATCGCTTCCCAATCATCATTACTTTGGGAGCTGGCTTATTGGGTTTGTTAGCAGGGGGTATGTTGGTTGAAGATCCAGCAATAAAAGATTCTATGCAGGCTGCGTTTGAAGATGCACATATGATTTTTGAGGGTATTGGAGTTGCCTTTGTGCTTTTGGTTGGCACTTATCTCAAAAAGAAAGAGAAGAGTAAAGAGGCGGCGTAATTTCTTCGCTTTAAATCAGAAAAGCCGGCTCAATATGCCGGCTTTTTTGTTGCGCACTTCCTTGTGAGAATCTGCGCAAAATTGGATGATGCAGTATTTCACCAAGGGAGTTAAAAGATATGCAAAAGCTGAGTAAAGATATTCAAGATGTTCAAAGTATCAAAGGCAATCAAGATGGCTTTACCTTGATTGAGGTGATGGTCGTTGTAGCCATCATTGGGATCTTGGTTGCAGTGGCAGTACCGCAGTATCAGGACTATATAGCCAGAAGTCGAGTGGTAGAAGGTATGAATTTATCCTCCAGTGCCAAGCTTGCTGTGACGGAAGCATTTGCAAGTCGCGGTACTGTTCCTATGGATGAAGCAACGCATGGATCTTTTACATTCACCCCCACACGTAGCGTAAAGTTAATTGAAATAACTACATCAGGTGCTATTGCGATTGACTATCAAGTGAGTGTAGCGCCTGAAGGTAAAAATACACTTCATTTAGTGCCAACAAATGAGCCTGATGCCAACTCCCCTAGGGCTATTGATTTATCTAAACCGGAAGGCGCAACCTGGGCAGGTGGTTGGTCCTGTAGATCTACCGAAACAAATTTAATTCCTCAGTTATTACCTTCGGAATGCAGAATAGTTAAGTAAAGATTCAAATAAAAAGCCGCCCGTAAAGCGGCTTTTTATGATTGAACATTCTTAGGTGTCTTTACGAAGATTTCCATTCTCCAGACTTCCCGCCACTCTTCTCAAGAAGTTTAATATCTCCCATCGCCATGCCTCGGTCTACTGCTTTGCACATATCATAGATTGTTAGTAGGGCAACCTGGACTGCAGTGAGGGCTTCCATTTCAACGCCTGTTGGTCCGGTAGTTTCTGCTCTGACTTGGCAGGTGATGCTACTTTCTTGGGGATTGCTTTTAAATTCCAGGCTAACGTGAGTCAGCGCTAATGGATGGCATAAAGGAATAAGGTCTGATGTTCTTTTTGATGCCTGAATCCCTGCAATTCGGGCAATACCCAGGACATCACCCTTTTTATGGCTACCTGCTTCCACCATCTTGAAAGTTTCAGGAAGCATGGTGATTTTGCCAGTGGCAATGGCTATACGATGGGTATTAGGCTTATCGCCAACATTTACCATGTGGGCTTGCCCACTTGCGTCAAAATGAGTTAGTTTGTTCATGGGATAAGTTTTACCATATAGAGATGCAAGACATAAAGTCCATTACAAAAACCTCTTTATTGCGCCGTGCTTTAGCTATTCAGCTGATGGTAGGGTTGGCTTTCTCTGGATTTCCTGCATATGCAGCCACTCCAACTGGGGATGTCTCTGTTGAGGGTAATTCAGCTGCCATTCAGAATATTGGTAGAGCAATGCAATCGCCCGATGCGCGTCCCACTAATGCGCCTACACGTAGCACTATGCAAAGTCAGCCAACGATTATTTTGCCCGACATGGGTGATCCTGGCGGAGACACCTTAAGCAGAATGGATGAGCGCAAGTATGGCGAAATGATCATGCGTCAGATTCGTCCCGATCCCGATTATTCAAATGACTTACCACTTTATGATTTTTTAAATCAAATGGAGCGCCGTCTATTGCAAGCCGCTAGGAAGTTGCAACTTGGGGGCGCAAATGAGCAGGGAAGTGGCGCTTATAACTTTGAAGTTTTCGCCGTGAAAGATAGCAGTATTAATGCGTTTGCTTTACCTGGCGGGTTTATTGGCTTTCATACGGGCCTGATAGTCAGTGCCGAATCTGATTCTGAGGTTGCTTCAGTGATGGGGCATGAGACTGGTCACGTATTACAACGCCATTTGGCGCGTCAGATGGACAAGCAAACCACCAACATGATGATTGCGCTGGCAGGTGTGGTGCTGGGGGCTTTAGCGGCCTCCCGTAACCCTTCTGCTGCTGCCGGTTTGATGCAGGGCGGTCAAGCGGTTGCAGTGAATAACCAGCTCTCATATTCCCGTGATGCGGAGCGTGAAGCAGATCGTATTGGATTCCAGATTCTGGATGCGAGTGGATATGATGTCAATGGCGCATCAGGATTCTTCCAGCGTTTGCAAAAAGCGACAGGGATTATGGATAAAGGGGTGCCAGGCTACGTTCGAACCCACCCTTTAACAACAGACCGTATTGCAGATATGCAGGATAGGGCAAGAACTGTGGGGGCGCGTAATGTTCCAACCTCTGTCGAGTTTTATTTCATCAAAGCACGAGCTCGCATGGAGCAATCAGGCACATCTAGTGGAATGTATGACTTGAAAAATACTTTTGAGAGCTACAGTAAGCAACAGGCTATCGGCAAGCAATTGGAAGGCCTCTATGGGCTGGCATTGATAGCGCAACGCCAAGGAAAAATTGACCAGGCAGAGGCTGATTTGCAACAAGCTCGCAATTTGGCTCAGAGGGCAAGCGCACCAGGATCGCCCATCCAAAGACAAAGCCTATCTCTAGACATCACTGCCTCAGAGCTGGCCTTAGCGAAAGGGAAAAGTGAAGAAGCATTACAAATTGCTCAGGCTACTTTGCGCGCTTATCCTCAGTCTTATGCCGCTGGTGCGGCCATGATTAATGCTGAGTTAAAACTAGGCCGCACTAATGATGCCATCACATGGTTAAAAGCCCGCACAAGGTCTCAGCCTAATGAGATTGTTTGGTGGACCTTGCTTTCTCAATCCTATGATCAGGCTAAGAATATCCCTATGCGTCATTACGCTCTCGGTGAAAAATATGCCTTAGAGGGAGCTTGGCCTTCAGCGATTGAGCAGTTGAGAATTGCTCGCGCTGCTGGTGGCTCCGATTTTTATCAAGGCTCTAGTATTGATGTGCGTTTGCGTGAAATGCAACGACAGTATCAAGATGAGCTTAAGGAGCAGGGCAAGAAAATGCCGGGCTAGGGCCGCGGATTTTTTATGTAATTAAAGCGTGCAGCAAGTTCCTCAGAGTGAATGGGTTCCAAAGACAACTGCTTGTTTTGCCAAACCCATGACCCCCCAAAACTACAAGCTTCTTCATGTAACTTGGCTAATCCAGAAAACTGATCTAAATCATGATCATGTAACAAAGCGATTGTTTGACTATTGCTCTCAGTAAATTGACCGTTCTTGCGATCGCTGCCGTTATAAATTATTTGATTTAGGTTTCCGACAATATAGATATTGCCCTTCTCATCACTCAGTGCGCCAGCTGGATCCATATTTTGATGGCATTGGTTAATAAAATTGAGACCTTTGTCACTAGGAAGAATTCTTACAATCCAGGGAGTAGCATCTAGTGTTATGTAAACGCGCTGTGGCCCATTCTGAAAAAAGTATCTACCGAGTTCATCGCAGGCATAGTTACGTACGATAAATTCTTTCAGAGCGGTGTGTTGAATTACCTGACCTGGGAGATTGTTGAGTTGCGTGAACTCATCTCGCATACGCCATTGACCGCGACGATCTAAGGCAAGCCAGCCATAGCAATCAGGCACATTTGGCCACTTCATCAGTGACCGAAGTACTTGATCATCCATGCTCTTTAGTGCAAGCCGTGGGGAGTAGAGGGGGCATCGAAAGTTTCTTCAGTCGAGTGGCTGGCATGCAAGTGTGCAATGCGCCAACCTTGACTATCTTGCAGCAGTACGAGCGTAATATTGAGAAAAAATTCCGCTTCAACTTGATCTACTCGCAGATGCACTGCTTCAGTTGTGTCGTATATAGCAGCACCTAAAACGGAGTGACTAATGCAAGCAATAGGCTCTAAAAATAAAGGTTGCTTGGCAAGCAGCCTTTCTAAGCCCTCTCGAATTTCTGCATGACCAGTTAGGCGATGACCTTCTGGAAGAACGCAGGTGATCGAGTCATCATCCAACCAAATATCTAGGGCACCCTGCACATCGCGATGGCGAAGTGCATCTCGCCACGCCTCTACAACTTCATCTGCATTGTGAAAGAGTCTGGCAAGTTTGGACATAGCTTACTGTTCCTGGGTTATGGCTGCAAGGTATTTAGTGTAGCGAATACTTGTTCCGGCAAGATGTCGTTTAAGCACTTTAAGTGACCTAGTGGACATTCTTTTTTATGGCATGGGCTGCAAGGCAGGTTGAGCCAAATTACCTTAGCTTTATCCGATAGCGGAGGAGTATGGGCCGGGTCACTCGATCCAAATATTGCGACTTGAGGAGTTTTGAGGGCTGCTGCAATATGCATTAGGCCGGAGTCATTGCTGATGACCGCTTTACCCATACCAATCAGGGCAATCGCTTCATCAAGTGAAGTATCTCCACACCAGTTATGAATATGACTATCTTGCTTTGCCTGAGACTGAATTTCTTGGGCAAGTACGTTATCGCCTTTGCTGCCCAAAAGTATGATTTGACTATGCAGATTGCTGGCAATGAGTTTTTGCGCCAATTGTGCAAAGTGACTTGTGGGCCATCGCTTGGTTGGGCCGTATTCGGCGCCAGGGCACATCACGTAGATGTTTGCTGGATCAACTTTGGCATTGAGTAATTTAGTCTGTACCGATTGATTAGCGGTAGCGGATACATTTAACTTGGGTACGAGATTGCTTGCTGTTGATACAGATTGCGCTTCATTAAGCAGTTGGCTTAATGCAAGATAGTGCTCCACCATAGGCGGCCGATTCACCTTACTTGGGTTATCTAGTGATAAGTTAATTAAGCCAAAGCGTAATTCGCCACGATAGCCAACCCGAAAAGGAATGTTAGCAAGCCAAGGAATGAGTGCTGACTTAAGGCTATTGGGTAATACAAAACAGGCTTGATATTTTTTTGTCGCCAGCTTTTTTGCTAGTTTTTTGCGAAGGTTCCACTGTAATTTTTTGTGTTCAAACTTCGCTTCAATGACTTCATGTACTTCAGGGCAAGCGCGATAAATTGGGGCTACCCAAGTGCTCGCTAGAACATCAATGTTTGCTTCTGGATATTGTTCTTTGAGCGATGCCAGTAATGGCTGAGTCATTACAGCGTCCCCAATCCAGTTTGGGGCAATGATCAGAATACCGTGCATGTAATGTATCCCGACTCAGCACCTCAGTAAGAGGTGCTGATAAGGCTTAGTGACCGTGCGGCTCAGTGCCGGGAATGAGTTTGTACTCGGTGCCGCAGTATGGGCACTTGGCTTCACCGGTTTCAGTAATGTCTAAGAAAACGCGTGGATGCGAGTTCCATGCTGGTGTTTTATTAGTGGGGCAGTGCAGCGGCAAATCTTTGCCATCCACCATTACAACTTGAGCTTGAGTCATGAGCTGTTTCCTAATTACTGAAATTATTTAACGTAAGTGAGCCAAGATTTATATTGAGGGTCTCTGCCATAGACTGCATCAAAATATATTTTCTGAATTTTCTCAGTGATCGGGCCACGCTTACCGTCGCCAATTGTGCGGTCATCCAATTCACGGATTGGGGTAACTTCAGCAGCAGTGCCGGTAAAGAATGCTTCATCAGCAGAATAGACTTCGTCGCGAGTCAGACGTTTTTCACGAACTTCATAGCCAAGATCTTTAGCGATCTGGATAACGGAGTCACGTGTGATGCCATCTAAGCATGAGGCTAAATCTGGTGTGTAAACGATGCCGTTACGAACCATAAAGAGGTTTTCACCTGAGCCTTCAGAAACATAACCTTCGGTATCCAGCAACAGAGCTTCATCGTATCCATTGGCAGTCACTTCTTGGTTAGCCAAAATAGAGTTGATGTAGTAGCCAGATGCCTTGGCGCGAACGAGTGAAGAATTGACGAAATGACGTGTAAATGAGGATGTTTTAACCCGAATGCCCTTATTTAGGCCATCTTCACCCAAATACGCACCCCATTCCCAGGCAGCTATCGAGGTATGGATGCTGTTACCTTTAGGGGAGATTCCAAGCTTTTGAGAGCCAATAAAGATAATTGGGCGGATATAGCAGGCTTCGAGCTTATTGCTGTTCACTACATCAATAATGCCCTTGGTGATCTCTTCAGGGCTAAAAGGCATGTTCATTTGGAAGATCTTGGTGCCATTAAAAAGGCGCTTTACGTGCTCTGGGAGGCGGAAAACAGCGGTTCCCTGAGGGGTTTTATAGGCTCGGATTCCCTCAAATACGCCCATTCCATAGTGGAGGCTATGGGTTAACACGTGAATATTGGCCTCACGCCAAGGAATTAGCTTCCCATCAGTCCAAATAAAGCCATCTCGGTCGGACATCGACATTTTCTTTACCTTTTGTGTCTATTAAGTATCTGTAAGCCAGGCAACCAGCCGATAGATTTTGGTCTTCCGGCCCAGAATGCATTTAAGTCCTTATTGTAGAGCAGGCAGGGCAGTCTGTCGGCTCGGATCCTCGGGGGTAGCTGGGCCAGAGCCTTTAGAATGGAGCTTTCCCCATAAACCACTTATTTACCCAAACTCATGCCGGATTCCTTATTTAAAGTTAAGCGTTTAAGCGAATTAGCCCAATCAGGTCAATTAAAGGGTAAGCGAGTGTTTATCCGTGCCGACCTCAATGTTCCCCAAGACGAAGCTGGAAACATTACTGAAGACACGCGCATACGGGCATCGATGCCAGCAGTGCAAATGTGCTTGGATGCTGGAGCGGCTGTAATGGTGACCTCCCATTTAGGGCGTCCAACGGAGGGGGAATTTAAACCAGAAGATAGTTTGGCCCCTGTTGCTGATCGCATTGCTAGCTTACTGAATCGCAAAGTTCCATTAATTAGCGATTGGGTGAATGGGGGATTTGAAGTAAATCCTGGAGAGATAGTATTGCTAGAAAACTGCCGCCTTAATGTTGGCGAAAAAAAGAACAGTGATGAGTTGGCTAAAAAAATCGCAGCATTGTGCGATGTCTATGTAAACGATGCATTCGGAACCGCTCACCGCGCAGAAGCTACTACATATGGCGTAGCCAAGTTTGCGCCAGTTGCTTGCGCCGGCCCTTTGATGGCTGCTGAATTAGATGCATTGAGTCGTGCATTAGCCAGTCCAAAACGTCCTCTAGTTGCCATTGTTGCCGGCTCCAAAGTTTCTTCTAAGCTCACTATTTTGAAGGCCTTGTCTGAGAAAGTGGATGAGCTCATCGTTGGTGGTGGCATTGCGAATACCTTCATGTTGGCCAAAGGTTTGCCTATTGGTAAATCTCTTGCTGAGCCTGATTTAGTGGATGAAGCTAGAGAGATCATGGAGATCATGGAAAAGCGTGGCGCTCATGTGCCGATTCCAGAAGATGTTGTCGTTGCTAATGAGTTGTCTCCATTAGCCCGCGCAAACCGAGTTTCATCTGATCAAGTAGCAGAAGACGACATGATTTTGGATATCGGCCCAAAGACCGCTGCGCGCTTATCGATCATGCTTGCTCATGCAGGCACGATTGTTTGGAATGGCCCACTAGGCGTATTTGAAATTGATCAATTTGGCGGTGGAACTAAGATGTTAGCTGCAGCCATTGCGCACTCACCTGCATTCTCCATTGCAGGTGGCGGCGATACTTTGGCAGCAATTGCAAAATACGGTATTGAGAATCAAGTAGATTACATCTCTACTGGTGGTGGCGCCTTCTTAGAATTCCTAGAAGGTAAAACTTTGCCAGCCTTTGCAATACTTACTGAAAGAGCGAAAGAATAAATATGTTGAGAGCAACAAAGATCATTGCAACCTTAGGGCCTGCTTCCGAAAAGCCTGAAATCTTGCGTGACATGATCCGTGCTGGTGTAGATGTTGTGCGGATGAACTTCTCTCACGGTACCGTTGCTGACCACAAGGCGCGTCATGACTTAGTGCGCACAATTTCCGCTGAAGCTGGTAAAGAAGTCGGCATCATGGCTGACTTACAAGGTCCTAAAATTCGCGTTGGTAAATTTGTCGATAGCAAAATTCTTCTAAAGGAAGGCGATAAATTTACTCTGGACGTAGCTTGTGAGCTCGGGGATCAATCCAAAGTAGGTCTTGATTACAAAGAGCTCCCGGGTGATGTAAAGCCTGGCGACCGTCTTTTATTGAATGATGGTTTAGTTGTTCTCACAGTTGAGAGCGTTAAAGGCGGAGAGATTTTTACTATCGTTGAGCAGGGTGGATCACTCTCCAATAACAAAGGCATCAATCGTGCTGGTGGCGGCTTGACCGCACCAGCACTGACTGAAAAAGATATTGCTGATTTAGATGCGGCGATTGCCATGGGTGTTGATTTCTTGGCAATTAGTTTTCCTAAAGATGGTGCTGATATGGCGTATGCCCGTAAACTGGCAGACGCTGCGAGCGCTAAATATGGGGTTGGCAAAGTAAGGACAATTGCCAAGGTAGAGCGCGCAGAAGCCATTGAACCTGAGGCACTTAAAAGTATTATTGCTGAGAGTGACGGCATTATGGTTGCTCGTGGCGACCTTGCTATTGAAGTTGGCAATGCCGCAGTGCCTGCTTTGCAAAAGCGCATGATTAAGTGGGCGCGTGAAGCGGATAAATTTACGATTACCGCTACACAAATGATGGAGTCGATGATCAATGCTCCAGTACCAACACGTGCGGAAGTGAGTGACGTTGCCAATGCTGTTTTAGATGGCACCGATGCAGTAATGTTATCTGCTGAATCTGCTGCTGGTATGTATCCTGTTCAAACGATTAAAGCGATGGCAGAAATTTGTATCGAGGCTGAGAAATCAGACCCCGTGAAATTAGATACCGACTTTTTGGATCAAACATTTGCACGTATTGATCAAACCATTGCTTTGGGTGCTCTATTTACAGCCCACCACTTACATGCCAATGCGATTGCCGCATTAACGGACTCAGGTTCAACAGCCATTTGGATGAGTCGTCACAATATACATGTGCCGATCTTTGCATTAACCTCCAAGATTGCAACTCAGCGGGCTTTAAGTACCTATCGCAATGTCACTCCAATTGGCTTGGACTACACAAAAGATCGTGATACTGCCTTACAAGAGGTAGAGGCTTGCTTAAAAAAAGTGGGTGCTGTCGAAAAAGGTGACACCGTAGTGCTAACTTGTGGTGAGCCAATGGGTGAGCCTGGTGGAACGAACACTCTCAAAATTATTCATGTGAAGTAATTTACATTTACAAACGCAAAACAGATTCATAACGGATTTATTTTTAACCTCATTAACATTTATTAAGAGAACATCATGGCTTTAGTATCTTTAAGACAACTCTTGGATCATGCTGCTGAAAACGGTTACGGCCTACCAGCTTTTAACGTGAATAACTTAGAGCAAGTAACGGCAATCATGGAAGCAGCGAATGAAGCTGATTCCCCGGTGATCATGCAGGCTTCTGCTGGCGCACGAAAATATGCTGGTGAGGCATTCTTACGCCATCTGATTTCTGCAGCAGTGGAGGCTTACCCCCATATTCCCGTAGTGATGCACCAAGACCATGGTCAAAGCCCAGCAGTTTGTATGGCAGCAATCAAGAGCGGCTTTACTAGCGTAATGATGGATGGTTCATTGGAAGCAGATGGCAAGAGTGTTGCTAGTTACGAGTACAACGTCGACGTATCCAAAGAGGTGGTGAAGTTCTCCCACTCGATTGGAGTTACTGTGGAAGCTGAACTCGGTGTATTAGGCTCACTTGAGACTATGCAGGGCGATAAAGAAGATGGCCATGGCGCTGATGGCAAGATGACACGCGAGCAGTTGCTGACTGACGTTGAACAAGCTGCTGATTTTGTGAAGGCAACCCAATGTGATGCTTTAGCTATTGCGATTGGTACTAGCCATGGCGCATACAAGTTCACCAAAAAGCCAACGGGTGATATTTTGGCTATCGATCGTATTAAAGAAATTCATGCACGTATTCCGAATACGCATTTGGTAATGCATGGCTCTTCTAGCGTTCCTCAGGAGTTGCTTGCTGAGATTCGCGAATTCGGTGGTGATATGAAAGAGACTTACGGCGTACCTGTTGAAGAGATCCAAGAGGGCATTAAGAACGGCGTTCGTAAGATCAATATCGATACAGATATCCGTTTAGCGATGACTGGTGCGATTCGCCGTTACTTTATTGAAAACCCAACTAAGTTTGATCCCCGCGATTATTTGAAGCCCGCCCGTGAAGCTGCTAAGAAGGTATGCATCGCGCGTTTCCAAGCTTTTGGTTCTGCTGGTCAGGCATCCAAAATTAAACCAATTTCTTTGGAGAAAATGGCAGAGCTATATAAGAGTGGCAAATTAACCCAAATAGTGAAGTGATTGAAATATGCCCGCTTTGTACGCTACCTCTATTAAGTCATTGCCTTTATTGTCTAAAGGTAAGGTTCGCGATGTTTATGCATTAGATGACGATAAGTTATTGATGATTACAACGGACCGCCTCTCTGCATTTGACGTAGTCATGGGCGAGCCTATTCCTGAGAAGGGTGTGGTTCTGAATCAAATGGCTAATTTTTGGTTTGATAAATTAGCTTCTGTTATTCCAAATCATTTAACTGGTGTTGACCCAACCACCGTCGTTGCTGCAGATGAAGTAGACCAGGTCAAAGGCCGCGCTGTTGTGGCTAAGCGTCTTAAACCAATTTTGGTTGAAGCGGTAGTTCGTGGCTATCTGGCAGGAAGTGGCTGGAAAGATTACAAAGAAACTGGCAAAGTTTGCGGCATTGCCTTGCCAGAAGGTTTGGAGAATGCGCAGAAATTACCTGAGCCTATTTTCACTCCAGCTGCAAAAGCAGAAGTGGGTGAGCATGACGAAAATATCTCATTTGAAAAAGTGATTGAGATGATTGGCGAAAAGTTAGCTAATCAAATTCGTGAGGTGAGTATTCGTTTGTATAAAGAAGCTTCTGAATACGCCGCTACTCGTGGAATCATCATTGCCGATACCAAGTTTGAGTTTGGATTAGATGCAAATGGCCAGCTAGTGTTAATGGACGAAATCTTGACTGCAGATTCTTCACGTTTCTGGCCGGCGGAGACCTACTATGTTGGTTCAAACCCGCCTTCTTATGACAAGCAATTTGTCCGAGATTGGCTTGAAACCGCTATGGTGGATGGTAAGTTATGGTCTAAAACAGCCCCTGCACCTCAATTACCAGTAGATGTAATTGAAAAGACTGCCCAAAAGTATCGTGAAGCGCTAACCCGTCTTACTAAGACTGCTTAACGGATAGGTGTAACTCGAGGATAATAGAGTCCTTGATAGATATAAGGTATTTGGAGAGGTAAATGAGCAAGAGGCCAATCGTCGGAATAGTGATGGGATCCAATTCAGATTGGGACACCATGCAGCACGCTGCTCAAATGCTCGAGCAATTTGGTATTGCTCATGAAGCTAAAGTCCTCTCCGCTCATCGTATGCCTGACGATATGTTCCAGTATGCAGAAAAAGCGCTGGCTAACGGCTTGCAGGCAATTATTGCTGGAGCAGGTGGCGCAGCCCATTTACCGGGCATGCTTGCATCTAAGACTATCGTCCCAGTTTATGGCGTTCCCGTTGCAAGCAAATATTTGCGCGGTGAAGATTCTCTCTATTCCATTGTGCAGATGCCAAAGGGTATACCTGTCGCTACTTTCGCAATTGGAGAGGCTGGTGCTGCTAATGCTGCCCTGCATGTGATTGCTGGTTTAGCTTTGCATGACGCTGATTTGGCGAAACGCTTAGAAGAGTTTCGTGTAAAGCAGTCTGATGCTGCGCGTTCAATGAATTTGCCGGGATATTAATTACATGGCAGATCGTATGGAGCCCATTTTGCCGGGTTCGTATTTAGGAATTTTAGGTGGCGGTCAATTGGGGCGGATGTTCACTCAGGCTGCTCAAGCGATGGGCTATAAGGTTTGCGTACTTGATCCAGGCTCAGATAGCCCTGCAGGCTCTATTGCTGAAAAATATATTCAAGCTGAATACACCGATAGTACTGCTTTAAAAGAGATGGCTGCTCTCTGTTCATCAGTGAGTACTGAGTTTGAAAATGTGCCCGCTCAAGCTTTAGATGAGTTGGAGGCTCTGGGGGTCTTTGTGGCGCCAAGCAGCAGTTGCGTTTCATTGGCTCAAAATCGCATTGCTGAGAAAAATTTCTTGGCTGCTTGGAAATCAGAAACTAACATTGGGCCGGCCCCCAACTTTGTGATTGAGCATGAAGCAGACATTGCGCATACTCCTATCGATCTCTTTCCTGGAATATTAAAAACTGCTCGTATGGGTTATGACGGCAAAGGTCAGATTACTGTTTATTCACTCGAAGAGTTGACCAATGCGTGGAATGAATTCGGGCGTGTACCGTGCGTGCTAGAAAAGCGTATGGACTTAGATTTTGAAGTATCGGCTTTAGTAGTGCGTGGCTATGACGATGCTGTAGTGGCTTATCCAGTTGCTCAAAATATTCACCGCGAGGGTATTTTGCATACCTCGACTGTGCCAGCCCCTTCACTTAAGCCTGCCCAAGAAAAGAAAATCATTGATGCTGCTAAGGCGCTCATTCGGAAGATTGATTACGTTGGCGTTCTTTGTGTTGAGTTCTTTGTTCTCAAGAATGGCGACATTATTGCTAATGAGATCGCGCCGCGTCCCCATAATTCTGGACACTACACCATGGATGCCTGTGTGAGCAGCCAGTTTGAGCAGCAGGTTAGAGCAATGGCTAGATTGCCTTTGGGTGACACCCGTCAGTTAGCTCCAGTATCTATGTTGAACTTATTGGGCGACCTTTGGTTTGAAGGGAATGAAGATCAGCCAAAAGAGCCTGCTTGGGATAAAGTACTAGCCCATCCTGATGCCAAGTTACATCTCTATGGCAAATCTGCCCCCAGAATTGGTAGAAAAATGGGTCACATTAACTGCTTGGGTGAAGCCCTTAATGAAGCACGCCAAAATTGTGCAGCTGTTGCTCTTGAATTAGGGATCGAGCCCTAGAATGTCTAGGGGAAATTCCGATAGTACGTCAATGCAATCATCAGCAGTGATTAATGAAGCAGTGCAAACATTGCGTGATGGAGGTTTGGTTGCATTTCCCACTGAGACTGTTTATGGCTTGGGTGCGGATGCTAAAAATCCTGAAGCGATTAAGCAAATATTCATTGCTAAGGGACGCCCGTCAAATCATCCTTTAATTGTTCATTTAGCTGCTCCAGATAAATTCGATCAAACCCAAATTGATTGGGTAGCACTATTAGCGCCGTGGGTAAGAGATTTATCTGAAGAAGCGCTAAAGTTAATTAATGCCTTTTGGCCAGGACCATTAACTCTGGTCTTTAAGAAGGGTAAAAGCGTTTTAAATGAGTTAACAGGTGGGCAAGATACAGTAGCCATTCGTGCGCCCTCTCATCCAATTGCTCAAGAGCTGTTGCGTAAATTTAAAGGTGGTGTTGTAGCCCCTTCAGCGAATCGCTTTGGTAAGGTTTCCCCTACGAGTGCCGCAGATGTCCGTCATGAATTCGAGGGCATGTTGGATTTAATGGTGTTGGATGGCGGCGATTGTGAAGTTGGTATTGAATCAACCATCATCGATTTATCTTCAGGCGATAAGGCCATACTTCTGAGACCGGGCTCTATTACTCCAAGTGAGATCTTTGCCAAAACAGGTGTGAAGGTATATCAACCTGGAGAGGTAAAGAGTGGTAACGAAGTAACTGTCGATTTACCCAGGGTATCTGGAAGTCTCAAGGCACATTACGCACCAACTACTCCATTACGCCTTTATGCTCCTGGCCGTGTCTTGGATGCTTTAAGTGAGTTTCCGGATATCAAGTCTAGGGTTGCAGTAGCGGTTTGGGATTCTGAATCTTCTTTGGTTCTCGATGATCATCCATCAACAGATGTTGAAGAAGTAATTGTCTCTAGTGATCCGACCACATTTGCTAGCAGGCTATATCGCTCCTTGCGTGATTTAGACCAGCAAGGCTGGGATTTGATTTTGTTCCCGGAGCCGCCAGCAGGCGAGGAGTGGGATGGCGTTAGAGACCGGCTTCAGCGCGCGTGCTTTGGTTCTGGCCCATCCTCAAGCAACCACGACAACAACTGATCGTGAGCATCTAGACCTTTCCAGGCATTGGGATGGTTGATGAATGAAGTTACCGCATACATCTTTCCGGATTTACTTAAAACATAACCTGATATTGCCCGCACATCTGCAAGTGAGCCTGTCTTAATTCTAGCTTCTGGTTTTTTCTTAAGGTGTAAAAATTTTCGCAGTTGACTCATCAAGCGATTACGCATCGTGCCATCTGTACCGGCAATCGGTAGGCTGTTATAAAAAATATCACCCACGGAAAGATTGCGAGCAGTCAATAAAAGTTGGTTCATCTGACTTGCTGAGATTGCTTCATTGCGCGATAACCCTGAGCCATTCTCAATAATCAGACCCTCAAAGTCCAAACCATTTTTTTTGAGCCAACTCTGAATCACTAAGTCACCGTTGGCGGTGGTTGCAGGCTTACCCATTTTTTCTAGCGCTAGAGTCAAAAGAACTTGGCGAGCCATGACGTTATTGGAGTATTTGTTGATGTCTAAAACATCATCTGCCAATGAAATACCTTCAAACTGAAGTAGTAGTCGTGCTGCAAGCGGTACAGCACCGTCTTTGCCAACCGGCGGCTGCGTCCATGTACCGCCGGCTAATTCCCAGGCGGCCGCAAAACCTTGCGTTAGAAAGGTATTGGCATCTAATGCGACGACATTAAAGTTTACGCCCTTACAGGAGCTCGGAAATGCACCAGAGAACTGAGCAGTTAAGGGCTGATCGGTATTGCTGACGCCTTCTGGATCCAAATTAAAGCGAATATTACTTTTCCAGTTATCGCATGAACGATCAACTAATTGCATCTGATTGGATACCTTTAGCTGAGACAAGGGTGGGCTATAGTTAATATCTATAAAGTCTGCGGTACGCGATTTACCCAGCTGAAACGAGATTGTTCTAAACGCATAGAGCAAAGGGTCTGGTGGAGCGTTATAGGCGCGAAGAGATTCGCCATCAATGGTATTGTGTTCCATCGCACTCGGTGCATAAGCACTTCGATCAAAGAATAAATTACCATCAATCTTCTGAATGCCAAGGCCTTGAAGATCTTTCATCATCTTTGCTAGCTCTTCAGGAACGAGCTTAGGATCACCAGTGCCCTGCAAATAAATGTTGCCCTTTAAGACCCCCTGACGAATCACACCATCGGTATATACATTGGTTCGCCAGCGATACTGTGGACCCAAGATATCTAAGCCGCTCAATGTGGTGAGTAGCTTCATAGTTGAAGCAGGGTTCATTGGATCGCCACTGCGCCAATCTAAAACTTTCTTGGCTAGGTTCTTTCCGGAGCGACCAGGTTCAATCTCTAAAACTGAAATGCTTACAGCATCAAGAGGTATTTGATTGCGCTCTAGACTACTGCTTACGGCCTTAGGAATTTCTGGAGGCGCGTTTTCATTGGCGCTGGCTAAAGAGCTAGCTAGCCAAAAGACGGCCGCTATTATGGCCAGGGAGCGAGGAAAAAAATGATGCATTTCCCATAGGATAAACCCACATTACTGGATGTAGCGCTACTCCCAAGACGAAAACTTTGAATATCTTGCTTGATAACGGCGAATGATTTGATTTTGCGCCTCTAGCAATTGGATGAAGGTGCTGATCCTAACGCTTAGATTACCCTCTTGTTCTAAGGATTCGCAAGCCTGAACAAATGATTGGGCGCTCAACAACTGTGCGCCCCCTTTCACCTTATGAACTAGTCTACAGAAGTCGCTTTCGTTGCATTTATCGTCCTTGATGGTTTCAAGGACTTCATCATGAACCTTTTTAATCTCTTCTAGGATGACCAGAATGTATTCTGGGTTTTCTTTTAAGAGATTGCCAAAAGCATCAAATGAATATGCTTCCAATTTTTTTGTGGGGAGAGGTGCATCATCCGTTTCCTTGGATATGAAATAACGAGATAGTTCATTTTCTAATGTCATTAGGCTTAATGGCTTTATGAGAACAGCATTCATACCAGCAGCTAAAAATTGTTGACGCGAATCTAGCGCATAAATATCGGCAGTAATTCCAATAATGATGAGATCTTGATGTCCCTTATCTCGTAGGTGCTTGGCAAGTTCTGACCCCTGCATGCCTGGAATGGATTGATCGGTTAGGAGTAGATCGAAATCTTGTTGGTCTATGAGATCAAGTGCGCAAATAGCGTTATCACAAACCGATACTTCGATACCTAAGACTTGAAGTTGTAAAGAAATAATCTGACGGCTTGCGGGATGATCTTCGACTACTAGGGCTTGTAACGGGGGCTCATCGCTTTGAGCGTGCTTAGATACTAGTCTTCTGGAGGGGCTGGTATGTTCTGAAGTTGAGGGACTAGTTGCAGCTATGGTCGTTCGGGGGAATGCGAGACAAAAATGGACATTACTTCCAAAGCCAGGGGCGCTTTCAAAATAGAGCTGGCTATTCATTGAGGTAACAAGATGATTGGTGATGGTTAAACCAAGACCAGTTCCATTTGCTTGTTCAGTAGTGCCTGGTATCTGCTCAAAAGGTTGCAGCGCAAGGGCAATTTCTTCCGATCCCATGCCAACTCCCGTATCAATAATTCTGAATTCAATCAGTTGCCCTGCATGATCATCTGCCAAGACGCTAATTGAAAAATAAACCTCACCCTGATCAGTGAATTTTATTGCGTTACTAATGAGGTTTTGCAATATTTGACGTAAGCGCAATCCATCTAGCATTAAAACTTCCGCAATGCGTGGGTCTTTAGAGGTATGAAGTTGAAGACTTTGTTTTTGGGCTACTGTCGTAAATGCTGAATCGATATCATCTATCAAAGCATTGAGATTGCAGGGTTCAATATTGAGTGTGAGTTTACCGGCCTCTATTTTTGAGAGATCCAGAACTTGATTTAGGATTCCGAGAAGAGATTCTGCTGATGAGTGCGCACTCTTCAATAAAGCTTTTTCACTTTCAGGAAGAGGTCTCTTGAGTAAGAGTTCTTGAACACCCAAAATTGCATTCATTGGCGTGCGAATCTCATGACTCATAGTGGCAAGGAAGGCGGACTTCGCAGCATTTGCATGTTCAGCCTGCTCTTTTGATGACATCAGAATATCTGCTTCTTGTTTTTGAAGAGATTGTTTCTGATGCATGCGCCATAACCAATAGGCGCCAATGAGCAGGATCCCTAAGGTGGAGAACCAGGGCATGAAGTAAGCTGGAGTGGCAGTCTCTGTTTCAAAAGTGGATGGATTGAGGTTAAAAAGTTGGCGAGATGCGATTGGGTCTAGATTATTAAGAAAACGTCCAAGTACACCATGTAAAGCCTGATCTTGATGCGAAATGAGCCAGCGATATGCAAATGGTTCTCTGCTGTAAAGCCCATCAATCTTTAGATCCCTTCCTTCCAATTGTTGAATGAGTTGCTGGGCTAAGCGAAGCGGTAAGACAAGTGCTTCAACATCTTTTTTGAGAAGATCAATGATTAGTGTATCGATATGACTAGATGAACTGGATTGAAGCTGTTTAGGTATTGGCGGGTTTTCAAAACCACGATCAAAGAACGCAATATTGATTGGTTCAATAGGCATATCATGTTTTGATCGCCTTGTCAGAATGGCATCGTGACCCCAAAAGATTGCTTCCGATAATGAGCCGAACTTGAGGTATTCATCATCCAAGACTGGGGGATCAATGATGAAATCGACTTCTCCGGCAGCGAGTTGTTGAAGTCCTTCTTGATCAGTTTTGCGCCACTTTGGCAGAAATTCTTGCTTGGTAAATTCACCTAACTTAATTAATAGGCCATGAAAGACCCCGCACTCCCCCCTTCCATTAATTTCTAGATAGGGTGCATATTTTTCGTGAATGCTAAAACGCACCACAGGATGGGCATCGATCCACCTTTGCTCTGTTGAGCTGAGTAATTTTGCAGAAGTACTACCCATAAAGCCAGTCAATATGACAAAAAGGGTAATGTGCATGATAGATCGATGCATTGCGACTTAGCTTTCGATAATGTTGTTCATACGACAGAACAAGATGAGATCAGCGATATTGTTAATCCCTAATTTGTCAAAGACCCTAGTCTTATAAGTTGCGACAGTCTTATTGCTGATGTGCAACATGTCAGAGATCTGTTGATTGGTATTTCCTTTGCCGAGGTATTTCATGACTTGCAATTCTCGATCAGAAATTAAAGCCAGCTTATCGTTATCAGTTAATGAGCTATTACCATTTTTACCATGAGTAAAAAAGTTGTAACCTTGCGAGATAGCAACGCAGGCGGCTAAGATCACATCAGCCCCAGCAGTTTTATTTACAAAGCCATGACCACCTAAGGAGCGAACTCTACCGCCGTAAACTGCTTCGTCCATGCTGGAGAGAACAAGCATTCGAACTTCGGGATACATTAATCCGATACGGCGTATGACATCAAAGCCATCTGTCTTGGGCATATCTAAATCTAGAATCACCATATTGGGATTAACCTCTTTCATGGATCTGAGGCACTCCTCACCATTCTGGGCTTGTCCTGCAATTTCAAATAACAACTGATCTTGCAACATACTTTTAAGAGCCATCAGCATTGCTGGATGGTCATCTACCAACATCACGCGTTTTCTCATTACTTGTCTCCGTTTTGGTTTGGGTGTTGATGAGGGTGCAGCGAAAAAATGGCTTTAGCGATACGGCTATCGTTAATCTGTAGCATCTGATGGCGGCTGACAGGCGGCATCATGAGCCCACCATAAGAATGGTCGGCAATGAGAGTGGAAGCACTTTCTAAATCCTTTACCAGCCCGATATTGCTGGCATAAAATTTTGTAGGGGAATAGGATGATTGCCTGAGTTGGGCCAGTACACCGCTTGCTAGCTCACGCTCACGAAACTGACTCATGTCAATATGTACACCTTCTAATTGCATCTCTGTGATCCACTGCAACTCCTCAACACTTCCAGTAAATTTCATAAAATGCAGTAAGACGCCAAGCCGACGTAAGCGTAGCAATCCTTCTTTGCATGCATCAGAAATGTTGGACTCAGGCATTGTTAGAATGCCAATGTTTACTAAGCCAACCGGTAGGCGTGAGTTCAAAATGAGCTCACTCATTGCATCTATATATCCGCTTGTGGCTATGGCATGCGTTGGTATTGGCAAGATGCCGGGAATAAAGCGACCGGTACGATACCAATATGCAATAGTGTCTAGACCCTCCATAAAAAGGCGTAGTAATTGCATATTGGACGCAATAAGAAGTGGTCTAAATAAAGATCCTGTCAGTTTTGTGCCCTTGCAGTTAAAAATGGGTTCATGACTAATTGCCTGTCGCTTAGACCAGGATTGGTGTTCTTCTAGGGCTTGGTTGCTTAGGCCAAGCCAGGGGTCGCCACAGGCGTCTCGTACTTCTTGGGAGGGTTTGTTCTTCCATGCCTTTACAAGTGTGTACAGCCGGGATTTCGGGCTCATCAGCATTCTCCAATCGGTGACTGTCCAGTCTAGGCAGGACGGATTGGAGCGGTAAGGGCTTTGGGCTGATTTATCTGTAGGAATTGTCCTACCAGCCTGTCCAAAGTATAGATAGGGGCTAAATCCTTAAAGAATTTATGGGGATCTGCTCTTGAAATCCAAGGATTCAGACCTATATAATCAGCACTCCCTACATGCGAGTGCTAAAAGGTGATTTGTACCTAAATAACCCTTGGCTTCCGTGTGAAGAGATTATAAATCTTTGATTTATATAGTTTATTTAAATAGTTAACACTTACTAACATAGGAGAAGAGATGAATTTGCGTCCCTTACATGATCGCGTAATCATCAAGCGTTTAGATCAAGAATCAAAAACTGCTTCCGGAATCATCATTCCTGACGCTGCTGCAGAAAAGCCTGATCAAGGTGAAGTTCTAGCAGTAGGCCCAGGTAAGCGCGATGACAGCGGCAAATTAAATGCACCTGACGTCAAAGTAGGCGACCGTGTGTTGTTTGGTAAATATGCAGGTCAAACAGTAAAAGTTGACAGCGAAGAACTCATCGTGATGCGTGAAGACGACATCATGGCTGTTGTACAGAAGTAATTTCGGTATTTAAGAGAGGAATTTAATCATGGCAGCAAAAGATGTTGTATTTGGAGATAGCGCCCGCACCAAAATGGTCGAAGGCGTTAATATTCTTGCTAATGCAGTGAAAACAACTTTGGGACCAAAGGGTCGCAACGTAGTGATCGAGCGTTCATTCGGTGGGCCAACAATCACTAAAGATGGTGTATCCGTAGCAAAAGAAATCGAACTCAAAGATAAGCTCCAGAATATGGGTGCTCAGATGGTTAAGGAAGTTGCTTCCAAAACTGCTGACATCGCTGGTGACGGTACAACTACCGCTACTGTATTGGCTCAGTCTATCGTTCGCGAAGGTATGAAATATGTAGTTTCAGGCCATAACCCAATGGACTTGAAGCGCGGTATCGACAAAGCTGTTGCAGCAGCTATCCAAGAACTTGCAAAAATCAGCAAGCCTTGCACCACTACTAAAGAAATCGCTCAGGTAGGTTCTATCTCTGCAAACAGCGACCACAGTATTGGTCAGCGCATTGCAGAAGCGATGGAAAAAGTGGGTAAAGAAGGCGTTATCACTGTTGAAGATGGCAAGTCATTAGAAGACGAGCTGGAAGTAGTTGAAGGTATGCAGTTTGACCGCGGTTACCTCTCTCCATACTTCATCAATCAACCAGAAAAACAAGTTGCCGTATTGGAAAGCCCATATGTTCTCTTGTTTGACAAGAAGATTGCTAACATCCGTGATTTGCTCCCAGTACTTGAGCAAGTAGCGAAGTCTGGCCGTCCATTGTTGATCATTGCAGAAGATGTTGAAGGCGAAGCCTTGGCAACTTTAGTTGTGAATAATATTCGCGGCATTATCAAGACTTGTGCTGTTAAGGCTCCAGGTTTTGGCGATCGTCGTAAAGCAATGTTGGAAGACATCGCGATTTTGACTGGCGGTACAGTGATCGCTGAAGAAATCGGTCTCACACTCGAGAAAACAACTCTTGAGCACTTGGGTCAAGCGAAGCGTATCGAAGTAGGCAAAGAAAATACCATCATCATTGACGGTGCTGGCGATGCTAAAGCGATTGAAGCTCGCGTGAAGAACATTCGTGTTCAGATCGAAGAAGCTACTAGCGACTACGATAAGGAAAAATTGCAAGAGCGTGTAGCCAAGTTGGCCGGCGGTGTTGCAGTGATTCGTGTTGGCGCTGCTACTGAAGTAGAAATGAAAGAGAAGAAGGCTCGTGTTGACGACGCATTACACGCAACTCGTGCAGCTGTTGAAGAAGGTATTGTTCCTGGCGGCGGCGTAGCGTTGATTCGTGCAATGCAAGGTATCAAGGGCTTGAAAGGCGATAACGCTGATCAAGATGCCGGTATCAGCATCGTATTGCGCGCTATGCAAGAGCCATTGCGTACTATCGTTAGCAATGCCGGTGAAGATGCTGGTGTCGTTGTTAATGCCGTACAAGCAAGCACAGGTAATAACGGCTACAACGCGGCTACTGGTGAATACGGTGACCTCGTTGCACAAGGTGTTATCGACCCAACTAAGGTCACAAAAACTGCATTGGTAAATGCGGCTTCTGTTGCTGGCTTATTGTTGACTACCGATTGCGCAATCTCTGAAGCGCCAAAGGATGAATCTGGTGCTGGTGGTATGCCTGATATGGGTGGTATGGGTGGAATGGGCGGCATGATGTAATAGCCATTACTTTCCTCAGCCATCTGGCTGTAGAAATAAGAGCGCCTGGTTCAAAAGACCAGGCGCTTTTTTATTTGGTTCTTCTCGAATTAGTCAGGCTGTATACCGCCATCCTTAATCACTTTTTTCATCTTTACCAATCCCTGTGCAATCATTTCTTTTAAATGATCTGGGCCGAGAGGGACAAATTCAAAGCCTTGCTGAATAAGTTGTTCACGTAGCTTTGGATCTCTTAGCGCAGTTGCTAAAGACTCATTTAGTTTTTCAATAATTGCTGGTGAAGTACCTTTGGGTGCTAGTAGGGCGCTCCAGGTTGAGAATTCATAACCTTTTACGCTCTCACTAATTGTTGGAGCGTTGGGTAGCAGCGGAGACCGTGTTTTACTCGCCACTCCCAATACCTTTAGCTTCCCAGCGCGAATATGAGGAAGTACAACCGATAAAGCGCTGATCATCACTGGTACTTGGCCTGCCATGACGTCAGTGACTGCTGCAGCAGCTCCACGATAAGGAATGTGAACGATTGGGGCGCCAGTATATTGGCGGAAGATTTCCATGCCAATATGCTGTGGTGAACCATTGCCCCCAGATGCATAGTCAATCCTACCGGGCTTTTCTTTAGCAATACGCACTAGGTCTGCTGCGGTATTTCCGGGAAATGTTGGGTTGGCAACCATCACAAAAGTAATCGCAGCTACCTCAGATATTGGAGCAAAACTTTGAATCGGATCGTAATCAATCTTTTTGTATAGATTGGGTAACATCGTTAGGATACTGTCATTAAATGCGCCCAAGACATAGCCATCAGCGGGACTTTGTGCAACCTTAGCTGCGCCAATTATCCCGCGCCTCCTGGAATGTTTTCTATTGTGATTGCTTGACCTAGGCTTTCACCCATTTTTTGGGCAACTGGGCGCATCAAGATGTCAACGCCACTTCCTGCTTGAAGCGGCATGACGGTTTGAATGGTTCGGTTAGGGTAGTTGCTTTGTGAGCTGGCTGATCCTACCCAAAAAATTGCGCATATTGAGATTAAAAAAGCAATAAATGCTGATTTGAATTGCATATTGTCTCCACCTATTAAGTGATGAAGCATTCTGTCGACGCTTCTATGACGTATCTTAGCGCAATAAAAAACCGCCCGTAGGCAGTTTCCTAAGGCGACTAGTTCTTAAATTTACTCAACAAACCTTCTTCGTATCATCGAATACCTAAAAGATGAATCTGCTGGTGGTATGTCTGATATGGGCAACACTGGCAGAATGAGTAGCATTATGTAATAGCCGTTAATTTCCCCAGCTATCTGGCTGTAGAAATAAGAGCGTCTGGTTCAAAAGACCAGGCGTTTTTTATTTATAGGTGTAAGCTGTACCGAACATTACCACTGGAACGGGCGTCAAAATGATTAGTCGCAATCAAGCAACCCACTTCATTTCAATAGGTTTGCTCTTCATGGGTTCTGCCCTTCTTTGTAGGGCTTCAATTGCCCAATCGGCTGACTCTCAGCCGGTATTTCAGAAAAGTGTCTCTAATTTGCGTAACCAGCGTTATTGCGAAGTTCTGGTGGGCAAACGAGCTTGGCTCAATTTAGAGGTAAAAGTATTTAATACGCAAGGCCTTAATCTTTGTCCTGAAGCACAGTGGAAAACCTTGACCAAAGAATCTATTGCGAAGAATTTTGATGCCTCATTTGTTTTGTTAAATGGTCCTCGTTATTGGACGATGGATGAAATACAGGCGGCAGGTAATACTGTCAATGACGTAAAAGAACCTTGGATTCAACCGGTCAACGCAACAGATTGGGCAAAACGTTCTGCCGGTGTTTGATAGTTTAGTGTCTTTCTAGGGCGCTCATTCAGTTTCCTAGCTATGGCATTAAGCTTAGCCTGTGAGTAATT
>NZ_JACVPJ010000032.1 GCF_018881975.1 Polynucleobacter sp. JS-Safj-400b-B2 | reverse complement strand
TCGGTAGGTGAGCTCTCGATCCACCAAGAGTCCAAGACGTTCTTCAAACGAGAGATCGCTTGACGCTCTTTGCGTAAATTGCTCTTGTAGGCCAAGGACCATGCCCTCTAATCTTAGTGCTTGAAGCGAAGTGATGGTGTGTTGATGAAGCATTGGGTTTCCTTTTGGGTTGGTTAAAAAATCAGTGAAGCGCTAGTGGTAGTAGCCCGAGCCACGCACGTTCTCGTGCAGTGGCAACTGCTGCGTACTTTTCTTATTGGGAGATGCTTTGCCTGCTGGCGCTAAATCCAACTTAGTCGCCAACCGGCGGTGATTTTTAGTACCACTCCAAGTGTGAGATTTTGATAATCTTTTACTCAAAAAGGAGTTGTACTATGGCCAAACATGGCATTCGCTTTAAACCCGAGCAAATCGTTTCCCTGCTGCGTCAGATTGAGGTTCTGACTGCCAACGGCAAGACCTTAGAAGAGGCTTGCAAGTCTCTATCCATAACTGCCCAAAGCTACTATCGCTGGCGAAAAATGTACGGCGGTATGAAAGCCGATCAAGCCAAGAAATTCAAAGACTTAGAGCAAGAGAATGCGAGGCTCAAAAAGCTCGTAGCAGACCTCTCCTTGCGAGAGGTCATGCTCCAAGAAGTCATTAAGGGAAACTTCTAAGCCCCACTAAGCGTAAAAATACAGCGCAGCTGCTCATGGATAAGTATCAAGTCTCTGAGCGGTCTGCCTGCAGTTTGGTGGGGCTATCACGAACAGCCTATCGGTATATGCCATTACCCCGTGATGATGAAAAACCCTTTAGGGCAGAGATCATCCGCTTAGCTTGCACCTATGGCCGTTATGGCTATCGAACCGTGGCCGCTCTGATGCGCAATACAGGTTGGCAAAGGGCTACAGAGGAGCGGGTTAAGCGCATCTGGCGGCAAGAGGGCCTCAAGGTACCCGATAAACAAACCCCCAAAGGACGGCTTTGGTTAAAAGACGGTAGTTGCCTGCGTCTACGAGCGCAGTATCGAAACCATGTCTGGAGCTACGACTTTGTCTTTGTTCGCGATGCCTATGGAAGGAAAATCAGGATGCTCACCATGATTGATGAATACACCCGTGTTTGTTTAGTAATCCACTGCGCATTGCGTATTGGGGCTAAAGAGGTGATTGAACAACTAACGGATACCATGGTCATCCACGGCATCCCCAAATTTATTCGATCGGACAATGGTCCTGAGTTCGTAGCGAGAATCTTGCGGGATTGGTTAAAGGAGATTGGTGTGCAAACCGCTTACATTGAACCAGGCTCACCCTGGGAGAATGGTTTTTGTGAAAGCTTCAATGGCACCTTAAGAGATGAACTGCTTAATGGGGAGATCTTCTACAACCTAGAAGAAGCGAGGGTTCTAACCAAGCAATGGAAAGATCATTACAACCAAGTAAGACCTCATAGCTCATTGGGTTACAGACCACCAGCACCACAGGTGATGTTACCCAGGATTACTCAAATCCAACCCAGTTATATGCAATGATTTAATATGGAAAAACTCTCACTGGTGGTGGTACTAAATTGACAGCAGTTCAACCGTGACCCGCGTTGAACTTCTCATCGGCCGTTTCTGCGCCAGATGCTGTTAAAAACATCTCGTCAGTTTTAATGCCATTGGCATAATTGATGGCATCAACATATTGACCGCTACTGTTGTATTGCACATCTTGGGTTTCTTGGCCGGTAGTGCCATTAAACCAAAGGGTATCGGTTTGATAACCGGCAGAACTAAAGA
>NZ_JACVPJ010000031.1 GCF_018881975.1 Polynucleobacter sp. JS-Safj-400b-B2 | reverse complement strand
TTCCAGCGCTCCCACATTAAAGCCTTCTGGGTAGCTGTGTAATAGATTCGAGGTCGTTGTTTCATGAGCAACACTCCTTGCGCTTACGCAGTTTGTAGTGTGTTGCATCGACGGGTTGAAATCAAGGCCAGTAACAGCCTTTAGGTCAATAAGGTAGCTCATAAAATGGGACGATATTATTCCTTTAAAAGCCATAATAGTTGTGTATATTAGGTCTACTTTAGTATGTAATTGCTCCTTTGAATGTTGCATTCGTTAAACCAATCACCTTTGAAAAATTATGACAACATTTATTAAATGCTTAATAGTGTCAAGCACCCTAATCAGTACAGTGACTGCAATCGCGCAATCCACCCCTCAAGCGACAGCCACTCTTTACGAAAATGTTCGCGTTTTTGACGGCACATCTACCAAGTTATCTGCCCCAACCAATGTTTTGGTGGTGAATAATCTCATCAAAACGATTTCAAATAAGCCTATTGAAGTTCCCTCTGGAACAACTGCGACTGTTGTTGCAGGAGGTGGCCGTACGCTAATGCCGGGTTTAAGTGATGCTCATGCCCATCTTTATATTGCAGGTGTTACAGCAGATCAAATTATTATTCCTAATCCAGATATTGCATTTCTGGACAAAGTTGCTTCAGAACAGGCGCAGGCCATGTTGATGCGTGGCTTTACCACTGTTCGCGATATGGCAGGTCCAATTTTTAGGGTTAAGGATGCTATAGATCAAGGCAAAGTAATTGGACCGCGCATCTATCCAAGCGGATCGATGATTTGTCAAACCTCTGGACACTGTGACTTTACCGTACCAGAACAATTGCCACGTAGCTTCGGAGGACCGCTTACACCTCTTGAACAAGTGCGCTTCTCATCCATTGTGGATGGACGAGCACAGGTTTTAACTGCGACACGATTTAATTTACGTAATGGAGCTACTCAAATTAAATTGGCTACTAGTGGCGGTGGCGAGTCCCATATGGATCCGCTTTATGTGAATGAATTCACTTCAGACGAAATTAAGGCTGCAGTTGAGGCGGCAACTGATTTTGGAACTTATGTATCTGTACATTCATATACTCCTCACTCTGTTAGACGTTCAATTGACGCTGGAGTGACAGTCATTGAGTATGGACAACTGTTGGATGAGGCAACAGTTAAATATATGGCTAATAAAGGTATTTGGTTAAGCACTCAAGTATTTGATGAGGCTGGCCCATCATTCCCTCCTGATGTACGAGCAAGAAAGCATGAGCTTGTCTTAAACCAAGGCAATGTTTGGAGTTGGGCAATAAAAAATAACGTCAAGTTGGCATGGGGAACTGATTTATTGTTTGAGCCTCAGAATATGTACAAACAAAACACTGAGTTAGTCGGAATGAAGCAGTTCATGACGCCAGCTCATGCTCTTAAAATTGTGACTCATGATAATGCCCAGCTTTTTGCATTATCTGGGAAGCGTAACCCTTATACAGAAGGTAAATTAGGCGTGGTTCAAGAAGGTGCTTACGCTGATTTGTTATTGGTAGATGGCGATCCAACGCAAAACTTGGACATCATTGCTGATCCTGCTAAGAACTTCCGCGTCATTATGAAGGACGGAAAGATCTACAAGAACACTTTGTGATGCTAGGTGTATAAATTCTGAAATCAAGACCTGCGTCGGCGAGTTTTGATTTCAGCCATTTCGATCGAACACCTGATCTTGCTAGGCTTATGTCAGTTTGATTTCTCTTGTGAATAAATCTATTTTCCAAAAACCCCTTCTTGCTATCGCCCTTATCGACTTAAATAGCATTGCTGTAGCTCAATCATCCACGAGCTCTATGAGCAGTGAAGCTATATCTGGTCAAAATATGCAAAATAGGCTGTATCCACAGGTGCAATTGCCTATTACCTATAACTACAATCAAAAACTTGGGGCAAATAACCAAATTCAGCAAAATGAATTTGCATTCACTCCAATTATTCCAGTGGCGCTTAGTACTGATTTGCAGTTGATCGTAAATCCATTGTTCACTTTTAATCGAAATTCAAATGACCAACAGGTTGCCAACCAACAGCAGCCTATGCAGCTAGCAACCTTTTTTGTGCCTACGCATGCAGAGTATTTTTATGCAGGTATTGGGCCATATTTGCAGCTTCCTGCGACGAATGCTAACAATGGCCCTATGCAAACTGGGCTGGGGGTTTCAGCTGCTGCATTTTTCACTCCAGAGCATTGGGTTATAGGAGCGGCTATGTATAACTCCTGGGGGGTCGGCGGGAACATGGCGGGCGGGTCTGGAAATTTATTAAATGTTCAGCCGTCTATTTCATATACGAATAATCATGCTTGGACCTATAACTTATCAAGTCAGATTACTTATAACAATATGGCTAGAGCAGCTGCCAATCAGCTAACTATGAGCGGCGGCAAAACTGTCAATCTCTTTGGCTACCATACTCAGATACAGGCTGGTCCAACCTATATGGTCACCACAAATTCTACGAGTGCAAAAGGTTTTGGTGGGCTTCTAGGACTGACTTTCTTACTGCCAAAATGAAATAAAGGGTTTTTAACGACCCCTTAGGGTCTTGAATTCAACTGATCGATGCAACACACTACAAACTGCGTAAGCAAAAGGAGTGTTGCTCATGAAACAACGGCCCCGAATCTATTACACGGCCACCCAGAAGGCTTTAATGTGGGAAC
>NZ_JACVPJ010000030.1 GCF_018881975.1 Polynucleobacter sp. JS-Safj-400b-B2 | reverse complement strand
TCTATGATACAAAAGTACTTCTATGATACAAACTCAAAAGGGCATCGCCCGCTGAGCTATATAGGTTGGTGCGGCTGGCAGGAATTGAACCCACGACCCCTTGGTTCGTAGCCAAGTTAACTGTCGGCGCAATTACTTTGTTAAATCAAATGGTTAGTTGTGGAGGACTGTATCATAAAAACATCTCTACGGTGTCGCTAAGTGTTTGATTTGTTTAGCCTTGATAACGGCTATTGATACAACAATTATCAACTAAAAGTCGAGCAGGCACTAAAGCTGTATCATTACCCCCATGGGTCAATCACTGCATAGCGGGGGTGATCCGACTGGCGTCACGCTTGGGATATCTTTCCAGTTTATAGTCAGCAAATTAATGGCCCCCTCTCTCTAGCATCCGGCGCATAGATGCATAAATTTGACATTTGGCGCATGATGCGCTATAAACAAGGAAGTGGCGAGGCGGTATAAGTAATCAAACACCCAATTAGCTTGCGAAAAATGTCGCCATCATCGTAAGCGCGTTGTAAACGCGTCAAGTTTGGGTACCGCACCTTTTCTTAAAAGCCCTGTAAAGGGCTTTTTCTCTTTATGACAACGATAATTTATCTAGACGAAAGTGGAGACCTAGGCTGGAAATTTGACGCCCCCTATCAAAAAGGTGGTTCAAGTCGATACCTGACTCTAGTCGCAGCAGTTTTAGACACTTCGCAAATAGCGCAACTTGAGAGGGCTGTCAGAGGTCTTTATAAGGCTAGAGGCAGAAAACTTTCAAGTGAACTGAAATCCATTCACCTAAGCAGTAAAGAGCGCGCCCAATTTGCACGGAAAATAGTTGAGATAAAAGAGGTTCACTCAAGCATAGAATTTTTTGCCATAACCGTTTCAAAGGAACGCGTCAACCAGGCGTTCAAAGATCATCCAAACGGCCTCTACAACTACATGGTGAAATTGCTCTTGATAGATGTCTTAAAACAGCATCCAAAGGTTGACTTCATACCCGACGCCAGATCCATCAGCGCCGAACTAAAACATTCGCTACATGACTATTTGCGCACAGAACTTGCCATTGTTGGTGCTCAAACTCAATTAATAACCACTCCTTTTGAGAGTAAGAATTCACTGGCATTGCAATTTGTTGATATTGCCGCAAGCATCGTCTGGGCACGCCATGAATTTATGAACCTAACTCATGCCGAACAGTTAAATAGCGTGATTCACGCAAAGCAGCTATTTTTTACTTAATGCGCACGAAAATCAACGGGAGAATTTTTGGACCCTCCCGCCCAAACTCGGACGCCCATTAACGCTTGTGATAATATTTACAGCACTACCCTGATGGTTTCGACTGTCAGGTGCAGAGCCTCCTCGGGGGCTCTTGCTTTTTCTGCTGCAGGAGTACAAACAAATAGGAAACGTGGCCGAGCGGCTGAAGGCACCGGTCTACTAAACCGGCATATTTGCAAAAGTATCGAGGGTTCGAATCCCCCGTTTCTCTCCACTACTTACCAAGGAAAAAGAATAATGCCAGCCATAAGGGTAAACACGTATGGATCGTAATGGGGGGGGGTAAATGATAATGGGCTCTTGCTACCTTGGAGCGCACTTGAGCTGGTCCGCTTTATTTAGTTAATTGTCAAAGGCTGCCCCCATGGTTAAAAATTTTTACATACGTAATGAGTACACGATCGCAGTAATTTTGGGATTAGCAACCACACCCCCTATTGCCCCAATGTGTTACTACGCATATCCAGTGATTCCTTTTATTTTATTTTTTGGGCTAAGGGAGTTCGCCAATGAATCATGCCAGAAGATAATTTTCTCAATCACGATTTCGTCGATCATTAGCTGCTCCTTGCTGGTTTTTGCATACCTGACGCCATCCTTATTCACCAAGCAGATTTTTATCTTAATGCTCAGTGCAATGGTTTTTAATGCGCTCTTATTTATTAAGGAGACGTATTCCCTTAAGCTTTTTATCAATAAAGCTCTTGCTTACTACAAATTACATCCGGACAAAAAATCTGGCTGGAAACTGGTATTAGTTTGCATCCCCCTTCTCCTATTTGACTTTGTTTTGGTGAAGGAGTACTTCGAAACTATGGGGATGGGCATTATTAATCTTCAGTACATCAATCTGTTTATTTTGGGTAACGCCATTTTTTTTGCCTCTTTCTTTTCTCAACTCTATATTTATAGGAAATAACTATGCCAGCTACAGTACAAGAAGCCACCTTTAACTCAGGATTTGCCATGGCAGAGTCCATGGTTGGGCAGATGATTAATGGTGCCCCAGCCTTTATTACCAAAGGAAACTTCTTATCCACTTTTGCCTTAAGTTATGCAACCTCTTATAGTGAAATCTCGGCAAATAATGTCAACCATTACACGGCTGGGCAGATTCAAGCGGCAGCAATCACCTCCGCCACATTGGATGCATCGGTATCTGGCGCACTAGTTTTGGCAGTTGGCGTTGGAATAACTGCTGTAGGCCTTGGACCGGTTGTGCTTATAGCTGGATCGGCTTTGGTGGCCGGTGCTGCGGCTGGATATACGTCTAGTAGCACTGATTACGATGCTATTAAACAAAGTATTACCAACAGCATTATCAATGGTACGCAAAACTTTGATAAGCTACTCAATTCCTATAATAACGTCAGCGCCGCTTCTCTTGTATCAAATGCGCCAATCAACTCATCAGTAACGGTTACCACTATTGGATCGGTTGAAGTCATTGGCGTATCTCAAACCAATTCATCCGGGCAGATCATTGCAACAGCATCAGATACACTTAGTCAAAATAGTGCAACGGTTGATATTAAAAATTACACTGGCGGAAGCGTGCAAAATGAGCAAGTTATCAATGGCTCCAATACTGGAGCAATAACGGATACAATCAGCGGCTCTGGTGCAAGCATAGCTCTCTCAAACGCCACTATTACTCTTGCCAATGGCGCAAGTGCTACCGTTGATGGTAATGGCAATACATTAAAT
>NZ_JACVPJ010000029.1 GCF_018881975.1 Polynucleobacter sp. JS-Safj-400b-B2 | reverse complement strand
AATTACTCCCAAGCCAAACTCAATGCTGTAGCAAGGCAACTCAATGAACGTCCTAGAAAAACACTAAACTATCAAACACCGGCAGAACGTTTTGCCCTAACTGTTGCATCGACGGGTTGAAATCAAGACCCAAAGCAGTCGCTCATCAAGTTGCTGAGCTGGGATTGACCTAGTAATTGAAGAAGATGCAAGAGGGTTTATTTTGTTTGCGCTCCTTCGGCTTTACTGAGTGCAGCTGCTGGATCGCCAGATAAATCCGCCTTGAGAAATTCTGGTGATTCAGGCAAGGCCAATGTCAAATTATCTGCGTCCATTACCTGAAGTTTTAGATTCTTAGCGCTTATTCCCAGAACGTGACCGCCGTGCTGATGGTCAGCAGATAGTAAGTGCAAATGATAGCCGGGAATATTGAAGGTTCTTGCATAGGTTGGCGACCAAAATCCCAGCAAGGTTCCATTAATGTTTTTTAAGGTAAATTCAGCTTGATGACTTGTAGCCGTCACGAGATCAGTACCAGGCGCAGACTTACAGGCAACTCGGTAATGAATTTCATCGAATACACCATCAATACGAATTGCAGTAAAAAGATTTTCAGAGCGGCGAATGGAATCAATCTGCTTACAAAGATCCTCCCAACTATTCACCGAGTCAATTACTAGGCTTCGATCGGCTTGAAATTCAGCGCTTACCCAAAAAGGAGCCGAAACAGAATCCGCTGGCTTAATCACTGTGCCATCTCCCAGCGCTTGATAAACATGACCATCTAGCATGAGACCTTCGCCGTCGAGCGAATCATATGTGCCGAGACCAAAATCACCATGCGTTTTGATCTGCCCAACTGTGACGCATCCTTGATAAACGCCTTGGACTAAAGCGGCTGATGTGGATACCTGATAAAGCGTATGATGCTCCACTCCAAGTGCTTTTGCTAACGAATCTTGAACCACATGACTAATCGTCTCGCCAGTCTCCTGACAGCGTTTTTCTAAGGCATTACTAAGAGACTCTGAAATGTCTATATTAAGAGTTTGACTGCCAGGTATTTTAGACTTTGCCATATTGGTTAATTAATAAAGTTCTGACTGACATTTTGCATTAGGCGCTCATTGAGACTATAGTCAACTGGCACATGAATCAAAACAGGCACATCTGATTTAAAGGCTTCTTCAAAAATATCCGGTAGTTCATCCGCAGATTTGACGCTATAGCCTTTGCAACCAAAAGATTCCGCAAACTTCACCGGATCGTAGCTACCTAACTTAATTCCAGCGGTTTCTCCATAGTGCGCCTGCTCTTGAAAAGCAACCATATCGAAAGAGCCGCTATCCCAAATCACATGAACAAACTTTGCCCCAATCCTTACGGCTGTAGCTAACTCAGTTCCCGTGAAAAGAAAGCCACCATCACCTGATGAGGAAAGAATTCTGTCATTTGGATAAAGCAGACTCATAGCAATAGCCCAAGGCATCGCGACGCCAAGTGTTTGCTGACCATTGCTCACCAAAACTTGACGCGAGTGATCAGCTGCGCAATAACGATTGGTCCAAATATAATTAGATCCAACATCCAGTGCTACGTGAGTATTCGATGTCATTTGTTTTTGCAGCTCATGAACGAGACGCAGAGGTTCAACAGGGAATTTATTCATTAACTTGCCTTCGTCAAGAGTGTCTTGAATTTCTTTGACGGCGGCCTTGGCAGAGGCGATAAATGCAGGATCAATTTGGGTGGTAATTTGAGCTGAAAGCACATCTAAAGACTCACCAATATCACCAATTAACTCCGCAATAGGCAAGAATGCATTATCTTGATCGGCCGGAATAGCATCTAGGCAAATAACCGGGCGTTTTAGGTTGGTATTCCAAATTGAGGGATCATATTCGATGGGGTCATAGCCTATTGTCAGAATCACATCAGCCTGATCAAGCAAGTTGTCAGCTGGTTGATTACGAAATAAGCCAATACGCCCAGCATAAGTTGCACCACTGGACTCTGAAACCCAGGCTCCTGCACCTTGGAAAGTAGAAACATAAGGGATACCAGACTTCTTAAAGAAATTGATTAGCCCTTCAGATGAATCTTGGCCCGATGATTGCATACCAAGAATAGCAATGGGACGTTTACTAGATTTTAGGATGCTAAGAGCATCATTAATTGCCGACTTAGCTGCTGGCCCCATGGGCAGTTTCTTGCCCCAATTGGCGTTTACGTCACCCGGATAATCTGCAAGACCTACATCCTTAGGTAATGACAAAAATACGGCACCAGGACGTCCACTCTCAGCAACACGGATCGCATTACCTAACGCTTCACCCACTTGATCAGGAGTCACAATTTCTTCTGAGAGCTTGGTTGCTGCCTTCATTAAGGCAGTGGAATCAAGTGATTGATGTGTTTTCTTTAGACGCTCATCTACAGGTACTTCTCCACCTATTGCTAGAACGGGGTCGCCCTCACTTGTAGCGGTAGCAAGACCTGTTGTTAAATTAGTAACCCCAGGTCCAGATGTCGCAATACAAACGCCCACTTTGCCGGTTAACCGTCCAAATGCCGCAGCCATGAAAGCAGCATTCTGCTCGTGCTGACAAAGAATAAGCCTAATTTTTGAGTGCTTAAGAGCGATGAAGAGGCTGTCAATCTTTGCTCCAGGGATACCAAAAACATGGGTAACCCCATGATTTTCGAGCATCTTAACTATGGCGTTAGCACAATTTTTGGGATTATTCGGCTCGATTGTCATCTTGATTTATCCAGTTTAATTAAATTAGAAAGAGAAATTTTTACAAATACTATGATTGCCATTCAAGTTATTTAGACATGCAAATTATCAGCTTATGGCATTACTACCCACATAACTTTTAGCACTATAGTTGATTTTGATGGCAGCTTCGTTAAATGGCGCACCATATAAAATCAGCTATACGATCGACTGCTATTGGCCTTGAATTCAACTGATCGATGCAACACACTACAAACTGCGTAAGCAAAAGGAGTGTTGCTCATGAAACAACGGCCCCGAATCTATTACACGGCCACCCAGAAGGCTTTAATGTGGGAACGCTGG